>NZ_JAXOUF010000001.1:0-1344562 GCF_034424805.1 Labrys sedimenti
AACCGCTAGAAATTATCTCGCCGTCGTAACTCTCGCTGCTACTGTCCTATGGATCAGATAAGTGTCCACAATTCCTAAGGCGTCTTGCGATTTGACGGCATTGCCGGAAATCGCAAAGCAACGTTGAAACAAAGAGGAGGGCAAAGGGGCTGGTAAGCGCTTTGCCCTAGGCGGCGAGAAGGGATTTGAGGCGGGTATTGGGATCGCCAAGCCTGTCCTTGTCAGGATGGGCGCGCTTGGCGATCAGCATTTCGCACAGCCTGATATCGCGGGCGATCGCATTGCCGGGACCGATGCCACTGGCAGCGACCAGGCGCCCGTTATCGTCGAGATGACAGAGGATGAAGGAGCCCTCCGCACCGTCGCGGCGAATGGTGTGACGCCCTTCGTCGACCAGCCCGGCGACCTGCAGGGAGAGGTCATACTGATCCGACCAGAACCAGGGCACGGCGTCGAAGGCGGCTTCCTCGCCCAGCATGGCGCGGGCGGCATGGGCGCCTTGTTCCTGGGCATTGCGCCAGGATTCCAGGCGCACGCGCCGTCCACCATAGACGGGCAGGGGAAAGGAACAGCAATCACCGGCGGCGAAGATGGCTTGGTCGCTGGTGCACAGCCTGGAGTCGACGGCGACGCCATTGTCGATCACAAGGCCTGCAGCCTCCGCCAGCGCCGTGCTGGGCGAGGCGCCGACACCGAGAACGACGAGATCGGCGAGCACCAATTTGCCGCTGGTGAGGCGGACAGCGAGGCCGTCGGGCTCCTCCTCGATGGCGGTGATGCCTTCACCGCACAGCAAGGTGCAGCCCGCGGCGCAATGGCGCTCTTGCACAACCTCCGCGATAGCGGCCGGCACCCCCCGGCTGAGCAGGCGCGGAAGGGCCTCGATAATGGTCACCGCCGCACCGCGCTGGCGGGCGCTGGCCGCAAGTTCCAGGCCAATGAACCCGCCGCCGATGATGGCAATCTCCGCCCCCGGGCGAAAGCGTTCCCGCAGATGCAGGGCATCCTCGAAACGCCGCAGCGTCACGCATCCAGGCCTGTTCGCGCCTGCCAGCGGCAGCCGTCGCGGCGCGGCACCGGTGGCAAGAAGCAGTTTCTCATAGGCTAGGGCATTGCCGTCATCGAACCGAACCAGCCGCCGCTCCGGTTCGATCGCCACCACGCTTCGCTTGGCCAGATGGGTGATGGCTTCGGCCTCGAAACGCTCCTCGGCTACGATATAGCGCGGGGAGGGGCCGGTCTCGTCGAGCAGCGCCGCCTTCGACAAGGGCGGTCGCTCATAGGGGGCGTGAACTTCGTCCCCGACCAGGGTGATGGAGCCGGCCCAGCCGTTCTCGCGAAGGGCGAAGGCTGCCCTGGCGCCTGCCTCGCCGGCGCCGACGATGACCATGCCCGGCTGCATCGGATCAACCCAGCTGGATCTGAAGCTTGCCGTCGGCGAGCCGGACGGCATAGGTCTTCAGGTTGATGCAGACCGGCGCGCCCTTGGCTTCGCCGGTCTTGTAGTTGAACCGGCCATTGTGCTTGGGGCATTCGATGATGTCGTCCATCACCAGGCCGTCGGCCAGGTGGATCTGCTCGTGGGTGCACAGCCCGTCGGTGGCAAAATATTCGTCGTCCGGACTGCGGTAGAGCGCATAGGTGCGGCCGCCATGATCGAAGCGCAGAACGTCTTCCTGCTCGATATCGTCGGCATCGCAGGCGTCGATCCAGTTGCTCATTTTCTCCTCCCGATATGGTCTTGTGTCTTTTGTCTGTCAGTGGTGCTGGCCGGCAAAGCGGGCACGCGGGTCGTCGGGCATGACCACTTCACCATGTAGATCAGGGCGATAGGGGCGAGCGCTGGACGGCAGCATACGGCGCACGAAATACTCCGGATCCTTCATCTGGCGGCGCAGGGCCGGGATGATCTCGCGATAGGCCTGGATCGTGCTGCGATAGGGCGTCGGCGTGTCGGCCAGCATGGCCTTATGCAGTTCCGGCAGCGCGTGATAGGGCACCATCGGGAACATGTGGTGTTCGACATGATAGTTCATGTTCCAATACACGAAGCGGAAGAACGGGTTCATGTAGACGGTGCGGGAGTTCAGGCGGTGGTCGAGCACGTTCTCGGCCAGGCCGGCATGCTGCGTCAGCCCGAAATAGAGGGTCAGCCAGCCGCCATACATGGTGGGCAGGACACCGACGAACATCATCGGCAGCCAGGAATGCAGTGCCAGCGAAAGCGCGACGGTGGCGGCGTGAATGGCGAGCCAGATGCGTGCGACCAAATAGACCTTGCCGCGTTCCATCTCCGGCACGAAAGTTTCTTCCTCCTGGCTGAGCCGGCCTGTGGCATGCAGGACCAGGCCCTTGAGGGCAGCCCAGGTCGAGGCGATCGCGAAGATATTGCAGAGGAGGCGCAAGATTGCCGGTGGGCGCATGGCGGCGATCTCAGGGTCGCGGCCGACGATGATGGTGTCGGTGTGGTGACGTGTATGGCTCCAGCGCCAGATCGTCGGCTCGCGCATGATCATGAAGCAGGCGATATGATAGACGACGTCGTTCATCCAGCGCGTGCGGAAGGCGGTGCCATGCCCGCATTCGTGCCAGCGCGAGTCCGAGGCCGAGCCATAGAGAATGCCGTAGAGCGCGAAGAACGGCACGCACCACAAGCTTCCCCATAGCAGCCCGGCGGCGAGGCCGCTCAGCAGCAGGCCGGCAAGCCATAGGGCGGTGTCGCGGATCGCCGGCGCGTCCTTGCGCTGCATGAGTTCCTTCATGCGCTTGCGGGGAATGTCGCACCGATACCACTCGGCGGCGGCAAGGCCGCTCTCGACGGCGGCCTGGGCATCGCGTCCGATCAGACTGTAGTCGCGCCGGGTCGGCCTCATCGCATGCTCCCTTGTCCAGCCTGGTTTCGACCGGGCCTCATCCTTGGTTCCGATGCTATGTCGCACCGGTTCGGGGCTCAATGGGGTGTTGACAGTTTCTATCAAAGTGCATCAGAACGACTATCATCATGATGTAATTTCATCAGAGCTATCATGGCCAGGCCGACGATCCAGGATGTCGCGAGGGAGGCGGGCGTCAGCCCCGCGACGGTCGACCGCGTGCTGAACGGCCGGCTTCCGGTCCGGCCGGAGACTGCCCGTCGCGTAGCGGAGGCAGCCAAGACGCTGGGCTATTACGCCGCCGGCCTGATCCAGCAGCGCCTCGACCGCGACATGCCGCATCTGCGCTTGGGATTCCTGCTGCTCAAATCCGCCTCGCCCTTCTACGGCCTGCTGGCGCAATCCATTGCGGAGGCCGCAGCCTCGGCATCGGGCTTTCGCATCTCCGCCATCATCGAGCACCACGGCGACACCTCGCCGGCGGCCGTGGCCGAGCGGATGCATAGCCTCGCCGAGCGCTGCCAGGCCTTGGCGGTCGTGTCCGTGGACCATCCCCTGATTACTGTGGCGGTTGCGGAACTGAAGGCCCGCAACGTACCCGTCTTCGCGCTGCTGTCGGATTTTGCCGCCGAACATCGAGCCGGTTATGTCGGCCTCGACAACCGCAAGGCCGGCCGGACGGCGGGCTGGCTCATCGCCCACACCGCTCGCCAGCCTGGCAAGATCGGCATCATCCTTGGCAGTCATCGCTTCCATGGTCACGAGCTGCGCGAGATCGGGTTGCGCAGCTATTTCCGCGAGCATGCCCCGGATTTCGAAGTGCTGGACAGCCGCGTCAATCTGGAAGAGTCGAGCATAGCCTATGAAGCGACCTTCGGGCTGATCAGGCGCTATCCGGACCTAGCCGGTCTCTATGTGGCCGGAGGCGGCATGGAAGGGGTGATAGCCGCCCTGCGGGAGGAGAAGGCGAAGGGACTGGTGGCCGTTTGCCCGGAGCTGACGCCGGATTCGCGCCTTGCCTTGAGCGAAGAGGTGATTTCCTTCGTCATCGCGACACCGCTGCCGCAACTGCCCGTGGAACTCGTCCGCGTCATGGCACAGGCCTGCCTTGCCGGCAGCGTGGAAGGAACCGGACAGAGCTTCCTGCCCTTCAATCTCTATCTTCCCGAAAATATCTGAAAAGGCTGAGGCTTGCCTGATCTTGCATGGCGCAGCCCAGGAGATTGCCGGGTTCTGTCACCTGCAAGGCGCATTGTCGGGCCCGATAGCGGCCGCGCGCGAGCGAGCGCGCGACTGAAATGCGCACTTGACAGGGCAGTGCAAAAATAGAATATTAATTCCAATTAAGTTCAAAAACGGTCCAATCATTCTATTTTTGATGATCGGTACCGGAGCACATGGCGCTACAAACGGCGCCGGCGTGGTTGGAAATAGGGCGCTTGCGCCTGCAAGGAGTGTTTCATGACAAGCGGAGCCGAACCCTTCGCTCTCAACCATATGGCCGCGCCGAAGCTACGGCCTGCCGAATTCTTCGCACTTGCCCGCAATCTGGGAATTGCCAGGGTCGAGATCCGCAACGATCTTGCCGGCAACGCCATCCTCGACGGGACGCCAGCAGCCTCGGTAAGGGAGGAGGCGCAGCGCGCCGGTGTCGAAATCCTGTCGATCAATGCCTTGCAGCGCTTCAACGATTGGAGCGAGGCACGCGCATCGGAAGCCGAAGAGCTTGCCGATTATGCGGCCGGTGCGGGCGCCAGGGCCCTGGTGCTCGTGCCCCGCAACGATGGCGAAGGGCGCGGCGACGAGGAGCGCCTTCCCCGCCTGATCGAGGCTCTGGCAGCGCTGAAGCCGATCCTGTTGGAGCGCAGGCTGACCGGCTTCGTCGAACCCCTCGGTTTCGAGATCTGTTCCCTGCGCTTGAAGTCCGAAGCCGTCGCCGCCATCGATGCCGTCGATGGTGCACAGACCTTCAAACTGGTGCATGATACGTTCCATCATCATCTCGCGGGCGAGGCGGCGTTGTTCCCGGACCGCACAGGGCTGGTTCATATCTCCGGCGTGGACGATGCGTCCGTGGCAGTGGGGGAGATGCGCGACAGCCATCGCGGTCTCGTGGGAGCGGATGATCGTCTGGGCAATGTCGCTCAGATCGAGGCGCTGCGTGCCGGCGGTTATGCCGGTGCGCTCTCCTTCGAGCCTTTCGCCGAAAGCATCCAGCAAATGGACGCCAAACAGGTCCAGGCTCGCCTTGCCGCGAGCATGGCACTGATTACGGCGGGCTTGGTTTCCTAGGGCAAAGCGCGTTCATCCGTGGACGCGTTTTCCAATTCTTTGTTTCTACGCGTCTTTGCGATGCCGGGCCATCCCGGCGAACCGCAAACGCTCCAACGATCCACCAATTCCCCGCGAGGGGATTATCCGGAAAATGACGGGTGCTGCCGGACATCCGACCCAGGGAGGAGACACGATGAAACGGACCCTTTTCGCGCTTGCCGCAACGGCCTTGCTGTGTGGCACGGCCTATGCCGAGAATATCGGTGTCAGCATGGCCAAGTTCGACGACAATTTCCTCACCGTGCTGCGCAACGGCATGACTGACTATGCCAAGACCAAGTCCGGCGTGAACCTCCAGATCGAGGACGGCCAGAACGACGTCAACAAGCAGCTCAGCCAGATCCAGAACTTCATCGCCCAGAAGGTCGATGCCATCATCGTCAATCCGGTCGACACCGACGCAACTCCGCAGATGACCAAGCTCGCCACCGAAGCCGGCATCCCGCTCGTCTATGTCAACCGCATGCCCTCCGAAGAGAAGCTGCCCGAGAAGGTCGCCTTCGTCGGCTCGAACGAGGTTGATTCCGGTACGCTCGAAACCAAGGAGATCTGCAAGCTCCTCGGCGGCAAGGGCGATATCGTGGTGATCATGGGCGAATTGTCGAACCAGGCCGCCCGCCAGCGCACGCAGGACGTCGAGGACGTGATCGCCAAGGAGCCCTGCACGGGCATGAAGATCCTGCAGAAGCAGACGGCCAACTGGGACCGCACCCAGGCGATCGACCTGATGACCAATTGGCTGACCTCGGGCATCAAGCCGGCTGCCGTGATCTCCAACAATGACGAAATGGCGATCGGCGCCATCCAGGCGCTCAAGCAGGCCGGCCTCGCCGGCGGCAAGACCCTCGTCGGCGGCGTGGACGCCACGCAGGATGGCCTCGGCGCCATGAAGGATGGCGACCTGCAGGTCACCGTGTTCCAGAACGCCGCCGGCCAGGGCCAGGGCGCCGTCGATACGGCCCTGAAGCTTGCCAAGGGCGAGAAGGTCGACGCCATGGTCTGGGTGCCTTTCGAGCTGGTGACCCCGGCCAATATAGACAACTACCTCAAGAAGAACTGATCGAACTGCATAAGGGCCCTCCGGCCCAAGGCCGGGGGGAGCTCACGATCTTCTCGCCAGACGCGGCAATGACCGGACCCTGGTTCCGGGCCGATGAAACACGTCGCCAGATCCGGCGCCGGCATGAGGGAGAACAAGGATGGCTGTAGTGCAATCGGCGGCGCCGAGCCGCGGTACCTCGGACTCCGCCTATCTCATCGAGGTGGAGGGCGTACGCAAGGGCTTTCCCGGCGTGCTCGCACTCGACAATGTCTCCTTCAAACTGCGTCCCGGCACGGTGCATGCCCTGATGGGCGAGAACGGCGCTGGCAAGTCGACGCTGATGAAGATCATTGCCGGCGTCTATCAGCGCGACGGCGGCGTGATGAAGCTGCGTGGGCAGGAGGTGCAGTTCTCCGGGCCTCTCGATGCGCTCCAGCAAGGCGTCGCCATGATCCATCAGGAGCTGAACCTGATGCAGTACATGACGGTGGCGGAAAACGTCTGGATCCGGCGCGAGCCTTTGACCCGGCTGGGTTTCGTCGACCATGGCGAGCTCAACCGCCGCACGGCCAAGCTGTTCGAGCAGCTCAAGATCAGGATCGACCCCACCGTGCCCGTCGGCTCGCTATCGGTGGCCAATCGCCAGATGGTCGAGATCGCCAAGGCGATTTCCTACAATTCCGACGTGCTGATCATGGACGAGCCGACCTCGGCCCTGACCGAGACGGAAGTCGCGCATCTGTTCGAGATCATCCACGACCTCAAGGCTCAGGGTAAGGGCATCGTCTACATCACGCACAAGATGAACGAGCTCTTCGAGATTGCCGACGAGGTCTCGATCTTCCGCGACGGCAAATATATCGGCACGGACCTTGCTGCCAATCTCACGCGCGACGAGATCATCCGCCGCATGGTCGGCCGCGAGATCACCCAGATGTTCCCCAAGGAGACGGTGCCGATCGGCGACGTGGTCCTGTCGGTGAAGAACCTGACGCTCGACGGTGTCTTCCACGATGTCTCCTTCGACCTGCGTGCCGGCGAGATCCTCGGTTTCGCCGGGCTGGTCGGGGCAGGGCGCTCCAATGTGGCGGAGGCCCTGTTCGGCGTGACGCCGGCCTCCTCCGGCACGATCGAGATCTTCGGCAAGCCCGTCTCCATCTCCTCGCCTGCGGTCGCCATGCGCCAGGGCATGGCGTTCCTCACCGAGGACCGCAAGGATACCGGCTGCTTTCTCATCCTCGATATCCTCGAGAACATGCAGATGGCGGTGCTGACGCAGCGCTACGTCAAGGCTGGCTTCGTCGCCTCGGGCGAGGTGACGCCGGCCTGTACCGAGATGAGCGCTGCGCTGCGCGTCAAGACGCCGAACTTGCATGAGCGCATCGAGAACCTGTCCGGCGGCAACCAGCAGAAGGTGCTGATCGGCCGCTGGCTCCTGACTAAGCCGAAGATACTCATCCTCGACGAGCCGACGCGCGGCATCGATGTCGGCGCCAAGGCCGAGATCCACCGCCTGATCAGCAAGCTGGCGGGCGAGGGCGTGGCGGTGATCATGATCTCTTCGGAACTGCCCGAGGTGCTGGGCATGAGCGACCGCATCCTCGTCATGCATGCCGGCCATGCCACCGGCATCCTCGATCGCTCCGAGGCGGACCAGGTCAAGATCATGGAACTGGCCGCGCGCTGAGGCGCGAGGCCCTGGAATTGGAAGAACCCCGATACGATGCGCCGTGAGGCGCTTAGCGATAGAATTGGAGGATCCCATGTCCGCGAATGAGGCTGCCGGCAAATCGCCGCAAATATCCAGCGTCAAACCGCATCGCCGGCTGCCGCAGGAACTGAGCATCCTGGCGGTTCTCGCCGTCATCGTGGCGATATTCGAGCTCATCGGCTGGCCGCTGAAGAGCCAGAGCTTCTTCTTCAATGCGGGGCGACTGAGCATCATCTTCCTGCAGGTGGCGGTGATCGGCATCATTGCGGTGGGCGTGGCGCAGACCATCATCACCAGCGGCGTCGACCTGTCCTCCGGTTCCGTAGTGGGCGCTACCGCCATGATCGCCGCCTCGCTCGCGCAGGTGAGCACGGCCCGCTCCGTGGTCTATCCCCACCTCACCGACCTGCCTTTCATCATTCCCGTGCTGGCGGGCCTGGCGACGGGGCTGCTTGCCGGTGTCATCAACGGCGCGCTGATCGCCTACGCCAATGTGCCGCCCTTCATCGCCACGCTCGGCATGATGGTCTCGGCGCGCGGCTTCGCCACCTGGTACACCAATGGCCAGCCCGTCAGCACCTTCACGCCCTCCTTCCGCGTCATTGGTTCGCCGGTGGAGCTCTTCGGGTTCTCCATCGACGTGCCGACGGTGATCTTCCTGGTGGTGGCGCTGATCTTCCACATCGCCATGTGCTACACGCGCTACGGCAAGTTCACCTATGCCATCGGCTCGAACATGCAAGCCGCCCGTGTTTCGGGCATCGATGTGAAGTGGCACCTCGTCAAGGTCTACGGCTTCGCCGGCCTGCTTTCGGGCCTGGCCGGTGTGGTGCAGATCGCCCGGGCCGGCTCGGGCCAGGCCGGTGCAGGCCTCGGCTACGAGCTGCAGGCCATCGCGGCGGTGGTGATCGGCGGCACCTCGCTCTCCGGCGGCGTGGGACGTATCACCTCCACGGTGATCGGCCTCCTCATCCTCTCGGTGGTGACCTCGGGCTTCACCTTCCTCGGCGTTCCCGCCTCCCTGCAGCAGATCGTGCTCGGCGCCATCATCGTGGGCGCCGTGGTGATCGACCAGTATCGCCGGCGCCGGAAGGTCTGAGGCGAACGGCACGACGATCGAACGGCCCGTCCGCGAGGACGGGCCGTTCTCATTTGTCCAGCCCTGTCGTCCCCGAGGAGGCATACACGATTGGTTGCAGTCAAGCGCGCCCTCGCGAACAGGCCCGTTGCCTCGTCGCTGACTTACTATATGTAGTCGATCCTTGTAGTGACTGCCGATGGCCCATCGGTCTAGTAATTGTCTGGCTGGGGCGGCACAGAAGATCGAATGACACCATGGTCAATGCGGCACGAAAGTTCCCCTGGCCAAGAAATGAGGGGTGAGAGGGTCAACTCTTCCGGCCGGTGCCGGGAGGAGGCTGAGCCTGGCGAGACTTGATGAGCAGCAACACCACCGTCTATCTCTTTCCGCATATCCTGAAATGCGCCGGCCTGAGCGTGAGGGACTATCTCCTGCACGATGTTCCGCCGCGCGGTTCCGCCGTGATCTATTCCAAGCCCGAGCAACGGCCTTGGCTCGATCCTGCGAACCGCGTGCCCCAAGCCGATCGCGACGAGATCCGTATCCTGTTCGGCCACAGATTGCCGCGCACGGCCGCCCGGGGATTCGAGGGCCGCATCATCCGGGAGGTCGGCCTGCTCCGGGAACCGGTGTCCTTCTATGTCTCGCTCTACAATTTCCTGCAGAAGACGCCCGAGAGGCATCGGATCGTGGGCATGTCCTTCGAGCAATGGTATCCGACCAACAAGCACAACCGCATCAGCCGCTTCTATTTCAGGCATTATTTCGGCCTGTCCTCCCTGGGCATCCGCAAGATGAGCCAGCGCCAGAGGTTCGAATTCCTGTCCAGGCAATTCGAGACGTTCTGGTTCGTCGGTGACTATCGCAATTGCGATGCGGTGATGGAGCAGATGACCCAGGATATCGGCTGGAAGTTCGAGAAACTGCCCCATGAGAATGCTGCGCCCACCAATGCGCTGCGCAGTCAGGATATTGGCGAGGCACTGCGCCGGAAGATCCTGCAGGACAATGCGCTCGATCTGGCCCTTTACGAAACCTGGGCCGAGCGCAAATGGGGAGACAACCCAACGCTGGAGCGCGGCGAGGCGCTGAACAATCGTTGGACCTGGCAATAGCTGCGACGGGGCCGCACCCATCGGGCGCTCCGTGCGTTTCAAACTCTTGCCCTGATCCTGTGCTAAACAGGTGACAGGCTGGCGTCCGCGAGGCCTGCGAAGAGCAATCCTCGGCTTTTATCGGATGGCCGGCCAGGCCCGAGCGCACGGATCCGCCCATGGCCGAGGCGCCCGGGCCGATGACCCCTAATCAAACTTCGCTCCCCGATCAGAAGGGCTGAGTTCTTTCTGACCGGGGCTTTGTTCGCCTCTCCCATGATGTAAATGCCTGCGAGCGTGGCGGTCCGGGATTGCGTTGTGCAGCATGGGCTGAAAACGGGTCCGGCGATATCGTGCCGATACAGGCGTATCACCTCCCACTTGCCTCCGATGGACCTTTTCGCCACTCGATCAGTCGAGCAGGCAGCGGAGGGCTCGGTGCTCTTCCGCATGACGCGGCCCATTCCCAACAGGATCTACGGTCTGGACTGGTGCATAGCAGACGGAGCGGGCGCTCGCGGAATGACGGGCATCGTGCAGGTCAATTCGCATTGCTCACGGCTATCGGTGCATCTGGCGTGTGACCAGCTAGATTTGTTGCGACCGGGGCGGTGCGATCGTTTCAACGCTTGATTGGCTCGCAGCGGCCTTGGCTTGGCGGTAGGCGGACAGATCTGCCGGCGGCGAGCCGCCCGAGGTTGGCGCAGCATATCCTGGCGGGAGGCGGCAGATGAAATCGAACTCGGCATCGAGAAACGCCTGGCGCGCATCAATCACGTTCGCCGCGTTGCGTAAGTCCATGTCAGCCCCCACCGTTACGCTTTCCGGTGCAGTGTTCGGGCGTGGGGTTAATGTTCGGTTGTGGGTGCGCACTTTGCCGGGCCTTGCCGGCGGGCTGCCTGTTTCGCGTTGAGGATCACCGCGTCCCTGTGGAAGGTCGCAATGCGCAGACCATTGCTGACTTTCGCATCTGCGAGCGGATGGATTGGGTACGCAAGAACGCGCGCTTTGGCGTTGAAGCGTTTTCAGGGATTTCGATGATTTTGGATGTTTGCGGAGAGGGAGATGGTGCCTAGGGGCGGAATCGAACCACCGACACTGCGATTTTCAGTCGCATGCTCTACCAACTGAGCTACCTAGGCATCCGGCGAGTCAGCCGAGGCCGCCGCGAGACCGCGGGTGTATAGCCAGCGCCTCCGTGGTTGTCCAGCCCTCTTGCACGGAAAAAATAAGCCGGCTGCAAAAACACCGGTACGCACGCTGTTTCCACCGGTACAGATGGTAAAAACTCTCTGAATCATGATTGCCGCCGACCCAGGGCGCCCTTAGTCTTGCGGGCTCGGTGGCCCGTTCCCTGTGCATATCGCGTGATCCGGGCGTGTCGTCAGTTATGGATGGGACCCAATCGATAACTGGCGACACGCCCCGGTCACGCCGACTCGCTAGCGTGGACAGGACCGCCGCAACAAACCCAGGGGCGGGTAAGAGGACAGGCAACATGGTCAGGCAGGCAGCGCGCCAAGGCGTCTTCGTGCGGTTTTTCTCGGCTTTCGTGCTCATGCTCGCCCTGCTGGGCTGGGTGGCGGCCGGCCCGGTGCAGGCGGCGCCGCTTTTCCAGGCCGACAGCTATTCCTATGCGGCTGACAGCTACAAGGACAGCATCGCCAAGCTGGCCAAGACCATGAAGAAGAGCGCGCCGCAGCTCCAGGAAGAGCTGAAAGCGGCTATCAGCTCCGACAATGCGCGCAACACCGCCGTGGTGGTGGAGCAGTTCATCGCCCTGGCTCCCAATGACGGAGCAATGTGGAAGCGCCTCGCCGATTTGCTGCTGGTGGCCGAGCCCTTTAACAGCCAGGACGGCTACGAACTGCCCTACAAGGCGCTCGGCGCCTCGATTCGCGCCTATCAGCTTGCCAAGACGCCGCAGGAACAGGCCGATGCGCTCAACGATGTCGCCCAGGCGCTGGTCAAGCGCGAGGATTGGCGGCCGGCCCTCAACGCCTATCGCGCCAGCCTCGACCTGGTCAACAATGCCGAGATTCGCGAAGCCTATGAGGAAGTGCGCAAGGATCATGGCTTCCGCATCACCGACTATACGGTGGAAAGCGACGCGCCGCAGCCGCGCCTGTGCTTCCAGTTTTCCGACCCGCTGAGCAATGCGGTCGCCGATTACGCGCCCTATTTCACCCAGGAGCCCGGACCCGTCTCGGCCGTCACGGTCGACGGCACCAAGCTTTGCGTCGAAGGCCTGAAGCATGGCGGGCGCTACAAGGTCACCGTGCGCCAGGGCCTGCCTTCGGCCGTGGATGAGAGCCTGCTCAAGAACGCCGACTATGAGATCTATGTGCGCGACCGCCTGCCATCCGTGCAGTTCGTCGGCAAGAGCTATGTCCTGCCGCGCACCGGCCAGAACGGCATCCCACTGGTCTCGGTCAATTCCACCCAGGCCAAGCTCGCGCTCTACCGGGTCGGCGATCGCAGCCTGATTTCGGCGGTGATCGATTCCAATTTCCTCGACCAGATCTACGGTTCCCAGGCCAGCGAGATTGCCCGCACCAAGGGCAAGAAGGTCTGGGAAGGCACGATGGACCTCACCAGCACGCCGAACCAGGACGTCACCACCGCCTTTCCGGTCGACGAGGCGCTCGGCAAGATCGAACCCGGCCTTTATGTGATGACGGCCCAGCCCGGGGAAGTGAAGGAAGACGAGGACAATCAGCTCGCGACGCAATGGTTCGTGGTTTCCGATCTTGGCCTGTCGACGCTGAAGGGCAAGGACGGCCTGCACGTCTTCCTGCGCTCGATCGCCTCGGCCGAGCCGCTTGCCAATGTCACGGTCCGCCTGCTTGCCCGCAACAACGAGATTCTCGGCTCGGTGAAGACGGGGGCCGACGGCGCCGCCTTCTTCGATGCCGGCCTTACCAAGGGCAATGAGGGCCAGGAGCCGGCTCTGGTGGTCGCCTCTGACGACAAGAGCGACTACGCCTTCATCGATCTGACCCAGCAGGCCTTCGACCTCACCGACCGCGGCGTCACCGGCCGTGACCCGCCGGGGCCGGCCGATGCCTTCGTCTATGTCGAGCGCGGCGTCTACCGCCGCGGCGAGACGGTGCATGCCGCCATCCTGCTGCGCGACGGCAATGCCAATGCCCTGGCCGACGTGCCCGTCACCATGGTGGTGCAGCGCCCGGATGGCGTCGAATATTCGCGCACAGTGCTGAAGGACCAGGGCGCCGGCGGCCGCACGGCCGACATCGCCATCATTCCCTCTGCCGCCAGCGGCACCTGGCGCGTCGTCGCCTATACCGATCCCAAGGCCGCTCCGGTCGGCGAGACCACCTTCCTGGTCGAGGATTATGTGCCTGATCGCATCGAGTTCGACCTCGCCACCTCGGGCACCCGTATCGACCGCACCAGCGGCGCCAACCTGAAGGTGGACGGGCGCTATCTCTTCGGCGCGCCGGCTGCCGGGCTCGACATCGAGGGCGACGTCTCCGTCTCCACCGACAGCCAGCCTTTCTCGCAATGGAAGAACTATGCCTTCGGCCTGTCGGACGAGAATGTCGATACGGTGCAAAACACCGTCGACGATCTCGCCCAGACCGACGACAAGGGTCACGCCGAATTCACCGTGCCGCTGCCGCAGCTGCCGACGACCACCCGTCCGCTCAAGGCCAATTTCGTCATCCGCATGAAGGAAGGCGGCGGTCGTGGCGTGGTGCGCAGCGCCTCCCTGCCGATCGCCTCCACCGGCCCGATGCTGGCCTTGAAGCCCGGCTTCGCCGAGGGAACGGTGCCCGAGGGCCAGCAGGCCCTGTTCGACGCCATTGCCGTCGATCCCCAGGGCAACCAGGTAGCGGCCAAGGGCGCGACCTGGACGCTCAAGCGCCTGACGACCACCTACCAGTGGTACAAGAGCAATAATCGCTGGAACTACGAGGCTGTCACCACCGCCCGCAAGGTCGGCGGTGGCACGGTCGATCTCTTGGCCGACAAGCCCGCGCAGATCTCCGCACAGGTACAATGGGGTCAATACCGCCTCGAGATCTCGGCGGACGGGTTGGCCTCCTCCTCCAGCTCCTTCTATGCGGGCTATTACACCAGCGAGAAGGCCGATACGCCCGACATGCTGCCGGTGGCGCTCGACCAGACCAGCGTCAAGACCGGCGATACGCTGCAAGTGAAGATCGATGCCCGTTTCGCTGGCAAGGCCTCGGTGCAGGTGGTCGGCGAGAAGCTGCTCTCCTCCACCCTGGTCGACGTGCCGGAGAAGGGGACGACCGTTCCCGTCACCGTCGGTAAGGATTGGGGCACAGGCGCCTATGTCGTGGTCACCCATTTCCGGCCGATGGACGTTGCTGCCAAGCGCATGCCGACGCGCGCGATCGGCCTCGCCTGGTTTGGCATCGACCGCAACGAACGCACGCTCAAGGTCACGCTCACGCCGACCGAGTTGATGAGGCCGCGCCAGCCTCTCAAGGTGCCGGTGAAGGTGGAGGGCCTTGCCGGCGAGAAAGCCTATGTCACCCTGGCAGCCGTCGATGTCGGCATTCTCAACCTGACGGGCTACAAGCCGCCGGAGCCGGAGACTTTCTATTACAGCCAGAAGCGCCTTTCGGCCGAACTGCACGATCTCTACGGCCAGTTGATCGACGGCATGGAAGGAGCGAAGGGACGGATCCGCACCGGTGGTGACGGCGGAGCCAATTTCAACAGCCCGCCGCCGACGCAGGCGCCCCTGGCCCTGTTCTCCGGCATGGTCGAGGTCGGTGCCGACGGCACGGCCGAGATCAGCTTCGACATTCCCGCCTTCAATGGTCTGGTGCGGGTGATGGCGGTGGCCTGGACGCCGACCAAGGTCGGCCATGCTTCAGCGGACGTCAAAGTGCGCGATCCGGTGGTGATCGCCGGCACCTTGCCGCGCTTCCTTGCCGTGGGTGATCAGTCGCGCTTCCGCCTCGATCTCGTCAACGCCGAGGCCGCGCCGGGCGACTATACGCTCGCCGTCACCATGGAAGGGCCGATCGGCGCCCAGCCGTCAGCCCTCTACCAGACCGTGAAGATCGGGGCGGCGGGCTCGCGCACGCCGGTGAACATTCCCATCACCGCCAACGGCATCGGCACCGGCAAGCTGGTTGCCACTTTGGCGGGTCCCGGCAATGTCGCCATCGACCAGAGCTTCACGCTCGGCGTCCTGCCGGCCAATCCGCCGGTGACGCGCCGCACGATCCAGACCATCGCCGCCAATGGCGGCGGCATCACCGTCAATGCCGACCTCGTCGCTGAAATGGTGCCCGGCACCGGCGCGGTCTCGCTTTCGGTGGGGCCGTTCAGCGCCCTCGACGTGCCCGGCCTGCTGCGCGATCTCGATCGCTATCCCTATGGCTGTTCGGAACAGCTTGTCAGCCGGGCGCTGCCGCTGCTCTATCTCAGTGAGCTCGGCGGCAACGCCATCGATCTCGACGGCACCGTGAAGGAGCGCCTGGGCGATACGGTACAGCGCCTGCTCGCACGCCAGGATTCCAATGGTGCCTTCGGCCTGTGGAACGCCGACAGCGGTGAATTGTGGCTGTCGGCCTATGTCACCGACTTCCTGCTGCGGGCTCGCGAGAAGGGCTTCGCCGTGCCGGAACTGGCGCTCAACCAGGCCGTCGACTATCTGCGTAACCGCGTCGGCAATGCGCCTGACGTGGAAGAGGGTAAGGGCGAGGACATCGCCTATGCCCTCTACACGCTGGCCCGGGCCGGCAGGGCGCCGGCGGGTGATCTGAAATATCTCGCCGATACCAAGATCGGCCAGTTCGGCAGTGCCATGGCGCGGGCCCAGATCGCCGCCGCCCTCGGCATGCTCGGCGACAAGCCGCGGGCTGGCGAGGCGTTCGGCTCGGCTGCCGAGGCGCTCCAGAAGGAGACCAGCGATACCAGCCTGGCCTATCGCAATTACGGTTCGCCGCTCCGCGACGCCGCGGCGGTGGTGGCGCTTGCAGGGGACAACAATGCCAGCCTGCCGGTGATCAAGACCGCGCTCAAGGTCATTACCGATGCGCGCTCCAAATCCCGCTATGCCTCGACCCAGGAGATGACCTGGATGGTACTCGCGGCCCGCAGCGTCGCGGACCAGGCCCGTTCCCTCAAGCTGATCGCCGATGGCTCGGAGCAGCAGGGCGCCTTCTACAAGGTCTATCGCGGCGAGGCGCTCAAGGCCCCGCATTCGGTCTCGAACCCCGGCGCTTCGGCCCTGCAGGCCGTGGTTGCGGTTTCCGGCTCGCCCGTCGTGCCCGAGCCCGCTGGCAATAACGGCATGAACCTGACGCGCGACTACTTCTCGCTCGACGGCAAGGCCGTGGATCCCGCCGAGGTGAAGCAGAACACCAGGCTGGTGGTGGTATTGAGCGCCAGCCGCAGCGGCGACAACCAGACCGGCAACTTCCTGCTCGTCGATCGCCTGCCGGCCGGCTTCGAGATCGAGAATCCGAACTTGGTCGTCACTGGCGAGACCGGCAGCATGTCCTGGCTCAAGGATCTCACCGAGGTCACCCATTCGGAGTTCCGCGACGACCGCTTCGTCGCCGCGTTCACCGATCAGGCCGCCAAGGTAGCGTATGTCGTCCGTGCGGTGGCACCGGGCCGCTATATCCTGCCCGGTACCACGGTGGAGGACATGTATCAGCCCGAGCGCAACGCCACGCTTGCCACCGGCACGCTCAGCGTCACCGAGAAGTAGAGCGGACCGAGATGACCGCCCGGCGCGTCCATATCCTCTGCGCGCTTCTGTTCACGGCCATTGTCGCCGTGAACGCCGGTGGCTTTGCGCTGTCGGAGGTGCTCCGGCGCCTCGGCCCGGTGCCGCTGGGCGAGAGCGTGACCTATTCCCCGCTGGTGGTGGATCGCGACGGCCGGCTGCTGCGCCCCTTCACCACGGCGGACGGCTATTGGCGCCTGCCGGCCAAGCCGGAGGAGGTCGACCGGCGCTTCCTGTCGATGCTGGTCGCTTATGAAGACAAGCGCTTCTATTCCCATCACGGCATCGATCCGGTGGCGATGGCCCGCGCCGCCTGGCAGATGTTGAGCCGGGGGCGCATCGTTTCCGGCGGCTCGACCTTGACCATGCAGGTCGCCCGCCTGCTCGAGCCGCGTCCCGATCGTACCTTTGCCGACAAGGCGGCGGAGATGATCCGTGCCGTCCAGATCGAGAATCGACTGAGCAAGGAGCAGATCCTCGGCCTCTATCTGGCTTTGGCGCCCTATGGCGGCAATCTGGAAGGAACGCGGGCGGCCTCGCTCGCCTATTTCGGCAAGGAGCCTAAGCGCCTTTCGACGGCGGAGGCGGCCATGCTCGTGGCCTTGCCGCAGGCCCCTGAATCGCGCCGCCCGGACCGGGCTCCGGCCGCGGCCAAGGCGGCCCGAAACCGGGTCTTGCGGCTTCTCGCCGGCAAGGGGGCGCTTCATCCCGATCAGGCCGAGGCCGCCACGCTGGAAGCGGCACCGCAGGGGCGCAAGCCCTTTCCGATCCTGGCGGCCCATGTCGCCGAACGGCTGGTGCGCCAGGACCTGCTGCTTCAGGCCCAGGCCGGCAAGAGCGAGCCCAATCCGGTGGTGACCACCACGATTGCACGCTTCCTGCAGGAGCAACTCGAAAACCTGGCGCGCGAGCGTGCGACCGCCTTGGGCGGCGGCGTCTCGGTTGCCATCGTTGCCGTTGACAATGCTAGCGGCGAGGTGAGGGCACATGTCGGCGGCGTCGGCTATTTCGACAAGGCGAGGGCAGGCCAGATGGATCTTGCCGAATCCTCGCGTTCGCCCGGGTCCACCCTCAAGCCGTTCATCTATGGTCTTGCCTTCGAGGATGGCCTCGCCCATCCCGAGACGCTGGTGGATGACCGTCCCGCGCGCTTCGGCGTCTACAAGCCCGAGAATTTCGACGATGCCTTCCAGGGCACCGTCACCATGCGCCGTGCCTTGCAGCAGTCGCTCAACGTGCCGGCGGTGATGCTGCTCAATTCCATCGGCCCGAACAGGCTGATCGCCCGCATGAAGAATGCCGGTGCCGAGCCATCCCTCCCGCCCGATGCGGTGCCGGGACTTGCCGTCGGCCTCGGCGGAGCTGGCGTCAAGCTCACCGACCTCGCCACGCTCTACCTGGCGCTGGCTCGGGACGGAGAGGCACTGCCACTGATCTGGCGGCCGCAGGACCGGGCGCTCGGCGTACAGCCCCATCGCCTGTTCGAGAAGGCCGCGGCCTGGCAGGTCGGCAATGTCCTGATCGGCGCGCCGCCGCCGGAGAACGCAGTTGGCGGCAAGATCGCCTACAAGACCGGTACTTCCTATGGCTATCGCGATGCCTGGGCGGTCGGGTTCGATGGTGCCAACACGGTCGCCGTCTGGGTCGGGCGGCCCGATGGCGCGCCCGTCTCGGATCTGGTCGGGCGCAAGGCCGCCGCTCCCATCCTGTTCGATGCCTTCCAGCGCATTGGTGAGAAGCGGGTGCCGCTCAAGCCCCCGCCGTCGGGCGTGGTGTTTGCCAAGACCTCGGAATTGCCGCCGGCCCTGCAGCGTTTCCGTCCCGGCGCCTTGCCCGAAATCGCCGCCGCCGGTTCGGGCGATGCCCCGCTGGTGATTTCCTTCCCGCCCGATGGCGCCCGGGTCGAGGTTTCCGGGGGTGAGCCGGATGCCGCCTTGGCTCTCAAGGCGATGGGAGGCGCCCCGCCCTTCACCTGGCTTGCCGATGGCCTGCCTATCGTGATTGGCGAAGAACGCCGGGAGGCCGTTTGGGACAAGCCGGGCAAAGGCTTCGCCCGCCTTTCGGTGATCGATGCCAGGGGACATACCGCGAGCGTCCAGATCAGGCTGGATTGACGGTAGGTTTGTTCGGCGTCTCGATGACCCAGTACGAGTTTTTCCGGCCGAAACCATAATATTCCTGTCAAGAAGTGGGCCTAGCCTCAGATGCCGGGCATTCCTTTCATTGGCTGAAATCCATTTTTCCGGGAGAACGCATCGTGCAGGCAGGGCGTTACGTGATCAAGCAAGGCGATACCTTGTGGGGAATCGCCGGCCGCTACTACGGCAATCCGGTGCGCTGGCCGGAGATCTATGCCTACAACAATGAGCCGGCGATCGTGGCCAAGACCGGACACGGCATCGTCAATCCCGATCTCATCAAAGCCGGAGCGGTGATCTACCTGCCGAAGCAGCATCGTCGCGTGGTTCTGCGCGGTACGTCGACAGGCCCGGCTCCGACGGCGAAGCCACAATCCGCCAATCCGCCCGCCCCCAGCTCACCCACGCCCGCCCCCACTCCGACAAGGGGCGGCACGACTCCGTCCCATTCCCATACGCGCACTCAGCCCGATGCTGGCAGCAACCCGGCGGCCAGGACGCTCGCGAACAATTTCGGTTTCGGCTATCAGCTCGACGACCTGCCGATCATCGAGATCAAGGGCAATGGCTTCTCGGCCAAGGTCAAGCTGAAGGGGGCGATCTTCCTGCAGCCGACCGACAAGGTGCCGCTTCTCGTCTACAGCAATAAGGGGCTCGAGTCGCAGGCGCGCCAGCAAACCTCGACCGTGCTCGGCGAGCTGGTATCCGGCGGCAAGTTGAGTTGGGACCGCAAGTCCAACAGCGTCACCTATGAATGCCAGCTCACCTTGCGCGCGAATGCGCATTCGCCGGGTGCCCAGTTCTCTGCCGGCATATCGAGCGCGGGCGAGCCGGTGCTCAAGGCCACCTTGACCTATCCGCGCATGACCGGGCGAATCCGCGACTATGTCTATGTCGCCAGCGAGTTCAAGGTCGAGATCGAACTGAAGCCGGACCAGCATTTGCGTCCGCCGCTGCCCGAGCCGGTCCTGGTACCGAGCTATCGTCCCGTTCCCGATGCAACGCGGGTGTGGCGTCCCCAGCCTGTGCACACCGATCGCAAGCCTCCGGCATCCCCGGAACCCTCGTCGGGTATTCATTGGGGTAAGGCGACGGTGGCCATCGTCGGGGCCGTGGTCATCGTCGGGCTGACCCTGCTCGAGGACGCGGCCACCGCTGGCGGCGGTGTGGCCGATGACCCGGCGAGCTTCGCCGCTGCTGGTGCTCTGCTGCGCTGGGGTTTGCGCCGGGCGGCCGTACAGGCGGCGCCGAGGCTTGCGCCGGCGCTGGCCTATTAAAGCAAAGCGCGTTCACGGCTGGACGTCCCCTTATCGAGATTCTCGCTTTTTGAGCACGAAATCTGTTCTTCGATGCGGTTTCAGAGTTTTGCAGGCCGGTCAGCAGTGCTGACCGGCCTTTTCTTGTCGTCGATGCGTCAATCGAGATTGCGTGTTAGACAGGTCCAACGGGGCAAGAGCGACGCTGCGCACCGGTTTGCGGAGGTGCAGTCGCGCCCTTGCGATCGCGTTCATGCGAGCGCAGCGGGCTTGAGCGAGGATGCCTTGCCCGTTCTTTTCGCCGTGGCGCGCCTTTGCAATCGACGGCCGCTCCGCGAAATCGCGCTGTGTCCTGGCCTGAAAATACCGGTGTATGCATGCCTTCATCTTTCTCGTCCGACCAGACCGCCGATCTTGCCGAACCGACGGAGAGCCCGGAAGTGGTGCGCCTGATCGAATATCTGCAGCGCAAGGGACGCTTGGAAGCCGAAAGCCCTACGGCCCTGTATCGGCGTCTCCAGGAAGCTCTGCGCAGTGCCATTTCGGAAGGCATCGTTCCGGCGGGCGCCATGATCCCGGGTGAACGTGAACTGGCCCAGCGCCTCGATCTGTCGCGCGTGACCGTGCGCAATGCCATCAAGGGACTGGTCGAGGAACGGCTGCTGGTGCAGCGCCACGGCGCGCGAACCAGTGTGGCGCTGCGCCTGGAAAAGCCGATGACGGTGTTCACCAGCTTCTCCGAGGACATGGAGGCGCGCGGCCGCGTGCCCGGCACGACATGGCTTTGCCGCGAGGTCGGCGTGGCCGACACGGCCGAAGCCATGGCCCTGGGGCTCTCGCCGGGGGCACGGGTGTGCCGCTTGCATCGGCTCCGGTTGGCGGATCGCGTCCCGATAGCGATCGAATATTCGGTCCTGCCGGCAGAGTTCCTGCCGAACCCGGACCTGATCGAAGGTTCGCTCTATGTGACGCTCGAGCGGCGCGGCTGCCAGCCGGTGCGCGCGCTCCAGCGGGTCAGGGCCGATGTGGCGACCGCCCATGAGGGGCGCCTGCTCGAGATCGAGACGGGAGCGCCCATTCTCGAAATGGAGCGCCGCTGCTCGCTTGAAAACGGGCGGGTGGTCGAACTGACCCGCAGCCGCTATCGCGGCGATGCCTATGATTTCATGGTCGAACTGGCCCGACGTGGTTGAAGCATGAATGATTTCGCAACTGGTATTAAACAGGTTGCATTCTGGTTCTATTGATGTCAGGCTTCCTCATCAGCAAGCGAGGAGCATTGGGTGGCATCCGCAGTTGAACGAGCGCTCGGTGGATTGATCGTGTCCTGCCAGCCGGTGATCGGCGGCGCCATGGACCGTACCGAGATCGTCGTCGGCTTCGCCCTGGCTGCCGTGGCGGGCGGCGCCGCGGCCTTGCGCATCGAGGGCCTGGCCAATGTCCGGGCCGTGCGGGCGGCAACCTCGCTGCCGGTCATCGGCCTGATCAAACGGGCCGAGGCGGACACGCCGGTGTTCATCACGCCTCTGCTGAAGGACGTCACCGATCTGGCGGAAGCCGGTGCCGACATCATTGCATTCGATGCCACGCAGCGCTCGCGCCCCGTCCCCGTGCCGGCGATGATCGCCGCCATCCATGCCGCCGGACGCCAATCCATGGCCGATTGCGCCGATCTGGCGGATGCCGCCGCGGCCGTGGAGGCAGGGGCATCCGTGATCGGCACCACCCTGTCCGGCTATGTCGGCGGGCCGGTG
Organism: Labrys sedimenti; assembly: GCF_034424805.1. Taxonomy (NCBI): domain Bacteria; kingdom Pseudomonadati; phylum Pseudomonadota; class Alphaproteobacteria; order Hyphomicrobiales; family Xanthobacteraceae; genus Labrys; species Labrys sedimenti. Next base: position 22,026 of record NZ_JAXOUF010000001.1, read on the forward strand.
CCGGAGGAGCCGGATATCGACCTCGTGCGCCAGGTCGCGGCTCTCGGCAGGCCGGTTTTTGCCGAGGGGCGCTATCGCACGCTGGCACAGGTGCAGGCTGCACGTCAGGCTGGTGCCGATGCCGTCGTGGTCGGGTCCGCGATCACCCGCCCCGAGCACATCACCAGTTGGTTCGTCGAGGCGGTAAAGTCGCCGTCCGCCCCATCCCCCTAGGAACGCCCATGCAGCGACGGCCCGTCCTTGCGATCGATATCGGGGGTACCAAGACCCTCTCAGCCCTGGTCGACGGCGACAACGTGCTGGCGCAGCGCCGTGTCGAAACCGCGCGCGACAGCGGCCCGCAGGCTTGGCTCGATGCTGTCGTCGCAAGCACAGCCGAGTGGCGCGGACGCTTTGGCGCGGCCGGTATCGCTGTCACCGGCCGGATTGCGGAGGGCCGCTGGTCGGCGCTGAACCCGGCCATCCTGCCGGTGCCGGATGGCTATCCTCTCGTGGCGGCTCTTACGGAGCGCCTCGGTGTGCCCGTCACAGCGGTCAACGATGCCCAGGCCGCCGCCTGGGGCGAATATCGCTTCGGTGCCGGACGGGGCGCCGACATGGTGTTCATGACGGTATCGACCGGCGTCGGCGGTGGCCTGGTCCTGGGCGGGCGCCTGCTGACTGGCCGCAACGGCCTGGCTGGGCATGTCGGCCAGATCCTGATCGATCTCATGGCAGGCGAGCAGCGGTTGGAGGATGTCGCGGCCGGTTCCGCCCTGGCGCGATTGGCGGCTGGCAGCGGGCAATGGCTCGACCCGCCGGCTCTGCTGGCAGCGGCCCGGGCCGGCGATCGGGCGGCGGAAGCCCTGATCGATGGGGCGGTATTCCCGCTGGTCCGTGCCACGCGTTCCTTGCAGATGCTGGTCGATCCGGATTGTTTCGTCATTGGTGGCGGCCTCGGCCTGGCCGATGGCTTCCTTGAGCGGTTGCGCCGCCATGCCGCGACACTTCCTTCCCCATACCGTCCCGAATTCCGTGCTGCCGCGCTCGGCGCAGAAGCGGGACTGATCGGCGTGGCTGATCTCGTCGACCCATAATCAGAAAGCGCATCGGAGGTGGATCATGTTTGAGATGAAGCGAGGCCGAAGGAACAGATACAGAGCGCTGCTGGCCGGTCTGGCGCTGGCGCTGGCGGGCAGCACCAGTGCCCTGGCGGAGGTCACGGTCCTCGGCTGGCCGGGTGGGCCGGAGGAGACCGCCCTGCGTGCAACCGCCAAGGCCTATAACGCGCGCTCCGGCCTCGCCGAGGCCGACAAGGTCAAGCTCATCTTCTTCAACCGTGAGGGCTTCTGGGACAAGTTGCAGGCCGATCTCGCGGCGGGTTCGACCGAATTCGATCTCAACCTGGTCGCCACCTATTCGCTCGGCAAATATGCGCCCTTCATGCAGCCGGTGGATCTGCCTGCCGATAGCGCCAAGGTCTTCGGCGAGAAGGTGCTGAAGACCATGCAGTTCGACGGCAAGCAATATGGCGTGCCGACGGACCTGTCCTTGCATTTCATGTATGTGCGCAAGGACTTGATGGAAAAGCTCCTGGCCGATGACGGCTGGAAGAAGACCTATGGCGAGATCGCCCAGAAATATCTCGGCAAGCCGCTGCAGCCGGTGAAGCCGGACGAATGGACCTGGGACGACTATGCAGCGACGGCCCTGTTCTTCACCAAGAGCATCAATCGCGCCAGCCCGACGCGCTACGGCACCGTGCTGCAGATGAAGAACCTGCTGTTCAACATGATGGTGTTCCAGACCATGGCGCGCTCCTATGGCGCCGATTGGCAGGACGCCACCGGCAAGATCACGGTGGATTCGCCCGCCTACCGCACCAGCCTGGAGCTCTACAAGAAGCTCTATGATGCCGGTGCCAGTCCGAAGGATTCGCTCTCCTACGAATATGCCGAGGCCAATGCCGCCTTCGGTGCCGGGCAGGTCGCCACCATGCTGCAATGGAACGCTGCGGCGGCCGATCTCGACAATCCAGCCAAGAACGCCGTGGTGGCAGGGAAGATCGATGCGCTGGCTCCGCCGAAGGGGCCCGAGGGGCGCACAACCCATATCCACGGGCTCGGCTTCGGCCTCAACAAGGCCTCGACCCACAAGGATGGGGCGGTCAAGTTCCTGACCTGGCTCGCGGGGGCGGAGGCGATGAAGATCTATGCCGAGGCGGGCGGTTCGCCGGCGCTTGATGCCAGCCTGACATCCTCCCTGCCGAAACGGCCCGATCTTGCCAAGATCGGCGACTTCGCCGGCCAATACGGTTTCGTGATGACGGGCGGCTCCTCGGCCGGTGCCCTGCAGGTCTATGAGGCCCAGGCCAAGAATTTCACCGGCTATTGGGCGGGGCAGGCCAATCTTGATGCGGCGCTGAAGGAAACAGCTGCCAAGATGCAGGAATTGTTGAAGAAATAACCGGTCTTCTTGCGCGGGGCGATAGCTCTGACCATCGCCCCGCATAAGGGACTCGTTCAGGTGGAGCAAGGCGGCTGCAATAGGCGGAGCAGCATTTCCATGCTGCCTGCCGTTATGGCCGCCCTGTCGAGCGGCCTCTGTCCGGAGACAGCCTGATGGCGCTCGCCAAGAGCAAGACACCCTATCTGCTCATCGCCCCGATGACCGGATTCCTGATCTTTCTGGTGGCGCTGCCGCTTTGCATCGACATCGTCTATGCGCTCTCGAACGTGACCTTCGAGACCCTGCGCAGCCCGAGCCTGCAAGGCTTCGGTAATTTCCTCATCGTGCTACAGGATGGCGCCTTCTGGAAGGCCATGGGCTTTTCCCTGAAATTCGCCGTCGTCGCCTCGATCGCCCAGATCCTGCTCGGCCTGTTCCTTGCCATCTTTCTCAGCCCGTTATTGGCCAAGCGCTCCTGGCTGATGGCCGTCCTGATGCTTCCGATGATGCTGGCCCCGGCCCTGGTCGGCCTGATGTATCGCCTGGTGCTGCAGGAATTCGTCGGCGTGGTTCCCTATTATTTCCTGCTCTTCACCGGCGACAGCCCGGCCTTCCTCAGTCCGGACAACGCCTTCACCACGCTGGTGACCATCGAGGTGTTGCAGTGGACGCCCTTTGCCCTGCTGATCCTCTATTCGGCTTATCAGGCGATCCCCATCGAGATCCGGGAAGCGGCCGCCATCGATGGCGCCGGCTATTTCCGTCGGCTGCGCTGGATCGACCTGCCCTATATGGCGCCGACCATCGCCATCACCTTCTTCTTCCGCTTCATCGACAGCTTTCGGGTGTTCGACAATGTCTACGTCCTGACCGGCAGCGGTTCCGGTGGCAGCACGACCACCATCAGCATCTACATCTACGAAGCCTTCTTCCGCGGCAGCAATATCGGGGTGGCCGTCGCGGCATCCCTCATCCTGCTCGTGCTGTCCTATGCCGTCGTGGCGGGATTGTTGAAGCTGGCGGAGCGTCGAGCATGACACGGCTTCTCACCCCGCTGCGCTGGATCGTCTTTGTCCTCGCGGCCTTCGCGCTCAATTTTCCGCTGATCGCCACCCTGATCGCGGCCTTCAAGAGCGAGGCGGAAATCGCCGAGAATCCCTCCCTGCTGATCGAGGCACCGACGCTGGAGAACTTCGCCAAGGTGCTGGAAATTTCCGACCGCTTCGACATTGCGCACTATCTCGTCAACAGCCTGATTGCCGCCTCACTGGGCTCGCTTTTTGCGATCCTGCTCAGTTTTCCGGCAGCCTATGCCATCGTACGCCATGGCATCGGCCAGCGCTGGCTGCTGCCCGGCGTGACCAATCTGCGCGCCATCCCGCTGATCATCTTCTCCATTCCGATCTATTTGATCTATCAGCGCCTGGCCCTGCTCGACACCCGGTTCGGGCTCGCCCTGATCTTGTGCCTCGTCAACCTGCCCCTGGTGCTGGTGCTGATTGCCAACGCGATCAGGGACCTGCCGATAGAGATCGAGGAGGCAGCGTTGGTCGATGGCGCGAGCACCTTCTACGTGCTGTGGCGGGTGGTGCTCCCCTTGACCGCGCCGGCCATCGCCTCCTCGCTGATCCTTGCCTTCATCTATGCCTGGAACGAATTCCTGTTCGGCCTGATGCTGACGACGCAGAGCGCCGTGCCGATCACCGTCGGAGCCTCGTTCTTCTTCGCGGCGAGCGGGGGCGGGGTGCAATGGGGCACGGCGGCGGCGGTGATGATCCTCTCCGTGCTGCCGCCTCTGCTGCTCAGCCTGCTGGCCTATCGCTATATCGGGCGCTCGCTGACCGCCGGTGCCGTGAAGGGCTAGAGTGTTTTCCAGAGAAGTTGATAGACATTTCGATCAAGAAAGCACGTCAAAACAAAAGGTTAGAGCAAAGTGCAATTCGGAGAAATCGCACTTTGCTCTAACCCGGGCGCTGGCTGTTCTTGCGCAGGATCTCCAGGGCTTCCATGCGGGCCTTGGAGAGATCCCACAGCGTCTTGGTGGCCGCGGACATCAAGGCCTCGATGATCGCCAGGATCGCCGCGTTGGAATCCCAGTTCGACGGCACCCCCGTGCGCGCCGAAATGACATGGCGGGCAAAGCGGGCGATCGGCGACAGCCATTGGTCGGTGAACAGTACAATGGTTGCGCCGCGCTCGGTTGCCTCCTGCGCGAGGAGCACGACGTCGTCCTGGTAACGCCGGATGTCGAAGACGATCAGGACGTCACGCTTGCCGAAATCGATGACCTGGTCGCGCCAGGTTGCCGCCTGTCCCTCCACCAGCGTGACATCGGGGCGGATGACCCTGAGATGGCGCACAGTATAGAGCGCCACAGCTTCGGTGAGGCGGCCGCCAACGACATGCAGCCGGCGTTTGGTGTCGGTGATGATCGCGAGAATCGCATCGAACTCGGTTGGCGCCATCGCTTCGAAGCTGTGGGTGATGTTGGCGACCACCGCAGCGGCGAAGGCGGAGAGCGGAGATGCATTGGCCTGCTCCGGGGCCTGCTTCATCAGCGGCGACTGCAACTGCGCTTCAAGCTCGTCCTTGAGATGACGCTGGAAATCGGCATAGGCGCCGAAGCCGAGCCGGGCGATGAAACGCAGGATCGAAGGCGCGGAGATGCCGGCGCGCGAGGCAAATTGCGCAACGGTTTCAAGGCCTGCGAACGGATAGTTCGACAAGAGGACATGGGCGGCGCGCCGCTCCGTGGGGGTCAGCGAACCGAGCTTGCCGCGGATGGTCGTCGCCAAGGTCTCGTCGCTTGCCGTGGCCGCCGCGTCTGGGCTTTTGGTCATCAGGCGACTCCCTCTGGAAAAACGAGAGTGGAAGGTGGACACAATTTTCACAATTGACAAGTCGGCTACGGCTGTACTCAAAATAACACTCAATACAAAAACAAGCTCGGACGTAATGAATGTTAGAATCGCTCGCCGAGAGAGCCGCCGGAGGGACATCGGACGGGGAAACCCAGCCCGAAACCGCTATCCTGGACAATGGTCGGGGTAGGGGAGCCTATGTCCTCGTCTGCGAGCACGCCTCCAACTTCGTTCCTGCGCGTTATGGCAAGCTCGGCCTGTCCGACGCCGACCTGCAACGCCATATCGCCTGGGATCCCGGCGCCCTCGGCGTTGCCCGTGCGATGGCACGCGAACTAGATGCGCCGCTGGTCTCTTGTGCCGTCAGTCGCCTCGTGATCGACTGCAACCGTGATCCTTCGGTCTTCGATGCCATTGCCCTGAAGAGCGAGGACACGGTCATTCCCGGCAATGTGGATCTCAGCGAGGCCGAGCGCGCGCGGCGGGTGCATGAGGTCTATGAACCCTTCCATGCCGGAGTTGCCGCCGCGGTGGGGGCCAAGCGGCTGGATGGACCTGCAGCCGTCGTCGGCATTCACAGCTTCACGCCGGTCTACAACGGCATCCAGCGCCCCTGGCACGTCGGTATTCTCTTCGATCGCGACGAGAGTCTGTCGGGACCGATGATTACAGCTCTGCGCGAGGACGCAGACCTGGTGGTCGGGGTCAACGAGCCCTACAGCCCGGGGGACCGGGTCTATCACACGCTCGATCGCCATGGCCAAAGCCAGGGCCTTCCCAGCGTGATGATCGAAATCCGCAACGATCTTCTGGCAACGCCGAATCAGCAGGAAGAATGGGGCATGAAACTTGCTACCATCCTCAAGCGGATCGGGCTGCAGGGAGGCGATTCGCCAAAATGAGAGAGCCGGGGCGCCGGCCGGAAACGACAGCAGTGTGAAAGGCAATATCCATCGGTCCAATGTCTATCGGTCCAATGTCGACCGATCCTGGACCATAAGTCGGGGGACTTTCTATGAGTGGATCGACTGACGAGGACGTCAAAGTCCTCCATTCCATGGGGTACGCGCAGGAGTTGGCGCGCCGCATGGGCGGCTTTTCGAATTTTGCGATTTCCTTTTCCATCATCTGTATCCTGGCGGGCGGCATCACTTCGTTTCCGCTGGCGATGGGCACCGGCTCCGGCTTCGAGGCGACGATCGGCTGGGTCATTGGCGGCGTGTTCGCCTTGGTGGTCGCCGCCTGTCTCGGGCAGATCGGTTCGGCCTATCCTACGGCGGGTGGCCTCTATCACTGGTCCTCGATTCTCGGCGGTCGCGGCTGGGGCTGGGCAACGGCCTGGATCAACCTTCTCGGCCTGATCTTCGTGGTTGCCTCGGTCAATGTCGGCGTCTGGCTGCTGTTCAGGGACCTGGTACTCTCGGGCGTCTTCCATGTCGACGTGACGGCATGGACTTCCGTGACCACCGATCCCTTGCCATCGGGCATGACGGCCGAACAGGCAGCGGCAATCAATAGTTCCGCCTATACCGCGCAGGTCGTTGCGGTTTGCCTGATCACGCTGGTCCAGGCTCTGATCAACCATTTCGGCATCAAGCTTACCACGCTGCTGACCGATTTCTCGGGCTATCTCATCCTGGTGATTGCGGTGGTGCTGACCCTGACATTCCTGGGCTGGGGCGCTGGCTGGGACTTCTCGCGTCTCACCACCTTCGTGAACAACACGGGTGATCCGGGCGGCAATTACGTGCCTGAGGCACGGCCTGCCTTCATCGCCTTCCTGGTCGGTCTCCTCTATCCGCTCTACACCATCACCGGGTTCGACGCTTCGGCGCACACTTCGGAGGAAACCCAGAATGCCCGCGTAGCCGTACCCAGGGGCATGATCCATTCGGTGTTCTGGTCGCTGGTATTCGGCTTTGCGATGGCCGTGTCCTTTGTGCTGGCCAGCCCGGATCTGGCCCAGACTGCCAAGGACGGTGGCGCCGGCTGGTTCAACCTGTTCAACAACCTGCCCGCGCCGGGCCTGCTCAAGGATGTCCTGGCCATTGGCATCGTGCTGGCCAATTTCATCTGCGCCCTGGCTGGCCTGACTTCGACCTCGCGCATGATCTATGCCTTTGCCCGTGACGGCGGCCTGCCAGCTTCCGGTATCTGGAAGGGGGTGAGTCCGACCTGGCGCACCCCGGTGGCAGCGATCTGGCTCGGAGCGGTGCTCTCGGTCGCCGCGACGCTCTATTCGCCGGCCTTCGCGGCGCTGGCGGCGGGCTGCGCGCTGTTCCTCTATGTCTCCTATGCCATGCCGATCGCTGCAGGCCTGCTGGCGGAGGGCAAGACCTGGACCGAGTTCGGACCCTTCCGCCTCGGCATCTGGTCCAAGCCTCTCGGGGCGATCGCCGTGCTCGGCGTGCTCGTCCTGATGTATGCCGGAATCCAGCCGCCCTTCGATATCCTGATCAACTACGCCATCGGCCTGCTGGTGCTGCTGCTGGTGTTGTGGTTTGGCATCGAGGCTCGCCGGTTCAAGGGCCCGCCGATCGGCGGCGACATCGCCAGGCGAGCCAGCGAGATCGCCGAGGCCGAGAAGGCGGTCGGCCAGAGCACCTGATCGCAACGACGGCCGGCCCTGGTCGCTGCCGGGGCCGGTCGATCGAATGCACTGAACCATCCACCAAGAATAAATCTAGAGAGACGGAACTAGCGGATCATGGCGAACCCAGCGAGACCAACCAATGCGGCCGAGGCGATCGCCTATGTGCGCGAGCACGGATTTTCGGATGTGAAAGTCGGTGTCTTCGACATAGACGGCGTCTTCCGCGGCAAATACATGGCTCGCGAGAAGTTCGAGAGTGCGCTCGAAAAGGGCTTCGGCTTTTGCAACGTGGTGCTCGGCTGGGACTCGAACGACCAGCTCTACGACAACACTTCGTTCGCCGGCTGGCACAATGGCTATCGCGATGCCGAGGCCCGTTTCCTGCCCGAGACCATGCGTGTCATCCCGCTCGAAGACGGCATGCCGCTGTTCATCGGCGAGTTCGCCGGCGAGGCCGAGGCCTATTGCCCGCGCGGCACGCTGCGCCGGGTGCTCAAGCGTGCCGCCGACATGGGCTACAAGGTCTCGGCTGCTGCCGAGTTCGAGTTCTTTGTCTTCGACGAGACCCCGCACAGCGTGCGCGAGAAGCGCTTCCGCAATCTGAACAACATCACGCCGGGCTTCTTCGGCTATTCCATGCTGCGCGCCGGCGTGCATGCCGATTTCTACCAGGATCTCCTGCAGATGTGCCGGGAGATGGATATGGAAATCGAGGGCCTGCACACGGAGACCGGCCCCGGCGTGCTCGAGGCTGCGCTCAAGGTCGACGAGGCCCTGGCCATGGCCGACAAGGCCGCTTTGTTCAAGACCTACACCAAGATCCTGGCGCAGAAGCGCGGCTGGATGGCCACCTTCATGGCCAAGTGGTCGCATGACTGGCCGGGGCAGTCGGGCCATCTGCATGCCTCGCTCTCGCATCTGAAGACGGGCAAGGGGGCATTCTACGATCCCTCCAAGCCGCATGCGATGTCGGACGAGATGCGCTGGTTCGTCGGTGGCCAGCAGGCGCTGATGCCCGAATTGCTGGCGATGATCGCCTGCACGGTGAATTCCTATACCCGCCTCATCCCGGGCTTCTGGGCTCCGACCGATGCGAGCTGGGGGGTGGAGAACCGCACCTGCGCCCTGCGCGTCATTCCCGGTTCCGAGAAATCCCAGCGCGTCGAGTATCGAGTCGCGGCCGCCGACATCAATCCCTATATCGCGCTCGCGGCGGCGATCGGCTCGGGCTTGTGGGGTATCGAGAACCGTATCGAGCCCGACGCGCCGGTGCAGGGCTCGGCCTATGACAAGAAATTTCCCAAGGCACGCCAGTTGCCGCGTTCGCTTTGGGACGCGGCCCAGCGTCTCAAGGCCTCCAAGGCGGCCCGTTCGCTGTTCGGCGATGCCTTCGTCGAGCATTATGCCGCTACCCGCGAATGGGAGGAGCGTGAATTCCGCCGGACGATTTCGGATTGGCAGCTGGAACGCTACTTCGAAATCATCTAGATGTGATCACAAAGTGGGCATGTCATCCCGGCCGCATTGCAGCATGAAATGATGCGATGCAGATCCGGGATCGCTCGCCAGCACGCGTTTGTTTGACGGTCCCGGATCTGTGAAGCGGCACTTCGCGCCGCATCGCGTCCGGGATGACCTGACGTTTAGAGGTTCTCAATCATGTCCGATATTGTCTGTATCTCTCCCATCGATGGCAAGGAGCTGGTGCGTCGCCCGGCGGCCAGTGCCGCCGAGATCGACGCGGCGCTGGCCGCGGCCCGCAAGGCCCAGAAGGAGTGGCGCCGGCTCTCCATCGAGGAGCGCAGCGCCTATGTCCTGAAATTCCTCGACGCCATGCTGGCGATGAACCAGGAAGTCGTGCCCGAGCTCGCCCAGCAGATGGGTAGGCCGGTGCGCTATGGCGGCGAATTCCGCGGTTTCGAGGAGCGTGTGCGCTATATGGTGCGCATTGCCAAGGACAGTCTGGCGCCGACCATTCCCGATGACGACCGCCCCGGTTTCAAGCGCATGATCAAGCGCGAGCCGCTCGGCCTGGTCTTCGTGGTGGCGCCCTGGAACTATCCGTTCATGACCGCCGTCAATACGGTCGCCCCGGCCCTGATCGCCGGCAATGCCGTGATCCTCAAGCATGCGGCGCAGACTATCCTGGTCGGCGAACGTTTCCAGAAGGCGATGGATGCGGCCGGCCTGCCCAAGGGCGTGTTCCAGAACCTGGTGCTGACCCATGAGCAGACCAGCGACATCCTAGCCAAGGGGCTGGTCGACCACACCAATTTCACCGGTTCCGTCGCGGGCGGCCGTGCCATCGAGAAGGCGGCTGCCGGCACTTTCATGACCCTGGCACTCGAACTCGGCGGCAAGGACCCGGCCTATGTGCGGGCCGACGCCAATGTCGAGCACGCGATCGAAAACCTGGTGGACGGCGCCTTCTTCAATTCGGGCCAGTGCTGCTGCGGCATCGAGCGCATCTATGTGCATGAGAGCCATTACGACCGCTTCGTCGACGGCTTTACCAATCTCACCAGCCAATATGTGCTCGGCAACCCGCTCGAGGAAGCAACGACGCTCGGCCCGATGGCGAATGTCCGTTTCGCAGACTGGGTGCGCAAGCAGACGGCCGAGGCCCTGGCCAAGGGCGCCAAGGCCCATATCGATACGTCGAAGTTTGCGGCCAACGCTGCCGGCACGGCCTATCTCGCCCCGCAGGTTCTCACCAATGTCGATCACTCCATGTCGGTGATGATGGAAGAGAGCTTCGGTCCCATCGTCGGCATCATGAAGGTGAAGTCCGACGAAGAGGCCGTCGCCCTGATGAACGACTCGCCCTACGGCCTCACGGCGGCGATCTGGACCCAGGACCTCGACGCGGCCGAGCGTATCGGTGGCGAGATCGAGACGGGCACCATCTTCATGAATCGCTGCGACTACCTCGATCCCGGCCTGACCTGGACCGGCGTGAAGGATACCGGCCGCGGCACCGGCCTTTCGCGGCTGGGCTACGACTCGCTGACCCAGCCCAAGAGCTATCACCTCAGGACGATCTGACCTGGTGTGCCGGTCTTCAGACCGGCATTGTTCTCGACCCGTGCCGGTCTGAAGACCGGCACACCGAATCCCGCCCCACTTCCCGGACCCCGCCCATGACCACGACGTCCCCCCGCGCCAATTGGAGCTACCCCACCGCCATCCGCTTCGGCGCCGGCCGCATCTCCGAGCTGGCGGAAGCCTGCAAGAGCGCCGGTATCACCGCGCCGCTGCTGGTGACCGACCCGTTCCTCGCGACCCAGAAGATGACCAAGGACGCGCTGGAGAGCCTCAGGGCGGCCGGCCTGCATGCTGCCATCTTTTCGGACGTGAAGCCGAACCCGATCGAATCGAACGTCTATGCCGGCCTGGAAGTGCTGCGCAAGGGCGGGCATGACGGCGTCGTCGCCTTCGGTGGCGGCTCCGGCCTCGATGCCGGCAAGGTCATTGCCTTCATGGCCGGCCAGAAGCGGCCGATGTGGGACTTTGAGGACATCGGCGATTGGTGGACCCGGGCCGATCCCAATGGCATCGTGCCGATCGTGGCGGTGCCGACCACGGCGGGCACCGGTTCTGAAGTCGGCCGGGCAGGGGTGATCACGCAGGAGAAGACCCACACCAAGAAGGTGATCTTCCATCCCCTGATGATGCCCAAGGTGGTGATCTGCGATCCCGAGCTGACCGTCGGCATGCCCAAGCATATCACCGCCGGCACCGGGCTCGATGCGCTGGCCCATTGCCTGGAAGCCTATTGCTCACCCTTCTACCATCCCATGGCCGAGGGCATGGCGGTGGAGGGCGTGCGCCTGGTCAAGGAATTCCTGCCGCGCGCCTATAAGGACGGCACGGATCTGGAAGCCCGCGCCCATATGATGTCAGCCGCGGCGATCGGCGCCACCGCCTTCCAGAAGGGACTGGGCGCCATCCATGCGCTCTCCCATCCGGTCGGCGCGCTCTACGACACCCATCACGGCCTGACCAATGCAGTGTTCATGCCCTATGTCATCGCCTTCAACAAAAAGGCAGTGAAGGAGAAGATCGAGCGTCTGGCCGCCTATATCGGGCTGAAGCCGCGCTATTCGGCCTTCCTCGACTGGACGCTGGCGCTGCGCGAGGAACTCGGCGTGCCGCACACGCTGGCGGGCCTCAAGGTCGACGACCAGAAGTTCGACCTGATGTCCAAGATGGCGCCGAAGGATCCGACCGCTGGCGGCAATCCCGTCACGCTCACCAAGGCTGGCGCCCTCAAGCTCTATCGCAAGACGCTGGAAGGGGCTATCTAGCCTGATCTGGCGGTGCTCGGCGGGGTGGCGGTGACTTCCGCCTCCCGCAACGGGGCGCTGACAAATGGTACAGCAAGGCGCGTCACTCGCATGCGCTTTGCCTTCGGCGTGAAGGGATGGTCGATCCCGAGGCGCTATGTCTGAAACTGTCATGCCGAGCAAGCTCGATCACCACGAACGCCTCGCAGCCTTGCCCTTGTGGGAAGGTGCCATCGCCGTCGAGCCGATTGCGGGCGGGCTGACCAATCGAAATCTTTTGGTTACTGCGCGGCACGGTCGCTTCGTGGCTCGTATTGCCGGCGACAATGCGGCGCACGACATCGACCGAGCGGCCGAGCAGGCCGCCACGCGTGCCGCGGCTGCAAGCGGGCTCGGGCCCGATGTGGTCTGGGCCGAGCCCGGATTGATGATCCTGCGTCATATCGAGGGGCGCACCCTCGGCGGAGCCGATTTGCGCGATCGGACCCGACTTCGACAAGTGCTGGCGTTGCTGGACAGGATCCGGCGAACCTTGCCGGAACATTATCGGGGACCCACGCGCGACAGAAGCCCGCTCGCCATCCTCGAGGGCTACCTCCAGAGGCTGTCTGCGGAACCCAATCGTTGGCAGCAAGCCGCCGGTCGCTACCGTCCGTTGCTCGACAGTCTAGCCGCACGACTTGCCGACGTGCCTGCCGGCTTTGCCCATAACGATGTCCATGGCGATAACATCATCGACGATGGCCAACGCCTTTGGCTGGTCGATTGGGAATATGCCGGACGTGGCCAGCCCCTGGTCGATCTCGCCAGCCTCTTCAACAATGCCGGCCTGGACGGCGGGATGCCCCATGACTGCCTTGCCGATTGGCTGGGGCGTCCGCCGACGGGCGAAGAGACACAAGGTTTCATGGCCATGCGTCTGGCTGCCGCTATGCGCGATCTGTTCTGGGGCTATGCCCAGGACGGCCTGGTGGCAAGTCAGCCGGGCAAACTCGACCGCTATATCGCCATCAACGAAAACCGGGTGCGCGCCGCTGCCGCGGGCCTTTGATCATCCGACCTTCTGCCCCAGGCGAGATGGCGCTCGGCGTCTTACATGCAAGCCGATAGTTCTGTTTTTGCCATTTGTTTCATTTGTAAGAAGGCCGCGAAGACGGTGCCTATTTACCGCTTCACTATTAAGTGATGTCCGCGTGAGTTCGATGATTTAATGTTGTCTGGCGAGGTTGTTTTCGTTATCTGTCAAATAAATATATTTGATTCTATGTGTGCAATTATTGTAAATAAGAAAATTTGTAAATTCAACTTTTGGTTGAGTTGTCGAATTGTAAAAAATTGTGAAGTTATTCTAGGCTTATATTGTGGGTTGTGTCGCGATGAAAAGGACCAGTATTCTTATCGCTTGTGTCTGTGGAAATCGTTTTGTCGATATCGATGCCGTGCGCTCTTTTCTCAGTATTGCCCTGGACCTGAAGGAGCGGAAGGTCGAGGTCGACTTCCTCGGGCAGTCTGGCATCCCGCATCTGGAGCATGCGCGGAACGCGGTCGTCAGCTATTTTCTCGAAGGTCGCAGCGACTATCTCCTTTGCCTGGATTCGGACATGGAGATATTGCCCAAGACGATCGGACGATTGCTCCAGTTCAGCCAGCTTCACGACAAGCCGTTCACGGCCGCGCCCTATGTGTCGAAGGGCTACGACAATGAGAAGACCAGCAGGGTTTTCGCCCGTGATCTCGACGATTTTCACGCCGCCGCGTCACGCTGGAACGTCATGTTCGAGGATCCCAAGGCGCTGACGGGGCAGGGGCGGCTGGAGGTGCGCAACGGCTTCGCGCGTGCCATACGCGTCGGGGCCGGCGCCATGTTGTGCCGTCGCGACATGTTGGAGACAATGGTCGCCCATTGTCGCGACCAGGGCTATTCCTATCACAATGTGCCGTTCCGCTTGTTTCCGCTGTTCAATATCCCGGTGGTGAACGGCGAGGCGGTCGGCGAGGACTATGCCTTTTGCGATCGTTGGCGCGCTTGCGGCGGCGAGCTTTGGGTCGATACGACGGCGACCATCCGGCACAATGGCCATCATTCCTATCGGGGCAATCTGGCCGAGACACTCGACCTGCGCAGACGTGCTCTGCCTCAGGTTTAGTTGTTCACCTCGGGGTTCGACCGAAGGCTGACGCGGCCTTCTCAATCAATCGCTCTGACGTTCTGGTTTGAACGCCTCGTTCTCGAAGCATCGGGTGAGAGCCCGTCGAATTTTTTCTGGAGCTTCTCTTCCGCCTATAGGACAGGGCGGCAAGGGGCCCGGGCCTTGTCCTCCACGAAGCGCGTTGTGGCGAGATAAATGCTCGCGCGAAACTTCAGCGCGGTGACTGTCGTTCAGTGCCGTTCGCAATCGGCCGGGATCGCGACGTAATGCGTCCGCTTGGCCATCCCTTCAGCGTACACTCGCTAAAGCTGTATCGCTTGATTTATGTAACTTACAGTATGTATCCTATTTATTATAGCAACCAAACTTATGCGTGCAATAATTTTGGCATTAATTCGGCATATTTGTGAGAGTTTATGCTGCTTCTTAAAGTTGATATGGTAGCATTAATGCAACTTAAGATTGATTTTTTGACGGCATGACTCTAGTTTGTAGAAAAAGTTGTGTCTTTTGGGTGACATGTATTGGGCAAAACAGTGTGTGCGCCTTGGATTTGGTCGTTTTCGCGTTGTGGATCGACGGCGACTGTCGCACTGTCACTTTCAACGATTCACGCAATGGGTCGTCTCCGGGCCGCCGCCAGAGGTTGGGGCCGGGGTCTCGCGAGCCGGTCGGAGAGGTCAAGTTTCCGACCGAGTAAAAATGTCTTGGAGGTCATCTCATGACGATGAAGTCAGTTCTTCTCGGCGCCGCCGCCGGTATCGCCGCCATCGGCGCTGCCCAGGCCGCCGATCTGCCCATGACCAAGGGCGAAGCCGTTGAATATGTGAAGGTCTGCTCGGCCTTCGGTGAAGGCTTTTTCTACATTCCCGGCACCGACACCTGCCTGAAGATTGGCGGTGAAATCCGCGCCAAGTACTATGCTTTCGGCGGCACCGGTTACAACCGCAACGACAACCGCTCGGCTTTCGATACCCAGGCTCGCGTCTGGTTCGATGCCCGCACCGAGACTGACTGGGGCTTGCTGCGCTCCTACTTCCAGATCAACGCTGACTCTAACCGGCTCGTGGGCCGCGGTGGCGGTGACGGTCGGCGCAACGACTTCACCATCGACAAGGCCTTCATCCAGTTCGGTGGCCTGACGGCTGGTTACGCCCATTCGTTCTTCGGCTTCTACGACAACGAATATGGCGATACCCTCGAGGGCAATTACTATGCCCAGGTCAACACCGTTAACCTGCTCGCCTACACCGCCCAGTTTGGCGGCGGTTTCAGCGCTACGCTGTCGATCGAAGACGGTCGTGACCATCGTGTTCTTGGAACGAGCACGCCGGTTGATATCAACGGGACGCTCTATGGTTACCGTGAAGGTGGCCAGCAGGTTCCCGATGTCGTCGCCCAGTTGCGTTGGGATCAATCCTGGGGCTCCATCGCTGTTCAGGCGGCTGGTCATCAGTCTCGTTCGGGAACCGGTTACAGCATCGACACGAATGATGATGGTATCGCGGACACTGACGTCGTCGTTCGGCGCAGCAATAAGTATGGCTATGCCGTCGGTGCCACCGGCTTGATCAAGATCCCCGCGATCGATGGCTGGTTCGTCGTGGAAGGTCAGTATGCTGACGGTGCTCTGGACTACCTGGGCGCGAACAACACCTTCGTGGCTCAATCCGACCGCTTCGTGAACGCTGCGGGTCGGGTCGATGCCGGTAAGGGTTGGTCGATCACCGGTGAATTGGGCGGACGCATCACGCCGCAGTTGCAGGCCGTTCTGGTCGGCAGCTATATCGATACTTCGTTCGACAGGCTCTCGTCTCTGGGTGACTACGGCATCAAGGAATTCACCGTCAGCGGCAACCTGACCTACACGGTTGTCAAGGGCCTGAAGGTCGCCGGTGAAGTTGGCTACACCCATGGCAAGGTAGACCACGGTATTGATCCTCTGCCGGGTCATGACAGCTACAACAACTGGCTGGCCGGCATGCGCATCACGCGCCAGTTCTGATCATTCAACTGGAATATTCGAGGAAAGGCCCGGCGAAAGCCGGGCTTTTCTTTTTTGAGCGAGACATTTAGATTGCCTTGCGGGTTTGTGGCATCGATCGATCTCATCTTACGATGATCGACATATGTTAGTCGCCCTCTTGTCAAAGGCATGAGCCCGTTGCGGACGCCTCAGGCACCGATACAGGTGATCGTCGAGAGCACCGGGAAATATCGCCTATTGTATATTCTATTCGGGACGATGGTGTCGTGGTCCCGTTGCCTGTTTTCCGATGTGAGCTGAACGCCACTTTGCGATCGCCTGGGGGCATGTGCCATGTGCCATGTGCCCGTTCCAATTTAATCCTCACCACCGAAACGACGCTACGGCCAAGAGGCAGGCCATAGCGGACGTATACGTATACCTGAGCGGCATAGGCGATCCCAAACCCCAGCGTCCAACGAATGCGCGTTCCATGTGGCCGATTCCTCCGCCGGATGAGGTTCGCTTGAATCACGCCTCAAGCGCGACGGCGCGAAGCTCGATAATTCGACCGCCTTGATTCCAGATCGATGTCTCGGAAAAGGGGAATCGATCTGGATGACTGATCAGAAGAGGCGCAAAGCGATCATGTCCCCCTCGAACTTCCGGAAACCCCGCCGCCGTACAACTGGATGCCGGACCCTAACTTTATGCAGCGAAATTATGTCATTCGAGCGCGAGGAGGGTCTGAAAAGTCCAGATTTTCGCTGAAACCGAGCCTAATTGTGGCGAAAATGCTGCGTGTGTCCTTTTTGCTACACAGCTTCGCCAAAATGTTACGACCCCAGGTTGCTGGGTGTAATCGCTATTGTACAACCAGAGGCAGTGAAGCAATGTCATGACAACGATTCACTCGATGGGTCGTGTCCAGATTGCAAGTTTAACGTGTGATCGGGGTCTCGCGAGTCGATCGGAGCACCAAGCGGCGCTTTCGATCAAATAATAACTGTCTTGGAGGTCATCTAATGACGATGAAGTCCCTTCTCCTCGGCGCCGCTGCTGGTATTGCCGCCATCGGCACTGCCCAGGCTGCCGATCTGCCCATGACCAAGGGCGAAGCTGTTGAATATGTGAAGGTCTGCTCGGCTTTCGGTCCCGGCTTCTTCTACATTCCCGGCAGCGACACCTGCCTCAAGATCGGCGGCGAAATCCGCGCCGACTACCGCGCCTTCGGCGGCAAGCGTCCTTCGGAGTTCGCTGCTGCTCGCAAGTTTAGCCGCGATGACAATCGCACGGCTTTCAACACCCAGGCTCGTATCTGGTTTGATGCCCGCACGGAGACCGAATGGGGTCTGCTGCGTTCTTACTTCCAGATCAATGCCGATTCGCATCCGATCAGCTCCGGCGGTCGCAACAGCGCCTATAACGGCAACACCTTCTCGATCGACAAAGCTTTCATCCAGTTTGGTGGCCTGACCGCTGGTTATGCCCACTCGTTCTTCGGTTTCTACGACAATGACTACGGTGACACCATCTGGGCGCCGTATTACGCCGAGAGCAACACCGTCAACCTGCTCGCCTATACCGCCCAGTTTGGCGGTGGCTTCAGCGCTACGCTGTCGATCGAGGACGGTCGCGATCATCGTGCCGGCACGCTGCCTCCGTTCCGCAATGCGGCTGGTGACCTGATCGGTTTCCGCCAGGGTGGTCAGCAGTATCCGGACATCGTTGGTCAGCTGCGTTGGGATCAGTCTTGGGGCTCGATCGCAGTGCAGGCTGCTGCTCATCAGTCTCGCTCTGGTGAAAATTACGGGGTCGACAACAACGGCGACGGTGTTGTGGACGAAACCGTGATTGTCCCGCACAAGAGCAAGTTTGGTTATGCAGTCGGTGCTACTGGCTTGATCAAGCTTCCCTTCATCGACGGTGGTCATTTCATTGTTGAAGGTCAGTATGCTGATGGGGCTACCGACTATCTCGGTGCAGGCAACAGCGTACTGGGTTCGGGCGATTACTTCATCAATAATGCCCTTCGTTCGGACGCCGGTAAGGGTTGGTCGATCGTTGCCGAACTCGGTGGCAACATTACCCCTGTCCTGAATGCTAACCTCGTCGGCAGCTACATCGACACCAAGTATGATCGGTTCTTTGTAACCAGCGCTGGCGCCAGTGCTGACTATGGCATCAAGGAATTCACGATCGCTGGTAATCTGACCTACACGATCGTGAAGGGGCTGACGATCGCTGGCGAAGTTTCCTACACTCGCGTTCAGCAGGACAATGGTATTGCGATCACTGACGGTGAAACTGTCACCGGCTTCCGCGACGACAAGGCCAATGTCTGGCAGGCTGGTATCCGCCTGAAGCGCGTGTTCTGATCGTTCTTCGATCATTCACAAAAGAGACCCAGCTGCGCAAGCAGCTGGGTTTTTTGTTGGCGAGTACCTAGCTCAGCAGTTTGACTGGGATCACGGATTGGCGCCAATATTGCTCTTGCCAAGGATCGGTTATTTCATTTTGTTTTCTGCACGAAGAAATCCTCAATATAATGCAAGAGTTTTTTCTCACTCTCTCTCGGGTATTCAAGTCCGGCAGGTGAAGTCGAAAGCAGATTCATCGTCGCGTTGATCTCGAAGATCAGCAGACTGCCGTCTTCTGCGAGATCGAAATCCATGCCGAAAATCTCGAGCGGCATTATTTCCGCGATTGTTTGAAGCTTGCTATGGATACTCTCGCCCAGTTCTCGCTCCGGATCGAGGACGATACGATTGGCAACATCCAGGAGATGCGGGTTTTCACGATAGAAAGCCTGCCGATCGGGTGCGCGACGGGCCCGCACGTTCCAATGGCTGCTGTAATCGGCGCGGACGATGATGGGGCGCTTGTTGACGAAAGCCGCGCGCAATGAGCGGAAACCGCCGTCAGTATGGCCAGTCTGAATATAGGTGATTGCGTAAAATTGCAGGCCGTCAAGCTTGTCCAAGGTTTCACGAAGGGCCTGTCGATCATCGATGCGCCACGTCCCCGCGCCCATCTGCTGGAAGACCGTGCGAATGATGACCGGATAACCGCAGCGGTTCTCGATATCCTCGATCAGAGCGGGCCTCTGCTCCTTGTCGCTTTGATAGCGATGGACTTTCGGAAAGATGATCCCGGGGATATTGGCGAAGCGCTCGGAATTCTTCTGGCGCGTGGCTTGCACGGCAAGTCTGGGGTGATTGATTACCTTGATATCGAGGCTATCCTCCAGTGCGCTGACACGCCGCAGCGTGTCCTCAACCATCAATTGTTCGGCATTGACGACATTGTTCAGGGCCAGAGCCGGACGTGGCATGCCGCGCAACGCCTCTCCAGCCGTGGGAGAATCCACCAGAATTGACATGAAGCGAAAACGTTCGGCAAAAGCCCGTGCCAATTGCGAGGGGAAGTTGCTGCTGTAATGGTGGTCATGAGGCTGCCGGAAGTCGGTGATGAGGCCAGGCGAGCGGTTGAATACGGCAAGCACGAATTGCTGGGAGGGGGAGGCTTCGGCGAGCAGGACGGGCATGCTGGCAACGAAGCGCTGACTGCTTTGGCCGCAGGCGGCACGATCATTACGCTCATACGCAAGTGCAGCGCGAACCGCATGCAGGTTGGGTAACGCCTCTCCCGGACCGAAATTCCGGTCCAGCGCGACGAAGGCTTCGTCATTCCGGCCGGCATCGTGCAGCATTTCGGCGATCAGCAGTGCAAATTCGACGTCCTCTCCCATCGTGGACAGGTGGGGGAAACCGGTCGCGAGCGCCCGGTCGGCAAGGCCGATGTCTTTGAGGGCGCTGACAAGACTGGCGATGGTACCCTGCTCGACGGCGTCCGGGACGCGCCCCGAGGGCCAGGCACCTGGCAAATAGGTCGCGGCGGCTGCCTTTGCTTCTTCCTGTCGGCCAGATTCAATCAGGAGACCAAGCAGATTGTTGAGATTTCGATAGGCGAGAGGAACCGTTGTGCGATCCTGCAGACTCAAGCGCAGCAGGCGTTCGGCTTCTTCGGGGGCTCCGCCCTGTTCCCTGGCGACGCCGAGAAGGCCGAGAAGATCGACGCTGTCGGGCTGCTGCTTCAGAAGTTCCAGATAGGCCGAAATCGCCTGGTCGATATGCCCACTGCGATGCAGCGCGACGGCATGGTCACGGCTGACTTGAAAAGGCGTCGACATTCGGGGACCTCTAGCGGGGCAGTACTTCTCTCCTAGCGTAGCGAGGGTTCCAGCCAAACGGAACTACTTCCGCCTGCAGGGCGAAGAATTGATCATACTGCGTCACGACCCTCTAACGCGACTTCAGGCAGAATCGCCTTGACGTTGCGGCGTGCTCTTTTTGCAACGCGTCGTGTCAATAGTCGGTTTGCGGAGGTTCGGTCTGCTGCATTTCATTGAGTTGCCTTGGCTTTTGCCGCACTCTGCAGCCAAAGGTTGTGCGGCTGGAGCTGGGAGTCGTCACCTTCGGGGGAGAGCGATGAAGGCAGTGGCGATCAGCCTTGCCGGTGCAATCTTGGGGGCTGGTGCTGCCCATGCGCAGGATTTGCCGGTCGGCAA
The DNA here is from genome assembly GCF_034424805.1 of Labrys sedimenti. Classification (NCBI taxonomy): domain Bacteria; kingdom Pseudomonadati; phylum Pseudomonadota; class Alphaproteobacteria; order Hyphomicrobiales; family Xanthobacteraceae; genus Labrys; species Labrys sedimenti. The sequence goes on from NZ_JAXOUF010000001.1 coordinate 42,879, forward strand.
GGGGGCGCCGGACAGCTATCTTCAGGCCTGCGTCGACATGGGGGTGGGGTTCTGGCGGCTGCCGGGCAGCGATACCTGCGTGAAGATCAGCGGCGAAGTGCGGGCCGACTATGTCGTGAGCCGCCAGCGAACGCGCGAGGATGACTTCAGCGGGTTTTTCACGCGCGGCCAGATCGGTTTCGACGCCCACACCGATACCGACTACGGCCTGCTTCGTTCCTTCTTCCTGATCGATGCCTATGTCGGCCCGAGGACGACCACCGAATTCGTGATCGACAAGGCCTTCCTCCAATTTGGCGGGCTGACGGCCGGCTATGCCCATAGTTTCTTCGGCATCTACGACCTCGACTATGGAAATGATCTCCTGCAGCCCTATTTCGGCTATGCCGCCACCACCAACCTCATCGCCTATACGCAGGAATTCGGCGGCGGCCTTTCGGCGACATTGTCGCTCGAGGATGCGCGCGGTACGCGCAGCGATGTGCTGAATTTCTTCGGTTTTCCCGAACCGCGACGCCCTGCCGGCGGAACCGCGATGCCCGACATCGTTGGCAATATCCGCCTCGATCGCGATTGGGGCACGCTGGCCGTATTCGGCGCCGGCCACCAGATCCGCTATCCCGGGCCGCCGCAGATCGGCGGTTCCGACTATGGCTATGCCGTCGGCGGAGCCTTCGGTCTTAACCTGCCGATACGTTCCGGAGCCCATATCGTCGTGGAGGGGACCTACGCCAGCGGGGCCTCTGCCTATCTCGGTTGGCAGCAGATCGATGCCGCCTACGAGAATTTCAGTGGGCGCAAGGATATTGGCCGCGGCTGGACCATTACCGGCGAGGCAGGCATCAATATCACACCGGCGCTGACCCTGAACCTGCTCGGTTCCTACCTCGACTACAGCGCGGCGACCACGCGGGACTATGCCAATCCGGCGGCGCCGGATGTGCGGGGATGGGTGGCGGGCGGCAACGCTGTCTATACCGTAACCCGTGGTCTCTCCTTCGGCATCGAGGGCTTCTATTCATCCTATCGGGCCAAGGGCGGGCGGGACTTCTTTCCCTATGAAGAGGACATCCGGGGCTGGACCGGCGTGCTGCGCGTTCGCCGGACATTCTGAGCCGGAAATCTATTCAAAGCCTCTCGGTATCACCGGCTCTTGCCGCGAAGATCGTCCTCGATCAGCAAAGTGCTCTTGGTATCGAGGCGCGAGCGGTAGACCTGCACGTTCTCCAGCACGCGCTGCACGTAATTGCGCGTCTCCGTGTACGGAATACGCTCGACCCAGTCGATCGGGTCGACCTTTGGATCGCGCGGGTCGCCATAGGCCTTCACCCATTCGGCAACTTTGCCGGGGCCGGCATTGTAGGCAGCGAAGGTCATGATGTAGGAGCCGCGGAAGCGGCCGATCAGATCGCCCAGATGAGCCTCGCCCAGGCGCGCATTGTAGACCGGATCGCTGGTCAGCTTCTTGGCATCGAAGGCGATACCGGCGAGGCGCGCAGTCGCCTTGGCGGTCGAGGGCATCACCTGCATCAGGCCGCGAGCGCCGGCGCTGCTGACGACCTCGTGCCCGAACTCGCTCTCCTGCCGGGCTATGCCGTAGACGACGGCGCGTTCGACATTGCCTGAACTCTCGAAGCCGGGAATGGCGCCGATCGGAAAGGCGATCGCATCGAGCGGCAGGCCGCGCTGGGTGGCCGACTTGCCGACCGTGAGGGCCGTCTTGGTGTCCAGATTGTCGAGAGCAATCTGGCCGAGCAGGGCCAGTTGCTGGCTGTCCTGGAGTTGTCGACCCATGTCAGCCACGAGAATACGGGCATAGTCGCGCTTGCCGAGCGTGTAGAGCTGGTTGATGGCACGTACCGCCAGGAGGTCTTCGAAAGCCGCGCGGCTGGCGGGCGTGGCCTCGGGGAGGGCATTCAGGTCGAGCGTGCGCAGCCCCAGGCGAGCCCGGGCGATCTGGCCGTAATAGGTGATGGGGTAGCGCGCGGCTGCCTGGTAGAATCCGGTCGCCCCGGACTTGTCGCCGGCTGCTTCGGCAGCACGGCCCTGCCAGTACGCGCCGCGCGCAACCGAAATCGGCCGCTGGGAATCGGCGCTCAGATTGGCAAAATGCCGGGCGGCACTGCGAGGATCGTTCAGGAAGCGCAGGGCGATCCAGCCGCAATGGAACTCGGCCTCCATACGGGTCGTATCGCTTTCGGCGGTAAAACCGGCAACCACCGCATAGGCGGTACGGGCATCGCCTTGATCGAGCAAGGCGCGGGCCACGAGGCGCCGCTCCGTCCACCACTGGTCGGGGCGCACCAGTGCGGCGGCGTCGCGAGGGGCCTTCAGCAACAGGGCGGCGGCATCACGCGGCTTCTTCTGGCGCCTGAGATAGGCAACGCGCGCAAAGACATAGGCCGGGTCGGTGGAAACATTGGCGGCCAGCAGGGCGCCGGCATTCCTGGCCTGCCTGGCCACCGCAATGCGCTGCTTGGCGAGCGTCACCACATCCGGGCCTGCGCGGGCCGCAACGAGCAGGCCATCATCATAACTGCCATCATAGATCAGGCGGTCGGCGCGATATTTATGGTCGGCGGATGACAGCAGGGCGCCGTAGTCGCGCAGGATATCGCCCTCGAGCTGGCCGGACAGGCTGTCGTTGCGATAGGCGTCGCGAATGAGGGCGGTTGCACCCGTCTGGTCACCGTCGCGTTGCAGCACGGCGGCGAGGGCGACCTTGCCCTCGTCGGTCTCGGGCTGGGACGAGGCGAAGAAGGCACGCACCGCGTCAGCATCGGCTCCCTCATTGTAGAGAGCCTCCTCGCCGCGCCGCCGGATCAAGCCATTGCCGGGCCAGCTCGGATAGGCGGCAAGGAACGCCTTGATTCGGGTGAGGCCAATATGGCGGGCGGCGCTGCGGATGGCGATCCATTCTGCGGCGGCCTGGCTGGCCGGATCGGTAAGCGACCGGGCGAGGGTGTCGCCGCCGGAGCGGTCGCTACCCTCGTAGGCGGCAATCACTTGGCGCAGGACGTCGAGCTGGTTTACCAGCGGCGGGGGAACGATGATCGAACCGGTGATTTCGGTGTCGGGGCGGGCCGAGACCGCCGGGGGGACGGCGTCCGTGCGCAGCGCGACCGTACGAGACGAGTGCTTCAGGGTGGCATCGCCAGGCCGCGTGACCGGGGCGGCAAGTGCGCCGGTCAGCACCGCGACGAAGAGGGATGTACCCGTCATGAACCGCAAGAGCATTGCCGCCACGCCAATCCAGGTGACCCAGTTTGGCGATTGTCGCGTCCTCTGATTGACGAACCGTGAATGACGACGTCGGAATGCCGCATTCTCGCCATCAGTGAGGCACGAGGAAAAGGTGATTTTCAAGGCCCGAAGGCGGCGGATTCGGGGCTGCTGCCTTAAAAAGTGGCAATCTGGGGCCGACTCATTCCATTAACCAGAGCGATGCGAAGATCATCCCGTTGAAATGGGGCGTTTTCGGCCCCCAATCGGCGCCAATGCTCTTTTCGTGACCGGGTGGCTCGTATATGTCTGGCCCCGGCTGAGATCATCAGGGCAGCCATCCGATTGGAATCCGTGGAGTTGAGATGATGTCGAAGGCAAAGTTCAGAGGGTCGCTCACCGCTTTGGTGACGCCGTTCCGCGACGGCGCCATCGACGAGAAAGGCTTTCGTGACTTGATCGACTGGCAGATCGCCGAGGGCACCAGCGGCCTCGTGCCTGTCGGCACCACCGGCGAAAGCCCGACGCTTAGCCATGCCGAGCATCACAGGGCGGTGGAGATCTGTATTTCCCAGGCGAATGGTCGCGTGCCCGTGATTGCCGGCGCCGGCTCGAACAATACCGTCGAGGCCATCGATCTGGCGCGTCATGCTGAAAAGGCCGGCGCCGATGCCGTGCTGGTGGTGACGCCCTACTACAACAAGCCGACCCAGGAAGGGCTCTACCAGCACTTCAAGGCTGTCAACGACGCCATCGGCATTCCGATCTTCATCTATAACATCCCGCCGCGTTCGGTCGTCGACATGTCGGTGGAGACGATGAAGCGCCTCTACGAACTCAAGAACATCATCGGGGTGAAGGATGCCACCGGCAATCTCGCCCGCGTGTCGCAGCAGCGCCAGCAACTCGGGCCGGATTTCATCCAGCTCTCCGGTGAGGACATGACGGCTCTCGCCTTCAACGCGGCCGGTGGCCAGGGCTGCATTTCGGTGGTTTCCAACATCGCGCCGCGGCTGTGTGCGGACTTGCAGGAGGCGACGCTGCGCGGAGATTACGCTTCAGCCCTTGAAATTCAGGACCGCCTGATCCCACTTCATGGGGCGACCTTTCTGGAGCCGGGGCTTGCCGGGGCCAAATGCGGCCTGGCCATGCTGGGGCGCCTGAAGGAAGAGGTGCGGCTGCCGCTGCTGCCGGTAACGGATGGGGCACGTACCCAGATCCGGCAAGCGATGGTGCATGCCGGGTTGCTCAATTGAAACACTGAAGCGGGGGAGGCAATCCCTCTCCGTCCGAAATGGTCAGGCACTCTGCCTGATCGAGGAAACGCTTCGAAAAACAAGAAGGTAGAGTCTATTTCGAGCATTTTGCTTGAAGACTCTCTCCAGGTGATACGTGGCGGACAAGAAGGACGGTGCTCGCAAGCTGGTTGCCGACAACCGCAAGGCTCGGTTCAACTACGAATTGATCGACACCTTCGAGGCCGGGATCGTGCTGGCCGGAACCGAAGTGAAATCTTTGCGCCTGGGCAAGGCGACGATCGGCGAATCCTATGCCGGACCATCCGGCGAAGAGTTGCTGCTCTTCAACGCGGACATTCCCGAATATCTGCAGGGCAATCGTTTCAACCATGAGCGCAAGCGTCCGCGCAAACTGCTTTTGCATAAACGCCAGATCAACAAGTTGATCGGTGCCGTGCAGCGCGACGGCCTGACGATCGTACCCACCAAGCTCTATTTCAACGAGCAGGGCAGGGCCAAGATCGAGCTGGCTCTCGCCCGCGGCAAGAGCCTGGGCGATAAGCGTGAGACCGAGAAGAAGCGCGATTGGCAGCGCGAAAAGGGACGTCTGCTGCGGGACAAGGGCTGACGGCCAATAGACCGGCGTCCGGAAGGGACTTTTCAGCGGTCGAGAATGTCGCGGACGGTCTCGAAGACCGCGCGGAACATCGGTGTGGTCAGGCGGCCGGTATTGGTGTTGTAGCGGGAGCAATGATAGCTGTCGACGAGCTTCAGGCCGTCGATGTCGTGCTGCGCGTGATGGGCAAAGGGAAAGTGGGCTGGCCTGCGGCCGAGGGCCGTGACCACGCTGTCATGCCCGATCTTGCCGAGTGCCAGGATGACCTTGAGCTTCGCCATTTCCTTGACCGTATTGGCCAGGAAGGGACGGCAGGCGGCGATTTCGCTGCCGATCGGCTTGTTCTCGGGCGGCACGCAGCGCACGGCGTTGGTGATGCGGCAATCGACGAGTTCGAGGCCGTCGTCCGGGCGCTCGTCATAGGTTCCGGTGGCAAAGCCGAAATCGCCCAGTGTCTCGTAGAGCAGATCTCCGGCCCAATCGCCCGTAAAGGGTCTTCCGGTCCGGTTGGCGCCCTGGAGCCCCGGCGCTAGGCCGGCGATCAGCAGCCGCGCAGAGGCCGGACCGAAACTGGAAACCGGCGCATTGTGCCAATCGGGATGCTTGGCACGTGCCTGCAGGCGGAAGGCGACGAGCCTCTCGCAGAGCGGGCAGTCGCGCCCAGGTTCTTGGAATTGGCTTGCGGTCATCGACTACTCGAACAAAAGGCGTCTGGAAGAAAGCGCAGCTTGTTCTCGCTCCCTGTTTCCAAGCCTATCAGAAGGATTGGCTCGAGCGTCTTTGCGGTTCTCGCCGATTCCGTCAAATCGCAAACGCCCGGGCCCCGGAACGAGACCCTGGTGCGGACGGAGCCAGCAGGCAGGCTCCCGCCAATGGAACGCACCAATCAATCGTGCGAGGCGAGTTCTCGACCTATTGATCGTCTGATTGGCCACTCGAATTCGCCGACATGAAGCCAGGGGTCTGGCCGGCGAAGCCCTGCTGGGGCGGCTGGCGGGTCGGCGCGGGACCGGCCGGGAAATTGCCGCCGGCCTGTCCGCGCACGGCACGCTCCGACGGATCACGACCGATCTTGCTCTGAAGCGTGACGAGGTCAACGAACTCGTCCGCCTGGCGGCGCAATTCGTCAGCGACCATCGGCGGCTGGGTCGAGATGGTGGAGACCACGGAAACGCGCACCCCCTTGCGCTGCATAGCCTCGACCAGGGAACGGAAATCGCCGTCGCCGGAAAACAGGATCATATGCGAGATGTGATCGGCCAATTCCATGGCATCGATGGCAAGCTCGATGTCCATATTGCCCTTCACCTTGCGGCGGCCGGTGGAATCGACAAATTCCTTGGTCGGCTTGGTGACGACGGCATAGCCATTATAATCCAGCCAGTCGATCAGCGGACGGATCGACGAGTACTCCTGGTCCTCCACCAGGGCGGTATAATAGAACGCTCGCACCAGATAGCCGCGGCTGTGGTACTCCTTGAGCATTTTCCGGTAGTCGATATCAAACCCCAAGCTTTTCGCCGTTGCGTAAAGATTGGCGCCGTCAATAAAGAGAGCGATGCGTTCCTGGGTGTTGTTCATTCTTCTGCCAGTTGAGGTTCGTTCTGCTGATGCTCGGTTTGATCGAATGCGATTGAAATCGGTCTAAATTACAGTCTAGAATTAATCCCAAGGGCAACATCGAGAGGAGGCCCTCTGTGTAATCCCAGCGGAACGGCAGCAACGGCAAGTTTAGGTCCGATACATTCAGCTTGTGCCTATCGCGGTATAGAATGTCAAGGCTATCAGCATTGTCGTTAGATTGAGTGTTTTCCAATGAGAGTGTTGACAGGATTATTGCAATATCGAGACGAGCAGCCTCGATATGTAAGTCGAATGAGGTAGAACTTGTGGTCAATCTCGCGACCTCGAAGGCGGGAGGATACCACGGATTGGCCTTTTGGGGTTGCACAAACTTGGTTGACGGTGTAGTTGGCGCGCTTGATCCCAAAACACGGTACAGAAAGGCGTCGCCATGGCCCGCGTCACGGTGGAAGATTGCATCGACAAGGTCGAGAACCGCTTCGAGCTGGTTCTGCTGGCCAGCCATCGCGCCCGCATGATCGCCGGCGGCGCTGCGCTGACGGTCGATCGCGATCGTGACAAAAACCCGGTGGTGGCTCTGCGCGAGATCGCAGATGAAACCCTGACCCCGGACGACCTCAAGGAAGACCTGATCCACTCGATGCAGAAATATGTCGAGGTGGACGAGCCCGAATCGGATCCGGCCGCTCTCACCGCCGGCGATTCCGACGACAACGTCGCTTTCGACCGCATGTCGGAAGAAGACCTGCTGCGCGGCCTGGAAGGGCTGGTGCCGCCGGCCAACAACGGCTCGGACGACGAGGAATAAGCACTTCGCTTCCTCCCAGGCAATTTCAGCGGGCCGGCACCACCGGCCCGCTTTTCTTTTGCGCTGCACCCGTATTGAATAGCGTGATGCTTCGGTTCGACCGAAGCGCGGTAACGAGGTGAGCCGGGCGCGGCAACGCCGCCGGCGGGAGACTGTGAGTGACGGCGCCATTTCGCCTGATGCGGCAATACGAACTCGTCGACAAGGTGCGGGCCTATAACCCGGCCGTGAACGAGGATCTTCTCAACGCCGCCTATGTCTATGCCATGCAAAAGCATGGTGCCCAGTTTCGCGCCTCAGGCGATCCCTATTTTTCCCACCCCTTGCAGGTGGCCTCGCTTCTCACCGATCTCAAGCTCGACGACGCCACCATCGCGGCCGCCCTGCTGCACGACACCATCGAGGATACCGACGCCACGCGCGGCGAGATCGAACGCCGCTTCGGCAAGGAGATTGCGGCGCTCGTTGACGGGCTGACCAAGATCAAGAAGCTCGATCTGGTTTCCAAGGAAGCCAAGCAGGCGGAAAACCTGCGCAAGCTCCTGCTGGCCATCGTCGAGGACGTGCGCGTTCTCCTCGTCAAGCTCGCCGATCGCCTGCACAACATGCGCACGCTCAACTTCATGCGGGCCGAGAAGCGCGCCAGGATTGCCCAGGAGACGCTCGACATCTACGCCCCGCTTGCCGGGCGCATGGGCATGCAGGACATGCGCGAGGAATTGGAGGACCTCTCCTTCCACGAATTGCAGCCGGCCCATTACGAAACCATCGTCCGCCGCCTGGAAGGCTTGAAGCGTCGCAACGGCGCGCTGATCGCGGAGATCGAGAACGATCTGCGCGAGCGGCTGCAGGAGCGCGGCATCGAGGCGACGGTCAAGGGGCGGGAAAAGCGGCCCTATTCGATCTTCAAGAAGACCGAGCAGAAGCAGGTCGCCTTCGAGCAACTCTCCGATATCTTCGCCTTCCGCGTGCTGGTGAACAAGGTGGAGGATTGCTATCGCGCACTCGGCCTCGTCCACACCAAATGGCCCCTCGTACCGGGCCGCTTCAAGGACTACATCTCCACGCCGAAGCAGAACGACTATCGTTCGCTGCACACCACGGTGATCGGTCCGGGCCATCAACGCGTCGAGTTGCAGATCCGCACCGAGGAGATGCATCGCATCGCCGAGTTCGGCATCGCCGCCCACGCCCTCTACAAGGAGAACAAGGCTGGCGATAGCCTGCGTCTGGAAGGAGAGAGTCGAGCCTTCGCCTGGCTGCGCCGAACCATGGCGATGCTGGCCGAAGGCGACAATCCGGAAGAGTTCCTCGAGCACACCAAGCTGGAGTTGTTCCAGGACCAGGTGTTCTGCTTCACGCCGAAGGGCAAGCTGATCACCTTGCCGCGCGGGGCCAACGCCATCGATTTCGCCTATGCCGTGCATACCGATGTCGGCAACACGGCGGTGGGCTGCCGCGTCAATGGCCGCACCACGCCGCTGGTCTCCGAACTCTACAATGGCGACGAGGTTGCCATCATCACCGCCAAGCAGCAGACGCCGCCGGCGGCCTGGGAGACGTTGGTCGTCACCGGCAGGGCTCGGGCCGCCATCCGCCGCGCCACGCGCACGGCGGTGCGTGCGCAATATGCAGGGCTCGGCCAGCGCATCATCGAGCGCGCCTTCGAACGGTTGGAGAAGACCTATAGCCCCGATGCCTTGCAGGGGGCGCTCAAGCGGCTGGCCCGCAAGAGCGTCGACGATGTGCTCACCGCCGTCGGCCGCGGCGAAATGCGTTCGCAGGATGTGGTGCGGGCGGTGTTCCCGGACTTCAAGCTCGAACAGTCGAGCCATGCCGCCGCCGGGCTCGACGAGACCTGGTTCGGCCTGCAGGGCGGCCAGAATCTGCGCTTCAAGCTGCCTGGGGGCGGGGATCCGGCCAAGGCTGCCATTCCGGTGCGCGGTCTGATGGGCGATCTGCCGGTGCGCTTTGCCGAAGGAGGGGCGGTACCCGGGGACCGTATCGTGGCAATCCTCACGCCGGGCGAGGCGATCACCATCTATCCGATCCAGTCGCAGGCGCTCGCCGATTTCGAGGACAGGCCGGAACTCTGGCTCGACGTGCGCTGGGATCTGGAGGCGGCGCGCGCCGAGCGCTATCCCGCCCGGATCCAGGTAGTTTCGATCAACGAACCGGGCACGCTCGCGCAGATAGCCCAGGTGATCGCCGAGACAGACGGCAATATCGATAATCTCGCCATGCAGCGCCGTTCCTTCGACATGACCGAGATGATCATCGATATGGAAGTCTACGACCTCAAGCACCTGCTGGCCATCATCGATGGCCTGCGAGCCCGCAAGGTGGTGAGCGAGGTTCAGCGCGTGATCTGACGACGGGCCCCGCCTTCGATCGACTCTGCTTTACGGATGCGGGGTTAGCTGCATTGTCCGCCGATGCTGGTCATCCCGATCACCCGCCCGAACATCAGGCTGACGAGGACGGCACAATTGCGGTCATAGGCCAGGCCATAGCGGGCCAGGATCCGCTTCTGCTCGGGCAGAGGAATGGGCGGCGTGTCGCCGCGCTGGCGGAAGTCGAGACGATTGCCGAGATAGACCAGGCGAACGGCGCCCCCTTCATCGGCGCGAAAATCGGGCTTGCCGTAGCGCTCGACGAAAGCCTGTTCCGACGAGCCCATCGAAAAGAGCGGCCGGATACCGTCGTCACCGATCGTGCATCCGGTGAGCAGCAGCGACAGGCAGAAGATCAGTTTTCTCACGGCACTCGCACTCCGCATCTCGGGAAACAACGGGAAGTTGGCGGCTGAACCATGTTGCGATTAGACGAAGTCTCCCGAATGCGCAAAGGCATGTCCAAAACTCCCGTTGCCAATCCAAGAGCGGGACACCGCCGTTGGGCCTTCACGAAATTTTCGACCTCCAACCGGTGTCGGCCATTGATCTGTACGCCCCGGAAGCGTAGCCCGTACAACCGGAAAAACGAGGAGACGATGATGACGCAGGATGAGGTGCTGGCAGAATTCAGGGCGGCGGATGCCTTGCTGGAGGGACATTTCATCCTGACGTCGGGGCGTCATTCGGCCGTCTATCTGCAGAAAAACCTGGTTTTCACGGATCCGCCTCGTACCGAGCGCCTGTGTCGCGCCCTGGCCGAGCGTATCCGCGCGGCTTACGGTCCCATCGACATGGTGGTGTCGCCGGCCGTCGGCGGTATCGTGCCGGGCTATGAAACGGCGCGCGCGCTCGGCGCCAAGACGCTGTTCGTCGAGCGCGAGAACGGCCAGTTCCAGCTGCGGCGCGGTTTTGCCATTCCCAAGGGCGCTCGCGTGGTGATGGTGGAGGATATCATCACCACCGGGCTGTCTTCACGCGAATGCCTGGCCGCCATCGCCGACCAGCCGGGTGAAATCGTCGGCGCGGCCTGCCTGATCGATCGTTCGGGCGGCAAGGCCGACCTCGGCAAGCCCCTGGTGGCGCTTGCCACACTCGACATTCCCACCTTCGAGGCCGACAAATTGCCACCCGAACTTGCCGCCCTGCCGGCTGTCAAGCCCGGCAGCCGCTCTCTCTCGAACCAGGCCTGAACCATGTCCGCGACCGCCCTGCCCAAGGTGCTCCGCCTCGGCGTCAATGTCGACCACGTCGCCACCGTGCGCAATGCGCGCGGCGGCCTTTGGCCGGATCCGGTCCGCGCAGCGCATTTGGCGGTCGAGGCCGGTGCCGACGGCATTACCGCCCATCTGCGCGAAGATCGCCGCCATATCCGTGATGCCGACATCCGTCGCATTCGCGCCGAGGTGAAGGCGCCGCTGAATTTCGAGATGGCCGTGACCGACGAGATGCTGGCGATCGCGCTGGACGTGAAGCCGCATGCGGTCTGCCTGGTGCCGGAGAAGCGTGAGGAGCGGACTACCGAGGGAGGGCTGGACGTCAGGGCGGCAGAGGCCAATCTGCGGGCGGCGATTCCAAGGCTGAAGGGCAGCGGTATCCGCGTCTCGCTGTTCGTCGAGCCGGACAGGACGGTGCTGGAAACTTGCGCAGCCCTGGGAGCCGATATCGTGGAACTGCATACGGGCACCTGGTGCGAAGCCGTTGCCTCGGGCGAGAGCGGTCACGCCGCCGCCGAATTCGAACGCCTGAAGCTCGGCGCGTCCATCGCCGCCGGCCTCGGCCTCGAAGTGCATGCGGGGCACGGGCTCGATTTCGAGACCTCCGAAATCCTGGCTGTTGTGCCCGAATTCACCGAGTTCAACACCGGGCATTTCCTGATCGGAGAGGCTGTATTCGTCGGGCTCGCCGAGAGCATCCGCACTGTCAAAGCGGCAATGGCGGCTGGACGGAGCCGTGCCGGATGATCATCGGCATCGGCAGCGATCTTTGCGACATCCGGCGGATCGAGGATGCACTCGCCCGTTTCGGCGAGCGCTTCGAACGACGCTGCTTCACCGAAGGCGAACGGGCCAAGGCCGCGGGCCGGGCCGACAAGGCCGGTACCCTTGCCAAGCGCTTCGCTGCCAAAGAGGCCTGCTCCAAGGCCCTGGGAACCGGCGTCAACGGTATGGCGGGCATTCACTGGCATGACATGGAAGTCCTCAATGCCGAGAGCGGTCGGCCCGAATTGCGGCTGAGCGGCGCGGCCTTGCGCTGCCTTGGCGAGATGCTGCCCGAGGCGCATGAGGCCCATCTCCATCTCAGCCTGACCGACGAGCATCCCCTGGCGCAGGCCTTCGTGGTGATCGAGGCCCGGCCACGAGCTTGAGAGGAAAGGTTGTCCGCCGCCGTGCAATTGCCGAAATCATGCTGTCTCTGGCATCCGTCATTCCGGCGAATGATCGATGCTGCCCGGGCGTTTCGTCAGGCAAGGTATGGCGCTCGACGAGGAGGGACCCCGCTCTCGTTCGGCGCATGACCTTGCTTCACCAGACGCCCGGCCGGCAGGCTCTGTCGTTGCACCCTCAATCCGCAGGGGTTATAGCAGCCGCAACAGAGTTGTTTCGTTACAAAGCTTCCGGAGCTTGCCTCAGGGCCGGCTCCGGAAGCTTTGCGTAATTTCAAGGTTCTTGTGGGATCTTGGATCGGGGCAATATTTCGAGGCTCCGGTCCCCGCAAAGGACCGCCTCCAAAGATGGAAGATCGATGAGCGTGGCCAGCCAACCGAACAAGACGCCCGACACCAGCGGCGCCGCCAAGAAGACGTCGAAAGATGGCGGTATCGGCGAGCTCATCAAGATCATCGTTCACGCGCTCATCATCGCGCTGGTGGTCCGCACGGCCCTGTTCCAGCCGTTCAACATTCCGTCCGGCTCACTGATACCGACACTTCTGGTCGGCGACTACGTCATGGTCTCGAAGTACAGCTATGGCTGGTCGCGCTATTCAGTGCCGGTGATTTCCAGCATTCTGCCATCGGGGCGCCTGTGGGCCGGCGAAGGCCCCAAGCGCGGCGACATCGCCGTCTTCAAGCTGCCCAAGGACAATTCGACCGATTTTATCAAGCGCGTCATCGGCCTGCCCGGTGACCGCATCCAGATGCGTCAGGGCCGACTGTTCATCAACGGTACCTTGGTTCAGCGCGAGCAGGCCGGGACCTATCTGGTCAAGGATGAATTCGGGCGCGACAAGCAGGTGCCGAAATATATCGAGACCCTGCCCAATGGCGTGAAGCACGAGGTCATCGAGATCCAGGGCGACACTGGCTACTATGACAATACCGACGAATATGTCGTGCCGCCAGGCAACTACTTCATGATGGGCGACAACCGCGACAATTCCGATGATTCGCGCGATCTTGCCGCCGTCGGCTATGTGCCGCTCGACAATTTCGTCGGCAAGGGGCAGATCATCTTCTTCTCCGTCGCCGATGATGCCTCGCCACTCGCTTTCTGGCAGTGGCCGTGGACCGTGCGCGGCAGCCGGTTGTTCTCACTCATTCGATAGGCCAGGCCGATGGCACGAGGGGCAGTCCAGGCCCGGATGCCATCGAGCTCCACCAAGCACCGAAAGCATCCGTGTTGAAGAAGCTATTGTTCGGCATCGCCGGTATTCTCGGCCTCGTGCTCGCGGTTGGCCTGGGCACATTTCGGTTCTTCAACGTTCCGTCCGGCTCCAACCTGCCGACGCTGCGGGTCGGTGAATACATCCTGACTTGGCGTTTTGCTTATGGCGTGTCTGCGCGCACCCTTCCCCTACCGCCTGACAGTTTCAGGGGGCGGCTGCTGGCAAGTAACCCGCAACAGGGCGATATGGGCGTCTTTGCGACGCCCAAGGATGGCAGAACGATTTTTGTCAAGCGTGTCATCGGCCTGCCGGGTGACCGTGTCCAAATGCGCCAGGGCCGGCTGTTCATCAATGGCACCGTGGTTCCGCGCGAGCAGGCCGGGACTTATCTGACCAAGGATGAGTTCGGGCAAGACAAGCAGGTTCCGAAATATGTCGAGACTCTGCCCAACGGCTCGCAACACGAGATTATCGAAATTCAAGGCGACGGCGGTTATTACGATAACACCGCTGAATATGTCGTGCCGCAGGGCAGCTATTTCCTGATGGGCGACAATCGCGACAATTCCGACGACTCGCGCGATTTGGACACTATCGGTTATATACCGGCTGACAATTTTGTCGCAGAGGCCTGGAGAATTCTCGTCTTGGCGGGCAAGGACGAACAGCGGCAGTTTAAAATCATACAATGAGTTCGAAGAAGAAACCTCCGCTCGAAACACTGGAAGCCGCGCTCGGCCATGTCTTTGCCGATCGCTCTCTTCTGGAGCGGGCGTTGACCCATATCAGTTTCCTCGATGGGCCAGGCCGGCTCGCGAGCTATCAGCGCCTTGAATTCCTCGGCGACCGTGTGCTCGGGCTGGCGGTCGCGGACATGCTCTACCGCGTCTTCCCCGATGACGAAGAAGGCGCCATGTCGCGCCGGCTTTCAGACCTTGTGCGCAAGGAGACTTGCGCAGCCGTCGCCACCGACTGGGGCGTTGGTCCGCACGTCAAGCTTGGCCTCGGCGAAGCCCATTCGGGCGGGCGCAAGCGCGTCACCACGCTGGGCGACGTCTGCGAGGCCCTGATCGGCGGCGTCTTCGTGGATGCCGGCTACGAAAAGGCGCGCGCCGTGGTCGAAAAGGCTTGGCGCGAGCGGCTCCACGCCCCCGTTCGGCCGCCCAGCGACGCCAAGACGGCGCTGCAGGAATGGGCTCAGGGCAGGGCCCTGAAGGCGCCGACCTACCGCCTGGTCTCGCGGACCGGACCCGATCACAATCCGCGCTTCGTGATTGCCGTCGACATAGAGACGCTGACGTCGGCCGAAGGCGAAGGCAAGTCGAAGCGCCTGGCCGAGCAGGCCGCCGCAGCCGCCTTCATGGCGCGGGAAGGCATTTCCCTGGAGGAGCGTCGCGGCTGATCAGGTCGGCGGAACACCCCGTCATAAGCCTTCGGGCTCGTCGAGCTCTCCGGCAAACGAGGAATCAACCCGGCTGCTGTGCAACATCGGCCAATCGAGCCGTATTTCGGCACGCCAATGTCTGCTAGAGCAAGGTGCGGTTTCTGCGAACCTCACTTTGCTCTAGCTCCACGTTTCGACGCGTCTTTGCGATTTGAAATGATTTCCTCAAATCGCAAAACGCTTTAGAAAGCTGAAATGAACCAGACTTCAAACACCAGATGCGGCTTCGTCGCCCTGATCGGCGCTCCCAACGCCGGCAAATCCACGCTGATGAACGCCATCGTCGGCGCCAAGCTGTCGATCGTCACCCACAAGGTCCAGACCACGCGTGCCATCGTGCGCGGTATCGCCATGACGGGTGACGCGCAGATCATCTTCGTCGACACGCCCGGCATCTTCCAGCCCAAGCGCCGGCTCGATCGGGCCATGGTCACCACCGCCTGGAGCGGTGCGGCCGATGCCGATGCCGTCTGCCTGCTCGTCGATGCCCAGCGCGGGCTCGACGAAGGCAATGAGGCGATCCTGGAAAAGCTCTCCGCCACCAAGCAGAAGCGCATCCTCATCCTCAACAAGATCGATGCGGTGAAGCGCGAGAAGCTGCTGGAGCTTGCCCAGGCCGTCAATGCGCGACTATCTTTCGACGAGACCTTCATGGTATCGGCGCTGACCGGCAGCGGCGTGGAGGACCTCACCAACCATCTCGGCTCCATCATGCCGGCCGGGCCTTGGCTCTATCCCGAGGACCAGATCTCGGATGCGCCCCTGCGCTCGCTGGCCGCCGAAATCACGCGCGAGAAGCTGTTCCTGCGCCTGCATGACGAACTGCCCTATGAATCGACTGTGGAGACCACGGCCTGGACCACGATGAAGGATGGCTCGGCCCGCATCGAGCAGACGATTTATGTCACGCGCGAGGGGCACAAGAAGATCGTCATCGGCAAGGGCGGAGAGACCATCAAGGCGATCTCCATGGCGGCCCGCAGGGAAATCACGGCCATGGCAGAGGCGCCGGTGCATCTGTTCCTGTTCGTGAAGGTGCGCGAGAACTGGTCCGATGATCCCGAGCGCTATCGCGAGATGGGTCTGGAATTTCCGGTGGAGAAGCCCTGAGGCGGGTTCCTTTTTGGGAGTGTCAGCCTCCTGGCTGACATTCTGCGCGATGTCAGCCAGGAGGCTGACACTCCAAGCCCCGCGTTCCTCTTTCAGGGCGAGGCAGTCCAGATGGAATGGATCGACAGCGGTTACATCTTGGGTGTGCGTCGCCACGGTGAATCCAGCGTGATCCTGGAGGCGATGACCCGCGATCACGGCCGTCATCTCGGCATGGTGCGGGGAGGGCGCTCGCGGACATTGCAGCCGGTACTGCAGCCCGGCAATGAGGTACAGCTGACCTGGCGCGCCCGGATCGAAGGCCATCTCGGGCATTTCGCCGTCGAGGGGCTGACATTGCATGCCGCCCGCTTCCTCTCCTCCCGGCAGGCCCTGTTCGCCATGACCCATGTGGCGGCCCTCGTCCGCCTGCTGCCGGAGCGCGATCCGCATCCCGGCCTCCATGAGGCGCTCGGCCACCTCGTCGAAGTGCTCGGAGAGCGCGATCTGGCGCCGGCGCTGATCGCCCGCTTCGAACTTGAGATCCTGTCGGATCTCGGCTTCGGCCTCGATCTGGTCGCCTGCGCCGTTACCGGCCGGCAGGACGACCTCGTCTATGTCTCGCCCAAGAGCGGGAGGGCCGTTTGCCGGGAGGCCGGAGCCCCCTGGCACGACCGCTTGTTGCGCTTGCCCGCCTTCCTGCGTGGGGAAGAGGGTATGCCGGAGGCTGGCGATATCGCAGATGCCTTGCGTTTGACCCAGTATTTCCTCGAGCGCGACGTCTTTGCCCCGCGCGGCCTTGCCATGCCGGAGGGACGGCGCGTGCTGCTGGAGAGTCTGGTGGCGGGGCAAGAAAAGGGTTAACCAATCCTTATTCCGCCAAAGTCATTGGCTACGAGCGGCGGATGAAGTTTTCGAGGATGCCGCTGTGACGATCCGCCCCGTTTCCTTGCTGGCGATTGCGCTTTCTCTCGCCGCCGTCCCCCTGACGCAGGCCCAGGCAGGCTGGCGCGACGCGCCCTTCTACGGTGATGGCGGCGGCTGGGGCGGCGAGTTCGAGGCGCCCATGCGCCCCTATCATCCCAGGCCCATCTATCGCGAGGACGATGGCGGCTACGAGACCCGCAGCTTTTATCCGCGCCCTGCCTATCCGCGCCCCTGGGTGAGAAGCCCGGCTTATGAGCCCGATATCGACGGGTCTTATGACGTCCTGCCGGAGGAGCGCGGACCGGCGATGCGTCGGCTTCGCCCGCCGCGCAATGTTGTCGGAACACCCCAGAGCCTGCCGCGTCCGGCTCTGCCGAAGCCGCGCAGCGCGACCCTGTCGGCGCCGAAGAAGATGGACCCGGCGAAAGTCCTGCCGCCCGCAACTGCTCCCACACCGCGCCCCGAGCCGGTCCAGGAGGCAAGAGCGTTGCCGGTGCCGCGGCCCAATCTCGAAAGCATGGATTTCGAACCTTCGAAATAGAGCGGTGGCTTTTATGTGGGCGAGATCTGGAGTGTCAGCCTCCGGCTGACATCTCGGGTGCCGGAAAGCGCTTGGTTTTCAGGATGTCAGCCGGAGGCTGACACTCCGGATTGCTCGCGCGCTTCCCTGAGGGGCGGCCGGATCGAAAAGCGCTTCAGGCCGGTATTCTCGTCCGCGCGACATAGAGCGCGAGAGCGGCGGCGTTCGAGACATTGAGGCTCTTGATCGCGCCGGGCATGTCGAGACGGGCCAGGGCATCGCAGAGCGAACGCGTGCGTTGACGCAAGCCCTTGCCTTCGGCGCCGAGCACGAGCGCCAGCGGTCCGTCGAACGCCGTGCCCTCCAATGTCGCCGGTCCTTCCGAGTCGAGACCGATTCGTGTCACGCCGCTCGCCCCCATTTCATCCAGCGTATCGCCGAGATTGCGCACGGAAACGACCGGCACATGCTCGAGGCCGCCCGACGCCGACTTAGCAAGCACGCCGGTGGCTGCTGGCGAATGGCGCTCTGTGGTAATGATGGCTGCCACCTTGAAGGCAGCGGCCGATCGGATGATAGCGCCGACATTGTGGGGGTCGGTGATCTGGTCGAGCACCAGGACGATGTCCTGGGCGCCGAGTTCCCCGAAGGCGGGAGCGGGGAGGGGGGTTGCTTCGAGATAAAGCCCCTGGTGAATCGAATCGGGTGTGAGCAGGCGGTCGATCTCGCCGGGGCGGACGGTTTCTGCTTTGATTCGCGTCTCGATTTTCTCGTCGGCCAGCCTTTTCAGGGCGTTTTCGGTGGCGAGCAGCCGCTTGAGCTTGCGCTTGGGGTTCTGCAACGCCTCGCGCACCGGGTGCCAGCCATAGATCACCACGGTGTCGAGCGTTGCTTCGCCGGCATAGCCCCGATGGTGGCCGCGATGGCCCCTGCGGTCCCTGTCCTTCATGTCTATCTCCGTTCCGGAGACTGCCCATGGCATGGCTGGCGTGCCAAAAAAAGCCCTGTCCGCGATTAAGTGTAAAAACTCGTCGACAATTGTCGCCTTTTGGGTTGACAGGCACCGATCCCCTCACCATAACGGCGCCCTCTGAACGACGCGGTCGCGCCACTTGGCCGCTTCGATTTCGCAGCGGCGTCACAGCGTTGCGGAAGGACGTTTTGGAGGGGTGCCCGAGTGGTTAAAGGGGACGGACTGTAAATCCGTTGGCTCAGCCTACGTTGGTTCGAATCCAACCCCCTCCACCAAACGTCCAAGGAGTGCTGTGCTTGGTTTGCGGGTGTAGCTCAATGGTAGAGCAGCAGCCTTCCAAGCTGAATACGAGGGTTCGATTCCCTTCACCCGCTCCATTCCCTTCCGGTCGGATTTCGGGCCACCCAAGCCTCGTGCTCCATTCTCTTCTTGCGCGTTGCCGCAAAAACCCCTATCGAGCCGCCCGATATTTCGCACCGGCGAAATACCCAATCCTCCAATGCTGGAAACGGGGCTATGGCCAAAGAGAAATTTGAACGCACGAAGCCGCACTGCAACATCGGCACGATTGGTCACGTTGACCATGGCAAGACGTCGCTGACGGCGGCGATC
Organism: Labrys sedimenti; assembly: GCF_034424805.1. Taxonomy (NCBI): domain Bacteria; kingdom Pseudomonadati; phylum Pseudomonadota; class Alphaproteobacteria; order Hyphomicrobiales; family Xanthobacteraceae; genus Labrys; species Labrys sedimenti. The sequence continues at coordinate 61,911 of NZ_JAXOUF010000001.1, forward strand.
ACGAAGGTTCTTGCCGAGACGGGCGGTGCGACGTTCACGGCGTATGACCAGATCGACAAGGCTCCGGAAGAGAAGGCTCGCGGCATCACGATCTCGACGGCGCACGTCGAGTACGAAACGAAGAACCGCCACTATGCTCACGTCGACTGCCCCGGCCACGCCGACTATGTGAAGAACATGATCACGGGCGCGGCGCAGATGGACGGCGCGATCTTGGTCGTGTCGGCGGCTGACGGCCCGATGCCGCAGACCCGCGAGCACATCCTCTTGGCCCGCCAGGTCGGCGTTCCCGCGCTGGTGGTGTTCCTGAACAAGGTCGACCTGGTCGACGATCCGGAACTGCTCGAACTGGTCGAGATGGAAGTTCGCGAGCTTCTGTCGAAGTACGAGTTCCCCGGCGACGACATTCCGATCACCAAGGGCTCGGCCAAGGTTGCGCTGGACAATGGCGACAAGGCCATCGGCCACGACGCCATCCTGGCTCTGATGCAGACGGTTGACGACTACATTCCGCAGCCGGAGCGTCCGATCGACCAGCCCTTCCTGATGCCGGTCGAAGACGTGTTCTCGATCTCGGGCCGTGGCACCGTGGTGACCGGCCGTGTCGAGCGCGGCATCGTCAAGGTTGGCGAGGAAGTCGAGATCGTCGGCATCCGCGCCACGCAGAAGACGACCGTCACGGGCGTCGAGATGTTCCGCAAGCTGCTCGACCAGGGCCAGGCCGGCGACAACATCGGCGCGCTGCTGCGCGGCACCAAGCGTGAGGACGTGGAGCGCGGCCAGGTGCTGTGCAAGCCCGGCTCCGTGAAGCCGCACACCAAGTTCAAGGCCGAAGCCTACATCCTGACCAAGGAAGAGGGTGGCCGCCACACGCCGTTCTTCGGCAACTACCGTCCGCAGTTCTACTTCCGCACGACGGACGTGACGGGCGTGGTGACGCTGCCGGAAGGCACGGAAATGGTGATGCCGGGCGACAACATCGCCATGGAAGTGAACCTGATCGTGCCGATCGCCATGGAAGAGAAGCTGCGCTTCGCCATCCGTGAAGGCGGTCGTACCGTCGGCGCCGGCGTCGTCGCCGCCATCATCGAATAAGCCCGGGCGAAAGCTCGAGTTCGAAACGGCGCAGCCTTGGCTGCGCCGTTTTTGTTTGTATTGCTGGTTCCATCCGCATTCGAGGAACAAGTCATGATCGTCGTCACCACCAATGATCTCCCAGGCTACCGTGTCGTGAAGCATTTCGGCGTGGTGCGTGGCATCACCGTGCGTTCACGCAGCGTGATCGGCAATATTGGCGGTGCCATTCAATCGGTCTTCGGCGGCAAGCTGTCCGTCTATACCAACCTGGCGGAAACGGCCCGGCAGGAGGCTTATGAGCTTCTGGTGCGCCATGCCGAGGAGATGGGCGCCAATGCCATCATCGCCATGCGCTACGATGCCAATGAGATCATGGACGGAATCACCGAGGTGCTGGCTTACGGCACTGCGGTGGCCGTCGAGCCGGTTTGAGTGAGGTCAGAGGCAGCGGAAGCCTGAAAAGGCGCCACGAAAGGGCGGCGAGCGCAGGTCGGCCGGACTTCTGCCCGGTCGGCGATGAAAATTTACATGATCATCCCCATCTGTGGGATTGCGCCAAATCATTTGCGCGGCTATGTAGGCGCCGCGCGAGCAACGCGTAGGGGTATAGCTCAGCTGGTAGAGCGACGGTCTCCAAAACCGTAGGTCGCGGGTTCGATCCCTGCTGCCCCTGCCAATTTACGCGGATGAGGCGTTCAGCTTTTTTCGCTCTGTCATGAAAGCCGGGGGATGGGGCTTGGCCGCACCCTCGGTTTTGTGTTGGCAAAAACGGCCGGACAGGATTTGCAAGCCCGCAGGGCGGGGTGGCAAGGCCTGCGAGGTTCACAGTCGTCGCAGAGCCTGGCTGGTCGGATCATCTCCGCATCCGCCACGCTCCGCTCAGGCCCGGTCTTGCATTTGCGAGGCAGGATTTCGAAATGAGTGCCGGAACAATCTTGTTTCGGTCAAGGCGGTAGAACGATGGCAAAGACGACTCCGATGGAGTTCTTGCGACAGGTTCGCAATGAAACGAACAAGGTCACCTGGCCCACCCGCCGGGAGACCATGATCACGGCCCTCATGGTTGTGATCTTCACCATCGCCATGGCCATCTTCTTTTCGATCACGGATGCCGTTTTGATCCGTGTCGTCTCCTTCATCGTGAATCTGGGCCGCTAGGGAAATCCATAATGGCCAAGCGCTGGTATATCGTTCACGCCTATTCCAACTTCGAGAACAAGGTCGCGCAGTCGATTCGCGAGCAGGTCGCCCAGCGTGGGCTCTCCGACCTGTTCGAAGAAATCCTGGTGCCGACCGAGAAGGTCGTCGAGGTTCGCCGTGGCCGCAAGGTCGACACCGAACGCAAGTTCTTCCCCGGCTATGTGCTGGTGAAGTGCGACCTGACGGACGAGGTGCATCACCTCATCAAGAACACGCCGAAGGTCACCGGCTTCCTGGGCGCCGACAAGGCCAAGCCCGTGCCGATTCCCGACCGTGAGGCGGAACGCATCAAGGGGCAGGTCGCCGACGGCGTCGAGCGTCCCAAACCCTCCGTCAGCTTCGAAGTCGGCGAGCAGGTCAAGGTGGCCGACGGCCCCTTCGCCTCCTTCAACGGCATCGTCGAGGAAGTCGACGAGAGCCGCGCCCGCCTCAAGGTGGCGGTTTCCATTTTCGGCCGGGCCACCCCGGTCGAACTCGAATACGGGCAGGTCGAAAAGGTCTGATCCCGTACGCGGGAGGGGAAGCAGGGCCATCGCCGCCTTGCCGAACCGAACCGCGAAACTCCGGCCATCGCATTGGTGGCCAGCCATCGGAGACGATGGCCGACAACCGCGGGGCAACCCGCATAGGAGCAACAAATGGCGAAGAAAATTACGGGCTACGTCAAGCTTCAGGTTCCGGCCGGTGCCGCGAACCCGTCGCCGCCCATCGGTCCCGCGCTTGGTCAGCGCGGCCTGAACATCATGGAATTCTGCAAGGCCTTCAATGCGAAGACCGCGCAGATGACCAAGGGCATGCCGATCCCGGTCATCATCACGGCCTATCAGGACCGTTCCTTCACCTTCGAACTGAAGCTTCCCCCGGTGTCCTACTGGGTCAAGGAAGCTGCCGGCATCAAGTCCGGTTCGCAGACCCCCGGCAAGGGCGCCAAGGCTGGCAAGATCACGATCGCCCAGATCCGTGAGATCGCCGAGAAGAAGTTGCCCGATCTCAACTGCGATACGGTTGAGGCCGCCATGGCCATGGTGAAGGGTTCCGCCCAGTCGATGGGCCTCGAGATCGTCGGGTGATATGATGGCACATCAAGGAAAGCGTATCCGCGCGGCCAAGGAAGGCATTGACCGCATCAAGCTTTACGGTCTGGACGAGGCCGTGGCCCTGATCAAGGACCGCGCCAAGGCCAAGTTCGACGAGACCGTCGAGATCGCCATGAACCTGGGCGTTGACCCCCGCCATGCCGACCAGATGGTCCGCGGCGTGTGCAACCTGCCCAACGGTTCGGGTCGTACCCTGCGCGTGGCGGTGTTCGCCCGCGGCGCCAAGGCTGACGAAGCTCGCGCTGCCGGTGCCGACGTGGTCGGCGCCGAGGATCTCGTCGAGATCGTCAACGGCGGCAAGATCGACTTCGATCGCTGCATCGCCACCCCCGACATGATGCCGCTGGTCGGCCGTCTGGGTAAGGTGCTCGGCCCGCGCGGCATGATGCCGAACCCGAAGGTCGGTACGGTGACCATGGACGTCACCGGTGCCGTGCAGGCTTCGAAGGGCGGCGCCGTCGAGTTCCGTGTCGAGAAGGCCGGCATCGTGCACGGTGCTGTCGGCAAAGCTTCGTTCACGGCCGAGAAGCTGGCCGAGAACATCAAGGCTTTCGCCGATGCCGTGGTCAAGGCCAAGCCGACCGGCGCCAAGGGCACCTATGTCCAGCGCGTCGCCCTGTCCTCGACCATGGGGCCGGGCGTGAAGATCGATCCGGCCAGCGTGCTCAGCGCCTGATCGACCTGACAGGTTGAGATCAAGAACCCCGCCGAAGCTGCTTCGGCGGGGTTTTTTATCATTGCGCTGGTCTTGACGCGACCTTCTCGCGCCATGACGCAAGATCCAGGAAGACCGGATCATCCTCATCTTCCGAATAAGTCCACCAACCATCCGCTTCTTCGGCCAGAAGACGCAGGAGCTGTGCCTGTCTCGCTGTTATCGTACCGTGCCCGTACGAGGTCTCCGGGGCGATTTGCCAAAGAGCATATTCCAGATCTGACATCCAGGCGGCGTAGTAGCATTGCTCGCTGATACCCGTCATCAGCGCCAGCAAACCCAGCGCAGCGCCGTTTTGCGGGCTTTCCGTAAAGAGGCAATCGATCGTCGCTCGCGGGATTTCCAACTTGTACCTCTCCATCGCCCTGCTATTCTGAGACAGCAAGGCCTCGCGATATTGGCACGCCAATGTCTTTCGGTTGCGCCTTGAAAAATTGGGGCAGCGATAAAATTCCCCCTTGGCAATTCGCCCGGGAGGGACTATATCGCGGTTCTCACTGAACTGATCAAAGGTTCATGACCCTGGGATGTGTAAACAGCCCGGGATTTTTGCTGTCCGAAGCAATTTGGACGGCTGACTGGCCGGCTGGGTTTTCGAACCTTGACGGCCATGTCCTGTCCGAGACTGCAGGCGCAGGGAAACCTGCTTAATTGCCAGGAGAGGCCGTTAAAAGCGCTCCTTTTGGCCTGCATAGACGGGGAAGACCGGTTTTCGGTGTCCGCCTCGCGGCTGCCTCGTGAATTGGTTCGATCCGACTCACTCGTCCTAATGGTCTGTGTCATTTTGACGCAGGCATGACGGCGAGGGACAGGCAATCGAGCGTCGCCTTCGCCAAAGCTCCGGTTCGCCGGTGCCCGGAAGGCGGCAAGTGCAACGGTCGGCTTTCCCACCAATTTCGGAAAGCTGCAACCGGAGAGAGCAACGTGGAAAGAGCGGAAAAGCAGGAGTTCATCGGCTTTCTCCAGGAGGTCTTCACGACCACTGGGGTTGTCGTCGTAGCTCACTATTCCGGCCTGACCGTCGCCCAGATGCAGAACCTGCGCAAGCAGATGAAGCAGGCTGGCGCGACTGTGAAGGTCGCGAAGAACCGCCTCGCCAAGATCGCTCTTGATGGCACGGATGTGGCCTCTATCGCGCCCCTCATGAAGGGCCCGACCCTGATCGCTTATTCGAGCGATCCGGTGGCTGCACCCAAGGTCGCCGTCGATTTCGCCAAGGCCCACGACAAGTTCGTGATCCTCGGCGGCGCGATGGGCAAGACCTCTCTGGACCAGAACGGTGTCAAGGCGCTTGCGACCTTGCCGTCTCTGGACGAACTGCGCGCCAAGCTGATCGGCCTCATCCAGGCCCCGGCTACCAAGATCGCTCAGGTCGTCAACGCACCGGCTGCCAAGCTGGCTCGCGTGTTCGGAGCCTATGCCAAGCAAGACGAAGCGGCGTAAGGCCGTTCGCAACCCGATTAAACCGGTACGAACCAAAACCAAGGATTATGGACAATGTCCAAGATTGAAAAGCTTGTTGAAGACCTGTCGAGCCTGACCGTGCTCGAGGCTGCCGACCTCGCCAAGGCCCTGGAAGAGAAGTGGGGCGTTTCGGCTGCTGCGGCTGTTGCCGTCGCTGCTGCTCCCGGCGCTGCTGCCGCTGCTCCGGCTGCTGAAGCCCAGACCGAGTTCACCGTCGTTCTGGCTGCTGCCGGCGACAAGAAGATCGAGGTCATCAAGGAAGTCCGCGCGATCACCGGCCTCGGCCTCAAGGAAGCCAAGGACTTGGTCGAAGCTGCTCCGAAGCCGGTCAAGGAAGCCGTTGCCAAGGAAGAAGCCGACAAGATCAAGGCCGCCCTCGAGAAGGTCGGCGCCAAGGTCGAGCTCAAGTAAGAGAGCTTGCTTCAGGCGTTTTGGCTCCGGGGTTTTCCCCCGGGGCCTTTTCGGCGTTTTAGGCCAACCTCCAGCAGGACCTGGCCTGGGCGCCGGAACGGCGGACCAGAGAATCTTCGAGGCGCAGCCTCCTGGGATTTTCCGGTCTGCCGTGACGAGAACGGTAAAGGCCGGGTGTCCCGGCCGGAAGTTTCAGCGTCGGTCCGCGACAGCGGGGCGGTGCCAGGCGGGGAAGGAACATCTTCCTCGCGCAATCAATGCCTGCAGGAGCGGTGCGGTGGCGCCGGGCTTGCTTGAAAGGACGAGGACCACATGGCTCAGACGACCAATGCCCGCAAGCGCGTCCGCCGGTTTTTCGGAAAGATCCGCGAAGTCGCGACGATGCCGAACCTGATCGAGGTTCAGAAGGCTTCCTATGACCAGTTTCTCCAGGTCTTTGAGCCAGATGGCGGGCGGACGGATGAGGGATTGCAGACCGTCTTCAAGTCGGTCTTCCCGATCTCGGACTTTTCCAACAAGGCGATGCTCGAATTCGTCCGCTATGAATTCGAAGCGCCGAAATATGACGTCGATGAGTGCCGCCAGCGTGGCATGACCTTCGCCGCACCCCTCAAGGTGACGCTGCGCCTGATCGTGTTCGATGTCGACGAGGAAACCGGCGCCCGCTCCGTCAAGGACATCAAGGAGCAGGATGTCTACATGGGCGACATGCCGCTCATGACCTCGAATGGCACCTTCATCGTCAACGGCACCGAGCGCGTCATCGTCTCCCAGATGCACCGTTCGCCGGGCGTGTTCTTCGATCACGACAAGGGCAAGACCCATTCCTCGGGCAAGCTTCTGTTCGCGGCCCGCATCATTCCCTATCGCGGTTCCTGGCTCGACATCGAGTTCGATGCCAAGGACATCGTGCATGCCCGTATCGACCGCCGCCGCAAGATCCCGGTCTCCTCGCTGCTGTTCGCCCTCGGCATGGACGGCGAGGAAATTCTGCGCACCTTCTACAATTCCATCACCTATGTCCGCGACAAGGATGGCTGGCGCGTTCCATACGACTGGAACCGTCTGAAGGGCGTCAAGCCGACCACCGACTTCATCGACGCCGATACCGGCGAGATCGTGGTCGAGTCCGGCAAGAAGCTGACGGCGCGTTCGGCACGCGCCCTGGCCGAGAAGGGCCTCAAGGCCCTGCGCGTCACGGATGAGGACCTGATCGGCCGTTATGTCGCCGAGGACATCGTCAATCTGAATACCGGCGAGATCTATCTGGAAGCCGGCGACGAGCTCAGCGAGAAGAACCTCAAGCTGCTCGGTGACGAGGGCTTCGACGAGATCCCGGTGCTCGACATCGACCACGTCACCGTTGGCGGCTATATCCGCAACACGCTGGCGGTCGACAAGAACAACTCGCGCGAAGAGGCCCTGTTCGACATCTATCGCGTGATGCGCCCGGGCGAGCCGCCGACCATCGACTCCGCCGAGGCGATGTTCCAGTCGCTCTTCTTCGATGCCGAGCGCTACGACCTCTCCTCGGTCGGCCGCGTCAAGATGAACATGCGCCTCGACCTCGACGCCGAGGACACCGTGCGCGTGCTGCGCAAGGACGACATCCTGGCTGTGGTCAGGACGCTGGTGGACCTGCGTGACGGCAAGGGCGAGATCGACGACATCGACCATCTCGGCAACCGCCGCGTGCGTTCGGTCGGCGAACTGATGGAAAATCAGTATCGCGTGGGCCTGCTGCGTATGGAGCGCGCCATCAAGGAACGCATGTCCTCGGTCGACGTCGACACCGTGATGCCGCAGGACCTGATCAACGCCAAGCCGGCGGCTGCCGCCGTGCGCGAGTTCTTCGGTTCCTCGCAGCTCTCGCAGTTCATGGACCAGACCAACCCGCTGTCGGAAATCACCCACAAGCGCCGCCTGTCGGCCCTTGGCCCGGGCGGTCTGACCCGCGAGCGTGCCGGCTTCGAAGTCCGCGACGTGCATCCCACGCATTATGGCCGCATCTGCCCGATCGAGACGCCGGAAGGCCCGAATATCGGTCTGATCAACTCGCTGGCGACCTTTGCGCGCGTCAACAAGTACGGCTTCATCGAGGCGCCCTACCGTCGCGTCCGCGACAGCAAGGTCACGCCCGAGGTCGTCTATCTGTCGGCGATGGAAGAGGGCAAGTACTACGTCGCCCAGGCCAACATCCCGGTCGACCAGGAAGGCCGCCTCACCGAGGACTTCGTGGTCTGCCGCCATGCCGGCGAGAACGTCATGGTCACGCCCGACCGCGTCGACTACATGGACGTGTCGCCCAAGCAGCTCGTCTCCGTCGCTGCGGCGCTCATTCCCTTCATCGAGAATGACGACGCCAACCGCGCGCTGATGGGTGCGAACATGCAGCGTCAGGCCGTGCCGCTGGTGCGCGCCGATGCGCCGTTCGTCGGCACCGGCATGGAGAGCGTAGTGGCCCGCGACTCGGGCGCCGCGATCGCCGCTCGCCGCACCGGCATCGTCGACCAGATCGACGCGACGCGTATCGTCATCCGCGCCACCGCCGATCTCGATCCGACCCAGTCGGGCGTCGACATCTACCGCCTGATGAAGTTCCAGCGTTCCAACCAGTCGACCTGCATCACGCAGAAGCCGCTGGTGCGCGTGGGTGACGTGGTCAGGAAGGGCGACATCATTGCCGACGGTCCTTCGACCGAGCTCGGCGAGCTGGCGCTCGGCCGCAACGTCCTTGTCGCCTTCATGCCCTGGAACGGCTACAACTTCGAGGACTCCATCCTGCTCAGCGAGAACATCGCCAAGGAGGACGTGTTCACCTCGATCCACATCGACGAGTTCGAAGTGATGGCCCGCGATACCAAGCTGGGTCCGGAAGAAATCACGCGCGACATTCCGAACGTCTCGGAAGAAGCGCTGAAGAACCTGGACGAAGCCGGTATCGTCTATATCGGTGCCGAAGTGCAGGCGGGCGACATCCTCGTCGGCAAGATCACGCCGAAGGGCGAGAGCCCGATGACGCCGGAAGAAAAGCTCCTGCGCGCCATCTTCGGCGAAAAGGCCTCCGACGTGCGCGACACCTCGCTGCGCGTGCCCCCGGGCGTCACCGGCACCATCGTCGAAGTGCGCGTGTTCAACCGCCACGGCGTCGACAAGGACGAGCGCGCCCAGGCGATCGAGCGCGAGGAGATCGAGCGCCTGGCCAAGGACCGCGACGACGAGCAGGCGATCCTCGACCGCAACGTCTATCAGCGTCTCGTCGAGATGCTGGAAGGCAAGGCGGCGATCGGCGGGCCGAAGGGCTTCAAGAAGGAGACGGTGCTCACTGCTGACGTGATGCAGGAGTATCCGCGCTCGCAGTGGTGGAACTTCGCCGTGGCCGACGACGCGCTGATGAGCGAAGTCGAGGCCATGCGCAAGCAGTACGACGAATCCAAGAAGCGCCTCGAACAGCGCTTCCTGGACAAGGTCGAGAAGCTGCAGCGCGGCGACGAGCTGCCGCCCGGCGTGATGAAGATGGTCAAGGTCTTCGTCGCCGTGAAGCGCAAGATCCAGCCGGGCGACAAGATGGCCGGCCGTCACGGCAACAAGGGCGTGGTCTCGCGCATCATGCCGATCGAAGACATGCCCTTCCTCGAGGATGGCACGCCGGTCGACATCGTGCTCAACCCGCTGGGCGTTCCGAGCCGCATGAATGTCGGTCAGATTCTCGAAACCCATATGGGTTGGGCGGCTGCTGGCCTCGGCAAGCTCGTCGGCCAGGCCATCGATGCCTACAAGAAGGGCAAGGGGGCCAGCCAGCTCAAGAATACGCTCGACCGCATCTACGGTAACAACGAGGAAATCGAGTCCATGGACGAGCGTGAGCTCGTCGACATGTCCTCGACGCTTCGCCGCGGCGTGCCGATCGCGACCCCGGTCTTCGACGGTGCCAAGGAAAGCGACATCGTCGACTTCCTCAAGATGGCTGGCCATGACGCTTCGGGTCAGGTGCAGCTCTATGACGGACGCACGGGCAACCCCTTCGACCGCAAGGTGACAGTCGGCTACATCTACATGCTGAAGCTGCACCATCTGGTCGACGACAAGATCCACGCCCGTTCGATCGGTCCGTACTCGCTGGTCACGCAGCAGCCGCTGGGTGGCAAGGCGCAGTTCGGCGGCCAGCGCTTCGGCGAAATGGAGGTGTGGGCCCTCGAAGCCTATGGCGCCGCCTACACGCTGCAGGAGATGCTCACCGTCAAGTCCGACGACGTGGCGGGCCGTACCAAGGTCTACGAGGCCATCGTGCGTGGCGACGACACCTTCGAGGCGGGCATCCCGGAATCGTTCAACGTTCTGGTCAAGGAAATGCGTTCGCTGGGCCTCAACGTCGAGCTCACCGGCCTGCGCAACGCCGACCAGATGCTGCCGCCGGCCGAGGCTGCCGAGTGACATTGCCCGGGAGGCGGGTCTTCGGACCCGCCGTGACCGTGCCGCGAATGAGGCGGGTCTGAAGACCCGCCCCCCAATTTTATCCGCGCGGGCAGGGGCGTTGGCCCCGCCTTAGCGCAAACCTGGAGACGGCCATGAACCAAGAGGTCATGAATCTCTTCAACCCCGTAGCGCAGCCGCAGACCTTCGATCAGATCAAGATCTCGATCGCTTCGCCGGAAAAGATTCTTTCGTGGTCCTACGGCGAGATCAAGAAGCCTGAGACCATCAATTACCGTACGTTCAAGCCCGAGCGTGACGGCCTGTTCTGCGCGCGCATCTTCGGACCGATCAAGGACTACGAATGCTTGTGCGGCAAGTACAAGCGCATGAAGTACAAGGGTGTCATCTGCGAGAAGTGCGGCGTGGAAGTCACGCTGTCGCGCGTCCGCCGTGAGCGTATGGGCCATATCGAGCTCGCCGCGCCCGTCGCCCATATCTGGTTCCTGAAGTCGCTGCCGAGCCGCATCGGCCTGTTGATGGACATGACGCTCAAGGATCTCGAGCGCATCCTGTACTTCGAATATTACGTCGTGATCGAGCCCGGCCTCACCCCGCTGAAGGAGCGTCAGCTCCTCTCCGAGGATGAGTATGCGCGCGCCCAGGACGAGTATGGCGAGGACTCGTTCACCGCCATGATCGGTGCCGAGGCCATCCGCGAGATGCTGCGCGCCATGGATCTGGAGAAGATCGCGGCGGACCTGCGCGTCGAGATCGCCGAGTCCACCTCCGAGCTCAAGCCCAAGAAGCTCGCCAAGCGCCTGAAGATCATTGAGGCCTTCATCCAGTCGGGCAACAAGCCCGAATGGATGATCCTGACGGCCGTGCCGGTGATCCCGCCGGATCTGCGTCCGCTCGTGCCGCTGGACGGCGGCCGCTTCGCGACCTCGGACCTTAACGATCTCTATCGCCGCGTCATCAACCGCAACAACCGCTTGAAGCGGCTGATTGAGCTGCGTGCGCCTGATATCATCATCCGCAACGAAAAGCGCATGCTGCAGGAAGCAGTGGACGCGCTCTTCGACAACGGCCGCCGCGGTCGCGTCATCACGGGCGCCAACAAGCGTCCGCTGAAGTCGCTGTCCGACATGCTGAAGGGCAAGCAGGGCCGCTTCCGCCAGAACCTGCTCGGCAAGCGCGTCGACTATTCCGGCCGTTCGGTGATCGTCGTCGGTCCCGAGCTGAAGCTGCATCAGTGCGGCCTGCCCAAGAAGATGGCGCTGGAGCTGTTCAAGCCCTTCATTTATTCGCGCCTCGACGCGAAGGGCCTGTCGGCGACCGTCAAGCAGGCCAAGAAGCTGGTCGAGAAGGAAAAGCCGGAAGTCTGGGATATCCTCGACGAGGTCATCCGTGAGCATCCGGTGCTGCTCAACCGCGCTCCGACGCTGCACCGCCTCGGCATCCAGGCCTTCGAGCCGGTGCTGATCGAAGGCAAGGCCATCCAGCTGCATCCGCTGGTCTGCACGGCCTTCAACGCGGACTTCGACGGTGACCAGATGGCCGTGCACGTCCCGCTGTCGCTCGAAGCGCAGCTGGAAGCGCGCGTCCTGATGATGTCGACCAACAACATCCTGCATCCGGCCAACGGTCAGCCGATCATCGTGCCGTCGCAGGACGTCGTGCTAGGTCTGTATTACGTGACGCTGATGTCGGACGGCGAGCCCGGACAGGGCATGGTGTTCGGCAATGTCGGCGAACTCGATCACGCGATCGACAACAAGGTCGTCACGCTGCACTCCAAGATCAAGTGGCGCTGGAAGGGCGTCGATGCCGAGGGCAACGAGGTCAGCAAGATCTACGACACCACGCCCGGCCGCGTGAAGCTGGCCGAGCTGCTGCCGAAGAATCCGAAGATCTCCTTCGAGGCCGCCAACAATCTGATGACGAAGAAGGCGATCTCCGCCCTCATCGACGTCGTCTATCGTAACGTCGGCCAGAAGGAAGCGGTCATCTTCTGCGACCGCATCATGACGCTCGGCTTCTCCAACGCCTTCAAGGCGGGCATTTCCTTCGGCAAGGACGACATCGTCGTGCCGGACAACAAGTGGAAGATCGTCGCCGAGACCGACGCTTTGGCGAAGGACTATGAGCAGCAGTACAATGACGGCCTGATCACCCAGGGCGAAAAGTACAACAAGGTCGTCGACGCCTGGGCGAAGTGCGCCGATCGTCTCGCCAAGGAGATGATGGATCGCATTTCGGCCGTGAAGAAGGACGATAGCGGCCGCGACAAGCCGATCAACTCCATCTACATGATGGCGCATTCCTCGGCTCGTGGCTCGCCTGCTCAGATGCGCCAGCTCGGCGCCATGCGCGGCCTGATGGCCAAGCCGTCGGGCGAGATCATCGAGACGCCGATCATCTCGAACTTCAAGGAAGGCCTGACCGTGCTCGAGTACTTCAACTCGACCCACGGCGCCCGCAAGGGTCTGGCCGACACCGCCTTGAAGACGGCGAACTCGGGTTACCTGACCCGTCGTCTCGTCGACGTCGCCCAGGATTCGATCATCACCGAAACCGATTGCGGCTCGCAGGGCGGCATCGGCGTGCGTGCGATCGTCGATGCGGGCCAGGTCGTGGCTTCGCTGGGCATTCGTGTCCTCGGTCGTACCGCCGCCGAGAACATCACCGACCCCTCGACCGGTACCGTCATCGTGCCGATGGGCGAGATGATCGACGAAAAGGCTGTCGACCTGATCGCCGCTTCGGGCCTGCAGGAGATCAAGATCCGTTCGGTGCTCACCTGCGAGACCAAGAACGGCGTCTGCGCCACCTGCTATGGTCGCGATCTGGCACGCGGTACGCGCGTCAACATGGGCGAGGCCGTCGGCGTCATTGCGGCGCAGTCGATCGGTGAACCGGGCACGCAGCTCACCATGCGTACCTTCCACATCGGCGGCGCGGCGCAGATCAACGAGCAGTCGAACATCGAGTCGACCTTCGAGGGCACGGTCAAGATCCGTAACCGCAACGTCGTGCGCAATTCGGATGGCGAGCTGATCGCCATGGCGCGTAACCTGGCTGTCGTCGTCCTCGACCATGACGGCACGGAGCGTTCGGTCAACCGCGTCCCCTACGGTGCCCGCATCAAGGTGGACGACGGCGACAAGATCAAGCGCGGCCAGCGCATTGCCGAGTGGGATCCCTATACCCGCCCGGTGATCACCGAACTCGACGGCGTGATCGGCTATGAGGATCTGGTCGATGGCATCTCGGTCAACGAGAGCGCCGACGAGTCGACCGGCATCACCAAGCGCGTCGTCTCCGACTGGCGGACCTCGAGCCGTTCGGCGGATCTGCGTCCGGCCCTGGTGATCAAGGGTGGCGATGGCAAGATCGCCAAGCTGTCGCGTGGCGGCGACGCCCGCTACTTCCTGGCGGCTGAATCCGTCATCTCGGTCGACCCCGGCTCGAAGGTGAATGCTGGCGACGTCATTGCCCGCGTGCCGCTGGAAAGCGCCAAGACCCGCGACATCACGGGCGGTCTGCCGCGCGTGGCGGAGCTGTTCGAGGCCCGTCGTCCGAAGGATGCGGCGATCATCGCCGAGATCACCGGCACGATCCAGTTCGGCCGCGACTACAAGAACAAGCGTCGTCTCGTGATCCAGCCGCATGAGGCTGATCAGGAGCCGGTCGAATATCTGATCCCGAAGGGCAAGCACATCCATCTCCAGGACGGCGACGTCGTCGAGAAGGGTGACTTCATCGTCGACGGCAACCCGGCCCCGCATGATATTCTGGCGGTCAAGGGCGTCGAGGAACTGGCGGCTTACCTGGTCAACGAGATCCAGGAAGTCTACCGCTTGCAGGGCGTGCAGATTAACGACAAGCACATCGAAGTGATCGTCCGGCAGATGCTGCAGAAGATCGAGGTCACCGACGCCGGTGAGACCGAGTTCCTGCCCAGCGAGCAGGTCGACCGCATCGAGTTCGAGGCGGCCAACCTCAAGGCGGTCGAAGAAGGCCGCAAGCCCGCAGTCGGCCATCCGGTGCTGCTCGGTATCACCAAGGCTTCGCTGCAGACGCGTTCGTTCATCTCGGCCGCCTCGTTCCAGGAGACCACCCGCGTGCTCACCGAAGCTGCCGTCAACGGCAAGTCGGACACGCTGGAGGGCCTCAAGGAGAACGTCATCGTCGGCCGTCTCATCCCGGCCGGCACCGGCGCCCAGATCGCGCGGGTCCGCGAGATCGCCAAGCGCCGCGACGACCTCATCCTGCAGCAGAAGCAGGCCGAGGCCGGCGTTCCCGCCGCACCGGCAGGCGATGCCGAAGTGGTGGCTCTGCCCGCGGCGGAGTAGGAAAATTCAACCGAACGGTTGAATGGAAGGGCGGCTCGCAAGGGCCGCCCTTTCGTCTTTGAGGCAGGCGTGCTCGTGGCGGAGGAAGGGAGTCTCTCCGGCTTCAAGCCATGCAAAACGGCAAAGGGGCTATGCAGAAGCTCCTATCGCCGCCAAAACCGCATCTATTGGCGATTTTGACACGCTTCGTGCTTGACGACAGGCGAGTCGGCCGTTAAAGACCACTTCACTTTCAGGGCGGGCCGTAAGACGTATTGTTCCTGCTGTCGACAAGACGCGGAACTGAGTTCTTAAACGCTGCCTCCGGACTACCAGACACAGTTCCGGTCATGATCGTCACGCCCTGCGTTGCGATCCTCTGTGGGTGTCGCGCTTGCATCCCTCAAAAGGGAAGCTGGCGCGGTTTCGTTTTGCGTGGTTGTTCACGCAGGGCAAAGCAGTGCGTTCGTAAGGGCGTACTAATCGATGTTGAAGGGCGAACGATGCCAACCATTAGCCAGCTGATCCGCAAGCCGCGCGAACCGAAAGTGTATCGCGAGAAGGCGCGCCACCTGGAAGCATGCCCGCAGAAGCGCGGTGTGTGCACTCGCGTGTATACGACGACCCCGAAGAAGCCGAACTCGGCTTTGCGTAAGGTTGCCAAGGTGCGTCTCACCAATGGCTTTGAGGTCATCGGCTACATCCCCGGCGAAGGCCATAACCTTCAGGAGCATTCCGTGGTCATGATCCGCGGCGGCCGCGTGAAGGACTTGCCCGGCGTCCGCTATCACATTCTCCGCGGTGTCCTCGATACCCAGGGTGTCAAGAACCGTAAGCAGCGTCGTTCGAAGTACGGCGCGAAGCGTCCGAAATAAGGGAAGATTTCACCATGTCCCGTCGCCATCGTGCAGAAAAGCGTGAGATCATTCCGGATCCGAAGTTCGGTGATCTCGTCGTGACCAAGTTCATGAATGCCATCATGTATGATGGCAAGAAGTCGGTTGCCGAAAAGATCGTCTACGACGCTTTCGACACCATTGAAGCCAAGGCCAAGCAGAGCCCGATCACGGTGTTCCAGACGGCCTTGTCGAATGTCGCTCCGGCGATCGAAGTTCGCTCCCGCCGCGTCGGTGGTGCGACCTATCAGGTCCCGGTCGAAGTTCGCCCGGAGCGCCGTCAGGCTCTCGCCATCCGTTGGATCCTCAGCGCGGCCCGCAACCGCAACGAGAAGACCATGGAAGAGAAGCTGTCGGGCGAGCTGCTCGACGCCTCCAACAACCGCGGCAACGCCGTGAAGAAACGCGAAGACACGCACCGGATGGCCGAGGCCAACCGCGCCTTCTCGCATTACCGCTGGTAAGGCTGGAAGCAGGATCGAGGATCACACGATGGCCCGTACGCACGCGATCGAGGACTACCGCAATTTTGGTATTATGGCGCACATCGACGCCGGTAAGACCACGACGACCGAGCGGATCCTTTACTACACCGGTAAGTCCCACAAGATCGGCGAAGTCCATGACGGCGCCGCCACGATGGACTTCATGACCCAGGAGCAGGAGCGCGGCATCACGATTACGTCCGCCGCGACGACCGCTCTGTGGGCTGGCAAGCGCCTCAACATCATCGACACCCCCGGGCACGTCGACTTCACCATCGAAGTCGAACGCTCGCTGCGCGTGCTTGACGGTGCCGTCTGCGTGCTCGACTCCAACCAGGGCGTCGAGCCTCAGACCGAGACCGTCTGGCGCCAGGGTGACAAGTACAAGGTTCCGCGTATCGTCTTCGCCAACAAGATGGATAAGACGGGTGCTGACTTCTACAAGTGCCTCGACGACATCGTGAAGCGCCTCGGCGCCAAGCCGATTGCCATTCAGTTGCCGATCGGTTCGGAGTCGAACTTCAAGGGCATCATCGATCTCGTTCGCATGAAGGCCGTGATCTGGTCGGGTGAATCGCTGGGCGCCGAATTCGACGCCAACCTGCCGATCCCGGAAGACATGGTCGAGAAGGCCAACGAGTACCGCAACATGCTCATCGAAGCTGCTGTGGAACTCGATGACGACGCTCTCGCCGCCTTCTTCGACGGCCAGGAGCCGGATGAAGCAACCCTGAAGCGCCTGATCCGCAAAGCCGTCCTCACCGGCGCCTTCTATCCCGTGCTTGCTGGTTCTGCCTTCAAGAACAAGGGCGTGCAGACGCTTCTTGATGCAGTGGTCGACTATCTGCCGTCGCCGGTGGACGTGCCCGCCATCAAGGGCATCGACCCCAAAACCGAAGAAGAAGTCGAGCGCAAGTCCTCGGACGCCGAGCCGCTTTCGCTCCTTGGCTTCAAGATCATGGACGACCAGTATGGCGTCCTGACCTTCTGCCGCATCTATTCGGGCAAGCTCGAGAAGGGCGTTTCGCTGCTCAACTCCAGCCGCGAGAAGAGCGAGCGCGTTGGCCGCATGGTGCTCATGCATGCCAACAACCGCGAGGAAATCGCCGAAGCCTATGCCGGCGACATCGTCGCTCTGGTCGGCCTCAAGGATACCCGCACCGGCGACACGCTGTGCGACCCCGCGCATCCGGTCATCCTGGAGCGTATGGAATTCCCTGAGCCGGTCATCGAAATGGCGATCGAGCCCAAGACCAAGGCCGACCAGGAAAAGATGGCGCTGGCCCTGATCAAGCTCGCTTCGGAGGATCCGTCCTTCCGCGTGTCGACCGACCAGGAATCCGGCCAGACCATCATCAAGGGCATGGGCGAACTCCATCTCGACATCAAGGTCGACATTCTGCGTCGCACCCACAAGGTCGAGGTCAATGTCGGCGCGCCGCAGGTGGCCTTCCGTGAGAAGATCACCAAGCGGGCCGAGATCGACTACACGCACAAGAAGCAGACCGGCGGTACCGGCCAGTTCGCTCGCGTCAAGTTCATCGTCGAGCCGAACGAGCCCGGCAAGGGCTTCGAGTTCGAGTCGAAGATCATTGGCGGTTCGGTGCCGAAGGAATACATCCCCGGCGTCGAGAAGGGCCTCAACTCGGTTCTGGGCGCGGGCATCGTTGCCGGCTTCCCGGTGGTCGACGTCAAGGTGACGCTGATCGACGGTGCCTTCCACGAAGTCGACTCGTCGGCACTTGCCTTCGAAATCGCCTCGCGTGCGGCCTTCCGTGAAGCCCTGCAGAAGGGCGGTTCGGTTCTGCTCGAGCCGATCATGAAGGTCGAGGTCGTGACTCCGGAAGAATATACCGGCTCGGTCATCGGCGATCTCAACTCCCGGCGTGGACAGATCCAGGGCCAGGACATGCGCGGCAACGCGAATGTCGTGAATGCCATGGTTCCGCTCATGAACATGTTCGGCTACGTCAACCAGCTGCGCTCCTTCACCCAGGGCCGCGCCAGCTACACGATGCAGTTCGATCATTACGAACAGGCGCCGTCCAACGTCGCTGCTGAAATCCAGGCGAAGTACGCCTGATCCCCTTGATTTGAGTTTCATCCGCCGTTTCGGCGACAGGTGAAGGAGGCCCCGATGGCCAAAGAGAAATTTGAACGCAACAAGCCGCACTGCAACATCGGCACGATTGGTCACGTTGACCATGGCAAGACGTCGCTGACGGCGGCGATCACGAAGGTTCTTGCCGAGACGGGCGGTGCGACGTTCACGGCGTATGACCAGATCGACAAGGCTCCGGAAGAGAAGGCTCGCGGCATCACGATCTCGACGGCGCACGTCGAGTACGAAACGAAGAACCGCCACTATGCTCACGTCGACTGCCCCGGCCACGCCGACTATGTGAAGAACATGATCACGGGCGCGGCGCAGATGGACGGCGCGATCTTGGTCGTGTCGGCGGCTGACGGCCCGATGCCGCAGACCCGCGAGCACATCCTCTTGGCCCGCCAGGTCGGCGTTCCCGCGCTGGTGGTGTTCCTGAACAAGGTCGACCTGGTCGACGATCCGGAACTGCTCGAACTGGTCGAGATGGAAGTTCGCGAGCTTCTGTCGAAGTACGAGTTCCCCGGCGACGACATTCCGATCACCAAGGGCTCGGCCAAGGTTGCGCTGGACAATGGCGACAAGGCCATCGGCCACGACGCCATCCTGGCTCTGATGCAGACGGTTGACGACTACATTCCGCAGCCGGAGCGTCCGATCGACCAGCCCTTCCTGATGCCGGTCGAAGACGTGTTCTCGATCTCGGGCCGTGGCACCGTGGTGACCGGCCGTGTCGAGCGCGGCATCGTCAAGGTTGGCGAGGAAGTCGAGATCGTCGGCATCCGCGCCACGCAGAAGACGACCGTCACGGGCGTCGAGATGTTCCGCAAGCTGCTCGACCAGGGCCAGGCCGGCGACAACATCGGCGCGCTGCTGCGCGGCACCAAGCGTGAGGACGTGGAGCGCGGCCAGGTGCTGTGCAAGCCCGGCTCCGTGAAGCCGCACACCAAGTTCAAGGCCGAAGCCTACATCCTGACCAAGGAAGAGGGTGGCCGCCACACGCCGTTCTTCGGCAACTACCGTCCGCAGTTCTACTTCCGCACGACGGACGTGACGGGCGTGGTGACGCTGCCGGAAGGCACGGAAATGGTGATGCCGGGCGACAACATCGCCATGGAAGTGAACCTGATCGTGCCGATCGCCATGGAAGAGAAGCTGCGCTTCGCCATCCGTGAAGGCGGTCGTACCGTCGGCGCCGGCGTCGTCGCCGCCATCATCGAATAAGAGCTTATCAAAGCGCGTCTTACGGCGCGCCGTTAAGCGGCGCGCCACTTAATTTTCGGAGTCAGGGCAATGAACGGCCAGAACATCCGCATCCGTCTCAAGGCGTTCGACCATCGTATCCTCGATACGTCGACCCGCGAGATCGTATCGACGGCCAAGCGCACTGGCGCCGCCGTCCGCGGACCGATCCCGCTGCCAACGCGGATCGAAAAGTACACGGTGAACCGCTCGCCACACGTGGACAAGAAATCGCGTGAGCAGTTCGAGATGCGCACCCATAAGCGCCTGCTCGACATCGTAGACCCCACCCCGCAGACCGTGGACGCGCTCATGAAGCTCGACCTCGCCGCAGGCGTGGACGTCGAGATCAAGCTCTGATCAGGCTCCTCTAGGCTTAGGAACGAACGCCATGCGTTCTGGTGTCATTGCACAGAAGATCGGCATGAGCCGCGTCTATAACGACGCTGGCGAGCATGTCCCGGTCACGGTTCTCCGTCTCGACGATTGCCAGGTCGTCGCTCACAGGACCAACGATAAGAACGGCTATACTGCGCTTCAGCTCGGTGCCGGCCTCGCCAAGGTCAAGAACACGACCAAGGCGCAGCGCGGCCACTTCGCTGTTGCCAACGTTGAGCCCAAGCGTAAGGTCGTCGAATTCCGCGTGCCGGAAGCCGACCTGATTCCGGTTGGCGCGACGATCACCGCGGACCACTTCGTCCCGGGCCAGTTCGTCGATGTCACGGGCACGTCGATCGGCAAGGGTTTTGCCGGTTCGATGAAGCGCTGGAACTTCGCCGGCCACCGCGCCAGCCATGGTAACTCGATCACGCATCGTGCCCATGGTTCGACCGGTCAGCGCCAGGATCCAGGCAAGACGTTCGCCGGCAAGAAGATGGCGGGTCACATGGGTGACGAGCGCATCACCACCTTGAACCTCAAGGTCGTGCGCACCGACGTCGAGCGTGGCCTGATCCTGGTCGAGGGTGCCGTTCCCGGCGCCAAGGGCGGCTGGATCCTGGTGCGCGACGCCGTGAAGAAGCAGCTGCCGGAAGCAGCGCCGAAGCCCGGCGCGTTCCGCTTGCCCGAAGCTGCTGCTGCAGCCGCCGGCGAGTGAGGAGGAGCCGATGAAACTCGCAATTACCACTCTCGAAGGCTCCGAAGCCGGTTCGGTCACGCTGTCTGACGAGATCTTCGGTCTCGAGCCGCGCGCCGACATCCTGCAGCGTGTCGTGCGCTGGCAGCTGGCCAAGCGCCAGGCCGGTACGCACAAGACCCTCGGCCGGTCCGAAATCAACCGGACCAAGAAGAAGCTGTACAAGCAGAAGGGCACCGGCGGTGCTCGTCACGGTGCAGCCTCGGCTCCGCAGTTCCGTGGCGGTGGTCGCGCCTTCGGTCCGGTCGTGCGCTCTCATGCGCATGATCTGCCCAAGAAGGTCCGTGCCCTCGGCCTCAAGCATGCGCTTTCGTCCAAGGCGAAGACGCAGCAGCTGATCATCGTCGACAAGGCCGTCGCCGAAGTGATCAAGACCAAAGCGCTGAAGGAAACCTTCGGCAAGCGCGGTCTGGCCAATGTGCTGATCATCGACGGCGCCGAACTCGACCAGAACTTCGCACTGGCCGCCCGCAACATCCCCAACGTGGATGTGCTGCCGGTCCAGGGCATCAACGTCTACGACATTCTCCGCCGTGACAGCCTCGTGCTTACCAAGGCGGCCGTCGATGCGCTGGAGGCGCGCTTCAAATGAGCACCGATGTCAGGCATTACGACGTGATCGTGTCGCCGGTGATCACCGAGAAGGCGACCGCTCAGTCGGAACATAACCAGGTGGTGTTCCGGGTTTCCCCGGATGCGACCAAGCCGCAGATCAAAGCCGCCGTCGAAAAGCTGTTCAATGTCAAGGTGACGGGTGTCAATACGCTCGTTCGCAAGGGCAAGACCAAGCGTTTCAAGGGCATTCTGGGCACTCAGAGCGATGTCAAGCGCGCGATCGTGACTCTGGCCGAAGGCCACACGATCGACGTGACGACGGGCCTCTGAGGCGCGGGCCGGAAAGGGAGAGAGACCAATGGCTCTCAGGAAATACAAGCCGGTTACGCCGGGCCTGCGCCAGCTCGTGCTGGTCGACCGTTCCGCCCTGTACAAGGGCGCTCCGGTCAAGACCTTGACCGAGGGCCTGACCAAGTCGGGTGGCCGCAACAACACGGGCCGCATTACCTCGTTCCGCAAGTCGGGCGGGCATAAGCGGGCCTATCGCATCGTTGACTTCAAGCGCCGCAAGCTCGATGTCGAAGGTACGGTCGAGCGGATCGAGTACGATCCCAACCGCACGGCGTTCATCGCGCTGATCGACTACACCGATGGCGAGAAGGCCTACATCCTGGCTCCGCAGCGTCTGGCTGTCGGCGACAAGGTGATTGCCGCCGCCTCGGCCGACGTGAAGCCGGGCAATGCCATGCCGATGTCGGCGATGCCGGTAGGCACCATCGTCCACAATGTAGAGCTCAAGCTCGGCCGTGGCGGTTCGGTGGCCCGGTCTGCCGGCAGCTATGCCCAGATCGCCGGCCGCGATGGCGCCTATGTCATCCTGCGCCTGAACTCGGGCGAGCAGCGCTTGGTTCTGTCGAGCTGCTTTGCCACGGTGGGTGCGGTGTCGAACCCGGACCACATGAACATCTCGCTCGGTAAGGCGGGTCGTTCGCGCTGGCTGGGCGTCAAGCCGTCCGTCCGCGGTGTTGCCATGAACCCGATCGACCATCCCCATGGTGGCGGTGAAGGCCGTACCTCGGGTGGCCGTCACCCTGTCACGCCCTGGGGCAAGCCGACCAAGGGCAAGAAGACGCGTTCGAACAAGGCGACGAACAAGTTCATCGTCTCGTCCCGTCACGCTAAGAAGAAGTAAGGAGACCACCCGTGTCCCGCTCAGTCTGGAAAGGCCCGTTTGTCGACGGGTACCTCCTGAAAAAGGCGGATGCCGCGCGCGGCTCCGGCCGCAGCGAGGTCATCAAGACCTGGAGCCGTCGCTCCACCATCCTGCCGCACTTCATCGGCGTGACTTTTGGCGTCTACAACGGCCAGAAGCATGTCCCGGTGCAGGTGACCGAAGACATGGTTGGTATGAAGCTCGGCGAGTTTGCTCCGACCCGGACCTTCTATGGTCACGCGGCGGACAAGAAGTCGAAGAGGAAGTAAGTCATGGGCAAGCCGAAGTCCGAACGGGCCCTGCCTGACAATGAAGCGAAGGCGGTTGCGCGCATGCTGCGCGTTTCGCCGCAGAAGCTCAATCTCGTCGCGTCCCTGATCCGCGGCAAGAAGGTGGACTCGGCTCTGGCCGACCTGACCTTCTCGCGCAAGCGCATCGCCACCGACGTGAAGAAGACGCTGCAAAGCGCCATTGCCAATGCCGAAAACAATCATGGCCTCGACGTGGACGATCTGATCGTCTCCGAAGCCTATGTCGGCAAGGCATTCGTCATCAAGCGTTTCCATGCCCGCGCCCGCGGCCGGGCAGGGCGCATCGAGAAGCCCTTCTCCAACCTGACGGTCGTCGTCCGCCAGGTCGAAGCCAAGGCGTAAGGAGCAAACGATGGGACAGAAAGTTAATCCGATCGGCCTGCGTCTGGGCATCAACCGGACCTGGGATTCCCGCTGGTTCGCCAACAAGGGCGAATATGGCAAGCTGCTGCACGAGGACATTGCGATCCGCCAGGCGCTGATGAAGCTCCTGAAGCAGGCCGCCGTGTCGCGCATCGTCATCGAGCGTCCGCACAAGAAGTGCCGCGTCACGATCTACTCGGCTCGTCCGGGCATCGTGATCGGCAAGAAGGGCGCCGACATCGACAAGCTGAAGAAGGCCGTGTCGAAGCTCACCACCTCGGAAGTGCACATCAACATCGTTGAAGTGCGCAAGCCCGAAGTGGATGCGACCCTGGTTGCGGATTCGATCGCTCAGCAGTTGGAGCGTCGCGTTGCGTTCCGCCGCGCCATGAAGCGTGCCGTGCAGTCGGCCATGCGTCTGGGCGCCGAAGGCATCCGTATCAATTGCTCGGGCCGTCTGGGTGGCGCTGAAATCGCGCGTCTGGAGTGGTATCGCGAAGGTCGCGTGCCGCTGCATACGCTGCGCGCCGATGTCGATTACGGCACGGCGACGGCATTCACTACCTTCGGTACGTGCGGCATCAAGGTCTGGATCTTCAAGGGCGAAATCCTCGAGCACGATCCGATGGCCCAGGACAAGCGCCTGGCGGAGGCCGACACCGGCCGTTCGTCTTCGCGCCCCCGTCACGAAGCTGCGTGAGCGGCTTGCGGGAGTTGAGAGAATAGAACCATGTTGCAACCCAAGCGCACTAAATTCCGTAAGCAGTTCAAGGGCCGCATTCACGGTGTGGCCTCTTCGGGCGCGCTCCTGAACTTCGGCCAGTTCGGTCTGAAGGCCCTGGAACCCGAACGTATCACCGCGCGTCAGATCGAAGCCGCTCGTCGTGCGATCACCCGTGAGATGAAGCGCCAGGGCCGTGTATGGATCCGCATGTTTCCGGACGTGCCGGTCTCGGCAAAGCCGGCTGAAGTGCGCATGGGTAAGGGCAAGGGTGCTCCCGATCATTGGGTCGCCCGTGTCAAGCCGGGGCGCATCATGTTCGAGCTGGATGGTGTGAGCGAGGAAATCGCTCGCTCCGCCCTGACCCTCGCTGCCGCCAAGCTGCCGATCAAGACCCGCATCATCCAGCGCATTGCTGAGTGAGGAAAACACCATGAAGATTCAAGACATCAAGGTGCTGTCCGACGACCAGCTTGCCGATGAACTCGCCAAGCAGAAGAAGTCGCAGTTCAACATGCGCTTCCAGAAGGCCACGGGTCAGCTCGAAAACACGGCCGAGGTGCGCAAGGTTCGCCGCACTATCGCCAAGATCAAGACGGTTCAGAGCCAGAAGGCCGCGACCAAAGCCAAGGCTTGAGGAGATAATTCATGCCCAAGCGCGTCCTGCAAGGCGTCGTCGTCTCTGACAAGAACGACAAGACGATTGTGGTGAAGGTGGAGCGCCGCTTCACCCATCCGCTGCTGAAGAAGACGGTGCGTCGCACCAAGAACTACCATGCTCATGACGAGAGCAACGGCCATAAGGTCGGTGATATCGTGTGGATCGAAGAGGGTCGCCCGATGTCGAAGCTGAAGCGCTGGGTCGTCGTCGACCAGGCGGCGGAAGCAGCCAAGGCTTGATCGTCTGGCAGGGCAGGGAGGCGTTCCAGCGCCTTCGCGCCGACACGGTAAAATAAAAGCCGGCGGAAGCCGGCTTTGTGCTTGTGATTGGCCGAAGGAATCGCTAGAAGACCGGCTTTCCTGGAGCGTTGGCGAAAGGGGTGGAGGTCTCCACCGCCTTGGCCGCGCTTTCGTGCTTGTTAGTGATTTGCCGGCTGCAAGGCTGGCGAAGTGGGCTCAAAGCCGAGCAGGCGGCGAGCTTCACGGCGGTTGGGTTTCGATCCTGCTGCCAAACCCGAGGTTGGGCCGGGTCCGCTGCGTGCGGATACCAGCCTGCGAAGAATAAGAGGGTACGTCATGATTCAGATGCAATCGAATCTCGACGTCGCGGACAATTCTGGTGCCCGACGCGTGATGTGCATCAAGGTTTTGGGCGGCTCGAAGCGGAAATATGCTTCCGTCGGCGACGTTATTGTCGTTTCGATCAAGGAAGCCATTCCGCGCGGGCGCGTCAAAAAGGGTGATGTGATGAAGGCCGTGGTCGTGCGTACGGCCAAGGACATCCGTCGTCCCGACGGTTCGGTGATCCGCTTCGACCGCAATGCGGCCGTGCTGATCAACAATCAGAAAGAGCCGATCGGCACCCGCATCTTCGGGCCGGTTCCGCGCGAGCTGCGCGCCAAGAACCACATGAAGATCATCTCTCTGGCTCCGGAGGTGTTGTAACATGGCCGCCAAGATCAAGAAGGGCGACAAGGTCGTCGTCATGACCGGCCGCTCCAAGGGCCGTGTCGGTGAAGTGATCCAGGTGTTCCCGGAAGAGAACCGTGCGATCATCCGCGGCGTGAACGTCGTGCGTCGCCATCAGCGCCAGACCGCGAGCCAGGAAGGCGGCGTGGTTTCGAAGGAAGCGCCGATCCACCTGTCGAACGTCGCCATTGCCGATCCCAAGGATGGCAAGCCGACCCGCGTCGGCTTCAAGGTTCTCGATGGCGGCAAGAAGGTTCGCGTCGCCAAGCGTTCGGGAGAGCAGATCGATGGCTAAGTCCCCAGCCACGGCCGAGACCGCGAATGGCGATGCCTATTCGCCGCGTCTGAAGGCCTATTACAATGACGTGGTTCGTCCCGAGCTGATCAAGCAGTTCGGCTACAAGAACCCGATGGAAGTCCCCACGATCTCCAAGATCGTGCTGAACATGGGCGTGGGCGAAGCCACCGCCGACACCAAGAAGGTCACCGTTGCGGCCGCCGACCTTGCTCTCATTGCGGGTCAGAAGCCGGTGATCACGCGGGCTCGCAAGGCGATCTCGCAGTTCAAGGTGCGTGAGAACATGCCGATCGGCGCGAAGGTCACCCTTCGCAAGACTCGCATGTATGAGTTCTTCGACCGCCTGGTGACGATCGCGCTGCCGCGTGTTCGTGACTTCCGTGGCCTCAACCCGAAGAGCTTCGATGGCCGTGGCAACTATGCCATGGGCTTCAAGGAGCACATCGTGTTCCCCGAGATCAACTACGACAAGGTCGATCAAGTCTGGGGTATGGACATCGTCGTCTGCACCACGGCCAAGACCGATGAGGAAGCGCGTGCGCTTCTGAAGTTGATGAACTTCCCCTTCCGGCAGTGAGGCGGTTGATCCGCCCTCAAACGCGGAACGTTGGAGACCTACATGGCTAAGAAAAGTTCGATTGAGAAGAACAAGCGCCGCGAAAAGCTCGCCAAGCAGTATGCTGGCCGCCGCTCCCGCTTGAAGGCCATCGCCAATGACGAGTCGTTGTCGATGGAAGAGCGCTTCACCGCTCGTCTGAAGCTCTCGGAACTGCCGCGCAACTCCGCCAAGGAGCGCGTGCGCAACCGTTGCGAAGTGACCGGCCGCCCGCGCGCCGTTTACCGCAAGCTGAAGATGTCGCGTATTGCTTTGCGCGAACTCGGTTCCAAGGGGCTGGTTCCCGGCCTCGTGAAGTCGAGCTGGTGAGGAGATATCGTCATGGCGATCAATGATCCTGTCGGCGATATGCTGACCCGTATCCGTAACGCGCAGATGCGCCGCAAGACCAGCGTTTCGACGCCCGGTTCCGGCCAGCGCGCTCGCGTTCTCGATGTGCTGCAGGCGGAAGGCTATATCCGCAACTACACCGTTACCGATTTCGGCAACGGCCGCAGCGAGTTCGAGATCGAGTTGAAATATTATGATGGCGCCCCGGTGATCCGCGAGATCGCCCGCGTCTCGAAGCCCGGCCGCCGCGTCTACGTGTCCGTCAAGGACATTCCGCGCGTCGCTAACGGACTGGGCGTGTCCATCGTTTCGACCCCGCGTGGTGTCATGGCCGATCATCAGGCTCGTGAATCCAATGTCGGTGGCGAAGTGATCTGCACCGTGTTCTGAGCCGGGGGAGAGTTAGAATGTCTCGTATCGGTAAGAAGCCGGTTGCCGTTCCTGCTGGCGTCACCGCCAGCCTGGATGGCCAGACCGTCAAGGCCAAGGGCCCCAAGGGCGAACTGTTCTTCACCATTCCCGACCTCATCGCGGTCGAGTTCAAGGATGGTGCGTTCAAGGTCGACCCGAAGGACGATTCCAAGCTCGCCCGCTCCCAGTGGGGCATGTCGCGCACCATGGTGTCCAACATCCTGGTCGGCGTGACGCAGGGCTTCGAGAAGCGTCTCGAAATCAACGGCGTCGGCTACAAGGCCGCCGTTGCCGGCAAGGTCGTCAAGCTGTCGCTCGGCTATTCGCACGACGTCGATTATCCGATCCCGGAAGGCATCACCGTGGTGACGCCCAAGCCGACGGAAATCGTCGTGTCGGGTATCGACAAGCAGAAGGTTGGCCAGGTCGCGGCTGAGATCCGCGAATATCGCGGCCCCGAACCCTACAAGGGCAAGGGCGTCAAGTATGCTGGCGAATTCATCTTCCGCAAGGAAGGCAAGAAGAAGTAACGGAGCCAATCCATGGCAACTACAAGGCAAGCTCTTGAGCGCCGTAAGGCGCGTGTCCGCCGGCAGCTGCGCTCGGTGGCGAACGGACGGCCGCGCCTCTCGGTTTTCCGCTCTTCCAAGCACATCTACGCTCAGGTCATCGACGATGCGAACGGCAATACGCTGGTTTCTGCATCGACCCTCGAAAAGGACCTGCGCGGCAGCTTGAAGACGGGCGCCGACATCGAGGCCGCGAAGGTAATCGGCAAGCTCCTTGGCGAGCGTGCGGTTGCCAAGGGCGTCAAGGACGTCTTTTTCGATCGCGGCGGCTACATCTTCCACGGGCGCGTCAAGGCGCTCGCTGATGCGGCCCGCGAAAGCGGCCTCAACTTCTAAGGAACGGATTCTATGGCTCGTGAACGTGAACGTGATCGTCAGCGCGAAGAGCGCGACAGCGAGTTCGTGGACCGCCTAGTCCACATCAACCGTGTTGCCAAGGTGGTGAAGGGCGGCAAGCGCTTCGGTTTTGCGGCGCTCGTCGTCGTCGGTGACCAGAAGGGTCGTGTCGGCTACGGCCATGGCAAGGCTCGCGAAGTGCCGGAAGCCATCCGCAAGGCGACCGACCAGGCCAAGCGCGGCCTAGTGCGCGTGTCGCTGCGCGAAGGCCGCACCCTGCATCATGACGTCAATGGTCGTCATGGCGCCGGCAAGGTCATCCTGCGCGCCGCTCCGGCCGGTACCGGCATCATCGCCGGCGGCCCGATGCGTGCCGTGTTCGAATCGCTCGGCATGCATGACGTCGTCGCCAAGTCGCTGGGGTCTTCCAACCCCTACAACCTGGTGCGCGCCACTTTCGACGCCCTGAAGCATGAGGACAGCCCGCGTTCGGTCGCGGCTCGCCGCAGCCTCAAGGTGTCGCAGATCCAGAGCCGCCGTCAGGGCATCGACGCCGAGTCGACGGACTGATCGGAGGGGATGAGCAATGGCTAAGACCAAGACCGTTACGGTCGAGCAGATCGGTAGCCCGATCCGCCGTACCTCGGACCAGCGCGCGACCCTCGTCGGCCTGGGCCTTAACAAGATCCGCCGCAAGAGCACGCTGGAAGATACGCCGGCCGTGCGTGGCATGATCGCCAAGCTCGGCCACCTCGTCCGCGTGGTCGAGGCCGAGTAAGGAGACGCGACGATGAAACTCAACGATCTTCGCGACAATGAAGGCGCTACCAAGGCCCGTATCCGCGTCGGACGCGGTATCGGTTCTGGCAAGGGCAAGACCGGCGGCCGTGGCGTCAAGGGTCAGACCTCGCGTACCGGCGTCGCCATCAAGGGCTTCGAAG
This sequence comes from Labrys sedimenti, assembly GCF_034424805.1. Lineage (NCBI taxonomy): Bacteria > Pseudomonadati > Pseudomonadota > Alphaproteobacteria > Hyphomicrobiales > Xanthobacteraceae > Labrys > Labrys sedimenti. Next base: position 90,780 of record NZ_JAXOUF010000001.1, read on the forward strand.
GTGGTCAGATGCCGTTGCATCGCCGCCTGCCGAAGCGTGGCTTTAACAACATCTTCGCCCTGGACTTCGCCGAGGTGAACCTCGACCGTATCCAGGTTGCCGTCGACGCCGGCAAGCTCGACGCCAAGGCTCCGGTCACCGCCGAAGCCCTGGTGCAGGCTGGCGTGATCCGTCGCGTGCTGGATGGCGTGCGCCTGCTCGGCCGCGGCGAGATCAAGGCCAAGCTCGCCTTCGAGGTCGCCGGTGCGACCAAGAGCGCCGTGGCCGCGGTCGAAAAGGCCGGCGGTTCCGTCAAGGTGCTGAAGGCTGTGGCAAAGGCGGAAGCCTGATCCTATATGAGAGCGGCTCGCCTCGTCTGGCGGGCCGCACCTTTTTTGGCGCGCTTTCGACACGGCGGAGCACCACATGGCATCGGCGGCGGAGCAGCTTGCTGCGAGCATCAATTGGAGTTCGTTCTCCAAGGCTGACGAACTCAAGAAGCGTATCTGGTTTACGCTTGGTGCGTTGGTCATCTATCGGCTGGGAACCTACATCCCGCTGCCCGGAATCAATCCCGAAGCCTATAAGTCTGCCTTCGACGGCCAGGCCGGCGGTATTCTCGGCCTCTTTAATATGTTCTCGGGCGGCGCTGTTTCGCGCATGGCGATCTTTGCGCTCGCCATCATGCCCTATATCTCCGCCTCGATCATCATCCAGCTGTTGACGACGGTGGTGCCCCAGCTCGAAGCCCTCAAGAAAGAGGGCGAGCAGGGTCGCAAGATCATGAACCAGTATACGCGCTACCTCACGGTGGTGCTGGCGACTGCGCAGGCCTGGGGCATCGCCATCGGGCTTGAGGGCGGGCAGGGGGGCATTGTGCTCGCGCCCGGACTGTTCTTCAAGATTTCGACCACGATCACGCTGGTCGGCGGCACCATGTTCCTGCTGTGGCTGGGCGAGCAGATCACCTCGCGCGGCATTGGCAACGGTACCTCTCTGATCATCCAGGCAGGCATCGTCGCCGAGTTCCCGGCGCATCTGGGCCAGATGCTCGATCTCGCGCGGACCGGCGGCATGTCGCCGGTGACTCTGCTGGTCTCGGTCGCCGTCGCCGTTGCCGTCGTGCTGGCCATCGTCTTCTTCGAGCGTGCGCAGCGTCGTCTGCTGATCCAGTATCCCAAGCGCCAGGTCGGCAACCGCCTCTATGAGGGGCAGTCTTCGCATCTGCCGCTTAAGCTGAACACTTCGGGCGTGATTCCGCCGATCTTTGCTTCGTCGCTGCTGCTGTTGCCGACCACGGCCGCTGCCTTCGTGGCGCAGGGCAACCCGAATTCCTGGCTGGCGAATATCTCGATCTATCTCAATCACGGCAAGCCGCTGTTCATGGTGCTCTACGCGCTGTTGATCGTGTTCTTCTGCTTCTTCTACACGGCAATCGTGTTCAATCCGACCGAGACGGCCGACAATCTCAAGAAGCATGGCGGCTTCATTCCTGGTATCCGCCCGGGCGAGAACACCGCCAAGTTCATCGACTATGTGCTCACGCGCATCACCGTGGTCGGTGCGATCTATATCGCCCTGGTTTGCATGGTCCCGGAAATTCAGAATTATATGGTTCCCTCGATTCCCTTCGTGCTGGGCGGTACATCTCTGCTCATTACGGTGAGCGTCTCGATGGACACGCTGGCCCAGGTTCATGGCCATCTGCTTGCCCATCAGTATGAAGGGCTGGTACGCAAGACCAAGCTGAGGGGGAGCCGTCGCTGATGAAGCTCATTCTGCTGGGACCGCCGGGGGCGGGCAAGGGAACCCAGGCTGTCAGGCTGTCGGAGAAGCACGGCATTCCGCAGCTCTCGACGGGTGACATGTTGCGTGCGGCCGTGCAGGCCGGTACGCCGGTTGGGCTGAAGGCCAAGGTCGTTATGGATTCCGGTGGGCTGGTTTCGGACGACATCGTCGTCGGCATCGTCGCCGACCGCATCGAGGAAAAGGATGCGGCCAATGGCTTCATCCTCGATGGTTTCCCTCGCACCGTGGCGCAGGCCTCCGCCCTCGACCGCATGCTGGCGGAGAAGGGCTTGCGCCTTGACGCCGTGATCGAGTTCGTGGTCGACGAGTCTGTGTTGCTGTCGCGTATCGAGAAGCGCGCCGCCGAAACGATCGCTCGCGGCGAGAAGGTGCGGCCTGACGACAATGCGGAAGCCTTCAAGACCCGTCTTGAAGCCTATCGCGCCCAGACGGCACCGCTGTCTGACTATTATCGCAAGAGCGGCGATCTTCGCGCCATCGATGCGATGAAGTCGATCGACGAGGTCACTCGCGAGATCGACACCACACTGGCGGCGGTCTCGGTCTGATTCGCCACCCGCATACGCCGTGAGGCGATATGCATGAAGTTTGTCTTTACGAGTTGACGTCTTCGCAGAGAATCTCTAGAAGACGGCTCTCACGTCAAAGACGCGCGGGTCGATCGCTCGGTCAGAGCGAACGGCTCGTTTTTGCGCTGCCGGTTCGCCGGCGATGATTGAACTGATATTCGGCCCTACGCCGGATCAAAGATTTGGAGACCGGAACGTGGCCCGCATCGCTGGTGTCAACATTCCCACTGCCAAGCGTGTCGAAATCGCGCTGCAATACATCCACGGCATTGGCCCCGCCAAAGCCAAGGAGATCGTTGCCAAGGTCGGCATTGCGCCTGAGCGCCGTGTCCACCAGCTGTCGGACCAGGAGGTCCTGCAGATTCGCGAAACCATCGACCGCGATTACATCGTGGAAGGTGATCTTCGTCGCGACGTCGCGATGAACATCAAGCGTCTGATGGACCTGGGCTGCTATCGCGGTCTGCGCCATCGTCGCAGCTTGCCCGTTCGTGGCCAGCGCACGCATACCAATGCCCGCACCCGCAAGGGCAAGGCAAAGCCGATCGCCGGCAAGAAGAAGTAATTCGTTTTCATTCAATCCCGAGCGCCTGGTGCAACGGGCGCGCTTGAAGGATCCGTACTATGGCAAAAGAAGCCGCTGGTCGCGTTCGCCGTCGCGAGCGCAAGAATATCGTTTCTGGCGTTGCTCACGTCAATTCGAGCTTCAACAACACCATGATCACCATCACCGACGCCCAGGGCAACACGATTGCCTGGTCCTCGTCGGGCACGATGGGTTTCAAGGGTTCGCGTAAGTCGACCCCCTATGCCGCGCAGATGGCCGCAGAAGACGCCGGCCGCAAGGCCAGCGAGCATGGCATGCGCACGCTGGAAGTTGAAGTTTCTGGTCCGGGTTCGGGTCGTGAATCGGCTCTGCGCGCCTTGCAGGCGTCGGGCTTCACGATCACGTCGATCCGCGACGTGACGCCAATTCCGCATAATGGTTGCCGCCCGCGCAAGCGTCGTCGCGTCTAATTTCGCGATTTGAGATGGCCCGGCCGCTATTCGAGCGAGCCGGGCTTATTGGCCGCACCGAGACCGATTGAAGGGTGTCGTCGTGATTCAGAAGAACTGGCAGGAACTTATCAAGCCCCAAAAGCTCGAAGTGACTCCGGGAGAAGATCCGAAGAGCCAGGCAACTGCCGTTGCCGAGCCGCTGGAGCGTGGCTTTGGCGTGACTTTGGGCAATGCGCTGCGCCGTGTCTTGCTGTCGTCCCTGCAGGGTGCGGCCGTGACCTCGGTGCATATCGATGGCGTGTTGCACGAGTTCTCGTCGATCCCCGGCGTGCGTGAGGACGTGACCGATATCGTCCTCAACATCAAGGAAGTCGCCGTCAAGATGGGCGCTGAAGGCCCCAAGCGGATCGTGCTGAAGAAGCAGGGTCCGGGTCAGGTCTTCGCTGGCGATATCCAGACCACCGGCGACATCCAGATCCTCAATCCGGAGCACGTGCTGTGCACGCTGGACGAGGGCGCTGAGATTCGCATGGAGTTCACGGTCAACACCGGCAAGGGCTATGTCGCGGCTGACCGCAACCGGCCCGAGGATGCCCCGATCGGTCTCATTCCGGTCGACAGCCTTTATTCGCCTGTGAAGAAGGTGGCTTTCAAGGTGGAAAACACCCGTGAAGGCCAGATCCTCGACTATGACAAGCTGACGCTGACGGTCGAGACCAATGGCTCGATCACCCCGGAAGACGCGCTGGCCTTCGCGGCCCGCATCATCCAGGACCAGCTCGAAGTCTTCGTCAACTTTGAGGAGCCGAAGAAGGAATCCGAGGCCCCGGCCATTCCGGAGCTCGCCTTCAACCCGGCGCTGCTCAAGAAGGTGGACGAGCTGGAACTGTCGGTCCGTTCGGCGAATTGCCTGAAGAACGACAACATCGTCTATATCGGCGACCTGATCCAGAAGACGGAAGCGGAAATGCTCCGTACGCCGAACTTCGGCCGCAAGTCCTTGAACGAGATCAAGGAAGTGCTGGCTCAGATGGGTCTTCATCTGGGCATGGAAGTGCCCGGCTGGCCGCCGGAAAACATCGAAGAGCTCGCCAAGCGCTTCGAAGAACATTATTGATCTGGCGCATCGCGCTGCCAAACTTGAAGGAACAGGGCAATGCGTCACGGCAAGGCTCACCGCAAATTCAATCGTACCGCCGAACACCGCAAGGCGATGTTCGAGAACATGGCGGCCTCGCTCATCAAGCATGAGCAGATCGTCACCACGCTTCCCAAGGCCAAGGACCTGCGTCCGATCGTCGAGAAGCTGGTCACCCTCGGCAAGCGGGGCGACCTGCATGCCCGCCGCCAGGCCATTGCGACGCTTCAGGACGAGACCATCGTCAGGAAGCTCTTCGACGTGCTGGCGACCCGCTACAAGGACCGTCAGGGTGGTTACACCCGCGTGCTGAAGGCCGGTTTCCGCCATGGCGATTCCGCGCCAATCGGCGTGATCGAGTTCGTCGATCGTGACGTCTCGGCCAAGGGCCAGGACTCCGGTCCGGTTGCCGAGGATCAGGCCGAGGCGGCCTGATCCGTTCGACGGCGAAGGAACATTCGAAAAGGGCGGTGCGCAAGCGCCGCCCTTTTTGCTTGGAGCGCGGACTGGAAGTCCGCGCTCCCAAAGACCACATTTGCACCATTGGCTTCGCGGATGATCTGGTCCAGAAGGGTTTGCGAAGCTGACCAAGCCGTCCCATTCGGAGTCCATTCATGCGCCGACTGTCCTATGCCGCCTTCGTGCTCCTTGCCGGCCTCGTGCCGGCGCAGGCCCAGGAAAGCGTTGTGCCCGAAAGTGCGGCACAGGTGAAGCTGTCCTTCGCCCCGGTGGTGAAGAGCGTCACTGCGGCCGTGGTCAACGTCTATGCCCAGCATGTCGAGAAGGCGCAGGCCAATCCGATGTTCAACGACCCCTTCTTCCGCCAGTTCTTCGGCGGCGGAGCGGCACCGCGCGAACGGGTGGAGCGCTCGCTGGGCTCGGGGGTGATCGTTGCCAAGGACGGCATGATCGTCACCAATTATCACGTGATCGCCAATGCCACGCAGGTCCGCGTTGCCCTGTCCGACAAGCGGGAGTTCGACGCCGACATCATCCTCAAGGACCAGCGCGCCGATCTTGCCGTACTCCGCCTCAAGGGTGTGAAGGGCGATCTCGCCACGCTTGATTTCGCCGATTCCGACAAGGTTCAGGTGGGCGACCTCGTGCTCGCCGTCGGCGATCCCTTCGGTGTCGGCCAGACGGTGACCTCCGGCATCGTATCGGCGTTGGCGCGCAGCCAGGTCGGCCAGTCGGACTTCCAGTCCTTCATCCAGACCGATGCAGCCATCAATCCGGGCAATTCGGGCGGAGCCCTGGTGGATCTCAACGGCAAGCTGGTGGGGATCAACACCGCGATCGTGTCGCGCTCGGGCGGCAATATCGGCATCGGCTTTGCCATTCCCGCCGCCATGGTGAAGGTGGTGGTGGCCTCGGCCCAGGCCGGTTCCGATCGGGTGCTGCGCCCCTGGATCGGCGCCAGCATGCAGAGCGTTTCGTCCGAGATCGCCGAGTCCCTGTCGATGGAGCGGCCGTCCGGTGCCCTGGTGACCGAGGTTGCCAAGAACGGGCCGGCAGCCGAGGGGGGGCTGCAGACGGGGGATGTCGTGCTGGCCGTCGACGGCGCTGCGGTTTCCGATCCCGACGAGTTCGGCTATCGCTTCGCGACCAAGCCTCTGGGGGGCGAAGCGCAGCTCGATGTGTTGCGCAAGGGCGAGCGGCTGAAGGTTTCGGTCAAGCTTGCGGCAGCGCCGGAGACGACGCCGCGCGACGAGACCGTTCTGCAGGGTCGCTCGCCGCTCAGCGGCGCCACGGTCGCCAATCTCTCGCCGGCCATGGCCGAGACCCTGGGCATGCCGCTCGATACCAATGGCGTGGTGATCACCAATGTCGAGGACGACAGCGCCGCGGCCAATTTCGGCTTTCAGAAGAAGGACGTAATCCAGGTGATCAACGGCCAGAAGGTCGATGATGCCAAGGCGTTGGACGCCTTGGTGCAGGAACCGCGACGGTTGTGGCGCATCACCATCAGCAGGGATGGCCAGCAAATCTCGACGATCCTGGGGGGATGATGTCGGATCTATTTTCGGCAGCGGGACTGGAGAAGGGGGCGCCACGGCCGCTGGCCGACAGGATGCGCCCCAAGCATCTCTCCGAGGTGGCGGGGCAGGATCATCTCGTCGGTGCCGAGGGCGCGCTCACGCGTCTGCTGGCGTCTGGCTCCGTCGGCAGCCTGATCTTCTGGGGCCCACCCGGCACCGGCAAAACCACGGTGGCGCGCCTGCTGGCTGGCGAGACCGATCTCGCCTTCGAACAGATCTCGGCGATCTTCACCGGCGTCGCCGATCTGAAGAAGGTGTTCGAGGCGGCGCGCTCGCGGCGGATGATGGGGCGCGGCACACTGCTCTTCGTCGACGAGATCCATCGCTTCAACCGGGCCCAGCAGGATGGCTTCCTGCCGGTGATGGAGGACGGCACCGTGACGTTGGTGGGCGCCACTACCGAAAACCCGTCCTTCGAGCTCAATGCGGCCTTGCTGTCTCGGGCGCGGGTGATGGTGTTCAATGCCTTGGACGACGCGGCGATCCTCAGTCTCCTCGACCGTGCCGAGGAAGTCGAGGGCAGGAAACTGCCTCTTGACGAGGAGGCGAGGGCGGTGCTGGTGCGCATGGCCGATGGCGACGGCAGGGCCAGCCTCACCCTTGCCGAGGAGGCCTGGCGCGCGGCCAAACCAGGCGAGGTCTTTACCGCGGCCAAGCTGCAGCAGGTGCTGCAGCGCCGGGCGCCGATCTATGACAAGTCGGCCGATGGCCACTACAATCTGATCTCGGCCCTGCACAAATCGGTGCGCGGTTCCGACCCTGACGCGGCGCTTTATTATCTCGCGCGCATGTTCGATGCGGGCGAAGATCCGCTTTTCATCGCGCGGCGGGTGGTGCGCATGGCGGTAGAGGATATCGGCCTCGCCGATCCGCAGGCCCTGGTGATCGCCAATGCCGCCAAGGATGCCTATGACTTCCTTGGCAGCCCGGAGGGCGAGCTCGCCATCGCCCAGGCGGTGATCTATGTGGCGACGGCGCCGAAGTCGAACGCGGCCTATAATGCCTACAAGGCGGCGATGCGCCTTGCCAAGGAGGGGGGCTCGCTGATGCCGCCCAAGATCATCCTCAACGCGCCGACCAAGCTGATGCAGGCCGAAAGCTACGGCCAGGGCTATCGCTACGACCATGACGAGCCCGAAGCGTTCTCCGGCCAGAATTATTTCCCCGATGCTTTGGGGCGGCGCCAGTTCTATGATCCGGTCGAGCGCGGCTTCGAGCGCGAGATCCGCAAGCGGCTGGAGTATTGGGACAAGATCCGCCGCGAGCGCGGCGAAGGATAGTCTTCCTGGGGCCGCAGGAGTCTTGGCTGCGCCTTCCTCCTCTCAACACGGAGCGTTTCCAAGGGTAGACGAGACGCCTGCGATCCCAGATTGGGCGCTCAGTCTGCCAATTCGGCTACTTCCTCATCACCCTCATAGAGTTCCTGGGCCTCGAGCAAGGCTTCGTCGAGACGTCGCCCGGCGCGATAGCCAGCCAGGCCTGCCGTCTTTCCCATGCCCGGCAGCAGGCGCGGGCAGGGCTCGGCCGTGCCGATCATCGTCTGGACCGGGATGACGCCGGCCCAGACCGGATGGCCGTAATCCTCCTCGTCGTCACCGACGCCGGCGGCGCGGGCCTTGGCCGAGGCCTCCTCGATGCGCATGCCGATCACCATGGTCGCCTTGCTTTCCTGCGCATGCGTCTGGCGCAGTTCCGCGGCACGCCCGGGAAAAAAGCGATCGACGACGCCGAGCAACGCCTTTGCCTTCTCATCCGGCTCGTCGATGATGCGGGCGGTGCCAAAACAGATCGCCGAGCGGTAATTGGCCGAATGATTGAAGCCGCTGCGCGCCAGCACCAAGCCGTCGAGATGCGAGACCGTCAGGCAGACCGGCGTGCCGCCCTTGAGATTGCGCAGCATGCGGCTGGCCGAGGAACCGTGCCAGTAGAGCCAGTCGCCCTCGCGCCAGTGAATGGTCGGTGTGCAATAAGGCTGTCCGTCGATGACATAGGCGACATGGCACATGAAGCCGGCATCGAGCACGGCATAAACCGCCTCGTGATCATAGCGGCCACGATCATGGCGCCGCTTCAGGCGATTGCGGGCACTGACGCCGAAGCGGTCCGATGTTGCTTCCTGTTCCTTCATGATGCCTTGCTTTCAACGATGAACATGCACAAGGTGCGCCATCGCATTGGTCCAGGAAAGATCCAATTTGGATAAAAGAATTCGAACCAATTTGCCGGATTGGTCAACCCTGATGCCCGTCTTGCCGGGGCAGGGCCCGCGCAGGCGAGAGCTCTATGTCGCCATACGTAGACTGATCGAGACAGGGCTGGCGCGACCGGGTACCAAGCTGCCGACGACGCGTGACCTCGCCAAGCGCCTCGGCCTGTCGCGAGCTGCTGCCGTCGCCGCCTTCGAAATGCTCGTTGCCGATGGCTTTGCCGAGGCCCGCATCGGAGCGGGCACCTTCGTTGCGGCACGGGTACCTGCAGTCTCGGAGCGAACTGCCAGCCGCACCGGGCAGGTTTCGGCCTCGCCGGCACTGCCTTGCGAACTGGGCGTGGCCAGCATCGACGACAAGACCATGCGTGTCTTTCGCGGCCTGCTCTTGCGAAACCTCGCCCAACCGGGACCGGAACATTTTCGCTATGGCGATCCGCGTGGTGGGAACAAGTTGCGGGAAGCCATTGCGGCCTATCTGCGGGCGGCACGGGGCGTACGTTGCGATGCCGAGCAGATCGTCGTCACTACTGGTACCATGCATGGGCTGGATCTCGTTGTGCGCACCGTTCTCAAGCCGGGTGACGCCGCCTGGATCGAGGATCCATGCTATCCGCTGGCCAGGGCCACACTGGAAGCCGCGGGAGCAAGGCTGGTCGGTATTCCCGTCGACGGGGAGGGCATCGATGCTGCTGGCGGCGAGAGTCTCGGAGGCGGAGGGCGGCTCGTCTACGTCACGCCCTCGCACCAGTTTCCGCTCGGCGTCACCATGACCATGCGCCGGCGCCTGGCTCTGATCGACTGGGCTGATCGCAACGATGCCTGGATCATCGAGGACGACTATGACAGCGAATTTCGCTTCTCGGGCCCGCCGCTCACCGCCCTGCAAGGCATGGACGGCGCCGGTCGGGTCGCTTATCTCGGCACATTCTCAAAGGTCCTGTTCCCCGGCATCCGCATCGGCTATGCGGTGTTGCCAGAGGTCTTGCTCGATAGGGTGCTGCGCCTGAGGACGCTGTCTGACAGGCAGCCGCCTACCCTGGTGCAGGGGGCCGTGGCCGATTTCCTCAACGATGGTCATTTCGCAGCCCATCTGCGCCGGGCCCGCCGGCGCGTGCAGGTCGCGCGGGACGGGTTCGTCACTGCACTCCGCCATCATTGCGGAGGTATGCTCGACTTTGCCGTGCCGGAGCATGGGCTTCATCTGGTCGCGGCTTTGGCTGCTTCGGCTGGCGATCGCGATCTGGTCCGCAGTCTGCTTGCCGAAGGAGTCGGGGCGCGGGCCTTGTCGCCAATGTATGTGGACGCACCGGCCCGTCAGGGCCTCGTGCTCGGCTTCTCGGGATTTGAGCCGGACGTCCTGACCAGCGCCGCGAGGCGCATTGGCGATGTCCTGGGCGACGCCCTCAAGGCCGCTGCGTCGATCCGTTCATAGACGATCGGTCTCTTGCCCCTCCTGCGGCAAGCCATCGGCAATCTCGTAATAGTCGCCCTTCTGATTCACGCAGATATGCTTGATCAATTTGAGGCCGGTCGGCTCGTTGAGCGTTCCCGCCGCAATGGAGATGTGGTCGCTGCCCTTGCCGTCCCAGAAGATCTGGGCGCCGCATTTGGAGCAGAAACCGCGACGCGCCGTCGGCGAAGACCGATACCAGCGCAGCTTGTTGGTCGGCGCGATTTCGAGATCGGCAGGGTCACAGGCCGCATAGGCCCCGAAATGGCTGTGTAGCCGCCGGCACAGGACGCAGTGGCAAGCCCAGACGTCGCGCACGGCGCCACGGATGGTATAGCGCACCGATCCGCACAGGCAGCCGCCTGTCGCTCGTATGGGACGTTCCTGGCTCGTCTGCATCGTCAACTTTCCTTTATCGTCGCTCGTCGTGGGACATGAGGCAGCAGGGGCGCGCTATCCTCAACACCTGCTTTCCGGATCTCGCCCGCCCTCCTGGGGCAAGCCATCGGCAAGTTCGTAATAATCGCCCTTCTGGTTCACGCAGACATGCTTCACCAGCCTGAGCCCTGTGGGCTCGTCGACGCTCGAAGCCATGATGGAGACGCGAGTGCGCCCGGTGCCGATCGAGAAGAGCTGGGCTCCGCATTTGGAGCAGAAGCCGCGTCGGGCCATTGGCGACGCGCGATGCCAGCGCAGCCGCGTGGAAGGCAGGATCTCGAGATCGGCGGCATCGCAGGCCGTATAGGCGCAACAATAGCCGTGCAGGCGCCGGCATATCAGGCAATGGCAAGCCTTCACGTCCGCCAGCGCGCCACGCACGACATAGCGCACCGATCGGCACAGGCAACCGCCGCTAGCGCGTATCGACCGGTCGCCTTGCTTCATCATTGCCTCCTTGCAAATCCGGAAAATAGGACTACATTTCTAGAACTATGGTTCTATTCAGGAGGCGACCATGTTTGGTTGGATCAAGGACATTCTCGGAGATTTGCTTGCGGAGCGCCAGCGCCGTGCCAATATCGAGTACTTCGATGGCCTGAGCGATCGGGTGTTGCGGGATATCGGTATCGAAAGAAGCGATATTGAAAAAATATTCGACCGGGCCGATCCTTTCTGGCAAAGGCGGCGCCGCTCTTTCGCCGATTCCTGGACGGTCCTGAAGCATTTTGGAGGCGCACGAAAACACAATGGCGCTGGCGGATATGGCGTTTGACGATGCGGCGCGGTGTTTGGCCGAACTCGGCCACCCGCACAGGCTTCAGATTTTCCAGCTGCTTATCAAGGCTGGGGATGATGGCCTTGCCGTCGGCGACATCCAGAGGGAACTGGGCATTCCCAAATCGACCCTGGCGCATCATATCGCGCAATTGCTGACGGTTGGCCTGATGACTCAGGAGCGGCAGGGCCGAGTGCAACGCTGCCGTATCGCGGCCGGCAAGGCCAGTGCCTTCGTGAATTTCTTCGTTGCCGATTGCTGTGAAGGGCTGCCGGGTATCGATGGCCTGGAAGTAAGAGCCTAGGTGCATGCACGACCGGCAGGTCACGCGCTTTTGGGCGATTTCCGGCAGACAGCGGCGCCATGCTGCTTTATAGGGACGCGATCCCTCAATTGCGTGTCGGAACCTTGATGTCCTTTCTGGTCGAAACCCGTATCGTCACCGCCGATGAGGACGGCATGCGCCTCGACCGCTGGTTCAAGACGCATTTCCCGGACCTCGCCTTCGGCCATCTGCAGAAATTGCTGCGCTCCGGTCAGATCCGTGTCGATGGCGCGCGCGCCAAGACCAATGACCGTCTCAGCAAGGATCAGAACGTGCGCGTGCCGCCGCTGCCGCGTTCTGATCCGGCGATCACCAGCGTCAAACGCTCGGCGCAGAGCCAGAAGGACGCCGATTTCATCCGCTCCCTGATCCTGCACGAGGACAAGGACGTGCTGGTGATCAACAAGCCGCATGGCCTCTCCGTGCAGGGGGGCTCCGGCACAGAGCGCCATGTCGATGGCATGCTCGCAGCGCTGGCCGGGCCGGATGGCGAGAAGCCTCGCCTGGTCCATCGCCTCGACCGCGACACCTCCGGCGTGCTGGTGCTGGCCAAGACACGCAAGGCCGCTTCCGATCTCGGCGCCATCTTCCGCACCCGCTCGGCCCGCAAGATCTACTGGGCCCTGGTCAAGGGCGTGCCCGCACCCAAGCAGGGCCGCATCTCGCTGTTCCTTTCCAAGCAACTCGGCATGGATGGCGAGAAGGTGCGCGTCATGAAGCATGGCGACGAGGAGGCCGTGCACTCGATCACCTATTATTCGCTGGTCGACCGTGCCGCCAATTCGGTGTCCTGGCTGTCGCTCAAGCCGGTGACGGGACGTACCCATCAGCTGCGCGCCCACACCGCCCATATTGGCCATCCCATCATCGGCGACCCGAAATATGGCGAGGCCATGGAGAACATTCCCGAGGAGTTGCCCAAGAAGCTGCACCTCCATGCGCGCCGTATCACCCTGCCGCATCCGCGCGGCGGCACGCTCGACGTCACGGCACCCCTGCCGCCGCATATGAAGCAGAGCTTCGAGATCCTGGGCTTCGACACCTCGGCCTATGATCCCATCGTCGACGCTCCGGAGGATTGAGACGTGAAACTTGTCCTGTTCGACGTCGACGGTACTCTGCTCGACAGCCAGCATCTGATCCATGCCTGCTTGGTCGAGACCTTCAAGGGCATGGGGCGCCCGCCGCTGCCGCGCGCGGAGATGCTGAGCATTGTCGGGCTCTCGCTGGTGCCGGCGATCCAGCGCCTGTTCGGCGACGACACCAGCGCCGGCGATATCGAGAAGGCTGCCGGCTTCTATCGCGAAGCCTTCCTCGCCCGCGTCAATGATCCGGCTTTCGCACCGCCCTTGTTCCCGGGCGCTGCCGAGGCGGTGGCCGAATTGCGCCAACGCGACGACGTGATCCTGGGCCTGGCCACCGGCAAGTCGCGGCGCGGCGTCGACCGCATCCTGGAGAGCTTCGGTTGGGAAGGGTTGTTTGCCACCATCCAGACCGCCGATACCGCCCCTTCCAAGCCCCATCCCGGCATGATCGTGCAGGGGGCCGGCGAGGTGGGTCTGCGTCCCGAGGATGCCATCATGATCGGCGACACCAGCTTCGATATTCTGATGGGGCGCAGCGCCGGCGCTCACACCATCGGCGTTTCCTGGGGCAATCATCCGGTTACCGACCTCGCCGAGGCGGGGGCCGACCATATTATCGACGACTTCGCGCAGCTGCCGCCGCTGGTCGAAGCTTTCAAGGTGGCCGAGCCACAATGAGCGATCGTGATTTCTACGGCGACTGGTTCCGCGACGGCGCCACGCCCGATCCCATGCATGCCGCCCAGAAGGGTATGAAGCCCGAACTGCCCAAGCGCTTCTACAAGGAAGCCGCGGTGATCGGTGAGGACGGCCGGCACGTGGTCTCCCTCGATGGCCGGGTGGCCCGCACGCCCGCCAAGAACCTGCTTGCCTTCGCCGCGCCTGAAATGGCGCAGGCGGTGGTGGCGGAATGGAACGCGCAGGGGACGCATATCGATCCCTTCTCGATGCCGGTCACCCGCATCGCCAATTCCGCCATAGATGGTGTGCGTCCGGCCCGGCAGGCGGTGATCGAGGAGATCGCCAAATATGGCGGTTCGGATTTCCTGTGCTATCGGGCCGATCAGCCCGAGGAACTGGTGCGTCGCCAGAATGAAGCCTGGGATCCGGTGCTGGCCTGGGCGGCCGAGTATCTCGGCGCCGAGCTCGACGTCACGCACGGCATTCTCCACAAGCAGCAATCGCCTGAGGCACTGGCCGCGATTGCCAAGGCGGTTTCCGGCCATGACGAACTCGGTCTGGCTGCCCTTCACGTGGTGACGACCCTGACCGGCTCGGTCATTCTCGCGCTGGCGGTGGCGCAGGGACATCTGGAGCCCGAGGCTGCCTGGGCCGCTGCCCATGTCGACGAGGATTATCAGGCCGAACTGTGGGGGCAGGACGAGGAGGCGCAGCAGCGCCGTGCCTGGCGTTGGCGCGAGATGGAAGCGGCCTCGCGCCTGCTGGCGCTGGGACGGTAAAGCGCCGAGGCTGGGACCGCGGACGTCCCGTCCGCCTCTTGGATGCATCGCGCTTGCTAGAGCAAAGCGCGTTCAAGTGTGAACGCTTATTTGCTCTAACTCTTTATTCTAAGGCGTCTTTGCGATTCGAAATGACACTGTCAAATCGCAAAACGCTATAGGCAGGAAGAGCGGACGAAACGTCCGCGATCCCAGCCGGCGTGCTTCTGGCGCGAAATCGGATATCTTCTACCCAGCCATGCGCTTTTCGCACGCCGCCAGCAGGGTGCAGAGCGCCACGGCATCGGCGGCCAGCTTCACCTCGGCGAGACCAGGATAGGTCGGCGCGATGCGCAAGGTCCGGTCCTCGGGGTCCTTGCCGTAGGGATGGGTGGAACCGGCCGGGGTGAGGGCCAGGCCGGCCGCCTTGGCGAGGGCCACCACGCGCGAGCCCGTGCCTTCCATCACGTCCAGAATGATGAAATAGCCGCCGGCCGGCTTGGTCCAGCGCGCGAAGCCGTGGCTGGCAAGCCGGCGTTCAAAGGCCTCCTCCACCGCCGCGAATTTCGGGGCGATCAGGGCGCGGTGCTTTTCCATATGGGCGTGAATGCCGTCGAGGTCGCGCAGGAAGCGGACATGACGCAATTGGTTGAGCTTGTCGGGGCCGATGGTGCGCTTGCTCGCATTGTCGAGATACCAACGCACATTGGCAGGCGAGGCGGCGATGAAGGCGAGGCCGGCACCGGCGATGGTGACTTTCGAGGTCGAGGCGAAGACAACAGGCCTGTCGGGATTGCCCGCCGCTGCGCAGGCCTCCAGGATGTTGGCGAGATGCGGCCTGGTCTCGCCGAGATGGTGCAGGGCATAGGCGTTGTCCCACAGGATGCGGAAATCGGCGGCGCCCGTCTTCATGCGTGCCAGTCTTTCGACCACGGCATCCGAATAGGTCTCGCCGCTCGGATTGGAATATTGCGGCACGCACCAGATCGCCTTGACCTTCGGGTCGGCAGCCAGGCGCTCGACCTCGTCCATGTCGGGGCCTTCGCCGGTGAGCGGCACCGGGATGAGCTTGATGCCGAAGGACTCGCTCAGGGCGAAATGCCGGTCATAACCCGGCACCGGGCAGAGGATGGCGATCTCCTCTTCCTTGCTCCAGGGCTTCGCTCCGCCGGGGACGCCGCGCAGCAGCGCATAGACATGGACGTCATGCATCAGCGCCAGGCTGGAATTGTTGCCGACGATGACCTGGGCAGCCGGTGCGCCGAGCACCGGGGCAAACAGGCTGCGCACCTCGGCCAGGCCCTGTAGGCCGCCATAGTTGCGGGTATCCTCGCCGGCCTCGCTGAGGTGGTCGCGATTGCCGGGCAAAGCGAGCATGCCTTCGGCGAGGTCGAGCTGCTCGGGCGCCGGCTTGCCGCGCGTCATGTCGAGGGAGAGCTTGCGGTCTTTCAAGGCCTCATATTCGCGCGTCAGTTCGCCGTGGAGGGCGGCGAGGGCATCGGGGCGCAGTTCGGCCAGGCTCGACATGGCAATTTCCTGTTGAGGACGATGATGAACGTCGCACTACAGCGCAATGGCACCCGAGTCGAGCCTTTGCATCGATGGTCGGCACCAAATCACCGGCCATAGAGATATTGCGGCAGCCAGAGCGTCAGGCCGGGCCATAGATACATTAGCACCATGCACAGCACGACGATGGCCATATAGGGCATCATGCCGGCGAAGATCTGGTTGATCGTCACATGCGACGGCGCCACGCCCTTGAGATAGAAGGCCGACATCGCCACCGGCGGCGACAGGAAGGCCGCCTGCAGGTTCACGAAGACGATGACGCCCCAGAGGATGGGATCGATCTCGAAATGCTTCAGCAGCGGCAGGAAGATCGGCACGAAGATGATGATGATCTCGGTCCATTCCAGTGGCCAGCCGAGCAGGAAGATGATCGCCTGCGACAGGATCATGAATTGCAGGGGCGTCAGGTCGAGCGACAGCACCCATTGCTCGATCAGCGCCTGTCCGCCGAGAATGGCGAAGACCGCCGAAAACACGGCCGATCCGATGAAGAGCCAGCACACCATCGCCGTGGTCTTGGCGGTGAGGAAGACGGCTTCCTTGGTGCGCTTCCAGTCGAGCGTGTGGGCAGTCATGGCCAGGGCGAGGGCTCCGGCGGCCCCCACGGCCGCCGATTCCGTGGCGGAGGTGATGCCGAACAGGATGACCGCCAGCACCAGGACGGTGAGGATAGCGAGCGGCAGGACCGAAGAGCTCAGGAGCTTGATGACTTCCAGCCGCTCCGGCCCCATGGCGCGATAGTAGCGGGCCAGGATCACGGTCGCCATGGCGGCGATGATGCCGAAGGTCACCAGGAAGGCCGTGGCAGGGCCGGTTGGGACCGTCGCCGGCGCGTTTCCTGCGTCCGGGCTTCCGAGTTGCTCGGGAGCGCCGAGCTGTTCGGGGGGCGAACCGAGCTGTTCGGGAGCCGAGCCGAGTTGCTCGGGGCTCGAGCCGAGTTGCTCCAGGCCGGCGGTTGCATCCGGTTCGACGCCGGCCTGGCCGTGAATGACGACATACCACCACAGCAGGCCGAGGGTCCCGGCGACCAGGAGGAAGGGTATCAGCGTCGCGGCAAAGTTCCCGGCGATCTCCCGGTAGGTCAGGCGGCCGTTTCCGGTCTCCAGCCCGAGCGCGCGGCGGGGCGAGAACAGGGCTCGCAAGAGCCCCGCCGGCATGTTCGACGAATAGAGCGTCTGGAAGCGCGGCATCCAGGCCGGAACCGGCACTCTGGTCTGTTCCGGCGGCAAGGCGGGGGCGATGCGTGGATTGAGCATGGCCCAGCCGATGATGTAGACGAGGTAGAGAAAGGCCAGGAAGAAGCCCGGAAACATCGCGGCGGCATAGAGCTTGACCACCGACTGACCGGCGACGGCGGCATAGACGATGATCATCACCGAGGGAGGGATGAGGATGCCGAGCGTGCCGCCGGCGGTGATCACACCGGAGGCGAGCTTCACGTCGTAGCCGGCCCGCAGCATCGGATTGAGGGCGATCACCCCCATCAGCACCACGACGGCGCCGACAAGGCCGCTGGCGATGCCCCAGAAGGTGCAGACGATCAGCGTCGTCACCGCCAGCGCGGCCGGCAGGCGGCGGAAGGAGAGCTGGATCGAATAGAACATCTTGTCGACCAGGGCGCCGCGTTCCATCACATAACCCATCAGCACGAAGAGCGGGATGGAGATCAGGACATCGTTGGTCATTGCGCCGTAGCTGCGCTGGACCATCAGGTCGAAGATGCGATTGTCCATCCAGTGCTGGGAGGGATCGTAATAGGCATAGAAGCCGAAGAAGATGCCGAGGCCCATCAGGGTGAAGGCCGTCGGAAAGCCCATCATGATCACCACCACGATGAGCCCGAGCATGAGAAGGCCGAGTGCAGGATCGCTCATCAGGACTGGTCTCCACCCATGCCGCGCTGGCGGGCCGCTTCGTCGATGCGCTGCACGCCGGCGATCGCGGCCTCGCGCACACTGGCATCGACATATTGGCTGTGCTCCAGCTGCTCGCCCACCACGTCGATTTCGTTGACGTCCTTGAGCCGCTCGGGCCAGCGCCCGGTCTTGAGGCAGAGCACGCAACGCGTGATCTCTGCCAGGCCTTGGAGCATGACCAGGGCGCCGGCGATCGGGATCACCGTCTTGAAATGATAGAGGGGCGGCCCGTCGGCCGTGATGCTGGAATGCTCGCCGATGCGCCAGGACGAGGCGGCGTAGTCGGTCCCCGCATAGACCAGGGCGGCGATGCCTGGCAGGAAGAAGACGATATAGAGCACGAGGTCGAAGCTGGCCTGGGTGCGTGGACGCATCGAAGAATAGAGGAAATCGCCGCGGACATGGGCGTTCTGGGCTAACGCATAGGCCCCTGCCAGCATGAACAGCGAGCCATAGAGCATGTTGCTGGCATCGAAAATCCAGGCCGTCGGCTGGTTCAGGATGTAGCGCTTGAAGACTTCGGCGCACACCAGCAGCATGAGGGCGATCACCAGCCAGGCTGCCGCCTTGCCGACCCAGGTGCTGATGGCATCGATCCCGTAAAGTAAACGCCGAATGGTCATGCGGCTGCCCGGCGGGAGGAGGAAACGGAATAGGAAGGCCGGGGTCGGCAGGACGGGCCCGTCGATGAAGAAGGGCCGCGCGGGACTCTGCCGTCCCTCGAGGCGGCCTGGCGTCAGCGGAACAAGAATGGCCCGACTTTTGTCATTGCCGGGCTTGAGCCGGCAATCCAGTCCATGTCGCCCGATCGAAAAGGAGGTAGGCTCTGGATGCCTGGATCAGGTCCGGGCATGACAAAGGTCGGCACTTCAATTTCCGGATGGCCAGGCCAGCCGACCCGTCAGATTTCAGATCTTCTTGGCGGCGCCATTGGCCCCAAAATAGTGATCGAAGGCCATACGCCGATTGACCACCGTGTCCTGCTCCCAGCGCGCGGCGCGCTTGGCGAAGGCGATCTGGGAATCCAGGATCTCCTTGAACAGGGGATTATCGGCCGCCTTCTTCTTCACCACCTCGTCATAGACTTCGAGCTGCTTCTTCAGGAGCGCCTCAGGCGTCTTGTAGAACTTGACGCCATTCTTTGACTGCAACTCGGCATAGTCCTGGGAGTAGCGGTCGATCGCCTTCCACTGCATGTCCTGGGATGCCGCCTCGGTGGCATTGGCGATGATGGACTTCAGCTTGTCGGGCAGGGCGTCATATTTGGTCTTGTTGAACAGGATCTCGAACTGCTCGGCGTTCTGGTGGTAGCTCTGCAACATGCACACCTTCGACACGTCGGCGAAGCCCAGGGCCCGATCGGAGGAGGCATTGTTGAATTCGGCCGCATCAAGCAGGCCGCGGTCCATCGCCGAGACGATCTCGCCGCCGGGCAGGGCATTCACGGCCGCGCCCATGCCGGAGAACACGTCGATGGAGATGCCGACGGTACGGAATTTCAAGCCGCTGAGATCCTCTAGCTTGCCGACCGGTTTCTTGAACCAGCCGAGCGGCTGGGTCGGCATGGCGCCATAGGGCAGGGAGACGACATTGGCGCCGATCGAGGCATAGAGCTTCTCGAGCAGCTCCTTGCCGCCACCATATTTATGCCATGCCATCAGCATGTTGGCGTCCATGCCGAAAGCAGGACCTGAGCCCCACAGGGCCAAGGCGGTCTGCTTGCCGTAGTGATAGACCATCACGCCATGCCCGCCGTCGAGCGTTCCCTTCGACACGGCGTCCAGCAGGCCGAAGGCAGGAACCACGGCACCGGCCGGCAGCACCTCGATCTTGAGCTCGCCGCCGGTCATGTCATTGACCTTCTTGGCGTAGTCCTGGGCGAATTCGTGAAAGATGTCCTTGGCCGGCCAGGTGCTCTGCCAGCGCATGCTAGTGGGGGTCTGCGCCCGCGCGACAGATGGGGCCGCAATGGCGACGGCAGCGGCGGCTGCAGCCTCGCCGAGGAATTTACGGCGGGACGATTGTCCTGCGCCGGTCGTCCGAATCTTGGTCATACAATCCTCCCTGGATGTAGGCCTTCGAAAGATCCGGATAGTCGGATGCGTTCATTATTGTCGTTTTGAACGGCTCTCCATTCCGGATGCACGCCGATGGATGGGAAGTCGGCGCCAAAGGCTTGATCAGACTATTGCACGGCGATTTGTCGTCGCCAACTGGAGCTCACCTCCCGATAGGACGATGATTTCATGTCGAAGAGCGCAATTTTTCTCCCGGGCACCGCCATTTTCGGGAGGATGGACATTGCCGCTACCAAGGAAAGCGGTTTAGCGCGTCTGATTACAAATTATTAATCTTCGCGAATGGTCCCGGACGCTGCGGAAGTGGGCGGTGAGCCAGGCAGTTCGCGCAGGGCTCGCATGATTTCCTTAAGCCCGCGATGAAGGGGCTTGTCGCGCCGGACAATGATGGCGAGCATGCGAGAGAGGGGCGGCGAGAGCGGCTGTGCCGTCAAAGCGCCGGAGGCCGCATCGCCACGAACGGCGATGCCGGGCAGGATCGAGCAGCCAAGGCCTGCTCTTACGAGTTCCTTGATCGCTTCGACGCTGCCGAGCGACATCACCGGACGCGGAGACAGGCCGGCTTGCGCAAACCATTCGTCGGAGAGGCGCCGTGTATTGCCGCCGGGTTCGAACAGCAGCAGCGGCAATTCGGCGAGGGCGGCGGGAGAAGCCGGCACGGGCAGGCGGGTCTGCGGCGGCCCGATGACCATGAAAGGGTCCTTCAGGACCGGTTCGATCTCGAGCGAGCGGCTCGAGACAGGCATGGTGACCAGAGCGAGGTCGAGGCGGTTATCCTCCACCGCACGTGAGATCTCGCCGGTATTGCCGGTGGTGATGACGATCTCCAGCCGGGGATGGCGTCGCCTGAGGCTCTGGAGCAGGGCGGGCAGCAGGAAGATGCAGGCCGTCGCACCGGTACCGATGCGCACCGTGCCCATCACCCCTTCGCTCTGGCGGGCGACAGCCTCGAGCGCCGCCTGCACGGCAGCATTTATGCGGGCGGCATGCAGCAGCAGTTCCGTGCCGGCTGCAGTCGGCCTTGCCTTGCGCCCGACGCGTTCGATCAGCGTGGTGCCGAGGCGCCGCTCCAACTGGCGGACCTGCAGGCTGACGGCGGGCTGCGTCAGGTTCAGTCGTTCGGCTGCCGCCGAGAAGCTGCCGAGTTCGACGACATCGGCGAAGGCCTTGAGGTGATCGAGGTTGAGCCGGTCCATATCGACGTCGTTCTCATATCAAAAATTTCCTTATGCTTAGCATGATTTTCCAAAGCTTCCTTTATCCATAGAGGACGGCGACAATCCGGCTGGTTTTACCAGGCGGAGAGAACATAGGATGGCAAGGCGCCTGTCGCTTCCGGCAGCATGCGTGGCAATCGCCCGGGAGACAGGGCGCTATCTCGCCTTGTCTGCCCGCTCGCACCTGCACCAGCGGGCGGCCTTGCGCGAACTCGACGATCGGCTGCTTGCGGATATCGGTCTGACCAGGCTGGAAGCGCTGGTTGGGCGGCCGGTGGCGGGAAGGGGCGATCCTGCTATGAAGGAAGGCAACCAGGCGACGGCAATGACAGCGAATCGGATGGATCCAACCGCCAATGCGGCAGCCATTCTCGTGCGGGATGCTCGCGAGAAGGACATGGCGGCGGTGCAGCCCATCTATGCCCACCACGTCTTGCAGGGGCTGGCGAGTTTCGAGGAGGTGCCGCCGAGCCTGGAAGAGCTGGTTTCGCGCCGCCATGGCGTCCTGTCCCAGGGGCTGCCTTACCTCGTAGCCGAGACGGAGGGGCGCGTGGTCGGCTATAGCTACGCCACGGCCTACAGGCCGCGCCCGGCCTATCGCTACACCGTCGAGGATTCCGTCTATGTCGCCCCGGACATGGGCGGGCGGGGGATTGGCCGCCTCCTGCTGGAGGAACTGATCGCCCGCTGCGAGGCCGGCCCCTGGCGCCAGATGCTGGCGGTGATCGGCAATAGCGGCAATGCCGGCTCGATCGCCTTGCATCGGCGGTTGGGTTTTTCCGAGGTGGGCGTCTTGACATCGGTTGGCTTCAAGCTTGGGCGCTGGGTCGATACCGTACTGATGCAGCGCCCTCTCGGGATTGGGAATGACGCGCTACCCTTTGACGGCGAGGCCGGGCGATGATCGAGCGCCGTACCGTCCTCTGTCTCGGCCTTTTCCAGTTCGTGGCCTGGGGCGCGACCTATTATCTGGTCGGCGGCTTTGGTGAGCGGATGGCGGCTGACCTCGGATGGCCGCGCGACATCGTCTATGGCGGCTTCGCCCTGGCCTTGTTGGTGATGGGCCTGGTCTCGCCGCTCTGTGGGCGGCTGATCGACCGTCATGGTGGTCGCGGCATGATGGCGGCCGGATCGGTGCTCGCCGCCACGGGATGTGCCGGCCTCGCATTCAGCCATTCTATGCCGGCCTATTTCGCCGCCTGGCTCGTCCTGGGCGTCGCCATGCGGTTGACGCTCTATGATGCCGCCTTTGCGGCTCTGGCGCGGGCCGGCGGAGCCGAGGCGCGCCGGGCGATGGCCCAGATCACGCTGCCGGGCGGGCTGTCCTCCACCGCCTTCTGGCCGCTGGGGACGGCGCTGGCCGACAGCCTCGGCTGGCGGGGAGCCGTGCTCGTCTATGCCGGCCTGATGCTGGCGACGGCGCCGCTTGCCCTGGCACTGCCTGCCGTTCGGCGCCCTGTCGGGCCGATGCCTGATGTCGACAGTTCCCGACAGAGGTCCGACCGGCCCGGTTCCGACCTCCTGCTCGCCGGCGTGCTCTACGCGCTGATCACCACGATCTTGAATTTCCTCAACGCCGGCATGTCCTCCCACATGATCGCCATCCTGGCTGGGCTCGGCCTTGCGCAGGCCTCGTCGGTCTGGATTGCGACACTACGAGGCATCGGGCAATCAGCTGCGAGGCTCGCCGAGATCCTGTTCGGTACCCGCCTGCATCCGCTCGCACTCAATCTGCTTGCCTGCTCGCTGTTGCCGCTCTGCTTTGCCGCCGGGTTCGCCGGGGGCTACTCGCTCACGGCGGCCATGCTGTTCGCCCTCGGCTATGGCGCCGGCAACGGCCTTGCAACGATCACGCGCGGGACAGTCCCGCTCGTCCTGTTCGACCATCGGGCCTATGGCGCCATCACCGGCCGGCTTCTCGCGCCGAGCTTCGTCGTCTCGGCCGGGGCGCCGGTCATCTATGCCCGCGTGATCGATTGGTGGGAACCAGAGGGCGCGCTGGTCCTTTCGCTCGCGCTGGCCGGTGTCGCACTCGCTGCGGCTCTCCTGCTCAAGCAGCGTTTTGCGCCGGCGAGCGCCGGTTCCTGTGGAATTTCCCCGGGGAAAGGCCGAGCCCGGTGAAATCCGGGCGATATCGCTGTATGGAACAAGGCGCGGCAGGTCCTAACAAGAGCCGCGGGAAGCGCCCTTCATGAAGCATATCCTGGCCGAACTCGATACACGCCGCACCCAGGCCCTGCTGGGCGGTGGTGAGAAGCGCATTGCAGCCCAGCATGCCAAGGGCAAGCTCACAGCGCGCGAGCGCCTGGAATTGCTGCTCGATGCCGGTTCCTTCGAGGAATTCGATGCCTTCGTGGAACATCGTGCCGTCGATTTCGGCATGGATCGCACCCATATCGCCGGTGACGGCGTCGTCACCGGCTGGGGCACGGTGAATGGTCGCAAGGTCTTCGTCTTCGCCAAGGATTTCACGGTGTTCGGCGGCTCGCTGTCGGAGACCCACGCCAACAAGATCAACAAGATCCAGGACATGGCGCTGAAGAACCGGGCACCGATCATCGGCCTTTTCGATGCCGGCGGCGCCCGCATCCAGGAAGGCGTGGCGGCGCTGGGCGGTTATGGAGAGGTCTTTCGGCGCAACGTGCTGGCCTCCGGCGTGATCCCGCAGATCTCGCTGATCATGGGTCCTTGCGCCGGCGGGGATGTCTATTCGCCGGCCATGACCGACTTCATCTTCATGGTGAAGGACACCAGCTACATGTTCGTCACCGGCCCCGACGTCACCAAGACGGTCACCAACGAGACGGTGACTGCCGAGGAACTAGGCGGCGCTTCCGTGCATGCCGTGCGTTCCTCCGTGGCGGATGGCGCCTATGAGAATGATGTCGAGGCCCTGCTGCAGATGCGCCGGCTCATCGATTTCCTGCCGGCCAACAATTGCGAGGGGCCGCCGGAGATCCCTTCCTTCGATGATATCGAGCGGCTCGAGCCCTCGCTCGACACGCTGGTGCCGGACAATCCGAACAAGCCCTATGACATGAAGGAACTCGTAACCAAGCTGGCGGACGAGGGTGACTTCTTCGAGATCCAGGTGACGTTCGCGCGCAATATCATCACGGGCTTTGCGCGCCTTGCGGGGCGCACCGTCGGCATCGTGGCCAATCAGCCGATGGTACTGGCCGGCGTCCTTGATTCCGACGCCAGCCGCAAAGGCGCTCGTTTCGTGCGCTTCTGCAACGCCTTCGAGATCCCGATCGTTACCCTTGTCGATGTTCCCGGCTTCCTGCCCGGCACCGCGCAGGAATATGGCGGACTGATCAAGCACGGCGCCAAGCTGCTATTCGCCTATTCGCAGGCCACGGTACCCCTGGTGACGGTGATCACTCGCAAGGCTTATGGCGGTGCCTATGACGTCATGGCCTCCAAACATGTCGGGGCCGACGTCAACTATGCCTGGCCGACCGCCCAGATCGCGGTGATGGGGGCCAAGGGTGCCGTTGAGATCATCTTCCGCCAGGACATGGACGACCCGGAAAAGATCGCCAAGCACGTCAAGGGCTATGAGGACCGCTTCCTCTCGCCTTTCGTCGCGGCCGAGCGCGGCTATATCGACGAAGTGGTCCAGCCATCCCAGACGCGCAAGCGCGTGGCACGCGCCCTGGCCATGCTGCGCAACAAGCACGTCGAGGCCCCGCGCAAGAAGCATGACAACATCCCGCTTTAGCGCGATTGCAGGGCCGAACATTTTGCCTGCCGTAAGGGAAAATAACAAAACATGGTGAATCCCGCTGGCTGGGATCATCGCATGGGGGGCAGACGCGATGCACATCGCAGGGCAGGCCTGCGAAAGCGGCATGGCTGAACCCTGAAAAGGGTTTGATATCAGATAGATATCGGGTGTATCGGAGCGATCTCTTTATATCAGCTCTCTCGTCGAGCCCTTGGCGATCGCCAGGCCCAAAGCTGCGAATGATCGGATTTCGGCCCGACATTGCCACAGGATTGTGGCGAACCGCACATTCTTTGGCCATGTGCGGCTCCTAGGGTGAGACTCATTAACGCCGGTTTGAGTGATCCAGGCTCAAATTGGGTTTCATGAGGCGCCGCGAGTTAGGCGCAAATCAAGGCAAGGCACGACCCCATGGTGACGTCACCTATCGCAACTCTAGTTGAGCCGGCTCTGGAGCGCGGTTCGATCGAGGATTCCGAAGTTCAGCAAATGCGTCAGCGTTGGCAGGACGGCGTGCAGCTCCAGGCCGCCGATGCCGACGCACTCTTTGCGCTTCAGGGCGTATTGGCAGGACGCACCAAGAATTTTAACACCCTCTTCGAGGAAATGCTGACGGCTTTCGTCCTGGATCGTAACGAACCCAAGGGCAGCATTTCCAAGGAGCAGGGAGCCTGGCTCCTTTCGATGCTCGATGGCGGCGAGGGATTGGTGGCCAATGCCGCCGAGCTCGGCCTGCTGATCCGGCTGGTTGAACAGGCCGACAGCGTGCCGGATGATCTCGCCAGCTTCGCATTGCACCAGATCCAGCATGCCGCGATGACGGGTGAGGGGCCGGCGGCCAAGGGCCGCATCCATTTCTCCCGCGTGATCGATACGCAGGACATTGCCAACATGGCCCGCCTCTTCCAGGTCGAGAAGGGCGCCAAGCGCCGCATCATCTCGCGCCAGGAAGCCGAGATGCTGTTCGACATGGCCGAAGGCTGCAACAGCGAGGACCCGGCCTGGGACGGGCTTTTCGCCGAGACCATCCAGGCCCATCTGCTGGCGACCAACCAGCCGAGCAATACGGGCGGCCGCTCGCTGGCCACGCCTGTGGTCCTGGCCGATCGCGACAGTGCCTGGCTGAACCGGCGCATCCAGCATGATGGCCGGGTGAGCCGCGCCGAGCGGGCCCTGCTGGCCCTGGTCGATCCGCGCCAGATGGCGGCGACCAACAACTGGGACCAGTCGATCAGCCAGATGATCTGATCAAGCCACCTCTCCACAGGAATACAGGAATGCCGGCCCAGGGCCGGCATTTTTGTTTTCAATCAAACCCTTAGTGGGCATTGGCGAATCAGGGCATGAACCTACTCTCCAACGTAGTATCGCCCGGCGAGCCTTCGTAGGAAGCCACCTGAGGGCGCGCGGCTTTCACCTGATGACCCTCTGGAACAAGACGACTGTCCGGCGGCGGGCTGGCGTGGCCCAAGAGCGGTGCACGCCGCCTGAATCTGAAAGCCGGCTTATTGCGCGCAGCCGGAATCTATGAGACGCCCTAGGAAAGGGCGGACGGTCCATTCGAACTATTCTGGGTGATTGCGGGCATGTTTTCCAAAGTTCTGATCGCCAATCGCGGAGAGATCGCCTGCCGCATCATCAAGACGGCGCGCCGCATGGGCATCGCCACGGTCGCGGTCTACTCCGACGCCGATCGCGATGCCCTGCATGTCGAGATGGCGGATGAGGCCGTCCATATCGGCCCGCCACCCGCCGCCCAATCCTATCTCCAGATTGAGAAAATCATCGAGGCCTGCCGCAAGACCGGTGCCGACGCAGTACATCCAGGTTACGGCTTCCTCTCGGAGCGAGAGGCCTTCGCCACGGCACTCAAGGAAGCAGGCATCATCTTCGTCGGTCCCAATCCGCATGCCATCGCTGCGATGGGCGACAAGATCGAATCCAAGAAGGCGGCTGCGGCAGCCGGCGTTTCCACCGTGCCAGGGCATCTCGGCATTATCGAGGATGGCCAGGCCGCCATCCGTATCGCCGAGGAGATCGGCTATCCGGTGATGATCAAGGCCTCTGCCGGTGGCGGCGGCAAGGGCATGCGCATCGCCTACTCGTCGGCCGAAGTCGAAGAAGGATTCCGCCTGGCGCGTTCGGAGGCCAAGGCGAGCTTCGGCGACGACCGCGTCTTCATCGAAAAATTCATTGTCGAGCCGCGCCATATCGAGATCCAGGTGCTTGGTGACAAGCATGGCAACGTCATCCATCTGGGCGAGCGCGAATGCTCGATCCAGCGCCGCAATCAGAAGGTGATCGAGGAGGCACCGTCGCCCCTCCTGGATGCGGAGACGCGAGCCTTGATGGGCGCCCAGGCCGTGGCCCTCGCCAAGGCGGTCAATTATGATTCCGCCGGCACCGTGGAATTCGTGGCCGGGCAGGACAAGAGCTTCTACTTCCTGGAGATGAACACCCGCCTGCAGGTCGAGCATCCCGTGACCGAACTGGTGACGGGTATCGATCTGGTCGAGCAGATGTTCCGCGTCGCCGCCGGCGAGAAGTTGGCGCTGAAGCAGTCCGACATCAAGCTTTCGGGCTGGGCCGTGGAATCGCGGGTCTATGCCGAGGATCCCCTGCGCAATTTCCTGCCCTCGATCGGCCGCCTGACGCAATATCGCCCGCCGGCCGAGCGTCGCGAGAAGGGTATCACGGTCCGCAACGACACCGGTGTGTTCGAGGGAGGCGAGATCTCGCTCCACTACGACCCGATGATCGCCAAGCTCTGCACCCATGCCCCGACACGGGCCGGCGCGATCGCCGCCATGTCGGATGCGCTCGACAGCTTTGCCATTGAAGGCATTCGCCACAATATTTCGTTCCTTGCGGCCCTCATGCAGCACGAGCGCTGGAAGGAGGGACGGCTGTCGACCGCCTTCATCGCCGAGGAATTCCCTGGCGGCTTTGCCGTCAGCCCGCCCCGGGGCGCGATTGCCGACAGGCTGGCGGCGGTCGCAACCGCGATCGACCATATCCAGAACCAGCGCAAGCGCGGCATCAGCGGGCAGATGGTCGGCAGGCCCGTGGTGTTCGATCGTCGCCGCGTGGCGATGCTCGGCGATACCTCCTTCACCGTCGAGGTCGACGAGGCGCGCGGCGAGATGCAGGTGACCTTCCTCACGCCGGAGGGGGCACCGGAACGCCTGGTCACGCTGACCTCCGATTGGAAGCCCGGCCAGCCGGTATGGTCGGGACGCATCCATGGCGAACCGGCATCCATGCTGGTGCGCGCCATACCCAATGGCGTGGTGCTGGCTCATCGCGGCGCTGCTGCCGACATCCGCATCTACACCCAGCGCGAAGCCGAGCTTGCTCGCCTGATGCCGGTCAAGAGCAGGGCGACCCTCACGACCGCCTTGCTGTGTCCGATGCCCGGGCTGGTTCGGGCCATCGAGGTCATCGAGGGCCAGGAGGTCAAGGCCGGGGAGGCGCTCTGCGTCGTCGAGGCCATGAAGATGGAGAACGTCCTGCGCGCCGAGCGCGACGCCACCGTCAAGAAGATCCGCGTCAAGCCGGGCGATACGCTGGCAGTCGATGCGGTGATCATGGATTTTGCCTGACGACACGCCCTGGATCGTCGAAGAGCAAGGGGAATGGTTTTGAGCGTCTGGGACCAATTCTTCAGCTGGGGTGCGCTCCCCGGCCATATCGCCTATGCCATCATCGCAATCTCCTACCTCCTGACCAACATCTTCTGGCTGCGGCTGGCCGCGGTGGTCGGCATCGCCCTGGAGGTGCTCTATTTCCTGTTCAGCGGCTCGGCCGTCTGGCCTTCGATCGCCTGGGACAGCGCCTTCATCCTGATCAATCTGGTGCAGCTCGGCATTCTCCTGCGCGATCGGCTCAGCCTGAAGCTTTCGGCCGACGAACAGGCCTTCATCAAACCGATCGTCGGAGACCTCGACAAGGCGCAGATCGCCCAGCTGCTGCGAACGGCGGAATGGCGCACTTTGGAGCCTGGCTCGGTGGTGACCACCGAGGCCGATCCGGTGCGCGAGCTCACTTTCATCTGCGAAGGCCAGACGGAGGTACGCGTGCGCGACCAACTCGTTGCCCATGTCGGCGCCGGCGCCTTCGTCGGCGACGTGTCCTTTGCCACGGGCGTGCCGGCCACCGCCACGGTGGTGACGGAAAATGCCGTGCGCGTGCTGGCTTTCGATCAGGACAAGCTCAAGGCGCTGTGCAAACGGGACGAGCAGATCGCCCATGCCCTCTATCGGCGACTCGGCGGCGGCCTGGCCGACAAGATGCGGGTGGCAACCGGCCGGCTTTGAAGCATTTTGCGAAACAGGCGAATCGAAACTTCGAAACGCGGCGTTAACCCCCGGATGTTACAAGCATATCCAGCTTGGGTTCAGTGCGTTGTCAGGACAATGCTGTCAGTCGTCATCCTGCGTTTGCTGCTTTCACCGTCCGGTGCGATCGATCGCGTTGCCTTCACCGCGGGGGTCTTGCTGCTGGCCGCGCTCACGGTCGGCGGTCATCATGCCCTGCAGGGCTGGAGCGGTCCTTACGGCCTGGGCTCCTTTGCCTTCGTCGCAGCCATCGCCTGGTCGGCCATCTGTCTCTCACGCAAGCGCCTGCACGATTTCGGCTGGTCCGGCCTGGTAATCCCGGCCTTTCTGAGCCTCTATCTGCTGGCTGTCGCGATTGCGATCTTCTTTCTTGACCGGGGCGCGCTCGCTTCCTGGCAGCAGGCCCTGGCAACATTCGGCCTGTTCAGCGGTCCGATGGTAGGCTGGCTGATCGCATTGGCGATCATTCCCGGCAATGGGCTCGCCTCCAGCGCCAGAACGAGCTGGTAAGGCGCATAAGCCCACTCAGGCCAAGGCGCGCGATCCCAGGGCCTTGGCGGCATTTCCCGAATCGCTTTCTGCCCTCGGGAGACACGTCTGTCCGAAGATCGGCTCGAAGGTCTGGCGGAGGGCGAGATCGACGTCCTCCAGCGTCACCGGCAGCCCGAGATCGACCAGGCTGGTCACGCCATGATCGCGCACGCCGCACGGCACGATGCCGGAGAAATGCTCGAGATTGGGTTCCACATTGATGGCGATGCCGTGGAAGGAAACCCAGCGCTTGAGGCGAATGCCGATGGCGGCGATCTTGTCTTCGGCGCCGGCGCCGCGCTCCGGGCGCCTGACCCAGACGCCGACCCGATCCTCACGTCGCTCGCCTCGCACATGAAAGGTCCAGAGCGTGTCGATCAGCCAGGCCTCCAATGCCGTCACCAGTCGCCTGACGTCCTGCCGGCGGCGCTTGAGATCGAGCATGACATAGGCCACGCGCTGGCCGGGGCCGTGATAGGTGTATTGCCCGCCGCGCCCGGTCTGGTGCACTGGGAAGCGATCGGGGGCGACCAGGTCCTCGCGCCGGGCCGAGGTACCAGCGGTATAGAGCGGCGGGTGTTCGAGCAGCCAGACGCATTCATCGGCCGTCCCGTCCGCGATCGCCGTTGCCCTTGCCTCCATGGCAGCAATGGTTTCCTCATAGGGACTGAGGCCCGCCATTACCAGCCATTCCACCTGCGGAGAATCGCGGCCGGGCAGGAAACTATGGTCGAGGGCATTGCGGCTGGTCACTGGATCGGTTCCAATCGGGGGAAACAAGCCCTTCATATCGGCGGATTTCGAGGCTTCGACAAGGGCTTGCACGCTAAGTGCAGGAAAAGCGTGAATTGCCCTTGCTGCCCTGTGATCGATCTGTTAGACGATGCGCCGCTTCACATGGCAGCGCGCTCTTGGCGCCGGCCCCGTGCAGCAACCGCGGTCATGGCGGAATTGGTAGACGCGCTACCTTGAGGTGGTAGTTGGGAGACCAGTGGAGGTTCGAGTCCTCTTGACCGCACCAAATTCGAGCTTGGCTCCAAAGGCGATCCGGAAACGGATCGCCTTTTTGGTTTGTCGATGGCTATGGCGACAACGCGCGCCGGACCTTGCCGACCGGTCTGCCCTGGCGTGCGAGGATACGCTCGGTCTGGGAGAACCAGCCAACGGGAGCCGGTGCTGTTTCGAGCGCACCGGGGCCGGGCACGACATGCACGATTCGGAAGCCGCGTTTCTTCAGTTCCTGCAGAAATTGCGGCAGCATGGCCACGGTGCGGGGTTGGATGTCGTGCAGAAGCACGATGCCGCCCTTGTTCTTCTCGAGCCGTCCGAGCACCAGCTTAAGCTCCTCCTGTGGCGTTTCGGGTTCCCAATCGCTGGCCCACAGATCGGCCCCGAACGTCACCATGTCCAGCGAGGCAAGCCATTGGTTGAGGGCAGGTGAGTCGGCAAAGCCCGGAAAGCGGAAGAAGGGCTGGTGCGGGCGTTCTCGCGCTATGCCCCATACCGCCTTGTCGACGGCACGATAGCCGTTCTCGATATCGGCGCTCGCTCGCTCGAAGGGCAGGCGGCGCAGCACCGGGTGAGTCATCGAATGATAGGCGACGGTATGTCCCTCCTTCGCGACCCGGGCAGCCAAGGCGGGAGCGGCGGCGGCGTTGCGGCCAATCATGAAGAAGGTAGCCTTCACGCATTGGCTTGAAAGGGCATCCAGGATCTTCTCCGTGCGTCCCGGCATCGGTCCGTCGTCGAAGGTCAGTACCACCTCTCCAGGGGCCAGCCGCAGGGTCTGGGGATAGGTCTTGATGCCCACGGCTCCGCCGCCGACGGTGCCGACCGGCAGCGTGCGGGACACGCCCAGCGCCTCCGGCGGGCAGCCCGCGAGGCTGGAGGCGGGCAGGGCGCAGGCGAGGGCGGCAGCTAGGGCCAGGACTTTCATGATAGAACTTGACCGGTAATGGGGGATGATTCGCCTGATAAGCGTGTTTTCGGGCCGTGTCTTCAAAGATTTTTGTCGACAGTGAGGAGCGGTTAAGCTTCTCTCTCTACCCTGTGTTCCAGTCGTTGAAGTGCCGGATGTAACGGCCGTTCATAATGGGTTTCACAATGCGATCGCTGTCGTGCTTCATGCGCCATGGGCTCATCGCAGCAGGTGTGCTGGTTCTCAGTGCCTGCTCGACCGTTCAGCAAGCCTATCCCGAGGCGAACAGGTTTCCGGTGCACGGCATTGATGTCTCGAAATATCAGGGTGTCATCGACTGGAATGCTGCCGCGCGGGGAGGCGTGCGCTTCGCCTATCTGAAGGCGACGGAGGGCGGTGACCGCATCGACGACAAGTTCAAGGCCAATTGGGAGGGAGCCCGCGCCGCGGGCATACCGACCGGTGCCTATCATTTCTATTATTTCTGCCGGCCGGTGGAGGACCAGGTCGCCTGGTTCAAGACCCATGTGCCGCCGGCGAGCGACGCCCTGCCGCCGGTTCTCGACATGGAGTGGAACCACCTCTCGCCGACCTGCAAGCTGCGTCCGCCCGCCCAGAAGATCCATGCCGACATGGCGGTGTTCCTGCGTGAGATGGAGCGCTTCTATGGCAAGAAGCCGATCATCTACACCACGGTGGACTTCCACCGCGAGATCCTGACCGGTGAATTGGAGAGCTATCCCTTCTGGGTGCGCTCGGTGAAGGGGCATCCTTCCGGGCGCTACGGCAAGCGTTCCTGGGCATTTTGGCAGTATACCGCCACCGGCTCGGTGCCCGGAGTCCAGGGTCAGGTCGACCGCAACGCCTTCGCCGGCTCCGAGCAGCAATGGCAGGATTTCCTGGCCCAGAACGTCGCCACCGGCAGTATCGCTGCCAACTGAGATTGCATGCCGCTGGCAGCGCCCTGCGTCAGTCGATCCGCACCGGTCCGAGGCGGTAGACGCCCTTGAAATCGTCGGGATCGGCCGGCGCGCCCTTGCGATAGATCACCAGCCGGCCTTCCTTGGCCAGGCGCACTACGATACGGCGCAAGGGCTGCATCAGCGGTCCCCACTGATCGGCGGCCTTGCCCGCGATTTCTTGCGCGATATCGGCGGGCGCCATTGTCTTGCCGGCCGGCAGGGCTGCGATCAGGCGCAGTGCAGTTTGTTCCAGGACGTCCTTGTCTATCATTGAACTCACGATCTGGATGCGAAAGCGTCGCGCGCTCGCCATGACAATGCGGGACGGTTTCCATCGCTTGAAACGAAAACCGCTCTCTATATTTGCAACCTAGGCCCCATCTCGCTTGGGGGCGTTTCTTGCTTAGGTAGGCCTTTGCTCAGCAGCCGGTTGTGCCCGGCGGGCAATTAGGCACCGGGCCGGCGCCTGCAGGCGCGCTGGGGGCCGGCGATGGGCTTTCGACCCGAGGCGCGCTAGGCGTTGGCGACGGGCTCTCGATTCGTGGGGCTGGGGCTGACCAGCCAGGACGAGACAAACCGGGAGAGCCACCGACATTGGAGGTGACCGGCGGCCTTGAGCCAGGAGGAGCATTCCGCCAGCTGAAATCGCCACCTGGAGACGGGCCGGACCCAGGGCCTGTACCCGGACTTGGCTCTCCGGGAATTGGCCGGCCGGGGCGCGGTCTGCCAGGATAGCGATCGCGGCGGTCGCGACGGTGATCGCCATAATAGTTGCCGCCATAATAGCCGGGATCGCTGTAAGAGGGGCGGTCGGCGTAACCTCCTTCCGGCGTGGCGCAGCCTGCCAAGGGCAAAGCAAACAGGCTGGCAAGCACGAGTATCTTCTTCATGGGCACGACTCCCTGATCCATTACGGTTCGTGGCTGGACAATGAAGGCGCTGCCGCCAGCTTGCAACCGGATGTTTGGCACCAGGGTCGTCAAACTGCAGGCCGCTACGGCATGTTGACGGAGGCAAATCTCCGTTTGCGCGCCCGCGCAGGAGGCGGCATGGTGCGGCCCGTGTTGGAGTGCGCCCCTTGAAACTGATCATCGGCAACAAGAATTATTCTTCCTGGTCCATGCGGCCCTGGCTGGCAGCAAAGTCGGCGGGCATGCACTTCGAGGAGCAGATCATCTGGCTGCGCCATCCCGAAACCTCGGCGATGATCAAGGCGACCTCGGCGGCCGGTAAGGTGCCCATTCTGATCCATGGCGATATCATGGTGCACGAATCCATTGCTATCCTCGAATATCTGGCTGAGATCGCACCACAACTCTGGCCGGATGATCGCGAGAGCCGGGCTCACGCCCGTGCCATCAGCGCCGAGATCCATGCCGGTTTCCTGCCTCTGCGCCGCAACTGCCCGATGAACATCAAGCGCCGGCCCAAGGCCATCGCCCTCGATGATGAAACCCTGGCGAGCGTGGAAAGGGTGGTCGATCTCATCATCGACTGCCGCACGCGTTTCGGCAGCGGCGGCGATTTCCTGTTCGGTGCGCATTTCAACAATGCCGATGCGATGTGGGCGCCGGTGGTGAATCGCTTGCACGCCTATGACGTCAAGGTGCCGGCCGCGGTACGCCGCTATATGGATGCGGTGATGGCGACGCCGATGTGGCGGGAGTGGGAAGCGGCAGCCCTCGAGGAAACCGAAACGATCGTCGATATTGATTCAGTGTGATGAGCCTCAACCTGATCAAGCTATGTGTCGGCGCCGAATCGATCGCCGACCTCGAGGAATGGATCGCCCTGCGCCTGCGCCTGGCGGGTGAACAGATCCACACCACGCGCATGATGCCGAAGAACCGCGAGGCAATCCTTGGTGGCGGTTCGCTCTACTGGGTGATCAAGGGCATCGTCTCGTGCCGCCAGCGCATCACGGATTTGCGTGCGCGCCGTGACGAGGACGGCATCTCGCGTTGCGACATTGTGCTCGATCCGATGGTCGTCGCCGTCGATCCCCGCCCGCGCGGCCCGTTCCAGGGGTGGCGCTATCTCAGCGCGGCCGACGCGCCGCCCGATCTCGCCACGGTCGGCTCGGCCGACGCCGACCTGCCCATCGAGCTCCAGCGCGAGTTGCGCACCATCGGCCTCGTTTAGGCTTTTGAGGCGTCCTCAACGGCTGTGTGAATGCTTCGATGCGCGTTCACGCTATAGTCACACTCCATGCGTCATTATGGCACGTAATCGCCAGGTACCTGAACATTGTTGGTTATCAAGCGTTAACCATGACGTGTGCAGGATG
Organism: Labrys sedimenti; assembly: GCF_034424805.1. NCBI lineage: Bacteria > Pseudomonadati > Pseudomonadota > Alphaproteobacteria > Hyphomicrobiales > Xanthobacteraceae > Labrys > Labrys sedimenti. The sequence goes on from NZ_JAXOUF010000001.1 coordinate 125,585, forward strand.
GCACTTCGAAGTTTCACCGCTCTGGCATCATGGCCGTAAGTTGAGTGGATGGAGGACGCCATGTTGATCGCAAGTACAGAAGGGCAGGGCTGGTGCTACGAAGTCATCGCGCAGTCTGACGGCTTTCTCGTCCAGGCTCGCGATCTCGATACCGGCGAAGTTTCCCTGAACGAAACCACGCTATTCCGGACCTCGCCGGTGGCCCTGGCTTATGCCGATATGGCGGCTGCTGCCGACCGTTTCGCCGCCTCGAGGCTCGAAGAGGTCGAGGACTGGCAGGTCCTTGCCGATGATTATCACCATGAACTGGATCGTTTCACCACCATTCGCGATCGCTTGTCCGATGATGGCGTGGGGGGCGAACTGCTTCGTTGCAGCCGGGCGGGTTCGCTGCGCGATCAGGCTTATCGGTTGCACTAAGGGCTTTCGGTCGAGAAAATACTCTTGGATAGGAAACGCAGAATCAGTCAGGCGCTGGCCTTGCCACCTTCGACCAGCGTGAGATGGCCATAACGCCGGATACCGGTAGGCAGGGCCGTATGTCGCTGAACGCGTGCGGTCGCTGGGATCTCTTCCACTGAGACGATATCGAAACGCGAAATGGGATGCAGGCCGATCCAATAGGGGGCCTCGCCTGGTGTCAGGCTGCCGAGGATACGCGAATTGGCCTTGCCGCGATGATGGAGCGGCAGGAGCAGCAATTCCAGATCGAGATGATGGCCTTGCAGCGTGCTGCCGCTCAGCGCGATCACCCGTGCCGTCAGGTCCGACGATACCGCCATTACCAGTTCCGCCAGGCCAGTTCGGTCGGTCCAGCGATCGAGCAGGGAAGCACCGCGCAGTTCCTGGCCGAGCAGGGCGCACATCCGGGTTCCGGCCAGGCGGAACGGAAAGCTGCGGTTCTTGTCGATCTCCACGATGAAGGTATCGCCCAGCACGCGGCGGATGGCGGCCGGATCGATGTCGACACGTTCGGGAGCGGCTCGCTGACCGCGCAACTGGTCCCAATAGCCGTAGAGATCGCGTGTCGCCGTATTCTTCATTGGTCAGCCGCCCCCAGAGCAATGCGCGTACATGGCTGAACGCCCTTTGCTCTAACTCTCTGTTTCCAAGCCAATCCGACGGATTGGCCAGAGCGTCCTGTGGTTTGTGGCATATCTGCCGGATCACAAGGCGCCGGTGGCATGATCCGATTGTGATCGGCCCGTGCCCGTGCTTCAGCAATGCGAGCGACCTTCGTTCGAACGCCGCTCTCGCCCGTCATAGGCGGGCGAGGAGGTGACGATAGCACCGGCATGGGAGCGGACGGCAGGGGGCAGGATGGTTACCGCCTGGAAACGAATTATTAATGTTAACAAAAGGTTAACGCGACCGAATCGATGTTAAGAATGACGGAGCGAATGACCACAGTTTGCTTCCTGCTTCAGGAGATATGTCTTTGTCATTGAAATCGCGCGGCAATATCGATCCGCCGGCGGCCTTCAACGTGCCGGCGGTCGTGCTGCTGCTCACCGGCCTTATCGTCCTCGTTCACATTGCTCGGGCGGTGATACCCGGAAGTTGGAGCGGCTGGCTGGTCGGGGTCTTTGCCTTCACGCCCCTGCGCTACGATCCCTCGATCGGGGAGAGCATTGCCTGGCCCGGTGGACATCTTGCCGATATTGCCGGCTTCCTGACCTGTTTCTTTCTTCAGTCCGACCCGGGCACGCTGATGATCAATGGCGCGGCCCTGCTGATCCTGGGTGCTGCGGTGGCTTGGCGCTTCGGTACCTGGCGCTTTGTGGCCTTCACCGCCCTGTGCACCATTGCAGGCTCGTTCGCCTGCCTGCTGTTCTACTGGGGCAGCGCGGCCGCCATGGTGGGAGCGGGCGGCGGTCTGTCGGGCCTGTTCGCGGCTTCGATCCATTTCCTCTTCAAGGGCGGATCGGCGATGGCCGCTTTTCGCGTCGCCGGCGGGGCGGCCTTTCGCAAGCCGGCCTGGACCTTGCGGGATGCCCTGGCGGACCAGAACGTGCGCATCTGGCTCGCCGTCTTCGCCTTCATCACGGCCTGGAATGCCGTCAGTCCGCTGATCCTTACCACGTCGCAGGTGATGCCCGGCTGGCCGGGCAACATAGGCGGATTCCTGGCTGGCCTGCTCCTGTTTCGCTTCTTCGACCGCCAGCCACGGCTGCGCCGGGTCGTCTGAGTCTCCAATCAGCTCATCGCCTGCCCTTCTACCGCGCTCCAGACCGCCAGGGCTTGCCGCGTCTGTGCGACATCATGGACGCGTACCGCATCGGCGCCGCGCTGCGCGGCGGAGAGAGCGGCGGAAACCGATCCGGCTACGCGCTCCGAGGCCGGCCCATGGCGATCGACGCCGCGGATGAAGATCTTGCGGGAGGCCCCGATCAGCACGGGAAAGCCCAGGGCACGCAATTGCGGGGTGGCGTCGAGCAGGGCCAGATTGTGCTCCATCGTCTTGCCGAAGCCGATGCCGGGGTCGAGCCACAAGCGTGAGGCGGCGATGCCATCCTTGATGGCGCGCTCGCATTTGAAGCTCAACTCGGCGCAGACATCCTTCACCACATCGGCATAAACCGGATTGACCTGCATGCTCTGCGGATCGCCTTGCATATGCATCAGCACCACGGGGACATCATGATCGGCGACGGCCCTGCGGCTGGCCGGATCGTCCAAGGCCGTGACGTCGTTGATCATGGTGGCGCCGGCAGCAAGTGCGCGCGCCATGATCTCGGCATGGCGGGTATCGATTGAGATCAGACGGTAGCGCCGCTTGGCCTCCTCGGCGAGAGCCTCGATCACCGGACCGACGCGTTGCCATTCGGTTTCGATGTCGACGGGAGTGGCCCCCGGACGCGTCGATTCGCCACCGATGTCGAGAATGTCGGCACCTTCCTCCATCAACTGGCGGGCATGGGCGATGGCCGTCTCGGCGTTGTCATAGCGTCCGCCGTCGGAAAAGGAATCGGGGGTGACGTTGACGATGCCCATCAGCAGCGGCACCGTCCTGAGCGCTCGCACATGGGCTCGATCGCTGCGCGCCAGCATCAGGCTGACGGTTTCGCCATTGACGGGATGGCGCCAACTCGGGGCGATGTCGGCAAGCGGAGCGAGCACGAAGGCCCGCTCATGCATGCGCGGATGCGGCACTACGAGGTCCGGCGTATCGATGATGTCGCTGCCATAGCCGATCAGGTCGAGATCCAGCGTGCGGGCTGCATTGCGTTCGCTGCGTTCGCGCCCGAACTGCAATTCCACGTCGAGCAGGATAGAAAGAATCTGGTGGGGGTTGAGGGCGCTCTCGACGGCGATGACCTGATTGGCATACCAGGGCTGGTCCGAGCGCGGCACCGGCTCGGTCAGGAACAGGCGCGAACGCGCGGAAATCGTCAATCCACGGGCCGCCAGGGCGGATACTGCCCGGCGCAGGGTTTCCCGGGGAGCTCCTTCGGAGGATGGCAGATTGGCACCGAGGGCGACGTAGATCATGGAAGCACTGCTCACTGGATGGGAAGGACTACCTCAAGGCGCGCGCCGGTGTCGTGTGTGATGCGGGCCAGGAGGGCATTGAAGAGGCGGTTGATGGACAAGGCTGCCCGGGGAGACGGGACCAGGCTTCGGTTGCCCAGCGCCATGACCGGACGGATCAGGCGCACGGAATTGGTGAGGAACAGGGCTTCCACCCGCTCGAGCAGGGCCGGTGTGAGACTGGCCTCGCTGACGTCGAAGCCTAGGGCCTTCGCTTCCTCCAGCACCAGTTCGCGCATGACACCGTCGAGGCAGCCATCGGCGCAGGGAGGAGTGACGAACCGGCCATCGACGATGGCGAAGAGATTGGCGATGGTGGATGAGACTGCGTTGCCGTCGAGATTGCGGATCAGGGCATCGTCGACGCCGGCTTCAGCGGCCCGGCGCGCGGACAGGATGTTGTCAAGATAGTTGAGGGATTTCAGGCGGGCGAGTGGCGAGAGCTGATTACGCGGTAACTCGGCTTCGCACAGCCTTGCAGGCTGGCCGACAAGCGAGGAGCTCCAGGGCTGGGCCGTCACCAGGATAGTGGGCGAGACACTCGATGGTTGGGTGCCTGGCGGCGGCCACAGGCCCCGGGCAGCCTGCCCTCGCGTCACCGTGGTGCGCAGGATGGCATGCCGTTCGCCCAACTCTTCCAGCAGGCTGTCAAGCGCCGCCTTTAACAGGGATGGGTCGACATCGATGCCGATGGTTGCTGCATGTCGGATGAGCCGGGCGCGGTGACGCTCTTCTGCAAAAGGGCGTCCCTTGAAGCAGCTCATGGTGTCGAATACGCCATCCCCGAGCTGGAAGCCGCGATCGAGGGCATTGACCAGTGGGGCGTCGGCATTGCCGTCCCCCATGAGACGATGAAGAAAGAAGCTCACTGCACGCGATCCAGGAACGCGCTGATGATCTGATGTCCCTGCGGCGTCAGGATCGACTCGGGATGGAACTGCACGCCGAAAGTGGGATGCTGGCGATGGGTGAGTGCCATGATCTCGCCCTCGTCGCTGCGCGCCGTGACCTCCAGCGGGCCATCCTCGTCGATCTCGACGATCAGCGAATGATAGCGCGCCGCCTCGAAGGGCTGCGGCAGCCCGGCGAACAGGCCGCCGCCCTGATGCTCAATACGTGAAGCGCGGCCGTGCATGGGCGTGCGGGCATGGGCTGTGCGCCCGCCGAAGACTTCGCCGATGCATTGGTGGCCGAGGCAGATACCGAGGATGGGCAGCTTGCCCGAAAAGAGCTTGATCAGGTCGAGCGAAGCGCCGGCATCGCGCGGTGCCTTCGGACCAGGTGAAAACACCAGAGCTTGAGCGCCGAGGCGGATGACGTCATCGGCGCTCACGGCGTCATTGCGGACGACATGGGTCCTCGCACCGGCCTCCTCGAAATAGCGTGAGACGTTGAAGACGAAGGAATCGTAATTGTCGACGATCAGGATCATGCCGCTTCCTCCGCGCGGGCGGGATCCTCGAAGGCCGCAATGAGCCGCTCGGCCTTGGCCAGGGTCTCGTCATATTCGGCAAAGGGATCGGAAAGCAGCGTGATGCCGCCTCCGGCTCGGATCGAAAGGTCCTTGCCGTCATAGCTGAGGGTGCGGATGGCGATGTTGAGATCGGCAGCGCCGTCGAAGCCGATCCAGCCGATCGCACCACAATAGGCGCCGCGCGGCTCGCGCTCGAGTTCGCCGATGATCTCCATGGCGCGGATCTTTGGTGCCCCGGTGATCGAGCCGCCCGGGAAGGTGGCGGCGATCAGGTCGGTCACGTCGAGCCCTTCCTTGAGGCGGCCCGTAACCGCCGAAGTCAGATGGTGCACCGAGGCATAGGTTTCGATGCCGCACAAGAGGGGAACCTCGACGCTGCCCGCATCGCAGACCCGCGACAGGTCGTTGCGCAGGAGGTCGACAATCATGATGTTCTCGGCCCGGTCCTTTTCGCTGCGGGCGAGCGACTGGGCGATGGCAATATCCATGGCGGGGTGGGCGCAGCGGCGCTTGGTGCCCTTGATGGGCCTGGCCTCGACCCCACCGGCGTCCAGGCGCAGAAAGCGCTCGGGCGAGGTGGAGGCGATGAAGTTGCTGCCATCGACCAGCAGGGCGGCAAACGGCGCCGGATTGGATCGCCGCAAGGCGAGATAGGTCGCCAGCGGGTCGGCGCCTTGCTGGGGCGTGGCGCTGAAGCGATGGGAGAGATTGGCCTGGAAGATGTCGCCGTCGCGGATATAGCCGACCACGCGTGCGACCTCGGCTTCGTATTCGCTCCGGCTGCGGCTGTCGTGCCAAGTCAATGCACGCGGAGCCGATGTCCGGTGAGGCTGGGCCTCGAGCCCTTCGACGAGCCGTTCGATGCCCGTCTGGTTCGGCGCGATGGCGAAGGCACGCTTCTCGATGGCGTCGAAGGCAAGGAGGTGGTCGTAGAACGGCAGGTCTATCTGGGGAACGCCCGGCGCGGCTGATGGAACCGACGGTCCGAAACGCTCGAACAGGTGGCCCGCTTCATAGGCGAAGCTACCGATCGCGCCGCCTGTGAAGGGAGGCGCTCCCGGCATCGTGGGGCGGGCATGCTGCCGCAGCAGATGACGCAAGGCCTCCATGGGCCTGCCGTCGATGACGGCATCGTTCCAGCGCGCAACGCCGTCGACGACCTGGAACTGGCCGAAAGGGGAGGCAGCCAGATAGGACCACCGCCCCAGCGTTTCATGGGGCATGGCGCTGTCGAGCAGGGCCAGTCGCGGCTGGCTGGCCATGGCGGCCGCAGCTTCTAGGGGATCGATCCAGGGTATCTCAACAATGATCATGGCAGCTCAAGCACAATCCTGGTGCGGCAGAAACATACCGGCCAGCTCGTGTGATGCGGACAGACCGCTTCCGTAGCGTTTTGCGATCTTACGGAGTCACCCAGAATCGCAAAGACGCGTCTAACCAAGGAGTTAGAGCAAACAAGCGTTCAGTCATGAACGCGCTTTGCTCTAGGTTCGGCGATTGGAGCGTCGGGCGGCTTCCCTGTCAGCCGGCCGGAACTCATCACGCAGGGGCTTGCATCCAGGATGGGCCCAAGCGTCCCGCACCTCTCAGCCCTGTGGAGATACGTGGAACATCGCATATCTATGTAGCGCTTTTTTTTGCCTTTGTCGTGCCTCTGTTTGCGCCGGAATAGAGCATAAGCACGACAAGCCCTGCACAAAGGCCCCAGAAGGCGGCACCGATGCCGTAGAGACTGAAGCCGGATGCAGTGATCAGGAAGGTTGCGAGCGCTGGGAGGCGCTGGCTTTCTTCCTGCACGGCGCCAAGCAGGGAGGCCCCGAAAGCGCCTACCAGCGCCAGTCCCGCCGCCGCTTCGATCAGGATCGGGGAGGAGGCGGCGACCAGGCCGGCGGCGATCGCCGACAGCAACGAGAAGATCGCCGCATAGAACAATCCGGCGACCACTGCGGCAGTATAGCGCCGCTCGGGCCGGATATGGGCGTCCGGACCTGCGCAGAGGGCGGCGGTGATGGCGGCGAGGTTGATGGTGGGAGCGCCCAGCAGCGAGGAGAGGGCCGACACGCCCCCGGTCACGAGGAAGGCAGGCCGTGTCGATACCTGATAGCCATAGGCGGCCAGCACGGTCAGGCCTGGAATGTTCTGCGAGGCCATGGTGACGATGAAGAGCGGCAGCCCGATCGAAATCAGTGTTTGCCAATCGAGGCTTGGAGTCACGAATTCAAGCGACGGGAGAGCCAGCGGCAGTGAACTTGCCTGGCCGTCGAAGGCCATGGCGCCCAAGGCGACAGCGAGCGCTGCGGGCGCGGCCCATAGGCGGTAGAAACGCCCGACCACCAGCCAGGTCAGCACCACGGGTATGGCGAATTTCGGCACCTGGCCGATGGCGATCACCGGGGCAAGGCACAGCTTGAACAGGATGCCGGCCAGCATCGCGCCTGCGATGGGACGAGGAATACGGATGATCAGCTTGCCGAGGGGAGACCATAAGCCGGCCACCATGATCAGCACGCCGGTGACCAGAAAGGCGCCCACGGCAGCGGGATAACCCCCGGCTGGCGCTGCAAGGCCCGCCAGGAGGGCCATGCCGGGCGTCGACCAGGCCGTTGAGACCGGCATGCGAGTGGCGAGGCTGAGGCCGGCGCCGCACAGGCCCATGGTGACGCACAAAGCGGCGAGGCCCGAAGCGATCTGCCCCGGCGAAGCGCCGACGGCATTCATGCCATTGATCACCACCGCCACCGAGCTGGTATAGCCGACCACAGCGGTAAGGATGCCCATGCCGGCCGACTGGCCGCTGAGATCTGCAAGGAAGGAGCGCATGGCAGGGGAACCGGAATTCTCTGAGGGGCAGGGCAACATGGCGCGAGACCGCCTTATTCGACCCCCGCCACGAAATGTGCAAGCCACGTGTCGGATGAATTGAGGCGTCGAGCCCGGCCGGCCTGGATATTGCGCTGGTCCCGGCAGGAAACGCAAATATCCCAGCTCCTATCGTGTTTCCCGCGCCTGCCGGTGTGCAGGGTTTGCAGCCACGACACCAAAAGAAAACGGGCGGAAGATCCGCCCGTTGATCGTTTGCCCATTCAGGACTTCTTGCTGTCGTCCCTGTTTCGTCCCAGCAGGCTCGCCATTTCCTCCTCGAGGCTGGCGAAGGGGTCTTCGGCCTCGGCCGGGGCCGGCGTGGTCGTCGGCGCCGGAGGTGGTGTCGGCGTGGAGGCCGCTGTCGGTGTCGGCGCTGCGGTGGTGGCCGGCGCGGTTGTCGTGCTCGGCGCAGGCGCCGTGGTGGCTGGGCGTGTCGGCGTCGTCAGTCTTTCACCGACCCGGAAAGGCTCCGTACGCGTCGGCTCGGCTTGGGGGCGTGGCGCCGGCATGCCCAGCGAGGGCTCGATGCGGCCGCCGGGAGTCGGTAAGGGCTCGCCGGTCGGGCGCGGATCGGCGGAAAAACGAGGCTCGACCCGAAGTTCCGGCGCCTGGCGCGGGGCAGGCGTCGGAGCCGGTGTCGCTTCGGGGCGGCGCCATTCCGGTAAGCGCAGATCCGGCAGCCGAATCTCGGGCAGCGTCAGGCGCGTGGTGGTGGTCGGCGCTGGCGGTTCGCGCGTCTCGGGCGCGGGCTCGAGATCGAGTCCTTCCGCGACTTCGAAATCGAGCTCAGCCTTGGGCTTGGGAGCCGCCGTTGTCTGTGCAGCAGGGGCCGCGGATACGGTCGGCTTCGGCGCGGCAGTGGTTGCAGGCGGATCGCCGGCCAAAAGCTCTTCGAAATGCGCGGTATCGATGGTGGCGCGAGGCTCCTCGGCCGTAGGCACGGCCGGCGCGACGGGAGCAGGCGTCGCCGTGGCCGCGGGCCGGCCGAAATTTGGCAGACGCGACGTGGCGCGCTGGAAGAAGCCCGGTTCACGCGGGGGCACCACGCCCGGACGCGTAGCGGAGGTCGTCGAAGGTACCGGGGGCGTGGTCGCGGCGGCTGGAGAGGTCCTGCTGAGCGGTGTTGTGGCCGGGGCCGGAACTGGCGTCTCGATCTTGGCGACTGGCGGAGGCTCGACGGGCTCCGGACGGGCAAAATCTTCCTCGACTTGCCGGGGCGGAACGGCGACGGCCGTCGTACGTTCCTGGACCGGGGGCGGTGTTGTACCGGGCGTGGCCGGGCGTGCAGCCTGGCCGGCCGGACGGGCGCGCAGGATGCTGGATTCGACGACGACATCGTTCGGGCCGCCGATCATGATCAGATGTTCGACATTGTCGCGCCGCACCAGCACGAGCTGGCGGGTGCCGACGCCGTATGAATCAACCACGCCGAGCCGCGACTGCCGTCCACCTTTGGCGCCGCCGACCTGGGGGCGGTTGATCGCCCGCCAGATGAACATCAAGACGACTCCCACCACCAACAGCAGGCCAGCCAAGGTGAACAACTGCGCGGGCAGCCAAGAGTTCAACGAATCCATCGATATAATTCCTTAGATCTGGTCCGGTGCCGATAGGGGATGGCAGCCTGATGCGACCAGTACTCTTTCCGGGCTGGTTTCTTAGAAGACGGTTAACGTGCAAGAATCAACAGCAAAGTCGCTAAACTGAGGCTTGTCCCTTGAATTTGGCCAAAAAACCGGAGAAATGCCGCAAAAGAGGCGGATTTTTCTTTCCTCTCGCCTGTTTCAGCAGGGATGCACCATGGCCCGGCACATCTTTGGATGGTGCTAAATCGCCGCAAAGGGTCAGGATATTTTTGGTCAACGAGGTTAACACATTTTGAAATGTGAACTGCTAAGCCAAACTGACCATTATGCGGTTCGCCGGAGCGAATCGCCCTTTGACGATGCGCGGTGGGGTTGAACATGGCTGAAGGCGAGGAGGCGGCGGCACGCGGCGCCGCGGTCGATCGCAGCGAACGGCCCAGCGGCATCTTCTGGGTGCTCGTGCTCGCAGCGGTGATCATCGTGATTGCCTTTGGCGTTTATCTGCTTCCATCTGAATGGGGGTGGGCTGCGAGTTTCGGCATTCTTTCGATCTTTGCCATCCTCGGCATGTTGATGATGTTTGCCTTGGCAATGGGTATCGCGCATTTCGGCCTGACAGCGACTGCCCGCAACGATCTCACCAAGCTGATCGCTGACGATTCTCCCGAAGGCATCCTCGTCACCAACAAGGATGGTCGCATCATCTATGCCAACGCGGCCTATCTGATGCTGACCGGTGCGATGGGCGAGCAGGACATCCGCACGGTGGAACGGGCCTTCACCGGTGACCCCGACGTTTCGGAGGCAACCTACCGCCTGGCCCAGGCCGCACGGGTCGGCCAGCGCCTCGCCGAGGAGTTCCGCATCGCTTCCGCCCCGCCTGCCGGAACGGCTTCCTGGTATCGCGTGCGGGTGCGCCCGATCGAGCGCCCGTCTGGAGCAGGGGAAACGGTATGGACCGTCGCCGACATCACGCGCGAGCGCGAGCGCCAGGAAAACGTGTTCCAGGAGTTGCAGCACGCCATCGATTATCTCGACCATGCGCCGGCCGGTTTCTTCTCCGCCGATCCCTCGGGCGAGATCGTCTATCTCAACGCCACGCTTGCCGGCTGGCTCGACTATGATCTCGCCCAGTTCGGCACGGGTGGCCTGACGCTGGCCGATATCGCCCCCGGCAATGCCGGCGCCCTGGTCGTGACGCAGGCCAGCGAGCCGGGCAGCGTGCGCACCGAGATTTTCGACATCGATCTCAGGCGGCGCAACGGCACCATCATGCCGGTGCGCCTGTTCCACAAGATCGCCTTTGCCGCCGACGGCCAGCCCGGTCCGTCGCGCACGCTGGTGATCTATCGCGGCCCGGGCGGCGACGTCTCCGAAGGCCTGCGGGCGGCAGAAGTGCGGTTTGCCCGCTTCTTCAACAATTCTCCCCTGGCCATTGCGACCATTGACGAAAACGCCAGGATCGCGCGTACCAACGCAGCGTTCATGCGGCTGTTCAAGGAGTCCCTCAACGGCGATGCGCCGGGCCATTCCCTGCTCGAGGCCGTCATCGAGCGCGACCGCGAGGGGCTGAGCAAACTGACCCGCCTTGCCATGGCCGGTCGGGGCGACATCGAACCGGCCGAGGCCTCCTTGGTCGGACAGGGCAGCCGCTCCGCCCGCTTCTGGTTCGCGCCCGTCGATCGCGGCGAGAACGAGAAGGAAGCGGCGATCGTCTACATGATCGACACCACCGAGCAGCGCACGCTGCAGGAGCAGTTCACCCAGAGCCAGAAGATGAACGCGGTCGGGCAGCTCGCCGGCGGCGTGGCGCACGATTTCAACAATGTGCTCGGAGTGATCATGCTGGCGGCCGATTCCCTGCTCGGCAGCCACAAGCCCGGTGATCCCGCCTTCCAGGACATCATGGCGATCAAGAGCAACGCCAACCGCGCCGCCAATCTGGTGCGCCAGTTGCTTGCCTTCTCGCGCCGCCAGACCCTGCGCCCGCAGGTGCTGAACCTCAACGACGCGATGTCGGACCTGTCGATGCTGCTGCGGCGCCTGCTGGGTGAGAAGGTGGCGCTGGAGGTCGTGCATGGCCGCGATCTGTGGCCGGTGAAGGTGGACGTCAACCAGTTCGAACAAGTGGTGATGAACCTCACCGTCAATGCGCGTGATGCCATGCCCGACGGCGGCAAGGTGATCATCCGCACGCGCAATGTGCCGATCTCGGAGGCGAGCGCCCTCGACCGCAGCGAACTGCCGCCGGCCGACTATGTCACCGTCGAAGTCGAGGACAATGGCAGCGGCATACCGCCGGCCGTTCTGGACAAGATCTTCGAGCCCTTCTTCACCACCAAGGACGTCGGCAAAGGCACCGGCCTTGGGCTTTCGACCGTTTACGGCATCGTCAAGCAGACGGGTGGCTCCATCCTCGTCCATTCGGTGGAGGGCAAGGGCACGATCTTCCAGATCTTCCTGCCGCGTCTGGTCGAGCCGGCGAAGGCCGCAACCGTCGAGGCTGAGAGTGCTCCGGACCAGGCTGGTTCGACGCCGGCCAAGGCCAAGGAGATGACCGATCTCACCGGGCGCGGCCGCATCCTGCTGGTCGAGGACGAGGAAGCTCTGCGCGCGCTCTCCGCGCGTACCCTAGCGGCACGCGGCTTCGAGGTGATCGAGGCCGGCTCCGGCATCGAGGCCCTGCAGATCATCGACGAAGGCGAGAGCGAGATCGATCTCGTCGTCTCCGACGTGGTGATGCCGGAAATGGACGGGCCGACCCTGCTCAAGGAGATGCGCAGGCGCCAGTCGAAGACGCGGATCATCTTCGTCTCCGGCTATGCCGAGGAAGCCTTCGCCAAGAACATGCCGGAGGGCGAGGAGTTCGCCTTCCTGCCCAAGCCCTTCTCGATGAAGCAGTTGGTCGAGGCCGTGAAGTCCAACATGAAGCCGTAGGGCAGTGGCGGCGGGCTCGAACTCACGGTTACCCCGCCGCCGTCGTGGCTGACCTTCGCGAGAAGGGCGCTGAACATTCGATGCGGATGACTGTTCAGCGATAGTTCAGGTGTTGTTTTATTGATTTTTCTTGCGAATATCCGAGTGATCGCAGCCGTTGTGGCGCTATTGTGCGCCATTTCCGCTCCTGCCGAAGCCGCGGAGACGCCGGGATGCGATCTCGGCGGCACGCAGATCCGCTCGATTCCCGATCCCGTTTCGGGGCGATCCTATGATGTCGAGATCACGCTGCCATCGGATTATCAGGCCAATCCAACCAAGCGCTTTGCGGTACTTTATTATGCCGATGGGGGGCACCTTGCCACATCGGCCACCTGCCTGTCGAAGGAACCCCGGCGCCAGGAGGCCCTTCGGCTGGTGAGAAAGCTCCACCGCGAAGGCAGGCTCGCGGATGAGCCCATCCTCGTCGGCCTTTCCTATGCCAGGGGCGAAGGTTTCGCGGTGAGCCGGGCGCGGGACTATACGCCGGTGGCCGACAAATCCGGCTATGGTGGGGCCGGGACCTTCCAGGTCTATCTCGGCAGGACCGTCATTCCCGCGATCGAGGGCTCTTATCGCGCCGATCCGGGGCGGCGGCTGTTCTGGGGGCATTCCTATGGCGGGCTTCTGGGCGCGCGCATCCTGCTGACGGAACCCGGCCTCTTCCGATCCTATATTCTCGGCAGTCCGTCCTTCTGGTTCGCCGACTATGCCATTCTGTCGATCGAGGCCGATTACGCCAAGACGCACCGCGATCTCGAGGCTGATGTCCTGATCTATGTCGGCGGCGACGAGATCAGCCGCTACGATCCTGGCCGGCGGGGCAATACCCAGGACATGGTCGCCGATGTCAGGACATTCGAGAAGCGATTGAAATCGCGGGGTTTTTCGAGCCTGACCATTCGCTCTCTGGTCGTGGCCGGCAAGAATCACCGCACCGCCATCCCGCCAGGCTTTTCCTGGGCCATCACTTCGGCTCTCGGCGGCCTCTCGGCGCGGTGAAGGTAATGCAGGCGGATCCAGGGGGCCTTTGCGTGTCGGCTTTGCATCGGACAGGGCGCGGTGTCTGGCAGTTGGTTCGGCGGGATGTCGTGCGAGCCGCACTCGGCTGGGCCGCAATCGCTCTCCTGGGCCTGGGCACGCCGGCGGCCGCAGCGCAGACCAAGCCCGGCAATTGGCGCAATTGCGATCCCGGCGGCATCCAGACCCTGTCGGTGCCGGATCCGGTTTCCGGGCGATCCTATGACGTCGAGATCAGCCTGCCGCCCGACTACGACGCCGATACCTCGAAGCGTCACCCGGTTCTCTATCTGGCCGATGGCGGCCGTGCGACCCGTCCGCTGACCTGCCTGGTCAAAGCCCTTTACAGCAAGGGGGAACTGACCGAAGAACCCATCGGGCTTTCCTATGCCAAGGGAGAGACCCTGGAGGTGAGCCGCAAGCGCGACTACACCCCTGTTCCCCTCAAGCCCGGCGATACCGCCTATGGCGGCGGACAGGCCTATCAGCTTTATCTGCGCGCCACGGTGATCCCCCATGTCGAGAGCTTGTATCGGGTGGACCCCGGCCTGCGTCTCTATTGGGGACATTCCTATGGCGGTCTCCTGGGCACCCGCATCCTGCTGACGGAGCCGGGCCTGTTCAAGACCTACATTCTCGGAAGCCTGTCGCTCTGGTTCGCGGATCACGCCATTCTGGCGCTCGAAACCAACTATGCCAAAGCCAACAGCGACCTGAAGGCCAACGTGTTGATGTATGCCGGCGGCTTGGAAGTCAGCCGTTACGAGCCGGCCCGGCGTGGCCAGACCAGGGACATGGTCGGCGACATGAAGGCGTTCGAGGCGCAGCTGAAACAGCGCAGCTTCCCAAGCCTGTCCATCCGTACCCTGGTGGTGCCGGGCAAGAACCACCGGAACACCATTCCGCCCGGATTCACCTGGGCCATCACCTCGGCGCTCGGCGGCGGCAAGACGATGCAGTCACGCCAGGGCGTCTTGCGATCCGCGGGAAGCGAAGGTCCGTAGAACGCCTGGTCGTTGTTTGCTCTTAAATCATACCATCTATGGTTGTAGATAGAGGTGGTGGACGAAGGTCGATATCCCAGCCTTTCCTGATAGCGGCATGCATTCCGAGACTTGTTTTCCCCGCCTCGAACGTCCTGAAGCCGGCTGTGGGGCCTCGTCCGGCTATTTCAACGCGGATCCGACGCGGGTGTTCCCCTCGCTGGACCACCTGCGCAGGGCGATGACCCGGGCCAATCCCTCGGGCGGCCTGTTTCTGGACTACCTCTTGGATGGGGACTATTTCGCGGGCAAGGCGACATGGGTCAATCCGTCTGCCCCAGTACGCCAGGCCTATGAAGCCATGGTGGCAGCCAATCCCTTCTTGATCTCCGAAAGTCCCTATCAGCCCGCCTTTGCCTGCAAGGACGTGCGGGTGAGGGGGCAGAACAAGGTTTTCGTCGCACGGCTCGATACAGCCTGCGAAGAGGCGCGGCGGGTTGCCGGGGAGCACCGCAAGGCACGCGAGGTCGGTATCTGCCGGCCGAGGGCGATATTTGCCGGAGGTCCCGCCGCCAAGATCGGCGCCCTTCTGAGCGGCTTGCAAACAAACCCTGCCGACGCGTCGGACGTGGTGTTCGTGCTGGATGGAGCCGAGCAGTCCAATGAAAGCGGTTCGGCGAGTTACGAGCACGTCAATCATGCCAATGCGCTCAACGCCGAACTCGACAACACCGGGCTCGGCATCCTGGGTACCGCCCTCCGACGCGCCATCTTCGGCGAGGCGGATGCTTCGGTTGCCCTCGGCGTCGATTACAGGAAGGTCGACCTTTGGCCCCGCGGCGTTCGGTTGCGGGATTTGCCTGTCTATCTTCACAACGAATGGCACGGCCTGGCGCAGCGCGTTCGCAAACTCCGGGGATGGCCGACGGCTCATCTGAAGAGCCGCTTGGCCAGCAAGGTTTCGACGCGGATTCTCGCCGAGATCGAGCGGCAGATGGAGATCCGGCTGCGTCTCCACCAGGAGAGTCCACGTGCCGTCTTCCTCTATCTCTCGCGCAGGAACCATGAGGCTTCCCTGGTCGACAACCGCGAGCTTGCGGAGGATGTCGGTCTGGCGATCCGCAAGCTCGACGCGGCCAGCCTGGAGGCCTTCTATGGCTCCGCCATCCTGAATCGCGTGGTGTCAGGCGATCTCTTCCTGGACAATGGTTGCATTCGCCATGGTTTCGATCGCCTCTGCATGGACGCCATGGAGCGCAACGGCATCGAATGCCGGCACCGGCAGCGCTTGACGCAGGTCTATTTCGAGGAGGACGGGCATGGCACGGCCCGGGCGGCTGCGGTCACCGTGGAGGACATGAACACGGGGATGCCCTCGCATCTGGCCTTGGACCATCTGTGCCTCTCGCTCGGCCCGACGGCGACATTCCATTATGAGCCGACCGGCCACATGCTGCCGGCCCTGTCGGATCGCCTTGGCCTCGATCTGCCCGTTCCCCATCAGACCATCGCGACCGGCCTTTCGGCCCAGCTCCTGTTCAGGATCACCGATCCCGACAAGGTGCGGAACCTGCCTTTTACCGGAATGAAACAGACGCATTTCGTCGAGATGGGGCGAACCTCCAGCCATCTGGTGATGAAACTGACCTGTGGCGGCATGATCGGCCTGCCTGTCTATAGCCGGAGCTACGCCATCAATGCGCTGGCGAGCATCCTCGCCATATTGACGCCGGAATGCGGCCTGGCCTTCGAGGACGTGATCTGCGCATGGCCTTGCACGCGAGGCATCAATGGCCCCAACAACGGCCAGATCGTTCGGCTCGGCGACAATGCGGTGGCACGCTTCGGCGAAGGGGGCACGGGCATGTCGAAAATGGGCAGCAATGCCCAGACCATGCTGGATCTGGCAGGAATGAAATGGCCAATCTCACCGGAATTGCGGCTGGACCCATCGCTCTACCGGCATACGGTCATCGACCACCGCAAGCGTGTCGCCAGGCGGCTGGGTCTGCGTTGAGCCATCCCGGCAACCGGTGGTTTCTCATGCACTTTCGAGGCCCCGGCCCATGGCGCTGACCACCAGGGCGATCTGTTCGCGCAGATAGGGCAGGGGCAACTGCACCAGCTTGCCCTCGAGACCAAGCAGCACCATGCCATGGGCGGCCGAGAATAGGGAGCGGGCGAGCAAGGCTCTTTCGGCGGCGGCGAGGCCAGGCTGGAGCACGGCAAGGGGGGCTTCCAGATGCCTGAACAGGACGTCCTGCCGGCTGAGATGCTCTTTCGGCAGTTCCTGCCCTTCAGGCAGGCGAAGGTCGAACAAGGCGTGCCAGCGCCCGCCATGCTCGGCGGCGAAATCGAGATAGCCGTTGGCGAGTGCGATCAGCGTACGATTGGCGATGGCACGCGGGCTGCCGCCGTCTATGGCGGCCAATTCGGCTTGCCGTCCCAGAATGGCGTCGAGCAGGCCAAAGCTGCGCGCGTTGACGGCCAGGATCAGGGCGGTGAGATCGGGAAACACCGTATAGATGGCACCGAGGGCACAGCCGACCTCCTCGGCGAGAGCCCGCGCCTTCAGGGCTGCGTGACCCTGTTCGGCGATGGTTTTTTCGGCCGCTCCGATCAGCTTGTCCCGCAGCTCTTCCCGTCTTGCCTGGGCCTTCGTCATCCCTGATGCGTTCCTTTTGAACATTGTTCAAAATTTATCTTGAACATAGTTCATGATTCGGTTAGCGTTCAAATTGTGAACGTTGTTCATAACACGGAGAGCATGATGTTCAAGACCATCGTGACCTTGTTCCGCGGTGCTGCCGCCGAAGCGGAGGACAATCTGATCGATCGCAATGCCGTGCGGATCCTGGACCAGCAGATCCGGGATGCCCGCGCCGGCCTCGAACAGGGACGGCGAGCCTTGGCGGTGGCCATCGCCCAGGACAAGGCCCAGGCGCGCCGGCTCGGCGATCTGCGGCGGCGCATCGCTGATCTCGACGGACGCGCCATCGAGGCGCTGCGCGGCGGGCGCGACGACCTGGCGGGGGAGGCGGCGGCCGAAATCGCCAATCTGGAAAACGATGCCGCGGCCATTGCCGCCGCCCAGGCGACTTTCGCCGCGGAAGCGGCACGGCTGCGCACCAAGCTGGCGGCAGCCGAGCGCCGGTTTCTCGAAATCGAACGGGGCCGGCGTATCACCGCGGCCGCCGAGACGGTGAACAAGCTCAAATCGGGCTTCGCCGAGGCCGCACCCGGTTCGGCCCTGACCGACGCCGAGAGGACGCTGGCCCGCCTCAGGGAGCGCCAGGTCCATCAGGACGACGTGGACCTCGAGCTCGAGGCCCTTGACACCGGGGGGCGCTCGGCGGCGACAGCCGAAAAGCTCGAGGCGGAGGGGTTCGGCCCCTCGACGCGGACGACGGCCAAGGACGTGCTGGCGCGCTTGAAGGCACAAGCGGCACAGGCTGCCTGAGCCACCCTTCTTTCAACTTCTGAAAAATCGAGACAATCCCATGGAACAGTCAAACCTGATCAAGCACTCCAATGCCTGGGTGACCTTCACCTATGCCGCCTTCGCCGGTGCTGCCGGCATGGTCGGCCTCGGCATCCTGTTTCTTCCGGTCGATATCTGGATCAAGGCCTACCTGAGCATGGGCACAGTGATGCTGATCCAGACCTGCGTGACACTGAGCAAGACCCTGCGCGACCAGCAGGAGGCCGGCCGGCTGCACAACCGCATCGAGGACGCCAAGACCGAGCAATTGCTGATGCGCATAGACCGCGCCAAGGATTGACGGGGGTGGGGGTGCGCGAAACGCGGTGGGCCGGGGCGCCCGCGCAGCCGATGCTTCTCAACGTCCCTTGCCGACCTCCGCCAGATCGTAGGAGGTCGTCTGGTAGATTTCGTTGATCCAGTTGCCGAACAGGAGATGGGCATGGCTGCGCCAGAAATTGCGCGGCGGGAAGGACGGGTCGTCATAGGGGAAGTAGTTCTTCGGCAACTTGATCGGCACGCCCGACTCGACGTCGCGGAAATATTCGTCGGCCAGCGAGGTCGATTCATATTCGACATGGTTGAACAAATAGAGCCGGTTGCCCTTCTGCTCGTGGATGAGACACACGCCGGTCTCATCCGAATCCATCAGGATCTCCAGCTTCGGGTTCTTGCGCACATCTTCGCCACGCACTTCCGTCCAGCGCGAGACCGGGATGTGAAAGTCGTCCGAAAAGCCGTTCAGATAGATGGAGGCCGGCTTGCGGTTGTGGTGCTGGTAGACCCCGAAGGCCTTCTCGGTCAGATCATATTTGGGAATGCGGTGGAAGTGCCAGATCGCCGCCATCGCGCCCCAGCACACGTTCAGCGTGGAATGGACGTTGGTCGTGGTCCAGTCCAGGATCTGCTCGAGTTCCTTCCAATAGGTCACGTCCTCGAAGGGGAGCGTCTCCACCGGCGCGCCGGTGATGATGAAGCCGTCGAACTTGCGGTCGCGGACTTCCTCCCAGGTTTCGTAGAAGGCGAGCAGGTGGTCTTCCGAGGTGTTCTTGGCGCGATGGCCGCCGACGCGAACCAGCGACAGCTCGACCTGCAGCGGCGTCGCTCCGACCAGACGCGCCATCTGCAGTTCGGTGCGGATCTTGTTCGGCATCAGGTTGAGCAGGCCGATCTGCAGTGGGCGGATGTCCTGCCGGATGGCGGCCGTTTCCGTCATCACCCGCACCCCTTCGCTGACCAGGGTGGAGAAGGCAGGCAAAGTATCCGGAATCTTGATAGGCATGTTGCACTCGATCGACGTTGGGCCAGCCGGAAAGCAATGCGACAGGTCCACGGATGGAATGCATCCAGCGGCCCTTTAGCGAGTTGTTTAACGTGGCTGCAAGCCGGCCGGCCAAATCACCACGGGAGAAGAGGTAATCCTGGCGCGCGCCGAAATCAATGGCAATCCTGGGACCGCCGGCTTCCTGCCGACTCTTCCTTGGAAGCGATGCCGCTCGGGTGAGGAAGAGCCAGCTGGAAGCTGGCGGTCCCAGAGGTTTACTCCGCCGCCTCCTTGACGCCGGGCACATAGTTGAGCACCGGCGAGAGCCAGCGTTCGGCTTCCTGCACCGTCATGCCCTTGCGGTCCGCATAGTCCTCGACCTGGTCCTGCTCGATCTTCGACACCCCGAAATAATAGGCATCGGGATGGGCGAAATAGAGCCCGGACACGGAGGCGCCCGGCCACATCGCATAGCTTTCGGTCAGCTGCACGCCGATGCGGGCCTCGGCGTCGAGCAGGCGGAAGAGCGTGCCCTTCTCGGTATGGTCGGGCTGGGCGGGATAGCCGGGGGCAGGGCGGATGCCGCGATAGGGCTCGCCGATGAGTTCGTCGGGGGCGAGGTTCTCGTCGGCCGCATAGCCCCAGAATTCTTTGCGCACGCGCTCGTGCATGCGCTCGGCGAAGGCCTCGGCGAAACGGTCGGCCAGCGCCTTTACCAGGATCGAGCCATAATCGTCATTGGCGCGCTCGAAACGATGGGCGATCGCTTCCTCTTCCATGCCGGCCGTGACCACGAAGCCGCCGAGATAGTCGCCGTGCCCGCTGGCCTCAGGGGCGACGAAGTCGGAGAGGGCGACATTGGCCCGTCCGTCGCGCTTGGTGAGCTGCTGGCGCAAAGTGTGCAGGCTTGCGAGTGGCTGGCTGCGGCTCTCGTCCGTATACAGCCGGACATCGTCGCCGACGGCATTCGCTGGCCAGAAGCCGATGATGGCTTTTGGCTGGAACCATTTCTCCGCGATGATGCGTGCCAGCATAGTTTGGGCATCGTCGAAGAGCTGGCGCGCGGCCGCGCCCTGCTTCTCGTCGGATAGGATGGCGGGATAGCGCCCTTTGAGCTCCCAGGTCTGGAAGAAAGGCGTCCAGTCGATATAGCGCGCCAGCTCGGCGAGATCGTAGTTCTCGAAGACCCGTGTTCCCAGGAAGGATGGTTTCGGCGCCGTGAAGCCGGTCCAGTCCACCTTGTGGGCGTTGGCCCGGGCCTTGGCGAGCGGCAGGCGCAGCTTGTCGGCCTCGCTGCGGGCGTGGGCCGCCGCAACCTTGGTATATTCTGCCTGGACGGTTTCGATATAGCCCGGCTTGATCGTCGGGGAGAGCAGGCTGGAGACCACGCCGACGGCGCGGCTGGCATCGGTGACATAGACGGCCTGGCCACGGTCATAGCGCGGATGCACCTTCACGGCGGTGTGGACGCGGCTGGTGGTGGCGCCGCCGATGAGAAGCGGAATGTCGAAGCCCTCGCGCTCCATTTCGGAAGCGACATGCACCATTTCGTCGAGCGAAGGCGTGATCAGGCCCGACAGCCCGATGATGTCGACCTGTTCCTTGCGCGCGACTTCGAGGATCTTGCTCGAAGGCACCATCACGCCGAGATCGATGATCTCGTAATTGTTGCAGGCGAGCACGACGCCGACGATGTTCTTGCCGATATCGTGCACGTCGCCCTTCACCGTCGCCATCAGCACCTTGCCGGCGCTCTGGCGAACCTCGCCGCCATTGGCGGCCTTCTCCGCTTCCATATAAGGCAGCAGCACGGCCACGGCCTGCTTCATCACGCGGGCCGACTTGACCACCTGCGGCAGGAACATCTTGCCCGAGCCGAAGAGGTCGCCCACCACGTTCATGCCGGCCATCAGCGGACCTTCGATGACGTGCAGCGGGCGCTCCGCCGCCAGACGCGCTTCCTCAGTATCCTCGTTGATGTGGTCGGTGATGCCGTTGACCAGCGCGTGCTCCAGGCGCTTTTCCACCGGCCAGGCACGCCAGGCCAGATCCTGCACCTTGGCCTCCTTCGTACCCGCGCCACGGAAACGTTCGGCCAGCGCCAGCAGGCGCTCCGTCGCATCGTCGCGGCGGTTGAGCACCACGTCCTCGCAGGCGTCGCGCAGCTCCGGATCGATGGATTCGTAGACGGCGAGCTGGCCGGCATTGACGATGCCCATGTCCATGCCAGCCTGGATGGTATGGTAGAGGAACACGGCGTGCATGGCCTCTCGCACCGGCTCATTGCCGCGGAACGAGAAGGAGAGATTGGAGACGCCGCCCGAAATATGGGCATGGGGCAGGGTGGTCCTGATCTGCCTGGTCGCCTCGATGAAGGCGACGCCATAGCCGTTATGTTCCTCGATGCCGGTGGCGACCGCGAAGATGTTGGGATCGAAGACGATGTCCTCGGGCGGGAAGCCGGCCTCTTCAGTCAGGAGCTTGTAGGCCCTGGTGCAGATCTGGACCTTGCGTTCCAGCGTGTCGGCCTGTCCCTGCTCGTCGAAGGCCATCACCACCACGGCGGCGCCATAGGCGCGCACCAGCCGGGCATGATGCAGGAAGGCTTCCTCGCCTTCCTTCATCGAGATGGAATTGACCAGGGGCTTGCCCTGCACGCATTTCAGGCCGGCCTCGATGATCGAGAATTTCGAGGAGTCGATCATCACCGGCACGCGGGCGATGTCCGGCTCGGCCGCGATCAAATTGAGAAACTCGACCATGGCCTTTTCGGAATCGATCAGACCCTCGTCCATGTTGATGTCGATGACCTGGGCGCCATTGGCCACCTGGTCGCGGGCGATATCGAGCGCGGTCGCATAGTCGCCCGCGGTGATGAGCTTGCGGAACTTGGCCGAGCCGGTGACGTTGGTGCGCTCGCCGACGTTCACGAAGGGGATGGTGGCGTCGAGCGTGAAGGGCTCCAGGCCCGACAGTTTCATCTTGGGCTCGAACTCGGGAATCGGGCGCGGCGCGTGCCGTCCGACGGCTTCGGCGATGGCGCGGATATGCTCGGGCGTCGAGCCGCAGCAGCCGCCGACGATGTTGACCAGGCCGTCGCGGGCAAAGCCCTCGATCTGTGCCGCCATCGCCTCGGGGCTCTCGTCATACTGGCCGAACTCATTGGGCAGGCCTGCATTGGGATAGGCGCAGACGAAGGTCTCGGCGACCGTGGAGATCTCGTCGAGATGCGCCCGCATCGCATTGGCGCCGAGCGCGCAGTTGAGGCCGATGGTGAAGGGCCGAGCATGCCGCACCGAATGCCAGAACGCCGTCGGCGTCTGCCCGCTGAGGGTACGGCCCGAGAGATCGGTGATGGTACCCGAGATCATCACGGGCAGGCGCACATCCTTTTCGCCGAACACTTCCTCGCAGGCGAAGATCGCCGCCTTGGCGTTGAGCGTGTCGAAAATGGTTTCGATCAGGATGATGTCGGCGCCGCCGTCGATGAGGCCGCGGATCTGCTCGGCATAGGCGATGCGGAGGTCGTCGAAGCTGACGGCGCGATAGCCGGGATTGTTGACATCGGGCGAGATCGAGGCGGTGCGGTTGGTCGGGCCGAGCGCGCCGGCGACGAAGCGCCGGCGCCCGTCCTGCTGCTGCGCCTTGATCGCGGCGCGGCGGGCGAGGCGCGCACCATCGCGATTGAGGTCGTAGACCGCTTCCTGCATGCCGTAATCGGCCTGGGCGATCGAGGTGGAGGAGAAGGTGTTCGTCTCCAATATGTCGGCCCCGGCCATGGCATAGGCGTAGTGGATCGCCTCGATCGCCGCTGGCTGGGTGAGGGTGAGCAGGTCGTTGTTGCCCTTGAGGTGGCACTCGCAGCCGACGAAGCGCTCGCCGCGGAAATGGTCTTCCTCGAAGCCGAGCCCCTGGATCTGCGTGCCCATCGCGCCGTCGAGGATGAGGATGCGCTCCCGCGCGGCGGCGGTAAGGGCGGCAAGAATCTCCGCGCCCCGGTCGGTTTGGGCAGGCGCGGCGAACAGGGCTTCGACCGGAGCGCTCATCACGAGCTCCTATAACGGAATTACGATATCAAGATATCCTTATATGATAGCAATGAGACAGGAGAGGTCAAGGTGAACTATCCTGGAAGCGCCGGTTTTCTGTCTGGGGATGCTGGGAGGCGGGCTGGAAGGGAAGAGAAGAGGCGGACGAGACGTCGGCGATCCCAGCCGGTGCGATTCCGGCGGGAATCTTTCCGGCATTGCGAGGGAGACACCGCGGCTGGGACCGCGGACGTCTCGTCCGCCTCTTCAGGCATCAATACGCCGCCGCCGACCACGTTGTCGGCCGGCATGGTCCCTGATCTCGTCGAGCAGGGTGCTCAGATGCGGCAGCAGCGGATTGTCCGTGGTCGCGGCCTCGAGCAGCAGGACTTTCAGATCGGCCGCTTCCCTGGCGAGGTCAACGCCGTCTTCGCGGCTGAGGATCCAGGCCAGCAGGAGGGTTCTGGCCTGCTCCTCCGGCAAGGCCGGACCGTCGTCCCGTGTGGCTTTCAGGATAGAATGCACGATGGCGGAATCGACATCGACGGTGTTGTGCGTGGCAATCGTCATCTCAGGCCTCGATCTCGATGCGGCCAAGCGGCCTCGTGCAGCAGGCCAGCACGAGGCCGGCGGCGATTTCCTCCTCGCGAATGCCGCCCTGGTGGGTCATCGCGGTCTCCCCCGACAGGCATTGCACCTTGCAGGTGCCGCACAGGCCCATGGTGCAGCCGGTCGGAATGTTGAGGCCGGCGCTGCGGGCGAGCTGGAGAATGGTGTCGCGGCTGGAGGCCGGCACCTCGATGCCGGACTTGGTGAACGCCACGCTGGCTTCGCCGGCGAGCGCCTCGTCCATACCGATGTCCTCTGCCGGCGCTTCGGCCGGCTGGAAGCTCTCCTCATGATAGCGGCGCATGTCGTAGCCATTGGCTTCGAGCATGTCCTTGACCGCAGCCATGAAGGGGGCGGGACCGCAGCAGAACACTTCGCGTTCCCTGAAGTCCGGTGCGATCAGGCGCAGCGCCGGGGCGTTGAGCCGACCCTGGAAACCGCTCCAGGCCTCTTGAGCTTCTGTTTCCTCCACGATCCAGGCGAGGCGCAGGCGCGGCATGCGCCCGGCCATGCGCTCCAGTTCCTGCCGGAAGATGATCTCGCTCGGCCGGCGCGCGCAATTGACGAAAGCGATATCGGTGGCGGCGCCGTAATCCTCGGCAAACCGGGTCATCGACATCATCGGCGTGATGCCCGAGCCAGCCGAGATGAAGAGGTATTTCTCCGCCGGATGACGATGGAAGCTGAACTGTCCGAGCGGGCCATAGGCCTTCAGCCGCGTGCCAGGCTTGAGATTGTCCAGCATCCAGCGTGTGCCGATGCTCGAGGCCTGGGCCTTTGCGGTGACGCTGATCGAGAGCGGGCGGGACGGACTGGATGACAGCGTATAGGTGCGCAGCACCGGTCCCGTCTCGGCCGGGATCTCCAGCGTGATGAACTGGCCGGGCTCATAGCGAAACCAGCCCTGCTCGGCGGCGCGGAAGGTGAAGGTCGCGACATCGCGACCCTCATGGATGATCGAAACGCATTCGAGCGCCTGGCTCTGGTCGTTCCAGGGCGGCGTTTCGTCGATATGCCTGAACTTCGCCAGGGCTGCGGAGGACGACGGCATGGTGTCTACCCTTGTATATATCGGTTTCGCAAGCACCCTCTCCGGCTGGGGAGGCGGGTGGTCCGGATAGAATTAGGATGTGTCTTGGGGAGCGCGACCTTCGTCATTGCCGGGCTTGATCCGGCAATCCAGCTGCGAACCCGATTGCGCTGGTGGCTTCCGGATAGCCGGATCAAGCCCGGCTATGACAAACTGGAACGCTCCCCACCTGAATGGACTATGGGGACGCTAGGCCACGCTGCGCAGGCGGACGCCGTCGCCACCGAGCGCGGCTTCCATGGCGTTGCGATACCACTCGACGAACTGCATTACGCCGCCCTCGTGCTCGGGCGCGTAGGGGCCGGGCGTGTAGACGGGCGAGGAGACGCCGAGCTGGTTCTCCTCGACGATCTGGCGGTCCTGGTCGTTGGTCATCTGCCAGACATGGGTGAGTTCATCGAGGTCGTAGTCGACGCCCTCGACGGCATCCTTGTGTACCAGCCATTTGGTGGTGACCTGGGTTTCCCTCGGCCCGATCGGAAGCACGCGGAAGCTGACCGCATGGTCGCCCAGCACGTGGTTCCAGGTGGTGGGGTAGTGGAAGAGCAGGAGGGCGCCGATATTACCTTCCTCGATCGTCGGGCTGAGCGGTCGCTGTACGGCCGGCTTGCCGGACATCGTGTAGCTGACGGCATTGCGCAGCAGCGGCATGCGCGCCATGCGGAACTGGCCGTCACCGGAAATGCTGAAAGTGCTGGGCAGGCCGGCTTCCTCGCAGCGTCGCCAATGCTGGCCGA
The DNA here is from genome assembly GCF_034424805.1 of Labrys sedimenti. Taxonomy (NCBI): domain Bacteria; kingdom Pseudomonadati; phylum Pseudomonadota; class Alphaproteobacteria; order Hyphomicrobiales; family Xanthobacteraceae; genus Labrys; species Labrys sedimenti. The sequence goes on from NZ_JAXOUF010000001.1 coordinate 151,226, forward strand.
TGAGCGGATCCTTGTCGGCACCCTGCACGCCCGTCACCGTCGGGGCCTCGGGGAAGGTGCGGCAAAGCTCGGGATGGTTGCCCGCGCAATGATAGCACTCGCGGTTGTTCTCCCAGACCAGCTTCCAATTGCCTTTTTCGACGATGGTGCTTTCGAAGGCGACCTTGGCGTTCTTCAGGCCATGCGGAGCCAGATAGGGCATGGTGCCGGCCCGGAAGGTCTCGAAATCGGGCGCCTCCTTGGCGAGGCAGATCCAGATATAGCCGGCCACGCTCTCGCAATGGACAGGCTTGAGCCCGTATTGCGTCGCGTCGAAGCCCGGCCCCATGTCGCGGGCGAACAGCAGGCGGCCGTCGAGTTCGTAGGTCCATTGATGATAGGGGCAGACCAGCTTGGCGACGCTGCCGCTTGCCGCTGCGCACAGGCGCGATCCGCGGTGCCGGCAGGAATTGTGAAAGGCGCGGATGGCGCCGTCGCCGGAGCGCAGCACGATCACCGGATAGTCGCCGACCTGGAGGGTGAAATAGCTGCCCGGCTTGCCAAGCTCGCAGTCATGGCCGGCGAACAGCCATTCGCGATACCAGATGTTTTCCATATCCAGCCGGAAGAACTCGGGGTCAGTGTAGAATTTGCCTTCGAGCGTGGTGCCCGGATGGTGGGCCCGGAGGCGGCCCAGCATGTCCTGATGCGCAGTCATGTCAAAATCCCGCGTGACAACCAATGCATTGACTTGGCAGCGGGATGGGAAAGCGGATCGGAGCTCTGCGCCGATGCGATGGCACAGCCGAACCTCCTTCCGGAACGCCCACCGCGTCCGTCGGTTTTCATCGGGGCTGGTTTCCGGGCTCAGGAGCGGCCTTTCGGCCCGACCGCGACGCCTTCCCAGGTCTTCCCGACCCAGTGGCACGTGCCGCGATCTTCTCCTCTACCGTTGCGGGGGCAGCGCCGGATTTGGACCGGCTTCCCAATTCTCCGGGCCGCCTTGGGAGCGGACCGGCACCTCGAATGAGGATTAGAATACATCGAGTCGGCGCGCGGACTAGAGGTGATGCGACGGATGATGGTGTGTTCAGGACATTGTTATCGAGGGTTTTAGGAGGGCAGGTCGGGAAGGGGATAGCGAATGTCCGTCATTCCCCGCATGCCTGCTAAAGAATGTACATATCTCAAGGCTTCAAGGTGAGGCGCGCTGATCCTTCCCCGACTTCGGGGAAGGTGGCGATGCGAAGCATCGACAGAAGGGGGAGAGTGGCGCAGACCAGGCTCGAAAATAGCGAGCTTGCGCCGCTCTACCCCACCCGAGCCGGCTTTGCCGGCCCACCCTCCCCGAAGTCGGGGAGGGATGGTCGCGCACTGCCTTGAAGGCTCGAGATGGGCATCTCCCTGCTCGCTTCGGGAATGATAGAGCACCAAATCCCTGCGCCTTCTCCTCGAAAGCGTGTCTTCAATCCCAGCTCAGCGCGCCGCCGTTCTGGTATTCGATGACGCGCGTCTCGAAGAAGTTCTTCTCCTTCTTCAAGTCCATCGCTTCGCTCATCCAGGGGAAGGGGTTCTCGATATCAGGGAACACCGGCATGAGGCCGAGCTGGGCGCAGCGCCTGTTGGCGATGAAATGCATATATTGTTCGCAGGACACCGCGTTGAGGCCGAGAAATCCGCGCGGCATGGTGTCCCGGCCATAGGCGGCCTCCAGTTCTGCAGCTTCGCGGATCATCTGCTGGAGATCGGCCTGGAAGGTGAGGGTCCACAGATGCGGATTCTCGATCTTGATCTGATTGATCACGTCGATGCCGAAGTTCAGATGGATGCTCTCGTCGCGCAGGATGTATTGATACTGCTCGGCGATCCCCACCATCTTGTTGCGCCGGCCGAGCGAGAGGATCTGAGCAAAGCCTGTATAGAACCACATGCCCTCGAAGATCACGTAGAAGGCGACGAGATCGCGCAGGAAGGCCTGGTCGGCGTCCGGCGTGCCGGTCTTGAAGTCGGGATCGTCGAGATGCTGGGTGTGCTTGAGGGCCCAAGCCGCCTTGTCGGTGATCGAGGGAACCTCGCGATACATGTTGAAGAGTTCGCCCTCGTCGAGCCCGAGGCTCTCGACGATATATTGGAAGGTGTGGGTGTGCACCGCCTCCTCGAAGGCCTGGCGCAGCAGATATTGCCGGCATTCGGGGTTGGTGAGGTGGCGGTAGATCGCCAGCACGATATTGTTGGCGACCAGGCTCTCGGAGGCGGCGAAGAAACCGAGATTGCGCTTGAGCATGCGCCGCTCGTCCTCGGTCAGGCCGTCACGCGACTTCCACAGCGCGATGTCGGCCTGCATCGAGACCTCGGTCGGCATCCAGTGGTTGTTGCAGCCGGCGAGATATTTCTCCCACGCCCATTTGTATTTGAGCGGCAGGAGTTGGTTCACGTCGGCGCGGGCATTGATCATCCGCTTCTCGTCGACCGTGACGCGGCCGCCCTTGCGGTCGATCGCGCCAAGGCCGCTCGCATCCGCTGCGCTCTGCGGCAGGGGAAGCTGGGTTACGGGCGAGGTGGTTTCGGACCAGTCGAGCATCGTCATCGTTTTCTTATCCTCAACCTGTCATTCCCGGCGCGGCCGAAGGCCGCGGGAAGGGAATCCTGGGGCCAAAGAGCGCATCTGCCCCTGGATTCCCTTCCCCTCGCTTCGCTAGGCCGGGAATGACAGGCTCATTCTGTCAATCTTCGAGTTACTGGCATGCTTCGCAGTCGGGATCGTGGATGGAGCAGGCCTTGCCCCAAGCCTCGGACTGCAACATGTCGGACTGCAGCGTTTCCGGCTGCGGCTCGACCAGGATCGGCGCGGCCGCCTGCGGCACCGTGGCGGAGACGGCGTTGAGCTTGCCGTCGGTGCCCTTCAGCGTCGATTTCTCGACATGGGTGGCCGACCGCGAGCGCAGGTAATAGGTCGTCTTCAGGCCGCGTTTCCAGGCGAGGCGGTAGAGCGTGTCGAGCTTCTTGCCGGAGGGGTTGGCGATATAAAGGTTGAGCGATTGGGCCTGGTCGATCCACTTCTGCCGGCGGGCCGCCGCCTCGATCAGCCAGGCGGTGTCGATCTCGAAGGCAGTGGCGTAGAGAGCCTTCAGATCCTCGGGGATGCGATCGATCTGGCCGAGGGAACCGTCGAAATATTTGAGATCGGAAATCATCACCTCGTCCCACAGGCAGCGCGCCTTGAGGTCGCGGACCAAGGCCGAGGTGACCACCGTGAAATCCCCCGACATGTTCGATTTCACGAACAGGTTCTGATAGGCCGGCTCGATCGACTGCGACACGCCGCAGATGTTGGAGATCGTCGCCGTCGGCGCGATCGCCATGGTGTTGGAATTGCGCATGCCGACCGTCTTCACGCGCTGGCGCAGCCCATCCCAGGCCAAGGTAGAGCGCCTGTCGAAGTTGGCGCCCTCGCGCGTTTCGGCCAGCAAGCCCACCGAGTCGATCGGCAGGATGCCCTGCGACCACAGCGAGCCGTCGAAGCTGGGATAGCGTCCGCGCTCGGCTGCCAGATCGACAGAAGCCGAGATGGCGTGGAACGACACCGCTTCCATGCTCTCGTCGGCGAAGCGTACGGCGGCATCGGAGGCATAGGGCAGGCGCAGGCTCTGCAGGGCGTCCTGGAAACCCATGATGCCCAAGCCGACGGGCCGGTGCCTGAGGTTGGAGCGCCGCGCCTCGGGAATGGTGTAGAAATTGATGTCGATGACGTTGTCGAGCATGCGCATCGCCGTCGTCACCGTCGCCTTGAGCTTGTCGAACATCAGCCCGTCGGCATCGACATGGGCGGCGAGGTTGACCGAGCCGAGATTGCACACGGCCACCTCGTCATGGGAGGTGTTCAGCGTGATCTCGGTGCACAGGTTCGAGGAATGCACCACGCCGATGTGCCGCTGGGGCGAGCGGATGTTGCAGGGATCCTTGAAAGTGATCCAGGGATGCCCCGTCTCAAACAGCATGGTCAGCATCTTGCGCCACAGGTCCAGGGCGCGGACCTGCCTGAAGACCTTGAGCTCGCCGCGCGCGGCGCGCGCCTCGTGCGCCTCATAGGCGGCCTTGAAGGCGGGGCCGTAGAGATCGTGCAGGTCCGGCGTTTCGTCGGGTGAGAACAGGGTCCAGGGACCGTCCTGTTCGACACGCTCCATGAACAGGTCAGGCACCCAGTTGGCGGTGTTCATGTCATGGGTGCGGCGGCGATCGTCCCCGGTGTTCTTGCGCAGATCGAGGAACTCCTCGATGTCGACATGCCAGGTCTCCAGATAGGCGCAGACCGCGCCCTTGCGCTTGCCGCCCTGGTTGACGGCGATGGCGGTGTCGTTGGCGACCTTGAGGAAGGGCACCACGCCCTGGCTCTCGCCATTGGTGCCTTTGATATGGGCGCCGAGGCCGCGCACATTGCTCCAGTCATTGCCGAGGCCGCCGGAATATTTGGCAAGCAGGGCATTGTCCTTCACCGCCTTGAAGATGCCTTCGAGATCGTCGGACACCGTGGTCAGAAAGCAGGAGGAGAGTTGGGCGCGTAGCGTGCCTGAATTGAACAGGGTGGGCGTCGAGGCCATGAAGTCGAAGGAGGAGAGAAGATCGTAGAACTCGATGGCGCGGCCTTCCCGGTCGATTTCGCGTAGGGCCAGGCCCATGGCCACGCGCATGAAGAAGGCCTGTGGCAGCTCGAAACGCGTGCCGCGAACATGCAAGAAATAGCGGTCATAGAGCGTCTGCAGGCCGAGATAGTCGAATTGCAGGTCGCGCTCGGGCTTGAGGGAGGCTGCAAGGCGGGCGAGGTCGAAGCGCCCGAGCTCCGGGTCGAGCAATTCGTTGGCGATGCCGATGCTGATATAATCGTGGAAATATTCGGCGTAGCGGCTCGCCATCTCGGCCTGCGTCGCCTGTTTGGGATGGCCTCCGACGAAGCTCAGCGCTTCGCGGCGCAGCTTGTCGTTGAGGAGCCGGGCGCTGACCTTGGCGTAATCGGGTTCCGTCTCGATCAGGGTACGGGCGGCGAGGATTGGCGCAAGCGCCAGTTCGTCCTGGCTGATGCCGTCATAGAGGTTGCGCTGGGTCGCGTTCAGCACCGTTTCGGCATGGGTGTCGGCAAGGCCTGCACAGGCCTCGCGCACCAGGGCGACAAGGCGCGTCTGGTCGAGGGGCTGCAAAGTGCCATCCGCCGTCTTCATGCGCAGGGCAGGGGCGGCGGCGACCTGTGCCTCGGCCTTGGCGGCGCGCTCCTGGGCCCGCTGTTCGCGATAGAGCACATAGGCGCGCGCCACCTTGTGGTGCTCGCCGCGCATCAGGGCGAGTTCCACCTGATCCTGGATATCCTCGATATGGAAGGTGCGGCCGGCATCGGCACGGCGGGTCAGGCCGGCGACGATCTGGGCCGTGAGCTCGGCGACGATGTCATGCACCCGGCGCGAAGCGGCGGCGCTGTTCCCCTCGACGGCGAGAAAGGCCTTGGTCAGGGCCACTGCGATCTTCGAAGCATCGAAAGGCGTGACGCCGCCATTGCGGCGAATGACCTGGTAGCCGGGTTCGGATGCCGGGGACGCCTTGTCGGCGCCGGTACCTGGAAAAGGCTTCCTTGTGGTCGTGGCAGTTTCGAGATCAAGAGACATTCGGCAAACCCCAATATGTTGGAGGCTTGGGCCGAGGAGCGCATTCCGCGCCGACGCAGGATGACGCGCCGCGAGCAAGGCGATCCGTCGGGGCACCCCGCCCGAGGAAACGATACGCATCCACAGGCAGGTCTCCTGGCTCGCGGGTCGTTGCGGACTGCCTGCCTTCCCGGGGAGGGTGGGGTAAACCCACCTCTCGGCCAGTGGCCAATCGACAGCCGCTCTCCGCTTACAGTTGCGGGGGCAGCCCCGGCTTTGCCCTAAGGCCTACCGGATTCCCTATTAGCGCCGGAGGCGAATCCGGCGACCTGTGAATACCGTATCTAGTATGCTTTGGTGCCTATCTGTCAATAGATGGTGTGTATCGCCCTTTTTTTCAATGGGGACAGAGTATGCAGGGGCACAAAATTCGTGCCCCGGCACACTTTTTCAGGCGGATGTCGCCGCCCGCGCCGGGGTGGTCTCCTCACGAAGTTGACGGGCGGCAACAACCATGTTGGCGAGAGCCGGCCGGACTTCCGCCCAGCTGCGGGTCTTCAGGCCGCAATCGGGGTTGACCCAGAGCTGGTCGCCGGCGATCCGTTCCTGCGCCTTGGTGAGGAGGTCGCGCATTTCAGCCACGCCGGGGCAGCGGGGAGAGTGGATGTCGTAGACGCCGGGGCCGATCTCGTTGGGGTAGCGATAGGCCCGGAACGCATCGAGCAGCTCCATTCTGGACCGGGCAGTCTCGATCGAGATCACATCCGCATCCAGGCCACCGACGGCATGGATGATGTCGTTGAACTCCGAGTAGCACATATGGGTGTGGATCTGGGTGGCATCGTCGACACCCGAGGAGGCAAGACGAAAACACGCGACCGCCCAGGCAAGATAGGCCTCCTTTTCGGCGTGCCTGAGGGGCAGCCCCTCGCGAATTGCCGGCTCGTCGATCTGGATGATGCGAATGCCGGCCTGTTCGAGATCCCCGACCTCGTCGCGCAAGGCGAGGGCGATCTGCCGGCAGACCTGCTCGCGTTCGATGTCGTCCCGCACGAAGGACCATTGCAGCATGGTGACCGGCCCGGTGAGCATGCCCTTGACGGGGCGCCTGGTGAGGGACTGGGCAAAGCGCGCCCAATCCACCGTCATGGGCCGGGGACGCGAGACGTCGCCATAGATGATCGGCGGGCGCACGCAGCGCGAGCCGTAGCTCTGCACCCAGCCGTGCCGGGTGAAGGCGTAGCCGGCCAGTTGCTCGCCGAAATACTGCACCATGTCGTTGCGCTCGAACTCGCCATGCACCAGCACGTCGAGGCCGATCTCTTCCTGCCAGGCGATGGCCTGCGCCGTCTCCTGGCGCAGGAAGCCGTGATAATCGGCATCGCCGATAAGACCCTTTGCATGGTCCGCGCGGGCTGTGCGCACGGCACTCGTCTGCGGGAACGAACCGATCGTTGTGGTGGGAAATGACGGCAGGCCAAGCCATTCCTGGGCGCGACGGCGTAGCGGGTAGGGATGCTGGCGTTCGTGCATGGCCGGTCTGATCGCGGCCATGCGATCGGCGACGGCCGGATTGTGTATACGATCGGATACACGGCGGGAGCCTGCGGCCGCGTCCGAGCTGCCAAGCGCTTCGCCGACGGCTTTGCGACCATCGACCAGCGCAGTCGCCAGAGTTTTGAGTTCGCCGATCTTCTGCACCGCAAAGGCGAGCCACTTGCCCAGCTCGGGGTCGAGTTCCGTTTCCAGCGCAAGGTCATAGGGCACGTGCAGCAGGGAGCAGCTGGGAGCCAGCACCACGCGATGCGCGCCGAGAGCCGCGACATCGGGCTCGATCCTGTCGAGAAGGGTGGTCAGGTCGCTGCGCCAGACATTGCGGCCGTCGATCACGCCTAGCGACAACACCTTGTCGGCGGGTGCTTCCTCGACCGCTCGCCCGAGCTGTTCCGGTGCCCTTGCCAGGTCGAGATGCAGGCCGGCTGCCGGAAGGGCGAGCGCCAGATTGAGATTGTCGCCCAGGCCGCCGAAATAGCTCGCCACCATGATCTTGAGATCGGAGACTGTACCGGCCAGGACATCGTAGGTCTGGCGCAGCGCCGTGCGTGTCCGCTCGTCGAGATCGAGCACCAGGCAGGGCTCGTCGAACTGCACCCAGTCGGCACCGGCCGCGGCCAGCCTGCGCAGGATCTCGGCATAGACGGGCAGAAGCCCGGGCAGGAGGGCGAGCGGATCGAAGCCGGCATCCTTGCCCTTGCCGAGCAGCAGATAGGTCACCGGCCCGATGAGGACGGGATGGGTGTGGAAGCCGAGCGTCGCGGCCTCCGTGAATTCGTCGATGGGCTTGGTCGAGGCGAGCTCGAAGGCCTGGCCGCGGCGAAATTCGGGAACCATGTAATGGTAGTTGGTGTCGAACCATTTGGTCATTTCGAGCGCGGGAAGCCCGCCGCCGTGGCCGCCATGGCTGCAGCCCATATTACCTCGATCATCGTGGTCGCGACCATCATGGCCGTGGCTGCCGCGCGCCATGGCGAAGTAGGTGGCAAGCGAGACCGGGCCGCCTTCCCAGCCATAGTGGCGGGGAATGGCGCCGACCGTCGCACTCATGTCGAGGACCTGGTCGTAGAGCGAGAAATCGTTGGACGGGATATGGGTGACACCGAGCAGGCTCTGCCGGGCCCAGTTGCTGGCGCGCAGCTGGGCGGCCGTCGAGAGCAGGGCGGTTTCGTCCTGCTTTCCGGCCCAGAAAGCCTCCAGGGCCGTCTTGAGTTCGCGGCGCGGACCGATGCGCGGCGTGCCGAGTGTCGAGATTGGAATGGACATGCGTGTCTCCTGCCGGTGACCGATGGGTCCCGGTTTGCGGTGAATGGAAGAGGGGAGCGGAGCAGCGGCGCGCCGTCAGGGCACGCCGCAACGCATTCGTCGTCGGGCAGCCGGATTGGCCGCGCCTTCACGCATGACGGCAGTTTGAAGCTTGAACATCGGCAGACCCCATGAAGAACTGGGGGCAAAGGCCGTACGGGAGCGCCTGACCTGCCAGGAACTCTGGCTCTGGTCACGCAACCACCGGGACACCCCGCCCGAGGACGTTTACGTTCGTCGGGGCAGGTCTCCTGGCTCACGGGTCACCGGGCCTGCCCGCCTTCCCACCCGCGAAAAGCAGGCAGTGGCATGATGAGCAAGCTCTCGCCGTCTACAGTTGCGGGGGCAGCGCCGGCATCGCACCGGCTTCCCTCTTAGCTTCCATCACGAGGATGGAAGAACCTCGACCACGCGAGCAGACGCCAAGGCACGCTGAAAGTCAAGGCTGATATAAAGACATGTTTATATAGGCATTACATCTCTGGCGAGTTGACGGCGCGGGCCGATCCGACTACGGCGTCGATGTGACGGTTCCTTTCGAGGATCAAATGGGAACGCGACGAGGGCCGATGCCCGAAGCGCGGCTGCCCCCGCAACTGTGAGCGGTGAGTTCCTGCCAGAACGGCCACTGGATCGCGATCCGGGAAGGCGGCAGGAGACGGCGATCCGCCAGCCAGGAGACCTGCCGTCAGCCGTGGTCACGCGCGACGACATCGGGCGGGGTGTTCCGATGGAAGCCGAACCGTTTGCGCCTCCGGGCATGACGGTGCGGGCCTCCTCGCGGTGACGGCCACTGGACGTCGCGACGAGGTCTGACGTGATCAATCGTTTCCCTGCAGCCGTATTGCCCGGTCTCGGGCTTGTGCTTTTGGCTTCCCTTGCCGCCTTGCCGACCCTTCCAGCCCGGGCACAGCCGGCGGCGGGCGACGAGCCGATCGAACTCGACCCCGTCGTTGTCACCGGGGCGCCGACGCCGGCCAGCCAGCTCGGCAGCGCGGTCACGGTCATCACGGCCGAGGAGATCGAGAAGGGGCAGCGCCGCACGGTAAGCGATGTGCTGGCCACCGTGCCCGGCCTCAATCTCGTGCAGGCCGGCGGTCCGGGCAGCCAGACCGCGGTGTTCATGCGCGGCTCCAACGCCAATCACGTCAAGGTGCTGATCGACGGCATCGATGTCGGCGATCCCGGCAATCCCAACGGCGCCTTCGATTTCGGCAAGTTGCTGGCAGGCGATGTGGAGCGGATCGAGGTGCTGCGCGGCCCGCAAAGCGGCCTCTGTGGCGCCGATGCCATTGGCGGGGTGATCGCCATCACCTCCAGGAAGGGATCCGGCACGCCGAAACTGACGGCCATGCTGGAAGGCGGTTCCTTCGGAACCTTCAACCAGCGCATCAGCCTGAGCGGCTCGCACTCGATGTTCAACTATGCTTTCGGCATCGACCATCTCCGTGCCACCGACACGCCGGTGACGCCGACCGACCTGCTGCCGCCCGGCCAGAGGGCCATCGGCAACCTCTATGACAACAAGGTCTATTCGGCCCGGCTCGGCGCTGATTTTACCGACAATCTCAGCGCCAGCCTGATCGCGCGCTACTCCGATTCGAAGCTCCTGTTCACCGGCGATTCCTTCACCGGGCCGAATGCCCTGCACAGTTCGCAGACTGAAGGGCTTTTCCTCACGCGTGGCGAGGTCGTTTGGCACTCGCTCGATGATCGCTATCGGACCGTCCTGGGCATCGACTATCTCAGGGATCGTCGGCGCAGCGTACCTTCTCCGGAAAACATGACGCCGCCATCGACCAGCATCGGCGAGCGCCTGAAGTTCGACCTGCGCCAGGAGGTCGCAATTACCGATGACCACAAGCTCACTCTCGGGCTGGAGCGCGAGAATTATCGCCTGCAGGCCGAAGACCTGACCGCCTCCAGCGGCAATTCGGCGGCTTTCGCTCAGCTCCAGTCCAACTGGTTCGAGAATTTCTACCTGACCTCGAACCTGCGCTACGACCGCAACGACGATTTCGGTGGCCATCTGACCTGGCGCGTCGCGCCCGCCTATACGATCGCGGCGACCGGGACCTTGCTGCGTGCGAGCTATGGCACCGGCTTCAAGGCGCCGACCCTCAGCCAACTCTATCGCGATTATCCGCCCTTCTTCTATGCCAACCGCAATCTGAAGCCCGAAGAAAGCAGCGGTTACGACGTCGGCTTCGAGCAGCCCCTGTTCGCAGACCGCCTGCGCATCGGTTCTACCTTCTATTACAACCGCATCCGCAATCTGATCGACTACAACGACACCTTCACCACCAATGTGAATGTCGGCCGGGCCACGACCTATGGCAATGAATCCTTCGTCTCGGTCCGGGTGAACCAGCAGATGTCCTTGAGAGGGGACTATACCTTCACCATCGCCCGCAACGACGTCACCGAAACAAGCTTGTTGCGCCGGCCCAGGCACAAGGCAAGCCTTGAGGTTGACTGGTCGCCGACGGAGGCGCTCAACCTGTCGGCCATGGTGCTCTATGTCGGCTCCTGGATCGACGGCAATCGCAGCTTCTCGATCCCGCGCCTAAAGGCTTCCGGCTATGCGACGGTGAATCTGGCTGCGGACTACAAGGTCAACGAGCGCGCGAGCGTGTTCGCCCGCGTCGACAACCTGCTCGACCGCCGCTACGAAACCCCGGTCGGTTTCCAGCAGCTGGGGATTGGCGTCTATGGCGGCGTCCGCCTGAGCGCTTTCTGACAGGTGATGCCCATGCACTCGGAGTTCGCCTTCAGCATGGAACGATTCCAATTGATCATAGGCAGCGGCGAGAAAAGCGACTACATCAGGGCCAAACTGGCGGCGCCCTGGCCCCGCCTCGGCTCGTCCTGATCCGGAGACCCTCTCCATGCCCGATTCCGCCTCCAATGCCCGCTATCCCCATGTTCCCCTGTTTCCCCTGGGAGCGGACGAAACGCCCTATCGCAAGCTGACCAGCGAAGGCGTGCGGGTCGAGAAGCTCGGCGGCAGCGAGATCCTGCAGGTGGATGGCGAGGCATTGCGGCTTCTGGCCGAGCAGGCCTTCATGGACATCAACCATCTCTTGCGCCCCGGCCATCTCCAGCAATTGCGCAACATCCTCGAGGATCCCGAGGCGACGGACAATGACCGCTTCGTCGCCTATGACCTGCTCAAGAACGCCAATATCGCCGCCGGCGGCGTGCTGCCCATGTGCCAGGATACCGGCACCGCCATCGTGATGGCCAAGAAGGGCCGCAAGGTCTGGACGGAGGGCGAGGACGAAGGCGCCATCGCCCAGGGCATCCGCGATGCCTATGAGAAGAAGAACCTGCGCTATTCGCAGCTGGCGCCGCTGTCGATGTTCGAGGAGAAGAACACCAAGACCAACCTGCCGGCGCAGATCGACATTTCGGCGGAAGGGGAGGAGGCCTACAAGTTCCTCTTCGTCGCCAAGGGCGGCGGTTCGGCCAACAAGACCTTCCTCTACCAGGCCACGCCTTCCATCCTGTCCAAGGATCGCCTGATCGCCTTCCTGAAGGAGAAGATCCTCACGCTCGGCACGGCAGCCTGCCCGCCCTATCACCTGGCGGTGGTGATCGGTGGCACCTCCGCCGAACTCACGCTGAAGGCGGTGAAGCTCGCTTCGGCGCGCTATCTCGACAGCCTGCCCACCGAGGGCTCCGAACTCGGCCACGCCTTCCGCGACCTCGAGCTCGAGAAGGAAGTGCACAAGCTCACCCAGTCGCTCGGCGTCGGCGCCCAGTTCGGCGGCAAGTATTTCTGCCATGACGTGCGGGTCATCCGCTTGCCGCGCCATGGCGCCAGCCTGCCGATCGGGCTCGGAGTCTCTTGCTCGGCCGATCGCCAGGCCATGGGCAAGATCACCCGCGACGGCGTCTTCCTCGAGGAGCTGGAACACAATCCGGCGCGCTTCCTGCCCGAGATCGACGAGAGCACGCTCGGCGGGGCGGTGGTGAAGATCGACCTCAACCAGCCGATGTCAAACATCCTGGAGACGCTGTCGCGCCATCCGGTGAAGACGCGCGTCTCGCTGACCGGCCCGATCATTGTGGCCCGCGACCTCGCCCATGCCAAGCTGCGCGAACGCCTGGAGGCGGGCGGCGGCCTGCCCGACTATCTCAAGAATCATCCGGTCTATTACGCCGGCCCGGCCAAGACGCCGGCCGGCTATGCCTCTGGCTCGTTCGGCCCCACCACGGCGGGGCGCATGGACAGCTATGTCGACCAGTTCCAGGCCGCGGGCGGCTCGATGGTGATGCTGGCCAAGGGCAACCGTTCCGCCCAGGTCCGCGAGGCCTGCGCCAAGCATGGCGGCTTCTATCTCGGCTCCATCGGCGGCCCCGCCGCGCGCCTCGCCCAGGACTGCATCAAGAAGGTCGAGGTATTGGAATATCCCGAACTCGGCATGGAGGCGGTGTGGCGCATCGAGGTCGAGGACTTCCCGGCCTTCATCGTCATCGATGACAAGGGCAATGACTTCTTCAAGGAACTCAACCTGGGTTGAGTTCACGCGCCTGCTTTTTCGGCGAGGCCTCTTCCTGAAAAGGGAGGGGCCTTTTTCATGCACGTTTCGCGTGCTGTTGCGAATTCGCAACTGTCATGGACAAAGCCCCTTTGTGTCAGAACGGTGACTCACCTTAACATTGTGTAATGTCTCGCCTGGGAGGAAAGCTTCGATATCGCAGTGCACAACGACTGCGCCTCTTCCGTATGCCCAATATTGCTTTGCCGGCTTGCCGAAGAGAGAGGCCCTTTTGAAAGGGTCGACTTATGAGATCGGGGTATTTCCATGTCTATTCGTGCAATTTTACTCGGCGCTGGCGCCGGATTTCTTGGCATTGCGGCCGCCTCTGCTGCAGACCTGCCGATGAGCAAGGGCGAGGCTGTCGAATATGTGAAGGTTTGTACGGCATTCGGTCCGGGCTTTTTCTATATTCCGGGCACCGACACCTGCCTGAAGATCAGCGGCCAGATCCGGGCCGACTATTGGTTTGCGCAGGCGCCCAGCAATGCCACGGGCAAGCGCAACATCAGCCAGACGCAGTTCCGGACCAATGCCCGCATCCGCTTCGATGCGCGCACTCAGACCGACTGGGGCATGCTGCGCTCCTTCTTCGAACTCCAGGCCGAGTCCAATGCTGGGGCAGCCACGCATGACACCTTCCAGGTACGCCAAGCCTATCTGCAGTTCGGCGGCCTGACGGCCGGTTACGCCTGGTCGCCCTATGCCTTCTACGACCCCAATTATCAGGCCGAGTTCTTCGCGCCCTATTTCGGCGAGCAGGGCCGGCGCAACCTGATCAGCTATACGGCGCAGTTCGACAAGGCCTATGCCACCCTGTCGATCGAAGACGGCCGTGATCATCGCGCCAATGCCTCGGTCTACGGGAACAATGTCGTGGTCAATGGCGTCACGGTTGCTGGTGGCGTCGGCGGTGCCCAGATGCCTGATATCGTCGGCGTCGTCGGCTATGACGACAACAAGAATGGCTGGGGCCGTTTCCAGGTGATGGGCGCCCTCCATCAGAACCGCAGCGCAACGGCCGGCTATAGTACGAAGTACGGTTATTCGATCGGTGTTGGCGGCAACGTCAACCTGCCGGTTCTCGAGGGTGCCTACATCGCGGCCGAAGCCAGCTACGCGGACGGCGCCGTAAAATATCTCGGCGTCGGTGGTTCCCAGCCGAATGGCTCGTCCACCCTCGGCTTCGGCGGCGTGGACGCCTACATAACCAACGGCACGATCCATGATCTCGACAGCGCCAAGGGCTTCGCCGTGCAGGGCGAGGCCGGTCTCAACGTGACCAAGAACCTGCAGGCCATTCTGTTCGGCGGCTATCTGCACTTCGACGCACCGCGCATCGCCTCCAACATCACCGACAATTTCAACTACTATGTCGTTGGCGGGCAGGTGAACTACACCGTCGTCAAGGGCTTCATTGCGGGCGCCGAAGTCTGGTACCAGAACAAAGATCCGGAAGGGCTGAACAGCAAGACGGTCGACGCCGTCGGTGCCGGCGTGCGTCTGCGCCGCACCTTCTGATCCGGCCTATACAGGTGGAAACAAGAACGCCGCGCCCGCAAGGGCGCGGCGTTCTGCCTGTGATGTCCGGTCAGTTCTGGTTGGCCGGGACGAGATCGGTGCCATTCAGGCGGCCGATATAGTCGGTGAGCATCGGCACATAGCGCTCGGCGCCGCCGGCGGCCATCGCCACGCCGAACGAGTTCTTCACCGCATTGCCGATCGGATTGACCAGCCCGGCGGCGTCCGCCATCGCCTCCAGATAGGTCAGGTCCTTGAAGGCATTGGCGATGGTGAATTTGTGCGCATTCTCGTCGCCCTCCAGGACCCAGCGTGAGAAGGTCTGGTAGAAGCCGCAATCCATGCGCCCACCGCGAATGACGCTGTCGAAGCGCTTGGGCGTGATACCGACCTTCTGCGACAAGGCGAGGGCCTCCGCATAGAGAGCGGCATAGCCCAGCGACACGAAGTTGTTGAGCAGCTTCATGCGATGACCATCGCCCGTGCCGCCGATATGCAC
Source organism: Labrys sedimenti (assembly GCF_034424805.1). Taxonomy (NCBI): domain Bacteria; kingdom Pseudomonadati; phylum Pseudomonadota; class Alphaproteobacteria; order Hyphomicrobiales; family Xanthobacteraceae; genus Labrys; species Labrys sedimenti. The sequence goes on from NZ_JAXOUF010000001.1 coordinate 166,258, forward strand.
GATGCGTCCGGCCCAGGTTGAAATCACCGGCTTGAGGCGCTCGAACAGGGCGTCGCTGGCGCCGATCATGGTGTCGAGCGTGCCTTCCCAGGCCTCCTTTGGCGTGCGGCCGAGCGGAGCATCGGCGTAATCGATGCCGGCCTCGGCGAGTTCGGCGGCAAGCGCCAGGGTGGAGTTGGGGTCGGAAGTCGAGCAGTCGACGACGACGGAACCAGGCTTCAGGCCGGCCTTCAGCCCGTCAGGGCCCCGTATCAGCGCTTCGACCTGCCGCGAACCGGTGACGCACAGGAAGACGATGCTGGAAGCCGCGCCTACCTCGCGCGGCGTCTTGGCTTCCTTGGCCCCGCGCGCCACCAGATCCTCGACGGGCGCGCGGTTGCGATGCCCCATCACCGTCAGTGCGTAGCCCTTCTCCACGATGTTCTTGGCCATGCCATGGCCCATATAGCCGACTCCGATGAAGCCGACGCTCTCCTGCCTATTCGTCATTGCAATCGTCCCGTTTCCTGTCCCGCATATCCGGAGCGGGTTGCCGGCGCATCCTGCCGGCAGGGAGTGTGGACGGGGAGGGCTGTGGGGCGCAAGCCTGAACGGCGCAATGGTATGATGATTTATCGCAAGCTCGCCCGGTGATCAGCCTTTGTTAAATAAGAAATTTGAGAACAAAAATAGAACTTGCGTTAATTAGAACAAAATGGGTACATAGCGCCACGGGGCTTCGAATTGCGACAAGGTTGCAGCCCGGTGTTGGAAAATGATTGGTCCGGATGACGAATCCGTTCGTGCTTGATAGGGAAACGGGCATATGAGTCAGACGCAGCTGCGCTTGGTCGAAGGAAGCTCCATGGACAAGACGAAGGCGCTCGACGCCGCCCTATCACAGATCGAACGCTCCTTCGGCAAGGGTTCGATCATGCGGCTCGGCAAGGGCACCAAGACGATGGAGGTCGAGGCGATCTCCACCGGTTCTCTTGGTCTCGACATCGCCCTCGGTGTCGGCGGCCTGCCCAAGGGCCGGGTCATCGAGATCTACGGGCCGGAATCCTCGGGCAAGACCACGCTGGCGCTGCACTCCGTCGCCGAAGCCCAGAAGCGGGGCGGTGTCTGCGCCTTCATCGATGCCGAGCATGCGCTCGATCCGGTCTATGCCCGCAAGCTTGGCGTCAATCTCGACGAATTGCTGATCTCGCAGCCCGACACCGGCGAGCAGGCGCTGGAAATCTGCGACACGCTGGTACGCTCGGGTGCGATCGACGTGATCGTGATCGACTCCGTGGCGGCGCTGACGCCCAAGGCCGAAATCGAAGGCGAGATGGGCGATGTGCAGCCCGGTCTGCAGGCCCGACTGATGAGCCAGGCTTTGCGCAAGCTGACGGCCTCGATCGGGCGTTCCAACTCGATGGTGATCTTCATCAACCAGATCCGCATGAAGATCGGCGTGATGTATGGCAGCCCGGAAACCACCACGGGCGGTAACGCACTGAAATTCTACGCCTCCGTCCGCCTCGATATCCGCCGTATCGGCGCGATCAAGGACAGGGAAGAGGTGGTCGGCAACCAGACCCGCGTAAAGGTCGTCAAGAACAAGGTCGCGCCGCCCTTCAAGCAGATCGAATTTGACATCATGTATGGCGAGGGCGTCTCGAAGGTGGGCGAACTGATCGACCTCGGCGTCAAGGCCGGCGTGGTCGAGAAGTCCGGTGCCTGGTTCAGCTATGAGAGCCAGCGCCTCGGCCAGGGCCGCGAGAACGCCAAGCAGTTCCTCAAGGACAATCCGGATGTTGCCGACAAGATTGAGGGCCAGATTCGCCAGAATGCCGGCCTGATCGCCGAGCGCATCCTCGACAATATCGATCCGGCGGACGCCGGGGACGATTGAGGCTCGTAGCCGCCAGGAGCGGCGAGTGGCGTGCTTCACGAAATAACCCGCCTGTTGGCCCCAACAGGCGGGTTTTTCATGGATGAGCGCCTCGACAGGCCGGAACAGCCTCGCTACAACGCCCCACCACCATGCAAGTTCCTCTTGATCGAGCCACAGGCTCGATCAAGAGGAACTTGCAAGAATTCAAGCACTTGCAGAATATCTCGATATTGCCCATTCGTGGGCAATATCGAGATATTCTGCTTAGGATGCTGGCCAAGCCGATAGGAAGGGACCAGCGAAACAGGCGATTGGGCCAAATAGGCAAATTGGGCATGAGCGGCGTCAACGAGATCCGATCCACCTTCCTCGACTATTTCGTGCGGAACGGCCACGAAGCCGTGGCATCCTCACCGCTGGTGCCGCGCAACGATCCGACCCTGATGTTCACCAATGCCGGCATGGTGCAGTTCAAGAATGTCTTCACCGGTATCGAGAAGCGTCCCTATTCTCGGGCCGCGACTTCGCAGAAATGCGTGCGCGCCGGCGGCAAGCACAATGATCTCGACAATGTCGGCTATACGGCCCGGCATCACACCTTCTTCGAGATGCTCGGCAACTTCTCCTTCGGCGACTATTTCAAGGATCGCGCCATCGAGCTCGCCTGGAACCTGATCACCAAGGATTTCGGCCTGCCGGCCTCCAAGCTCCTGGTGACGGTGTTCTCCGAGGATGACGAGGCCCATCGGCTGTGGAAGAAGATCGCCGGCCTGCCGGATGACCGCATCATCCGCATCCCGACCTCGGACAATTTCTGGCGCATGGGCGATACCGGTCCCTGCGGTCCGTGCTCCGAGATCTTCTACGATCATGGCGATCACATCTGGGGTGGTCCGCCCGGTTCGCCGGACGAGGATGGCGACCGCTTCATCGAGATCTGGAACCTCGTCTTCATGCAGTTCGAGGAACTGGTGGGCGGCGAGCGCGTCAACCTGCCTCGGCCCTCGATCGATACCGGCATGGGTCTCGAGCGCATCGCCACCGTTCTGCAGAACAAGCACAACAATTACGACATCGATCTCTTCCAGGCCCTGATCCGTGCCTCGGTCGAGGCGATCGGCGTGCCGGCCGAAGGGCCGGCGCTGGCCAGCCACCGCGTCATCGCCGACCATCTGCGCGCTTCCTCCTTCCTGGTCGCCGACGGTGTGCTGCCGTCGAATGAGGGCAGGGGCTATGTCTTGCGCCGGATCATGCGCCGCGCCATGCGCCATATCTCCCTGCTCGGCGCCAAGGATCCCATCATGTGGAAGCTGGTGCCGGCGCTGGTGCGCGAGATGGGCGCCGCCTATCCCGAACTCGTGCGGGCCGAGGCTTTGATCAGCGAGACCCTGCGCCTGGAGGAGACCAGCTTCCGCCGCACGCTGGAGCGCGGTCTGGCCCTGCTCGACGCGGAGACCCTGAAGCTCGGCGACGGGCAGGTCTTCTCGGGTGATGTCGCCTTCACCCTCTACGACACCTATGGCTTCCCGCTCGACCTGACCCAGGATGCGCTGCGCGCGCGCAACATTTCGGTCGATCTCGAAGGCTACCAGGCCGCCATGCAGCAGCAGAAGGCCAAGGCCCGCGCCGCCTGGGCGGGATCCGGCGATGCGGCGACCGAGACCGTCTGGTTCGGTTTGCGCGAACAGGTCGGGGCCACCGAATTCCTCGGCTATGAGACGGAGACCGCCGAAGGCGTCGCCCTGGCCCTGGTCAAGGACGGCAAGCCGGTCGACCGCATCGGCGAAGGCGAGAAGGGCTTCCTCATCCTCAACCAGACGCCGTTCTACGGTGAGTCCGGCGGCCAGCAGGGCGATACCGGCATCGTGCAGGCTGGTGGCCTGAGGGTGGCGGTGACCGACACCCAGAAGAAGCTCGGCGATCTCTTCGTGCATGCCGTCACTGTCGAGGAAGGCACGCTCAAGGTTCAGGAGCCGCTCGAACTCGTCGTCGATCATACCCGCCGTTCCGCGATCCGGGCCAATCACTCGGCCACGCATCTTCTGCATGAGGCGCTGCGCCTGACGCTCGGCGATCACGTCGCGCAGAAGGGCTCGCTGGTGGCTCAGGACCGCCTGCGTTTCGACTTTTCGCATCCCAAGCCGATCTCGGACGAGGAGATCAAGGAGATCGAGGACCTCGCCAATGCCGTCGTGCTCGACAACAGCGAGGTGACCACGCATCTGATGAGCGTGGACGACGCCATCGCCTCCGGCGCGCGCGCGCTGTTCGGCGAGAAATATGGCGACGAGGTCCGCGTCGTCTCGATGGGGCAGCGTCAGCCCGGCTCGAACAAGGCCTGGTCGGTCGAGCTGTGCGGCGGCACCCATGTGCGCCGCACCGGCGACATCGGCCTGATCCGCATCGTCTCCAACGGCGCCGTCGCGGCCGGCGTTCGCCGCATCGAGGCGATGACGGCAGATGCGGCCCGGAGGCACCTCGTCAATGAGAGCCGCCTGCTCCAGGGCTTGGCCGACGTGCTGCGCACGCCCGTGCCGGAAGCGGGCGACCGCCTGGCCACGCTGGTCGAGGAGAATCGCAAGCTTGAGCGCGAACTGACCGAGGCGCGCAAGAAGCTCGCCATGGGCGGCGGCGGGGGCGACAGCGAAATCCGCACGGTCGGCAAGACCCGGCTGCTGGCCAAGGCCGTCACCGGCATCGAGCTGAAGGACCTCAAGGCGTTGGCGGACGAGGGCAAGAAGCAGGTCGGTTCGGGTGTGGTCGCCATCGTCGCGACCTCCGAGGACGGCCGTGCCGGCCTCGTCGTCGGCGTGACGGCGGACCTGACCGGCAGCTTCAATGCCGTCGATCTCGTGCGCAAGGGCTCCGAGGCGCTCGGCGGAAAGGGTGGCGGCGGACGGCCCGACATGGCGCAGGCCGGCGGCCCCGACGGATCCAAGGCCCAAGCTGCCCTCGATGCCATCGCCGCGGCGCTGGCCGAGGCTTAAGGCGATGGCCGAGCCCAACACGCCGAACTGGATGAGGCCGCTCTGGGTCCGCCTGCTGCTCTGTGTGCTGCCCGCGGCCTGGGCCGGGGTGGAGCTCTATAACGGCAACCAGTTCTGGGGCCTGATGTTTGCGGCCGTCGCCGCCTATGGGCTGTGGACCCAGGTCATCCAATATCGTCCGCCGGAAGAGTGAAACCGGCGGACTTCAATCCCTTCCGATCGGAGCGAGCATGAGCGCCTTTCCCGTCTATGCTTTCGACAATGCCATCGTGCGCCTGCCGCCGGCGAGCGTGACCCAGGGCCTGCGGGCCGAGGACCGTGGCGCGCCCACCCATGAAGGCGTCTCGACCGAGCATCGTCTCTACATCGAGGCCTTGCAGGCTGCGGGGGTTGCCGTCGAGGTTCTGCCCGCCCTCGAGACTTTCCCGGATTCGCTGTTCGTCGAGGATCCGGCCTTGGTGTTCCCGGAAGGAGCGATCCTGCTGCGGGTCGGCGCCAAGAGCCGTTTCGGTGAGACCGCCGAGATCGCGCCCGTGCTGCGCGCGCGCTTCGGGAAGGTCCTGACGTTGCAGGGCCCCGGTTTCGTCGACGGCGGCGACGTTCTGGTCACGCCCCAGGCGGTGATGATCGGCCTCTCCGACCGCACCACGAGGGAAGGGACGGAGGAGTTGATCGCTCTGCTGGCCGAACTCGGTCGCAAGGGCGTCGTCGTCACCACGCCTCCGGGCGTCCTGCATTTCAAGTCCGACTGTTCGCTGCTCGACGACACCACCATGCTGTCGACGGCGCGTCTCGCTGCCTCCGGCGTGTTCGAGGGCATGCGGGTGCTGCTGACGCCCGAAGGCGAGGAGGCTGCGGCCAACGCGCTCAGGGTGAATGACCGGGTTTTCGTCGGCATCGACTATCCGCGCACGGCCGCCCTGCTCGAAGCCGAGGGCTATAGCGTCGTCCGGCTGCCGACATCGCAGATCGCCAAGATCGATGCAGGCCTGTCCTGCATGTCGCTGCGCTGGCATACCTGAAATCCGACGTTCGCAAGCAGGGACTTGGAGTGTCGATCTCGGGTCGATATCCTCGGATATGCTGCATCTGTCGGCAGGAAGTTGCCGACCTCGCTCCATCAAGTGCCGGAGCCGTGGTCGGCACTGCGTGATGCGCTGTCTCAGTGCGGTTTCACCGTCTTGGCGAAACCGGCTTCCAGGCGCCGGTAGATGGCTTCGATCACTAGCGTGGTGATGAGATAGCCGATCGCGACCACCAGGAGCGGCGTATAGGTGATCGCCTCGCGCGAGCGAATGATGTTGATCTGGCCCAGCAGATCCTGGACGCTGACCAGATAGGCGAGGGCGGTCGACTTCAGGCAGAGCACGGTCTCGCCCGCAAAGGTCGGCATCATCGCCTGCATGGCGCGGGGCAGCCAGATACGGCGCACCAGCGCAAAGCCGCGAAAGCCATAGGCCCGCGCCGCTTCCAGTTCGCCGCGCGGGACCGACAGCAGCGCGCCGCGCACGACTTCGCCGACATAGCCGCCCACGCTCAGCACCAGGGCGAAGATGACGTAATAATAGCCGTCCTTCAGGACCGGCCAGATGAAGGATTGCCGGATGCCGGGAATGGCGGGAAACAGCGAGCCCAGGCCCTGGTAGTAGACGAACATCTGCACCAGCAGGGGCGTGCCGCGGATGACCGACACGAAGCTGGAGGTGATGGCGTAGATCAGCTTGTTCTTGGAAACCCGGCCGAAGCCGACCAGCACCGCCAGGGGAAAACCGAAGAGCAGCGAGAAGAACAATAGCTTCAGCGTGGTGTAGAAGCCGCTGAGGATGGCCGGCCAATATTTGCCGATCCAGCCGAAATTCTCGAAAAACCAGCTTGCCAGATCCGCGGACATGGTCACCCCAGCTTGGGAGTCCAGCGCCGGATGTGACGCTCGAACATTTTGATGAAGATGTTGGAGAATTGCGTCAGCGCGTAATAGATCGCGCCGCAGAGCAGCAGGAAGGGGAAATACATGCGCGTCGAGGCTGCGGCCTGCACGGCCGTGAAGGTGAGCTCGTTGTAGCCGACCACGAAAATCAGGGCCGAATCCTTCAGCATGGTCATCCAGAGATTGGTCAGGCCGGCAAAAGCGAAGGGAATCATCAAAGGCAGGATGACGCGCCGGAACAGGCCGAAGCCATGCATGCCATAGGCGCGGGCCGCCTCGATCTGCCCCTTCGGCAAGGCAAGTACGGCTCCGCGCAGGATCTCCGAGGTATAGGCGCCATTGACCACGCCGAGCACGGTGATGGCGGCGAAGAAGCCGCCGATTCCCAGCGTGCCGTAGCCGAGCCAGGCCATCAGGGCATTGAGCCCCTGCTGACCGGCATAATAGAGGATCAGGATCAGCAGCACCTCGGGCACGGCACGGCAGATGGTGGAATAGCCATTGGCGAGCGCGACCAGCCAGCGCGGCCCGCGCAATTTGGCCCAGGCGACCAGGCCGCCGATGACAAGGCCGGTCAGATAGCCGCCGACCGAGATTTCGATGGTGATGACCAGGCCCTGGAGCAACGATACGCCCCATCCGGACATCAGGAGATTCCAGAAAGCTTCCACGCCCGACCCCGCAGGAAGAAAAGGCGCCGGCCCGAATTCTCAGGCCGGCTGGAGAAAGCCCGGTTCAGTTCAGCAGGAGCGAACCGGACTGCCTATCTCACTTCGGCGGCGTGCCGACGTCGTACTTGAAGTATTTCTTCTGGATCGTGTCGAATTCGCCATCGGCATAGACCGCCTTGATGCCGGCATCGAGTTTGGCCTTCAGATCGGTATCCTCCTTGCGGAGGCCACCGCCGACACCGGCTTCGAACACAGGATCCTTGGGGAACTGCTTCATCTCGCAGCATTGGCCGTCCTTGCCGGCCAGGAAGTCGTCAAGTGCGGCGGCGTCGGCCATCACCAGGTCAAGACGGCCGGCCGCGAGGTCGGCATTGGCGGCGTCCTGCGTGCCATAGCTCTTGATGTCGGCATCCGGGTAGGTCTTCTGGACATATTGGGCGTGGATGGTGCTGGTCTGCACGCCGATCGACTTGCCCTTCATGCCCTCCGGCGTGAAGTCGAACTTGTCGGCCTTGTTGCCGATGAATTCGGGGGGCGTGTTGTAGTAGCGGATGGTGAAGCCGATCTGGGCGGAGCGCTCCGGCGTGATCGTCATGGAAGCCCAGATCACGTCGATCTTCTTGGCGATCAGGGCAGGGATGATGCCGTCCCAGGCCGTGGCGACGATCTCGCAATCGAGCTTGGCGGCCTTGCAGACGGCCTTGGCCAGATCGACCTCGAAGCCGACCCACTGGCCGGAGGCATCCTTTGAAGCGAAGGGCGGGTAGGGCTCGGCCGCGACGCTGACCTTGATGGTATCGGCCTGGGCCGAGGCGAAGGCCACGCCGCAAAAGAAAGCGGTCGCCATAAGGAGTTTGGCGCTGAAGTGTTTCATTTTGGTCCCCTGATAGATAGCTGTTTTTTCTGGATTTTCTTGGATTATCGTACCTGATGCGCGAGTTCTGGTGCCCTCCTGCCCCCCGAACTTTTCCGTCAAGCGGAAACGCTTGCCTCGCAGGCCGCCCTAGTGCTGGCGCGGCGTGACGAATTGACGGCAACGCTCGCTGTTGGGATTGCCGAACACCTTCTGGGGTGGGCCCTCCTCCTCGACATTGCCGTTGTAGAGATACATCACGTGGTTGGCGACATCGCGGGCGAAGGCCATTTCATGGGTCACCAGCAGCATGGTGCGGCCCTCTGCGGCGAGATCGCGGATGACCTTGAGCACCTCGCCGACCAATTCCGGGTCGAGCGCCGAGGTCGGTTCGTCGAACAGCATCACCTTGGGGCGAATGGCAAGGGCGCGAGCGATCGCTGCGCGCTGCTGCTGGCCGCCGGAGAGAAAGGCGGGATAGACGTCCTTCTTGGCGTAGAGGCCGACCTTGTGCAGCAATTGCTCGGCATGAGCGATCGCCTCGGCCTTGCTTTCGCCGAGAACATGCACCGGTGCTTCGATGACGTTTTCGAGCACCGTGCGGTGCGCCCACAGGTTGAAGCTCTGGAACACCATGCCCAGGCGGCTGCGAATGCGCTGGAGCTGCTTCTGATCGGCGACCGACATGGCGCCATGGCCGTCCGGCTTCAGGCGAATCTCCTCGTTCCCGATCAGGATGCGGCCGGAATTGGGAACCTCGAGCAGATTCGTGCAGCGCAGCATCGTGCTCTTGCCCGAGCCCGATGCTCCGATCAGGGCGATCACGTCGCCTTCATGGGCCGTAAGGGAAACGCCTTTGAGGACTTCCAGGAGGCCGAAACTCTTGTGAATATTGTCGAGTTGAACAACGGGTGTCCGGCTCGCTCCCGCTTGTGGGGCGTCCTCTGGCATAAAGCGACCTCATCTGACGTTCGGTTGCCCAGAACTGTATCAGCCATTTCAGTTTGCACAAGGTGCGGGCAGCCACTCTTGTCGATAACGACATGCTCTGGTCTTTATCCGCTGCATGCGATAGGCAGGTCGCGAAACGGGAACCCTGCCTATGTCGCTCGCTGCCTCCATTCGCAAAGTCCTGGTGCCGATCAACCGCGAGGGCTATCCCTTTCTGGGGATCGCGGGCATAGCCACGCTGATTGCGCTGGGTTGGATCAAGGTTCTGTTCTGGCCGCTTTTGATCCTCACGGCCTGGGTCGCCTATTTCTTCCGCGATCCCCAGCGGGTGACGCCGGTGCGCGAGGGCCTGGTGGTCTCGCCGGCCGACGGTGTGGTCAGCCAGATCGCCAACGTGCTGCCGCCGCCCGAACTGGGGCTGGCCAGCCAGTCGCTGCTGCGCGTTTCGATCTTCATGAACGTCTTCGATTGCCACGTGAATCGCAGCCCGGTGACGGGGACGATCACCAAGATCGCCTATAAGCCCGGCAAGTTCCTCAATGCCGATCTCGACAAGGCCAGCGAGGACAACGAGCGCAACGGCTTCATCATCGATACCGGCACCAGCCGCTACGGCGTGGTGCAGATCGCCGGCTTGGTGGCACGACGTATCGTCTGCTGGACCAATGAGAACGAGCATGTGGCCGTCGGCCAGCGCCTGGGCATGATCCGCTTCGGTTCGCGCGTCGACGTCTACCTGCCGGAAGGGGTGCGCCCTTTGGTCGGCATCGGCCAGAAGATGGTGGCCGGCGAGACGATCCTGGCGGATGCCAATGCCGCAATGCCGAATCTGACTCATCGCGTCGGTTGACCATGGACCCGCTCTTCCCGCCTTTTCAGCCTGGAAGTCCGGATCCCGAGGGAACGAGGCGGCGTGCCATTCCGCTGCGCGTCCTCATTCCCAACATGATCACGCTGCTCGCGCTCTGCGCGGGCATGACGGCCATTCGCCTGGCCATCGAGAACAAGCTCGACCTCGCCATCGGCTGCATCGTGGTCGCAGCGCTGCTGGACGGCGTCGATGGACGCGTGGCGCGCTATCTCAAGGGCACCTCGAAATTCGGAGCGGAGCTCGATTCGCTTGCCGATTTCGTGAATTTCGGCGTGGTTCCCGGCATCGTTCTCTATTTCTGGGGATTGCACGATCTGCGATCGATTGGGTGGATCGGCTCGCTGGTCTTCGCCATCTGCATGGTGCTGCGCCTCGCCCGCTTCAACGTGACCAGCAGCGATCCCAACCGGCCGGCCTTCCAGGCAAACTTCTTCACCGGCATGCCGGCGCCGGCGGGCGCCTGCACGGTGCTGCTGCCGATCTACCTGGATTTCCTCGGCCTCACCCATGAGCCGAGCCATGCCAAATATGAGCTGGCCTATGTGCTGCTCATCGCCTTCCTGATGATCTCCACCATCCCGACCTTCTCGGGTAAGAAGCTGGGCAATCGCATTCCACGCGAATGGGTGCTGCCGATCTTCGTGGTCGCCGTGGTGGTGGTGATGCTGCTGGCCCTCTATCCCTGGGAGTCGCTGACCTCGCTCACCGTCGGTTATCTGGCGACCATTCCGTTCGGCGTCATCTACTACCGCAAGCAGGCAAGGGCCTATCAGGCCTCGCTGCAGGTGGAGCACAGGAGCGAGTAGTTCTTTGGAGCGCGGACATCACAGCGACATGAAGGCATGTCGCTGTGATGTCCGCGCTCCTTACACAGGCCTTGCCAGCACGTGCTTCTTCTTGCCGAGCGACAACTTGATCACGCCGTCGGCGGTGACGTCGGCCGAGGTCAACACCGCCTTGGGATCGCTGACTGAAGCGTCATTCACCCGCAGGCCGCCGCTGGCGATCTGGCGGCGCGCCTCGCTGGTCGACGGCACCAGGCCGGCTTGCACGAAGGCATTGAGCAGGCCCACGCCTTCGGCGAGGCCCGCCAGCTCGAAGCTCGGCAGGTCGCCGGCCAGCGTGCCTTCCTCGAAGGTCTTGCGCGCGGTCTCCTCGGCCGCCTTGGCCTTGTCGCGGCCATGGACGAGGGCTGTCGCCTCGGTGGCCAGGCGCTTCTTGGCCTCGTTGATCTCCGAGCCACCGAGGGCGGCGAGGCGGGCGATCTCGTCGAGCGGCAGCGTGGTAAACAGCTTGAGGAAGCGCTCGACGTCGGCGTCCTCCGTGTTGCGCCAATACTGCCAGTAGTCATAGGCCGAGAGCATGTCTTCGTTGAGCCAGACGGCGCCGGCGGCGGTCTTGCCCATCTTGGCGCCCGAGGCGGTGGTCAGTAGCGGGCAGGTGAGGGCGTAGAGCTGCGGCGTTCCCATGCGGCGGCCGAGATCGATGCCGTTGATGATGTTGCCCCACTGGTCGGAGCCGCCCATCTGCAGCACGCAGTCGTAGCGCCTGGAAAGCTCCACGAAATCATAGGCTTGCAGGATCATGTAGTTGAATTCGATGAAGGAGAGCTCCTGCTCACGGTCGAGACGCAGCTTCACCGAATCGAAGGACATCATGCGATTGACCGAGAAGTGGCGGCCGATGTCGCGCAGCATCTCGATATAGTTGAGCTTGGTCAGCCAATCGGCATTGTCGACCAGGATGGCGCGCTCGTCGGCATAGTCGATGAACTTGTCATAGACCTTGAGGATGCTGTTCTTGTTCGCCTCGATCTGCTCGAGCGGCAGGATGCGGCGGGTTTCATCACGGCCGGAGGGGTCGCCGACGCGTGTGGTGCCGCCGCCCATCAGGGTGATGGGGCGGTGGCCCGTCTTCTGCAGCCAGTGCAGCATCATGATCGGCACGAGATGGCCGATATGCAGCGAACTTGCCGTGAGATCGACGCCGACATAGGCGGTCAGGCGTCCGCCGGCGGCCTTCTCGTCGAGGCCTTCCAGATCCGATACCTGGTGAATGAAGCCGCGCTCGGTGAGGGTGCGCAGGAAATCGGATTTTAACGCGGTCATGGCAAACGCTTTCAAACGGCTTATAGATGTCTAGAGCAAAGCGTGTTTGGACGGAAACGTCCGTTTGCTCTAGCTCTTTGGTTCGACGCGTCTTTGCGATTGCTGGCGTGTCCGCCAGATCACAAAACGCTTTAAGCGCCCTCTAACAGGTTTGGCGGCGCTTTGGTACAGGGACGCCGCGAAATCGGGTGATTTGCGCATGAAGACGATGATGACGGCACTCGGGCTGATGTCCGGGACCTCGATGGACGGTATCGATGCCGCCCTGATCGAGACGGACGGCGAGGGCACCGTCGATATGGGACCGACAGTCGAGCTCGCTTACAATGAGGAAGAGCGCAGCCTGCTGCGGCAAGCCCTGGCCGATGCGGTGGCGATGAAGCGTCGCAATGAGCGTCCCGACGCCCTGGTGGCGGCCGAGCGGCTGATCACCCGCAAGCATGCCGACGTCGTTTCCGATTTCCTCAAGGCGCATGATCTCAGCCCCGATGATATCGATGTCATCGGCTTCCACGGCCAGACGGTACTGCACCGCCCGCAGGAGAAGCTGACCGTGCAGCTCGGCGACGGCCAGGCGCTCGCCGACAGCCTCGGCATCCAGACCGTCTATGACATGCGGGCCGCCGACGTGGCCGAGGACGGGCAGGGCGCGCCGCTGGTGCCGGTCTATCATCAGGCCCTGGTGCAGGCCGCCAAGCTTGCCGGACCCGTCGCCGTGCTCAATCTGGGCGGTGTCGGCAATGTCAGCTACGTTGCAACGGGGCGCGACCCGATCGCCTTCGACACCGGCCCCGCCAATGCGCTGATCGACGACTTGATGATGGAGCGCACCGGCATCGCCCTGGACCAGGACGGCAGGCAGGCCCTGGCCGGCAAGGTCGACGAGACGGTGCTCGGCCAGTTGATGGCGCATCCCTATTTCGGCGAGGCGCCACCCAAATCGCTCGACCGCAACGCCTTTTCCCGCGAAGCGGTGGCGGAATTGTCCACGCCCGATGCGGTGGCGACCCTGGCCGCCTTCACCGCCCGCAGCGCGGCGGCCGCGCGGCAATGGCTGCCCGCCGAGCCGAAATTGTGGATCGTCTGCGGCGGCGGCGCCCGCAATCCGGCAATCCTCAATTTCCTGCGCACCGAGACCGGTGTGCCCGTTCGTACGGCCGACGAGTTCGGCTGGTCGGCGTCGATGATGGAAGCGCAGGCTTTTGCCTATCTCGCGGTTCGATCCCTGAAGGGGCTGCCCCTGACCTTTCCCTCCAGCACCGGCGTCCGCAAGGCGCTCACCGGCGGCATCCTCGCCGTGCCGGGCCAGAAGCGGGCAAGCGCATGATCGGTCGTCTCAATCACGTCGCCATCGCCGTGCGCGACCTCGGTGTAGCCACCGCCGTCTATCGCGATACGCTCGGTGCGCATGTCTCGCAGCCCCAGGTCCTGCCGGAGCACGGTGTCACCGTCGTCTTCATCGAATTGCCCAACACCAAGATCGAGCTCCTGGAACCCTTGGGTGAGGCCTCGCCGATCGCGCGCTTCCTCGAGAAGAACCCGGACGGGGGCATGCACCACATCTGCTACGAGGTCGACGACATCCTCGCCACGCGGGACCAGCTGAAACAAGCGGGGGCGCGCGTCCTGGGGGACGGTGAGCCGAAGATCGGTGCCCACGGTAAGCCGGTGCTGTTCCTGCATCCCAAGGATTTCTCGGGTACGCTGGTCGAACTGGAACAGGTTTGAGGCGCAACCAGCCTTCTCCCGCAAGGGGAGAAGGAAGTCGCGCTTCACTCGTCTTGGTCGAAACGTGTGGTCTCAGCCGTTGCTCTTGCGCCGGATCGGCGTGAGCAGGAAGGATGGCACGTGATCGCCCATGCCAATCACCACCGGACCGTCATCCTCGTCGCGTCGACGCGGCCTGTCCGATTGCGGCCGGCGCTGCTCGGAGGTTGGCTGCGGCTCGTGGCGCGGGGCCTTGGGCGTTTCGTCGCGCTCGCGCGCGGGCTTCGCCTCGCGGCTCTTGCCGTGCTGGCGCGGTTCCTCGGTCTTGCTGCCGCGCTCGCGACGCCCGCGCCGCGGCTTGGCGTGGATTTCTTCCTCTTCATCACCGTCGATCGGCGGCGGATCACCGGTGAAGGGGATCTTGCCGCCGGTCAAGGTCTCGATGGCGGAGACATGCTTGCCGTCGGCGGAACTGACCAGGGTGAATGCCCAGCCCGACCGGCCGGCGCGGCCCGTTCGGCCGATGCGGTGGACATAGTCGTCGGCATGGACAGGCACGTCGAAATTGAAGACATGGCTGACTTCGGGAATGTCGAGACCGCGCGCGGCGACGTCCGAAGCCACCAGGATCGGCATCTCGCCATTGCGGAAGCTTTCCAGCGCGGCCATGCGGGCGCGCTGATCCATGTCGCCATGCAGGGCAACGGCGCCGAAACCGTGGCGCACCAGCGAGCGGTGCAGGATGGCCACTTCCGACTTGCGGTTGCAGAAGACGATGGCGTTCTTGAGATTCTCCGCCGAACGGATCAGGCGGCGCAGGGTCACGCGCTTTTCCGCGGGGGGCGATTTGGTATGCACCAGAGCCTGGGTGATCGTCGTGGCGGCGGTGGCCGGCCGGCTGACCTCCACCTGCACCGGATTATGCAGGAACTGGTCGGTGATGCGCTTGATCTCCGCCGGCATCGTCGCGGTGAAAAACAGTGTCTGCCGAGTGAAGGGCACCAGCTTGCAGATACGCTCGATGTCGGGAATGAAGCCCATGTCGAGCATGCGGTCAGCTTCGTCGATGACAAGAAGCTCGACGCCGGTAAGCAGCAGCTTGCCGCGCTCGACGTGATCGAGCAGGCGGCCGGGCGTGGCGATCAGCACGTCGACGCCGCGCGTGATCTTGGCATCCTGGTCACCGAAGGAGACACCGCCGATCAGGAGGGCAACCGACAGGCCGCTCTTGCTCCCGTAGCGATCGAAATTCTCCTGGACCTGCGCGGCCAATTCGCGGGTCGGCTCCAGGATCAGCGTGCGTGGCATCCGGGCGCGGGCGCGTCCCTTTTCCAGCAGCGTCAGCATGGGCAGCGTGAAGGCTGCCGTCTTGCCTGTGCCGGTCTGGGCGATGCCGAGCACGTCACGGCGTTGCAGCACGTGGGGAATGGCCTGGGCCTGGATGGGTGTGGGATTGGTGTATCCGGCCGCTTCCACGGCGGCGAGGACCTTTGAAGAGAGACCGAGTTCAGCGAAGCTCATTGCGGAAATGTCGAACCAACAGAGGCCGCCCCGATCGGACGGCGGAGGGCGGCTCGCATCGCCGCACGGACAAAAGGGGCCCTATCGGGTGGGCCCGGATGGCGCGACCATAGGGTTAGGCGAGGAAATGTCAATGGTTTTGCCGGTCAAAGCCGCGGTTTGTGCTCGATTTTCAGGGCCTTTGCGCTGGTTTACTGCTTGATAGGCGCTTTTGGTGATGATGAGACGGCGGGATTGCATGCCCGAGCAGTCGGGACGACGATCTTTCCCTGGCGTCATTTCAACGAAGGCGAAGCAAAGGCGCCTTGCGATTTGATGGAGGCATTCGAATAACGAAGGCACGTGAAAACGATGAGCTGGAAAAATAGACACGCAGCGGTGAGTGCATTCGACTCTCGTTAAAACACGCAAAACAAAAAAGGCGGGCATTGGCCCGCCTTACTTCTGCATGATGATGAGCCAGCGTTATTCGGCCTCGGTCTTCTTCTTGGCGGGCTTGACCGGAGGCTTGGCGGGCTTGGCTTCGGCGGTCTTGACCGGGCGGGGCTTGGGCTTCTTGACGACAGGCGCTTCGGTGGCTTCGCCGAAACGTTCGTTGATCTTGCGTGCGATGGGGTCGTCGCGCTGGGCTTCCGGATCCATCGGCAGGATGGTCTCGATCGGATCAGCCTGGTCGATCGACCCAGTCTGATCCTGGATGATTGGGAATTGCGGCGCGAGGGGATTGGCCGCTGCCTGCATCGAATTGGCATCCGCGGTAGGCACAGCGGCAGGTGCAGCCGGTGCCGGAGCAAGATTGGCAATGACCGGCGTCGTCACGGGGGCAGGGGCTGCCACCGCTGCGACCTCGGCAGGTGCAGCCGGTGCCGCGTGGATCGAGCGAGCCGTGTCAATGGCGCCGACGAAAGCCACGAAACCGGCGGCAACCAGGGCGCCTTCGCGCTTCAGTTTCCAGTGGTGGCGGGCCCGGTAGGCAGTGTGCCAAAGCCAGCCGACAGTGATATCGACAGCACTTGCGACCAACATGACGAACTCCAACTCAACGCGACCTCAGTGAGAATCACTATTGCGCGTGATGGTGAAGAAAAACTTGCCAAGGCGAATCAAGCGCCAAGAAATTTTGCCGGGGCAAGTTTCGTCGAGGGGTAATTGTGCATATGGGTCATCCCGGACGCGCTGCAGCACATGGTGATGCGGCGCAGATCCGGGATCGCAAGCCAATCGAGGTTCAGTCTCAGCGCGATCCCGTATCTGCGAAGCAGCATTGCATGCTGCATCGCGTACGGGATGACCAAGGGTGAGCAATTACGTCGGCTGGTCTGAGCAGGGATTTCCCGGGACCCCAAGCGTCTTGTCTGCCTCTTCGTCTGCTGTGAACTCGGCAGTTCCAGGATGCAGGCGAGACGCCTGCGATCCCAGCGCGCCTACAGCAGGGCGCGGATCTTGGCTGCGTGCTGGCCGAGGATGGCGTGATCGGCCATGGCGCGCGGGCGGACGGGAACGCCCGTCTTCATCGGCAGGATGTGGAAATGGATATGCGGCACTTCCTGCCCACCAGAGACTTCGGAATGCAGGCGCAGCGTGTGGCCGTCCGCGCCGAACGCCTTGCAGGCGGCGAGCGAAACCTTCTGGGCGATCTGGGCGAGGTAGGCCAGTTCCTCCGGCTCCACGTCGAAGATGTTGCGCGCCGGCTTCTTGGGGATCACCAGGCTATGCCCGTCGACGATCGGCATGATGTCGAGGAAGGCGAGGGTGCGATCGTCCTCGTAGAGCGTGTGGTTGGGAATTTCCCCACGCAGCAGCTTGGCGAAGATATTGTCGGGATCATAAGCGGTCATGCCGCTATCCTTTCCTGAAGGGCGTTGCCTCGTCGAGAGCTTCGTGGTGGGCGGCAATTTCGGCGCGCTCATGCGCGAGATAGTCGTCGACCGCCCGGCGAAAACCGGGATCCGCAATATAATGGGCGGAATAGGTTGTCACGGGCCGATAGCCGCGCGCCAGCTTGTGTTCGCCCTGGGCTCCGGCTTCCACGCGCCGGAGGCGGCGCTCGATGGCAAACTCGATGGCCTGATGATAGCACACCTCGAAATGCAGGAAGGGGTGGTCCTCGATGCAGCCCCAGTTCCGGCCGTAGAGCGTGTCGGAGCCGATGAAGTTGATGGCACCAGCGATGTAGCGGCCCTCGCGCCTGGCCATCACCAGCAGGACATGCTCGGCCATGGTCTCGCCGATGAGGGCATAGAATTTGCGATTGAGGTAGGGACGGCCCCATTTGCGTGAGCCGGTGTCCATGTAGAAGGCGTAGAAGGCGTCCCAGGCCTCCTTCGTGATGGCAGCCCCGGTCAGCCTCTCGATAGTGATGCCGTTCGCGAGCGCATCGCGACGCTCGCGCTTGATGGTCTTGCGCTTGCGGGAGGCAAGGGAAGCCAGAAAGGCCTCGAAATCGTCATAGCCCTCGTTGAGCCAATGAAACTGCTGGTCGGTGCGCTGCAGAAAGCCCTGGCCGCCGAGCCATTGCCAGTCGTCATGGCCGATAAAGGTGGCGTGGATCGAAGAGCCGCCGATGGATGACAGGGCGGCCTTGGCGCCCTTCACCAGGGCCGACGAGACGAGGGCGGCGTCCTCGCCCGGCGCGACCAGGAAGCGCCGGCCCGTCGCCGGCGTGAAGGGGATGCTCACCTGGAGCTTGGGATAGTATTGACCGCCGGCCCGTTCGTAGGCATCGGCCCAGCCCCAGTCGAAGACATATTCGCCTTGGCTGTGGCTCTTGCCATAGGCGGGCATGACGCCGGCGACCCTATCGTCTTCGTGGGTGACGAACAGATGGAGGGGCGTCCAGCCCGAGCGTCCGCCGACACAGCCGCTCGCTTCGAGAGCATGCAGGAAATCGTAGGAAATGAAGGGATTGAAGTGTTCGGCCGAAGGATCGGGAGCAGCCGCTTCGTCCTCGGCACCCGGATGACGCCCGGATGGGCAATCCTGGGGCGTGGCGGCGAGGGGATTGGCGCAGCGATCCCAGGCCTGGCGGCCGATGGCCTCGATCGAGGAAGCTGCCTTGATCGTAAAGCCCTGGTCGCTCAAGCCTGCATTCCCTCAACCGATACCTGTCCGGGGAATTTGGGCCTATTCGCGTCGAATGCAAGAGGCGCGGCTCGAGTTGCGTTGCCGCGCCCCGTATGCGCGGCCTCAGGCGACTTCGATCAGCGCCTCGACCTCGACGGTCGCATCGAGGGGAAGGGAGGGCACGCCCACGGTGGAGCGGGCATGGCGCCCCTTGTCGCCGAAGACCTCGACCATCAGGTCGGAGGCACCGTTCATCACCATCGGATGGGTGGTGAACTCCGGCGCGGCGGCAATGAAGCC
The DNA here is from genome assembly GCF_034424805.1 of Labrys sedimenti. NCBI lineage: Bacteria > Pseudomonadati > Pseudomonadota > Alphaproteobacteria > Hyphomicrobiales > Xanthobacteraceae > Labrys > Labrys sedimenti. Next base: position 185,078 of record NZ_JAXOUF010000001.1, read on the forward strand.
GCCGAGGCGGACCACGCGCACCACATTGTCGAGCGAGCCGACGGCAGCCTTGATCTGCGCCAGGATATTGATGGCGCAGTAACGGGCGGCGACACGGGCGTCCTCGACGGTGACCGTGCCGGTGCCGAGCTTGCCGGTGGCGGCCAGCTTGCCCTCATTGTTGAAGCAGAGCTGGCCGGAGATCACGAGGGTGTTACCGGTGCGCACCGTGCCGACATAGTTGGCGACCGGAGCGGCAGGGGTGGGCAGGGTGATGCCGAGTTCGGCAAGGCGGGCGTCGATGGCTGACATGGGGAAGCCTTCAAAGTGAGGGGCCTGAGATCGCAGGCATCTTTGCCTGCTCTGGGAAATGCCATGCTTTTTCAGGAAAGTCAGGCTGGAAGCCTGCGATCCCAAAAAAATCAGGCCATGGCCTTCTTGAGGTTCTCGTCGATCTTGTCGAGGAAGCCGGTGGTCGACAGCCAGCTCTGATCGGGACCGACCAGCAAGGCCAGATCCTTTGTCATGAAGCCGGTCTCGACGGTGGCGACGCAGACCTTCTCCAGGGTCGCGGCGAATTTGGCGAGTTCGGCATTGTCGTCGAGCTTGGCGCGATGGGCGAGGCCGCGCGTCCAGGCGAAGATCGAGGCGATGGAGTTGGTCGAGGTCTCCTTGCCCTTCTGGTGTTCGCGGTAGTGGCGCGTCACCGTGCCATGGGCAGCTTCTGCTTCCACCGTCTTGCCGTCGGGGCTGAGCAGCACGGAGGTCATCAGGCCGAGCGAGCCAAAGCCCTGGGCCACGATGTCGGACTGCACGTCGCCGTCATAGTTCTTGCAGGCCCAGACATAGCCGCCCGACCATTTCAGTGCCGACGCGACCATGTCGTCGATCAGGCGATGCTCGTAGGTCAGCTTGCGCTTGTCGAACTCGGCCTTGAACTCATTGGCGAAGACTTCGGCGAAGATGTCCTTGAAGCGCCCGTCATAGACCTTGAGAATGGTGTTCTTGGTCGACAGGTAGACCGGGAAATTGCGCTGCAGGCCGTAGTTGAACGAGGCGCGCGCAAACTCGCGGATCGATTCGTCGAGGTTGTACATGGCGAGCGCCACGCCATCCCCCGGCGACTTGAACACTTCCTTCTCGATCACCGAGCCGTCCTCGCCGACGAACTTGATGCTGAGCGTGCCCTTGCCGGGGAAGCGGAAATCGGTGGCGCGATACTGGTCGCCGAAGGCATGGCGGCCGACGACGATCGGCTGGGTCCAGCCCGGCACCAGACGGGGCACGTTGCGGCAGATGATGGGCTCGCGGAAGATCACGCCGCCGAGGATGTTGCGGATGGTGCCGTTGGGCGACTTCCACATTTCCTGGAGATTGAATTCCTTCACGCGGGCTTCGTCCGGCGTGATGGTGGCGCATTTCACCGCCACGCCGTGGCGCTTGGTGGCCTCCGCCGCCTCGACGGTGACGCGGTCGCGGGTCTTGTCCCGGTTCTCGATGCTGAGGTCGTAATAGTCGAGCTGGAGGTCGAGATAAGGGAAGATCAGCTTGTCCTTGATCTGCTGCCAGATGATCCGGGTCATCTCGTCGCCGTCCATATCGACGACCGGATTGGCCACCTTGATCTTCGCCATCGTACAAGCCTCATTTATTGGGAAATATCGGCGGGGCTATAGCACCGTGATCCAGCTGGGGGAAGTTCGGCCGACGATAGCGCCTGCTGTTTTTGCCGGGTGAAACCGGGCAGTTACTGCGGGGCTGGGGCCCGCTTGGCCTCGGCAACCAGCCTGTCATCGATCTCGCGGGCCCGGATGGCGGCGGGACGGCCGGCGATTCGCTGCCAATAGGCGGTGAGGGCCGGGCGCGGCTCGATCGTCTTGAACATCAGGCCCCAGCCGATCTGCGAGCCGAAATAGACGTCGGCAGCCGAGAAGCGGTCTCCCGCGATGAACTCGTTCTGGGAGACGGCATAGTCGAGAGCGTCGATCACGTCGGCATAGCAGCCATAGCCGACCATGCGCTTGCGCTCGTCGGGGATCTCGATGTTCAACGCCTTGTTGGTCACCGCGGCCTCGACCGGGCCGGCCGCGAAGAACATCCAGCGATAGTAAAGACCCCGCTGCGGCGAGCCGGGCGGCGGCGCCAGTCCGGCCTGCGGAAAGGCATCGGCGAGATAGGCGCAGACGGCGCCGCCCTCAGTGACGACCACGCCGCGATGGGCAATGGCCGGAACCTTGCCCATGGGGTTGAGGGCGAGATAGTCGGCCGATTTCATGCTGGTGCCGAAGTCGAGGATCTCGGTGCGATAAGGCTGGCCGGTTTCCTCGAGCATCCAGCGGGCAATGCGGCCGCGCGACATCGGATTGGTGTAGAAGACGAGTTCATCGCTCATGGGGCTGTCCTGCTGGAAGTGCTGGCAGGAGCATAGCCATGCAACCGGATTTGGCCAGGGCAATGCCTCGCCGAACCGGGACTACGACCGTGGAACGCGTGGGGTCGAGGTTACCGAAGACAGCACAATGCCGGCGCGGCGGGGGCCGTGCCGGTGGAGTGTCAGCCGCCGGCTGACACTTCGCACATCCCGCAGCCCTATGCTGCTCCCACCTGCGCCAGCACCGCATTGAGCGTGGCGCTCGGCCGCATCACCGCCTCGCATTTCTGCCGGTCGGGCAGATAATAGCCGCCGATATCCGCGGGCTTGCCCTGCACGGCTGCGAGCTCGGCCAGGATCTTGGCCTCGTCGCGCTCCAGCGCCTCGGCCAGTGGTTTGAAGTGCGCCCGCAGGGCCGAGTCTTCCGTCTGGGCGGCGAGTTCCTGGGCCCAGTACAGGGCCAGGTAGAATTGGCTGCCGCGGTTGTCCAGTTCGCCGGTGCGGGGCGAGGGGGACTTCTTGTTGTCCAGGAGCTTGCCGGTCGCCGCATCCAGCGTCTTGGCGAGCAGCTTGGCCTTGGCGTTGCCCGTCTTGATGCCGAGATCCTCCAGCGAGACGGCCAGCGCCAGGAACTCGCCCAGCGAATCCCATCGTAGATGGTTTTCCTCCACCAATTGCTGCACGTGTTTGGGCGCCGAACCGCCCGCACCCGTTTCATACATGCCGCCGCCGGCCATGAGGGGCACGATGGACAGCATCTTGGCCGAGGTGCCGAGCTCCATGATGGGGAAGAGGTCGGTGAGATAGTCGCGCAGGATGTTGCCGGTGACGGAAATCGTGTCCAGGCCACGGATCACCCGCTCCAGCGTATAGCGCATGGCGCGTACCTGGCTCATGATCTGGATGTCGAGACCGGTGGTGTCGTGCTCGGCGAGGTAGGCCTTCACCTTGGCGATCAACTGTGCCTCGTGCGGGCGATAGGGGTCCAGCCAGAACAGTGCGGGCATGCCGGAATTGCGGGCGCGCGTGACCGCGAGCTTGACCCAGTCGCGCACGGCCATGTCCTTGACCTGGCACATGCGCCAGATGTCGCCCTGCTCGACGGTTTCGCTCAACAGCACCTCGCCGGTCGCGAGATCTGTGATGTTGGCCACGCCGTCCTCGGGGACCTCGAAGGTCTTGTCGTGCGAGCCATATTCCTCGGCCTGCTGCGCCATCAGGCCGACATTCGGCACGGTGCCCATGGTGCGGGGATCGAAGGCGCCGTGCCATTTGCAGAAGTTGATCATCTCCTGGTAGATGCGGGCGAAGGTGCTTTCCGGCATCACGGCCTTGACGTCCTTCAGGCGGCCGTCGGCACCCCACATCTTGCCGCCATTGCGGATCATGGCGGGCATGGAGGCGTCCACGATGATGTCGTTGGGCGAGTGGAAATTGGTGATGCCCTTGGCCGAGTCGACCATGGCCAACTCGGGCCGGTGCTCGTGGCAGGCATGCAGGTCGCGCTTGATCTCGTCCTGCATGCTTTGCGGCAGGGTCCCGATCTTGTTGTAGAGGTCGACCATGCCGTTGTTGACGTTGACGCCGAGCTCGTCGAACAGCTTGCCGTGCTTGGCGAAGGCATCGCGGTAGAAGATCTTCACGCAATGGCCGAACACGATGGGGTGCGACACCTTCATCATCGTGGCCTTCACATGGAGCGAGAACATCACCCCGGTCTTGTGCGCGTCCTCGATCTGCTTTTCGTAGAAATCCAGCAGCGCCTTCTTGCTCATGAACATGGAATCGATGATCTCGCCGTCCTGCAGCGAGACCTTGGGCTTGAGCACGATGGTCTTGCCGCTGGTGGTGATCAGCTCCATCTTCACGTCGCGCGCCTTGTCGAGCGTCATCGACTTCTCGCCATGGTAGAAGTCGCCGTCATGCATGTGGGAGACATGCGTGCGTGACGCCTGGCTCCATTCGGCCATACTGTGCGGGTTCTTGCGTGCATAGTTCTTCACCGCCAGCGGTGCGCGGCGATCCGAATTGCCTTCGCGTAGCACCGGGTTCACGGCGCTGCCGATACATTTGGCATAGCGAGCGCGGATCGACTTCTCCTCGTCCGATTTCGGGTTCTCGGGATAGTCCGGGATCTTGTAGCCCTTGGCCTGCAATTCCCGGATCGCCGCCGTCAACTGCGCCACCGAGGCGCTGATATTGGGCAGCTTGATGATGTTGGTGTCGGGCAGCAGCGTCAGCCGGCCGAGCTCCGCCAGATTGTCGGGAACACGTTGCGCGTCGGTCAGGAATTCCGGAAATTCACCGAGGATGCGGCCGGCAACCGAAATGTCGCTGGTGGCGACCTCGATGCCGGCGGGCGCGGCGAAGGTGCGGACGATGGGCAGGAAAGCGGCGGTCGCCAATGCCGGGGCTTCATCGGTCAGCGTGTAGATGATGGTGGGAGGTGTGGCGCTCATACGCTGGCTTCCTTGGTCAGTCGGAGTCAGGGCAACAAAAGGCGCTCACGCCGACATACGGATCGGCGCTGAGTGCTCCGTGAATTGCAGGACGGGGTGGTCAGGGGGCGTGTCTTTCCGGCAACGGGTGACCTCGATGACTTGGCGCTCGATGACCTCCTGAAACTGCCACCTGCTTCAGGCTTCGGCAACTGAATTATGCCCGTAACGTGGGGCTATGCCACGGTACCGAAGGCTTGTGATCAGCACGGCAAAACACTCCCGGAGCTGGGCTCACGGGAGTGTCGGTCAATCGTATAAGGCGGATGGGGCAGATCAGCTGCGGTCAGTTGCACACTTCACGGGTGCGATAGATGTAGCTCTGCGCATAATCATCCCAGACGCGATAGCTCACCGTCCGGCAATCGTAATAGGTCGTGCGGCTATAGGTCTGGGTTACGCGATAGGAATTGGAGTAGGTGGGATAATTGTAGCCGCTCGCATAGCCATTGTCGCAATCATCGGCGAAGGACGAAGCGGTGGCGGCGGTGAAGGTCGTGGCAGCGAAAGCGAGGGTCAGAAAGATCTTGCGCATAATCGTGGTCCTTTAAGCCGGGCTTCGTGCCCTTGTTGATGAAGGCATCCTAGCGACGCAGATCCGGCCCGGCGGTGCGTTCGGGCACATTGGCTCGGCCACCGATCGGCGGCGTGTATCCGCGGGAACATGGACCGTCCTAGTTCGGGGCCTTGCAAAGAAGCTGTCTTTATCCGCCGAATGGTCTATGCAGCCCGGACTTTTCCTGTTTTCGAGCCTTTTTCGTGATGTCTCAGTCGAATGCGAGCACTGCCGTGACGCCCCCCGCCGTGATCCTGGTCCGCCCCCAGCTCGCCGAGAATATCGGCATGTGCGCCCGCGCGATGATGAATTTCGGCCTTAGCGAGATGCGCCTGGTCTCCCCGCGCGACGGCTGGCCGAAGAAGGGCGCACGCCAGGCTTCCTCCGGTGCGTCGGCCGTGCTCGACAACGCCAAGCTGTTCGAGACGACCGAAGAGGCTATTGCCGATCTCAATTACGTCTTCGCCACCACGGCGCGCGAGCGCGGCCAGATGAAGGATATCTTCGCCGCCGACGAAGGCGCCGGCAAGATGCAGGCTCTGGCCGGGGACGGCGCCCGCAGCGGCATCCTGTTCGGGCCCGAGCGCATGGGACTTTCCAACGACGACGTCGCCTTGGCCGATGCCATCATCTCCTTCCCGGTCAGCCCGGCCTTCACCTCGATCAATCTCGCCCAGGCGGTGCTGCTGGTCGGCTATGAATGGTGGAAACTGGTCTCGGGCGGCAAGGCTCCGATCGCGCCCACCCGCATCTCCCCACCGGCGACACGCGAGCACATGCTGGCCTTCTTCGACTATCTGGAAGGGGAACTCGACGCGGTCTCCTTCTTCTATCCGCCGGAAAAGCGTGAGGTGATGGTGCGCAATTTCCGCAACATCTGGCACCGGCTGGCAATGACCGAGCAGGACGTCCAGACCCTGCGCGGTGCGGTAGCCTCGCTCGTCGGCAGCCGGAACGGCACGCGAATCAAGCGCGATTGAACCGGGGCGAGCGCGGAACACCTGTCACAGGCCCTCGCTAGGCTGCGCCCATTTCCATCGGAATGGGTGTTGCATGGCTGTCGAGATCGAACGCAAATTCCTTGTCCGCAACGACGATTGGCGCCCGCAGGTTCGAGGCTCCGCCGTCATCCGGCAGGGCTATTTCTGCCGCACGCCTCTGTTGCGGGCACGCATTCGGATCTACGGCGACAAGGGCTTCATCACGCTCAAGAGCGAACCGGGCACGCGCAGCCGCCATGAGTTCGAGTATGAGATCCCACAGGCCGACGCCGCCGAGATCATCCGGCGCTTCTCGATCGAGCCTCTGGTCACCAAGACGCGCCACGACGTTGACCATGCTGGATTGCGCTGGGCCGTCGACGTTTTTACCGGTCCCAATCACGGGCTGGTGCTGGCCGAAGTCGAGCTTGAGTACGAGGACCAGCCCGTTCCATTGCCTGACTGGGTCGGCGAGGAAGTGACGGGCGACCGGCGCTACGGCAATTCGAACCTGGCGCGTTTTCCCTTTGCAAGCTGGGGTGAGGAACTGCTGCCGGCTGATGTCCTGTGAGGAAATTATCGGGCGTACCGCTTTGGGATCAAAAAAAGATCACGATCGCAACGCTTCATTCACTCATCTGGGTTTGAATAGGCGTGCGCCCGGTTGGGTAGTGCGTACGGGCAACCAATATGCAGCGATTGATTCCGGATGGCGTCGATCATTCCGAAGAGCGTCCCATGAAGGCTAGCCTTCTCGGGCAAACTAGTTTGCCCCACAGGGTCGACCTTCTGGCTGGCACGGTTTATGGAGCTGCGGTCATGTCTGACCGCGCTCCAACTGTCCTTGTCTTTGATTCCGGCCTCGGCGGCCTCACCGTATTTTCCGAATTGCGAACGACGCTTTCCGGCGCGCGCTTCGTCTATGCCGCCGACGATGCGGTCTTTCCATATGGCCGCCTTGCCGAAGACGTCGTGGTCGAACGCGTCGTCGAGGTGATGGAGCGGCTGATCCCACGTTACCAGCCGTCCCTGGTCGTCATTGCCTGCAACACGATCTCGACCGTCGTCCTGCCCGTGCTGCGCCAGCGCTTCTCGGTGCCCTTCGTCGGTACCGTGCCCGCGATCAAGCCGGCTGCCGCACTGACGAAGACCGGACGTGTGGCAATCCTGGCGACGCCGGGGACCGTCAAGCGCGACTATACGCGCGAGCTGATCCGTTCCTTCGCCGCCACGATCGAGGTAGAGCTCGTCGGCGCGGTGGGACTGGCCAGCCTGGCCGAAGCCGTCTTGCGCGGCCAGCCCGTCGAGGATGCTGCGATTGCCCGCGAGATCGTACCCTGTTTCGTCGATCGCGACGGCAAGCGGACCGACGTGGTGGTGCTGGCCTGTACGCATTATCCCCTGGTGCTGGAGGCGATGAAGCGGGTGGCGCCCTGGCCGGTCACCTGGCTCGATCCCGCCCCGGCCATCGCCCGTCGCGCCGCCGATCTCGCCGGCCCGATTCCGGCGCGCACGGTGGTGGAAGACGGTCTGGCCGTATTCACCGGCGGCGCCGGGCTGACCGATGAACTGAAAGCCGCGCTTGCCGCCCGCGGCCTTCCGGCCGTCGCCGTCGAGGCCATGCCGCCGCGCTGGCATTGAGCATCGTGCCGAAGGCGGATGCCGGTTTTCGCTAAAAACGATCTGGCCTGACGCTGACCCCTATACTTTGGGATGTATCGCAGCGTCATTGTGTTGCTGCGGGAACGGTGGCAACCTGCGGTTGGGTTGGGGGCTCAACCTGGAAACGCTCATCATGAAGATCAGCACGCTGTTGGCCTCCGTCGTCGTCGCGGGATTTGTTGCGACCGGTGCTCTTGCGCAGACCGCGACGCCTGCACCTTCCACGCCCCCCGCCGCAACGACAGCTCCTGCAAAAGCCAAGACGAAGGCACCGCAATCGGCGGCATCGCAGGCCTGTTCCGCCCAGGCCGATGCCAAGGGCCTCCATGGCAAGGACCGCAAGAAGTTCCGTCAATCCTGCATGAAGAGCGGTGGCAAGGCAGGTTGAGGCTTAACCTCGTCGTCGGAGGTGCGCCATGCATCTGCTCACGTTCCTGATCGTAGGGGTCATCGCCGGCTGGCTTGCCGGCCTGCTCGTCAGCGGGGGCGGTTTCGGCCTCATCGGCGATCTCATCGTCGGCGTGGTCGGCTCGTTCATCGGCGGCTTCGTGCAGCCCCACATTCCCATTCATATCGGGAGTGCGATCGTGAATGAGATCGTCTTCGCTGTCGTCGGAGCCGTTATCCTGCTTCTTGCGCTCCGCCTTCTGAAGCGAGCCTAGGCCTCGATCCAAAAGCAATGCGCCGGAGCCGGCGCCATAGAAAGGGCATGCGACCTTGAAGTGTCGCATGCCCTTTTCCGTGGGAGAGGGCGGCGATCACGCCTCTTACGCTTTTTGTAGTTTCCTCCATGGCGTGCAGGTGCTCCTGCCGCGACTGAAAGCCGGCAGTGACCAAGGGCCGGGCTCTTCGGCCGATCGCCTCATGGCATGCTCCTTGCGACTAGGCGCTCCAGCGACTGTTGAATGTCGATGGATGGAGCGATGGAAGACACGACGCAGGAACATCTCGAGCACGCCGAACATGCCGAACATGCGGCCCATGACGGCAATCCCTTCCTGATCACGGTATCGGTCACGATTGCCGTCCTCGCCGTACTGGCCGCCACCATCGGCAGTTTCGAGTCGCTGGAGACCGCCGAGGCCATCAACGACAAGAGCGAGGCAGCCTATCTGCAGAACAGGGCCAGCGATCAATGGGCCTTCTATCAGGCCAAGAGCATCAAGAAGAACGCCTATGAGATCGCCGCTGCGGGCGGGGGGCCGAACAAGGACGACTTTCTTGCCAAGGCCAAGCACAACGACGACGACGCCAAGGCGATCCAGACCCAGGCCGTCGAGATCGAAGGCCATGTCGACGCCAAGTTGCGCGACAGCGAGGCACGGGCTCATCGCCACCATGTCCTCACCCTGGCGGTGACGCTGCTGCATGTCGCCATCGCGGTGGCGACGCTCTCGATCATCACCCGCGGCAGGCGCTGGCCCTGGCTGTGCTCCCTGGCGCTCGGAGCGCTCGGCCTGGTGGCCGCCGCTTTCGCCTATGTCTGATTTTCTCTCCCCAATCGGGCCCGTTCCCTCCGAGGTTCCCATGCGTGAACGCCATATTGTCTTTCGACATAGGGCGCTGGATTTCTGGCTGGCGCGCGGCGCCGTTCTGGTCATCGTGTGCTTGCAATTGCTGGTGATCAATCAGCTTTCCTTCGGCCCTCGCTGGCTTGCCCCTGCCGTCGAGCTGATATTGCTGATCCCGCTGTCGATCGCCACGGCTTGGACGCAAGCCGGCATTCGCAATGCGGTGGCCGATCACCACTGGCAGGCGGTCAACCGCTTTCGCATCCTGATCCGCCGGACGGCCCTCATCCTGACGGCCGTCATCAGCTTCATGAATTGCGGGGCCTTGTTCCTGCTGGTCCGGGCCCTGATCGAAGGCCACGCCGGCAACGGCACGACGCTGCTGATCGACGCACTCAACATCTGGGTTACCAACATCATCGTCTTTACCCTGTGGTTCTGGAGCACGGATCGCGGCGGCCCCCCGACCTGCGGCCTGGTCGAGCGCGCCCGCTCCGATTTCCTGTTCCCGCAGATGACCTTGAACGATCCGCATCTGCGTGACTGGCTGCCGGGTTTCGTGGACTATCTGTTCCTGGCCTTCACCAATGCCACGGCATTCTCGCCGACGGATACGATGCCGATGACCCCGAGGGCCAAGCTGTTGATGCTCGCCGAGGCGATGATCTCCCTCCTGACGGTCGCCCTCGTTGCAGCCAGAGCGGTCAACATACTGGCCTGAGGCCACGGGCGACCCTGGAAGCTCTTTGTCTCCAATCTCCTGCCAGGAGCCATCACGGCAGAATGCCGATGGACGGCCGGGCATCGACGATGTCGGAATGATCGCCATGACCTTTCAGCCTCTGCCCCATGACGAGCACCCGGCCATCGTGGCGGCCGAATTCAAGCGCATCCGGAGCAGCCTGACAGACAACGAGGCCCTGCTTCTGGCCTGCCTCACCAATGTACTCAATGAGCTGCCCGCCTGGCTCGACGGAGACTATGCCGCCGGCAGTGCGCTCGATCATGCGCAGGCGGTCATCAACGTCATGCTGGACGGTTCGGGACTGGCGCCGAACTCGGCGCAGACCTATGAACGCGCCGACGAACTACGGAAAGACGGGACATAGGCGCCGCGATGAGGTACTCGCTTCGTGCTGCCCGCATTGAACTCAATCCTGCGGCTTGTCACTGACAGGCAGGTTGAAACGGCCCCATTCGTTCCTGGGTATGGTTGCCCCGGCCTGGAATGCGAACGCTGAGACCTTGGCACGATCTGCGGTGAGGTCGCAGCGATATTTCAGGGCGAACCACTGCTTCCGGCTCCGGAATGCCGCACCGTCGGCCGTTACGCTCGCATCCGCCGTCTTTGTTTCTACCCGCGCATAGGCGATCGTGAGGTCGGGCTCGAGCTCATGGTTCCAGGCCCGCAACTGGGCCATCGCCTCGATATTGCACAATTGCTCCATGCGTTCGTCGCGGCCGAGGAGGGGCAGCATCTTCCTCGCCTGCTGGCTGCGTGGATCCGCCAAAGCGAGATCGGACAGGATCTTCCGGGCCTGGATCATCGCCGGTGGCGGTGGCAGGGCTTCGCTCGGCCTGGGAGGGGGCGCTCCTTCCTGCGGAACGCTCTCCGCCGAGGGTTCCTGCGCCTGCGGTCTGGCCGGCAGCGCGGGAGGCTGCGGCGCCGGCGCCGCCGGCTTTGGTATTTCCGCGACGAATTCGACCTCGATGCTGTTTTCTGGAGGCTGTTCCAGCGGAGCGGGCCGAGGAAGCAGGAACAGCAGGGCAAGGGCGATGGCATGCAGCAGCAGCGCCGCCGGCAGACCGAAGGATATGGTGCGATTCTGCGGGAGCGTGGCGGCAGGCATCGCTCAGGGAGCGGCCGTGGCGATCTGCTGCATCAGCACCATGAAATCCCTCATATGGATGCCGGCCGGGTTCTGGGCCGGATCGACGGTCTGCACCATGACGAGGCGTTTTGTCGGAATATAGGCGAGGAACTGCCCGCCATAACCCGCCGCCATGGCTGCGCCTTCGCCCCAATTGTCCGATGGCAGCGACCACCACAAATAGCCATAGGCGCTCTTGCGCCGGGGCACCGGAGAATAGGCGGCCGTGGATTGCCGAACCCAGTCGGCAGGGACGATCTGACGGCCGTTCCAGCGGCCCTCATTGAGGAAGAGCAGTCCGAAACGGGCGAGGTCCCTCGCGCTCATGCGGAAGGGATAGGCCGGATGGCGCGACAGGGGAGACAGGACGTAGCGTCCGTCCCGGGCGGAGAAATCCTCCATGCCGATCGGACGGGCGATACGCTTCTCGAAGCTCCTGAAGATGTCCTCGCCGTCCGCCTGGCGATAGATCGTGCCGAGGACGTTGAAATCCCAATTGTTGTAGAACCAGAATGTGCCATGGGGGTGGCTTCCGCGAGCTGGGCGCTTGTTGCGGATGTCCGCGGTCTCGTAGGCGGCGGGATGATAGACGCCCGATCGGGCCATCAGGAGGTCGCGGACATCGGCCTGTTTTTCGGCGGCGGTCAGCGCCGGCGAGGTATCGTCGATACCGAGCCTTTCCAGGCTGTCGCCGAGCGAAATCCTGCCTTCGCCGACGGCAATGCCGTAGAGCGCGCTGAGGAGGCTCTTACGGACCGACGCGACGTTGACGCGCCGGCTGAGGTCGCCGGTGCTGGCGATGATATGGCCATCCCGGATCACGGCCAGGGCGGTGGGGCGGTGGGTGCGAGCAAAGGCGGTGACGGCCTTGGCGGTTTCGTCGGCCCAGCCGCTTTCGGCCGGGGCGGTTTGCCAATGCCGGCCGGGCTCGGCCCGAGCCGGGGAGAGCGGGCCGATGAGGCAGGCGATGAGGCATGCGAGGATGGAAAGACGCCTCATCCGCACTTTGCCTAGTCGACCGTCACGACGATGAAATCCTCGTATATCTCGACATTGATCAGGGGCGATCCGTTGATGACGGCATTGGCTGCGGAAGCGCTGATGCGGCCGCGATTGAGCATGCTTTCCAGGCGCGCGCGGTTCTCCTTGCTGGAGAAGAAGCGGTCGGGCTCGTCTTCCCTGTCGCGATGATAGCCCAGATAGAAATTGGCGCGATCCTGCCGGATGATCGCGGCGACTGAGGTCAATCTTTCGCCATTCGTGTTGAAATGATCGGCGCTGGAGAGACGGGCCGTATAGGTTTCGAGCGGTGCCGCACTGGCAAAGCTCAACGAGGCCGCCAGAAATGCGGCGGAGAGGGAAAGGGTTTTCATCAATGAAGACTCACATGGGCCGAGTTTGCCCAAGCTAGTCACCCGCCATGCTACTGTCGAGTTGCCCAGGATACAGGGAAGCGGATCCTGTCTTGGAATTGACATGCAGCGATCTTTCGACTAAGCGAACGCCACACGCGGGGCCTTCGGGTCCCGCGTGATGTTTTACGCTCCCGTGACGGCTGGTTTTCCGGCTGTCTGTCGCCCGGGTTCCGGGAGAGGAGGGCGCGTTCCTCATAAACTTCGCAAACCATAGAGGACGCGAATGTCGAAGCGCCATAACGCTAAGTACAAGATCGATCGCCGCCTTGGCGAGAATATCTGGGGTCGCCCGAAGAGCCCCGTCAACCGCCGCGAGTACGGCCCGGGCCAGCACGGCCAGCGCCGCAAGGGCAAGATGTCCGACTTCGGCACCCAGCTCCGCGCCAAGCAGAAGCTGAAGGGCTATTACGGCTCGATCTCGGAAAAGCAGTTCCGTAAGATCTATGAAGAAGCCCGCCGCCTGAAGGGCGACAGCTCCGCCAACCTCATCGGCCTGCTCGAGCAGCGCCTGGATGCGGTGGTGTATCGCTCCAAGTTCGTGCCGACCGTGTTCGCTGCCCGCCAGTTCGTCAGCCATGGCCACGTCAAGGTCAATGGCCGCCGCGTCAACATCCCCTCCTACAAGGTCAGGCCGGGCGATGTCGTCGAGGTCAAGGAAGCTTCCAAGCAGCTCGTGCTGGTGCTCGAGGCCGTTGCTTCCGGCGAACGTGACGTTCCCGACTACATCGAAGTCGATCACTCCAAGCTGACCGCCAAGTATGTCCGCGTTCCCACGCTGCAGGACGTGCCCTATCCGGTCCAGATGGAGCCGAACCTGGTCGTCGAATTCTATTCGCGCTAAAGCGAATACGACCTGATAGACTACGAAAGGGCCGCCATTCTGGTGGCCCTTTTTCTTGGTCGGTCCGACTGCGCACTCTGGAAGGCCCGCAAATCGGGATAGCCGTATTGCAAAAAGATCATGCGACACGCCGGCTCAGTCGCTTATGGTCGGATCTGACGAGCCGGCGAAACAAGCAAGAACAGCGGCAGGGGTTGCACAGAACCAATAAGTAAGAGATTGGGGCGGTCTTTCGTGATCGCCGCATAATGTCGGGAGGTGGCCGGTCTGCAGCCGGTCGATGCTAAGAGGTCTGTATGGTTTACACGCTTTGGGGCGAACCGGATTCCGGCTCTTTCATGGTCGAGGCCGCCTTGGCCGAGGCGGGGCAGGACGTTCACCTGATCGATATCGATCTGACCAAGGACGAGCAGCATACCGCTCAATATCTTGCGATCAATCCGTTGGGTAAGATCCCGGCGCTGCGCTTCAACGACGGAACCACGATCGTACAGTCGGCTGCCATTCTGCTGGCCTTGAGCGAAGAACATCCCGAAGCGCGATTGATGCCGGCTCTTGACGCCCCCGACCGCCGCCACGCCCTGCGCTGGCTGATCCATGTGGCGGCCGAGATCTATCCCCTTATCGAACTCTACGATTATCCGCTGCGTTTCGCTCCGCCGGAGACGCATGAGACGGCGATGCGTTCGCGCGTGCGCCAGCGCATCCGCGAACGCTGGCAATTGGTGGAGCAGGCGGCCAGCGCCGAAGGCAGCTTCCTGTTGTCGGGCTTTTCGGCCATCGATCTTGCCGTCGCCGCCATCAGCAATTGGGCGATCGGCAATGAATGGCGTGCCAGGGAATGCCCGAAGCTGACCCGGATCGCCGAGACCGTGGCGCAACGGTCCGTCATCGCGCCGATCTGGCGGCGGCATTTCGGCGAGCAGGAGAACTGAGAGGCAGCCCGTTCAGCCCTTTCGGCCCGGAGCGGTAAAGGCGGCGACATCGGCCTCGCTGTGGCCCGCTTCGCGCAGGAGGCGTCCGGCAAGCTCTGCTGCCGGGCCTCGCAGAGCTTCGTCCGAACGGATCAGATGAAAGGCCACGTGGTAATCGATCGTTCGGTCTGAAACCGGCACCAGACGCCCGTCCGCCACGGCGGCGGTGGAAAGGGGTGGACGCGCCAGGGCGATGCCCAGTCCCTGGCAGCAGGCATCGATGACCAGATTGTAGTCCTCGAAGCGACGGTCCTGGCCGCGCGGCACATAGTCCACGCCTTCCGGGGCCAGCCAGCGCCGCCATCCCTCGATATTGGAATCGTGCAGGATCGGCAGTTCGAGCAGGGCCTGCGCGTCATTGCCGTGCCGCAGGCGCTCGGCGAGGGCAGGCGAGGCGATCGGAAAGGCCTTCTCCTGCCAGAGCTGCACGCCGCGCACGCCGGCCCAGGGGCCCTTGCCGCAACGTATCGCCAGATCACTGCCTTCGCCGAGATCTGCGAGGCGATGTTCAAGGACCAGCTCGAGATGGATGTCGCTGCCTTCCAGGCGGGCAAGGCGGGGAAACAGCCAGAGCGAGGCGACCGAGGGCGTCACCGACAGGCGTACCACCGCCTTGGCGCGGTGGGGCGACCAGCGCTCGCCGCTATTGCCGAGCAGTGCCAGGGCCTCCTCCGTCCGGGCGAAGAAGCGCATGCCCTCCGGCGTCAGGTTCACACCGCGGGCCTTGCGCTCGAACAGGCGTATGCCCATCCAGCGCTCCAGGCGCGACACCTGACGGGAGACGGCGCCATGGGTGACGCCGCTCTCCTCGGCCGCGGCCGAGAACGAGCCGAGGCGTGCCGCGCGCGCGAAGGTCTCAAGCGTGTCGAGAGGCGGAAGACTGGGCGAGCTGTGAACCATGGGCACAGAAGATCATTGATTGAGGTGCTTTTCAAGCACGTCAAACAGGAATAGGTCACAGCTGTCACTGAGAGTTGGGAGACGATGATGACCAGCGTGGCCTGTGAAGCCGAGGCAACCAAAAAGAAGAGCGGATTCGATGCGGTGGCCTTCGGCGCCATTCTGGTGACCATTCTCTCCTGGGCCTCGTCCTTCGCGCTGATCCGTGTCTGCCTGACGGCTTTGACGCCGATGGAACTGGCTGCCGCGCGTTATGTCGCGGCGGGTGCCATCGGCCTGGCCTATCTGGTGGCTGTACGCCCGCCCATGCCGCTGCCGCGCGACTTCCTGCGCCTTGCCATTGCCGCCGTGTTGTTCATTGCCGTCTATGCCGTGTTGCTCAACACCGGCGAGCAGACCGTACCGGCCGGCCCCGCCAGCTTTATCATCAACACCATGCCGGTGCTCACCGCCCTGATTGCCATCTTCGCGCTGGGCGAACGCTTCGGGCGCTGGGGCTGGGTCGGTACGGCCACCTCCTTTGCTGGCGTCGCGCTGATCGCCGTGGCAACGGATACGGGCTTCAAGCTCGACCCCAATGCGTTGATGATCTTCGGTGCCGCGGTCTGCGCCGCCATTGCCAGCGTGTTGCAGAAGCCGCTCCTCGGCCGGTTTCCCGCCCTGGCGATCACGGCCTGGATCCTGTTCATCGGCGCCTTGCCATTGCTGCCGGCGGTGCCCGCCACGCTCCGGGCCATGGCCGTTGCTCCGGCCGAGGTGAACTGGGCCGTCGCCTATCTCGTGATCTTTCCCACCGCCATCGGCTATGTCACCTGGGCCATCGCCCTCAAGCGGCTTTCGGCGGCACGGGCTTCCAACTTCCTTTATGGCGTGCCGCCCACGGCCACGCTGATCGGCTTCCTCTGGCTCGGCGAGGTGCCGACGCCCGTCGGCATGCTGGGCGGCGCGCTGGCGATCCTCGGCGTGGTGATCGTCAACGTAATGAAGGGCCGGTAACAAAGGGGCTGGTCTCCAGACCAGCCCCTATCTCGCCTCATGTCGGGCGGGGCGTGCCGATCTCGTAGCAGTGCAGATTGCGTTCGCCGATGCCGAGTGCGGGCCAGCTCGCCCGCCACTCTGCGATGTGCTGCGAGGCGAAATGGCGGTCGAGGGCAGCTGCATCGCGCCAGATCTCCTTCACATGGATGAGACCGGCATCGAGAACGTCCTCGGCGTAGGAATATTCGTCGCAGCCCTCTTCGGCACGGCTGTTCTCCACCATGCGTTTCATGGCCGGGCGCGCCGCGGCCAGGTTGGCGGCCGGCAGGCGCACCGTTCCGACGATCAGCAATTTGCCCATGGGCCTCTCCCGATCTGGTCCTGCCGAACGAAAAAGCCAGGCTGTGAAGCCTGGCTTGGTATCGCGGCAAGCTTGCTGCTGCAGCGGCGATCAGGCCTTGGCGGGAGCCTTTACCGAAATGTTCTTTTCCTGCAGGAAAGTTACCAGCTCGCCCGACTGGAACATTTCGCGGGCGATGTCGCAGCCGCCGAGGAACTCGCCCTTGACGTAGAGCTGCGGCACCGTCGGCCAGTTCGAGAAGTCTTTGATGCCGCTGCGCAGATCCGGGTTCTGCAATACGTCGTGGTCCTTGTAGTCGACCCCGAGATAATCGAGGATCTGTACGACCTGTCCGGAGAACCCGCACATCGGGAACGCCTTGTTGCCCTTCATGAAGAGCACGACGTCATTGGACTTGATCTCGTTTTCGATGAAGGCGGCGATATCGCTCATGGCTCAATCTCGATCTTGGTAATTCTGGATCTGACGCGGATGATGCCAAGTATGTAAGCACACTCGCGCCCAATGTCAGGGCTCAACCTAACATAATTTATCGATCAGGGGGCGCTCGTGGAGAGCGCAAGCGCGTGCAGCACGCCGCCCATCTTTCCCTTGAGCGCCGCATAGACCATCTGGTGCTGCTGCACGCGGGATTTGCCCCGGAACGCTTCGGAGATCACCGTCGCGGCGTAGTGATCGCCATCCCCGGCGAGATCGCGAATTTCGATCTGCGCATCGGGGAAGCTTTCCTTGATCATCGCTTCAATGTCGGCGGCCGGCATCGGCATTGGAATAGGGTCCTCTTCAGGCGACTTGTCAGGCAGCTCGGCGCGCCGAGCCCATCAAGGTCGGCAGGAACGATTCGTGGCGCTCGCTCAGCACCGAAACCAGGATGGGCCGGCCTTCGGGCAGGATCAAGGCATCGCCGCCGGTTGTGCCCAGCGTGGTGACGGGCACGCCGGCCTCAGCTGCGGCCCTGGCGAAGGCATCGACCTTGTCGGCGGCAAGGGTAACGACGTAGCGGGCCTGATCCTCGCCATACCAGAAGGCATGCGGTTCGCTACCCTGCGGCGCCTGCGACAGGTCGGCACCGATACCGCGTCCCAGGGCCATTTCGGCGACGGCGACAGCGAGGCCGCCATCGGAGATATCGTGGCAGGTCTTGAGGTTTCCGGCGCGAATCTCGCCGCGGATGAAGTCGCCATGGCGCTTCTCGACGGCGAGGTCGACCGGCGGCGGGGCGCCTTCTTCGCGCTTGAGGATCTCGGCGAGCCAGATGGACTGTCCCAGCCAGGTGCCCGATCCGCCAACCAGCATCACGGTCTCGCCCTCGGCCTTGAAGGCGACGGAAGCGGTTACCGAGACGTCGTCGACGAGGCCGACGCCACCGATGGTCGGGGTCGGCAGGATGCCGCGGCCGTTGGTCTCGTTGTAGAGCGAGACATTGCCGGAGACGATCGGGAAGTCCAGGGCACGGCAGGCTTGCCCGATGCCGTCGAGGCAGCCGACGAACTGACCCATGATGTCGGGGCGCTCGGGATTGCCGAAATTGAGGTTGTCGGTCACGGCGAGCGGCAGGCCGCCCACGGCGGAGATGTTGCGCCAGGCCTCGGCCACAGCCTGCTTGCCGCCCTCGACCGGATCCGCCTCGCAATAGCGCGGCGTCACGTCGGAGGTCATTGCCAACCCCTTGGGGCCGTCGAGCACCCGCACGACGGCGGCGTCGCCGCCGGGCGTCTGGATCGAATTGCCAAGGATCAGTGTGTCATATTGCTCGTACACCCAGCGCTTGGACGCCAGTTCCGGTGAGCCGATAAGGTTGAGCAGCGCCTCGCCCGTCGAAAGGTTCGTCTTCAGCGAGCCGGCCTCGATCACGGGCAGCTTGGGCGAGGGGACATGAGGACGGTCATAGAGCGGTGCCTCGTCGCCGAGTTCCTTGATCGGCAGGTCCGCCTTCAGGTCGCCATTGTGGAAGATGCGGAAGCGAAGATCGTCCGTGGTCTTGCCGACCACGGCGAAGTCGAGGCCCCATTTGCGGAAGATCGCCTCGGCCTCGGCTTCCTTGCCGGGCTTGAGCACCATGAGCATGCGTTCCTGGCTTTCCGACAGCATCATCTCATAGGCGGTCATGCCGGCCTCGCGCACCGGCACCTTCTCGAGGTGGAGCTCGATGCCGAGATCGCCCTTGGCGCCCATCTCCACGGCGGAGCAGGTGAGGCCGGCCGCGCCCATGTCCTGGATGGCGATGATGGCGTCGGTCGCCATCAATTCCAGGCAGGCTTCGAGCAGCAGCTTCTCGGCGAAGGGATCGCCGACCTGCACGGTGGGGCGCTTTTCCTCGGACTTGTCGTCGAACTCGGCCGAGGCCATGGTGGCGCCGTGGATGCCGTCGCGGCCGGTCTTGGAGCCGAGATAGACGATCGGGTTTCCGACGCCCGTGGCCTTGGCGTAGAAGATCTTGTCCTGCTCGGCGAGGCCGAGGGCAAAGGCGTTGACCAGGATGTTGCCGTCATAGCGGGTATGGAAGCGCACCTGGCCGCCGACCGTGGGCACGCCGAAGGAATTGCCATAGCCGCCGACGCCGGCGACCACGCCGGAGACGAGGTGCTGGGTCTTGGGATGATCGGGCGCGCCGAAGGAGAGCGCATTCATGCAGGCGATCGGGCGAGCGCCCATGGTGAAGACGTCGCGCAGGATGCCGCCCACGCCCGTCGTCGCGCCCTGATAGGGCTCGATATAGGAGGGGTGGTTGTGGCTCTCCATCTTGAAGACGGCGGCGAGGCCGTCGCCGATGTCGATCACGCCGGCATTCTCGCCCGGGCCCTGGATCACGCATTTGCCGGTGACGGGCAGCTTCTTTAGGTGGAGGCGCGAGGACTTGTAGGAACAATGCTCGTTCCACATCGCCGAGAAGATGCCGAGCTCGGTGAAGGTCGGCTCGCGTCCGATCAGCTCCAGGATCCGCTGATACTCATCCGGCTTCAGCCCGTGCTGGGCGATGAGTTCGGCTGTGATGGCGGGTTCCGAGTGGGCGGACATGCCGGGTCGATCTCCTGTCAAGGCAGCGCTTCGGCAGGGGGAACGGCGGATGGCCCATGGCTCCGGCCGGCAAGCCCCAGCACAGCGCTCCAGCGCTTCTGTTCATGGCAGGCGATAGGGGTATCCGAGCCGAATGTAAACCATTGATCGCATATACGCGCCGCGATCCGCATTGACACCGCAACTTTGTTGGCCTTCCTGTGGGCGGACACTCGTTTACAGTCTCGGAGTATCGGCGATGCGGACGTTTTTCGTGGAGATCAAATGCCAGCTCGGCCGTACCTATGAGGTCGCCAGCGCGCTGGCTGAGGCCGAAATTGCCTCGGAGATCTATTCGATCGCCGGCGATTTCGACGTGCTCGCCAAATTCTACGTCAATGACGATGTCGATATCGGCCATTTCGTCGGCGAGAAGGTCCAGTCCATCCCCGGCATCGCCAATACGCGCACGGTCCTGACTTATCGCGCCTTCTGAGGCGCTGAAATCCTCAAACGCAAAATGGCGGCTCGAAGCCGCCATTTTTCGATGTGTCGAATGAAGCGTGAGAGCCGCTGATCAGCTCTGACCCATGGCTTCCGGCAGCGTAGCCCACTGGGTGACGCGATTACCGTCGGCGCAACGCTCGGCCGCCTTCGAGCCGGAGATCACGTCACCGGTTCGCGCGCCATTGGTGACGATCAGGAAGACCTGCTGGCCGCTACCGGAATCGGCGCTGACGCAAGCGGCATATTCGTCGGGATGGGCCTTCGCCGCGGCAGGCGTACGCCAGCCATTGGAGATGCGCGCATCGGTGATGCGGCCGGGGACGAGTTGGGTCAGCTTGTGGGCCAGGGTTGCCCGGCCGGCCTGCGGCACGGGAAACTGCTGGGTGCCGTCCGCCGTGACGACCGGCTGCTGATTGGAAACGTCCGGCCGGCCGGCTTCGCCGGAGCGCGGACCGCAGGCGGCCAGCAGCAGCGAAAGCGCAACGGCCCCGGACAAGCCCCAAGCAAGACGCTGACGGGAAGATTGATGGTTCATATGCCTGCTCCAGTGCACCGAAATCAGAATCGCACCACCCCGGCGGGCTGGCAACCCGCTGTGTGCCTGCGCACCACCTGATATGAATCACTGGCGCAGGATGTGCCAAAACGCACACGCGATAGCAGATTCATGCAGAACTTCTGCGACAACGTTAACGGCACGGCGGGATGGGATAGAATCTTGCGTGCGAGCGCGCTTGGCATGGCTGGAGAGTGCCCCGAGCATGCGGGCCGTCGGAATGACCAAGCTATCGACGTGGTAGTGCCGGACAATGGCCCCATTCGCCCACTATAGAGCCGCCATTCCAAGGGCGGCCGGTTCGGACGACGGGCCTTTTGGTGATCACCGCGCACAGAATGGCAGTCTGTTCCGGACGCTTGCGCCCGATGGCCTGCGCTGCCTGCCGGTGGTCGCCCTTTTTCAAACTCAAGGAGATTTCGATGAGCAAGGTCAGGATCGTTGACGGCAACGGCGTCTGGCATTTCGTCAGCCAGGGGTGTGCCCTCGATATCGGCGTGAATCCCGGCGAGGGCTATCATGTCTATCACCGGGAGGATGGGCACTGCCTGCCGGTGGCGCACAAGGTCAAGCACCTGTTGGGCAAGCAGGTGGTTGTCGCGCCGCGTACAGAGGGACAGATCAGCGAAGAGGATTTGCTCGAAGCTCTGGAGGCCGTCGCCTGAGGCGGTTCTTTCATGCAATGGTCACGCTTGAGGCAGACTATGGCCAGATTTCGCGAGAAGAATGCGCGTCGGCGAAGCTCCTGACGCCAGGACGTGGACGCTGGGTTGGTCATGGGCCGCCCGAGTGTTGGCGACCCCTTGAACCGCCTGCGGGGCGGGAGGCGATCAATGCCGACGGTGAGCAGGACAGCCGTGACGTCACTCCGTCGACAGACAAGCCACTCAACCCGAAAGGACGACGCCATGAAGCTGACATCGGTACGAATCGAACACGCTCTGACCCAGATGGATGGCCGGGTCATTCCCGAATCCAATCCGATCGTGCAGGAACTCATCTCTATCTTCGGGGACCATACCTTCTTCGTGTCCAACGCCGGGCTCAGCACGGTGGAGCCGGTAGAGGCCGGAGATACTGATCTCGACAAGGTCCGCATCGTCAGATTGGCCAGGTGGGCCGATGAGAGCAAGGCCAGCCTGGTGCCTCATCCGCCGATCAATACCGAAACGATGGTGACTCTCAGCGCCGCCGCCTGAGCTGTCCTGGAAGTCCGAGTTATTTCCGGAGGTCATGGCGGCGTACAAGCTGCCATGATCGTCCAAGCCGGATCGCCTTGCCTGAACCTTCAGGCTGGCAGGGCAAGATGATCACGGCGTCATTGGATCGGCCAAATCCAGCCGACCCGGCTTCAGCGGCTATCCGCCCAGATATTCGATTTCCGCCCTCAGCGCGTCGTGGTCGAGGCCCTGGCCGAGCAGGACGGCGGCGAGAAGCCGTGCCTTATGACCGCTAAGGTCTCCGGCGAAGATGGCACCGGCGCGCTGAAGATCGGTGGCTCCGCCATTTCCATAGACGGGCAATACCCGCCCGCGCGGGCAGCGCGAGCAGATGATCACCGGAACGCCACGCTTGATGACATCAGCGACGGCCTTGGTCACGGCTGGCGGCGTGTTGCCGCGTCCGAACCCTTCCAGCACGATAGCCTTGCTGCCGTGATCGGCGGCATAATTGAGATAGCCGCCATCCATGCCCATGGCGAGGCGGATCAGCGTGACGTTGGGCTCGATGGTGCTGGGTGCGTAGGCGCGCCGCAGGGCCGGGCGACGATGCAGGCAGATCGCACCTGCGTCGATCTCGCCGAGCTTGCCGTGTTCCCAGGACATGAAGGTGTCGGTGCGCGAGGTATGCGTCTTGCTCACGTCTCGGGCGGCGTGGAATTCCTGCTCGAAACAGATCATCGCGCCAAGCCCGCGCGCGGCGGGCGCCGCAGCGAGGCGGATGGAATCGGCAATGTTGCGCGGGCCGTCGGCATCGGGCTCATCGGCTGCGCGCTGGGCGCCGGTGAAGACCACCGGCTTGTCCGAGGCGAGCAGGAGGTCGGCGAGATAGGCGCTCTCCTCCATGGTGTCGGTGCCGTGGGTGACGACGACGCCCTCGCAATCTTCCAGCGCCAGAAGCTCGTTGATGCGAGTGGCCAAGGCGAAGGCCATGGGCAGGTCGATGGCGAAGCTGTTGAGGTTGCAGAACTCCTCGACCTCGATCTCGATCCCGGGCAGGGGATCATGCAGCATGGCGCGCAGCGCCTGTCCGTCGAGGCCGGCAACCACGTCGCCGGTGCTTTCGTCGCGCCGGGAGGCGATCGTGCCGCCCGTGGTGATCAGGTGAACCTTGCGCGTCATTGGGTCTTCAATCCTGGGGTCTTCAATCCTGCGTCGTCGTCGACGATCAGGCCGAAGCCATGGCGTTGACGACACTGGTGAACAAGCCGCGGCCGTCCGTGCCGCCGGCCAGCGGATCGATCAGGTTTTCGGGATGCGGCATCATGCCGAGAACGCGCCGATTGGCCGAATAGATCCCAGCGATATTATTGAGCGAGCCGTTGGGATTGGTGGCGGCGCTGACCTTGCCGGCGGCATCGCAATAACGGAAAGCCACCAGGCCGTCGCCTTCGAGCTGTGTCAAGGTCTCAGAGCTGCAGAAGTAGTTGCCCTCGCCATGGGCGACGCAGACATCGATGGCCTGGCCCTGGCGATAGGTGTTGGCATAGGCCGTATCGGTGCGCTCGACCCTGAGATGAACCCGCTTGCAGATGAATTTGAGATCGGCATTGCGCATCAGGACACCGGGCAGCAGGCCTCCATCGGTGATGATCTGGAAGCCGTTGCAGATGCCGAGCACGAGGCCGCCACGTTCGGCGTGGTGGCGGATGGCATCCATGATGGCGGCACGGGCGGCGATGGCGCCGCAACGCAGATAGTCGCCATAGGAGAAGCCGCCGGGGAGCACGACGAGATCGGTTCCTGCCGGCAGCTCGGTGTCGGCATGCCAGATCATGTCGACATGTGCGCCAGCCTGCCTGAGGGCCTTGGCGACGTCCCCTTCACGGTTGGAACCGGGAAAAATGACGACAGCTGCTTTCATCGGATCCTGCTTGTTCGGTTGCGGCAATGATGCCTGGAGACTGTGGCGTCCAGGCTCTGCCATGCGTGCGCATATGGTTCCAGAGGGGCAGCGGGGTCAAGCAAAGAGTGGAAGCCGAGCCCGGAAACTGGGCGAAACTACCCTGAATGCCCCGGTGTGGCGGCAGTCTTGCCGTCTTGCTCGGGTGAGCGAGGAACACCCTCGGCAAACTCGGCCAGGACCCAGTCCTTCAGCACGGCCACCGCCGGCCGGTTCTCCGCGCCTTCCGGATAGACGAAGCTGAACTTCAGCCCCTCCATGATCGGGCCGAAGGGCTGCACCAGCACGCCTGAGGCAAGTTCGTCGGCGACCAGCGACAGGCTCAGCAGAGCAACGCCCTGGCCGGCGATGGCGGCCTGGATGGCGCTGCTTTCGTCGTTGAAGCTGATGCCGCTGTCCGGATCGAGATGGTCGATGCTGGCGCGTCGGGCCCAGGAGCGCCAGTTCGGCACATCCACCGTCGAGGCGATCGGGCCCCAGTCGAAATGCAGCAGCGTCGCGCCCGGAAGATCGGCCGGCTCGCGCAGGGAGAGGCGGTGGCTGCAGACCGGCGCGAATCTGTCCGTCAGCAGGGGCAGGGCGGTCATGCCGGCATAATGTCCGAGGCCGTAGCGGATGGCGGCGTCGGCATCGCCGGCATTGAGATCCACCGTGTCGTCGGAGGCGTGCAGGCGCAGGTCCCAGCCCGGATGCAGGTTGCGCAGCCTGCCGACGCGCGGCACCAGCAGCTTGGCGGTGAAGGCGACGGTCGCCGACAGGGTCGCGATGCGCCGGCGCGGACGTTTCCTGACGGTTTCCACAGCCTCGGCCATGCTGTCCAGGGCGGCACGCAGGGCAGGGTAGAGGCTGCGGCCCTCCACGGTCAGTCGGACCTTGCGGGTCTGGCGCTCGAACAGGGAAACGTCGAGATAGGCCTCCAACTGGCGGATCTGGTGGCTGACCGCGGTCGCGGTGACGCCGAGTTCGGCGGCTGCCTTCTTGAAACTCTCCTGCCGTGCGGCGGCCTCGAAGGTGCGTAGGGAGGCGAGAGGCGGCAAGCGGCGCATCATCGGCTCCGATCCGGCCTGGCAGCATGTGGCAGAAGCGCCGTCACTCCCGCGCGCGCCAACGGTCCGGCAGCGCTCGTATCCGGTATCTCCATGCCTGAATAGGATTCATCCATTACTTGAAAACTTCGAATTTGTTGATTTGAAAGTCAATCACTTAATACGAAGAGGAAGGCTCATGCTCCCCATGAGATGAATTCAATTTTGCAAAGGAAAGCCATCATGGCTTGGCTCTATCTGGCCGCAGCGGCGGTCTTCGAAGTGATTTTTGCCTTGAGCATGAAATATGCGGAGGGCTTCACCCGCCCGCTGCCGACGGCAATAACCGTCATTGCGGTGATCGGCGGCGTCGGTTTGCTGACCCTGGCACTGAAAAGCCTGCCGGTCAGCGTTGCCTATCCGATCTGGACGGCGGTCGGTACGCTGGGAACCGTGATCTTCGGTTACATCTTCCTGCGCGAACCGCTCACGGCCATGAAGATCGTCAGCGCAATCGCCATCGTCGCCGGTGTCGCCGGCCTCAAGGCGTCGACGGTGTAATTCCCCATAACGGAGTTGACCGCGACGGCAATCTCAGTCCTTCGGTTCGATCTTCTCCAGAAGGCGATCGAACAGCACCAGGTCGGCCGGCGTCAGCCGGTCGGCCTTCATTCTTATTTCCAGCGTGCCGTTGCCGCGCCGCAGCAAGGCGATGACGGCCGCCGTCTTGGCCAAGGCCCGGTCCTCGATGTCGTAGAGGCCGCGATAGCCCGTCGTGCCGCCCGACGCGATTGGTTCCACCGGCTGGCGGGGGCGTATGCGCGAGCCGGGGGTGAGGCTCTGGATCCGCAGATCGATCATCGCCCCGGTCACGGCGCCGGGGCCGAAGGCGCCAAAACCCGGGCTTGTCAGACTGCGCTCGTCGGACAGGAAGGTCGCCACCGCGTGGGGCGGGCAGGCCGGGGCGGCACAGCGCAAGACGAGCAGGGTCGGTGGCGCGGAAGCCTCCCTGACCCAGACGCTCTGATCGTAGCGCAGGCTGAAACCGCCGGTCTCTACGAGCTCTTCAGCGAAGCAGGTGCTGCCGGCCCCAGCCAGGCACAGGACGGCTGCGACCAGCCGGATCGGCATCAGGCGATGTCGATGCTGTAGTTTTCGATCACCGTGTTGGCGAGGAGCTTTTCGCATGCGGCCTTCAGCGTTTCGCGTGCGGTCTCGGCATCGGCCTGGCCGAGTTCGATGTCGAACACCTTGCCCTGGCGCACGCCATCGACATCCTTGATGCCGAGCGAAGCAAGAGCGCCCTCGATCGCCTTGCCCTGGGGGTCGAGGACGCCATTCTTGAGCGTAACGATCACACGGGCCTTCATTCGACACCTGCCTTCTAACGAGGAAAATCTTCGGCTTGCGCTTAAAGCAGTCCGGCCGATGGTTCAATCATTGCCTTGCCGAGCGGGGCGGGAAAATGTCTCGAATACGCTCAGGAAATGAGGAGGGACGGCCTCGGTCAGCCAGACGCCGTTGTCGCTGCGGTAGAATTGCAGCCCTGACGCCTGCATCGCCCGGGCATCGACACGCAAGATGATCCAGGGGCCGGCGCGGCGCATGGCGACCTTTCGCGCCGTATCGTGGTCGGCAGATAGATGCACGTGCTGGCGCGAGCGTTTTTCGAGACCGGAAGAAAAAATGCCGGCCTGGTTGGACGCTGCGGTGCCATGCCACAATTCGGCCGGCGGCGTGGCGGCGGCCAGGCCGAGATCGACAGCCACGCTGTGGCCCTGATTGGCGCGAATGCGCGTGCCGGCGATGACGAAGCGCTGCTTGTCGCTTTCCCTGACAACCCGTTCGATATCCTGCAGGCCCGCGCCCACTTGTTCGGCCGCGGTCCTGGCAAGATCGTCGATCTCGACCCAACCCTGCGCGTCGAGCACCAGCCCGGCCGTTTCGGGCGCGTGGCGGAGCACGAGGCTCATGAATTTGCTGAGTTTCTTGTCGTCCATGCACGATGTCCGATACCGCAGGTCGTTGTCGTCGCATCCTGCTGAAGGGCGTCATTCCCTTTTCGGCAGGGTGCTTCGGGCGCTACTGTGTCGCCTCGTCGATGAGTTTTCTGGCGATGCGAGGTTCGCCGGCAATGACGACGATGAAGCTGGTCCCGCCCGCCTTGCGCTGACCGACGGCATAGGCATTGATGTGATGGGCTTTCTTGCCACCGGTCATCGCGAGTTGGATCCCCTTCCAGGCGCCGGAACCGAAACTGTCGACGCTCACCGTCGGGGGCGGCATCTTGGTCTTGGGGTCGGATTTGGCCAGCTGAACCGCAAGCCGCTTGGGCTCAAGCAGGGATCGCTCGATTGTGAGGGCGTCAGGGCCGGTCACGGTGAAGCGCTCGATCGCTGCGTCATAGCCACAGCGCATTTTGGTGCACAGCTGCAGCCCATCGACCCGGATATTCTCGCGCGAGACGAAGGCCCGCATCGGCAGCACCACCCAGGAACTGGAATCGGGCAGTGACACGGCCGGGTCGCCCGCCCACATGTCGAACAGGCTGCAGCCGGCCAGGGCGAGGACGCCCACGCCAGCAAAAAGGGCTCGAACGCCGTGACGCGCGAGCCCTGTACGCAATGTTACACTGAACGCGCTCACTGAACCAGCTTAGGCCCCTTGACGACGACATTGTCCATCTCGTTCATGATGCCGAGACGGCGGGCGACTTCGGTATAGGCCTCGACGAGGCCACCCATGTCGCGGCGGAAGCGATCCTTGTCGAGCTTGTCATTCGACTTGATGTCCCACAGGCGGCAGGAGTCCGGCGAGATCTCGTCCGCCAGGACGATGCGCATGATGTCGTTCTCCCACAGCCGGCCGCATTCGATCTTGAAATCGACGAGCCGGATGCCGACGCCCAGGAACAGGCCGGACAGGAAGTCGTTGACGCGGATGGCGAGCGCCATGATGTCGTCGAGTTCGGGCGGGCTGGCCCAGCCGAAAGCGGTGATGTGTTCTTCCGACACCATCGGGTCGTTGAGCGCATCGTTCTTGTAGTAGAACTCGACGATTGAGCGGGGAAGCTGCGTGCCTTCCTCGATGCCCAGGCGCGTGGCGATGGAACCGGCGGCGACGTTGCGGACCACGATCTCGAGCGGAATGATCTCCACTTCGCGGATCAACTGCTCACGCATGTTGAGGCGGCGGATGAAATGGGTGGGCACACCGATATCGTTAAGGTTCTGGAACAGATATTCGGAAATGCGGTTGTTGAGGACGCCCTTACCGTCGATGACCTCGTGCTTCTTGGCATTGAATGCGGTGGCGTCGTCTTTGAAGTGCTGGATCAGCGTGCCGGGCTCGGGACCCTCATAGAGGACCTTCGCCTTGCCTTCGTAAATGCGGCGGCGGCGGTTCATCGGGATGTACCGTGGTTTGAGAAAATCCGTCAAAGGGCCTGGGCTCCTGGAAATGCGATCCGTGGCCGGCGCAATTGGCGATTCGATTTGCGGGAGCAAACCGGAGACGAGGCCAACTTACCCGATCATGCCTCCGCGCACAACTTCGTGCAGGCGGCGCACTCGATCGGAACCAAGCTTCACGAATCAAGCCAAAGCACATTTGCTAGTGCCCGGCATGAGTGTAGTTTCAACACGCCCGGCATCCAGGGGGAGGAGAGGGCGTTACGGCGCATTAATTTGATTTGGGGATTGCGCGCCTATATGCAACAGGCATGGCCGGTCCTTCAAGGAAAACCGGTAGCTGAACAGGATTTAACGGATGACCACCTTCGACAAGCGGGAAGAGGCTTTCGAAAGCAAATTCGCCCATGACGAGGATCTGCGCTTCAAGGCGACCGCTCGCCGGAACAAGCTCCTCGGCCTGTGGGCCGCCGAAAAGCTCGGCCTTTCGGGTGACGACGCCAACGCCTATGCCAAATCAGTTGTGCTGTCGGACTTCGAGGAAGCCGGCGACCATGACGTGGTGCGCAAGGTGCTCAGCGATTTCGCCGAAGCTAATCTGAGCATGAGCGAGCCGCAGGTCCGCCAGATCATGACCGAATTGCTCGGCCGCGCCGTCCAGGAAATCCAAAACGGCGTTTGATGCGCGGCGTTTTGAAAGAGGGCGTTTGAGCGTCCTCACTCAATCCATCTCTCACGATGCCCCGCCCCTGCGGGGCATCGCAGCAATGTGATCGGAAAGACCATGACTGCCCCCACGCTGCGCGCGCGCCTGGCCAGAGGCGAAAAGATCTTTGCAGCCTGGATGGGAGCAGCGTATCCGCGCATGGCCGAGGCGCTCGGTCGCGCCGGCTTCGATGCCGTCATCGTCGACCTGCAGCATGGCGAGGCTTCCTTCGGCGAAGCGCGCGATGCCGTCAGCGCAGCGCATCTGGCCGGCACATCGATGGGTGTGCGGGTCGGCCTGGACGGTTTCGGCGAAGCCGCAAGGCTCTATGACGTCGGCGCGGAGTTCGCCATCCTGCCGATGATCAATTCGGTGGCGGACGCCCGCCGTCTGGTCGACACCCTGAAATACCCACCTGTCGGCGGACGGAGTTGGGGCGGTACCCGGGCCATTTCCCTGTTCGGCGCCGAAACCGAGGCGTATCGCAGTGCTGCGAACGACCAGCTGATCGCGCTGGCGATGATCGAGACGCGGCAGGCGGCCGATGCGCTGGAGGACATCCTCGACGTGCCCGGGCTCGATGGCGTGTTCGTCGGGCCGAGCGACCTGTCGATCAGCCTGAGCAATGGTGCCAGGCTCGATCATCAACTGCCGGAATCGGTGGAAGTGATCAATCGGGTTCTTGCCGCTGCCAAGGCACGCAACAAGCTGACGGCGATCTATTGCGGCAATGGCGAGGCAGCGGCCCGCAATGCCGAGCTCGGCTTCGATATTATGGGCATCGGCTCTGACTGGGCCTTCCTCACCGCCGGAGCCCAGGCCGCCTTGAAGGCTGCGCGCGGCCATGCCGGCCCGGCCGGCCCGAATTATTGAGTCAGGCGCTGTTTCTTCCGGGTGCGCGGACGTCTCGTCCGCTCTTGGAAGCGCGGCGCGTGCGGACAGGAAGGGGCGGACGAGACGTCCGCACACCCGGAAGAAGTCCGCGCTACTGGCTTTCGTGCTTGAGCTTGGAGAGGAAGGAGGCCAGTCTCAGCAGGCCTTCCGGCCAGGGGCCATGCCCTGACTCCACATTGATATGCCCGGCTTCGCCTGCATCGACGAATTCGCTGTTCCAGGCCTCGGCAAAAGCGGTGGCGCGGTTGATCTCGCAATAGGGATCGTTCCGGCTTGCCACCAGCAACGACGGGAAGGGCAGGGCCGTCATCGGGATCGGGTTGAAGTCGAGATCATAGCCAGGCAGCAGATCCGGCTTGTCCCAATCTGAAGGCGCCACCAGCATCGCACCGATGACATGGCCTTTCAGGCGCTCGGCAGCGAAGACGGTGGTGATCACGCCGATCGAATGGGCGATTATGATGGCCGGACGGCTCGAGTCCCGCACCGTCTCGGCAAGTCTGTTCACCCAGGCCTTGCGCTCGGGATGATCCCAGTCGTCCTGTTCGACGCGGCGGGCGGTCGAAAGCTTGGCCTGCCAGCGTGACTGCCAATGGCCTGGGCCGGAATTGCCGAGACCCGGCACGATCAGGATGTCGGCATCGGAAATGCGCACGTCGATGTTTCTCCGGCTCGGTTGGTAGGCACTTCAGCCACAGAGATCGAGCCCATCTCGACTCAAGATCATCGCTCTATTCTAGGGCATCGTACCGAAAAGCGGGCACCGGTTTTCGGTAAAAACGACGCTGCAGGAGCAAGGCGGCGGACCGGAAGGCGGAATGCTCCGGCGCCGCTGCCCGTCCGCAATTCCTCCCAAGCGAGGCTCGGGTCGGGCTCAGGCTTCCGGGCCGAGGACGCGATCGAAGATCGTGTCGACATGCTTGAAGTGATAACCCTCATCGAACATCGCTTCGAGCTGAGCATCCGACAGCTTGGCGGAGACTTCGGGATCGGCCTTGAGGAAGGCAAGGAAATCGCCTTCGCCCCGCCAGACCTTCATGGCGTTGCGCTGGACCAGGCGGTAGGAATCCTCGCGGCTGGCTCCGGCCTGGGTGAGGGCCAGCAGCACGCGCTGCGAATTGTGCAGGCCGCCGAGGCGATCGAGATTGCGACGCATGTTTTCGGGATAGATCAGCAGCTTGTCGATCACGCCGGCCAGGCGAACCAGGGCGAAGTCCAGTGTTACCGTGGCATCGGGGCCGATCATGCGCTCGACCGAGGAGTGGGAGATGTCGCGCTCATGCCAGAGCGCCACGTTTTCCAGCGCCGGCGTCACGGCCGAACGCACGATGCGGGCGAGGCCGGTGAGGTTTTCAGTCAATATGGGGTTGCGCTTGTGCGGCATCGCCGACGAGCCCTTCTGCCCGGCCGAGAAGAACTCCTCGGCCTCCAGCACTTCGGTGCGCTGGAGATGGCGGATCTCGATGGCGAGGCGCTCGATCGAGGAGGCAACCACGCCGAGGGTGGCAAAGAACATCGCGTGGCGGTCGCGCGGGATCACCTGGGTCGAGACCGGCTCCACGGCCAGGCCCATCTTCTCAGCCACATAGGCTTCCACCGCCGGATCGATATTGGCGAAGGTGCCGACAGCGCCGGAGATCGCGCAGGTCGCGATCTCCTTGCGTGCGGCGACGAGGCGCTCGCGGTTGCGCGAGAATTCGGCATAGGCCTGGGCGAGCTTGAGGCCGAAGGTGACCGGCTCGGCATGGATGCCGTGGCTGCGTCCGATGGTCGGCGTATATTTATGCTCGATGGCGCGCTTGCGCAGAGCGGCGAGCACCTCGTCGATATCGGCGATCAGCAGGTCGGCGGCCCGCGACAGCTGCACGGCCAGGCAGGTGTCGAGCACGTCCGATGAGGTCATGCCCTGGTGCAGGAAGCGCGCTTCCGGGCCGATGATCTCGCCCAGATGGGTGAGGAAGGCGATGACATCGTGCTTGACCTCACGCTCAATCTCGTCGATCCGCGCCACGTCGAAGGTGGCATCCCTGGCCTTTTCCCAGACCTTGGCAGCCGCCTCCTTGGGCACGACGCCGAGCTCGGCCAGCTTGTCGGTCGCGTGGGCCTCGATCTCGAACCAGATGCGGAAACGGGACTGCTCCGCCCAGATGGAGACCATTTGCGGGCGGCTATAGCGTGGGATCATGGAAAAAGTCCTTTCGCGCCCCTTTTAGGCGCGGGTGCCGGGAAAGTGAAACGCAAATCTGCGGATGGGAGGCGACGATATCAGAGAGCCGCCGTCGCGGCCTCACGGATGGCGGCAATGTTGGCGGCATAGGCGGCCGGACCGCCCTTGAACACATAGGAGCCGGCGACCAGTGCATTGGCGCCGGCCCGCACCACCAGCGGCGCGGTTTCCGGCGTGATGCCGCCATCGACCTCGATATCAATGTCGCGCTTGCCCACCCGGGCGCGGACGGCGGCGATCTTCGACAGGGTCTCGGGAATGAAGGCCTGGCCGCCGAAGCCGGGATTGACCGTCATCACCAGGATGAGATCGGCGAGGTCGAGCACATAGTCGACCACTTCCGGCGAGGTGCCCGGATTGATCGCCACGCCGGCGCGCTTGCCGAGCTTCCTGATGTGCTGCAGCGAGCGATGGAGATGCGGGCCTGCCTCGGCATGGACGGTGATGGTGTCGCAGCCGGCCTTGGCGAAATCGTCGAGATAGGGATCGGCCGGCGAGATCATCAGATGGGCATCGAGCTTGGTGGTGACGTGCGGCCGCAGGGCAGCGGCGACGCCGGCGCCGATGGTGAGGTTGGGCACGAAATGGCCGTCCATCACATCGTAATGCACCCAATCCGCGCCGGCGTCCTCGATCGCCCGCACTTCCGCGCCGAGTGCGGCAAAATCGGCCGAGAGAATGGAAGGGGCGATGATGATGGGGCGGGACATGGCGGATCCTGGGCTGTGACGGTCGCGGTGAACGGGCAGTACCTGCCAGAGCCGGCCACCCATTGCAATCGTTGAGAGGGGGCCTGAGACAGCAGGCGTCTCGCCTGCTGCCGGAAGCGGCACATTTGCGGGAAAGAAGATGCAGGCGAGACGCCTGCGGTCCCAGGCAATTGACTTCCTCCCGATGTCGGCCCGTCATCGCCCTCTGAAACGATCCCGCCAACTCGGAAGAGCACCGGGGAAAGGCAGGGCAACCGCCTCATAGACGGCGCGGGCACAGGCCCTCGCCAGGGCATGTGCCGCTGCCGTGCCCAGGGTGATCAGATCACCGATCGGTTCGGTCAGCGCCACGCGCCCCGTGGCGGCGGCAAACACGGTGTCGCCATCGAGCGGGGTATGGACCGGGTGGATCGCCCGAGCCAAGCCATCCTGTGCCATCACGGCAAAATGCTTGGCCTGGGCCTTGGTGAGCACGGCATCCGTTGCCACCACGGCGATCGTGGTGTTGCCGGCCTGCATGGCCTTGTGGCGCAATGCCAGCGCATCGTCGGGCCAGGGTGTCGGCAGGCCGAGGCCGCCGAACTCTCCAGCCTGCTCGTAGGGCGTCGCCCAGAAATGAGGGCCGTTGCCGATGGTAACGCTGCCGAGGGCGTTGACGGCGACAAGCGCCCCGACGGTATGAAGCCCGCAGCGCGCCGAGGCAGAGCCGAGCCCACCCTTCAGGCCAGCCGTGGTGGCGCCCAATCCGGCGCCCGCCGATCCCAGCGCGAAGGTCTTGGCGGACGCTTCGGCCGCGGCGAAGCCGAGCTCGCGGTAGGGCGGAAAGCGCCCCCAATTCTTGTCGCCGCCATTGAGAAGGTCGAACAGGATGGCGCCGGGCACGATCGGGACCCTGACGGCGCCGACCTGGAAACCACGACCCTGCTCCGCCAAAAAGGCCCCGATGCCGGCACCGGATTCCAGGCCGAAGGCCGAACCGCCCGACAGGGCGATGGCATCGATCCGCTCGACCGTCCGCTCCAGGGCGAGCAGATCGGTTTCCCGCGTTCCCGGGGCGCCGCCGCGCACGTCGACGGCGGCGACCGCCGGCTCCTCGAACACCACCGCCGTCGCGCCGGAGGCGATCGCGGCGTCTTCGGCATTACCGACCAGCACGCCGGCGACATCCGTGATGAGATTGCGCATGAATCAGCCTCCGCTCGTCGGCAGCTTCGCACCGCCTTGGAAGCGAGACAATCGGGCTGATGGCAGGGCTGCCCTGCGACATCACTTCCGATCACGAGACAGGGAGTTTGACGAAACGGGCTTGGGCAAAAGGCGTGGGCGCGCTAGAGCAGGGGCTTCGCCGCCGGAAGGTGGCGTTGACGCATGAATGCCTGTTCTGGATGGGTCCATGGCCGATATTACCCTGCCTGCCGTGTTCGTGGCCGGCCTGTTCTCCTTCCTCTCGCCCTGCGTGCTGCCGCTGGTGCCGCCCTACCTGACCTTCCTGGCCGGCTCCACCCTGGATGAGATGACAGGGCAGACCATCGACAAGGGTGTCCGCCGTCGTGCGGTGATCTCGGCCCTGTGTTTCGTCGCCGGCCTGGCCACCATCTTCATCTCGCTCGGCGCTGGCGCCTCCTATCTGCTCGTCTTGCGCCGGGCGATGGCCAGTGGCCTCAGCGCCCTGGCCGAAAAGGGCATGCTGCCCGCCTCCTGGGCCAATTCGATCGATCCGTTCTATCTCCTGGCCGGCATCGTCATCATCGCCATGGGTCTGCATTTCCTTGGCGTCTTCCGCATTTCGTTGCTCTATCGCCAGGCTCGCTTGCAGGCCGGCGCCGGCTCCGGCCCCTGGGGCGCCTTCGTGATGGGGCTGGCCTTCGCCTTCGGTTGGACGCCCTGCATCGGGCCTGTCCTGGGCACGGTGATCGCCGTGGCCGGCAAGGACGGCAGTGTCAGCCAGGGGGTCACCCTGCTCGCCATCTATACGCTCGGCCTGGGACTGCCCTTCGTGGTAGCCGCCTTTGCCATGAACCCCTTCATGCGCTTCCTGCGGACCTTCCGGGCCCACCTCGGCACGGTGGAGAAGGCGATGGGCGGGTTGCTGGTGGTCGCCGGCGTTGCCTTCCTGACCGGCGGCATGGCCGATTTCGCCATCTGGCTGCAGAACACCTTTCCGATCCTCAGCAAGCTTGGCTGAAATCCGCGCATCCGGGAACATGTCCGCTCAGGACTGTCCGGGATTGCCGCCAGTCGCCCAGATAATAAAAAACCGCCCCGGTGGAACCGGGGCGGGTGATGCTTCACATCGCGCTGGAGGCAAGGACCTCAGGAGGGGTTCTGCTCCGCGGCGATCTTGCCGTCTGCAGCCTTCTTCCAAGTGTAGATGGCGTAGGCCGGTTGTGCCAGGTCGCCCTTCTTGTCGTAGGAGATCTCGCCGATCACGGTCTGGAACTTCTTGCCCGAATGCATGACCTCGGCGATCTTCTGCGGATCGGCGGACTTGGCCTCTTCGGCCGCCTGCGCCAGCACCTGCACGCCGGCATAGGCCAGCAGGGTGAAGCCGGCCGGATCGGTGCCACCCTCGCGGAAGCGCT
Organism: Labrys sedimenti; assembly: GCF_034424805.1. Lineage (NCBI taxonomy): Bacteria > Pseudomonadati > Pseudomonadota > Alphaproteobacteria > Hyphomicrobiales > Xanthobacteraceae > Labrys > Labrys sedimenti. The sequence continues at coordinate 220,712 of NZ_JAXOUF010000001.1, forward strand.
TCGCCAGGTCGGCATTCGCCGGGTAATCCTCGATCTTCGGCGCGAAGGTCATGAGCGTGCCGACCACGGCGTCACCGCCGATGGTGGCGAATTCCGGTGAGTTGAGGCCATCGGCGCCCATCATGATGGTCTTGCCGCCCTGGTCGCGCAGCTGCTTGAGGATCAGCGCGCCCTCGGTGTAGTAGCCGCCCCACAGCAGCACATCGGCCCCGCTGGACTTCAGCTTGGTGACGAGACCGGAATAGTCCTTTTCGCCAGCGTTGACGCCTTCATAAAGGACTTCCTTCACGCCGGCATCGTTGAGGTATTTCTTCGCGCCCTTGGCCAGGCCTTCGCCATAGGTCTGCTTGTCGTGCGCGATGGCGATCTTCTTGTCCTTGAAATGAGCCAGGACATAGTCCGCCCACACCTTGGACTGCTGGTCGTCGCGCCCGCAGGTGCGGAAGGTGTTCCACAGTCCGCGATCGGTCAGCTTCTCGCTGGAGGCCGAGGGGGTGACGTTGATGATATTGTTGTCGGCATAGACATCCGAGGCAGCGATGGCACCGCCGGAGGTGACATGGCCGATGACCCAGGTTATGCCATCGCCCACGAATTTGTTGGCGACAGAGACGCTCTGCTTGGGATCGGCCTGGTCGTCGCCGACGCTGATCTCGATCTTCTGGCCGAGCACGCCGCCCTTGGCGTTGATGTCCTTCACCGCCATATCGGCGCCTGCCTTGGCCTGCAGGCCGTAGGAAGCAGCGGGGCCGGTCATCGGGCCACCCACGCCGAGCTTGATCTGCGCCTGCGCGCTGCTGCCCAAGGCGAGGCCCGCTGCGAGTACAGCGCCGGCCAATGAAAGTTTGTTCATGGGGTTCTTCCCTGTTGTACTGGGCGCAGACCGTTCTTTTCTGGACCGGTTCGGCTGTGCCCGATGACGCCATTGTCTAAATTTCCAGCGGCTTGTCACGGAAATTCAGGCGAATTCGCAAAGGGGAGGGCAGCCTCGCCATCTCCCCCTGCGTCATGTCCCATGTCGCGGCCCGATCCGAGCCGCGAATAGGAAGCCTCCAAAGAAATCGCCCCAGCGAACCGGGGCGATTGAGATACTACGAAGAATGAAGGCAGGTCACTTGTTCTGGAAGAAGTCGATCTTGCCGTCGGGACCCTTCTTCCAGGAGAAGATGACGTAGTCGATCTGCTTCATGTCGCCCTTGTCGTCATAGGAAACATCGCCGATCACCGTCTTGAAGGCCTTGCCCGAATGCATCACCTCGGCCATCTTCTGCGGATCCGTCGATTTGGCTTGTTCCGCGGCCTGGGCCAGGACCTGCACGGCCGCATAGGCCTTCAGCGTATAGCCTTCCGGCGTGAAGCCGCTGTCCTTGAACTGCTTGACGATGGCGGCGTTGGACGGATCATCCTCGGCCTTGGGCGCGAAGGACATCTGGGTGCCGATCACGGCATCGCCGCCGATGGTGGCGAATTCAGAGGAGACCAGGCCGTCGCCCGAGACCATCACGGTCTGCATGCCCTGGTCGCGCAACTGCTTGAGGATCAGGGCCGCTTCGGTGTAGAGGCCGCCATAGATCAGCACGTCGGCGCCAACCGCCTTGAGCTTGGTGACGATGGCCGAATAGTCCTTCTCGCCGGTGTTCACACCTTCGAACAGGACTTCCTTCATGCCGTCGGCAGCCATCAGCTTCTTGGCATTTTCGCCCAGGCCCTGGCCATAGGTGGTCTTGTCATGGACGATGGCGACCTTCTTGCCGGGATAGGTGGCCTTGACGTAATCGACCCAGACCTTGGCCTGCTGGTCGTCACGGCCGCAGGTGCGGAACATGCCCCAGAGTTTGCGGTCCGTCACCTTCTCGTTGGTGGCGGCCGGGGTGATGGCCACGATGCCGTTGTCGCCATAGACTTCGGAAGCGGGGATGGTCACGCCGGAGTTGTAGTGTCCCACCACCCAGGTCACGCCGTCGCCGACGAACTTGTTGGCGACCGAGACGCCCTGCTTGGGATCGGACTGATCGTCACCGACCGTCGATTCCAGCTTCTGGCCGAGTACGCCGCCAGCCGCATTGATGTTCTTGATGGCGAGTTCCGCGCCCTGCTTGATCTGGGCTCCAGAGGCCGCACTCGGACCGGTGATCGGTGCGCCGATGCCGATCTTGATCTGCGCGAAGGCGGACGTGCTGAGCAGCAGGCCCGCTGCCAGCGCTGCGCCTGTCAACCAGACTTTTTTCATGTCGTTCTCCCAGTGGATTGGTGGAGCTTGCGGCTCCGGTCTGCGGATAGTCAGGACGTGAACGAGGCCGTCAGCCCAAGTTGCGCGTACAGCTCATCCGATTTCCTTGTTGCTTGTATTCGGTCATTCCGCGCTCGAGCGTGCACTCCAGCCGAGTGCTCCCGATCGCTGGAACATCCAGCCATATTTGCCGACCATCTGCTTGGCGAGCCGGATGCGATAGGACAACAGGCCGATGAGCTGGATAATGATGAGGTCGACCACGAAATAATAGGGCGAGAACATGTTGCCCCCGAACGGCGCCTGATGGAGGAAGCGCACGCCCATGGTCAGCAGCACCAGATAGAAGAACAGGATCGGGTAGCGGCTCCAGGTCGAGGCGCTGGCCTTGCCGGTCATCCAGGCTGCCCAGCCACCCATCAGCAGCGTGACAAGCACGAAGACGAAGGGGCTGTCCTCATAGAGGTAGGTTTCCATCTCAATGACCCCCTTCCAAATAGGCTGCGCGCACTTCGGGCCGGGCGAGCAGTTCCTTGCCGGTGCCGGACATGGTGATCTGGCCGTTGACCATGACATAACCTCGATGCGCAAGGCGCAGTGCATGGAAGGCGTTCTGCTCGACGAGAAAGACGGTCAGCTTCTCCGTCTCGTTGAGCACCCGGACGGCGTCGAAGATCTGCTTGACGATGAGCGGCGCCAAGCCGAGCGAGGGCTCGTCCAGCATCAGCAGGCGCGGCCGGCTCATCAGGGCACGGGCAATTGCCAGCATCTGCTGTTCGCCGCCCGAAAGCGTGCCGCCGCGCTGGCTGGCGCGCTCCTTCAGGCGCGGGAAGAGCGTGTACATGCGCTCGAGGTCTTCGGCGAAATGGGCACTGCCGTCGATCTCGGCTCCCATCTGCAGGTTCTCATAGACCGTCATGCGCTGGAAGATGCGCCGTCCCTCGGGGGACTGGGCGATGCGCAGCCGTGCGATCAGGTGCATCGGCATGTGGGTGATGTCTTGCCCGTCGAAAGAGATCGAGCCGACACGGCACTTGGGCGAACCGAAGACCGTCATCATCAAGGTCGACTTGCCGGCGCCATTGGCGCCGATGATAGTGACGATCTCACCCTGGTTGATGTCGACGTCGACACCTTTGAGAGCGTGGACCTGTCCGTAATAGGTGTGGACGCCGCGCACGGCCAGCAGGGGCGAGGACATGTTCAACTCTCCGTTTCCTCGTCGGTGCCGAGATAGGCGGCGATCACGGCAGGGTCGTTGCGGACCTGCTCGGGCGTGCCGTCCGAGATCTTGGTGCCGTAGTTGAGCACCACCACATGGTCCGAAATCTCCATGACCACGGACATGTCGTGCTCGATCAGGAGAAGAGAGGTATCGTGATCGCTGCGGATCGTGCGCAGCAGCTTGTTGAGATCGAGGCTTTCCCTCGGATTGAGGCCGGCGGCCGGCTCGTCCAGGCAAAGCAGGACCGGCTCCGTGCACATGGCGCGGGCTATCTCCAGGCGGCGCTGGTCGCCATAGGGCAGGCTGCCGGCGGGATCGTCGGCCCGCGCCATCAGGCCGGTCTTGTCGAGCCAGTATTTCGCCTTCTCGATCGCGGCCTTCTCGGCGTGGCTGTAGGTCGGCAGGCCGAGAATGCCGAAGACGGAGAAGCCCGACGCGCGCATCAGGTGGACATGCTGGGCGACCAGCAGGTTCTCCAGCACCGTCATGCCCGCGAAGAGGCGGATGTTCTGGAAGGTTCTGGCGACCTTCGCCTGGCGGGAGACCATGAAGTCGGGCATGCGCTCGAGCAAATAGAGCGTATCCTGGCCATGGCTCAGCTTTTGCTGGGTGGTGGCGGTCAGGGCGTCGAATTCATCCCAGGCCGCCACCGAACCGTGACGCAGGCCGATCCGGCCTTCCGTCGGCTTGTAGAAGCCGGTGATGCAGTTGAACACCGTCGTCTTGCCGGCGCCGTTAGGGCCGATCAGGGCGGTAATGTCGCCCCGGCCGCAATTGAAGGAAACGGCGTTGACGGCGGTGAGGCCTCCGAACCGCATGGTCAGCTTCTCGACCTTGAGGATCGGATCGCCATGCCAATGCTGTTCGGGATGGGCGTGCGAGGCGAGGGCAGGGTCGATCATGTCGTTGTTCCCGGGCGCGCTCATCCGTGACCTTCCTGTACGAGGGCGCCGGAGACGATCTTGCGTTCTTTCAGATAGACGGTGGGGGCACGGTTGGAGATGAGACCGCGCGGCTTCCACAGCATCATCGAGACCATGGCGAGGCCGAAGATCATGGGGCGATACTGGCTCGGATCGAAGTCGGGCCCGAAGATCCACTTCATGAAGGTGAGCTCGCGCAGGATCTCCGAACCGCCGACCAGCAGGATCGCGGCCACGACCACGCCGAGGAGGCTGCCCGAACCGCCGAGCACGACGATGGCGAGCACCATCACCGATTCCTGGAACACGAAGCTCTCGGGATTGATGAAGCCCTGCTTGGCCGCGAAGAAGGCGCCGGCGAGACCGCCGAACAGGGCGCCGCTGGCGAAGGCCGCGAGCTTGGTGGTGGTGGTGTTGATGCCGAGCGAGCGGCAGGCGATCTCGTTCTCGCGCAGGGCTTCCCAGGCGCGACCAACCGGCAGCCTGCGCATGCGGCTGGTGATGTAGGCCGTCATCACCGCGAGGATGAGGATGACATAGTAGAAGAAGATCTTGCCGTGGATCGGCGAGAAGGCGAGGTCGAAGGTCTTGGCAAAACCGTTCGGGCCGGCCGTGAAGGGGATGCCGAAGAAGGTGGGCGGCTTGATCGAGGTGATGCCGTCATTGCCATGGGTGAAGGATTTCCAGTTCACCAGCACGCTGCGAATGATTTCGCCGAAGGCGAGCGTGACGAGGGCTAGGTAGTCGCCCCGCAGGCGCAGCACGGGAAAGCCGAGGATGATGCCCCAGAGCGCGGCGAGGAATCCTGCGATCGGCAGGCATTCCCAGAAGGTCATGCCGTAATAGACCGACAGGAGCGCGTAGGAATAGGCGCCGACTGCGTAGAAGGCGACATAGCCCAGGTCGAGCAGGCCGGCCATGCCGACCACGATGTTCAAGCCCCAGCCCAGCATGATGTAGATCAGGATCTGGATGCCGTAGCTGTCGATCCACTTCAGCGAGCCCTTGTCGCCGAGGGTGCCCAGCATGACGAGGGGGAAGACGATCGCGAGCCCGGCTCCGAACCACATCACCCAGGGCGACATGCCGATCCGCGACATGGTCTGGGCGAATTTGGAGGGGGTCTTGTGTTCGGGGCGCCGGGGGCGCAGCAGCACGTACAGGCGGACCAGCAGGATGATGCCGACGAGGACCGCTGTGGTGATCAGGCCACCGAAGCGTTTGCCGAAGGCGAAATCGGGGTTGAGGAAATTCAGGCGGAAGCTGTTGGTCGCCTGGTCCGAATAGGTCGTCAGCCCCACCACCGGCAGGAACATGCAAGTGGAGACCACGGCCCAGAAGATGAGATCCTTGAACAATTCGGCCGAGGAAATGCGCGCGGTATCGGATTCGGCCATGATCACACCTTCTCCACTTCGGGGCGTCCCAACAGGCCTTGCGGCATGAAGATCAGCGTGATGGCGAGCACCGAGAACACCGCGACGTCGCGATAGGCGGCGACATCACCGTCGAAGGACCCTTCCCACAGTTTTTCGATCAGGCCGATCAGCATGCCGCCCAGCACGGCGCCGGGCAGGGAACCGATGCCGCCGAGCACCGCGGCGGTGAAGGCCTTGACCCCGGGCACGAAGCCGTCGCGGAAGTTCACGGAACCGTAGAGCACCAGGAACATCAGGCCGGCGACGGCGGCCAGGGCCGCACCCATGATGAAGGTGATGGAGATGGTGCGGTCGACGTCGACGCCCAGCAGGGCGGCCATCTTGCGGTCCTGTTCGCAGGCGCGCTGGGCTCGGCCGAGCGAGGTTCGGGAGACGATGTACCAGAAGATCGCCAGCAGCACGGCGGTGGTGACGAAGATCAGGATGGCCTTGAGCGAGAGCGAGGCATCCATGGCACGCCCGTCGGAGGTGACCTCCGACCAGATCTGGTATTTGGCGCTGAGGGCGGCGTCCACGGCGTGGGGGATCGCCTTGGACTCGGCGCCCTGGCTGACCTGCACGAAATTCGACAGGGCCATGGAGACGCCGATGGCGGAGATCAGGGGAGCGAGGCGGAAGGATCCACGCAGCGGGCGGTAGGCGATGCGCTCGATGGCCCAGTTCCAGACACTGGTGAGGACCATGCCGATTGCCATCACCACCAGCAAGGCCACGATGACCGATGAAAGGCCGAGCAAGGTGACCAGGATCACGAAACAGATGAAGGCGATGATCGCTGAGAGCATGAACAGATCGCCATGAGCGAAGTTCACCATGCCGATGATGCCGAACACCATCGTGTAACCTACGGCGATGAGACCATATAGCGATCCTACCGCCAGCCCGTTGATGAGCTGCTGTAAAAACTCTGCCATCGTCTACAAACTTTCCCCTCTGTCGACGCCGTCCTTGCTTCTCCTGGTCTCCCTTGGGCGGGATTTTTGCCTAAGAGACAGGCAGTCATTCGACGATTTCCTGTCATAGCAAGCGCTTTGCAAACTGACAATCACCGCGGTGGTCTTGAAGGCGAAGTTTCTGGAAATCACGAAATATTTATGCAGCCCGACGAATTTTTTAGCGTCGGCTGGCGCCGGAAGCGTCAATTTTGACCTAGTAACGCCGAAAAAACGATTTAGCGGCTGAATGGCTCCAGTCGTGCAAACGTGTAACGGCTGTTAGATTTCGTCTAGATCCACATAAAAATTTCGATCGCCATACTATCCTTCATCAGGGGAAAGAATGTTGCTGAATAATTGCGCACATGCTCCATAGATGAATGCGTCGGCGTCAAGCCGAGCAACAAAATGTCAGGTCGGGAGTTGTCGCAATTGCGCGAGCGCCTCCTTTGTGTCCACGTCGAAGCTTGTGGCGCTCGAAGAGACGGGAATCTCGACCACCGCATCGCTGTTCGCCTTGAGAATCTGCCGGCCTCCGGCGTCGCCTTCGATGGCCTGCAATTCATCGAAGAATCGGCGTGCCCAGATCACCGGGTTGCCGCGCTGCCTCTCGGTGACGGGGAGCACGATGAGGGCGCCTTTGTCCGGCTCGAAGGCGGATATCAGCCGGTCGAGCAGGGCGGCATCCACCAGCGGCATGTCGCCAAGCGCGATCAGGGCAGCGTCGCTTTCGGCGGGGAGGGCCGCGATGCCGGCGCGCACGGAGGTGGAGAGGCCCTCGGCGAAGTTCGGATTGTGCACGAAGGAGACGGCCAGCCCCGCCAGGGCGGCCCGAACTTCGGCCTGCTGGTGACCGGTGACCACCGTGACGGAGCTTGCCTTGCTGGCAAGCGCCGCTTCCACGGCATGACGGACGAGCGGCTTGCCGGCATAGTCCTCCAGCAGCTTGTTCGCTCCTTCCATGCGTGTGGAGCGGCCCGCAGCCAGGACGATGGCTGCGACGCAAGGAGGGCTCTCGCCCGTCTTCGCGGCCGCTGCGCGCGGCTGGGGACGGCTGACGATCTCCATCAGCAGGCCGCCGACGCCAAGGCCGACGATATCGGCGCGCGTGACCGGCAGGCCGGCCAGCAGGCGGTGCAGGATCCAGTCGAAGCCGTTCTCCTTGGGCGAGCGTGCGCAGCCAGGCGCCCCCAGCACCGACATCGCGCCGGAGCGCCCCAGCAGCAGGAGATTGCCGGGATCGACCGGCATGCCGAAATGCTCGACCGCACCACCCGATATTTCGATGGCCGCGGGAATGACGTCGCGCCGGTCGGCAATGGCCGAAGCGCCGAAGATGATGGTGAGATCGGCCTGTGCCGACTTGGCCCGGTCGAGCGCGAGCGCCAGCTCGCGCGCCTGGTGCGGAACCCTTTCATCGAGGACGAGCTTGGCCGCGGCCGGCGCCAGGCGCTCCTTTAGGACCTGAAGGGTACGGGCAATCACGCTTTCCTTGAGACCGGGAAGCACGGTGGAGATCGCAGCCACCTTGAGAGGGCGGAAGGGGGCGATCCGGATGATCGGGGCGCCCAGGCCGGCGAGGGCACGCTCGAAGGTCGGAGCCTCGACCGCGAAGGGGATGATCTTGACGGTTGCGATCATTTCGCCGGCCTTGACGGGATCGAAGGCGGGCAGGGTCGCGAAGGTGATGCTCTCGTCGATGGCATTCACCCGGTCGACGCCGTCACGGTCGATCACCAGCACGCCGGCCTGTTCGGCGAACAGATTGGCCCGGCCGGTGAACGGTTCGGCCACGCGCACGCCTTCACCCCCCAACCTGGCGGCAATGCGCTCGGCGGCGATATCCTCCCCGACGTCGCCGGGATCGAGCCTGGCGATGACGATGGATTCGACCCTTTCGCGACGCAGCGCTTCGACTTCGGCTGGCCCGATATGCGTGCCCTTCTTGAGGACGAGCCCCCCCTTGCGGATCGAGTGAACGGCAACCCCGCCCAGAGCCTGGTCTATGGAAATCTCGCCGAAAAACATGGAAATACAGTCACTTACAACAGGGTTTTGGCAGAACGGGTGGCCTGGGCTGCTTCTCGCCGCTTTCCAGCCGAAGCGCGGCCGTGATCTCGGCCATGATCGAGACGGCGATCTCGGCCGGGCTGATGGCGCCGATATCGAGGCCGATAGGCGCATGGATACGCGCCAGCGCCGCCTCGTCGACCCCGGCCTCGCTCAATCTTTCGATGCGGCGCGCATGCGTCCTGCGCGAGCCCAGCGCGCCCACATAGAAGCAATTGCGTTCGAGCGCATGCTGCAGGGCTCCGTCATCGATCTTGGGATCGTGGGTCAGTGCAACGAAGGCGGTGTAGCGGTCGATGCCGAGGGGCGGCAAGGCGACATCAGGCCATTCGGCCAGCAATGTCACGCCGGGAAAGCGCTCGGGCGTGGCAAAGGCGGTGCGCGGATCGATGATGACAGGATCCTGGCCGACGAGACGGGCGAGGGGGACCAGGGCCTGGCTGATATGGACGGCTCCAATCATCACCAGGCGTACCGGCGGTACGTGGACGGTGACGAAATGGCGCCTGCCGTCCTGCTCGACCGTGGCGGAGCGCCCCTGCCGCAATTGCTGCGACAGCACGGAGGCGAGCGGATCAGCCGGGATTCCGCTTTCCTCAACCAGGCGTTCCTCGCCTGTGTCAAGATCGGTGACGAGGAGGACGGCCCTGCGGGCGGCCTTGGCCTGGTTGAGGGCCTGGAGGGTGGCAAGTTTCATGAGGGAGCCTGCGGGAAATGTTGCGGAAGACGGCGGCCTTCAGTCCAGTTTCTCGACATACACCCGGATGGTGCCGCCGCAGGACAGGCCGACCCGCCAGGCGGTCTCGTCGGCGACGCCGAATTCAATCAGGCGCGACTTGCCCTCTTGAATGACATCGAGTGCTTCGGTGACCACGGCGCCTTCGACGCAGCCGCCGGAAACGGAACCGAGAAAATTGCCGTCCTCGTCGATCACCAGGTTCGAGCCCGTCGGGCGCGGCGCCGAGCCCCAGGTTTCCACCACGGTGGCGATGGCGACGCCTTTGCCTTGTTCCCGCCACTGCTGGGCGCTGGCAAGGATGTCGGTGTCGGATGCGAAATTGCTGGTGGTATCACTCATCGAAATTGCTCCTTGAAACGGGGGGCGGCATGATCGCCGCGTTTATTCGGAATCTTGGAGTGTCAGCCTCCGGCTGACATCTTGAAAGCCAAGCACTCACCAGCAGATAAGATGTCAGCCGGAGGCTGACACTCCAAAAGCGCCGTTGCCGGTCCTTCTCAGCCAGCGCGTTTTAACCAACTCCTGGGGTCGGCGGCGGCATCGGCCCTGCGGTCGAGGGCTTTGACCAAGTCGCCCATGCTCCTGAGATTGTGAATGGTCCTGAATTCGTCAACATGCGGCAGCATGGCCTTGATGCCGGCCGCACGCGCTTCGAAGGCATCGAAGCGCAACAGGGGATTGAGCCAGATCAGGCGACGGCATGAACGGTGCAGGCGGTCGAGTTCCCCAGCGAGGCCGGGATCGACCTGGCGCTCCAGCCCGTCGGTAATCAGCAGCACCGTGGCGCCCTGGCCGAGGACGCGGCGCGACCAGTCCTTGTTGAAACGCTCCAGGCAATGGGCGATGCGGGTGCCGCCGTCCCAATCCTTGACGGCGCGGGAAGCATGCTCGAGAGCCTCGTCGGGGTCTCGCGTCCGCAGTGAGCGCGTGATGTTGGTCAGCCGGGTGGCGAAGACGAAGGCGTGCACGCGCCGGCCTTTTTCCGAGATTGCGTGCAGGAAATGCAGGAACAGCCGGGAATAATCCGCCATCGAGCCGGATATGTCGCAAAGCGCCACGAGGGGCGGGTGCTTCTCGCCGGCCTGCCGATAGGAGATGGTGACGAGGTCTCCGCCGCTGCGCATGGCGGCCCTCAGCGTCCTCCTGAGGTCGATGACCTCGCTACCCCCAGGCCTGAGGCGGCGTGTCGGCTGAATGTCGAAGGGCAGGCGCAATTGCGCCATTTCCTTCTTGGCCGCGGTGATTTCCTCCGCGGTCATCTGGGCGAAATCGCGCTCCTTGAGGATCTCGCGCTCCGACATGGTCAGGCGCGCGTCGAACTCGACCAGCTTCTTCTCCTCCACCTCGCGCGGCGGCTCCTTGTAGAAGGCGTCGTTGACGCGCTGCGCGCCGGCCTTGGGCTTGGGCGGCTCCTTCATCGCCACCGCCTGGGGGGACATCATGGCGATGAGCTTCTCGGTCAAAGCGCGCTGGCGCCAGAACAGCTCGAAGGCCTGGCGAAACAGCAGCGATTGCTCGTGCCGCGTGACGAAGACGCTATGCAACGTCCAGTAGAAATCCTGCTTGGCGCCGAGGCCCGCCATTTCTACCGCCCGGATGGCATCGAGCACGCTGGAGGGGCCGACCGGCAAGCCGGTGTCCCGCAGCAGACGGCCGAAATAGGCGATATTGTCGGCAAGCCTGCCGATGTCGGGCGGGGCTGCCTCGGGGGACGGGATTTCAGGCATGGGCCGGCGCCCCGGCCTTGACGCTATCGATCAGCCTCTTGGCCTGGCTGCCGGAGAGGCGGGCAATGTCGTCCTGATATTTCAAGAGCACACCGAGCGTGTCGGAGACGAGGGCGGGATCGAGCGCCACGGCATCGAGTTCGGTCAGGGCCGTAGCCCAGTCCAGCATCTCGGCGACACCCGGGGACTTGAACAGATCCTCCCGGCGCAGCGCCTGCACGAAGCCGATCAGCTCGCGCGACAGCTTGGCCGGCACATGTGGCACCTTGCGGCGCAGGATCTCGAGCTCGTTCTCGGCGCTGGGATAGTCCACCCAGTGATAGAGGCAGCGTCGCTTGAGGGCGTCGTGGATCTCGCGGGTGCGATTGGAGGTGATGATGACGATGGGGGGCGCCTCCGCCTTGACCGTGCCGAATTCGGGAATGGTGACCTGGAAATCCGAAAGGACCTCCAGGAGATAGGCCTCGAACGCTTCGTCGGTACGGTCGAGCTCGTCGATCAGCAGGATCGGCGCGCCGCCGGCCTGGGGACGCACCGCTTCCAGGATCGGGCGGGCGATCAGGAAACGTTCGGAGAAGAGATCGGAGCCCAGGCTCGCGCGGTCGACGCTGCCGCCGGCCTCGGCCAGGCGGATCTCGATCATCTGCGCCATGGTGTTCCATTCATACACCGCCGAGGCGATGTCGAGGCCTTCATAGCATTGCAGGCGGATCAGGGGGCGGCCCAGCGTCGCGGAGAGGACTTTGGCGATCTCGGTCTTGCCGACGCCCGCTTCTCCCTCCAGGAAGAGCGGACGGCCCATGCGCAAGGCGAGGAACAACACGGTAGCGAGATCGCGTCCGGCTACGTAATCGGCCTTGGCGAGCAGGGTGGCGGTCTCGTCGATGGAAGCGGGAAGAGAGGCAGGCAAGGCGAACTCCTGAAATCTGCCGGCACTATAGGACGAGTCCCTGCCAAGCGGAATTTCTCGATAGGACCCGCGAATGGGCAATGTCGCAAAACTCTGCAAGTCTTTGAGGTTCTGCAGAGTTGTCCCGATCGGGCCCGATCAGAAAGGGGCGAGACCAGCGTCGACGAAGGCCTGGCGGTAATGGGTGGCCGTGCCCGCATCGAAACAGCAGAACACGACGAGTGACGGGGGCGTCGACAGCAGCGGCAAGGTATCGATAACGGTGGCGACGGCAATCGTGGCCGCTTCGTCCGCTGGGTAGCGGTAGATCCCGGTGGAGATCGCCGGAAAGGCGATCGAGGCGATGGCATTGGCGGCGGCGACTTCGAGGCTGCGCCGATAGCAGGAGGCGAGCTTGCCGGCCTCTCCCAGGGCGCCGCCGTTGAAGACCGGGCCGACGGTGTGGATGACGTGACGGGCCGGCAGGCGATATCCCGCGGTAATCTTGGCATCGCCGACCTTGCAACCGTTCAGCGTGCGGCACTCCGCCACCAGGTCCGGTCCGGAGGCACGATGGATGGCACCGTCCACGCCGCCGCCGCCGAGCAGGGAGGTATTGGCGGCATTGACGATGGCATCCACATCGAGGGTGGTGATGTTGGCGACAAGGACCGTCAAACGGGCCTTGGTCAAATCGGTAGAGAATTCGGCTTCGGGCATGGTTGCTGGAGATGCGGGCATGCGCGCGTTTCCGGTCTTGCGGGAGGCGGGAGCGCAAAGGGAGATTGCGCTCCCGAAGGCCGGTCACTTCGCGGCTGCGACGGCCCGCTTGGTCAGCACGCCGATCAGGTGGGCGCGGTAGTCGGCGCTGGCATGGATGTCGCCATTGAGCCCCTTGGAGGACAGGCTCACCCCGTCGAGCGATTTGGCATGGAAGCGCGACGACAAGGCTTCCTCCGCCTTGGTATGGCGGAACACGCCGTCCGAGCCGGCACCGGTGACGGCGACGCGCACCGAACTTCCCTTCTTGGCCACGAACACGCCGACGAGAGCGTAGCGCGAAGCGGGATTGGGGAATTTCTGATAGGCCGACTTGGCCGGAATGGGGAAGGAGATCTTGGTGATGATCTCGCCTTCCTCCAGCGCGGTGTCGAACAGGCCAGTGAAATATTCGTCGGCCGGGATCTTGCGCTTGTTGGTGATGATGGTGGCGTTGAGGGCGAGGGCCGCCGCCGGATAGTCGGCCGCCGGGTCGTTGTTGGCGAGTGAGCCGCCGATGGTGCCGCGCGAGCGCACCGCCGGATCGCCGATCATGCCGGCCAGAGCCGCCAGCGCCGGGATGGCCTCGCCGACGGTGGCGCTGTCGGCCACTTCGCCATGCGGCGTGGTGGCGCCGATGATGAGGTTGCGGCCCTTCACCTCGATACCGCTGAGGCCCTCGATCTTGGTGAGGTCGATCAGTGTGGTGGGGCTGGCAAGGCGCTGCTTCATGGTCGGCAGCAAGGTGTGCCCGCCGGCGAGCAGTTTGGCGTCCTCCGCCTTGGCGAGGGCGGCGACAGCGCCGCGGACGGAGGTTGGGCGCTGATAGGTGAACGGATACATCTAGGTTCTCCTGATGGAGACGAAGGGGGAAGGCGGGCGGCCGAGCCGCCCGCCGGCACATCATTCTGCGGCTTTCCTGGCCTTGGCGGCGCGCTGTACGGCGTTCCACACCACCTGGGGCGAAGCCGGCATGGCAATGTCTTCGAGGCCGATGGCGTCGGTGATGGCGTTCATCACCGCCGGTGGTGCTGCGATCGCACCGGCCTCGCCGCAACCCTTGATGCCGAGCGGGTTGGAGGGGCAGGTGGTCTTGGTCATGCCGACATTGAAGGAGGGCAGGTCGTCGGCGCGCGGCATGCAATAATCCATGAAGGAGGCGGTCAGGAGCTGGCCGTCCTTGTCGTAGACCGCGCCCTCGAGCAGGGCCTGGCCGACGCCCTGGGCGATGCCGCCATGCACCTGGCCTTCGACGATCATCGGATTGATCAGCTCGCCGAAATCGTCCACCGCCGTCCAGCGGGCGATGGTGGTGACGCCGGTATCGGGATCGATCTCGACTTCGCAGATGTGCACGCCCGCCGGGAAGGTGAAGTTGGTGGGATCGTAGAACGCGCCTTCCTTGAGGCCGGGCTCGAGATCCTGGCCCGAGAATTTATGGGCGATATAGGCCTGCAGAGCTACTTCACCGAAAGCCAGGCCCTTGTCGGTACCGGCCACGGAGAAGCGCCCATCCTTGAACTCGATGTCGCCCTCGGAGGCTTCCAGCACGTAGGAGGCGACCTTCTTGCCCTTGGCGATGACCTTGTCGACCGCCTTGACGATGGCCGACATGCCGACCGCGCCCGAGCGCGAGCCATAGGTGCCCATACCGAACTGCACCTTGTCGGTATCGCCATGCACGACGGCGACCGAGTCGATGGGAATGCCGAGCCGGTCGGAGACCAGCTGCGCGAAGGTGGTCTCGTGGCCCTGGCCGTGGCTGTGCGAGCCGGTCAGCACCTCGACGGTGCCGATCGGATTGACGCGGATCTCAGCCGATTCCCACAGGCCGACGCCGGCGCCGAGGGAGCCCACCGCCTGGGAGGGTGCGATGCCGCAGGCCTCGATATAGGCCGAATAGCCCAGGCCCCTGAGCTTGCCGGCCCGCTCGGAGGCACGGCGGCGGGCGCCGAAGCCCTTGACGTCGTGCAGCTCCATCGCCTTGTCGAGCGAGGCGTTATAGTCGCCGGCGTCATAGGTCATGATCACCGGCGTCTGGTGCGGGAAGGACCGCACGAAGTTCTTCTTGCGGAACTTGGCCGGATCGAGGCCGAGTTCGCGTGCCGCCACTTCAACTAGACGCTCGACCACGAAAGTCGCTTCCGGCCGCCCGGCGCCGCGATAGGCGTCGACCGGGGCAGTGTTGGTGTAGACGCCATCGACCTCGGCATAGATCGCCGGGATGTCATACTGCCCCGACAGCAGCGGCGCGTAGAGATAGGTCGGCACGCTGGAGGAGAAGGTCGAAAGGTAGGCGCCGAGATTGGCGATGGTATGGACCCTGAGGCCCGTGATCTTGTTGTTGGCGTCGATGGCGAGCTCGGCGCGGGTGACGTGATCGCGGCCATGGGCGTCGGCCAGGAAGGCCTCGGTACGGTCGCCCGTCCACTTCACCGGCCGGCCGATGCGCTTGGCGGCCCACACGCACACCGTCTCTTCGGCATAGATGAAGATCTTGGAGCCGAATCCGCCGCCGACATCGGGGGCGATCACGCGTAGCTTGTGCTCGGGTGCGATGCCGATGAAGGCCGAGAGCACCAGGCGGGCGACGTGCGGGTTCTGCGAGGTGGTGTAGAGCGTATAGGCTTCATTGCCGGCATCGTAGTCGCCGACGGCCGCGCGCGGCTCGATGGCGTTGGGCACCAGCCGGTTGTTGACGATGTCGAGCTTGGTGATGTGCTTTGCCGCCTTGAAGGCGGTGTCCGAGGCTGCCTTGTCGCCGAGATGCCACTGGAACACGGTGTTGTTGTCGGCCTCGGCATGGACCTGGGGTGCGTCCTTGGCCTGGGTCTTGGCAGTATCGACGCTGGCCGGCAGCGGCTCATAGGTGACGTTGATGGCCTCGGCACCGTCCTTGGCCTGCGCCAGGGTTTCGGCAAGCACCACGGCAACATGGTCGCCGACATAGCGAACCTTGCCCTGGGCCAGCGCCGGATGGGCGCCTGCCTTCATCGGCGAGCCGTCCTTGGAATGGATCATCCAGCCGCAGATCAAGCCGCCGATCTTGTCCTGCGCCAAATCCTCGCCGGTGAGGATCTCGATGACACCCGGCAGCTTGCGGGCCTCGCTGATGTCGATCGACGTGATCGCCGCATGGGCATGCGGCGAGCGCAGGAAATAGGCATGGGCCTGGCCCGGGCGATTGATGTCGCCGGTATAATTGCCCTTGCCGGTGATGAAGCGGAAATCCTCTTTGCGGCGCACCGGTGCGCCGACGCCTGTGGCGTTCATGTCGTTCTCTCCCCCTGGAGCAAGGCGCGCTCGCCTGTGAACGCTTGCTGCTCCAATTCGCTGTTTCGACGCATCTTGCGATCTGATGCGATTTCCGCGGATCGCAAAACGCTATGGGATTGGAATAATCCCCGGCAAACAAAGGCTTCGCCGAGAGTGTCGATGAAAAGCTCGAAATCCGGAGCGTCGGTCGAAGGCGCATTTGAGCGGCCGCTGACAGTCGGATGACGCAGTCCGGGAGAGAACGATTATTCGGCCGCCTGCAGCGCCTCGCCTTCGCTCATGGCCTTGGCGCCTGCCGCCACCGCCTTGACGATGTTGTGGTAGCCGGTGCAGCGGCAGATATTGCCTTCCAGCTCATGGCGGATGGTGGCCTCGTCGAGATCGCCGCCGAGCCGGTCGACCATGGCGACCGAGGTCATGATCATGCCGGGCGTGCAGAAGCCGCATTGCAGGCCGTGATTGTCGCGGAAGGCTTCCTGCATCGGATGGAGCTGGCCGTTATTTGCCAGGCCCTCGATGGTCGTCACCGAGCTGCCGCTGGCCTGGACGGCGAGGGTGGTGCAGGATTTGACGGCCTTGCCGTCAATATGCACCACGCAGGCACCGCATTGGCTGGTATCGCAGCCAACATGGGTACCGGTAAGCCTGAGGTGCTCGCGCAGAAATTCGACAAGCAAAGTACGTGGGTCAATATCAGCCGTAATTTCCCGTCCGTTGACGAGAAGCGAAACGGAAGCCATGGGGTCCTCCAACCGGTTCGCGATCTGTTGTCCCCTCTGTGTTCGCCACCATTCATTTGGTGGTCTGAACGAAGGACTCTCATGAAGCAGATCGGAATAATTCCAGTCTGGACCCCCGTTTTTCGGTGGTCAAGTGACAAGCTTGAAAAGTTGAGGGTCGTTTTTGCGGGGTTTTTCGCGATTTTTTCGATTTTTCGAACAAAAATGATGGAGCCCCCCTGCGACAAGACAGCACGAGCACACACGTCTTGCGATGCAGCATGGAATGTTGTGCTGCAAAGGGAACTATGCGGCAAAAGCACAACACCCATCCGCAAATGCCGTGCCCGGTTTGGCGTCCGGCAGCACAATCATCTCGAAATTGTCGCAGAGTCCCACTATAAGCCCGGCAAGGATCCCACGAGTCAGCCCTATTTTGGAACCGCGTAACCCCAGAACATCCGAACTCCTTGCGGCGATTGCCTCGGCGGAAGGGGAGGAGCGCATTTATTTCGGCGACCTGACGGCCGCCATGCGCAACCGTGCCTTCGGTATTCTGTTCCTGCTGTTCGGCATTCCGAACTGCCTGCCGATGCCGCCGGGCATTCCGGTGATCTGCGGCATCATCGTTGCCCTGATCGCGGCCCAGATGGTGATGGGGCGCGACAATCTGTGGCTGCCGCAGTTCCTGGCCAAGCGCAGCTTTGCCCGCAAGGACCTGCAGCGCATCGTCACCAAGGCAGAGCCCTGGATCCAGTGGGTCGAGCGATTCGCCAAGCCGCGCCTGCATCTGTTCGCGGATGCGCGCTCCCGGCGGATCGTGGGCATCGTCGCGCTGGTGCTGGGCCTTGCCCTGCTGCTGCCCATCCCGATCATCGGCAACATCCCGCTCGGCATTCCCATCTGCATTCTCGGCCTCGGCCTGGTCGAGCGCGACGGCGCCGTCATCCTGGCCGGCTATATCGCCACCAGCGTCGGCCTGCTGATCACGGCCGGGCTCGGCTATCTCATCTTCCAGGGCGCCCTGGCGATCTTCTGAGGCGCGCGCAGCGGCAGGTCCTGCGTTGCTCAGGCGGCCGTTCGGGCGCGTCCTCTCGCTGCCTTGATGTCGCGAATTGGCGGCAGGCCGAACAACCGGCCATATTCGCGGGTGAATTGGGGAACGCTCTCATAGCCGACCGCGAATGCCGCCCCACTGGCGCCCATCCCCTCGGCCTGCATCAGCCGCCTGGCCTCGATCAGACGCAGCTGCTTTTGGAATTGCAGGGGAGAGAGGGAGGTTATCGACCTGAAATGCTGGTGGAATGAGGAGGAACTCATGCCGGCCGCCGCAGCCAGGCGCTCGACCGGCAAGGGCTGCATGAATTCGGCCCTCAACACCGCAACGGCACGCGCGATGCGCTGCGCGTGGCCATCCGGCCAGCCCAGACGTCGGATTGCCGCCCCGTGACGGCCGGCCAGCAGCCAGTAATGCATCTCACGCACGAGTTGAGCTTGCAGCACCGGCACCGAAGCCGGACGATCGAGCAAATGCATCAGCCGTAACGCCACATCGGCGACCTCGGCATCGGTTGGCTGGACGCGTACCGGGGCATGGTCGGCCCCGCCGGCGGCATGCATCTGCGCAGCCAGGTCGGCTATCACGCCGGCGTCAAGCTCCAGCACCAGCGACAGATAGGGAGCCGTGGCACTGGCGCGGGTGATCTGGCTCACGGTCGGCACGTCCGCGGTGATCAGCAGGGAATCGCCAGCCGCGAAGTCGAAGGCCTGCATGCTCATGGTGACATGCTTGCTTCCCTGCAGCACAAGGCAGGCGAGGGGACGGGAGATGGCATGGACCAGGCCGCTGGGCGCCGTTGCCCGCACGGTGGTGAGACTCGGAATCGGCGTGGCTGCGATACCGTTCGAGCTGGCGTGGACTTGGGCATGGCGACGGATGGCTTCAAGCAGGGCGGTCATGGTGACAGCCTACGCGTTTCGCGCCCGTCCTGCATGTCTCTTGGAGGATTAGGCAAGAAACATCGAGATTCCAGCAACACCGAAGGCAGGTTTGGCCCGATACCGAGTGCCATCACACCAACGGAGTTTGCCCGATGACCAGGATTTCACTCGTAACCGGGGCCAGTCGCGGTCTTGGCCGCAGCACGGCCCTCAATATTGCCCGCCTTGGCGGCGATGTCATCCTCACCTATCGCAGCCGGAGCGAGGATGCCGAGGCGGTCGTCGCCGAAATCCAGGCCATGGGCCGGAAGGCGATCGCCCTTCAACTCGATACAGGTGACGTCACGGCCTTCGCCGCTTTCGTCGAAAGGGTGCGGGCAGCGCTGCACGACAACTGGTCGCGGGGGACATTCGATCATCTCGTGAACAATGCCGGCCATGGCGACTACGCCCTGATCGGCCAGACCACCGAGGCGCAGTTCGATGCCCTGGTCAACGTCCATTTCAAAGGCGTCTTCTTCCTCGCCCAGGCCCTGCTGCCCCTGATGGCGGATGGCGGGCGCATCGTCAACCTATCCTCCGGCCTGACACGCATGTCCTATCCGGGCTATGCTGCCTATGCCGCGGCCAAGGGAGCCGTGGAGGTCTTGTCGACCTATCTGGCCAAGGAACTGGGCGAAAGGCGGATTGCGGTCAATACCGTGGCGCCGGGAGCGATCGAGACCGACTTCGGCGGTGGTGCCGTGCGCGACGACCACAGCATCAACAAGATCTTTGCGCAGATGACCGCGCTTGGGCGAGCCGGAGTGGCCGAGGACGTCGGGCCGATGATCGCGAGCCTGTTGACGGACGCCAATCGCTGGGTCAACGCCCAGCGGATCGAGGTTTCGGGCGGTCAGGCCATCTGAGCCGCTCAATCGGCGAGACGGATGTCGTCGTCCAGGGTGATCGTCCCGGGCTGCTCGATGGTGCCGTAAATGCCGATCTGGTTGGTGAACTGGCGTGCGACCGTCTTCATGATCGCGGGTGTGCGCTGGGCCGTCTGCGGATCGAGGGTGATCATCACGCAGCGGTCGATCGGCCGGTCGGTGCGCAAGCGGACCTCCCGGTTGCCGATTGAGACCCGCTTGCCGAGCCAGTCCCGTTCCCAGGTCCCGGCATCCGCGGGCTCTATCAGGAGATTGATGCGGAAGCGCTGCAGGTCGATATCGCCGCCATGGGCCTGCGCCAGGCGGCCGGCCGTCGTCGTGCTCACCAGCGAGATGACGGCGCTGTCGAAATGGCCGCGGCCGAGCTGCATGAGATGCACGGGCTCACCGGCCGCTTCGCTCAATTCACGGCACAAGGCAGGATCGTCAATGTCGTATTCGCCGCCTTTTGGCGAGACCACGGTGAGTGCCGAAGTCTTGGGATCCCCCGGGGTGAGGTAGCGGGCGCGATAGAGCAGCAGATCCGGCAGGTCCCGGCCGGTGAGGTAGGGAAAGCGGCCGCGGTCCTGTGTTTTCACGAAGGCATATTGCCGGTCGCCGGCCAAGCCGTTCCAGCGCAGCTCCGCCATGTCCAGGATGTCGCTGCCCATGGATTTGACCGGGAAACGCTGGATCCGGCGGATGATGCCGATCGAACCGTCCTTGCCCATGCCCATGCGCCTCTATCCGGGGTTGAAGGAGATCAGTGAATGGAGAGGCCGTGAGAATCCCATTCATCGCGCGGCACGGCTTCACCGACCCTGTACTCCAGCGATATCACCTTCATGCGATCAGGCGTCGCTTCGCAGGTAAAGGAATATTGGTACCAGATCCCGCCGCTGCGGAATGCACCGCCGTCACCCTTGAGCGTGTCGCCCGTCACATGGGGATCGCCCAGCGCATAGGCGATCACGCTGTCGGGTTTGTAGGGGCGGGATTCGTGACGCAGCCTTTCCATCAACTCGATGTCGCAGGCCTGCTGAAACCGATCGGCGGGGGCCAGCTTGGCGAGGCCGGCTTCGGTCCGTCCGGGCTTGGCGTTCTGGCGTGCTGAGGCGGGTGTCAGGGCAAGGGCGATCAGGGCGATCGAAAGCAGCGTCGATTTCATTCATCCAGTCCAGGCAGAAACGGGCGTGGGCCGGATCGCGTGAACGAACGGCACAGCCCGGTATTGGCCATGATCCCCGCCACGTGCCGTGCGATCGGGCGGGAACCCGGAAAATCACGCGGCGTTTGGAAACGAGGAACCGGAACAACGGGCCTTTGGCGACCACGCTCTCTTGTCCCGGGGCGACAGCCCCGATGGCCGAGGCAGTCGTCTCCATGGCGAGTGGGAACGGCTCGGAACACCGTGGGGTTGACTTCAGCCCCACGGTGTTCCGAGCCGATTCAGGGAGCGCAACCTAACGCTTCATCCGCACCTTGTCGATCCGTGGAGGGGTCTGGCATCTGCATGGTGGTGCGGTTCGATCCTACCGCTTGCGTGCCGCGTCCAGGCTGATTGATCCGGGACCGGCAAAGACGAAATAGAGGAAGAGGAAGCAGTAGAGGATGGCGGCGTCGCCGCCGTTCAGGGCGGGGAAGAAGGATTTCGGCGCGTGGAACATGAAATAGGCCACCGCCATTTGCCCGGAAAGGATGAAGGCGACGGGGCGGGTGAACAGGCCGATCACGATCAGCAGGCCGCCGAAGGCCTCGAGTATGCCGCCGAACCACATCAGGCCGAAGACGGGGATCTCGCGATCCGGCGCGAGTGCGGGAAAGCCGAACAGCTTCTGGGTGCCGTGGGCCAGGAAGATCAGGCCGGCAACGATGCGTACGAGGGAAAGGATGGTCGGCGCATAGGCCTGGAGGGTCGATTGCGTCGAGGATTGCGACATGCTGCTCCGTCCGTGGTCGCTGAGGGGAAAGGCAGCCTTAAGTTATCGGCATGCCTCTTTCCAGCCCGCGGGGCTGGTTCGGCGATCACGAACCATCACGTTCTTGTTTAACTTCATTGCAGATTTGGCAGGTTTTCCGGGGCGTTCCGGTGGCAGTCTCCAGCAAGACACGCGCCGATCCGCTCCGATTCAGGGCGTGTCGAGCACGCCCGTCTTGCCGATGATATAGGGCGGCCTGGGAATGGCGATGTGGGCGGCCCGCAAGGCCGCCGACCAGCGTTCGCGCAGATCGTGGAAATAGGGCTCGCCGGGCTCGATGCGATGGCCGATCTCGGATTTGAGCGCATCGCGCCGCACCGTGAGGATGTCGATCGGCATGCCGACGCCGAGATTGGAGCGCATGGTGGAGTCCATCGAGATCAGGCCGACCTTGAGGGCGTCCGGCATTTCCGTCTCGTAGTTCACGGCGCGGTCGAGGATGGGCTTGCCATATTTGTGCTCGCCGATCTGCAGATAGGGCGTATCGGCCGTCACCTCGATGAAATTGCCGGCCGAATAGATCATGAAAAGCCGCATCTTGCCGCCCTTGATCTGCCCGCCGAACAGGAAGGCCACGTCGAAGCGGCTGTTGTGTTCCTCCAGGCTGCGGCCATCGGTGGCGTAGACCTGGCGGATGGCCCGGCCGATCAGCTGCGCGGCCTTGAACATGCTGGGCATGCTCATCAGCGTGTCGACCGCGCCGGTGTGGGGATTTTCCAGGCCTTCCTGGATGTGGTCGAGCACGGCCTGACTAACCGAGAGGTTGCCGGAGGTGCACACCGCCAGGACGCGCTCACCCGGCTCCTCGAATACATGCAGCTTGCGGAATGTCGCGATGTTGTCGATGCCGGCATTGGTGCGCGTATCCGCGATCATCACCAGGCCCTCGCGAACCGAAATCCCGACGCAATAGGTCATCGACTGAACTCCCAAGCCGCCCGTCGGCGGTACCCTCCCAGCGAGCCCGAACCTTCAGGCTGCCACGCCCTTCCCATAGAACAAGATTCGTTTGCCGCCTACGGGCGCAAAGCCGGTCGGGAGAGCGGCAAATGGCGGCAGGGGAGCGGGCCGCCGTCGTCATTGCGAACGAAGCGAAGCAATCCAGTCTTGCCCCGATACACGGAACTGAATTGCTTCGCTTCGCTCGCAATGACGACAGGCTTAATGCTTCGGCGCCGAGCGCAGGCTCGAATAGACCATGCGGATGACGAGCACCAGGGTGGTCAGCACGATCAGGATGACGGAGATCGCGGCGATGGCCGGATCGATGTTGTCGCGTACGCCGCTCCACATCAGCCGGGGGAGAGTGATGGCGTTCACGCTGGTGATGAAGAGGGTGACGCCGATTTCCTCCCAGGACAGCACAAAGGAGAGCATAGCCGCCGTCAGCAGCCCGAACTTGATGTTGGGCAGGATGATCCTGGTGGCGCGCTGCCAGACGCTTGCGCCCATGCCGCGGGCGGCCAGATCGATGCGCCGGTCGACCTGGCTGAGCGAGACCAGGATTAGCACCACACAGAAGGGAACGATCATCACCACATGGGCGAGCACCACACCGAGCCAGGTGTCGAAGCCGATGATGGAACTGATCTGCGATAGTCCGGTGAGCAGGAAATAGAGCGTCATCGCCGAGACGACCGGCGGCACGATCATCGGCAGCAGCACGAAGCCGACAAGGGCCGCGCTGAAGCGGGGACGGAACATCCAGATGCCCACGCAGAACAGGGTCGCCAGCGTGGTGGCGAGGGCGCTCGAGACCACGCCGATGCGGATGCTGAGCAGGATGGAGTTGGCCCAGTCCGGATTGGTGAACAGGGTACGGTAATGGGTCAGGGCGTAGTTGCCGTTGGGCATGGAGAGGTAGCGGGCCGCGGTGAACGACACCGGCACCACGGCCAGTAGCGGCAGTAGCAGGAAGACGGCGACGAGGGCGGCCGCGGTGAGCGCGATCAGGCCGGGGCGGTGCGACGTCATTTGGACACTCCCGTATCGCCGAGGCGGGCATAGCGGAACAGCAGGCCCATCAGCACCGCCACGATCACCACCAGCGTGACGCTGATCGCCGCGCCCAGGCCCCAGTCCGGGCTCTGGAACATGCGCAGATAGATGAGTTCCGCCACCATCACGCTGCGGCCGCCGCCGAGAATGGCGGGTGTGACGAAGAAGCCGAGGGCGAACACGAAGACGATGAGCGTGGCGCCGATGATGCCGGAAAAGGTCATCGGCACGAAGACGGACCAGAAGATGCGCATCGAACCGGCTCCCATGCCGCGGGCGGCGAGGAAGACGCGCTCATCCAGGCTGCGCATGGCCGAGGCCAGCGGAAACACGGCGAAGGGAATGAGAAAATGCGACATGCCGATGATGACGCCGAATTCGTTGCGCACCAGCGTCAGCGGCTCGGAGATGAAGCCCAGACTCTGGAGCCAGTTGTTGACGAGGCCGCGATTGGACAGCAAAGCGAGCCAGCCGAAAGCGCGGGTCAGCACCGAGATCCAGAAGGGGATGAGGATGCACAGTTCGGCGAGGCGCTGCTGCATGGGCGTGCCGCGCACCCAGACATAGGCGATCATATAGGCAGCGATGACGGTGATCGCCGTCACCATGGCGCAGATGCGGAAGGTGCGCAGGAAGACCGAGAGCACCAGCGGATCGCCGGCAAGCCTTTGATATTGCGTCAATCCGGGTTCTGGCAGCGTGATGCTCCACTGGGCGACGCCGAGGAAGGGAATGAGATAGACCAGCGTCAGGAACGCCAGCAACGGCCCTGCCAGAACTAGGAATGAAAGCGAAGACAAGGGCTTGTGCATGAACGCTCTCGCATGTCCTCACTGCCCGGGCTTTGGGGCCCGGGCAGTGGATGAAAGGTCAGGCCGAAATGATCTTGGTGTAGGCGTCCAGCGCAGCGCCGTAGTTTTCGGCATACCAGTTCATGTCGAGGGTGATCTGCTTGCTCATATTGGCGGGATCGACCGGGTTGAGGCGCTTCTGGTCGGCGGGGATGAGGGCATCGGTGGCCGGATTGGCGGGGCCCTGTCCGAGCATGTCGAACATCACCAGCTGCTTTTTGGGATCCTGCGCGCTGGCGATGAATTTCATCGCATTGTCCTTGCCACCGGGATTGTTCTTGATCACCGCCATGGCGCCGGGCGAAATCAAGCCCTGGTCCCAGATGAACTTGATCTGACCGCCGGAGTCCTTCTCCAGGATCGAGGCCCTGGTCGACCAGATCAGCGCCATCGAGGCATCGCCGCTCAGCAGCACCTGCTGGCTTTCGGCACCGCCGCCCCAATAGGACACCACATTGTCCTTGAAGGCGGCGAGCTTGTCGTGGGCGCGCTTGAGATCGAGCGGATAGAGCTTTTCCGGCGCC
Source organism: Labrys sedimenti (assembly GCF_034424805.1). Classification (NCBI taxonomy): domain Bacteria; kingdom Pseudomonadati; phylum Pseudomonadota; class Alphaproteobacteria; order Hyphomicrobiales; family Xanthobacteraceae; genus Labrys; species Labrys sedimenti. The sequence continues at coordinate 245,844 of NZ_JAXOUF010000001.1, forward strand.
ACGCCATCGCCGAGCAGCAGCGCCTCCCACATGCCGGCGCCCCATTTGTAGAGCGAACGCTTACCCGGGAACTTCTCCACGTTGAAGAAATCGGCCATGCCGGTCGGCGGTTTGTCACCGAATTTCGAGGCGTCATAGGCAATGATATAGGAGAAGAAATAGGTCGAGGAGGCGTGTTCCCAGCCAAAGCCCGGCCGGAACTTCGATTTGTCGACCACCTTGTAGTCGATCGGCTCGAGCATGCCCTGCTTGCCCAGGGAGATGGCCGAGAACGGATCGGCGTCCACGATGTCCCAGGTCGGCTTGCCGCTCTTGAACTGGGCGGTGATGCCGCCCTCGGTCGGGCCGGTGCCGTCTTCCTTCACGGTGATGCCGGTTTCCTGCTGGAAGGGCTGGCCATAGGCGGCGTCATAGGCCTTGATGGCATCGCCGCCCCAATTGACCAGGACGAGCTGGCCGCCATCGGCGCGGGCCGGGCCGGTGCGCAGGGCGAAGGGGGCGCCGGCGAGCACCATGGCGGCGAGCTGGGCGAAACGCCGGCGGCTGATCTGGCCGGCTTCGACCTTCGAGGCGAGGATTTCGAGGCAGTCTTTCTGGAAGGCTTCATTCATAGCCGATGTTCCCCTGTTGGGCATGCGAAGGCGGATGGTGAGAGTTGTGTTATAATTATTTGTTTTTGCGATATTTTACTGCAGAAGAGGAAGCTGTTTCAGGCATCTTCCGGCAAGAGGAAGCCCTTGCTCTTGGGCCAGGTGAGCCAGAGGTCGGGCCCGTTTGCCAAGGCCTCCGCCGCGCGTTCGGTCGGCAGGGTCAGGCTCACCGGCGTGCCGCTCTTGGTTGCCAGGGACAGTTTGGTGGCCGAGCCGAGATAGGTCGAGGCCGTCACGGTGCCGGCCAGGCAGTTGAGCGAATCCACCTGCGGCCTGGCCGAGACATCCATATGCTCGGGGCGGATGGCCAGGATGCCGGTCTTGCCGACATGGGTCTGGGACGGCACGTCGAGCATGGCTCCGTCGCAGGAGCCGCGGGCATTGCCGGCTTCCCGCTGGACGTCGTGCAGCGGCAGGAGGTTGATGTCGCCTAGGAATTCCGAGACGAAGCGGTTGGTCGGCTTCTCGTAGACCTCCTGCGGCGTGCCGACCTGCAGCAACTGGCCCTGGTTGAAGATCGCCACATGCGATGACAGTGCCATCGCCTCGCTCTGGTCGTGCGTGACGAAGATGAAGGTGGTGCCGAGCTCTTCATGCAGGCGCTTGACCTCGTCCTGCATCGAGTTGCGCATGTTCTTGTCGAGGGCGGAGAAAGGCTCGTCGAGCAGGAGCACGGGCGGCTCGAACACGAGCGCCCTCGCCAAGGCCACACGCTGCTGCTGGCCGCCGGAGAGCTTGGAGGGAAGCTTGTGGCCATGGCCGGACAGGCCGACACGGGCCACCATCTCGCCGACGCGGCGGCGGATCTCGTCGCCGGGCATCTTCCGGATATGTAGCGGGAAGGCGATGTTCTGCTCCACCGTCATATGCGGGAAGAGCGCATAGCCCTGGAACACCATGCCAAAGGCTCGCTCTTCGGCGGAGAGAGTGGTGATATCGGTCCCGTCGCGGGTGAGGCGACCGACGGTGGGCTTTTCGAAACCGGCGAGGATCATCAGGAAGGTGGTCTTGCCGGAACCCGATGGCCCGAGCAGGGTGAGGAACTCGCCGCGGGCAATGGTGAGCGAAACGTCCTTGAGCGCCGCGAACTTGCCGAACGTCTTGCCGATGCCTTGGGCCCGGATCTCGGCAGCATGTTCGATGCTCGAATGACCGGCTGCCTTGCCGGCCGCTACCCCGCCGCTTTGCGCCATGCATATCCTCCCGGAAAACCGTTCAAAGCCTAAGCGTGATTATCGTTCACGACAATTGAATGTTGTTGCCTCTGGGGAAAAATTTGATTCACCCCAACGGGCAGCCCGCTACAGGCGCTCAAGCATAATTGGAACGATGCGTCGAGCCGGTCTGCGCCAAAGCCGACTTCAACCAATCCGCGAAGGCCTGCGACACGGCATGGCCGGCCTTGGCATGCTCCATCACCAGGAAATAGGAGCGGGGGGACTTGATGGCGAGGTCGAAGGGGCGGACCAACTGGCCGGCCTTCATGGCGGTGTTGCAGGTCAACTCGTCTCCCATGGCGATGCCCTGGCCGGCGGTGGCGGCGGCAAAGACGAGATTCATGTCGGAGAAGATCATGCCGCATTCGGCATTGGGGTTTTCGACATTGGCGAGAGCCAGCCAGCGCGTCCAATCGTCGAAATCGCCCAGATGAAGCAGCGGCGCCCTCAGCACGTCCGAGGGCTCGTTGAGACCGCCGACCTTGTTGAGCAAAGCCGGGCTGCACAGGGGTGTGAACTGGACCTCGCACAGCAACTCGACCGCCCGATTGGGCCAGTTGCCGTCGCCGAAGGTGATGAAGAGGTCGACATCGGGATTGGAGACGTCGTCGAGCCGCCGCGGTGTCACCACGCGCAGCGACACGTCCGGATACATGTCCTGGAATTCGGCGATGTGGGTGCAAAGCCAAAGCGAGGCAAATCCGGGCGTGCAGCTCACCTGCAGCGTGCCGGCGACGCCCTTGTCGCCATATTGCAGCGAGGCGTCCCCGATGACGGTGAGGGCCTTGCGCACCTCGTTGGCATAGTGGCGCCCGCGGGCGGTCAGCATCACGCCCTTGCCGTTGCGCTCCAGGAGGTCGAAGCCGAGATCGCGCTCGAGCAGGCGCAATTGATGGCTGACGGCGCTGCGGGTGAGAAAGAGCTCTTCGGCGGCGCGCCAGACGCTGCCGTGGCGGGCGAAGCTGTCGAGGGCACGCAGGGCCTGGGTAGAGGGAATGCGCAAAACGGGCTCCGGGATTCTCTCACCAGATTTCGGGCATGATTGCCTACAGGTGAATGGAATTTGTTCAAACAGGCAAAACATATCACTTTTTGATAGCGATGTTCACCGCTTATCCTTCCCGTCAATCAGGGAGGTGGAATGTGACCAGTTCAGCACAGCAGACGGCGCTTGCGCATGTCGATGCCATCGCCGGCGATCTGTCGACCTGGACCCGCACGATCTTCGATTTCGGCGAGACGGCCTGGCGCGAATATGAATCGGCACGCTGGTATGTCGACCTGCTGCGCCGGCATGGCTTTACCGTCGAGGAAGGCTCGGCCGGCATGCCGACGGCCTTCTGTGCGCACTGGACGGGCAAGACGGGCGGGCCTGTTATCGGCATGTATGCCGAATATGACGCGGTGCCCGGCAATTGCCAGGATGCGGCGACTGTCAAGCGCCCGCGGCCGGGGCTCAGCGAGCATGCCGGCGGCCATACCGATCCCCATTCCGCGCTCGGCACCTCCAGCCTCGGCGGATTGCTGGCCACCAAGCAGGCGATGGAGCGTCACGGCCTTGCCGGCACGCTGCGCTTCACCGGCGAGCCGGCCGAGAAGGTGAGGGGCTCCAAGCCCCTCCATGCCGCCAAGGGCTATTATGACGGCCTCGACGGCATGCTCTCCTTCCATCCCTTCTACATGCTGCCGATGTGCAACACGGTGCGCTGGGATACCCATTGCGGCGCCGCCTATTCGATGATCTACCGCTTCATCTGCGATGAGCCGGAGGCCTGGAACCGGGCGGCGGGCGCACCGATCCCGCAATCGCATTCGGCGGTGCGCGCGCCAGGCGCCAATGATGCGCTGATGATGATGTACATGGCCTCCAAGGCCCTGCGTGATTCCATGCTGACCCACCAGGGCGGCTGGTCGATCAGCGAGGCGATCCTTACGGCTGGCCAGGCGACGGCGGACAATCTTCCCGCGGGCCTGGCCGAGATCCAGTACATGATGCGCATGCCGACCCTCGACATGGCGGAGCAGGCGACGGCCATGCTCGACCGCAATGCCGAGATGGCCGCTGGCATGACCGGTTGCCGTTATGAGCGGCACTGGGTGTGCAAGTCGCGCCCGGGCCTGGCCAACCATGCCATCGCCAATGTCGTCTGGGATGCGATGTCGACGGTGGGGGCTCCGCGCTGGGGCGAGGAGGCCTGCCGGCTTGCGCGTGAGATCCAGGTCAATCTCGGCCTGGAACCGATGGAAAAGCCCTTCCTTGCCGAATGCGAGCGCCTGATCGCCCCTGAGGAAGCCGAGGCGATCCTGCGGCGGGACCTGCCTCCCTCCCAGCTCAACTCGACCTCCGACGATTATACCGACATGAGCTGGCATGCCCCGACCGCCCGCTTCTACGTGGCCCGGCCGGCCCTCAGGGCTCCGGAAGGCTATACCTATCCGGGCTGGGTGATGAATGCGCTGGGCGGCATGCCTGCCACCATCGATCCGATGGTGACGACCGCTGCCAAGACGATCGCGCTCTCGGCCCTGCGCCTGATCGAGGACGAGGAGGCGCGTGCCACCGCCCGTCGTGAATTCGAGGAACGCACCGGCGGCGGCGTCGGCGGCTCCAATTGGATCCCACCGCTGGCCGATTATCCGCCGCCGATCGGCTTTCGCTGGCCTGAATATGTCACCACCGTTCGCGGGCGCGAATGGTGGATCCCCACCTGATGAAAAGGGAAACGACCATGAACCGCATTGAACAGATCCATGTCGACGATGCCTTCACCCTGCGTCGCCGGAATCTCGCCGGCGGCACCAAGCCGCTCAAGCATTGGGGCTTTCGCAACGAGACCGACCGCCTGACCGACGTTCTGCTCGGCTCTCCGGCCTATCTGAGGCACATGGCCACCAGTTCCCTGTCGCGCAAGCATCTGCGCGAGGCGCCCTGCAACATCCAGACGGCGCAGGCCCAGCACAAGGAACTCGCCTCGGCCTATGAGCATTTCGGCGTCAACATTCACTGGCTGGAGCCGGAAGTCGAATTGCCGATGCAGGTCTATACGCGCGATTCCAGCGTGATGACCCCCTATGGCGTCGTCATCACCGCCATGGCCAATTGGTGGCGCCGCGGCGAGAACTACGCGGCCATTCGCGCCTATGAGAAGATGGGCATACCGATCTACGACATGGTGACCGCGGGCACCTTCGAGGGCGGTGATTTCAACGTCATCGAAGAAGGTTGCGTGCTGATCGGCTGCGGGGGTGCCCGCACCCAGGAGGAGGGCGCCCGCCAGGTTGCGGACTGGTTCGAGAAGGAAGGCTGGGAGGTCCGGCTCGCCTTCATCGACGAATATTACGTCCATATCGACCTGATGGTGGTGCCGATCGCGCCGAAGCTGACGGCAGTGTGCCTGGCTTGCACGGAACAGGGTATCGTCGACTGGCTCAAGGCCAAGGGCCACGAGATCATCGACGTGCCATTCCAGGATACGATGGCGCTCGGCTGCAACTTCATGTCGCTGGGCAATGACCGCATCATCGCACCCACGGCGAGCAAGAGCCTGATCGGCCAGCTCAAGGCACGCGGATTCGAGGTTGCGGCCGTCGATACCGGCGAGATATCCAAGACGGGCGGCGGTATTCACTGCATGGCGCAGGCCCTGCGCCGCGCGGCCTGAGCGCTCACGGCCAAAGACAATGAGGTAAGGCGATGATCGAGCAGGAAAACAGGCTTCCAGCGGATTTCCTGTCCGATCTCGCCTCGGCAGTTGGTGTCGCCAATATCCGCACGGGCGCAGCGATCGCCGAGCTCGATCCAGGCGAGGAGCCCGACAATCTCGGCGCTTCCGCCGTCGTCTCGCCGGCGACGACAGGGGAAGTCGCCGCGGTCGTGCGCCTGTGCGTCCGTGACGGCGTCTCGATGGTGCCGCAGGGCGGGCGCACCGGCCTCGTCGGCGGCGGCATCTCGACGGCGGGACAGCTGGTGATATCGACCCGCCGCCTGAACCGGATCGAGCGGCTCGATGCCGATGAGCGCGTGGCGGTGGTGGAGGCCGGCTGCACGCTGCAGACCCTGCAGGAGGCCGCCTTCGTCCATCGCCTCGAACCTGGCATCGACCTGCCGGCACGAGGATCGGCCACCATCGGCGGCATGATCTCCACCAATGCCGGGGGCATCATGGCCTTCCGCAACGGCGTGATGCGCCACCGCATCCTCGGCCTGGAAGCGGTGCTGCCGGATGGTTCCGTCTATTCCGATCTCACCCGGGTGGTGAAGAATTCGGCAGGCTATGATCTCAAGCACCTGCTGATCGGGGCCGAGGGAACGCTCGGCATCGTCACCAGGGTCGCGATCAAGCTGGACGCCGTACCGCCGGCGCACGCCGTGGCCCTGTTCGGTTTCGACTCGGTGCCCGCGGCGCTTGCCGCCATCCGGCGCGCCCTCGACGCGCGGGTTGGCGAATTGCGCGCGGCTGAGGCGATGTGGGCCGATTATTTCCGCTATGCCGCCCGCCACTTCGGCTGGTCGGCGCCCGATTTCTCCATGGAGCACCAGATCTATCTCATTCTCTCTCTGGGGGGCGCCGACGAAGCCGCTCTCCAGGAAGAACTGGCGGCCATCTATGAGGAAATGCTGGAAAGCCATCCCGAGACCAGCGCCGTCTTGGCCAGCTCGCTGGCGCAGGAGCAGGCGATCTGGCGGCTGCGCGAGGAATCGGCCGTCATCTATGTCGACCATCCCAATTCACCCAGCTTCGACGTCTCGCTACCCTTGTCGCAAGTGGACGACTATGTGCGCGCCAGTATCGCCGGCCTTGCTGGCGTCTCGCCGGGGCTCGCTCCCTTCGTCTTCGGCCATCTGGGCGATGGCAACCTCCATATCATGCTTAACCGGGCGGAAGACGCGCTGACGGCGGACGACATCGCCGGCGTGGAAGCGGTGCTTTATGGCGGCATCCGCCAGCGCGGCGGCTCGTTTTCGGCCGAGCACGGCGTCGGTTCCAAGCGCATCCATGCCCTCTATGCCACGGCGGATCCGGTCAAGCTCGGCTTGATGCAGGCGATCAAGGCGATGGTCGATCCGGCTGACCTCATGAATCCCGGCAAGGTAATCGATCCGTCTCGTCTGCCCGAAACCAAGCATTCGAGCTGATACGGCCTGTGCGGGGAAGATGCCATCGATGGCGAATGCAGACAGCTTCGCGCCGCTGCCGGGATGCGGCTGTTGCCGCTCCGGCCCAGTATAACGCCTACCTCATCCGAATAGGGCATTGCTTCTTTCGTCGAAAGAATTCACTGTCCGAAATCGTCATTTGTGGAAATCAGCTTCGGGTGAAAAAGCCAGCCCCCTTCTTTCGGAGGAGTTTTTGCTAGACTCGGGCGGCCCAGTATCGGCAAGATCGATTCCAGCTACAGACGGGTAGAACGAAGACGCCGGGTTCCGCAGCAGACCAACGGAATACTTGGAGAGACCTATGTTCGTGATCTGGCCTGTCATCGTCGCGATGGTGCTGGGCACCCTGTGCGGGACCTTTGTCCCGGTACTGGCTTTCACGATCATCGCCTTGATCGCTTCGATCGGCAGCGCGGTCATCATCTGGATGGCGGGTTTTGGCCTGGGGACCGCCCTGATCGATATGGTGGCCATCGCCGTCGCACTGCAGGTCGGCTATGTCCTCGGGATCCTGATCTCGCTCGCGGTGAGCAAGCTGGCTCCGAAGTTGCGGCCGGGCGTGGTGCGACGCTACGAGCACGAACACGATTCAAGCCGGCCTTGAGAGCCTGCCCGCACCGTCGGCGCTAAAGCAAAGTGCGTTTGGACGGAACGCTGCATTGCTCTAACTCTTTGATTAGACGCGTCTTTGCGATTCCTGGTGAATTCACCAAATCGCAAAACGCTTTAGGGAACGTGCCGGGTCAATTCTGCGACTGACGCTGCGCCTGGGGGCGCTCTCCCTTTTCGCCGATATCGACGCTGACCTCCAGGCTTTCGCCCTCGCCGCCGTAATGGGCGCCCCGTACCGGTGCGGCGCCCAGATAGTCCAGGCCGACAGCGACTCGGATGTGATGGACGGTCGGACAGACCGACAGTGCCGGGTCGAAACCGACCCAGCCCAGGCCCTCGATATAGGACTCGGCCCAGGCATGGGTGGCATTGCCTTGCTGCGTCGGCGGCTGCCATAGCAATCCGCTGACATAGCGAGCCGGGAGGCTGAGCGTACGGGCGCAGGCGATGAAGAGATGGCTGACGTCCTGCGCGACGCCGCTGCGGGCAGCGAACGCCTGCGTCAGGCCGGCTGCCGGCTGCTTTGGATCGGGATTGACCTCGACACGCTCATGAATCGCCTGCATCAGGGCGTGGCAGACGGCGAGGCCGCCTTCCGCCGCCCCGGCACTCCGGCGGGCGAAGTCCTGGATCGAGGCGTCGGCCTGGGTGAGATCGGTATCGCGCAGATAGAGGGCGACGGGGAAACGTTCGACGACGCCGTGCAGCACGCCGGCATTGTCATGGGTCTCCACTTCGCCTTCCACGCGCACCCGCAGGCTTTCGATGCTGCCGATCGCCGTGAAGGCGTGGCTGATATTGCCGAAGGCATCCTCGGACTGGCTCAGCCTGACATCTTGATCCACGTCGATGCGCCAGCGCACCACATGCTGGCCATTATGCGAGCGCGGGGTCAGCCGCAGGGTCTGGATCACGGATTTGGCCGGCCGCTCGTAGCGATAGACGGTTTCGTGGGCAACGCAGATGCGCATGGTTTCGTCAGATCAGATATTGCTCGGCAATCGCCGTGCTCAGATTGTTGTTGTCGGTGATGAAATCGGTGATGAAATCATGCAACCCGGACTGGAAAACCTCGTCGATGCTCAAATTCTGCAGGCGCGACTGGGTAACACGGGCCAGGCGCTGGGCGGGGCCTTGCCGGCCATAGACCTGAGCGAGTTGATCGAGATTCCCATTCAGGTTCTCATAGCATGAAGCAAGCGAACGCGGCATCTGTGTGTTCAGGATCAGGAGATCGGCGACCAGCCATGGCTTGAGGCTTTCCTTGTAGACCCAGTGATAGGCGGTCAGGGCGGAGACGGCGCGCAGGATGGCCGTCCACTGGAAATAGTCGAGACTGCCGCCGACGCTCTCCGAAGGCGGCAGCAGCACGTGATATTTGACGTCGAGAATGCGGGCCGTGTTGTCGGCCCGCTCGAGGAACAGGCCGAGCCGTGCGAAGGCATAGGCATCGTTGCGCAGCATGGTGCGGTAGGCCGAGCCGTCGAACATCAGGGAGACGCCCTTGACCCATTCGAGGAAGCGGGAGATTTCCTCGCGGCTCATCCGGGCAGAGTCATAGCGCTTGAGCTGGAGCCAGGCGTCGTTGATGGTCGACCACATCTCCGCCGTGAGGGCGGTGCGCACGCCGCGGGCGTTGGTACGTGCCATCTCGAAGCAGTTGCGGATCGAGGAGGGGTTCTCGGCGGAAAAGGCCAGGAACTCTGTGACCGTCCGCTCATTGGCCTCCTCATAGGCGGCAAAGAAGGCCGGGCCGCATCCGGCTGTCTCTACCGCGCTCTCCCATTCCGTGGTCAGGCCGCCATAGGAGGCCGGCAGGGACGACAGGCGGTAGGCCGCGTCGAGGATGCGGGCGAGATATTCGGCCCGTTCGACATAGCGGGCCAGCCAGAACAGGTTATCGGCGGTACGCGACAGCATGCGTCAATGTCCGGGCGAGAGGAAGCAGGAGAGCGGCTGCGGGGCGTTCGGGGCTGATATCATCGATCCAGGACCCAGGTATCCTTGGTGCCGCCCCCCTGGCTGGAGTTCACCACCAGAGAGCCTTGCTTCAGTGCGACGCGGGTCAGGCCACCCGGCACGATGCGGACCTTGTCCGAACCAGTGAGGACGAAGGGCCTGAGGTCGACATGGCGGGGCGCGATGCCCTCCTCGACATAGCAGGGACAGGTCGAGAGGGCCAAGGTCGGCTGGGCGATATAGCCGAAGGGCTGGGCCTTCAGCTTGGCCCTGAAGTCGGCGATCTCGGCCTTGCTGGCATGCGGGCCGATCAGCATGCCGTAGCCGCCGGATCCCGAGACCTCCTTGATCACCAGGCTTTCGAGATTGTCGAGCACATAGGCGAGGGCCTCCGGCTCGCGGCAGCGATGCGTCGGAACATTCTGCAGGATCGGCTCCTCGCCGAGGAAGAACCGCACGATGTCGGGCATGTAGGAATAGACGGCCTTGTCGTCGGCAACGCCGGTGCCGACGGCATTGGTCAGCGTGACATTGCCGGCACGATAGGCTGTCATCAGGCCGGGAACGCCGAGCGCGGAATCCGGCCGGAAGGCGAGGGGATCGAGGAAGTCGTCGTCGATGCGCCGATAGATCACGTCGACCCGGCGAGGCCCCTGCGTGGTGCGCATATAGACGATTTCGTCGCGCACGAAGAGGTCGCGTCCCTCGACGATCTCGATGCCGAGGCGATCGGCCAGGAAGGAGTGCTCGTAATAGGCCGAATTATACATGCCGGGCGTCAGCAGGACCACGACCGGATCGCGCGAGGCCGAGCGGGGGGCGATCGAGCGCAGGGTGGCGAGCAGTTCATCCGTGTAGTTCTCGACCGGCGCGATGCGATGGCGCGCCACCACCTCCGGGAACAGGCGCATGGTCACTTCGCGGTTCTCCAGCATGTAGGAGACGCCGGAGGGGGTGCGGGCATTGTCTTCGAGCACGTAGAAGGTATCGGCGTCGACCCGCACGATGTCGATGCCGGCTATATGGACATAGACGTCGTGCGGCACGCTCTGGCCCGCCATCTCAGGGCGGAAGGCCGGGTTGTTGAAGATCAGGTCCTCCGGCACCACGCCGGCGCGGACCACTTCGCGTTTGCCGTAGACGTCCTTGATATACATGTTCAGCGCACGCACGCGCTGTTCGAGGCCGCTCTTGAGCGTATTCCACTCCTGGGCTGCCAGGATGCGCGGGATGATGTCGAAGGGGATCAGGCGCTCGGCGCCATCCTTGTCGCCATAGACGGCGAAAGTGATGCCGATGCGCCGGAACAGCAACTCGGCCTCGTTGCGTCGGTGGGTCAGCAATTCCTTGGGGGCCGTGGAGAGCCATTGCGCGAGATCGGCATAGGCGGGACGTATCGTGCCGTCGCTCAGGGTCATCTCGTCGAACGCCGCCATGCAATCCCTCCAGACGTGCAATCTGGCGTTACATTGAGCGAGATCCAGCAAGGCGGCAAGCGGTCTGCACAGAAGGATTGGCGAGATCGTGGGCAGAATTGCAGATTTGCCTAACGCAAAGGCAACTTGCCTGTCGCGCTGGCATTGTTTGCCTGAAATGGCGGCTGAGGCCTGTGCGGCAGGCAACCTGTCCCTCGCTCTCCGTCAGCGGAGATTCACGAGCGCGGCCGGCAGGCGCCGAGGTCGCCAATCGCAATAGAGTGCAAGCTGTCGGCTCCAGGGTACATCGTGCATCTGACCGCGGGATCGCTATCGACCCGGAAAGCCGTGCCTTCAGAGGCCGACTTCGTTGCTCATCAGGCGGGAAAGGTTGGCTGCGAGCATGTCGATGGCGGCCCTTACGCGCAGCGGCTGCAAGGGAGAGCGTGGCCAAAGGGCATGCACGTCGAAGACGAGGCCGGGATGTTCGGTCAGCACCCGCACCAACTCGCCCCGGCGCACGCGTTCGGCCACCAGCCAGCAGGGCATCCAGGCAAGGCCTGCTCCGGCCACCGCGGCATCGGCGATGGCGTCCAGGGAATCGAAGATGTAGCGGCTCGGGGGCATGATCTCGACGGCAGGGCCGCCCATCACCGGGAACAGCCAGGAGCGAGGCTGGCCCGAACGACCGTAGAGAATGGCGTGATGGTCGACGAGGGCGGCGAGGGTGAGCGGCGCACCGTGTTCACGCAGATAGGCCGGGGCGGCGCACACGGTCATGCGCTGCTGGGCGACACGGCGCGTGATCAGGTTCATGTCGGATTCGAGGGCGCCGTTGCGAATGGCGAGATCGTAGCCTTCCTCGATCAGGTCGACACGCCTGTCGTTGAAATTGAGCTCGAGTTCGAGAGCCGGATGCTGGACGGCGAGCCGGAGCAGCAGCGGCGCGACGCATGCGCGCCCGAACAGGGCCGGCATGGTGACGCGCAGCCGGCCGCTGACATCGCGACGGCCGCTGTCGAGCATGGCCTCGCCCTCGCGGATCTCGGCCAGTGCCCGCAGGCAGCGCTCATAGAAGACCTGGCCGTCCTCGGTCAGCGCCTGGCTGCGCGTGGTGCGGTGGAAGAGCCGGGCACCCAGGCGTTCTTCGAGCCGGGCGATGGACTTGCCGACCGCCGAGCGCGACAGGTTGAGCCGTTGGGCAGCGGCGGCAAAGCCGCCAGCCTCTACCGCTTCGACGAAGACCGAGACACCGTTGAGACGATCCGCCATGGCAAGAGCGATCTTGTAGAGAAATTAGAACCAATGATCGGAAATTATATCGCCACTGGTGCTTGAAATTCAACATTACTGTGCCGCTCCCTCAAATCCGAATGGAGACGACGATGACGGCACAGATGAAGCGGTGGTCGATGAACGCAATCGGGCGCGATCGGCTCGCGCTCGAACAGCGACCCAGGCCCCGGCCGGCGGTGGGGGAGGTGCTGGTCCGGGTGACGGCCGTTTCGTTGAACTACCGCGACAAGCTGGTGATCGAGACCGGCTTCGGCCAACCGCTGGCCTTTCCCTTCACCCCGGCATCGGACATGGCGGGCATCGTCGAGGTGCTCGGCGAGGGGAGCGCGCGATTCAAGCCGGGTGACCGGGTGATCTCCACCTTCATTCCCGGCTGGATCGATGGGCTGAACGACGGTACGGCCCGTGTGCCGCCCTACCGCACTTTGGGCGGCATGCGGCCCGGCGTTCTTGCCGATTATGTGGCCTTTCCCGAAGACTGGTTCACCCTCGCGCCGGCGACGCTCGATGATGCCGCCGCGAGCACCTTGCCGGTGGCAGGGCTGACGGCCTGGTTCGCGCTGGTGGAGCGCGGGGCGCCCCTGGCCGGCAAGACCGTCTTGGTACAGGGCACCGGCGGCGTCTCGCTGTTCGGGCTGCAGATTGCCAAAGCCGCCGGGGCCAGAGTGATCGTCACGTCCGGGAGCGCCGACAAGCTGGTACGAGCTCGCGAGCTCGGCGCCGATCATGGCATCGATCGCAGCCGCGAGAACTGGGTGGAGGCCGTCCATCGCCTGACGGGCGATCGTGGCGCCGATCACATCCTCGAAGTCGCCGGGGGCCCCAATCTGGGGCAGTCCGTTCAGGCGGCCGCGATGGGCGGGCGCATTTCCGTCATCGGCGTGCTGGAAGGCGTTGAGGTTTCCGCTCCGGTGGTTCCCCTGATGCTGAAGGGCTTGACGGTCCAGGGCATCGGCGTCGGCCACCGCCGGGCACAGGAGGATCTGGTGCGGGCCGTCGACGCGCTCGGCCTCCGGCCCGTCATCGACAAGCGCTACGGTTTTGCCGAGCTTCCGGCCGCACTCGATCATCTCGATCGCGGTGCCTTCGGCAAGATCGTGATAGAGACGGATCGGTAGGTGGAGGGGGCTTCGCGCCCGGCCTTGGCGCCCTAGTTGCGTTTTCATGTAGGAACGCAGGATATGCGGAGTGTCAGCCTCTGGCTGACATCCTGCCTGCCAGCGCTTCGTTTCCAAAAAAAATGTCAGCCGGAGGCTGACACTCCTAAGAGGGTGTCATGCCGCTCCTTCCGCCTTGCCGAAGAGATGCAGGGCGGCATGGTAGAGCAGCATGATGGTCTTGCCGTCGCGGATCTCGCCGCGCGCGATCATCGCCAGGGCCTCGTCGATGTCGAGTTCGAGGAGATCGATGTCCTCGCCTTCCTCGGCCTGGCCGCCGCCCGTGCCGACACGATCACCGGGGCTATAGGGTGCAACGAAGAAATAGAGCTTCTCGGTCACCGAGCCCGGGCTCATATAGGCCTCCATCACGCGCCGGACTTCGTGGATGCGAAAGCCGGTCTCTTCCTCGGTCTCGGCGCGGATGCGTTCCTCCGGACCGGCCTTGTCGAGCAGGCCGGCGGGGGTCTCGATCAGGAGATCGTCCCAGCCATTGACGAAGGCCGGATAGCGGAACTGGCGCGTGAGGACGACGGTGCGCCGCGAAGGATCGTAAAGCAGGATGGTGGCGCCGTTGCCGCGGTCATAGGTCTCCCGGCTCTGCCTTTGCCAGCTCCCGTCGCCGCGGCGATAGAGAAACGTCGTCTTCTTCAGGACATACCAGTCATCGGAGAGGAGTTCGACGTCCTCCACACGCACCCGATCCGCCACGCTCATGAAGCCTCTCTGCACGAAGTATCGTGAATTATCTTGAATGAGACTCAGAATTCGTGCAATTTCGTGTACAGTCAAGAGAATTCGTGAGGCGACGGCATCATGCTCACCAGCGAGCGCAAGGCCTATATTCTCCAGGTCCTCAGCCGGGACGGGCGTGTCATTGCCAAGACCGTCAGCCGGGAACTCGACCTGTCGGAGGACACCATCCGCCGGGATCTGCGCGAGCTGGCGGGCGAGGGGCTGCTGCAGCGTGTGCATGGCGGTGCCTTGCCGGCCTCGCCGGCCATGGGCGATCTCGTGCAGCGCCGCGAGGTTTCCGCAACCGGCAAGGTCGCCATCGGCCGGGCAGCCGCGCGCCTGGTGCGTCCGGGACAGGTGGTGATGCTCGACGGCGGCACCACGGCGGTGCAGCTCGCGCGTCATCTCGATCCCGGTCTCAAGGCTCTGGTGGTGACCCATAGTCCGAACGTCGCGGTCGAGCTCGCCGGCCATGCCGGCATCGAGGTGGAACTGATCGGTGGCCGGCTGTTCCGCCACTCCATGGTCGCGGTGGGTGCAACCGCCGCCGAGGCGATCACGCGTATCCGGGCCGACGTCTATTTCATGGGCGTGACGGGCATCCATGCCGAGATCGGTTTGACCACGGGCGACAGCGAAGAGGCGGCCATCAAGCGGGCCCTGTGCCGTCAGGCTGCGGAAACCGTGGTGCTGGCGTCCCGGGAAAAACTCGGCGCGGCCTCGCCTTTCCAGGTGACGAGGATGGATGCGATCGATGTCATGCTGGTGGAGGAAGACACGCCCGACCAGGCCGTCGAGCCTTTCCGTGCCCTCGGAGTCACCGTCATCCGGGCCTGATGTTCCAGGGCGGGCCGGGAACGCTCCCTTGCTCCGGGCTTGGCGGACGGGTCCACCCGCTGGACCATGGATTTGGTGCCCCTCAGAACAGCCGCAATGCCTTCAGGCTGACATGGCCGTCGCGGCCGATGATGATGTGGTCATGCACCACGATGCCGAGCGGCCCGGCGACATCGGCGATGGTGCGCGTCATCGATACGTCCGCCGAGGAGGGCGAGGGATCGCCGGAGGGGTGGTTGTGCACGAGGATCAGGGCAGTGGCCGAGAGTTCCAGCGCGCGCTTCACCACCTCGCGCGGGTATACGGGCGTATGGTTGACTGTGCCCCTCTGCTGGACCTCGTCGGCGATCAGGCCGTTCTTGGTGTCGAGGAAAAGGATGCGGAAGATTTCGCGCTCGGCGAAGGCCATGGTGCTGCGGCAATAGTCGATCAGGGCCGCTGAGGTCGACAGCACCGGCCGCTTGGCGATGCTGCCTTTGGCGAGGCGGTGGCCGGCCGCCTCGACGATCTTGAGGTCGCCTGCCACGCCGTCGCTGACACCGTCGATCTCCCTGAGCCGGGCGATCGGAGCACCCAGGACCTCGGCCAGCGAGCCGAAACGGGCGATCAGCGCCTTGGCGAGCGGCTTGACGTCCCGGCGCGGGATGGAGCGGAACAGGATCAGTTCGAGGACTTCGTAGTCGGGCAGGCGGCCCTCGGCCTCAGCGAAACGCTGGCGCAGCCTCTCGCGATGGCCGTGATAATGCGGCTCCACCGGTTCGCCGGCTGACGGGAACAGGGGGGCCTCGCCCAGGCCTTGAAGCGGGGCGTCCGGCAATGGCGAGCGCCCCCTCTTCATTCAGGCAGCCTTGGCGTAGGGCGGCTGGGTGAACCCGGCAGGGGAGAGGGTGAAGATCTCGACGCCCGTCTCGGTGACGCCGATGCTGTGCTCGAACTGGGCCGAGAGAGAGCGGTCACGCGTGACCGCGGTCCAGCCGTCATTGAGCACCTTCACGTCCGGGCGGCCGAGATTGATCATCGGCTCCACCGTGAAGAACATGCCGGGCTTGAGCACCACGCCCTCGCCGCGCCGGCCGTAATGCAGGATGTTGGGTTCGTCATGGAACAGGCGACCGAGGCCGTGGCCGCAGAAATCGCGCACCACCGAGCAGCGCTCGGCTTCGGCATAGCTCTGGATGGCATAGCCGATATCGCCGGTGGTCGCGCCCGGCTTGATGACGTTGATGCCGCGCATCATCGCCTCATAGGTGACTTCCATCAGCCGCTCGGCGCGGCGGGCGATGTCGCCGGCTGCATACATGCGACTGGAGTCGCCGTGCCAGCCATCGAGCACCACGGTGTAGTCGATGTTGAGGATGACGCCATCCTGCAGCGGCTTGTCGTCGGGGATGCCGTGGCAGACCACATGGTTGAGCGAGATGCAGCTCGACTTGCGATAGCCGCGATAGAACAGCGTGGCCGGATAGGCCTTGTTGTCCATCGCGAATTCGAAGAGCATCCGGTCGAGCTGGTTGGTGGTGACGCCGGGCTTGACCACGTCCACCATCAGATCGAGGCCCTGGGCCGCAAGCCTGCCCGCCGCGCGCATGCCGGCAAAGGCCTCCGGGCCATGGATCTTGATCTGGCCGTTCTTGCGCTGGGGAGACAGTTCTGCGTCGATGAAGCTCATGAAACTACCTGATTAGACGTGTCGGATTCTTATGCCATCTGGGGATGCGGGCAGGAAAGAGAATTCTGAATATCGCATGGCTGCCTTGTGATCACCCGGGGATCGCAGGCTTCCGGCCTGCATCATGCTTTCCTCTACCCGCAATGCTTCCGGATGCAGGCGAGGACGCCTGCGATCCCGGAAGTTACACCTGCCCCGGTGTCAGGATTTCTCGCAAGGTCATGCGACTGAACACAGCAACGATGGCCGCGCCTTCCTTTTCGTCCACCGAAACCGCCAGGCGCATGGTCGCCTCGCCGAGCTGCCAGATCGTGAAGGCGGTAGTGGCATAGGCCGAAGCATCCGACGCCCCATGGGCCCGCGCCATGGCATCGGCCAGCATGCCGCCGCAAATCCGGCTTTCGGCAAGTTCCAGGGCCGCGAGCTGCTTGTCGGCCTGCGTGCCTGACCAGACGTCGCGCATCACCGGTTCGGCCCGGTAGAGCTGGTAATAATCATCGATCAGCAAACCATAGGCCGCTTCCAGTGCCGCGACCGAACTTACGGGCGTGAGCGCAGCCTCGACGCAATTGCGGCATTCGGCGCCGTAGCGCTCCGCCAGGCTGCGGATGATCGCGCTCTTGTCCGGAAAATATTGGTAGAGCGAGCCGATGGAAATGCCGGCCTGTTCGGCGACTTCGCCCATTTTCAGCTGATCGCTGCCGCGCGCGCCGATCAATTCCGTAGCGACCGCCAGGATCCTGTCCAGACGCTCGCGGCTGCGCTGCTGCACGGGCGCACGCCGGGGCAGGACTTCGGCGCGCGCTTTTTCGAGTGGCATCGTCGTCGATGTTTTTGCAGCCATCCCTTGACAACCTAAATATGAGGATTTATCACATTTTTAAATATGAGGATTTATCATATTTATCAGCGGGAGGCCGGAATGGCAAATGATCAATGGTCGACGGGCACGGTCCTGGTCTTGGGCGCTACGGGCAAGACGGGTCGTCGTGTCGTCGAGGGCTTGGAGAGGGCAGGGCGCAAGGTTCGTCTCGGCTCGCGCGGCGCCGAGCCGGCCTTCGATTGGGAGAAGCCGGAAGGCTGGGCGGCGGTGCTGGAGGGCATCGCGGCCGTCTATGTCGCCTATCAGCCTGATCTGTCAGTGCCCGGAGCGGTCGAGGCCGTCGGCGCCTTCTTTCACCAGGCGAAAAAGGCCGGCGTGACCAAGATCGTGCTGTTGTCCGGGCGCGGTGAGCCGGAGGCCGAGGAAGCCGAACAGGTGCTGCAGGCCACAGAGCTCGACTGGACGATCCTGCGCTGCAGCTGGTTCTTCCAGAATTTCAGCGAAAGCTTCTTCCTGGATCCCATCCTGGCCGGCGAAATCGTCTTGCCCGACACCCTGGCGCCCGAACCCTTCGTGGATGCGGATGACATCGCCGAGATCGCCGTCGCCGCCTTTGCCGATCCCCGGCATTCGCATCAGCTCTACGATATCACCGGGTCGCAGGCTCTCACCTTTGCCGAGGCGGTGGCCGCGATCGCCAGGGCGACCGGGCGCCCGATCGCCTACAAATCCGTGTCGCTGGAGGCCTATCGGACCGACCTGAACGAGCAGGGCGTGCCGGCGGAGGTAGTGGAACTCGTCATCTATCTGTTCGCCACCGTGCTCGACGGCCGCAACGAGCCGGTCGCCGACGGCGTCGAGCGCGCCCTGGGCCGCCCGCCGCGCCGCTTTGCCGATTATGTCGCCCGCACTGCGGCCACCGGCATGTGGGGAGGAAACCATGCTTGAGCGCAGCCTCTATGTCGCCACCTTCCTGGCGGCCATCGGCAGCGGTCTGGTGGCAGGCATCTTCTTCGCCTTCTCCAATTTCGTGATGCCGGCGCTGGGGCGGGTTGCCCCGACCAGCGGCATCGCCGCGATGCAGGCGATCAATGTCACCGTGATCAATCCCGGCTTCATGCTGGCCTTCATGGGCACGGCGGTGCTTTGCCTTGCTCTCGCCCTGGGCTCGTGGCTCTGGCTGGGGGAGTGGAGCGGCAAGCTGCTGCTGCTCGCCAGCCTGGTCTATCTCATTGCTTGCATCGGCGTGACCATGGGCCTGAACGTGCCGCTCAACGACGCCCTGGCCGTGCTCCAGCCCGAGACGGCGCAGGCCGGCCAGCTCTGGCAGCGCTATCTGGTGGACTGGACGTTCTGGAACCACGTCAGGACAGCAGCTTCGGCCTTGGCCATGGTCCTCTTCACACTGGTCCTGATCGGCCGCAGCGCCGGCTGACACCCGGCATGTCCCCGGGCATATGCGGCCCGGGGCGGGACGCTCTCAGCGTCCGAAGATGCCTTTGAAGAACTGGGCCACGCCGTTGCGCTTCTTCTTGCGCTCGAGTTCGCCGGCATCCGTCAGCCAGGTGATCTGGACGACCCGGCGCTCGCCGGCGAACGGCTTGTGGCCGTGCCAGGAATTGGCGGCTCGACGAAAACCGAAGCACGAACCCATGATCGGCGATATTTCCGCCGTCATGTCGTCGAAGTCGTCGGGGCCGTTCAGCACGCGCAGGCACCCCCCGTCTTCGTCCCAATCGTCGTTCAGGTAGACGAGGAAGGTGGCGAGCTTGCTTTCGCTGTCGGTGTGAATGCGGCCGTCCTTGAGCTGCGAGAGGCGGCGGATCGTCGTCAGCCGGGGCAGGGGGGCGAGGTCGAGGTCGAGCTTGTCGGACAGGGACCTGGCCATGGCGCTGCTTTCGAGGTCCTCGACCAGGTCCCGGAAGCTGCCTCGCAGCGCCATGTCGTCGACGGTCAGGAAGCCGGGTTTGTCGATGGCTGGAAAGTCCTGCCGCAGCGACGAGATCTTGTCCTTTTGAAGAAAACCCTCGCCGATGATGTGGCGGTAGGGCTTGTCGTGGATTTCAGCATTGCGGATGACATCGAGGTCGATGACATGCATCGCCGGTCACTCCTGGAATGCATGCGCCGGCTGGCAAAGCCTGCACGGTGCTGCCCGAGCGTCCCCCGACCCTGGATATGACGGGCTCGAATGTCTCGCTGCTGCGTGTCGTGGTCAAGATGCTTTTGGTTTATGGGCGGTCCTGGCAAGCCCCGCTGCCTGCCCCTTTCGCGACCCGGCTTGAACGGAGCCTTGCTGCAATCTGCCCGATAGGAGAATCGTGCCAGCGCGCCATATTATTACGGGACCTGGCGGTGGTTGTGCTTGAATGCCCCCGCCGCACTTCCCAATATCGAGGGAAACTTTCGGGGCCGCCTCGCCGGCACCTTCCCTTGCTTCGTGAGGATCGTTCCTTGTCTCTGACGCCAGCCGATGTCATTCGCGCCCTCGAACTCGTCAAATTGCCGGCAAGCGGCCAATCACTGCCCTCGACCGGCCGCTTGACCGAAATCCGCATCGACGGTTCGAAGGTGATGTTTGCCATCGCCATCGATCCCACCGAGGCGCGGGCCATGGAGCCGGTGCGTGCTGCAGCCGAAAGCGCCGTGCGTGGCCTTCCCGGCGTCACCAATGTCCTGGTCGGGCTGACAGCCGAGCGTCCGGCCGGCGCGGCGCGCCAGGAACCGCCTGGCCCGCGGGCGCAGGCGGCCGCCCACAATGCGCCGCAGCAGCGGCCGCCCGTCCTGCCCAGCGTGAAACGCGTCATTGCCGTCGCCTCCGGCAAGGGCGGTGTCGGCAAGTCGACGACGGCCTGCAATCTCGCCATTGCCCTCGCGGCGCAGGGGCTGAGCGTCGGGCTGCTCGATGCCGATATATTTGGACCGTCCGTTCCGAAACTTCTCGGCCTGACAGACAAGCCGGAACAGAACGCCGACAAGAAGATCATCCCGCTCGAAGCCTATGGCGTAAAGGCGATGTCGATCGGTTTCCTGGTCGACCAGGAGACCGCGATGATCTGGCGCGGGGCGATGGTGCAGTCGGCGCTCACCACGCTGCTGCGCGATGTCGTCTGGGGCGAACTCGACGTCATGGTGGTCGACATGCCGCCGGGCACGGGCGATGCGCAGCTCACCATGGCGCAGAACACGCCTTTGGCCGGCGCAGTGATCGTCTCGACGCCGCAGGATCTTGCCTTGATCGACGCGCGCCGCGGCGTCGGCATGTTCCAGAAGGTGAACGTGCCGATCCTCGGCATCATCGAGAACATGTCCACCTTCTCCTGCCCCAATTGCGGCCATGTCAGCCATCTCTTCGGTCACGGCGGAGCACGGCGCGAGGCGGAAAAGCTTGGCGTGCCCTTCCTCGGTGAACTGCCTCTGTCCATGGAAGTGCGCGAACGCTCGGATGCCGGCAGGCCGGTGGCCGCCACGTTGCCGGACAGCGCCGAGGCCGGCATCTATCGTCGGATTGCGGCGCAGGTTTGGGCTGGTCTGTCGGGGGAGGGTGTTGATCAACGCCAGCCGCCGCGTATTGTCATCGAGTGACGGCCGGCCGCTGCCCGCCGGAACCCGACAGCGACATCATTCGGAAATGCCTTATGGAAACGCCCTCTGCAAATCCCGAGCAAGCCGCTCCGGTATCCGTGACGGCCGCCATTCTCGTCGTCGGCGACGAGATCCTGTCGGGCCGTACCAAGGACAAGAATATCGGCTACATCACCGAATTCCTCACCGGTGCGGGGATCGACGTGAAGGAGGTTCGCGTCGTTCCCGACGAGGAGGAGCGTATCGTCGAGGCGGTCAACGCCCTGCGCGCACGCTATGACTATGTGCTGTCGACGGGCGGCATCGGGCCGACCCATGACGACATCACGGCCGACTCCGTCGCCAAGGCCTTCGGTGTCGGCATCGAGATCGACCAGCGTGCCGTCGAGGTGATGACCAGGCACTATGGCGGCGCCGCCAACCTGACGCCGGCCCGCCTGCGCATGGCGCGCATTCCCGACGGGGCCGAGCTCGTCGACAATCCCGTCTCGGCCGCCCCAGGCTTCATGCTGGGCAATGTCATCGTGATGGCGGGTGTGCCCAACATCATGCAACGCATGCTCGACAATGCGATCTTGAAGATGCGCTCAGGCGCGGTGACCCTGTCCGATAGCGTTTCGCCGGGCCCTGGGATCGGCGAGGGCGCCGTCGCAGAGCCGCTCGCGGCGATCGCGCAGGCCCATCCCGAGGTCTCGATCGGCTCCTATCCTTCCTTCGGGCCGGCCGGCTTCCAGACCCAACTGGTGATCCGGGGCAAGGATGCGGCCAAGGTCGCCGCCGCCAAGGCCGACATCGAGGCGATGGTCGCCACCATCAAGCGCTGATCGCCGATTTTGCGGGATCGGCCTGCAAAATGGCGTGGAACGTTGAAGACTTGACTTGATCCGTTCGATTTCGCCGCTATGAAGAGCGACCCGCGAAAAAGGACCGGATCATGAACTCGCCGAAGCCCGACAAGGCCTTCCCCGTATCCTGGGATCAGTTCCACCGCGACGCGCGCGCGCTCGCCTGGCGATTGTCCGGCAGCGGTCCCTTCAACGCCATCGTCTGCATCACGCGCGGCGGCCTGGTTCCCGCGGCGATCATCTCGCGCGAGCTTGGCATCCGCCTGATCGAGACCGTCTGCATCGCCTCCTATCACGACTACAAGACCCAGAGCGGCCTGCAGGTGCTCAAGGACGTCGACGAGAAGCTCGCTGAAAATGGCGGGGAAGGCATCCTGGTGGTCGATGATCTCGTCGATACCGGCTCGACCGCCAAGGTGGTGCGCGACCGCCTGCCCAAGGCGCATTTCGCCACCGTCTACGCCAAGCCGCTCGGCCGCCCGCTGGTCGATACCTTCATCACCGAGGTGAGCCAGGATACCTGGATCTATTTCCCCTGGGACATGGGCCTCGCCTTCCAGCCGCCGATCGCCCAGGGCTCCGAGGGCTGACAACTGCCTCCGGGGGTACGGGCATCCCGCCTGTTCCTGAATCGGTCACGCCTGCTGATCCCGGAAGAACGGGCAGGATGCCCGTGCACCTGGAGCGCTGCCGTTTCCGGCGAATGGCCTTGGCGTCAGCCCGGCTACGCGACGCGCAGCCGTTCCAGTTCTTCCCAGCAATTGCGGATGATCGGCTCCGCGCTCGGGCCGACATGCTCGCGGAAATGGGCCAGCATTTCGTCCATCGGCAGGCCCAGCTCGTCGAAGCCGATCATGTAGTTGCGGATGCGGTCGTGCCAGCTGATCGTATAGGGCGCGCCCATCGGCCGGTCGAAGCGATGGATCCAGCGCAGGAAGGGCAGGCATAGGGTGCGCCCGCCCGCCTGGCGGAATTTCTCGTGAATATAGCCTTCCTCGCCGCCAAAGCCGCGGAAGAGCTTGTTGTAGCCAGGCCATGCCGCGCGGCGGCAGGCGTAGAGGCCGAGCCCCTGCATCGGGATGTCGAAGGGCGGTGCCTTAGGATCCCTGCCTGCGGCATCGAGCGCCCAGGTGCCATACATGCCGCCGGCCCACTCCGCCTTCCAATGAGTGGAAAGGCTCGTGAGGTCGTCGCTGACGAGCGGTCCCTGCAGCAGGTCGTTGCTGTCGGGATGTTGCTCGAAATAGTCGAGCAGCCTGGCCAGTGCGCCCGGTACCAGCAGAACGTGGCAGTCGAGGCAGACGACATGCTCGCCGGCGGCTTCCTGCATCACGACATCACGCACGGCGGTGCCGATGCTTTCTGATACCGGAATGTAGCGAAATCCCCCCGAACCCTTGGCAAAGCGTCGCAGGGCGTCGCCGCATATCCCGTTCGGATTGTTGTCGACCACCAGGAATTCAAGGTCGTCGGCGACTTCGGGATGATAGAGGCGCAAGGCCTGCAGCGTGAAATAGACCCCGTCATAGTCGTCGAACGTCGCCATGCCGATGCTCAGGCGCCTGCGCGGTGCGGCGGTGGCCGGCTTGGGGAAGAACCAGTCGCCGGCCGGGTGCGCCGTCACCGCGGCCACGGTATCGAGTTGCTGGCGTGCCTCGGTCTTGTGCTGATGGGCCGCGTTCGCCGCCGGCAGTCCGGCATCGAGCGTGCGGTGCAGGAAACTGTCGAGCCAGTCGCCGGGCTGGCCGAAGCGGACCCTGACGACCGGGACCTGCCGGGCAAAATCGGTGAGCTTCGCTTCGGTCGCGGCCGATATGCGCTGGTCGGGATGTTGGGCGAGTTCAAGAAAGAAGCGGCACCTGTCGGATGAAACCGTCTGCAGCTCGGGTTCGGCACCTTCATGGCGTTGCGGGATGAGGACGAGGGCGCAGGGCCACTCCGCCGCATGCTCCTCCGCCAGGGCCTCCGGCTTGATCACGGCACCCGCATGGGTGAGGGAAGCATAGGCATTGATGAAGGCCGGTGAGGACAGGATCCGGGCCGATGCCTGCGGATGCGGCGCGAGGGCGAGCGAGCCTGGCCACACGGACGTCTTCGCATCCCCCAGGCAGACGAGATCGTCGGCGAGGAACCGGAAGCCCTTGTCGACGAGCCAGGCTGCCAGGCTGGTCTTGCCGCAGCCGGGAGGGCCGGCAATCAGCACCACCTTGCCTTCATGGGCCACTGCCGCGGCACGCAGAACGGGACGAACGGACGCCGCGGCCACCACGCGGCCGATCTCGTCGAGCAGGGGATGCAGGGCCTCCGGCCAGGACAGGTCCTTCCAGACCAGGGCGCCGTCGCGATGGAGCTCGAGCCGGCCCGAGGCCTGGCGGTAGAGGCGCAAGGTCGCGGGCGGAGCCTCCGGCTGGCTGTCATTGGCGATATGCCAGAAATAGGGCCAGATCTCTTCGTCCAGATCGGCGGGATAGATCAGGGCGAGGTCGATGCCGCAAAGCGTGATCGAGACAGTGCTTTCGCTCATCCCTTCTCCTATTCCGTCTTCGCTGCCCATATTGACCGCCTCGGCGAAGACGACCCGCATGGCAGGATGCAGAGCACAGGCGGACGAGGCCTTGCAAGACCCTGGCTGGATCGGCTGGCACGACGGTCGCCGGCGACGGCGGCATGATAGGTGATTAATTTCATCTGTTGCCGATATGTCACCGACTTTTACTTGCCCTGCAAGTATAGTTTTTATCGCATTTCACGAGGGGGATTCGATGCGTACGATTTGCTTCGCCATAGCCGGCCTTTCTGCCTTGCTGTGCTCGACTTCGGTCTATGCCGCCGACCTGGCCGCGCAGGCTGTCGAGCCGGTCCCTCCGGTGGTAACACCTTACAACTGGAGCGGCCCCTATGTGGGTTTGCATGCCGGTTATGGCTGGGGCCGCGAGAATGACGACCAGAGCAAGCTGTTTCCGACCGTGACGACCACGGCTACGCCGGTGACGACATCGCCGCCAGCAGATAAGTTCGATCTCAGCGGTTTCGTCGGCGGCGCCCATGCCGGTTACAACTACCAGATCAACGAATTCGTCATCGGCGTCGAAGGCGATATCGACTATTCCAACCTGAACGGCAGCGCCCATGCCCTCTACAACGGCAACATTGCGCGTACGCTCAAGCTGAAGACCGAGTGGCAGGGCTCCGCCCGTGCTCGTATCGGCTACGCCTTCGACAACATCCTGGTCTATGCCACCGGCGGCCTCGCCCTCGCCAATGCCAAGCTTTCCACGGCCGGTGCTGACTCGAGCAACACCCATGTCGGCTGGACGGTGGGCCTGGGTGCCGAATATGCCTTCACCCAGAATTGGATCGGCCGCCTGGAAGTGCGCTACAGCGACTTCAACAAGAAGAGCTACGCGACGCCGGATGGCCGCGTGAAGGCCGATTGGAACCAGACGACCGTCACGGCCGGTATCAGCTACAAGTTCTGATCGGACCCAACCGCAATGGTATCGAGAAGCCCGGCCCAGCCGGGCTTCTTCATATGGCACGGTGAAATTTCAAATAAGAACAATTCAAGAACAAATTGCTGGCCAACGCATGACTTCCCAGCTATTTTCCCGCGGACTCGAAGGATGGGAGGCAAAGATGGCGATAGATCCGAAGGTGCTCTTTGCGGACGAGGTGGTGCCGGCAACGGCGGAGGAAGCGGCGGCCCTGGACGGCATTATCCGCGACTGCGATGGCGATCCCTACAAGGCGGCGCTGACCTTGTACCGCCTGTTCACCCTGCAGTCGGCGATCGTGGAGGCGAGGGGCCAGCCAGCCGAAGGGAGCAGGGACTGAGCGTTGCGGTCCGGCGCGGCGTTCAGGCGTGGCTGCGCGGCGGCTCGATCAGCACGATCTGGCATTCGGCGGTCAGCGCTTCCGGACAATGTTCGACCCCGTGCGGCACGATGATGAAGTCGCCTTCCTCCACGACCTCGTCCCGGTCGCGGAAGCGCATGAGCAGCCGGCCCTTGTGCACCAGCAGGAAGGCATCTTCCCTGGCATTGAAATGCCAGCCGGATTCGGTCTCGACCTTGGCGAGCTTGATCTCGATGTCGTTGATCCGCCCGGCAATCCGGGGCGAAGCGGTGTCGGCAAAGGCGCCGAAGGCCGAGGACAGGCTCTGCTTGTGGTAGGGGGAGAGGTGGTTGTTGGTCTGCGCCACATCCCGCATGATGGCGGCGAGCTGGCCCGCCACATCCCTTGCTTCGGCCGGGTAGCGCCCGTCCAGTGCGGCGGTCCCGATGGTGAAGCCCATGCCGCCCGCTTGCTTCACCGCCGCGATCTGTCCGGGGGTGTCGATCGATCCGGCCATGTAGACGGGCTTGGAAACCGCGGCGCAAACGGCCTGCATCAGAGCCGGCACATTTTCCTTCGAGCGATAGGCCAGCAGGTCGAGGCCGTGCACGCCTTCATGGGCCGCGAGCCTGCGGGCGCTGGCGACGATCTCCTCGATGCTGCCTTCGAGCACGCTGGGGTGGCCGCTGATGCGGCCGGGGAAGGGGCAGTAGCGGATGGCCGTGCCCCTGACGATCGCGGACACCTCCTCGACATGCGTGCCGCCGAGCAGGATATCGACACCGATCTCGATAGCGGCCCTGGCCGAGGCCAGTTCGCTGTCGCGATCGAGCGAGACCACCTCGAGATAGGAGGTCGCACCGCCCGCCCGGATCATCCGGCCGAGGTCCTTGAGGCGCTCGATCGGCAGGCCGATATCCTTGAAGCCGATATGGCGGATCCCGAGTTTCAGTGCCGTTTGAAGATGCGTATCCGCATCCTCGACCGTCCGGTCGTTGCGGGTGAGCATGAAGATGAAGCGAAGACCCATCAGGAAACCCTCTCTCGTTCAGTGCCGGCCTTAGCCGCGACGAGGCGCCGGGCATAGGCAATGGCGGTCATGAGGCTTGCAGGATCCGCGATGCCCTGTCCGGCGATATCGAACGCCGTGCCATGATCGGGGCTGGTGCGGATGAAAGGCAAGCCCAGTGTGAGGTTCACGCCGCGATCCAGCCCGAGATATTTGATCGGGATGAGGCCTTGGTCGTGATATTGGGCGACCACCACGTCGAACCATCCGCGCCGGGCCTGCAGGAACACGGTGTCGCCGGGCCAGGGGCCGCTGGCGTCGATGCCCTCGCGGCATGCCGCCGCGATGGCCGGCGCGATGATCTCGACCTCCTCGCTGCCGAACAAGCCGCCTTCGCCGGCATGCGGGTTGAGGCCGGCGACCGCGATGCGCGGCGCCGAAATGCCGAGCGCCCGCCCGCCTTCATGGGCAAAGCGGATCGCCGCCATCTGGGCCGCGAAGTCGGCCTGTTCGATCGCAAGGCGCAGGGCAGCGTGAATGGTGACGAGAACTGTCCGGATTTCGTCATTGGCCAGCATCATCGCCACATGCGCGGCCCCACCATGGGCGGCCAGGATCTCGGTGTGGCCCGGATAGGACAGGCCGGCGGCCGCCAGCGCTTCCTTGTTGATCGGGGCGGTGACGATGCCTGCCACCGTACCCGCCTTGGCCGCGCCGATGGCCGCCAGTAGCGCGTCATAGGCCGCCTTGCCGCAGGCCGGGTCGATCCGGCCGGGCGGCGGTGCCTCGCGGAGGTCGCAGGCATCGACGACCTCGATGACTGCAGGGTTGAACCGGGCTGTTTCAGGCCCGGCAACGGCGCGAACCTGCAGTGTCAGGCCAAGACGGGCCACGATGTCGGTCATCACGCCCACGCTGCCATAGACGACGCAGGGGCCGCAGCCCATGGCAAGGGCCTTGGCAATGATCTCGGGCCCGATGCCGGCGGCATCGCCCATGGTGATGGCAAGCGGCCGGGAGGCCGCTGAAGAGCTGACAACTGGCCGTTGCCTGCCCGGCAGGTCGACGTCTTCGAAGAGAATGGTTTGCATGGCTCGATTATCGCGGAAATGGAGCCCGGAAAAAGCGATAGTTTCTGGCCATAATCGGTGATATCAGATCACCAATGGATCGCTCCGAGATTCCTTCGCTGGACGATTTGCGCGCCTTCGAGGCTGCGGCGCGGCTGGGCTCGGTACGCCTTGCCGCCGATAGGCTGGCGCTGACGCATGGCGCGGTCAGCCGGCGCATCGCCAAGCTCTCGCAGGATCTGGGGTTCCGGCTGTTCGAGAAGAGCGGGCGCGGCCTCAAGCTGACGGCGCACGGCGAGACCCTGTTCCTGACGGTGAATCGCTGCTTCGGCGAATTGCGCACCACCGTGCAGGGCCTGCGCGCCGCGGCGACAGGGGACGATGCCCTGGTGCTGTCCTGCGAGCCTTCGGTGGCGATGCGCTGGCTGATCCCGCGCCTGGGCGGCTTCCAGGAGGCCCATCCCGCGGTCGCCCTGCATCTTTCGGTCGGCGGCGGTGCGGTCGATTTCGCGCGCGAGCGGATCGACCTCGCCATCCGCCGTCTCGATTTCGCCATGCCAGAAAGCTGGCAGGTCAGGCGCCTGTTCGCCGAAAGGGTCGGGCCGGTGATGGTGCCCGACCGCCTCGTCGATTTCGAGGAGGGGGCCTATATCGGCCTCGGCACCCGGACACGCCCCGATGCCTGGCCGACATGGCTGGCGCGCCACCCCCTCCGGCCGCGCCCGAGGGAAATCCGCTTCTACGACCACCATTTCCTGATGATGGAAGCGGCCTCGGCGGGGCTCGGCGTGGCGCTCGGCCCACTGGTACTGGCAACCGACGACATCAAGCGAGCCCGCCTCATCGCGCCCGCCGGCTTCTGGGCCGACGGCACACATTACGGCCTGGTCTGGCCGGGCGAGCGAGAACTGGGTGCGAAAGGCAAGCAGTTGATGGACTGGCTGGTGAAGGAATGCACCGCCTCGTTTGGATAGCGACCTCTCGATCGGAACCTTGAGCCGGATAGTTGGTGATACGCCGTTGGGTCTCATACATAGGAACGGCGGAACGCTTTCTTTCCGAGATCTTTAGCGCGAGGTCATACAAGACACATGCCGCCGAATCTGCGGAACTAGCCGATTGTGGAGTGTCTCAGCACCCTAAACGGCCTTCAATATAGTCACGACAATTAGGGACCGATCATCATGACTCCCTTCATCGCGACGCTGCTCGTTATTCTGGGCGCAGGACCGGCGTTCGCGCAGACACCATCCGATGACGATCAAGTCCTTCCAACGAATCCCACCAGCGCCGCACGGTGCTCCGACATTGGGGCCGCCGACAACGTGACGGCAGTCGAGGGCACGCGTCGGGGGTGCCCTGATGTCAAGGGAACTTGGCGCAGTTCATCAGGAGCGCTCAAGGCGCGAGAAGTCACAGCGAAGGATCTCGGCGGCTATGGATATGTAGGAGATGGCGCCAGCCGCCCGCTCTCCGGAGTGATGAACCTCAATGGGCGCAATACAGCCGGGTGGAGCCTCCAGCAGTGGCGCGCCGTCTTGCCTGGAGCTCAGGCCCTCACGGACAACATTGATGAAGCGGCCATCGCCTCGGCCATCCAGGCATCCGTGGGCGACGTCATTCTTCGACTCGGTCCCGGAACGATCGTGTTCACCAGGCCTCTGATCCTTTGCGACAAGGCTGTCATTATCCAGGGGGACAGTCTGTTATCCTATAATGGCGTCACCAAAATATTGGTGAGGCATGGCGGCAATGGGATTGAACACTGCGCCGGCGCTTCGCAGAGATCTCGCCTTGAGCTCCGCAATATCGATCTCACCCTCGACACGGCCTATCAATCCACCGCGAGTGCAGCTTGGGCGCTCTATGACAGGAAAGCGAACTGGACCCGTTTGGACAATGTCAGAGTCGTTGGCTTCAACAACTGCCTGAGGTTGACCGATCCCCAAGGCACCATGTTGACGCGTGTCCAGTGCTATAACCCAGATAATGAGCGCAAGAACACCGGGATTGGTTTCTATTACGAAGGAACAGCATCCTTCGAGAACAAGATCTATGACAGCGGGGTCCAGGCATTCCGGCAGGCATATTATTTGGAGTCGCTCGTGGCGGGAAAGCCCGCAGGAACGATCGGCCTTGAAGACTTTACCATCCGCAACTCTGGCTGTGGGCATAGCCAGGATTGCATCACAGTGACCTCCGATGATCGCCGTTATGGTGGTCTGTTCTTCAAGTTCGAAGGTATGTCGGGGGAGGCCATCGGCCAATTCATTCAGATGCGCGGGGGAACCCACGTCATCGTCCGCGACGGTCTCTGGTTGATCTATCACAAGCCGGCGACGAGCACCTGGATAGACAACAAATCCCTTTTCGAATTCGGTGGCGATGTGGGCGTGTCAGGCCAAGCTGACATCGGCACCACCTCGATACGCGTAGAAAATAACAACATCTATGTTTCTGATGCTGCTGGCGCCACGGTTGAAAGTGTCTTCAGGCTCAACTCCCGCACCAGCGACGTGGTCTTTGCCAACAATCAGATCGGCTTGCCATACCTCAAGGTCACCAAAGGTTTCTTCTACTTCAGTAACTATCATCATCCCGACCTGGATTTTCAATTCTGGATGAGGCCCAATTCAGTCACGGAATATGGTACGAGGTGGCGGTCCCCCGGCGCCCGGTTCGTCCCGCCGGCGAATGCCTACTACACGGAGACTGATCCCGTCGGTGGGTTTCCGATCGAAAGTACGGAACGCACCTATACCTATTACGACATGGAGATTTTCAAGCGTGGCTTGGCTTCTACGAGCCCTGCGCTGTGCGGTACCGGCTCGTCTCTGTCTCCCGGTTCTTCCAACAGCTCCGGCACGGTCAATGATGCGGGTCCCCGTGCGGGGGCGGCAAACTGCACAATCAGCTTTGCGCAACCTTATTGGAACATGGTTCCACGATGCATCGTCCAGAGTTCCAACGGGTCAATCCCGATCACCGTCGTCAGCGTTACTCAGAGCCAACTGGTCTATAGACGGGCCAGTGGTCCCATCACCGTAACCTATCGCTGCGAATAGATCATGGTGCAGGGCAGGCGCTCGAATCAGCCTTTCTCTCGCTCTACGGTTACGTGAGCGACGAAGAGGGGCATGTTCTTTTGGACGTGCGGAACGCCAATATAGGCGAGGACGAAGCTCTATTCATGCTGACGGCCTGCTCTGCTTTAATAAGCAATTTGAAAAACAAAATATTGCGCAAACTTGAAGTAAGCACCCGGCAATCGTGGCGTTGGTGCTTGTCGCCGTATTGGGCAGCTGGGGCTGCACGTCCTTGGGAATCTACTGGTCGAAATAGCGACTGCGGGAGCCTTTCCGCTGCATTGACATGACCATCCGATAGCGCATTGTGTGCCACTTTTGTTGTACAGTGGCACAATCCTAACCGTCTGATAACACGTGACTTATTGACCTTGAAGCCAAAAATAGAGGTGCTGGTGCGGACGGCGGGACTCGCCCAAGTTACCAAAGTCAGCACGCGCGGGAAAAAATTTATCCTGTTAAAATAGATAGTTAGCCCATTTCGAGGAAACTCTAGCGCGAAGCACCTTGGGAAGAATTCTGGGAAGAACTTAATTCCAATGAGACAGTTCCCGTCGCCCTCGGTCCGGCCCTACTATTCGTCTATGTATAGCATATTTCGATTGAATAAGTGCATGGTCCCAGCGTCAGACATGAAGTGGGATCCCGTAACGTTACACAACCGATGGTTCCTCGTTGTGGGATTGAGTGTGAACGGGTGTCCTCTGCAATTTTTCCGCCGACGCCACCCGATAACGGGAGCGGACGAGTCTGTGAGCAGAGTAGGCGACTGACGAACATTTACCTGTCATCAGAATATCAATGAGTTACTTCGGTTCCTGGACATGTGCTCGCTTGGCGTTCGCTCGTGTCTTTTTGCATGGCATCGATGGGCTGCTAAGGCTAAAGATGGATCGTCCAGATGATTGCTTAGCCATGCTTGGAGGCGCTCGGCCTTCGTATTCAGCGTTGGTCCCGATTGGCCAATATCGTTTGCTCTACCAGTGCCAACCTCGTGTGATCTGGCCGGGGTCATGAAACACCGAACCATCTCCACCAAATATCTGACCCGGTTGGTTAAAAACAGAGCCGGGACCAGGAAGGATCTGCTTTGGGTTATTGACCACTGAATTCGGGCCGCCCGTCAGCTGTCCAATCGCCTCAAGGGCTTTTACAATATCGTTGTTTTTGCCCGGTCCTTGGGTAAGATCGTGAAACGCGTTGCGATACCCTACTATAATGGTGTTGTTTGGCCCGAAGCAATCCTTACCAATTTGGCCGTTAAAGCACTTGGTTAATTCCCTAATTGTCAACTGACCTGCGGTGCATCCTGCAAATCCGACGGGATTGCCGCCGGTCTCTACTGCACACTCAGCAGCAATACGCCATTCTTCGTTCATGTAGGGACCTGCGGCGCAAATTGCGAATGCGGTTGGTCCTGAGCTGTCGGATGCACATCCGACGAGACGTGCGGCATCAGGGTTTAGTACCGCTCCAGCAGCGCAACTCGCAAGCGCAGCCCGATCAGTGCCGGCTTTGGCAAGACATGCTACACTTTGCCGGGTCTTCTCATCCATTAGTCCGTCAGTGCAGTTAGCGATCACGGACGCAGCGTCTCTGCCTTGAGAGATACACTTCTCTGCACTTCCCAGAGCTCGTAATTGAGGCGTATCGCCGAGCAAGCAGATCGTCGTTGCTTTAACGTCAGAGGTATTAATACAGCCAGCGACCTTTGCCGCGTCTCCTCCTAACCTTCCGCCCAAACACCTGCTTAAGTCTTCTGGGTTAGCTTCATTGGCAAAGCACCTCTGGATTGCATGCGCTTTTTCGACATCGGGAGATACGAGGTCCAAACACGACGATGGATCGGCACCGGCATCGGGCCTATCGAGACACGACGCGAGTGCACGATCTTCCTTAGGCAGCGCCCTCCAAATGCAGGCTCTAGCTTTGTCTCCTCCGCTCGCGGACGCCACACAGTCTCGCAGCTCATCCACTCGCGATGCGATTTCCTTCCTCGACGTGCATTCTGCAATTTTATCAGGTGAGGGCTTGCCTGCGCCAAGGCAATTGATCAAGCTAGTGAAGTCTTCGTTTCCAGAAAGCTGAGATAAACATAGTAACTTTTCTCCTTCTGTAAATTTAGTTGAGCAATCAAATACGTCTTTGTATCTATCTGCCATTTTTGCGGTAACACAATTTTGAAAGTCGTCCTGGTTGGTGCTGTTGCTTTTACAATTTGTAATCGTTTTAGCGTCCGGTAAGCTCGGCAAGTACTTAGCGTCTATAGTCAGTGGGGAATCGATAGACAAATTGTCTCGCGTCAATTGGTTCAACGCGATTGCCTTGCCTCCAATGCTGTCCACGTAAGCGGGACAATGGTCTACGCCGATCGCGCATTCCATTAATGCGCGCTGCGTAACCCAATATCCTGAACAGTCTTTAAGGCTACTAACGGTAACGATGTTTGAACCGGCGGCGAGCTTGTTGTAACAAGATATAATTTTTTTAGCCCGGCTGTTAAGTATGGAGGACTCGCCAGTGTCGGCAGTCGAGGCTTCGGGGGATGGTCCTTTCGCACTCGGTGGTACCGCAACACGGACGCTTGCCGTTTTTAGGTGTCTCGGGGCGACGGACAGTCGAAGCCAAATTTGGGATTTGCCATGTATCGTTAGACGCCGGATATCTTCGACAGTTACAATGGAGCCCGTGAGCAAAACACCATTCGTTTTCGAAAGATCTCCCGGACTTGGCCTAATATTAACCGGAAGCGTAGAGCCGAGTGTGTCTCCAATCTGAATTTGATTGACATCAGTGGGGGGAACTACTTGGGAGAAGAATGACAAAGGCATTCCGATATGGTCGCCCGCCACCCAGAGTTGACTGCAGTTTGCAGTCTTATTACATGCAGCTTTTGCTAGGGTCGGATGTCCCAAGAAAGCTGCAGCAAAGATCACGAGCGTGGTAGCAATTAAACTCAAGCGCATCGTACCCCCCCCTTTGCGTGGCCAAGCTTAAATATTAGCGGTGTCTATGCGATTATTTGTCCCGCTTAACATTTTATATTGTCTAGGACTTCGTGACACGATCGTGATTTGCGCTTCCCTGTGCTTTCGCTTTCTAGGGCAGACCGGGGTCGGCCGACCTTTAATCCTGTCATCGGAGGCTATCGACGCGACAGGGCATAGGTTTGAAAGGCCGTCGCCTATCTGCAGTTCAAAAGGCTACCTCGCAAGTTCAGGAGGTGGCGCCAATGAGGGACTCAATGTGGGGCGCGTGTTGATCTAGATTACGCCGAGCGTCGGAGAGGGAGGGAAAGCCTCCTCGAAAGCCATAGCTATTTGATTTCAAATGCTTATCCGCCGCCATTCCTTATCGTGCGTAGCGCCATTGTGTAGCACGCGGGACCATCGCGGAATCCCTTCCTAGTGTCAATTCGCTCCCTTCAAGACCTTATCCTGATCTCTGCTCAGCTTCGTCAAAATCGTGAGCAATCTCGTGCCGAGACAAAGCGCCTGGACGTTCTGATTGTTAAGCATATATTTGACAAACACAATGATATCATAAGTAACAAAAATGTTTGTAAAGTAATAATTGAAATTATTTGCCATTTATGTTCGATTTGTATATATTACTTATATACGAAGGTTGGATAAAAACTAAGGAGAGTGGTGGTGACAAGGCGAGTTATCATGATCTCGTTGTCGGAAGATTTTGTGAGGCGTCTCGATAACCACATTGCCATGCTCAACAAGCAAGCTTCACGCCCGGCGCCAATATCGCGTGGCGCGTTTGTGCGAGCCGCAGTGGATGACGCCATGATCCGGGGTGCATTCCTTCGTCGGACCTTGTCTTTGCAACCCGTTGCAACGGCGGCTCCTGGTCACGCCTCCGGCTTCGGCATCAATCGAGATTGACACATCGAAGTCGCGCTCGCGCGTTGTCTGACGCAGCCGGCACACTCTTCATCAACTTCAATATCAGCATCTTACATAGGGGCAGATCATGATCTACGAGACCGAACAGCGCGACGCCAACGAATGCCTCGCCGCTATTGTCAACGCCACAGGCGGTTGCGACGATTTCTCCAGCCTACGCCCACAGGACGTTCTGGCTATTCCTGGCGTCGCGAATTTCTTGGCTCCGATGATTGTCGAGCGCCTCGGCGGTCTGGTCGACATGGACATTTCTCTCGACGATGCGGAGACGGACCTAGAGTTGAGGCTGGACCAAGTTCGGATGAGTTCTGATCACTTGGCTGATCTCATCACCTCTCGGACCCGTGTTGTGGCGCCCGTAGCGGGGCTGCTCGACACAGTTCTTGGCAACGACAAGTCGCTCCTAGAAGCGTTTCAGCAATTCGCATTCGACATCGCGTCGGTCGGCATTGCTGCCATCAATCTCGAACGTGCGCTGGCTCCCCAAGTCCTCCAGTAGGCCTTTATGTGGATGCTCGGTCTTTTCGCCGGCCGAGTATCCAACCAGCTATCGGAAATTTCGGTGCAACCCGTTGCAATTTTTCCGTCAGTACCCGCGTCCCCGATGAAGAGGAATACCACCATGACCCCCACCAATCGCGAAATCCTCTTCATTCTCAACATGCGCAACATGGCTCGCGCCGCCATTGCCCAGTTTGGCCAGGGCAT
The DNA here is from genome assembly GCF_034424805.1 of Labrys sedimenti. Lineage (NCBI taxonomy): Bacteria > Pseudomonadati > Pseudomonadota > Alphaproteobacteria > Hyphomicrobiales > Xanthobacteraceae > Labrys > Labrys sedimenti. The sequence continues at coordinate 281,426 of NZ_JAXOUF010000001.1, forward strand.
GAAGGCTGCTGCTGTGGCAGCCAATCAAGCTGCTCAGTCTACCGATAAGGTGACCAAGAGCGCGAGCCAGGCCGCCACGGCGATGGGCCAGATGGCTCAGCAGGCCAAGACGGCAGGGCAGGCAGCCCAGCAGGCATTCCGGGGCGGTGGCGGCAGCGCCAACGGCATCAAATCTCAGGCCGACAGTGCGCGCGGTGCGCTGCAGACGCTCGTTGCCGCAGCGATCTCCTTCGCCGGCCTCGATGTCATGGGTCGCTTCCAGCAGCAGATGGCCAACTTCAAAGCCGTCACGAACTCCTCGGCCGAGGATATGGGCAAGGTGGAAGCGGCTGCGCGCCAGATGGGCTCTACCACACAGTACACCGCCAACCAGGTTGCCGAAGCGCTGACGATCTTCGCCAAGGCCGGCTTCGATGCGTCCACCGCGATCGCTGCCTCGCAGGCCACACTGAACCTCGCCACCGTCGGACAGATGGAACTGAGCGACGCCGCCCAGACCACCATGAACGTGATGAACCAGTTCAGCCTGAGTGCGGACAAAGTCACCACCATCGTCGACATCTTGGCCAAAACGGACAACATGGCGGCGCTGTCCGTCGGCGACCTGGCTTCGTCCTTCTCCTATGCCGGCACGATCGCCGCGCAGGCTGGCGTGAGCGTTAATACTCTGTCGGCCGCCTTCGGTGTGCTCGGCGACGCTGGCACGCGCGGTTCGCGCGCTGGTACCGAAATGCAGCAGGTCATCTCGCGCATGCTGGCGCCCACGCCCATGGCGGTGACCCAGCTCAAGGCGCTCGGCCTGACCCTCAACGACCTCGACTCCACCAATTTGGTAGCCACCTTCAAGAAGCTCCACAACGCCGGCATGACCACGGGCCAGGCAATCAAGATCTTCGGCGAAGAAGGTGGTCGCGCCGCCGTGCTGCTGACCAACGCAGGTGCCAAGTTCACCGAGTTCGAGGAGAGCACCAAGAAAGCAGGCGGCACCGCCCAGCGCGCGGCCGATATTACGGGCGATACCTTCGTCGGTTCGATCAAGAAGCTCGGGTCTGCCCTCACCGAAATGGCGATCTCGCTCGGAGAGGCCGGTATCCTGCCTGGTCTGACGGCAGCCGCTGGCTTGGCCCTGGCGGCAACCACCGAATTCAATGGTCTCTTGCACACGATCAGCGCCATTCCCGGTGCCGTGGCCGGGCTGTCGGCCGCTGTCGCTGGACTGGTGACGGGGCTCGGTGCGCTCTTCCTTTCAATCAAGGCGGCCGAGGTCGCCATGGCTGCCCTCAACCTGGTGATGCGGGCCAACCCCTTCGTGCTCATCCTCACTGCTGTCATCGCGCTCGCCGCCGCGATCTACTCGTTGCGCGATGTGACGTTCCAGTGGGGCGACGCCACGGTATCGATCGGCTCGACCGTCCAGGCCGTGTTCGAGGCGATCTGGGGTTACGTCAAAGCCGGCGCTGCTGTCGTGATGTCTTTCCTCTCGTCTTTGACCTCTGGCCTGTCTGCCTACATCTCGGCGCACAGTGAAAGTATTCAGAGCGTTGTCGGCGCGGTCACGACCGCCATCAAATTCATGGTCAACCTCTGGATCGGTTACGGCTTTGCGGTGAAAGACGTGTTTGCCGGCCTTGCTAAATCCGTCATCGCGATCTTCGGCACCATGCTGCGTGGTCTAGGGGGCCAGATCGCTGGGGTGGGTGATGCCCTGAGCAAGGTCATGCGTGGCGATATCAGCGGAGCTAAGGATGCCTTAAACGATGCCTTGAGCAAGGACGTGCTGGGCGACATGGGCGCTGAGGCCGCCATTCAGTTCGGCAAGGTGAAGGATGCTATCCGGCAGGACCTCACCACTGACTATGTGCAGCAATTCGTCGACGGCTCGCTCCAGTTCTTCCGGGAACTCGAGAATGGTTCGATCAAGAGCATCGAGGACATCCGCAAGCGCGCCCAGGAACTGGAGAAGCTGAAAACCCTGATGATCGGTCAACAGGGTGGCGACACGTCGCTGCCTAACGCCAAGCAGCCTGGCGCCAAGATTGACCCCGATGCTGAGCAGTCCTCTCGCCGGCAGGAACAGTCTCTCCAGCGCTTCAACAAGCAGCTTCTCGACAATATCCAGCGTCTGCGGGACGAAGCGAATGTGCTCGGTATGACCACGGATGAGCGTGAGCGCTACACCGCGCAGATGGCTGCCGAGCGTGCCGCGCGCGACGCCGGTATCGCCGACGTGAAGGCGGCGACCACCGCGTATGTGCAGCAGTACGACGCTATCCAGAAAATCAAGGAAGCCTACCAGGCCAACCCGCTGTTCGGCCTCCAGGCCGGCTTCCAGCAGTTCGCGGACGAGGGGGCAAAGCTCGCTGACAATGTCGCCGATGCATGGAAGAGCGCGCTGGGCAGCATCTCCGACAACATCGTCAACCTAGTGACTGGCGCCAAGGCGAGCTGGGGCGACATGCTGAAGAACTTCGGTGCCCAGATGCTGAAAGCCGGCCTCAACAATGCGCTGTCCAACCTCTTCAAATCCGCCGGCCTCGACAAGTTCATGGGTACGGCGACCGGTAAGGGTCTGCCGAGCGTCAGCACGATCACGGCGCCCACCGCAACCGTCAACGCTGGCACCGTCAATGTGAATGGCGCTGGCCTGGCGCCCCTGAATGGCATCGGACCCACGGCCACGATCACCTCTTCGCCTCTTCCCGACGTCGCTTCGATTGCGCCGCAGTCGATCAATGCCGGCTCGGTCGCGTCGACCATGGCGACCTTCTTCAAGGCGGCCGGCATGACCAATCCGCTCGGCCTGGCAGCCATCATGGGCAATGCCATGGCAGAGTCAGGCATGAATCCGTTTGCCAAGGGTGACGGGGGCAATGCGCTTGGCCTGTTCCAGTGGAACGACCGTCGCGAGAAGATGCTGGGCGCGATCGGTGGCAGGGGCAACTTGGGCGACATCATGGGCCAGATGAAGTTCGCCCACAGCGAGATGACCGGTGGCGGTATCAATGGCGTTTGGGACAAGCTCTTGAAAGCTAGGTCCTTGACCGAAGCCAACGACGCAATGCTCCAGTTCGAGCGCCCACAGGGCTGGCAGATGGGCGTGTCTGGTACCGGGCACAATTGGAAGGGCCGCTATGCTTACGCTCAGGACGCCTTGAACACGTATGGGGGTGTCGACGTTGCCCAGGCGAAGAGGGCCAGCCAGCAGGTCACTCAAATTCAGCAGCAGGGCTACCAGGCCCAAATCCAGCAGGCTCAGCAGGCCAGCCAGCAAGTGGCCCAGGCCCAGCAGAGTGGACAATTGCAACAAGTTGCAACGGCGCAGCAGTCCGCGCAGCAGACGTCGTCGGACTACCAGGCCCTCGCCGGCTCGGTCTCCCAGGCGGGCCAGGCCGCGCAGACGGCTGCCCCTGCCATCGCTTCGACCGGCCAGAACGTCCAGACGGTTGGCGCTGCCGCTCCGCAGGCCAGCTCGGGCGTCGGCATGTTCGGACAGGGCATCTCGGCCATCCTCGGCCCGCTGTCCCAGGCCATCCCCGGCCTCGGCCAGTTCTCCGGCATGATCATGCAGGTGCTCAACGCCGTCCTGTCAGGCGGCAGCGGTGGCGGTGGTGGCATCCTGGGCGGCTTGTTCGGTGGTCTCTTTGGCTCGGGCCACACCGGCGCAACTATCGGCTCGTCTTCGGCAGCCATCCGCAATGTTGCGCCTTCGGTCTTCGCCAACGCCCAGCGCTACCATGGCGGTGGCAAGCTCGGACCAGGCGAAGTGCCGTTCATCGGCCTGGAAGGCGAGCGCGTGCTCAATCCTCGTGAGACGAAGGAATACGAGGCCGGCCGCATCGCCAGCCCAGGCAGCCCGTCAGGCGGCGGCATCGCTCGGAACGGTGGCGGCACCACGCACATCCAGATGGGTGACATCAAGGTCAATGTAGAGAGTAAGGGCTCCTCTGGCGACAGGCAGAAGGACCAGCAGAACAACCAGGACATGGGTAAGCAGGTGGCCAAGGCCGTCGACCAGCACATGACCGAGTGGGTGACGAACCAGCATAGGCCCGGCGGCTTCTTCGCCAGTGGCAGCAAGTGAGGACATCATGACCGCTCCGGCGCCGCTGCGTTGATTGTCGCGTAGCGCGTGCCTGAGGAAACCTCGGAAAGCCCAACCGTAGTCAATGAGAGTTGGGGTAAAATCCAAAAAGGTCGTCCGGTGATTCAGGAGAGAAGGGAAGGGGCGTTCAATGACGATGCCTCCCAACGATCTAAATCCCGTGTGCCGACTTAAAAAATTGACTATTCATGCTCGTGACATTGGTTAGCGACCGTGAGGCTAATGACGAGCGGGGGCGGCATACAGCCTTGATACCATACAATCGCATACCAAGAAGCGTGAACGGGCAAGGCGCCCCGCCGGGTAGTCCTGCTCCGCCGCCCCTTGGATGAAACCAGACCTGGATGATCCGATTATGAAGAAGCCCCCAAAAGCCACCGAGGTCCGTCAGGAACATACCCCCTCCGTCGAGGAGCTGCTCGCGCGTTTCCCAGAACTCAAACCCTATGATATCGGCGACTACCTAGAAACCGATGAGGATATAGAGGCAGCCATCGCTGTTGGCCTCGAGGCCGTCGCCGAGGACAGGGACCAGTCGTTCCTCAACAATGTTCTCGGCGCTGTTCTCAAGAGGCAGAACATAGACAAGCTCTCTAAGGAGACTGGTTTAAGCCGAGAGACGCTGTACACACTCTCGACCAAGTCGAGCGACCCCCGCCTGTCTACGCTCTCCACCGTCCTTGGCGCGCTTGGATATACGATCACGATCAAAAAGCGCGATAGCAAACTCGAGCCCGCCTGATTTGCAAAGGGCTTCACTAAAATGCAGGGCGCTGGCTAGCAACAGGCAATGAGATGTCACGTATTAGTCACCACCGTAGGGAGAACTCTTACGGACGGTGCAATGACGCGCCGTAAGCAAGCTACTTAGCTCGGCCACCGACATGGTCGGGCTATTTTTCTTGTTAGCCGTCGACTTGTGCAGGCGGCCTTCCACAAGACGTTGTCGAGTGCGACCTGTCGTCAAAGTGGTGGAGTGAATTTTGCAACCCGTTGCAATATTTCCGGTCAGGCGGTGGGAGCGGTGGGGCTTTATTTCAATCCGGTCGCGCGAGGCCCCTTTCATTGAATGCGCTATATGTGCGTTGAAAAATAAAGTTGAGATGCGTCACTCGCAAAGTGTTTGTCAAGATAAGGCGGCGATATGAGTTCTAAGTAGCGTTTTGTTTGAATATTTGTTCCTGTGTGCTACAGTGTATTTGCGTCGGATTAGCTCACCGGCGTATTGAGAGCGCGGGCCGTCAGGTTCCCCAAGTGCCCAGATCGGCTCGCGCCTCGCCTCTGCACTTGGGATCTTTAAGATGAGTATGAAGTCTGCGAGCGCTGCGCGCTCGACCTCCGCCGACAACGTCGTGTTGCTTTCGGAAGTGCGCAAGCAGCCCGGCCGCGCGGAGGCTAAACGACGAGATAATGCTCAGATTTGGCGCAATTTGATGAAACGAGAGTGGCATGGGCACCTCGATACCGGTGAGCGCGACCTACTGTCATTCCTCTTGGATTGCACCGTCGAGTGGGGCAAGAAGTCATTAGACTTTACCTGGCCTCAACTCAGGGACGGTGAGTCCGGTACAGAGGGGCACGCCTGGAGCAGGTCGCCTATCAATATTTCACGGGCGACCTTCTATCGGCGGCTTCGCCGGTTGGAACAGCTCGGCCTCGTACATCGCGAGGAAAAACGGTCGAGGGCGGGGTGCTACACCGTTGTTTCGCTTAATCTTGATGGAAAGCCATCCAACGATGTGCCCTCGTACAACGAGAAAGTCCTTCATCTGGCGGAAAAGCGCGCCGAGCGAGTGCTTCTGGAGGAGAGGCGGGGGGCTGTTCGGCGCCCTGTAAGGGAGGATTCGCAGTCTCAAATTGAGACTACCCTAGTCTCAAAAAGAGATCCCTTTATAACAACACAGTCTAACAACACTCCCATAAAAAGAACCCCTATCGCCCCTTTGAAGGGTAGTGCTCGGACTGCGTCCGAACCCGGTGGTCAGTCTGAGATAGATTTCACAGAACAGGCAGGGGAAGACCTGGGCCCTGTTCAGACCGTCGAGCCTACTTTCGATCCGGTCGAGGCCGTCAGCCAGGTTGTCGCCAAGGTCCAGTCCCGTCCTGCCCAGCAGGCCAAGCTTCCCCGCCGCGACGACAAGGCAACCTCCTACGCCGCTACCTGGGCCGCTGCGTGGCGCGAAACCTACGAAGGCATCTCCGTCTCGCCGATCGGTATCCGCGAAAGCGGCATGCTATCAGCCTCGCTGCGCCGGTTCATGCCCGGTGACGTCGACGGCCGGCACGAGTTCGTCGACTTCTGCGTTCGCAACTGGCGCCAGATCGTCGCCGAGCGCTTCGGTTGGATGCGCAAGAGCCACCCGCCCCAATATCCCCAGGTCGGCTTCCTGGTGGCGACCAAGATGCAGGACCTGTTTTTCGCCGCCTACGCCGACCGGCAGAAGATGGCCAGGACCTACACCCTGCCCGCCGAGCAGGCGGAACTGGAGCGCCTGGTGCACGCGGGCATGACTCGTGAGAACGCCCTGCTCAAGATCGGCGAGCGCCGCGCTTCGTCCGCCCATGCCGAAGAGCAGCGGCAGGTACGGCGCGACAATGCCCAGTCCACCCGCAATGCCCAGGCGGCCTTTGATGCGGAGCGCCAGCGGCTTCGGGAGGAGCGTCGGCGTCTCCGGGAGGAACAGGAAGCCAAAACCAGCCAGCGGCCTCACCAGGCCAGCGCAGAGCTTGTCGAGAACGAGTTCCCCGAGTTGGGCGAGTTCAAGGAACTAGAGCCTCTGCCCCCTATCGATTATTCTCACTGGAACTAAATCATATTCTTTCGGAGATCAGCGAAAGTCCTTCGCCATGGAATACTTGCTAACTTCCTAGACTCGGAACATACCTGGGATGGGATGAGGGACAGGTAATGCGAAACACTATCGCACTCTTTTTTGTACTCGTGAGCGTTGTGCCTGCTGGAGCGAAGACGCTTATCCAGTGTCGCCATTCAGGCAGTGAGAACGTCGTAATTAGCTTGAACGACAGGAAGCAATTTGGTCGGGTGTTAAGCTGCATTCTCCGGTCAGATTTTGTGGCCGATATGTCGCCATGTGCCCCAAATGGAGGTTATGGGCTATCGCGGCCAACTGGGCTTGCCGATCTGACGGCAGTGGTCGACCGTTGGCAAGATTACAGCAATCATCTGGGGGGAGTTGCTAGCTTTGGAGAGAATGCTGAGGGCATAACGTTCTCTGGCGGGTTCAATGGGCCATCCGGTTATACCAACGAGTGGGTCTTCCAGGTTGACCGCCTCTCTGGTCGGGCCACGCTCAAAAGGCCAAAACAACCCGACGAGGTCTACAGCTGCAAGGCGGCGAAGGCTAAATTCTAGCTTCAATACAATTGTGAGGCTTCCGCATGTCTATGGGTTTGAAGTGTCTATCGACGGCTCTTGCTGTATTGGTCTTCACAAGCGCAGCAGGCGCCGGGCAGATTAAGTCGCCTAAGCTGTCTGGTGTTATGCTGATTAGAGGTAACTGCCGAAATCTCGTGGCTGCTGATATGCAAATTTCTAATCTATGTGATGGAAAGTTAATTAACAGCATATATGGCAAGGGAGCCGCGACGGAGTTCTTGTTCATGTTGACCGATGGCTCTTCAATCGTCTTTCATGGTCAGGGTGGCCAAGCTCACGCGGATGCTGACACGGCAATTCAGACACTGACTGGGGTTGCTCGTGTGGCTAGAGGTAAGCGCGACAACGTGCCGGCAACTGGTCTCTGTCGCTTTACGAACCCTTTCAAAGGGGTCGCGACTGTTGACTGCGAGGCGAATTCCCGCATGGGTAGATTTAGCGGAAGCTTTGTTACGGACGGCGTTGCACCGAAGGTCATTCAGTGAAGAGCGGGAATTGTGCGTCAGTCTGTCATTGCGATGGCGTGAAATTGCAACCCGTTGCAACGAGACGACATTACGTTGCTACCGGAAAGAGGCAGATCACCATTTCACTTCGTCGATATCTTTACAGCCAGCCGTTTTGCTCAAATTCAGTGAAAATCTCAGCGAGACTTTCTGCCTCGGAGGTGCAGCCAACTATTTCATTCACCCCTACGACCACGCTCAAAAGTCCTCGGCAGGCCCCTTGAACGGTGGTGAGGATGTCAGAGGGCCCTACGTTGGGCGTTACGCTCAAACATAGCTCGGTTTTTCCTGACGTACTTTCACTCGATAGATGGTGACCTAGGGCAGTGATGGAGCAATGCACGGCCTCCAAGGAAAGCCTGGAATACTCAACGTAGGCAAGCCGCAGAACGCCAGCCTCAGCGGTCTTCTTGGCTTCTATTTTTTTCTTACCAGGGAAGCGTTTTGTGATTTCATTCACAGAGTTGCGAAGTACTACCGCGTTAGTGTCATTGACGTCACCACCGTGCTTGGCCGTCATATACAATGTCAATTTAGCGAGCGCTTCGCGGTTAAACGCTTCGTCGTTGAGCATGTCTTTAACAAATTCCGCGCCACGTTGCCGTAGAGCGTCGATCCAAATCAGATTCTCGTAGATGAGGCGGACCAAGGCGCGGGCTTCTATGATGCTTTCCTGCTGAGCGAGCAGCAAAGCGCCACGAAAATTGCATATCGTACGGCACAAAATCGAAAGGGCGACAACTTTAGGGTTTCGCGCGTAGCTCTCGTTCAGCTCAATTTTGGAGGAGCCAACTACTCTGATCGCTGCTTCAGAAAGCCTCTGGGCATATTCGATTGCTTGGTTGATTTCATCGTGCGTATTCTCGGGCGCGGACTGCATCATCTGATTGTTCCTTGTCGATCCAACCTTCGCTCGACATCGTTTCACTCCGACAGGCTGGCGCGAATTGCAACCCGTTGCACCGCTCAGCCTCTTACAGGGTTGGCTCGATGCGAACCGTGCTGGCCGTCGTCGTCCTTGCAGGTGTTGGTGGCGAACCGTGAGTTGGTGCCGATGACCCGCGTTGAGCGACGAGCGTTCGGAGATGCTTCTCTATCAGGGAGAGAATAGCGATGGTGCCGCAGGCAAGGGTGGCAGTCACGATGCCCGCCACAAGCCCAATCGCCAGGCCGAGGCCATGTGCATCACCAAAGCTGGGCCAGGTCCAGCCGATCAGCCCGAAGGCAAGCACGAGTAGCAGCGCGATAAGGCCATTCAGCAACGATAGTGCGCTCGCTAGCATTCGGTTCATTTCTGGATCTCCGCTCGCCCCGTTCTGTGTCAGGGCTCGTTCATTCGCTCTTCTCTATGCAGCCAAACGTAATCTTGCCCTTAACTATGGCGTCGAGAACACTCTTACCCATCTCGCACTGAAGCTTGGTTTTGGCTTCTGTCCCCTGACCAACCTGGTCGACTAGCTCCTGTACAGTCCGGTCGTTTGGGCTGGTCCCTAGGTAGGTGCCCGCAGGGACGTTCACGGACAGGACGACTAGCATGTAGGTCGCGGCAGTAGCAGACATAATTCACCCTCAGGGTCGGATGTCAGTCGTTGTACCTTGGTGGCTTCTAATAATAGCGGCTGCACTTCTTGAGAAGGCCTCTTTGCTCGATATTCGGTGATCTGAAAAAGGTATACCGAGAATGAACCGGGTGAATATGGCATTTTTACTGGTCTGTTAAGCCTTATTGACTATTTAAAACAGATCGTGTATAAATAGACTATTCAAAATGAACTTTGGCATTATCTGAGGATGCAGCCGACCATGTTCACCCGTGCCTATCTCCGCGCCTCTACCGATGAACAAGACGCAACCCGCGCCAAAACCCAGCTTGAGGATTTTGCCCAGGCGCACGGCCTGACCATCGCGACCTTCTACATAGAAAACGAGAGCGGAGCCTCGCTTAAGCGCCCCCAGCTGTTCCGCCTCCTGGCCGATGCTAGACCGGGCGACATTCTCCTGATCGAACAGGTCGACCGTTTGTCGCGTCTCAACGCCGACGATTGGCAGCGCTTGAAAGAGGAACTCACGGCGCGCCGCGTACGCGTTGTCGCGTTGGATCTGCCGACATCCTGGATGATGGCAACGACCAAGGCCGACGATTTCACTTCGCGCATGTTCGAGGCGATCAACGGCATGATGTTGGACATGCTTGCTGCTGTTGCCCGCAAGGACTACGAGGACCGCCGCCGCCGTCAAAGCCAGGGTATCGCCAAAGCCGTGGCCGAAGGAAAGTACCGTGGGCGGCCTGAGGACGAAGAACGCAATGCCGCGCTGACCGACATGCTCAGAAAAGGTCAGTCGTGGGCCACGATCATCAAAGCCACCAAGGCGTCTCGCGCGACCCTGGCTAAGCTCTCGAAGCGGCTGCAGATGGAAGTGGCGAACAAGGTTGCATGACCTCCATACAAACCGCATGAAATTGCAACCCGTTGCAACGCCATCGCGGCGACGGGAGGAGAACGACGATGACCAAGGCAATCGAAATCGGCACCCAAGTCCAGATCAACGGTCGCAAGGCCACCATCATCAGTTTCACTGGCGCCAAGCGCTGGGACCTCAAGATGCGCGATGACGTGCGCGGCGGCGAGTTCATCGCTTCGAGCAAGCAACTCGGCATGAAGTAGGAAATTGCGACGGGTAGCAACCGAGCGTGTGGCCGTCGTGCTAGCCTACTACCGAACGCGATTTAGGACAGATATCCAACCTCAGGTGTCGATATACCCCTCGTAGTCTTAGCCCCAGGTGGAAGCTAAAGCCTCCGCTTGACGCACCACGAGGTCAACCGCAGCCTTCTGAAGGTCCGGAGGGTAGCCGTAACGAGCGAGTAATTTACGGACCTCGATCCGCATCTTGGCTCGAACGCTCTCCTTGCGCGTCCAATCGATCGTAGCAGAACTCCGGATCGTTTGAACGAGGACCTGGGCCAGAATACGCAGCTGCTCATGGGCCATCAGCGCTTTGGCTGATCCATTCTCGGCCAAAGCGTCGTAGAACGCCACTTCCTCGACATTGAGACCCAACTCCACACTTCTGGCGTTCGCCGTGCTGATGTCCTTGGCGAGGGCAATCAACTCCTCGATTACCTGTACGCTGTCGACGGCACGGTTATGGTAGCGCCGGAGAGTATCATCCAGGCGCTCACTGAGCTTGGTGGCCTCGACGATGTTTGATTTCGACCGCGTCTTGATTTCATCGGCCAGCAGCCGTCGAAGTGTTTCGACAGCGAGGTGCTTCTCCTTGATCTGTCCGACCTCGACAAGGAAGTCATCGGAGAATATCGAAAGGTCCGGCTGGTCGAGGCCGGCCGATTTAAACACGTCGAAAATGCCGTCCGCCATCACGGCCCGAGAGAGAAGTTGTCGGATGTCACGCTCGATACTCTCACGTCCACGACTTGCCCCTGTCGTATACTTGGCGAGGTTGGCGCGGATTGCCGCGATCAAGGCAATTTCGTCTCGGCGCGCTGTCACACGTTCATCGCCTGCACTCAGAGCGTAGGCAATCTCCAGCTTCATGGCAGCCTCGACGAAATCATCACGACGTCCCTTGGCGAGGACGTGTTCGAGACACTGCTTAAGGACCGTCAGGCGCCCCGACGGGCCAGCAGGGAAGAACTCGCGCCACGGGGCACCGTCGAGAAGTCCCTGCGCGCTTTCAAGACGCATCAGTGTCTGACGAACGGCCTCATCAGGGTCGAGGCGAACCTGATCGCGATCTCGCGCGGTGTATTGTGCCAGAGCCGCTCGCAGCTCTGCACCAATCCCCAGATAGTCAACAATCAACCCGCCGGGCTTGTCACCCCACACGCGGTTCACCCGGGCAATAGCCTGCATGAGCCCGTGCCCACGCATCGGCTTGTCGATGTAGAGCGTGTGCAGGGACGGTGCGTCGAAGCCGGTTAGCCACATGTCGCGCACGATGACCAAGTCGAAGCCCGAGTCTGGCTTCTTGAACCGTTCGGCTAGCGCTTCGCGACGGTTCTTGCTGCGCAGATGGGGTTGCAGCGGCTCAGGATCAGCGTTGCCATTGCCGGTAATTACGACTTTGAGCATGCCGGAGGCGTCATCGCGCGGATCTGCCGAGACCCAGTCCCGCCGCAGCGCTGCGATCTGATCATATAGCTCGACAGCGACCCGCCGGCTAATTGTGACGATCATGCCTTTGCCGCCAGCCATAGCCTCACGACGGCGCTCGAAGTGCTCTACGATATCTGCCGCGATCTGGGCGACACGATCCGGCGCCCCCACCACCTCTTCGAACCGGGTAAGATTGCTCTTGTTGCGCTCGATCGCGGCTTCGTCGCCCTCCGTCAGTTCCTCGGCGAGCGCGTCCAGCTCAGCTCGTTCTTCGTCCGTCAGGTTGAGGCGGAGCTTGGCCAGCCTAGCGGTATAGTGAATTGGCACCGTCGCTTTGTCCGCGACAGCCTGGGTCATATCGTATGTGTCAATCACCTCACCAAAAACGCCTACCGTCGACCGGTCCTTGTTGTCGATCGGCGTACCGGTGAAGCCTACGAAAGTTGCGTTAGGTAACGCCTGTCGTAGATACTCGGCGAAGCCGACTTGTTCGCGCACACCGCCGTCTGCGATGACGAAGCGCTTCTTGAACCCGTACTGCGTCCGGTGCGCCTCATCGGCGATTACCACGACGTTGCTGCGGGGCGTTAGCAGCGGATGCTCCCCCTCGTCGCCTCGAAACTTCTGGATGGAGGTGAACACGAGACCGCCGATGTCGACTTTAAGCAAGCGACGCATCTCGTCGGCGCTGTCGGCCTGAGCAGGCGTAGTGCGAAGCGCGGAGCCGTGCGCCTTGAAGGTACCCGCGAGCTGATCGTCGAGGTCGTTGCGATCTGTGACGACCACTATCGTTGGGTTCTTGAGCATTTTGGCAAGCTGGAGCTGGCGCACGAAGAACAACATGGTGAGCGACTTGCCCGAGCCCTGTGTGTGCCAAACCACGCCGCCCCGATGTTGACCGCCGACGTCAGCCGCCTCGACGGTGGAGGCAAGCGCTTTGCGAACGGCGTGGAACTGGTGGTAGCCGGCGAGCTTCTTCGATTTCACCACGCCGTCAACCACCTCGAAGGCAACATAGTCGACGATGAGGTCGAGGAAGCGCTCGGGCGCAAACACACCACGAATTAGCACCTCCAGTTCCGATCGACCGTTATCGTCGAGCGCGGAGCCATCGATTGTGCGCCAAGGGGCGAACCGGTCAAGACCGGCTGTCAACGAACCGATGCGCGCCTGGATGCCGTCGCTGAGAACCAGCACTTGGTTGAAGCGCAACAGTTCTGGCACCTTGTACCGATAGTTCCGGAGTTGCGTGTGCGCACTTTCCAAAGTCGCCTGTGCGTCCGATGGGCTCTTGAGCTCCAGAAGAGCTAGGGGAAGTCCATTGACAAACACTACCACGTCAGCGCGGATCACATCGCGCTCGTTTGCTCCCTGGACGATGAACTGGTTTGCAACAAGTAGACGGTTAGCGCTGGGATCGGTGCGGTCGAGCAGTCGCAGCCCGATAGTGCGCGCCTCGCCATCTTGGTTGATCTCAATCGGGACGCCGGAAGCGAGAAATGGATGAAAGGCTCGGTTGTTCTCGATCACGTCTTGGCTGGGCGTCGCCAGAACGGTACGCACTGCCGCGTCGATCATGCTTGGCGTGGCATCCGGATTCAGCGTTGCGAGGCCACTGCGCAGTTCGGGCTCCAGCACCGCCTGCTTGTAGCTCGTTCGCGCGCCCATTGGCCCATCTGGGGCAAGATAGTCGCCCGAAACAGTCTTCCAGCCGATCAGCTCGAACCAGGACAACGCGGCGAGCTCAACGGCTTCTTCGCGCAAGCCGGACGCATTTGGCGATGACGAAATAGAATAGAGATCGGTCATGCAGCAGCCCCTTGGTCTGCTTCGATCACAGGCTGATCGGCCTCCCATTCAAGCCTCGCTGCCTCATATTGCGTATTGTCGAGGAGATAGAGGACCTTACTTGGTTGGAACATGGAGCCGGCGATCTCGATGTCCCCGTAGTCGTCGTCGAGGGAAGCATTGAACGCCGGGAAGTCCTCGTATCGCGGGAGTGCTGGCGTGGTCGCCTGCGCCATCGGCCGTCGCCACGCGACGTCGAACAGGAAGCTTACCAAAGTGTCGCAGAGGCCACCAAGCATCAGGGCGTGCTGGCGTTCCAACGTCCCCCAATCGAGCGAGCCGCCGTGCCGCAGGTTCGGGATGTTGCTCAACTTGGCGAGAGCAACAGCCATGTCCTCTATCGCTTGCGTTAGCTCCTTGACGTGTGTGTTGATCTTCTCCGCTTCGGGATGGTTAGCCACGGAGAAGTCAAGCACCGCGATGACGCCTTTCATGCGCCCAGGAAAGCCGTCGTTCTTGGCAAAATTCACTCCGAGCTGGGGTGCGATCGTCGCATGCGCGGCCTCGAAGAGGGTCCGCACGTTCTGGAGGCAGAACGCAGGCTGGCTTTCAATGCTCAGCTCCAACGCCTCGACATGCCGTCTGAGCGGCTCCGCCCGATCGGGATGGGCGTCCATCAAGGCGCGCAGGGATTGGAGCCGGTAAGGCATCACGCAGCCGATACCTGTGCTTCGGCGTCCGCGATGCGCAGTTCGCCGGAGATAAGTTTTGGCAGGAGGGTATCACGGAGAACAACGAGCGTTCTCGACTGCTGAAGCTGAGCCTTGATCCGACCCATCAGAGGAGTCACCGCTCTGTCAAAGGCTACGATAGCTTTTTTATCCGGAATAGTTGAGTGTACACTAGCAAAGGTCTGCCGAGTGATCGTACTAAAAACCGAACCGTGTGATCTCGCCTTCAATTCTTCAAGGGTATGTCTCAGCAGATAATATACGAAGTAATTTGAATATCCCTCCTTTGCGATTGCAGCGTAGCAGGACTGGTTCATCGCCATTGGCACCCCGACAATTGCCAACCTGCCAACGGTGCCTCTGGCACTGACGATTGTCGCCCCAGTCGGAAGAAGTGCTGAGGCGCAGTTATCCAGGCCCAGTTGAGTGATATTTCGCTCAGTTGCAAGGACGAATGGAGCGCTCTCAGCGGGCGCATCTACCACAGAGAACCAGGGCACCGAGCCATGCCAGTACTCCGGCACAGAAGTCTTTGGAGTACCTCCTCCCACTAAGTCGAACGCATCGGAAATTGGGATGCGCTGCCACCCGGAGGGCAGATGACTGCCGTCAAAGCGGTCCGGAAACAGAGCCGCGAGTTCGTCAGGTAAGCTTGTCGCGCGGTTCTCGGCTTTGGCATAGACCGGATCGAAGTCGACGAACCAGCTCCTAAACAGTGCGTGTGCCATCGCCTCCAGCGTTGATGCCATACGCTGATTCAATTCAATTTTATCTCGAACAGCATCCAGAAGACCAATTATGCGATCCTGTTCAATCAGTGGCGGAAGCATGAAGCGTAAGGTTCTTGCTGAGCCCACATTGAAGTGTTGCTGGACCGCACCAACGGTATGCGAATCGATATGATGGCGAGCTGTCGAATTGACCACGTAAGAGAGGAACGACGGCCTGACTTGCTCGCCTAGCCTAACGATCACGAGGTCCGAGCAGTTTGCTTCAGTTAGCCAATCAGGCACTACCGAGCATGCCCCCGGCTTTCCGGTACGGACAATGACAACATCGCCCGGCTTAAGAGCTGACTTGCCAAGCCTGGAGTGGAAGTTACGAGTGATGTACTTGAGATCATCGGTCTTGATCGAGAAGGGCTCAACGTTCAACGATCGCAGGAACGGGACCCCATCAGTAACGTATTGATCGGCCATCAGCCCGACATGTCCAACCGTGATGTCAGCACTGACGTCTGCGAGCGTCACCTCTCGCCACTCACCAACCATGACCGACACCGGCTAGCGCTTTGCGGATGCGATCATCAAGGCGCGTCGTTTCGGCCATCTGATCCCGCAACGTCGCCCTCAGCCGCTTCATGCGTTCCTCGAATGGCTCATCCTCTTTGTCGGCTGCTGCCGCGCCAACAAAGCGACCGGGTGTGAGGACATAGCCCTGCTCTGCAATCTGGGTCGTGGTGGCTGACTTGGCGAAGCCCGGCTCGTCCGAATAACGGCCGCCGGTCTCTCGCCAGGCGTGGTACGTGTCCGCCACCTTGGAGATGTCTGCTTCCGTCAGCACCTTGAGGGTGCGAGTCTGCATTGTGCCGAGACCGCGCGCATCAATGAATAGGGTCTGGCGTCGCCGGTCACGTAGCTTCATGTCGCGCACGAGCCCGTTGGACTTGTCGCGGGTAATGAACCACAGGGAGACAGGTATCTGTGTCGTGAAGAAAAGTTGCCCTGGCAGGCTGACGATGCAGTCGACAAGGTCGGCGTCGATGATGGCGCGCCTAATCTCGCCCTCGCCGGACTGCTGGCTCGACAAGGAGCCGTTCGCCAGCACGAAGCCGGCATAGCCGTGCGGGGCAAGGTGGTGGATGAAATGCTGCACCCAGGCAAAGTTGGCGTTGCCGACCGGTGGAACGCCGTATTGCCAACGATCGCCAGAGCGCAGCCGATCCCCGCCCCAATCGCTATCGTTGAAGGGCGGGTTGGCAAGGACAAAGTCGGCCTTGAGACCGGGGTGCAGGTCCTCATGGAAGCTGTCGGCCCACTTCGATCCCAGGTTCGCGTCGATCCCCCGGATGGCAAGATTCATCTTGGCGAGTCGCCAGGTGGTTGGGTTCGACTCCTGGCCGTAAATTGAAATCTCGTGCCGCCGCCGGGCGAGGTCGACGTGCTGGGTCGCATGCGCCTCGACGAACCGCTCCGATTGCACGAACATCCCACCCGAACCACAGCAAGGGTCATAGACTTGCCCCTTGAATGGCTGGATCATCTCCACAAGCAACTGGACCACGCAGCCTGCCGTGTAAAACTGGCCGCCGCGCTTGCCCTCGGCGATGGCGAATTGACCCAGGAAGTACTCGTAGACACGGCCGAGCATGTCTTGGCCGTGGTGCTCGTCCTGAAAGGTCAGATCGGAAAAGAGCTTGATAACCTCGCCGAGCTTGGTCTGGTCCAGCTCCGGGCGGGCGTAGTTCTTGGTCAGCACGCCCTTGAGGCTTGGATTCTCGGCTTCAAGGTCGAGCATGGCTTGATCGATCAGCGCGCCGATAGTTGGGGCGGTGCTTGTGGCATTTGCCTTCAAATAATCCCAACGGGCGTTCTCGGGGACCCAGAAGACAGTATCGCCGACATAGAGGTCGCGTTCATCAACGAGATCAACCTCTTCAGGGTCAGCGAGCGCCTTCGCCCTGCGTTCCTCAAAGCGGTCGGAGATGTATTTCAGAAAGATTAAGCCGAGCGCGACATGCTTGTATTCCGCAGCGTCCATGTTGCCGCGCAGCTTATCCGCCGCTGCCCAAAGAGTGGTCTCGAAGCCGTTCGCAGCTTTGGACGGCTGAGCGTCTCCCTTATTTGATGGCCGTCCCCGTGGCACCCGACTCTCCCTTGCAAGCTGGTGACACTTTAGCGGAGAGGTGGGCAGGTTCAATCGCTTTTGCTTAACAGCAGTTGAGCGTTGATACAGCGCTGGGAAGGCAGACGGTAAACAGCCGAGTGGCAACGGTTTGCATCATTTTTCACCCATAGTGGGGGAACACCAGACCGTCGTAGCTGATATTGGCCATCCACTTGGCTAATGTAGACGCCCGTGTACCTTGCCCATAGCGCTCCTCTAGCCCACCTGAACGTGCCCAACCACCTAGAGCGCGTGTGACGTCAATGGGTGAGCCAGCCTCGCGGAGCGCATCTCGGAAATTGTGCCGGAATGAGTGGAACGACACGCCGCCGAACCCGTCCAGCTTCGAGAGGAAGTAGGAAAAGCTCTTTTGGAACACGTCTACGGTCTGGCGCTGATTGTCGCGCGCGAGGTCCGCGAAGAGCCTGTTGCCACCGGCTTTCCTGACTCCCTCGACATGCTTAAGCAAACCCAGGCGAACAAGTTCTGGATGGATTGGTACAGTTCTGGTTGCGCCCGGTGTCTTGAGGCGACGCTCGTCCGTTTCAACCAGGACAAAGCAGGTTGCCCCGTCCACCGTTTTGACGTCTTCCGTCGCCAGCGTGGCGATCTCGCCTAACCGCATGCCGGAGAACAAGGCGATGAGCGGGAGCCAGTGCCGGCCTGGCCGCCCCTCTGTCCACTGTGGGAGCGCTGCGAACATTGAACTGAGCTGCGTGAGGGAGAACGGCTTGCGCGTTGACGCGGCTTTCCTGGAGCCGTCTGTCATGCGCGTCGCAGGGTTGGCTGAGATCAAGCCCTTCCTGATGGCCCAGTTGAAGAAGCTGGAGATGTGGTGCGCGTGGTTGCGCACGGTCGTAGTGGAGATGCGCTCGTCCTTGGTCTCTTTCGCTAACGCCACGATCTCCTTCAGCGTGAGCTTGTCATATCTGGCCTTCTTCTTGATGTTCGCAGGGATGGCGGCGAGCAGTTCAAACGCTTCGACACAGTCGGGCCGCTCGATGCCAACAAGGGGCCGGTCGTCGCCCACGACCTCACGCAGGGCGCGGAAGGGCAGCACATACTTCATTGCGGCTGCCTCGGATAAATCGGCGCGCGTCGGGTCGGTCTCAAACCGAGTGATGGCTTCACCGAGCGTGGCGCTGGCGCGCGCCTTCGAAGGGGGAGGGGTCAGTGTCGAGACATCCGCGAACAGAGGGTCGTGAGGTTTGTCGCCGCCGTCGCCCTCCAGGCGATCGAGGCGTCGCTTCACGTGCTCGATCTCTGCCCGACGCACCAACTCGACCAGCCGGACGAGTTCGGTTGCCACAGGACGCGTCGGACCGACGACGTCTGCGGCGCTGTCGTTGCAACGCGTTGCAATTTCTGCCTGAGGGGGGAAGACGGGCTCAGGCGGCAGCGGCACGGGCAAACCATGTTCGGAAACCAGGCGCGTGGCAGTGCCTAGCAACTGAGGCGCCATTTCGCCGCCCGTCAGGAGGTCGCCCAGTTCTACATCGAGTTCGTCCCGCTCTTCGACCTCGGCGTGCCCGATCGTCGCGACCTCAAGCCGGTGGAGATGAGCTTTCGCGACCCGTTGGAGCGATGCGTCGGATACCGTCATTTCGGGGCCAGCAGTCCCGACCGTAGCTCTGGCGGCCAGCCGCGTCCGCGCTGCCCTGAATTGCTTGTCCACGTCAACGGCTGCTGCTCGCGCCGCCTCGCTAGCTTGCCGCATGCTTTCGGCTTTGAGGGTGATCCATACTTCTTGCTTGTCCTGGAACAGAGGCCGAAGGTGGAGGGGCACAGCGCGGCGGTAATAGTAGGCCCCACCCTTGACCACCAGCCCTTGAGTCCTGGCCATCAGCGCCCCCACTTTGCCAAAATCTGGGAAGAATTATGGGAAGATTTTCCCTCGTATGCCCCTGTGTTGCCTACTTTTTTAGGAAAATCAATGCCCTAGAGATGGGGTGGTGCGGACGGCGGGACTCGAACCCGCACCCGGTTTCCCGAAGCAGATTTTAAGTCTGCTGCGTCTACCATTTCGCCACGTCCGCAGCGCCGGCCTTGCTTAGGGCCGGAATCGTGTGGGCTCAAGCCGTTTCTGTCGGCTTCCAGCCATAGAGCCAGTCATAGCGCTCTAGGAGACGCTGGCCGCCGAGGGCCGACAGCCCGAGGTCGCGGGCGCTCGCGAGAGGCCAGCGCCAGTGATAGCGCTCGCCATTGCTGTGCGCCTCGGCCTGGATCCGGCGAACGCGCGGCAGGCGCAGGCGGGACCATTCCTGCATGCGGGCGGGAACATCATGGTCGTCGGCGCCACTGAGTTGGGCAGCCAGTTCGGCCGCATCCTCGATGGCCGCCGCGCCGCCCTGGGCGATGAAGGGCAGCATGGGATGGGCAGCGTCGCCGATCAGGGCGATGCGGCCGGTCGCGATCCGGTTGTCGGCGCGGCCCTCGAACAGGGGCCAGGTTCGCCATTGCGGCACCGTGGCGAGCAAGGCCCGCAAGCGTCCGTCCCAGCCGGCATAATGCGGCAGCAGCGCCGCCAAAGGCTGGGGCGCGGACCAGCCGGGGCCTGCATCCTCGTCATGCGTCACCGCCACGAGATTGAGCGCCTGCCCCGATCGCACGGGGTAATGCACGAAATGGGCGTTGCCGCCGAGCCAGAGCCCGGTCTTCAGGCCCTGGAACAGGGCCGGGGCATCCTGCATCGGGATCACCGCCCGCCAGGCCCGCCGCCCGGCGAAACGGGGCGGCGCGAGCCCGAGCTGGAGCCGCAGCTTCGACCAGAGGCCGTCGGCGCCGATCAACATGCGAGCGGAAACATCGGGATCTGTGCCCGCAAAGGACAGGGTCACCTGCTGCCCATCCTGCCGGGCTGCACGGATCTCTCGCCCCAGCTTCAGCGGGATGCCGTGCCGGTGCACCGCTTCCACCAGCACGGCCTGCAGGTCGGCGCGATGGATCACGCCATAGGGGGCGCCCCAGCGCGCCGGGCAGGCATCAAGCGGCAATTCCTGGATCAGGCCGCCAGTGGCGCCCTTGCGGATACGCACCGCATCCATCACCACCATATGCGCCTCGAGCGCGGGAGCGAGGCCGAGGCCGAACAGGACGTTGAGCGCATTGGGCGTGAGCTGGATGCCGGCCCCAGCTTCCTCGAGCGTCGCGGCGCGCTCGTAGATCTCGACGGCAAAGCCGCGCCGGGCCAGGCCCAAGGCAGCCGTCAGCCCGCCGATGCCGGCGCCGGCGATCGCGATATCCATGGTCGGTTCAGGCGGCCTGGGCGTTCACCGTGCAGGCCGCCGGCTCCGACATGCCCTCAGGCAGCTTGGGATCATATTTGAAGAGCGTGGAGCAGTAGGAGCACACCGCCTCGTCATCCGAACCGAGGTCGATGAAGATGTGGGGATGGTCGAAAGGCACGCTCGCGCCCTGGCACATGAATTCCTTCGAGCCGACGCGAATGACCTTCAAGCCGAGGTCATTTTGGAAATGGGGAATGGAATGGCCTGCCATTGATCTTCAGTCCGCGATGGGGACTTGCGGTCCACGATGTGGACTTAGGGTCCGTAATTTTCTCTCGCGCGGACCATAGCGGTGCCGCACGGGATGCGATAGGGGCTATTGGAAGCAAGAGCAAAGGAAAACCGCGCCGATGCAGCGTTTTGATCATGACGGCGTCGAAATCGCCTATATCGACGAAGGAGAGGGCGAGCCCATCCTTCTCATCCACGGCTTCGGTTCGAATCATCAGGTCAACTGGGTCGGCACCGGCTGGGTCGACCTGCTCACCAGGCAGGGAAGGCGTGTGATCGCCTTCGACAATCGCGGCCATGGCGAGTCCGCCAAGCTCTACGATCCCGCCGCCTATCACCCCGCCGTGATGGCAGGCGACGCCGTCGCGCTGCTCGATCATCTGCGCATCGGCTCGGCGACGGTGATGGGCTATTCCATGGGCGCCCGCATCACGGCCTTCCTGGCGCTTGAGCATTCCCAGCGCGTGGATGCAGTTGTATTCGGCGGCCTGGGCGTGCGCCTCGTGCAGGGCGAGGCCTTGCCGCCCACCATCGCGGCAGCCATGGAGGCGCCTTCGCTCGACGACGTGCCGGATCCGATCGGGCGGATGTTCCGCTCCTTTGCCGACAAGAGCGGCGCGGACCGGCGGGCCCTGGCCGCTTGCATCCGCGGCTCGCGGGTCCAGCTCAATCCGGCCGAGGTCGCCAGGATCCTGCAGCCGACCCTGATCGCCGTAGGTACGCGCGACTCGATTGCGGGCTCGGCGCAGGAACTGGCCGTGATGATGCCCAATGCCGCCGTGCTCGACATTCCCAATCGCGATCACAACCCGGCCGTCGGCGACAAGGTCTACAAGCAAGGCGTTTTGGCATTCCTCGCAGAGCAGGGCGTCTAAATGAACATTGGCACTGCCGGCATCACTGCGCTAAAAAGGAAGGAGATACCTTCCATTCAGCGGATAGGCAGATGAATCAGTCGAAGCGCCTGGTTTCCCATGGGCTTGAAATCGTCGACCCGGTCTGGAGCCGCGTGCGGTCCGAGGCTGAAGCGGTCACCCATGCCGAGCCGCAGCTTTCCAGCTTCATCTTCGCCAATATCCTGCAACTCAATTCGCTGGAAAGCGCCGTGGTGCAGCGCATCGCTTCGCGCCTGGATCATTCGGATATGCCGGCGACCCTGATCGCCCAGGCCTATGGCAAGGCGCTCGAGGCCGACCCGAGCATTGCTTCGGCCATCCGCGCCGACATTGCGGCAGTGATCGATCGCGACCCGGCGGCCAATCGCTATATCGAGCCGATCCTCTATTTCAAGGGATTCCACGCGCTGCAGACCCATCGCCTGGCCCATTGGCTCTGGAAGTCGGGGCGCAGGGATTTCGCGCTCTATCTGCAGAGCCGTTCCTCGGCCGTATTCCAGTGCGACATCAATCCGAACGTACCGATCGGGCGCGGCGTCTTCCTCGACCATGCCACCGGCCTGGTGGTCGGCGAGACGGCGGTGATCGGCGATGACGTCTCCATCCTGCAGGACGTGACGCTGGGCGGCACCGGCAAGGAGACCGGCGACCGCCATCCCAAGATCGCCCGCGGCGTGATGATAGGGGCGGGTGCCAAGATCCTCGGCAATATCGAGATCGGCCAATGCGCCCGCGTCGCGGCTGGCTCCGTGGTGCTCAAGGCGGTGCCGCGCAACACCACGGTGGCAGGCGTGCCGGCCCGCGTGGTCGGGGAGGCGGGCTGTGCCGAACCGTCGCGAAGCATGGACCAGATCCTGCACGGTCCGCTGCCGGACGACATCTTCTGGCACGACGTCGGGCTCTAGAGCAAAGCGCGTTTAGACGGAAACGCTGTTTTGCCCTAACTCTTTGGTTCGACGCGTCTTTGCGATTCTTGGCGATTCCGCCAAATCGCAAAACGCTATAGCGCGCGTCATCTACGACAACAGGTAAGGACAGGCGATCCCGCTCCATTCTCGATGGAGGTGGGGATGACGGTCCTCTCTGCTTCGCGCCCTTCGGTTCGTAAAACCGACCCCTCACTTCGTCGTCGCCGAGATCCGCAGGATTCCGCGCCTCTCAAGCCAGGCCCGGCAACATCACCTTGGCTCCCTCGATGACCATTTCGACCGCGATCGCAGCAAGTATCATGCCCATGATCCGCGTCATGATGACCCTCACCTTGGCGGAGAGGAGTTCGCCGATGTCGGCGGCGAAGAACAGGACGATGAATAGTGCGAGCAGGACGCTCGCAAGCACGAGGGCAAACGATACATATTGCGCGGCACTATGGGTTTGCGCCGCATAGACGATCAGCGTGGCCATGGTGCCCGGCCCCACGACCATCGGAAATGTCATCGGATAGAACGCCAGATCACCGTCCGTATCGCTTCCCGCCGTCCTGTCGGCCTGTTTTTCCTGCTCGTCCCTTTCGTGTGAGGTGACAGGCTTGCCGTTCAGCATGGACAAGGCGATGCCAAGGAGCACCAGGCCGCCGGCGACGCGGAAGGAGGCAATGGTGACTCCAAAAAAAGCGATGATGTACCCGCCAAACAATGAAATGACGATGCACATCGCTGCCGTATAAAGCAGTATCGTCACCGCCATGCCGCGTTGTTGAGCGACAGGTTTGGTGCTCACCATGCTGAGAAAGATCGGCAGGTTGATAAAGGGATTCATGATGGCGAACAGCGCGCCCAGGAACTTCGCAGCGAAAGTGACGTCCATCTGACCGCAATCCTTTTCAGGGCTTCAGGCGCACCTCATTGAGTCCATATCGCCTTCACGCGGGTGCTTTCCGGGACAGGATATATCATGTGGCATCACCTCATAGTCCTGGCGCTCGTCCTTGTCGTACATGTGGCGGTACTCTGCCGGGTACTGCTCAACGACGACATGAATTCGGAGGCACGCGCGGCGTGGTTCTTCGTGCTCATCGGCTTCCCGATCATCGGAATTGCGGTTTATCTTTTTCTGGGTGAGCCCTGGATGGCCCGCAGGTTCCGCCAACGGGCCTCCGCCGTGTGGGAGCGGCCTGTATCGAACGCGTCCACCATGTCGGGCGGTATTTCCTCCGGCGTCATTCCCGATCGCTACAGGCCGGTGTTCGAGACCTGCGCCTCCTTGAACGGATGCGGGGCCGCGATCGGAAACGTGGCGAGCCTGGCGGCCGATTCCAACGCCGCGATCCGCGACATGGCCCGCGATTTCGATCTTGCGCGGGAGACGATCCACGTTTCGTTCTATATTTGGCTGACGGACAATAATGGCAGGCTCGTCGTCGAGGCCTTGCAACGGGCGGCGGCGCGTGGCGTCACCTGCCGCGTGGTGGTGGATGCGTTCGGATCGCGCGATCTCATCCGCTCCGCCCATTGGGCTGCAATGGAGCAATCGGGCGTCAAGCTCTGCGTTTCGCTGGTATCCTCGCTCGGTGTTTCGCTGGCGTCGATCAGCCGTCCGGATCTGCGCAACCATCGAAAGATCGTCGTCGTCGACAACAGCATCACCTATTGCGGCAGCCAGAACTGCGCGGACCCGGAGTTCCGCATCAAGCCGAGGTTCGCTCCCTGGGTCGACATCATGCTTCGATTTGAAGGTCCGGTGGCTCGCCAGAACCAGCTCGTCTTCGCGAATGATTGGGCGATCGAATATGGCGAAGACCTGTCGAATCTGCTCAGCGAGCCCTTCCGGGGGGAATTGAAGGGGAGCTGCGCGGCGGCAGCTTTCGGGACGGGGCCGATGTCTCCGAAGGGATCGATGTCCGACGTGTTCGTCTCCTTGCTCCAGAGCGCCCAGCAGGAGGTGGTGATCTCGACGCCCTATTTTGTCCCTGATTCACAGCTTCTCGCCAGCCTGATGGCGTCGGCGCGCCGTAAGGTGACAACCATCCTTGTTCTTCCGGCCAGGAATGACTCACATGTCGTGAGTGCAATCAGCAGGGCTTACTATGCACAGCTTCTCGCAGCGGGCGTGAGGATCTACGAATATCATGGCGGCCTCCTCCACGCGAAAACCGTGGTGGTGGATGGTCAACTCACGTTGGTGGGCTCGGCCAACATGGACTTTCGCAGCCTCTATCTCAATTTCGAAAACAACATCCTTTTCTATTCGGACAGGGACTCTTCCGATGTTCGTGCCCGACAGGACACCTATATTTCATCATCGACGCCGGTCGATGAACGAGACGTCAGGAAACGCCCGAGGCTTCGTCGAATATACGACAATCTGCTCACCATCGTCGGGCCGGTATTCTAGTGGGGGGGTAACCACGGCAGGGGAAGCCGTTCCGGAAACGGATCCGATGCAGCAGGATTTCATTGCCGCATCGTTTCAGCCGAAAATGGGTACACTTTCTTCTGCACGATGATCGCGTCCCATCCCATCATCTTTCGCCGTTGCAGCAGCTTTCGATCGATCCGACGATCCCGGCAGATTCGGCCATTCCCGTCCTCGCCGGGCCTTAACTTGCTCGATTGCACAGACCCTCGGCCCGCATTCTCTTGCGAAGCAGGCCTCGGCATGGCAAAGCCCGGGGATGGCGGGGCGGCAAGGTCGCCCGGCGCATTCAACCGAGGAAGTCTAGTGGACAAGAAAGACATGCAGCGCGTCGAAGCCTATCTTCGTCGCACCTTCGGCAATGCCACCATTCGCGTCGTGCCTCGTGCCCGCAAGACCGACAGCGCGGAAGTCTATATCGGCGAGGAGTCGATCGGCGTGGTCTCCGAGGACAAGGAAGACGGAGAAACCTCCTACGATTTCCACATGGCGATCCTCGACATCGACCTCGAGGACTGATCGGCTATTTCCGGGATTGCAGGCGTCCTCGCCTGCATCTTCCCATCCAGCCGCCGCAGCATGTCCAAGGGCAGGCAATCGCGACACGGGAACATGTCGCTGAAACGCCTGCGATCCCAGGAACGGAGCTCTGCCATGCCCCTTTACGCGCTCGATGATATCGCGCCGTCGGTGCCGGCTGACGGTCGCTATTGGCTCGCACCCGATGCGCAGGTGGTCGGCCGCGTGATTTTGGCAGAGGACGCCAATATCTGGTTCGGCGCAGTGTTGCGCGGCGACAACGAGCCGATGACCATCGGCGCGCGCTCCAATATCCAGGACGGCGCCGTGCTGCATTCCGATCCGGGCTTCCCCCTCACCGTCGGGGAGGATTGCACGATCGGCCATTCTGCCATCCTGCATGGCTGCACCATCGGTGCCGGCAGCCTGATCGGCATGGGGGCCACCATCCTGAACGGCGCGCGCATCGGCAAGGGCTGCCTGGTCGGCGCCAATGCGCTGATCACCGAAGGCAAGGAATTTCCGGATCATTCGCTGATCGTCGGCTCGCCGGCACGAGTGCTCCGTCCCCTCGACGAGGAAACCGTCGCCAAGCTCAGGCAATCGTCGGCGCACTATGTCGCCAACGCCAAGCGCTTCGCCAAGGGATTGAAGAGGGTGGATTAGGTCGCGGGGAGCGTATTTCCGGGTGCACGGACGTCTCGTCCGTTCTTGGAAACATGACACGCGTCGTGGGGAAGAGGCGGACGAGACGTCCGCGCACCCGGAAAAACTCAGTTGCCCTTCGCCGACACGATGGCCGTGGTCTGCGTGTCGCCGAGCGAGACCCAGGCATTCTGGTCGGACTGCGACTGGCGCTTGACGTAGCGATAGCCGGTGGCGCGCCAGGACAGGATCTTGGCCTCCTGGTTGTCGAGCACGAACTCGCCGCGATCGGTCTTCACCATCAGGACGGCGTGCCCTTCGTTCTTCTTGTCACGCACCACGGTGATCAGCAGGGCCGAGCGCGGCCACCCTGCGTCGATCAGCAATTTACGCTTGAGCAGGACATAGTCCTCGCAGTCGCCCTTGCCATTGGTAGGGTAGGCCCACCATTCGACCTTGCCGTAATTGTCGAGGTCGGTAACCGGCTTGACCGATTTGTTGACCTGGTCGTTCAGGGCGATGAGATCCTTCCAGGCCTGGCGCGAGAGCACGATATCGCGTGCTTCCTGCGAGCCCGATTTGCAATCCGCCGGATTGTCCTTGCAGAACTGCAGGTAGCCGGAGGGCGGGGTGGTGACATCACCAACGGGAGCATAGATCGGCATGGCGCTGTGGCCAGCGGCGGCAGCCTGCGAATGCGGCAGCAAAACCGTTGCGAGCGCTACGGCGGCCAAGGCGGCTTTAGGGGCCATTCGGCTCAAATTCGACCTGATCCTGATCCCGAAGCGCATCACAATCTTCAGACCCGTTTTGCCCGCCACCGGATGTTTACCCAGAGAGCAGGGCCAATTACCCGTTCCCGAAGCCAACTTCGCACAAGGGCAGGGGGCGCACAACGCTCTTGCCGCAGAAAAAACAAGATCCGCACGGGGTATGAAGTATCGTAACTCTTTGAAAAGATTCATGTTAACGGTGGATTAACCACGATTTCCCGTTTTCCCTCGACCGTGGGCAACAAGGGGAGGCGTGGCACGATTGCCACGCTTTCGTCACCTTTTCCGGCGGCGATTTGGTTAATTTCGAGCGGCTTCAACGCCGATATTGTCGATGAGGCGGGTTGCACCCAGCCGGGCTGCCACCAGCAATCGCACCGGCCCCTCCGCAAGCCCGGTGATCGGGGCGAGGCTCGCCGCCTGCCGTGCTTCCAGATAGTCGAGCTCGAAGCCTCCGGCCGTGATGGCGCTGCGGCCGGATGCCAGGGCGGCCTCGATGTCGGCGCCCTTGATCAGGGCGTCGGCGACCTGCCGGAGGGTGCGATGCAGGAGAGGGGCCTTGGCCCGCTGTTCCGGCGCGAGATAGCGGTTGCGCGACGACATCGCCAATCCGTCGGCTTCGCGCACGGTCGGGATGCCGACGACCGTGATCGGCAAATCGAGGTCGCGCGCCATCTGGGTCACGACGCAAAGCTGCTGATAGTCCTTCTCGCCGAACAGGGCGAAGTCCGCGCCGCTTTGGCAGAACAGCTTGGCCACCACTGTCGCCACACCGGCGAAATGGCCGGGACGGAAGCGATCCTCCAGGCCGGCCTGCGCCGGCCCGGCAACCGAGACCGTGGTGGCGAAGCCATGCGGATAGATCTGGCTGGCGTCAGGAGCGAACAGGAGGTCGCAGCCGACATCCCTGAGACGGGCAAGATCCGCCGCTTCCGTTCGCGGATATTTGGCGAGATCTTCGGTTGGCGCAAACTGGGTCGGATTGACGAAGATCGTGGCCACCACCCGGCTTGCCCGTTGGCGGGCCTGGCGTACCAAGGTGATATGGCCGTCATGCAGGGCGCCCATGGTTGGCACCAGGGCGACAGTCTCCTGCACCTCGCGAAAACGCTTCACGGCCTGGCGCAACTCCGCCACGGTTCGAACGACCAGGGTTTGGCGCGCCATTCCTTACTCCGCAGGTGCATAGTGTCGCATTTGCCTGACCAGCGTTCCAAAGCGTTTTGCGATTTGGCGGTCACACCGAGAATTGCAAAGACGCGCCGAACCAAAGAGTTTGAGCAAAGCCGCGTTTGCGTTTAAACGCGCTTTGCCCGGGGAACGCTGAACTGGCAAGACTCGGATTCCAAGATTTGAATCAATGGCTGTTTCGCAGATCGGATAGAAGTGGGCCAGCTTATTTTCGCATGCGTGGTGCTGTTCTGCCTGTGGCCGTTCCTCAAGCCGGGCATGCTGTCGAAGACGCCGGTCCTGGACAGCCTGCTGCGGCGCGGCGGCAGTTTCCTCGCCTTTGCTTTCGGCCTCTATCTGCTGACGCGCGGCGCCTGGGGCATGGGGTTGCCATTGCTGCTTCTGGCGGCAGGCATGCGCGGCTGGCTGCCGCAATTGCCGGATGGCGTCATTCCGGGCTCGACGACGAGGCCGAGTTCGGTGCGCACCGCGGATCTGGTGATCATGCTCGATGCCAACAGGCAACCGATGGACGGGCAGGTCATTCGCGGGCGGTTTTCGGGCCGGCGCCTTTCAGCCATGCCGGCGGCGGAGCTGATGCAACTGCGTGCGGAGATCGCCGCCGACTTCGTCGGCCGTTCAATCCTTGAAGCTTATCTGGACCGCAGGCTTGCCGGATGGCGTGAACACTTCAAGGACGATGCGCACGCGCGGGGCTTCGGAGCGGCGGCGTCCGACGCGATGACGAAGCAGGAAGCTTACCAGATCCTTGGGGTGCAACCGGGGGCGAGCGCCGAGGAAATTCGTCGAGCGCACCGGGCGCTCATGAAGAAAATCCATCCCGACAAGGGGGGCACGACGCAGATGGCTGCTCGTGTCAACCGGGCCAGGGACATGCTTCTTGAAGGCCATTGACGCAACTCCACCGAACTTGCTCGGTTCCGACGATGCTTGAGCGTCGCAGAACATGGTTACGCAACGATTAAGCTTGCGACGTTTTCCCGGAGCAAAGTGCGTTCGGGTCAAAGCCGCCTCTATCCTGGGGCAAGCGGCGTCCATGACTGAATGCTTGCTTGCTCCCACGCATTGGCTCGACATGCCTTTGCGTTTGCCCGCGATGCCGTGAAACCGCGGGGCGCCTTGTTTATCGCTCCCTTGCTTTGCGCCTTCTGTGTGAAAGCGCAATTCCCGCAAAACAAAGGCGCGGCCTATCCGAGGAAGGCCGCGCCCGAATGGGGAGAAAGTGTTCTTGCCGAGGGATCAGAGCTTCACGGCGACGCAGGCGAAGGAAGCCGCCTTGAGGGCGCTGCAGGCCGACTGGGCCTGGTTCTGATCGCTGAAGCCGGCGAAGCGTGCCCGCCACAGTGTCGAACCGTTGCGGCTGACCGTCTCGGTGAAGGGGCGGGCGGAGGAGAGCGCCTTGTTGCCGGCTGCCTTGGCGCTGGACAG
Organism: Labrys sedimenti; assembly: GCF_034424805.1. Classification (NCBI taxonomy): domain Bacteria; kingdom Pseudomonadati; phylum Pseudomonadota; class Alphaproteobacteria; order Hyphomicrobiales; family Xanthobacteraceae; genus Labrys; species Labrys sedimenti. The sequence goes on from NZ_JAXOUF010000001.1 coordinate 311,278, forward strand.
CAGTTGCCGGGCGGCTCCTTCGCTGTCGGTCGCGCCGATCTGGATGATCCAGCCGCTGCGCTGCGGTGCGGCGAGGGCGACCGAATCCCGGGTGACGGCAACGGTGCGGACGTTCTGCACCGTGGCGGTGGTGTCGGGGCTGGCCTCGTTGCTCTGGCCGGCGCGAACGGGCGGCGTGGCCGGCGCGGTCGTGACCGGCTGGAGGCCCTGTACCCAACGCATGCTCGGGGTGCTGGGTGCCGCAAAGGCCATGACCGGCTTGGCGGGAACGGGCTGGGGCCGGGCCTGCGGCGCAGAGACGGGCACCGCGTCCCCGACGATTTCGGGCGGCATCGGCGCCGCCACCGGCGCGGCCTGGCGGGCCTTCGCCGCTTCAGCGACGACGGCCGGCCGGACAACCGGCGGACGGGGCGGCGCTGCCATGGGCTCGGCATCGTTTGGGAGTTCGGCCCGGGCAACCTGCGTGGCGGAACGGTCGACGGCGTTGCCGGCATAGGCGACGGGCAGATAGGCATCGATCAGGCGGCGCATCACGACGTCGCGCGAAGCGGCGCTGCGGCCGCCCATCACCACGGCGACCAATTGCCTGTCGTTGCGCTTGACCGAGGTCAGGAGGTTGAAGCCGCTGGCATTGGTGTAGCCGGTCTTGATGCCGTCGACGCCTTCCACCGAACCCAGCAGGCGGTTGTGGCCCGGGATCGGGCGTCCGCGATAGACGAAGCTGCGGGTCGAGAACAGGCGATAATAGTTCGGGAAGCGCTTCTGGATGGCCATGCCGAGGATGGCGAGATCGTGTGCGCTGGTGATCTGCCGGTTGTCGGGCAGGCCGGAGGCATTGACGAAGGTGGTGCGCGACATGCCGAGGGCACGGGCCTTGCGCGTCATGTAGTTGGCGAAATTGCCTTCCGAGCCGCCGAGGGCTTCGGCCACCACCACAGCGGCGTCATTGGCCGAGCGCGTCACCATGCCTTTGATAGCATCGTCGACGCGAATGGTCTGGCCGGCGCGCAGGCCGAGCTTGGTGGGGGATTGGGAGGCGGCATGGGCGGAGACGGGAAGTTCGGTCGCCATCGAAAGGCGGCCGGCCTGCAACTGTTCGAACAGGAGATAGAGCGTCATCACCTTGGTGATGGAGGCCGGATGCCTCAAGGCTTCGGGGGAGGCTTCGTAAAGCGTGCGGCCAGTCTTCACGTCGACCACGATGGCGGCATAGCGCGGATTGTTGCGCATGTCGGCGGGAATGGCCGAGGCGGCCGATTCCGTGCGGACGCGCTTGCTGCGCGCATGCTTCATCGTTTTCTGCGCCGGGGCGGCATGATGGCCGCGACGGCGCGCATCCGCTTCGTCCGGATGGAAGGCCAGGGTTGTCGTGAACACTACCAAGCCGGCTGCAACCATTGTGGTGGTCCGGGCCAGTCCGCCCCCGATCCAACGCGATAGCATGCAAAGTCCCCAATACTCACCGGCGCGACAGCACCGTCCATTACATGTCCCTGCGAGACCGGTGGTCTCATTCGCCCTTCGTCCGGGGCTCACCTCGCCCCTTTGCCGGAGGGAGGCTGTCTCACCGTGCCGCTGCAGGGACGACACAGTCAATGAACCTAGGCGGACGCGGTTACGGATCGGTTAAGTGCCCAGCCAGCGCGGCATTTTGGTCGCATGATTGTCTGATTGGTTGAGAATGAATGAAAAAGAGGCACTTCACCCGCTGTTCAGAACGTGGAACCCATTATTGCGCGTTGTCGCACTAGCGGAAAGTCGGGGGCGATCATAAATTCAGTTCGTGGAAGCCTTTTTCCTCGTCGAGATCATGTTAGGCTGCAGGCGATTGCAGTTGTCGAAATGGAAGATTCAACGATTCTGGATATTGCATTGAGCGCCGCGCACAAGCCGTTTCCCCTGATCGGCATGGCCCGCGAGCCCCGCGCTCCAGGTGGCGGTGAGGGCACTAACGCGGCCGTGATTACCAAGACGCGGCCGGCGACCAAACGCCCCAAACTCTACCGGGTCCTGTTGCTGAATGACGATTATACCCCGATGGAATTCGTCATCGAGGTGCTGGAGCGCTTCTTCAACAAGGACCGCGACGGTGCCACCCACATCATGCTGCATGTTCACCACAATGGCGTGGGAGAATGCGGCATCTACACCTACGAGGTCGCGGAGACCAAGGTGACTCAAGTCATGGATTTTGCCCGTAAGCATCAGCATCCGCTGCAATGCGTCATGGAAGAAAAGTGAGGAACTGATCGTGCCATCCTTTTCAAGACACCTCGAACAGTCCCTCCATCGCGCTCTGGCCGCCGCCAATCAGCGCCATCACGAATATGCGACTCTCGAACATCTGCTGCTCTCCCTGATCGAGGACCAGGACGCGGCGGCTGTGATGCGGGCCTGCAATGTCGATCTCGACATCCTCAGGCGCAACCTGGTCGAATATATCGACACCGAACTGGAGAACCTGGTCTCCGACGGCCGCGACGACGCCAAGCCGACGGCAGGGTTCCAGCGCGTCATCCAGCGCGCCGTCATCCACGTGCAGTCATCGGGCCGCGAGGAAGTCACCGGCGCCAATGTACTGGTGGCGATCTTCGCCGAACGCGAGAGCCACGCCGCCTATTTCCTGCAGGAGCAGGACATGACGCGCTATGACGCCGTGAACTACATCTCGCACGGCATCGCCAAGCGCCCCGGCCTGTCGGAAGCCAAGGCTCCGCGCGGCGTCGACGAGACCGATGGCGACAGCCCGAAGACCACGGCCAATGGCGAGGATGCGTCCAAGAAGAAGCAGGACGCCATCGATGCCTATTGCGTCAACCTCAACAAGAAGGCGAGGGACGGCAAGATCGACCCGCTGATCGGGCGCGACAGCGAGATCACGCGCACCATCCAGGTGCTCTGCCGCCGCCAGAAGAACAATCCGCTTTTCGTCGGCGATCCCGGCGTCGGCAAGACCGCGATCGCCGAGGGCCTTGCGCGCCGCATCATCGAGGGCGACGTGCCGGAAGTGCTGCGCGGCGCCACCGTGTTTGCGCTCGACATGGGCACGCTGCTCGCCGGCACGCGCTATCGCGGTGATTTCGAGGAGCGCCTGAAGCAGGTGGTGAAGGAGATCGAGGCCTATCCGGGCGCGATCCTGTTCATCGACGAGATCCATACGGTGATCGGCGCCGGCGCCACCTCGGGCGGCGCCATGGATGCCTCCAACCTGCTGAAGCCGGCCCTGGCCGCCGGCCTGCTGCGCTGCATCGGCTCGACCACCTACAAGGAATACCGCCAGTATTTCGAGAAGGACCGCGCCTTGGTGCGCCGGTTCCAGAAGATCGACGTGGCGGAACCCTCCATCCCCGACACGATCGAGATCCTCAAGGGCCTCAAGCCCTATTACGAGGAATATCACAAGCTGCGCTACACCAACGACGCCATCAAGGCGGCGGTGGAGCTGTCGGCCAAATACATCAATGACCGCAAGCTGCCGGACAAGGCGATCGACGTCATCGATGAAACCGGCGCTTCGCAGATGCTGGTGACCGAAAGCCGGCGCAAGAAGACGATCGGCGTCAAGGAGATCGAGGCGACCATCGCCACCATGGCCCGCATCCCGCCCAAGACCGTGTCGAAGGACGATACGGAGACGCTGCGGAATCTGGAGACGAACCTCAAGAGGGTGGTCTACGGGCAGGACAAGGCGATCAAGCAGCTCTCGGCCGCCATCAAGCTGGCCCGTGCCGGCCTGCGCGACCCGGAGAAGCCGATCGGCAACTATCTGTTCTCGGGGCCGACCGGTGTCGGCAAGACCGAAGTCGCCCGCCAGCTCGCCTCCGTGCTCGGCATCAACCTCCTGCGCTTCGACATGTCGGAATATATGGAGCGCCATACGGTGTCGCGCCTGATCGGTGCGCCTCCCGGCTATGTCGGCTTCGACCAAGGCGGCCTGCTCACCGACGGCATCGACCAGAACCCGCATTGCGTACTGCTGCTGGACGAGATCGAGAAGGCCCATCCGGACCTGTTCAACATCCTGTTGCAGGTGATGGATCACGGCAAGCTCACCGATCACAACGGCAAGAGCGTCGACTTCCGCAACGTGATCCTGATCATGACCACCAATGCCGGTGCGGCTGACCTGGCCAAGGCGGCCTTCGGCTTCACCAAGAACAAGCGCGAGGGCGACGATACCGAGGCGATCAACCGCCTGTTCACGCCGGAGTTCCGCAACCGCCTGGATGCGACCATCGGCTTCGACCACCTGTCTCAGGAGATCGTCAGCCAGGTTGTCGACAAGTTCATCGCGCAACTCGAAGTGCAGCTTGCCGATCGTCATGTCGCGGTGGAACTTTCCAACGACGCGCGTACCTGGCTGGTGGCGAATGGCTATGACGAGTTCATGGGCGCCCGGCCGATGGCTCGCCTGATCCAGCAGGCCATAAAGACGCCGCTGGCCGACGAGGTGCTGTTCGGTCGGCTGAAATCGGGCGGCGCCGTGCGGGTGACGGTCGTCACCAACGAAGAGGGCAAGCAGGAACTGGGCTTCGAATATCCTGCAGGCCCGGCCAAGCCCAAGCCCGAACAGGTGGTGGCCGACAACAGCCAGGCGTCGGCCAAGAAGCCCAAGGCCAAGCCGAAGGGCCCGCCGCAGCGCGAGCCCGACGCACCGGCCGGCGCGGAATAGGGCTGCCTCGCAAGGACGGCTACCGAACATCCGAGGGGGTGGAACGCACCGGCGTTTCACCCCCTCGTCGTTTAGCCGGTTGAAAGAGCGATCAGCGTATGAAGGTCGATCGCAAGGCCAGGACGGCTCCACGCCCGAAGCCATAGCTGGTGATCAAGAAGCTCAACAGATTGAGGCCGATGAAAATCGTGCGGGCAAATCCCGTGACGGGCGACGGGCCGGTCGGGTCCAGGGCAGGAAAGATGGCCATCAGCAGGAAGAGCATCGAATTTGTGAACGCACCGATGACCATGGCCCAGCGGACATGCCATGGCAGCGCAATCCTGGTGCCGTAGAAGCCCAAAAGCAGAGCGCTCATCAAGAGAAAGTCGATATGCGCCTGCAGGACACGTTGATATTTTCCGGGGAAGACCGCACCGAATCCCGGGAGTTGCAAGGCCAGTCCCACCAGGCACCAGGCAAGGACAAGGGCAACGATGAGCCAAAGGGCTCCGCCCCTTAGAAGAAGTTTGCCCTGGACATTGTCTTCCTTCGTGTCCGGCATGTCTTGTTTCCAATTCTATTGAAGACCGCATGGTTCAGAACATGGAAGGCAGCGTCGCTGCCGCGATGAACGGCAAGGCAGGGTCAGGGCATGTCCTTCGGCGGCAACGCCGGTTTCGGTAGCGGCACGAGATCGACGTTGCGCGATTGCCCGCCGAGAAAAGCCGGGTCGAACAGGCCGCCGCCGGAGGGATCCCCTCCGGGTGGTGCTCCGGTTTGCAGCGGGCCGGTGGGGACGCTTTGCGATGCTCCCGTTCCGAAAAATTCCGCGCGTCCCCCCTGCAGATTGCCCTTCTCGATCTCCTTTTGCGCCTTGGCCACCCGGCCGGCGAGGTTCGTCGTATAAGGCAGGCGATAGGCCCGCGGCTCGCCGGTCGGCAGGTTGGCCGCATCCAGCTCCTCGAGCCAGAGATGGATGGCACCGGTTTCGCCTTGGACGACATTGGGTTCGACGATCCTCGTCCACAGCACCTGAAAGCGGGCCGGCACGCCGACCGGGGCCGACCAGCCCAGCAAGCCTTGCATCGAGAAGAACACGACGACATAGAACAGGCTCGCCACGACGATCGCGCCGATCTTGACCAGACGCGGCAATGCCAGCCCGATCAGCACGGTGAGCATCAGGAGGCTGAGGAAGACATAGGCGAGCACCAGGCAGAGCAGGTTGGTCTCAAGCATGATCGCCGCCCACCGTCATTGCCGCGGTCATAGGTTCTTGCTCCAGGCATTGTGCATGCCGCGCAAGATCGACTTGGCCTCCCGGCTGGTGCCGGTGACCTCGCCCTGCGCGTCCATGGTGAAGCGTATGGCGGTCTGCTCGCTTCCCCCGTCAGCCGTTTCAATCGTCTCCCGGGCGACGATCTTGGCGACCGGATTGAGCTTTTGCACCGTTACCGTCACCGGCACCGGCTGCTTGGTCAGGGCGGTGAAGTGATAGACGTTCACGGTATATTCGCCGGCGACGAAACCGCGAATGCTGACGAGCTCCTCGCGCACCTTGGTCTGTTGCTTGCGCCCGTTGACCATGACGAAATCGTTGAGGCCGCCGCGATCGTCGCGGTCGAGCACCAGGAAACCCGCTTCGCGCCGGCGGTACCAGGCGATGTTGCCGAGCGGATCCTGGACGAAGATGTCCATGTCGTCGGGATGATTGTCGGGCCAATCCATGGTGATGATGAACTCGGCCTTGCTGTCGATCTTGCCCTCATTGGCCTTGGGGGAAATGATGATGAACACCACGAAGAACAGGAAGGCGATGACCTGCAGGGCCTTGAACAGCACCACGCTGAACGGGTCGAAGGCTTCTTCCCGTCCGTGGAGATCGAAGTCATCGATCATCCCGGCGCCCTTTGCGCTTCCAGCGCCGAAATCACATGGACTTCGGTGAGGTCGACCGCGAAGGAGAAGATGCGCGAGGTGGCGCCGTCGAGGAAATGATATTGCACCTTGATCATGATCGAACCGATGAGGCCTACCAGAGTGGTGTACATGGCAACCGCCATGCCCCCGCTCATCAGCGACATCGAACTGCGCACGGCTTCCTTGCTGTCGGTGTCGAGCCCGGCGATCGGAGCCAGCATCATGATGAAGCCGACGATGGTGCCGAGCAGCCCGAGCTTCATCAACGTATCGCTGGCAAAGGCACCATAGCGGTTGGAACCCCGCAGCCGGTCGGCGAGGACGCGCAACAGCAAGGTTTGGTCGAGGCGGGCCGCGCCTTGCAGGTCGGCCTTGGTGACGAGGTCGCGTATATGGCCGGCGACCAGGCCTTGCCCAAGCTTTCCGTCGGGCACCGAACCCATGGTCGCCAGGGCGGACTTGCCGCCTCGAATGACCCATTGGGCCGTGCGGCGGGCAGCCTCCCCCTCGCGCCCGATGAAAAGGATGCGCCACAGGCAATGTAGACTGCTTGCGACATAGAGGAGGACGATGACAACGGAGATATAGGTCCTGTCCTCGTCGATCATCTTGGCGATGAAGCCAAAATACCAGAGTACGAGGAAGGCGAAGATGCTGACGCCGGTAAAGATGAGCCAGGGCAGCAGGGGATCTGCACCGGAAAGGCGCGGTTGACGCTCGCTCATGGGACGGTCGGACTCATTGGACGTTTGGACTCAGGGGACTTGCTGACAGTTGCTATGGATCGATGGATCATGTTCCAGGCTAGCAACGGCGAAAGCCGGCAGCCTGGGTAGAGGTCCCGATCTCATTTGGGCATTTTGCCCGACATTGGCTTCCGGGCGTCGTCTCGCAGCCTTTGTGCTTGCCAGCCCTGTAGGCCATGCTCACTATTCGAGGGGGTCGATCCAGCAAGAGTGGGCCATGAACCTCTTCGGTCATCTGGTTTTGCGGCTCGCAGCCGCCATCGTTCTCTGCCTCGCCTGCGCCATCGGCTGGGTCTTGCACGATACGCGCCATGCCACCGAAACGGAGACACGCGCCTCGGCCGAGCGGGTCTCCAAAGCGCTGGAAGCTCTCTATTGGCGCGAGCTGCTCTGGCGCGGCGGACTTTCGCGCAACCTCATCCTGCCCTTGCCCGATTGGAACACCATCGTGACGATGAAGGTGATTTCGCCGGGCATATGCATAACCGTCACGCTCGGCCAGGAAGCGCCCCGGCGCCTGTGCAGCCAGCTCGAGACGATCGGCCGTCCCGCGCCGGCTTGGTTCGAAACGTCCTATGACTGGCTGTTCGGGCCCAACCAGGCCGTCGAGCATCCCCTCAGCGATCGCCAGCGTCAGGCCGGTACGATCGTGGCCGTGCCCGACCACGGTGCCGCCGTGCGGCTGGCCTGGGACCGGATCACCATCGTGCTCAGCGTGGCGGGCCTGCTGGCGGTTGCCATCGGCGTGCTCGCCGGGCTTTTTATCGGCCAGTCCCTTCTGCCGGCGCGTGCCATCGTCGCCGGCCTGCGCCGCCTTGAACGCGGGGATTACGGCTATCGTCTGCCGGGCTACCGGACGGCGGAATTCGATCGCATCGCCGGCGCCTTGAACGATCTCACTTGCCGTTTGGCCGAGACCACGGCCCAGCGCGTCGCCCTCACCAACCGCCTGTTCCAGGTGCAGGAAGAGGAACGACGTACGCTGGCGCGCGATCTCCATGACGAATTCGGCCAGTGTCTGGCGGCCGTCAATGCCCTTGCCGGCGCCATCGAATTGGAGGCCGAGGACCGGCCGGAGATTGCCAAGGACGCTCGATCCATCGCCGAAGTGACCCGGCGGATGAATGCGACCTTGCGCGGCACCCTGCAACGGTTGCGTTCGCAGGAACTCGAGGAACTGGGCCTGGAGGCCAGCCTGGCCCAACTCGTGGCCGGCTGGAATGTCGGCAACACCACGCGCGCCCGATTCCACCTCGATATCGCCGGCAATCTCACCGGCCTTCCGCACGCCATCGCCCTCAGCATCTATCGCATTGCACAGGAATGCCTGACCAATGCCGCGCGCCACGGCAAGCCGCGCGATATCCGCCTGTTCGTCAAGCGAACCGGACTGCAGGAGGGGGGCGCTGTCGAGCTCAGCGTCGAGGATGACGGTGGCGGCAATCCGCTACGGCTGACCATGGAGGCCGGGCATGGAATTCTCGGCATGCGGGAACGGGTAACGGCACTGGGCGGAAGCCTTTCCATTGGCCAGGCGCGACACGGCGTTCGCATCGCTGCAATCATTCCGTTGCTTGCGGATCGCGCCAATCGGATGCGCGGCCCGGCCCAGCCTGTCCCGGCATGAGCGATCTCAGCATCCTGCTGGTGGATGACCATCCCGTCGTCAGGGAGGGGTATCGGCGGCTGCTCGAAAAGGTGCCCGGCTATCGCGTGGTGGCCGAAGCCAGCGATGCCGTTTCGGCCTACGAGGCCTACCGGAAAGCCAAGCCTGACGTGGTGGTGATGGATCTTTCCCTGCCGGGCCTCAGCGGCATCGAAGCCTTGCGCCATATCCGCCAATGGGATCATGCTGCCCGGATTCTCATCTTTACCATGCACAGCGGGGCCGCTTTCGCCCTCAAGGCGTTCGAGGCGGGGGCCGCCGGCTATGTTACCAAGGGCAGCGATGCCGCCGAGCTCGTCAATTCCGTTGCCCTGGTGGCCAAGGGGGAACGGGCGATGAGCAATGACGTGGCGCGCGAGATCGCGGCCGAACGTCTTACCCATGCCTCATCGCCGCTGGCCGAGCTCAGCCCGCGCGAGACCGAGATTCTGCGCCTGGTCGCATCGGGCTGGTCGGCCGAGGCGATCAGCACGTCCATGCATCTCAGCCTCAAGACGGTTCGCAATTACCATTACCAGATCAAGGCCAAGCTCGGTGCCCGCAACGATGCCCATCTCGTGTGGCTGGCCATCGATGCCAAGCTGGTCTGATTGAAGTCCCGGACCAAAACAGCCAGGATTGGCGGTGCTCATGCGCTCGGCACGGCAGCTTGGCATCGCCGAGACGGGTGATGCCTCTTCCGGCGCCACCGTGTCGATGTTCAAAGCCACGGCATCAACGCCGCCGTCACGTCGCGGTCATGGGCTGCGAGGCGACGCTGACCGCTACAATTCGAGAGGGGCTTCCTGCGCGTCCGCGACGGCGACACGGGTTTCCACACCGCTTCGGTGCACCCTGTCGCGAAAGGCGGCGGGAATGTCGTCGCTGACCAGGATGTCGATATCCTCGAGAGAGCCAAGCCTGACCAGCGCACGCTTGCCGAATTTCGTGCTGTCCACGGCCAGGATGGTGCGCTCGGTCTGTGCCAGGGCGGCGGTGACGGCCGAGACCTCCGCAAGGTCGTCGTCGCAGATGTCTCCAGCCTGGTCGATGCCACTGACCGAAATCACGGCAAAGTCGAACTTGAATCGGCGGATGTAGTCGGCTGTATCCTCGCGGAAGACACCACCATCCACTGGTCGCACGAAGCCGCCGGGGATCGCCAGGGCGAAATTTGAATTCTCGCTGAAGATGGTGGCCACCCGCAGGCTGTAGGTGACGATCCGCAGGTCTCGCCGCTGCAGCAGCGCGTAGGCGATCGCTTCACAGGTCGTTCCGGTGTCCATGAAGACAGCCGCCCCGTCCGGAATGACCTGGGCAACGAGAGCGGCCACCCGGGCCTTCTGCGAGGCGTTTTCGATGCGACGCTGGCGGCGGGTGATGGCATCCACCGGTGTGGCGATCGTGGCGCCGCCGTGCAGGCGACGCACTTGGCCAGTGGCTTCCAGTGCGACGATATCCCGGCGGGCGGTCTGCGTCGTCACGGCAAAACGTTCGGCAATTTCCTCGATCGAGAGGTAGTGGCTGCGCTCGAGCAGCCGCAGCAATTCGGCCTGCCGATTCGATTTCTTGGTGCCGTCGCCGAGCCCATAGTCGTCGAGTTGCGTCATCTCGCCTGCTTCGTTTCGCCCCGGGTGGCCAATGTCCATCCCCGCGGAAATGTTTCAAGGAAAATGTCGCCCGGTATGCCGTGGCCTCCAACTCGTGCAATGCGATGTCGTGGAGCCGCGTTACCATCATCGCCGACGATCGGTCGGATCAGAATGTAATTAAAACAACATTTTGTTGCCCTCGTATTTTAGACCTGCATTCAGCGAAAGCCCAGCCGAACATAGAATTTTCGTGCCTATTTTCCAATTTTCAACCATTCATGGGGCTCTTGCTCCGGGGCGATGGCTGCCAAGAGGGCACCGGCGTGCCGTGTGTCTGATAAATTGTAATAAAGGTGACATTTGCCTGTGCGACCACGGACAATGTGGGTGGCAAAATGTTACTTTGATCGGGCTGGATGCTCTCGGCGGATCCTGGTCATGGCCACCCCCTGATCGATTTAATTGGGGGTAGTCCAATGGCTATTGGGGATGGTCGTCGCGAATGGCGGTTCAGGCTTTTCGGCATCGGTGCGCATTTGTTGTCCGGGGTGGCGCTGTGCGCCTTGGCGTCGACGCCGAGCCTAGCGCAGGATGACGGCACATTGCGGATCATGACTTTGAACATCTGGAATCAGTTCAAGCAAAATCCTGAAATCGTAGCCGACTTCATGACAAGGATGAATTTCGACATCCTTGGCATGCAGGAAGTCAACGGCAGCAAATATGTTTCCGATATTCCGAGTTTTCTCGAAAAGGCGGGATTGGGCACCTATGGGAAGGTCCAGATCGGGGATGTCGGCATTATATCCCGGCTGCCGGGAAGCTTTGGCACCTACGTCTTGCCTGGCATTTCCACGCAGGGGCGCAATATCAGCTACACCATAGCGGACCAGCAGGGCGGGCGGCCGGAGACGGTGGTCGGTACCGTCCATCTCGACTATGCCGACGGCTCGCAGGGACGCGTCAAGGAGGCCCAGGCTCTCAACGAGTGGGCGAAGACGTCTTCGCGTCCTGTCATCCTCCTGGGCGATTTCAATGCAGGCGACGTCGCCGAACGCGGCCTGATGAGCGCTGCGCAGCAGTCCTATTTCTATGCAGGCTATGTCGTCGGTTCCTACGGCGACAATGCACTCTATAAGAAGCTGAGGGATGAATATCTGGGCGCGGACCAACTCGCCGAGGCTCAGGCTTATTTCGACGACATGCGCTCCGGCGGCAAAGGCAAGGAAAAATATCGCAGCGTCATCCAGGCCTATTTCGACGCCAACCGGAGCAAATATCCCGGCATCACCAACATCGGCCAGATGAGCTGGCGGCAATGGGAAGAGATCATCGCGCTCGATGCCCAGGCCAAGGGCATCACCTTCAAGGATGAAACCAATCCGGTCGCCGACAACCAGCCGGTGACGATGAACGTCCTCAAGAAGCAATATATGCTGCTGCAGACGGAAGCCGAGCGGGAGCCTTTCAAGCCGCATGACCTCAACGACGGTAGCTCGACTTGGCCCTCGGCTGGGGAGGACGACACCAACACATGGCCGAGCTGGGATCGCACCAAGATCGATCACTTCCTGGCCTCACGCCCATTCGGCAAATGGTATGTGCTCGCCGATGACCCGAATGATCCCCATTCCGGTGTCATCAAGGATGTGTATGTGACCAAGCCCGACGGCACGAAAGCGCCGATATCGGATCACGAACCGGTCGCGCATGAGATCAAGTGGATCGGCCCGGCGCTTCAGACCTATACTGAGACCGCCGGTGGCGCACAGTCCGACAGGACTCGCCTGGTCTGGGGCGAGGAGGCGAATACCTTCGACAAGGATGGCAAGGCGTTCTTCCTCACCCGTAACAACATGCGCAGGGACGTCTATCTCGGCCAGATCTCCGATGCGAACGGCAATCCGATTCTCGCCGGCCTGACGGAGGAGGAGAAGAAGACCCTGCTCGATTGCGCGAGCAAGGATCCGCGCTTCCAGCAGGAGATCCGCGATTATTGCATCGACGACCACTCCTTCATCGGGGAGACCCTGGTCAAGGACAAGGGCGTGCTGATCGTCGAGGAGGATGCGGCGCTCGGCACTTCGCAGGCCAAGTTGCGCCTGGCCGACGGTACGCTGCGCATTATCGGCAACGACATGCACGGCCTCGATCGCGCCCTGGTGCTGGAGGGTGCCGGCGGCTCGCTCGACGTTGCCAGCGCCGGTAATGCCGTGACGCTCGGCCAGACGATCACCGGCGAGGGCGGGCTCACCAAGCTCGGGGCAGGGGGGCTGCGCCTCACCGGAACGGGCACCTATGCAGGGGGCTCCCTGGTGAAGCAGGGCACGCTGCTGGTCGATGGTTCGCTGACCTCGGCCGTGACGGTCGACCAGGGCGCGGCGCTCGGCGGCAGCGGCGTGATCGGCGGCCTGAATGCCAAGTCGGGCAGTCTGGTTACCCCGACCGGTGCCGGCGTACTGACGGTGAAGGGTGATGCCCGTTTCAGCAAGGGCAGCTACTATCAGGTGGATGTCGGCGCGGGCGACCGGGCCGACAAGATTGCGGTGACCGGCAAGGCGGCGCTGGATGGCGGTACCGTGCTGATCGGCGCCCAGGGCGGCAATGGCCTTCTTAGCAAGGAGCAGTTGCTGGGGCTCTATGGCAAGCAATACACCATCCTGACCGCCGAAGGCGGCATCAGCGGGCGCTTCGAGGGCGCTCTGCCCGACTATACCTTCCTCGGGGCGCAGTTCGGCTACGATCCCACTGAGGTGACGATGACCATCGGCCGCAACGGCCGCAGTTTCGCGAGTGTCGGGCAGACGGCCAATCAGCGGGCCGCGGCGACGGGTCTGGAATCGCTCGGACGAGGAAATGCCCTTTTCGATGATTTCCTGGTGGCCACTGCCGGCGCCGATCTCGCCGGACACCTGGCTTCACTGTCGGGCGAGGTCAATGTTTCGGCACGGACGGCCCTGATCGAGGGGGGCAGCCAGCTGAGCGCCATGGCGAGCGATCGCCTGCGTTCGGCTTTCGAGACGACGGCGGCTGCCGGCCTACCGACGACGGGGAGCGGAGCGGCTTCCGCCATGCCCATGCAGTTCGCCTCGCTCGGTGGCTCGAATGGGTCTGCGGTTTCGGCTTCGACGGCAACGCTTCCTGAGGCGGATGGACTTTCCGTCTGGGGGCAGGGTTTCGGTTCCTGGGGGCGTTCGGGCAGCACCGGCAATGCCGCCGGCATGACGCGTAACAGCGGCGGTTTCCTGGTAGGCGCCGATGCGCCCGTGGCGCTCGGCGAGACCGATGTGCGGCTCGGTGCGCTTGCCGGCTATAGCCGAACCAGCTTCAGCACTCGGGGACTGGGCAGCGGCGACAGCGACAATTACCATCTCGGCCTCTATGCCGGCACGATGGTGGGTCAGTTCGCCCTGCGGGCCGGCGCCTTCTACACCTGGCACGACATTTCCACCAGCCGCGTCGCGGGAGGGCAGGGCATCAGCGCCGACTACCAGGCCGGTACGGCCCAGGTCTTCGGCGAGGCCGGCTACAATCTGCGCTTCGGCGCCTTCGGTTTCGAGCCCTTCGCCAACCTCGCTTTCCTCGACCTGCGGAATGATGGATTCCATGAGCGCGGCGGCAACGCGGCGCTTGCGGCTTCGTCCTCCACCACGGACGTGACCTTCGGCACGGTGGGGCTACGGGCTTCCACCGACTTCGAACTCGCCAGCCTGACGGCGCGCCTCAACGCCACGCTCGGCTGGCGCCACGCCTTCGGCGATACCACGCCGGTCGGAAAATTCGCTTTCGATGGTGGAACGCCGTTCGGCGTCGAAGGCGTTCCGATCGCCGAGGACGCTCTGGTTGCAAAGGCAGGACTCGATCTCGCCCTCACCCAGTCCGCGACACTGAGCGTGGCCTATGGCGGCCAGTTCGCCCGCAGGGGTAGCTTCGACCAGAACGTATCGGGCAAGTTCAACTGGCGGTTCTGATCGGCAAGACTCATGCGGCGTCATTGCCACAAGCGGCATTTTTGGTGGACGGGTCCGCAAACCGGTCTGAAAGCGCATTGCTTGCAGGCGGGTCTGAGGACTCGTCCCACCGCAGATAGCGTCGAAGTCGATAGGTCAATCTTTTCACGACTGGTTATGAGACATTCGCCGCCGGATATCGTGCATCGATATCCGGCGGTTTCATTGTGTCATTTCGGAAGGTTGGTGCCCGTATTTGGATCATATAATTCAATCGATTGACTGAAGTGGAGATTTCGTCTATGGGTTGCATCATGGCCAAGAAACAATCCTCCCCTCCGGCCTCGAACGGCCGCGGCGATGCCACCCACAAGAAGCTGCTCGATGCCTCGATCGGCGTTTTCGGCCGCTATGGCTTCGACGGTGCTTCTACCCGCATGCTGGCGGATGCCGCCGGCGTCAATCTGCAGGCGATCACCTATTATTTCGGCTCCAAGGAGGGGCTGTATCTCGCTACCGCCGACCATATCGCCGGCCTGATTTCGTCCCATGTCGGCGGGCTGCGCGGACGTGTCCGGGCCCGCCTTGCCGAAGCAGCGAGCGGAGGCGGGGCAATCGACCGGCAAGAGGCCCAGGCCTTCCTGACCGAGCTGACGCAGACCATGGCGACCCTGTTCATCGGGCCGATATCCGAGCCGCTGGCACGCTTCCTCATCCGCGAGCAGATGGAACCGACGGAAGCTTTCGAGCGTATCTTTTCTCAGGTGATGAAGCCCATGCTCGCGGCGGCAACCATGCTGGTGGGCATCATGCTCGGCGAGGATGGGGCTTCCCGCCATGTCAGGCTGCGTACCCTTTCTCTGCTCGGCAGCCTGATGGTCTTCCGCGTCGCGCATGCGGCCGTGAAGCGCCATCTCGCCTGGGACACTATCGGTGCCGACGAGGTGGAAACCGTGCGGCGCCATGCGGGCGAACTCGTCGCCGCGCTGGCCGCGGAAGGAGGCCGCTCATGAAGAAGGCCGCCATTCCCATTGTCTTGTTGGCGATCGCCGGCGGTGGGCTTGCCGCCTGGTGGTTCGATCTACCCCAGCGCATGGGCTGGGTCGAGCGTGCCGGGAAGGAATTGGTGCTCTATGGCAATGTCGACATCCGGCAGGTGCAGCTCGGTTTTCGCGTCAGCGGCAGGCTTGCCGAGACGCTGGTGGACGAGGGGGACAGCGTGAAGGCCGGCGATACGCTCGCCCGCCTGGATGCCAGGCCGTATCAGGACCTGGTCGAGGTGGCGCAGGCCCAGGCAGCAAGCCAGCGCGCCACACTCGCCAAGCTGGAAGCCGGGCCGCGCGCCGCCGAGATCGCGCAGGCCAAGGCCGTCCTCGCCGAACGCCAGGCCGATCTCATCAATGCCGAACAGAGCTACACCCGTTCCTTCCAGCTTCGGCCGAGCGGCACCGTCTCCCAGGGCGGGCTCGACCAGGCGGTCGCTGCCCGCGACGCGGCGCGGGCCCGGGTCAACGCGGCCAGGGAAGCCCTGACCTTGCTGGAGCAGGGCACGCGCTCGGAGGACATCGCCGCCGCCAAGGCCAGCCTGGAGGCGGCCGAGGCCACTCTCGCTTCGGCCCGGACGACCGTTGGCGATGCCACCCTTGTCGCTCCGGCCGATGGTGTCATCCTTTCGCGCGTCCACGAGAAGGGCGCGATCCTTGCCCCCAACGACATCGCTTTTGTGCTGTCGCTCACCAAGCCAGTCTGGGTCCGGGCCTTCATCGCTGAAACCGATCTTGGACGCGTCCATACCGGCACGATGGTGGAGGTGCGCTCGGATACCGATCCGGCCAAGCGCTACAAGGGCCGCGTCGGCTTCATCTCGCCGGTGGCCGAGTTCACGCCGAAGACGGTGGAGACGCCGGAACTGCGCACCGATCTGGTCTATCGCCTGCGCATCGTGGTCGACGAGCCCGACAGCGCGCTCCTGCAGGGCATGCCGGTGACGGTGCGCCTGTCCGATGGAGCAGCGGTGGATGGCGGCAAGCCCTGAAAGGCAACGCGCATGACCGATGCGGTCGTCCAGATTTCCGGTGTCAGCAAGCATTTCGGCGAGGCGATCCAGGCTCTCGACGGCATCGAGGCCTCGATCCGGCCGGGTGAGATCACCGGGCTGGTCGGCCCCGACGGCGCGGGCAAGACCACGCTGATCCGCCTGATGACCGGCCTGATGTTACCCGATGAAGGCAGCCTGACGGTGCTCGGCTTCGACACCGCCCGCGACGCGGCTTCGATCCAGGCGGCGATCGGCTACATGCCCCAGCGCTTCGGCCTCTACGAGGATCTGTCGGTTCAGGAAAACCTCGATCTCTACGCCGATCTGCGCGGGCTGCCGAAAAGCGAACGCGCCGCCATCTTCGACGAACTCCTCACCTTCACCGATCTGGCCGCCTTCACCACCCGCCTGGCGGGGCGGCTATCCGGCGGCATGAAGCAGAAGCTGGGCCTGGCCTGTGCGCTTCTCAAGAAGCCGCGCCTGCTGCTGCTGGACGAGCCGGGCGTCGGCGTCGATCCGATCTCGCGACGCGATCTGTGGAAGATGGTGGAGGACCTCACCCGCGAGGGCATCGGCGTGGTCTGGTCCACCGCCTATCTCGACGAGGCCCAGGCCTGCGACCGCGTCTTGTTGCTGAACCGGGGCAAGCTGCTGTTTGCTGGCGTGCCTTCCGAACTCACCGGCAAGGTCGAAGGCCGGGTATTCCGGCTCGGCGATATCGAGGGCCGCCGCCGTCCGGCCCTGTCGCGGGCGCTTGCCGTGCCGGGGATCGTCGACGGTGTCATTCAGGGCCAGGCCATCCGGCTGGTGACCGGGGAGGGGGCAGGGCTTGCCGAGGAGGCGGCGCGCGCCGCGGGCGCCCGTGCAAAGCCCCAACCGATCCAGCCGCGCTTCGAGGATGCCTTCGTCGATCTGCTCGGCGGCGGCCCCGGCGGGCGCTCGCGGCTGGCCGAGGCGACGCAAGCACTTCCTATCGAGGAGGGCAGGCCCGTGATCGAGGCGCGCGGCCTGACCAAGCATTTCGGCGATTTCGCCGCGGCGCAGGATATTTCCTTCGAGATCCCGCGCGGGCAGATCTTCGGGCTCTTGGGGCCGAACGGCGCCGGCAAGTCCACCACCTTCAAGATGCTGTGCGGCTTGCTCAAGCCCACGGGCGGCGAGGGGCGGGTCGCCGGATTCGACCTCAGGCGCGATTCGGCAGGGGCGCGCAACCGCCTGGGCTACATGGCCCAGAAATTCTCGCTCTATGGCGATCTCAGCGTGGCGCAGAACCTCGCCTTCTTTGCCGGCGTCTACGGCCTGACCGGCGCGCGCAAGCGCCAGCGCATCGAGCTGATGACCGAGATCTTCGATTTCGGCCCGCGAAGGGGCCTGTCCGCCAAGGATCTGCCGCTCGGCCTCAAGCAGCGCCTGGCGCTGGCCTGCGCCGTCATGCATGAACCCGAAGCGCTCTTTCTTGACGAACCGACCTCGGGGGTCGATCCGATCACGCGGCGCGAATTCTGGACCCATATCAACGCGCTGGTCGAAAAGGGCGTGACCGTGCTGGTCACCACCCATTTCATGGACGAGGCCGAATATTGCGACCGCATCTCGCTTATCTATCGCGGGCGCTCCATCGCGCTGGGCTCGCCTGACGAACTCAAGGCGCGGGTGGCCGATGCCGCCAATCCCGATCCGACCATGGAAGATGCCTTCGTCGCGCTGGTTCAGGGTTCGGAGGCCAAGGCGGCATGAGCGACCACGAACCGGTATCCGCCGTTGCCAGGCAAACCGCGTCGCCGCCCGTCGCAGCGGACCGCTTCGCCAGGCTGCGGCGCTTTTCAGCCCTGGTCCGCAAGGAAAGCTATCAGATCGTCCGCGATCCCAGCTCCATCCTGATCGCCTTCGTGCTGCCGCTGATCCTGCTTTTCATCTTCGGCTATGGCGTGTCGCTCGACGCCACCCGTACTCGAGTGGGACTGGTCGTCGAGGATCCTTCGCCGTTCACCCGCGACATTGCCGCGAGTTTCCAGGCCTCCGGCTATTTCGAGGTCGAGCAGGGGCATGACCGGCGCGACTTCGAGGAAGCGCTGATCCTCGGTCGGATCAAGGGCATCGTTGTCATCCCCTCGACCTTTGCCGCTGATTTCGCCTCCGCCGCCGGGCCGGCGATCCAGGTCCTGGTCGATGGCTCGGACCCGAACAATGCGAATTTCGTGCAGAATTATGCCCGCGGGGTCGTCGCCAGCTGGGCGGCGATCCGGGGTGGCGAGCGCGGTCTCGGCCAGCCGGCGATCGCGGTGGAGCAACGCTTCTGGTTCAACCCGGAGCTGACCAGCCGCTACTTCCTGGTTCCGGGCTCCATCGCCATCGTCATGGCGCTGATCGGCACGCTGCTGACCTCGCTGGTGGTGGCCCGCGAATGGGAACGCGGCACCATGGAGGCGATGATGGCGACGCCGGTCAGCGCCGCCGAATTGCTGGCCGGCAAGCTCATACCCTATTTCCTGCTCGGCCTGGCTTCGATGACCCTGTGCGTGCTGGTGGCGGTCCTGCTTTTCGGCGTGCCGTTCCGGGGCTCTGTGCTGGCGCTCTATGCCCTGTCGGCGAGCTTCCTGATCCCGGCGCTGGGACAGGGGCTCCTGATTTCGGCCGCCACCAAGAACCAGTTCCTGGCCTCGCAGCTTGCCCTGATTTCGGCCTTCCTGCCCGCCTTCCTGCTCTCCGGCTTCCTGTTCGAGATCAATTCGATGCCCCAGGTGATCCAGTGGCTCACCTTGATCCTGCCCGTGCGCTATTTGATCCCCAGCCTGCAGTCGGTGTTCCTGGCCGGCGACATCTGGCCGATGTTCCTCCAGGCCATCGCGGTGATGCTGTTCATCGGCTTCGTCTTCTTCCTAGCGGCGGCCCGCAGCACCCGCAAGAGGATCGGCTGAGATGGGACTGGTGCGCCTCAGGGCCCTGATCATCAAGGAACTGTTTGGCATCCTGCGCGATCCCAAGAGTCGCATCATCCTGGTGGTGCCACCCATCCTCCAGCTCCTGGTGTTTTCCTTCGCCGCCACGCTGGAGGTGAAGAATGTCGACATTCTCGTGCTCAACCGCGACAACGGCGCCTGGAGCCAGGAGCTGATCCGGCGCGTCGAGGGCTCGCCCACCTTCCGCTCCGTCCGACGTACGCAGGACCCGGCCGAACTGCGCACCGCCATCGACGGGCAGGAGGTGATTGCCGCCATCGAGATCGGCCCGACCTTCTCGCGCGACATCGAGGCGCGCCGGCCGGCCGATCTTGGGCTCGTGCTCGACGGCCGCAAGTCCAATGCCTCCCAGATCGTGGCGGGCTATCTCAACCAGATCGCCGCCGGCCTCGCTGCCGATACCGCCCTTGGCAAGGCAGCCGGCGGGCGGGCCATCGACGTGGTCGCGCGCAACTGGTTCAATTCGAACCTGATCTTCCAATGGTTCATGGTGCCGAACCTGGTGGCCGCTATCGCGCTGCTGATCGGGCTGATCGTCACGGCCTTGTCGATCGCGCGCGAGCGGGAGCTCGGCACCTTCGACCAGCTCATGGTCTCGCCCCTGCGCACGCATGAAATCCTGTTGGGCAAGGTGCTGCCGCCCATGCTGATCGGCACCTTCCATCTTACCGTTTATATCGTGGCTGCCGTGCTGATCTTCGGGGTGCCGCTACGGGGCTCGCTGCTGCTGCTCTATGGCAGCGCCGTCTTCTATCTCCTGGCGGTGGCGGGCATCGGCCTGTTCATCTCGGCCCTGTCGACCACCCAGCAGCAGGCCATTCTCGGGGCGTTTCTCTTCCTGGTGCCGGCCATGCTGCTCTCCGGCTTCGCCACGCCGATCGAGAACATGCCGGCCTGGCTGCAGCCGGTGACGGTGATCAACCCGCTGCGCTATTTCCTGGTGATCGTGAAGGGCGTGTTCCTGCGCGACCTGCCTTTTAACGCCGTGCTTGCCAATACCTGGCCAATGGCGGTCATCGCGGCCGTTTCGCTGGGCGCAGCGAGCTGGCTGTTCCGTCGCCGGCTGGAGTGAGGCTTTAAGGAGCGCGGATATCCTGTGCGCCCTTTTCCTCTCATCCGCCTGGGGTCTTCAAGAGCGGACAGGATGTCCGCGCTCCAAGATCTTGCCAATCACTCCCATCCGAGCCACAGCTTCTTCTCCGCTGCCGCCAGGATCCCCCAGCCCATGAAGATCACCGCCATCCGCGCCACGCCGATCAACCTGCCAATCGAGGCGCCATACTGGTGGTCGTTCGGCTGGCTGCCGGGCTCCTCGCGCTGCGTGGTCGAGGTGGAGACGGACGAGGGCATCACCGGGCTGGGGGAGGCGGCATCATGGCACGCCTGCGCCATCGTCGACCGCCTGGCGCTTGGCCTGATCGGGCGCGATGCCCATGACATCGCCGGCGCCGAGCTCGTCTGTCTGCCGAGCTGGCGCGGTGTGACCTCCAATGTCGACTTTGCCACTATCCGGGCCTTCGCCGCCATCGAGACGGCGCTGTGGGACATCAAGGGCAAGGCGACGGGACGCCCGCTCTACGATCTGCTCGGTGGGGCCGTGCGCAAGAAGATCGCCTTCGCCGATTATTTCGGCTTTCGCCAGGCCAGGAAAGGCAAGGGCGGGGAACTCACCCCGGAAGCCGTGGCGGAATATTGCGTCGGCCTGAAGGAACGGTTCGGCACCACCATCTTCGAGGGCAAGCTCTGCACCAGGGATCCCGAGCCGAGCATCGAGGCGCTCAGGCTGATGCGCCGGCAATTGGGGCCCGATGCGATCATCCGCATCGATTCCAACATGGCCTATTCGGTGACCGAGGCCAAGCGCATTGCGAGCCGTATCGAGGAGCTCGACATCCGCAACTGGGAAGAGCCCTGCGCCACTTTCGAGGAGATGGCGGCGCTGCGCCGGCATACCGCCATTCCGTTCTCCGGGCACAATGTCGATATCCAGAAGGCTGTGGCGCTCGGCGTGCCCGATGCCATCGTCACCGACGTCAACGTGCATGGCGGCATCGGCCGCACGGTGCGCTTCATCGGCGCCTGCGAGGCGATGGGCATCGATTTCTGGTGTTACAGCGCCAATACCGGCATCGGCAGCGCCGTCTATCTGCATCTCAGCGCCGCCTTCTCGCATCTGCGCGAGCCCAGCCAATCGCTGTTCCGCATGCAGCCCTACGACGTGGTGGAAGAGGGCGTCTTCGCACCGATCGACAATCTCGTCGCCGTGCCGGAGGGGCCTGGACTGGGTGTCACCCTGTCGAAAGACAAGCTCGCCTTCTGCCACAAGCTGTTCCTGGAGGAGGGCCCCTACAGCCAGCATCATGACCCGGAGGAGCCGGGCCGCTACAAGAGATTGCCCTTGCGCTGAGAGCGCAAGCCCTCAGGCCAGCCGGCCATAGCGCCGCATCAACTCCATCAAGGGCGCGTGCGGCAGGGCCTTGATCAGGAAACGATCATGCGGCGTGCCGCCGGCATCCTCGGCGGCGAGCATGGCGTTGACCACGGCCTCCTCGACGCTGTCGACCACGGCGAGATAGGCTGGATCGAGCCGTTCGTCGTTGAGGATCTCGATGCCGAAACGCGGCGGGGCACGGTGCAGCATCGGCCTGGCATTGGCGGTGGAGAAGGCCAGGAAGATGTCGCCGGAATTGTTGCCGCCGGGCGTGCCGTTGCGGCCGATGCCGATGGCGGCACGGCGCGCCAGGCGCTGCAGCTGGTGGGGGGCAAGCGGCAGGTCGGTAGCGATGACGACGATGATCGAGCCGCGCTCCTGCATCTGGCTCTGCGGGGTACCGTCCCTGAGATGCTCACCCACCGGCACGCCGCGGATGGTCAGCCAGTCGCGCTGGCCATGGTTGGCCTGCACCAGCGTACCGACGGTGTAGGATGCACCGTCGAGCTCGACGATGCGTGAGGCCGTGCCAGT
Organism: Labrys sedimenti; assembly: GCF_034424805.1. Classification (NCBI taxonomy): domain Bacteria; kingdom Pseudomonadati; phylum Pseudomonadota; class Alphaproteobacteria; order Hyphomicrobiales; family Xanthobacteraceae; genus Labrys; species Labrys sedimenti. Next base: position 333,748 of record NZ_JAXOUF010000001.1, read on the forward strand.
GCCGCCCTTGAAGCCATAGGTGATCATGCCGGTGCCGCCGCCGCAATTGCCCTCGCGCACGGGGCCGCCGGTGGCGGTATCGAGGGCAGCGCGCACATCGGCTTCCGAGAGGGCCAGGGCGTTGATGTCGTTGAGCACGCCGTCATAGGTCTCGGCGATGACGGGCATGATCCAGAGGAAGTCATCGCTGTCATAGGTCGAGGCATAGCGCTCCAGCATCCATTTCACCGTGGCGTGGTGCGCCATGCCGATGCCGTGGGTGTTGGTGATGACCACCGGCCCGATGAAGCTGCCGCCGTCCTCGATCCAGTGGGTGCCGGTCATCTCGCCATTGCCGTTGAAGCGGTGCACGCCGGCATAGACGGGCACCGGCGTGGGCGAGGCGGCATGCGGTAGAACGGCGGTGACGCCGGTGCGCAGCGGGCGCTTGCGGCCGGGGCGGGGTTCGTTCTCGAGAATGGTGGTGAAGCCGACGGCAATGCCTTCGACGTCGGTGATGGCATTGTGCGGCCCTGTCTTGCCTGAAAAAGGCAGGCCAAGGTTGCGGGCGCGGGGCTTGCGCCCGGGAGGATTGGCTTGTGTCATGCTGGTCAATTCTGGCGGGAGCGAAGGTAGAGGCCGAGCGAGGCGACCACGAAGGAGAAGGCGAGCATCATCACGGCGATCGCGTTGATCTCCGGTTTGATGCCGCGGCGAAGCATGGAGAAGATGAACATCGGCAGGGTCGTCACATCCACGCCGGCGATGAAATAGGTGATGACGAGATCGTCCATCGAGATGATGAAGGCGAGCAGCGCTCCCCCGACGATGCCCGGCAGGAGCTGGGGAAACACCACCTTGCGGAAGGTCGTCCATTCATTGGCCCCCAGATCGGCCGAGGCATGTTCGAGCGTGCGATCCATGCCGGCAAGGCGGGCCGAGACCACGATGAACACGTAGGAGATCAGGAAGGTGCACTGGCCGATGATGATCGTCTTCAAGCCGAGTTCGATGCCGGCGTTGACGAAGAAGATCAGCAAGGCGATGCCGAGCACGATGTCGGGCATCAGCATGGGCATGAACAGCGAGGCCCGGTAGAAACGGGCGCCGAAGAAGGCGTAGCGATGCAGGGCGACGGCGAGCGCCGTGCCGAAGATGGTGGCGATCGCCGTGGTCGCCCCGGCGATGACGAGGCTGTTCCGGACGGCGCGCAGCAACTGGTCGGTCGATTCGATATAGAGTGCGCTCTCGGAGATCGCCGTCTTGAAACCGAGGACCTGGGCGTACCATTCGGTGGTGAAGCCGCTCCAGGTCATCATGTTCACCGGATTGGCATTGAACGAATAGACCGCGATCACCGCGAGCGGCACATAGATGAAGGCGAAGAACAGCGCGGTATAGGCGACGAGGCCGCCGCGGGCGAGGAAGCGGACGGCCTTCATGCCTTGCCTCCCTGAACCGCTGCGGCGCCGCGCCGGCTGGAGGCGAAGACATAGACCATCAGCAGCACGAGCATCACGCTCATCACCATCATGGCCAGCGCCGAGCCGAAGGGCCAGTTGCGGGCTGACAGGAACTGCTGCTCGATCAGATTGCCGAGCATCATCACCTTGGCGCCGCCGAGAATGGCCGGCACCACGAAATTGCCGAGCGCGGGGATGAAGACGATGACGGCGCCGCCAGCGATGCCGGGCGCGGTCAGGGGCAGGATGATGCGCAAGAAGGTACGGACCGGCCCGGCGCCGAGATCGAGCGAGGCGCGCACCAGCGTCCAGTCGAGCTTCTCGACGCTGGCATAGACCGGCATGAACATGAAGGGGATGTAGACATAGACCATGCCCAGGATGATGGCGCCGTCGGTGTAGATGAGATCGAGCGGCCGGGCGATCAGGCCGCTCGACAGCAGTGCCTCATTGACCAGGCCCGTCTGGCGCAGGATCAGTACCCAGACGAACAGGCGCACGATCAGGCTGGTGAAGAAGGGCAGGGTGATCAGGAAGAGGCAGAAATTCTTCCAGCGTGCCGGCAGGCCGGCGATGCAGAAGGCGGCCGGGTAGCACACCACCAGCGAGGTCAGCACCGTGAAGGCGGCGATCTTCAGGGAACGCAGGAAGATCGCGATGTAGATCGGGTCGAATTCCTCGAAGGCCGGATCGGCAAAGCCGAGGATGCGCCCGAAATTATGCGGATAGAACGTCCATTCCACCCCGCCATAGAGGCCCGGCGCCAGGAAGCTGGTGACCATCATGATGGCAAGCGGTACCAGGAAGAAGAGCGCGAGAAAGGCACTGACGGGGCCGAGGAGCAGGGAAAGTTCGATACGGCGGCGGCTGGCGATGGTCATCTCAGGCGCTCGCGCTCGGTTCGATGAGATGGACGGCGCCGGGATCGTAGGAGATCCGCGCCCGGCGGCTTTGCTCGATGGCTCCGACGGCCTCGCGGCGCGTGGCGGGGACCTCGACCGTGATCGGCCGGCCCTGGCCCGTCTGCCCGAACAATTCGAAGGACGAGCCGACGAAGACGATCTGCCTGAGCTCGATGTCGAGGCCGGGCAGGCTCGTATCGCCCTCCGCCAGGAAGAACTGCTCGGGACGGATCAGCGCGGTGGCGCTGGCCGATCCTGCTGGGCGCGCCGAGCGATGGTGGATCGTGGTGCCGTCCGACGTCACCAGGTCCTGGCCCCGGACCTCACCCTCGAACAGGTTGCTGGCGCCCACGAATGTGGCCACGAAGGTGCTGGCGGGATGGTCATAGACGTTTCGCGGCGTGTCGAGCTGCTGGATGCGCCCGCCCGAAAGCACGGCCACCCGGTCCGACATGGTCAGGGCTTCCTGCTGGTCGTGGGTCACGAAGATGAAGGAGATGCCGAGCTCGTGCTGCAGCGTCTTGAGCTCGATCTGCATGGCCTGGCGCAGGTTCTTGTCGAGCGCCGACAAGGGTTCGTCCAGGAGGACGAGCTTGGGCCGGGCGATGATGGCGCGGGCGAGGGCAACCCGCTGCTGCTGCCCGCCGGATAGCTGGCGCGGCCGCCGGCTTTCGGTGCCTTCCAGGCCGACCATGCGCAATGCGGCGGTGACGCGCTGCAGGCGCTCGGCCTTGCCGATGCCTGCGATTTCGAGGGCATAGCCGGTGTTCTCGCCCACCGTCATATGCGGGAAGAGGGCGTAGTTCTGGAACACGGTATTGACGGGGCGCCGATAGGGTGGGCGCTCGGTCATGTCCTCCCCGTCGATGAGAATCCGCCCCGAATCAAGCTCGACGAAACCGCTGATGGCATGGAGCAGCGTGGTCTTGCCACAACCGGAGGGCCCGAGCAGCGTCAGGAATTCGTTGCGGCGCACATCGAGATCGATCGCGTCCAGTGCCGTCACGCTACGCCCTTCCGGGGTGGGAAAGGCCTTGGCCGCTCCCACCAGCCGGACGATCTGGTCCTGCATCTGTCTTCCCTCGGAATGTTATAAAAATAACTCTTGTTATGTTAAGATATTTGGATACCATTTATGGGGCGAAGTCAACGGCCGGCAGAAGCCGTGGCCCGCAAAGCGCGAAGGAAAATCGGACCCTGGAGGTCCGTGCCCGGCGCAAGCCACCAGAGGAGAATTTCGATGACCAAGACCATTGACGCGGCCGGTCGCGGCCGGGCGAAGCGTCGCGCCTGGTGCGCGGGCCTGGCCCTGTCGCTCGCTGCGCTGCTGGCGGCGGGCAGCGCCCGGGCGGAGGAGCTCAATGTCTATAATTGGGGTGAGTACATCAATCCGGCGGTCCTGAAGAAGTTCGAGGAGGAGACCAAGATCAAGGTCAATCTCTCGACCTATTCTTCGAACGAGGAGATGCTCGCCAAGATCCAGGGCGGCGCGACGGGCTACGATATCGTGTTCCCGTCTGTGCACATGCAGGACATCATGGCCAAGCTCGGCCTGCTCGAGAAGACCGATATCGATGCCTATGAGGGCTTCAAGAACATCGACCCCAGCTTCCTCAGGGCCAAGAGCGATCCGAAGGGCGAATATTGCCTGCCCTATGCCTTCGGCTCCGTCGGCATCCTCTATAACCGCAAGGTGCTGGGCAAGGATGTCACCGGCTGGAAGGATCTCATCGCCACCGTGAAGGCGAAGGGCCTGAAATTCACCTTGCTCGACGACATGCGCGAAGTGCTCGCGGTCGGACTGATCCTCAACGGCCACAAGGTCAACTCGACCGATCCGGCCGAATTGCAGCAGGCGGCCGAGACGGTGATCGCCATGAAGCCGCAGGTTGCCGCCTTTACCTACGACGCCCGCCCGATGGTGGGGGCGGGCGATGTCGCCGCGGCGCATTTCTTCATCGGCGCGATGATCGATGTGTTCGGCAATCCCAAGGATCTCGGCTTCGTGATCCCGGAGGAGGGGGCCACCATGTATCAGGAAGACATCTGCGTCCTCAAATCGGCGCCGAACAAGCAGAATGCCATCAAGTTCCTGCAGTTCTACACTCGGCCCGAGATCGCGGCGCTGAATGTCTCGCAGCAGACCAACGGCACGCCCAATCTGCCGGCCCGGCAATTGACCCCCGACAACATCAAGAATAGCAAGGAAATCAATCCGCCGCAGGAAACCATGCAGAGGCTGCAGATCTTCCAGGATCTCGGCCCGGGCATCCGCCAGCTGGACCGCGTCTGGACCAAGGTCAAGACGGCCCAGTGAGGCCGACGACACGCCCTGGGGAGGTGATGTGGCGCAACGTATCCTCAAGCTCCTGCAAGACGAGGCCTTGCGGCGGTCGAAATCCGACAAGCTGATCGCCAACTATCTCGAACGGAACATCGCCGATCTTCCGTTCGAGACGGCCAAGTCGATCGCCGAACGTCTCGAACTCTCGCCGATGACGGTGGGGCGCTATCTTAGGCGCATGGGGTTCGACGGCCTCGACCAGCTCAAGCGCGAATTGCGGCGCGGCAGCTCCAATCCGGCTTGGCAGGTGAAGGGGCCTGTCGACCGGCTGCGCGAGGATATTAGCGGCGGCAAGCTGCTGGCCGGCCTGATCCAGCAGCAGATCGACAATCTCGGCATGATCTATGGCCTGACGACCTCGCCCGAATGGCACCAGACCATCGAGGCCCTGGTCGGCGCCAGCGAGGTCTATGTCGCCGCCTACCAGAATGTGCGGGGCATCGCTCAGTATTTCGCCAGCCAGCTTTCCTATACGCGTCCGCGCGTGCAGTTCGTGGATGGGTTGAACGGCACCTATGCCGAACTGCTCGATGGTTCGGTGAGCGGCAGGCTGCTCTTCCTGCATGATGTCCGTCGCTTCGCCTCCAAGGCACGGCCCCTGGCGATCGAGGCGCGCCGCGCGGGCGTGAAGGTGGTGCTGATCACGGACGAGTTCTGCCCCTGGGGTGCGGAGGTATCCGACATCTGCCTGGTGGTGCCCGGATCCCACGGCCCGCTCTGGGACGGGGCGGCGACGATCACGGCCGTGCTCGACCTGATGCTGAGCAATATCATCGTCGTGCTGGGCGAGGAGGTCAGCGAACGCGTCGAGGCGCTGACCCGCCTCCAGGACGTCTTCGGCGATTTCGAGACCTGAGCCTCGCCGCAGCGAATGTCCGGGGGAGCGGATGTCTCATCCGCTCGTGGAAACACTTCGTTTGCAGAGAAAAGGCGGACGGGACGTTCGCGCACCCGGAGAAGTGCTGCCCCGCCGGGAGCACTCCAGTGCTACTCGGTCTCAGATATCCACCAGTTCGCCGGCGAAGGCGGCCTGTTCCTGGATGAAGGCAAAACGGGCTTCGGGCTTGTTGCCCATCAGCCGTTCGACGGAAATCGAGGTCTCCGCGCGTTCCTCGTCGATCACCGTGACCTTGAGAAGCGTGCGCTTCTTGGGGTCCATGGTGGTTTCCTTCAACTGCGCCGGCATCATCTCGCCCAAGCCCTTGAAGCGGCCGATCTCGATCTTCTGATTGGGCTTGAAGGCCGATTTCACCAATTCATCCTTGTGGGCATCGTCACGCGCATAGAGCGATTTGGTGCCTTGGGTCAGGCGATAGAGGGGCGGGGCGGCGAGATAGAGGTGGCCCCGCTCGATCAGGCGCGGCATCTGGCGCCAGAAGAAGGTGATCAGCAGCGAGGCGATATGGGCGCCGTCGACGTCGGCGTCCGTCATGATGATGATCTTCTCGTAGCGCAGATCATCATCGCGGTACTGGGTGCCCATGCCGCAGCCGAGCGCCTGTCCCAGGTCCTGCAGTTGCTGGTTCTGGGCGAGCTTGTCCTTGCCGGCATTGGCGACGTTGAGGATCTTGCCGCGCAAAGGCAGCACCGCCTGGTTGGAACGGTCGCGCGCCTGCTTGGCTGAGCCGCCGGCGGAATCGCCTTCGACGATAAACAATTCAGAGCCTTGCGCGGCGTTGTTCGAGCAATCCGCGAGCTTTCCGGGTAGGCGCAGCTTGCGCGTGGCGGTCTTGCGGGCCACGTCTTTCTCGGCCCGGCGGCGCAGGCGCTCCTCGGCACGTTCCACCACGAAATCGAGCAGCTTGGCGGCCTGGGAGGGCATGGAGGCCAGCCAATGGTCGAAGGCATCCTTCAGGGCCTGCTCGACGATGCGGCTGGCTTCCGTGGTCACCAGCTTGGCCTTGGTCTGGGACGAGAATTCGGGTTCGCGGATGAACACCGAGAGCATGGCCGCCGTGCAGGCCATCACGTCTTCGGTGGTGAGCTGGTTGGCGCGCTTGATGCCGATACGCTCGGCGTGGTCCTTCAGGCCGCGCAGCAGGGCGATGCGCAGGCCCGCCTCATGGGTGCCGCCTTCGCGGGTGGGCACCGTGTTGCAATAGGAGGAGACATAGCCCTCGTCCTCGGCGAACCAGCCGATGGCCCATTCCACCGAACCATGTCCCTCCGGCTTGGGTACGCGGCCGGAGAACATCTGCTCGGTGACGAGTTCGAGGCCCTCGCTGGCCGAGCGCAGATAGTCCTCCAGGCCGCGCGGGAACTTGAAGCTCTCCTCGGCCGGCACGTCGCTATGGCCGACCAGCAGTTCGGCTGCGCATTTCCAGCGGATCTCGACGCCGCGGAAAAGATAGGCTTTCGAGCGCGCCATCTTGAACAGGCGCTTGGGATCGAAGGCGATACCGTGCTTGAAGATCTCGATGTCCGGCTTGAAGCGCACCCGGGTGCCGCGGCGGTTGGGGGCGGCACCGATATGCTCGACGGGGCCGAGCGGCACGCCGCGGGCAAAACGCTGGCGGTGGAGTTCGCGCCCGCGCGCCACTTCCACCTCCATGAGTTCCGACAGGGCGGTCACCGCGGTGACGCCGATGCCGTGGAGACCGCCGGAGGTCTGGTAGGCGTCGGAGTTGAACTTGCCGCCTGAATGCGGCCTGGTCATCACGACCTGGAGGGTCGACTCGTCCGGAAATTGGGGATGGGGCTCGACCGGGATGCCGCGCCCATTGTCGGTGATCGAGACGAAGCCGTCGGCGGTGAGCTCGACATCGATGAAGGTGGCATGGCCGGCCACCGCCTCGTCCATCGAATTGTCGATCACTTCGGCGAACAAATGGTGCAGGCCGTCGCCTTCCGGCCCGGTCGAGCCGATATACATGCCGGGACGCATGCGAATGGCTTCGATGCCCTCGAGCACGCGGATGGAGGAGGCGCCATAGCCATCTTCGCCGCCTTTCGCCGCGGCGGGCTTAGGAGCAAGTCCAGCCTTCAAGGCGGCGGCAATCGACTGGGTCGATGGTCGCTTCGCATTATCGGCCTTGTCGGCGCTCGTCTTTGATTGGGCGGGCTTGTCGCTCCCGAACAGATCGGAGGTATCACTCATGCAGTCGGTATCTCGCACAATGCGTTTCGCTGAGCGGGTTATCCTTGATCGAATCGCGGGTTCGATCAGGGATAACCCGCAAGATTTCGGACATTTGCAGAGTTGTTGCGCTTCACTCACGAGTGAGTGAAGCGCCCCCCCCCCCCCCCCCCCCCCCCCCCCCCCCCCCCACAACTCTGCTTGGCGATTCGCAGTTCGGCTCATTATGGCATGTTCGTATCGCAGCCGCGAACGGATCGTAAACGGTGTTGTTGATGAATGTGGAATGGCACGTTTTTTGGGCCTAATTCCGTCATGATTGACAGGCTCTTTGAGCATTGTGGCATCAGGGCGTGCCACTTATGGTAATGCCGATTTTTGAAACGGAAATTTGCTTCATGCGGATGACACTTCCGGTCCATCCAAGGATCGTGCTTCTTCCGGCCGTGCTCTTCCTGGCTGTGCCGGGGATGGCCTCGGCACAGGACAGCGTAGCGCCCCAGAAGGTGGCGGCGAGCGCTGCGATCCCCGCGGCGGCGACCGTTCCCTTCGTCGCGCACCGGGCCGTTTACGATCTCAATCTCGACCACCGCAAGGACCAGTCGAGCGTCGACAGCATGCGCGGGCGCATCGTGTATGATTTCTCGGGCAATGCCTGCAGCGGCTACGCGCTCAATTTTCGGCAGGTCACCGAAATCGGCTTGAGCGGCGGCGGCGTCAACACCTCAGATCTGCGCTCCACCACATTCGAGGACGAGAAGGGGCGCAATTTCCGCTTCAATTCGCAGAATTTCACCAACCAGAAGCTGGATGGCAGCGTCGATGGCCAAGCCAGCCGGGCCGAGAGCGGGGCGGTCGGTGTCGCGCTGAAGAAGCCCAAATCCACCAAATTCGATCTATCCGAACGGGTTCTCTTCCCGACCGGCCAGATGAAGGCGATCGTCATGGCGGCGCGAGCCGGCGAGCACGTGTTCGAGAGCCAGGTCTATGACGGATCGGATGGCGGCCAGAAGATCTACAACACGCTCGCGGTGATCGGTGCCAAGATCGGCCCCGACAAGCCGCGCGAAGGCGTCGAGGCCAAGGCCAAGCAACTCGACGGCGTCGATCGCTGGCCGGTGACGATCTCCTATTTCGACCCGACCAAGAAGGCCGTCGGCGAGGAGACACCCGTCTACACCATGTCCTTCGAACTCTATGCCGATGGCATTTCAGGTAGCCTGACCCTGGATTATGGTGATTTTCGCCTGAAGGGAACGATGGTGTCGCTCGATTTCCTGCCGCAGACGGAATGCAAGTGAGCGACATGATGCGGTGGGCCGGTCTTCGGGCCGGCACGGACGGCGCCAGCCGTGCCAAGCTTGCGTCTTCGCTCGATGGTGCTGCACAGACCGGCACTGCGTCATGAGAAACGCCATTCGTCAATGGTCGCATACGCACAATTGGCGCGCGCTCGGCCAGCGGCTGCGGGCGCCGGCGCGCGTGCCGGCACGGCCGCTGTTCGGACGGGTGGCGACGCCCGCCGCCATCGCCTTTGGCGGCGTACTGGTCATCGCCCTGATGGTGCTCGCCGATCCGGCTTCCTTGCACATCTTGCCCGAATGGCCTCGCCTTGTGGTGCGGCTGGCACGTTTCGTTACCTATCTCGGTGATTCCGGCCTTTATCTCATTCCGCTCGGCGTGGCGCTTGTCCTGCTCGCCGTTGTCGATCTGGAGTTGCCGCCGCGGCTCGATGCCGCCCTGCGCCAGCTCTGGCTGCAGCTTGCCTTCGCCTTTGTCGCCATCGCCGGAACCGGGCTCGCCGTGAATGTCGTCAAGCGCGCGATCGGCCGCGTCAGGCCCCTGCATGTCGAGGCAGGCTCGAGCTGGAGTTTCGAGCCCTTTTCCTGGCGCGCCGCCAATGCCAGCTTCCCCTCCGGCCATGCCACCACGGCCTGGACGGTGGCTGCGGTAATCATCCTCCTCTGTGGGGCGCGCTGGCGCCCCTGGCTGTTCGCGCTGGGCGGGCTGGTCTGTCTCAGCCGCGTGATCCTCGGTGCCCATTATCCCGCCGATGTGGTTGCCGGCGCCCTGTTCGGCTGGTTCGCCACCTTCTGGTTCGCCGACTTTCTGGGCCGTCGCGGTCTTGTTTTCCGGCAAAACCACGACGGTGCTCTTGCGTTGCGGGGGCAAGACGCGGCAAAGACGCTGATCGAGGCGTGGCGAGCGCGCCGCTGAGGTTCGACTCTTCATGTCATCACAAGACAATGCGCCTGAGATCAGCGTCATCGTTCCGGTCCGCAACGAGGCCGGCAATGTCGAGCCGCTGATCCGGGAGATCGCCGCGGCCCTGGCCGGGCGCCGTTTCGAGATCGTCTATGTCGACGATGGTTCGAGCGATGCGACTCCGACAGAACTGGCCAGGTTGAAGGGCGAACTGCCCTACCTGCGCAGCCTGCGCCACGAGGCATCCTGCGGCCAGTCCTGCGCCGTGCGCACGGGCATTCGCCATGCCCGCGGCCGCCTGATGGTCACCATCGATGGCGACGGCCAGAACAACCCGGCCTATATTCCCGCCCTGGTCGACGCCCTGATCGCTGGCGGCGCCGCGACCGGCATGGTTGCGGGGCAACGGCTCGGGCGCAAGGACACCGGCTTCAAGCGCTGGCAGTCGCGTACCGCCAACAAGGTGCGGGCCTCTGTTCTCAAGGACGGCACGCGCGACACCGGCTGCGGCCTCAAGGCCATCCGCCGCGACGTCTATCTGGCCCTGCCTTATTTCGATGCGCTGCATCGCTTCATGCCGGCCCTGGTCAAGCGCGAGGGCTTCGAGGTCGGCCATGTCGACGTGGTCGACCGGCCCCGGCTGACCGGCGTTTCCAATTACGGTTTCTTCGACAGGCTCTGGGTCGGCATCCTCGATCTCGTCGGCGTGTGGTGGCTCATCCGCCGGCGCAAGCGCGTGCCCGATGTCAGCGGAGGGGGACAGAATGCTGATTGAGTTGTCGAACGCCCTCGGCGGCTATCTCCACAATGTCTTCTACACCAATTTCGACTTCTGGCTGATCCTCGGCCTGTTCGCGCAGGCCCTGTTCACTGCCCGCTTCGTCATCCAGTGGTGGGTGAGCGAGCGGGCGGGCAAGAGCGTCATCCCCTTCAGTTTCTGGATCCTGTCGATCGGCGGCGGCGGCCTGCTCTTCCTCTATGCCTTGGTCAGGGCCGACCTCGTCTATATCATCGGCCAGGGCTCGGGCCTGGCGATCTATATCCGCAACGTCTCGCTGGTGCTGAAGGAAAAGCGCGAGGCAAGGGAGCAGGGGCAAGGCGCCTCGAGCTAGGACGGCGGCTGTATCGGTGCCAGGACGTTATCGTCGCAGCAAAAGGCGCGGCAGTGCCGCAGTGCAATTCACTGGAGCGTCTATGTGGTTGCTCGGCCTTAGTCATGGCCGGGCTTGACCTGGCAATCTGGTGCGAAAGCCAGCATTCCGCGTGCGGCTTCTGGATAGCCGGGCTTGGCCCGGCTATGATAATTCGGAGCGTTTCCTTCTTGAATGAACCGCAATGCAGCGGAGCTGCGTCCTATCCCCTTGCGGCCCTGAACCGCGCCAGGCCCGCGTCGAGATCGGCGATCAGGTCGGCGACATCTTCCAGGCCGATATGAAGGCGCACGCAGGGGCCACCCGGATCCCAGCTGGTGGCGCTGCGATAGGTCTTGCAGTCGAAGGGGATGGCAAGGCTCTCGTAACCGCCCCAGGAATAGCCGAGCCCGAAGAATTTGAGATCGTCCAGGAAGGCACCGATGGCCTCCAGCGGTGCCGGCTGCAGCACGATGGAGAACAGGCCGGATGAGCCCTTGAAATCGCGCTTCCAGATGGCGTGGCCCGGATCGCCCTCCAGCGCAGGATGCAGCACGCGCTGCACCTCGGGGCGCTTGGCCAGCCATTTCGCTATCCGTAGCGCGCTTTCCTGATGCTGGCGCAGGCGCACGCCCATGGTGCGCAGCCCCCGCATCGCCAGATAGATGTCGTCGGGCGCGACGCATTGACCTGAATCGCCGTGGAAGCCCTTCAGCGCCGGCCAAGCCTTGCGCGAGGCCGAGACCACGCCGAACATCGCATCGGAATGGCCAACGATATATTTGGTGCCGGCCTGGATCGAAAGGTCGACGCCATGCCCGAAGGCGTCGAAGAACAGGGGGGTGGCCCAGGTATTGTCGAGCAGTACGGTGGCACCGTGCCGGTGCGCGACCTCGGCGATCGCAGGCACGTCCTGCATCTCGAAGCTCTGCGATCCCGGGGCTTCCAGATAAACCGCCTTCGTATTCGGGCGGAGGAGCATTTCGATGCCGGCGCCGATCAGCGGATCATAATAGGTCGTCTCGATGCCGAAACGGCCGAGCACCTTGTCGCAGAGCTGCCGGGTGGGCTGATAGGTGGAATCGACCATCAGCAAATGGTCACCGGCCGAGAGGCAGGAGAGCAGGGCAGTCGACACGGCCGATAGGCCCGAGGGACACAGCACCACGCCGGCGCTGCCGTCGAGCGTCTTCAGCGCCTCTTCCAGGGCGTCGCTGGTCGGATTGCCGCGGCGACCATAGCTGTAGCGCGGCGTGTGGTCGATGAGATCCTTCGTCGTCGGGGCGAGAACGGTGGAGCCGTGATAGACGGGCGGATTGACGAAGCCGTGATATTCGGATGGTTCGCGCCCGCCGATAACCAGACGCGTATTTTCACCGAAAGTCGCGATCTCGTCCTTGCTGATCTTCTTCATGATAGATTCGATTGGGTCCTGAAACGGTTACATTCGACCCCGGCCGCCCCTGCGTCAATCTCGAAGGTCGCGACATCTTCCACAGACCAGTTTTGTGAATATTCGGCCGCTTTTCGCGAATTCCGCTTGACGTGGGCAGCCAAAGCGCTTGCAATCGGCGGCAAGGCACGGGTCGTAACCGGCGAGAACAAGCTGGGCGCTTTTGCCGCGGGACAGATCGATACGGGGGACCTTGCAATGACCGCTTCAGCACGCACGGCCGGCAGGTCGTTTCTCATCTCCGGCGAGGCATGTCCGGATCGTTGAGCTCGTCATCATACCTCCTCGACGGAACGCCCGTTCCTCCCGGCCATCGCCGGGAACGCTCGAAACATCCATTCGCGAACGCAGGAAGAGGTGGCGGCAGTTCAAAAAATCACGACGTTTAGCAGTCTGGCGATGGTTTCGGACCTCGCCCTGTCGTCGATAACAAAGATGTGGTTCAAAATGCGTTCCGTCTAGGCGTGTTTTGTCCTAAAGCGTTGAGGGATTTGGCGGATACGCCGAAGATCGCCACGACGCGTCGAAACAAAGAACCGAAGTCAGAGGGCGCTCGCGATAGAACGTGCTTTGAGCTTTGGAAACGTCAAACAAGCCCGGTGAGCTGGCCGGTTCTGACGCCGCAGCCAGCCGTCCAAGGGCATTCTCGTTACACTGACAACGAAGCGAACAGGGGCCTCCATCCATGAGAAAGACACTTCTTACCGCGGTAGCCGGTGCGGCGCTGGCGTTGAGCGGGTTCGGCGCGCACGCCGATACGCTCGATACCATCAAGCAGCGCGGCCAGGTGATCTGCGGCGTCAACACCGGACTGCCGGGCTTCGCCGCGCCCAATGAGAAGGGCGAATGGACCGGCCTCGACGTCGACTATTGCCGCGCGATCGCCGCAGCCGTGCTGGGCGACGCGACCAAGGCCAAATTCGTGCCGGTCTCCACCAAGGACCGCTTCACCGCGCTGCAGTCCGGCGAGATCGACGTGCTCAACCGCAACTCGACCTGGACGCTCGGCCGCGACACCGCCGGCATGCTCTTCGCCGGCGTGAATTTCTATGACGGCCAAGGCTTCCTGGTGAAGAAGTCACTCGGCGTCAAATCGGCGACCGAACTCTCGGGAGCCTCGATCTGCGCCCAGCAGGGCTCGACCGGCCAGCTCACGATCTCCGACTACATGCGGACCCACAACCTCCCCTACAACATCGTCAGCTTCGATACGCCGGAAGAAGCGGCAAGGGCCTATGAGGGCGGGCGCTGCGACGTCAACACCGACGACGCCTCCGGCCTCTATGCGGTGCGCGTCAAGATGGCCAATCCCGACGACCATGTCGTGCTTCCCGAAATCATCTCGAAGGAGCCCCTGGCCGCGGCCGTGCGCCAGGGCGACGATAAATGGTACAATGTGGTCAAATGGGTGCACTACGCCATGCTTTCGGCTGAAGAGGCCGGCGTGACCCAGGCCAATGTCGACGAGATGGTCAAGTCCGACAAGCCGGACATCAAGCGCCTGCTCGGCACCGAGGGTGACTTCGGCAAGCAACTCGGCCTCGACAACCAGTGGGCCTACCGGATCGTCAAGCAGGTCGGCAATTACGGCGAGAGCTTCGACCGCAATCTCGGCCCCAAGACCGTGCTGAAGATCGATCGCGGCCTCAACAATCTGTGGACCAAGGGGGGCCTGCAATACGCCCCGCCGATCCGTTGAGAATTGCGGAATAAGTCCTGAGGGACCGTTGCGGAGCGGAATTCGGAGGGCGGTTGACAGCGCTTCTCCGGCCCCGCTCCAAATCAGCCACTGACGAAGGGATTTCATTCATGAAGAAGCAATTTTCTCTGGCGATTGCGGGTGCGTTTGTCGCCTTGGGGGTTGCGGCCGCGAATGCCGGTACGCTCGATACTATCAAGCAGCGCGGCCAGCTCATCTGCGGCTCGAATGCCGGCCTTGCCGGCTTCGGCATCCCCAATGAACAAGGCAAATGGGCGGGCTTCGACGTCGACTATTGCCGCGCTCTTGCGGCCGCCGTGTTGGGAGACGCCGAGAAGACCAAATATGTGCCGCTCTCGGCAAAGGACCGCTTCACGGCGTTGCAGTCCTCCGAAATCGACGTGCTGCCGCGCAACACGACCTGGACCCTGTCGCGCGAGACCGGCGGCTTCCTGTTCGCCGCCACCAATTACTATGACGGCCAGGCCTTCATGGTGAAGAAGTCGCTGGGCGTGGCGTCGGCCAAGGACCTCGACGGCGCTACGATCTGCGTGCAGCAGGGCACGACCCAGGAACTGAACCTCTCCGACTATTTCCGGAGCCTCGGAAAGAAGTATCAGATCTTGACAGTCGCCACGATCGGTGAGGCGCAAAACGCCTATGAAGGCGGGCGCTGCGATGCCTTCACGTCGGATTCGTCCCAGCTCTACGGCGTGCGCCTCGCCCTGAAGAACCCGGACGAGCATGTCGTGCTGCCGGAGATCATCTCCAAGGAGCCGCTGGCGATCGCGGTCCGCCAGGGCGACGACCAGTGGTTCAACATCGCCAAATGGGTCTACTATGCCCTGGTCCAGGCCGAGGAATCCGGCGTGACCCAGGCCAATGTCGACGAGATGCTCAAGTCGGACAAGCCGGACATCAAGCGCCTGCTCGGCACCGAGGGCGATTTCGGCAAGCAGCTCGGCCTCGACAACCAGTGGGCCTATCGCGCGATCAAGCAGGTCGGCAATTACGGCGAGATCTTCGATCGCAACCTCGGCTCCCAATCCAAGCTGAAGATCGAGCGCGGCCTCAACGCCTTGTGGACCAACAAGGGCCTGCAATACGCCCCGCCGATCCGTTGAAATCGACAAGATCTGCCCCGGAGATTTGTCTCCGGGGCGAAAACGCAGACATGGCGGCACGGCACTTCGGTGGCGGTGCTGTTGAGCCGGACCGGGATCGAAGGGGGACATTGATGAGGCAACAACTCTGCGCGGCGACCGTTGGCGTCTTCGCCGCTTTGAGTGTTTCCATGGCAGGTGCGGCTACGCTCGACACGGTCAAGCAGCGCGGCCAGTTGATCTGCGGCGCCCATCAGGGCCTGGCGGGCTTCAGCATCCCGAACGAGCTGGGCAAATGGGCGGGCTTCGACGTCGATTACTGCCGAGCCCTCGCGGCTGCCGTGCTGGGCGATGCCGACAAGACCAAGTTCGTGCCTCTGTCCGCCAAGGATCGCTTCACGGCCTTGCAGGCCTCCGAAATCGATGTCTTGCCGCGCAACACGACCTGGACCCTGACACGCGAGACCGGCGGCTTCCTGTTCGCCGCCACCAACTACTATGACGGCCAGGGCTTCATGGTGAAGAAGTCGCTAGGCGTGAAATCGACCAAGGAGCTCGACGGCGCTACGGTCTGCGTGCAGCAGGGCACGTCGCACGAGCTCAATCTTTCCGACTATTTTCGCAGCATCGGCAAGCCCTACCAGATCCTGACGCTGGCCACGATCGGCGAGGCGCAGAATGCCTATGAGTCCGGCCGCTGCGACACCTTCACCACCGATGCCTCCGGGCTCTATGGCGTACGCCTGGCCCTGAAGAACCCGGACGAGCATGTGGTGCTGCCGGAGATCATCTCCAAGGAACCGCTGGGAATCGCGGTCCGCCAGGGCGATGATCAATGGTTCAACGTGGTCAAATGGGTCTATTTCGCGCTGCTTCAGGCCGAGGAGTCCGGCGTGACCCAGGCCAATGTCGACGAGATGCTGAAGTCGGACAAGCCGGACATCAAGCGCCTGCTCGGCACCGAGGGCGATTTCGGCAAGCAGCTCGGCCTCGACAACCAGTGGGCTTATCGCGTCATCAAGCAGGTCGGCAATTATGGCGAGGTGTTCGATCGCAATCTCGGCGCGAAGTCGCCGCTGAAGATCGAGCGCGGTCTCAATGCCCTGTGGACGAACAAGGGGCTGCAATACGCGCCGCCGATCCGTTGAGGCGGAACGGTTCCGGCAAGACGCGTTCCGTGTTGGCGGGGTGGTTTTCTGAGGCGTTTGGCGATCGGGCGAAGGCAGCCAAGATCGCAACGACGCATCAAGGCAGAAGGTGGAGCGGATGAATATTCAGCCTTGAATGCACTCTGCTCCAGAGGAATCCGTAGAAAAAGGGTGAGGACTATCTGCGTGTTGGGGAGAATGAGACAATGACGTTGGCAGTCGACCGGGGAGACGGCGGCGGGCGTACCCACTGGTTCAACAATCCGAAGTTACGGGCGGTTGTCTTCCAGATCTTGCTGCTGGCAATCGTCTTGCTCATCATCTTGACGGGCGCTTGGAACGCCGTCGAAAACCTGGCCAGGCAGGGCCGTACTCTCGGCTTCGATTTCCTGGGACGCACGGCGAGCTTCGATATCGGCCAGACCCCGATCGAATATACCTCGCTGTCCACCAATGGCCGGGCGCTGCTGGTCGGCATCACCAACACGCTGATCGTCGCCGCCCTCGGCATCATCCTCGCGACGATCCTGGGCTTCATCATCGGCGTGGCCCGGCTGTCCAGCAACTGGATCGTCGCCAAGATCGCCATGGTCTATATCGAGGTCGTCCGCAACATCCCGCTGCTGCTGCAGCTGCTGTTCTGGTACGGCGCCGTGCTCAAGCCCCTGCCGGGCGTGCGCCAGTCGATCACTTTCGGCGAGAGCATCTTTCTCAACAATCGCGGCATCTTCTTTCCGGCGGCCATGCCGCAGGCGGGTTCCGGCCTGGTCGGCGGTGCCTTCCTGGTCGGCGTTCTCGGGGCCATCGGCTTCGCCATCTGGGGCAAGCGCAAGCAGATGGAGACCGGCAAGCGGCCACCGGTGCTGCTGGTCAATCTGGCGCTGGTCGTCGGCCTGCCGCTGCTGGCCTTCCTCGCGGCTGGCATGCCCTTCACCATGGATTACCCCAAGGTCGGCGGCTTCAACGTCACCGGCGGCTTCCGGCTACAGCCCGAATTCGTGGCGTTGCTTCTGGGCCTGAGCATCTACACGGCTGCCTTCATCGCCGAGACGGTGCGCTCGGGCATCCGCGGCGTGCCGCATGGCCAGACGGAAGCTTCCGGTGCTCTCGGCCTGCGCTCGAGCCACAATCTGCGCCTGGTGGTGATCCCGCAGGCCATGCGCATCATCGTGCCGCCGCTCGCCAGCCAGTATCTCAACCTGACCAAGAACTCGTCACTGGCGGTGGCCATCGGTTATCCCGATCTGGTGCAGGTGTTTTCCGGCACAGTGCTCAACAATACCAACCAGGCGATCGAGTGCATCGGCATCACCATGGCGGTCTATCTGATCATCAGCCTGTCGATTGCGGGCTTCATGAACTGGTTCAACAAGCGCGTTGCGCTGGTGGAGAGGTAGGGCCATGAGCGACGCAACTTCCCCCGCCGGCAGCCCGGCCTTCGTCTCGACCAAGACCTTCGAGCCGCAGCCGCCGCCGGCTGCGACCACCGGCGTACTCGGCTGGCTGAAAAAGAACCTGTTCTCGTCCGTCACCAACTCCATCCTCACCGTTCTGGCAGTGCTGCTGGTGATCTGGGTGCTGCCGGGCGTCCTGCGCTTCATGATCTTCGATGCCGTCTGGACCGGCACCGACCGCAATGCCTGCCTCGAGGCCAATGTCGGGCGGCATGTCGGTGCCTGCTGGCCCTTCGTCGAGACGCGCCTGCAATATTTCATCTATGGCCAATATCCGGTCGACGAGCGCTGGCGCGTCAACCTCACGGGCCTGTTGGCCGCCATCGGCGTCCTCTGGCTGCTCTGGCCAAGGATCGGAGCGAAGGGCTGGGGCATCCTCTACTTCTTCGTCGTCTTCCCGCTGCTGGCCTTCTGGCTGCTGGTGGGGGGCTTCTTCGGGCTGGTGCATGTCCCCACCAATCTGTGGGGCGGCATTCTCGTGACGCTGGTGATCGCTGTGGTCGGCATCGTGGCGTCCCTGCCGCTCGGCGTACTCCTGGCACTCGGGCGGCGCTCGAGCATGCCGATCGCCCGTACCATCTCGGTGATGTATATCGAGTTCTGGCGCGGCGTGCCGCTGATCACGGTGCTGTTCATGGCCAACGTCATGCTGCCGCTGTTCCTGCCCGAAGGCTGGCGCCCGGATTCGCTGCTGCGCGTGCTTGTCGGCGTGGCGCTGTTCTGGTCGGCCTATATGGCGGAAGTGGTGCGCGGCGGCCTGCAGGCCATTCCCAAGGGCCAGTATGAAGGGGCCCAGGCCCTGGGCCTGAACTATTCCTACATGCTGATCTTCATCATCCTGCCGCAGGCCCTGCGCCTGGTGATCCCCAGCATCGTCAACACCTTCATCGCCCTGTTCAAGGACACCACGCTGGTGGCCATCGTGGGCATTTTCGATTTCCTGAAGACGATCGAGGCGTCCATTCCCGATCCGAACTGGGCGACGCCCGTGACCTACTATACGGGCTATGCATTCGCCGCTATCTTCTTCTGGATCTGCTGTTTCTCGATGTCGCGCTACTCGCAGGGCTTGGAGCGTCGTCTCGATACCGGTTACAAACGTTGAGGGGAAAAATGGCTAACGCCGCTCAAAACACTGCTGGGGAACTCAGCCCGATCGCCGTTCAGATCACCGATATGAACAAGTGGTATGGTGAGTTCAACGTTCTCAAGAACATCAACCTCACCGTGAAGCGGGGCGAGCGCATCGTGATCTGCGGGCCGTCGGGCTCGGGCAAATCGACGATGATCCGCTGCATCAATCGCCTGGAGGAACATCAGAAGGGTTCGATCGTCGTCGACGGCATCGAGCTTACCAACGACCTCAAGCGCATCGACGAGGTGCGCCGCGAGGTCGGCATGGTGTTCCAGCACTTCAACCTGTTCCCGCACCTGACCGTGCTGGAAAACTGCACGCTTGCCCCGATCTGGGTGCGCAAGATGTCGAAGGCCGACGCCACCGAAAAGGCGATGCACTTCCTCAAGCGCGTCAAGATTCCCGAGCAGGCCAACAAATATCCGGGCCAGCTTTCGGGCGGCCAGCAACAGCGCGTGGCGATTGCCCGGGCTCTGTGCATGAATCCCAAGATCATGCTGTTCGACGAGCCGACCTCGGCTCTCGATCCGGAAATGGTGAAGGAAGTGCTCGACACCATGGTCGGTCTTGCCAATGACGGCATGACCATGCTGTGTGTCACCCATGAAATGGGCTTCGCCCGCCAGGTCGCCGACCGCGTGATCTTCATGGATGCCGGACAGATCGTCGAGAGCAACGAGCCGAACGCCTTCTTCTCCAATCCCCAGCACGAGCGCACAAAGCTCTTCCTCAGCCAGATTCTGCACTGAGGATCACAGCGCGGCCGGCTTCGCCGTCGGCCGCAGCCACTTCCGCTGGCTGGCTTCCCCGGAGCAAAGCGCGTTCAAGTGTGAACCCCCCTTTGCTCCAACTGCGCGTTCCGACGCGTGTTTGCGATTCGAGGTGCCCCCGGGAAATCGCAAAACGCTACAGGAGCCAGCCATTTGCATTGTCGGGGCTTCTCCTCGACTATCGGCACAAACACTTCAGTACGCAGGAATTTCATCATGGCGTTTGATCGCTCGAGCGAGCCCGATGGCACGCCGAGGCGCGGGCTTTATCCCGAAATCGAGGCTTATCGCTCTGGCATGCTCGATGTCGGCGACGGCCATTCCATCTATTGGGAACTGGCCGGCAATCCGGAAGGCCTGCCGGTAGCCTTTCTGCATGGTGGTCCGGGCGCTGGCTGTTCGGCCAAGCACCGGCGCCTGTTCGATCCGCGCCATTGGAATATCCTGCTGTTCGATCAGCGCGGCTGCGGCCGCTCCCGCCCGCACGCCAGTCTCGACGCCAACACCACCTGGCATCTCGTCGCCGACATGGAGCGCCTGCGCAAGGAGGTGCTGAAGGTCGAGCGTTGGGGCCTGTTCGGCGGCTCCTGGGGTTCGACCCTGGCGCTGGCCTATGCGCAGAGCCATCCTCAGACGGTGCAGGCACTCATGCTGCGCGGCATCTTCACCCTGCGCCGCATGGAACTCGACTGGTATTATCGGGAAGGGGCTTCCTATTTCTTCCCGGACAAGTGGGAAGCCTTCCGCAAGGACCTGCCGCAGGATGCCTGGGCCGATCCGATCCTGACCTATCACCGCCGCTTGACGGGCGACGACGCGGCAGCTCGCCTGGCCGCGGCCCGATCCTGGAGCGTGTGGGAGGGGGAGACCTCGACCCTGATGCCGGAAGGGCTGGCCACGGGACACGCCCAGGAACAGTTTGCCCTGGCCTTCGCGCGTATCGAAAACCATTATTTCGTGCATGGCGGCTGGATGGAGGAGGGCCAGTTGCTGCGCGACGCTGGCAAGCTCGCCGACATTCCCGGCACTATCGTGCAGGGGCGCTACGACGTGGTCTGTCCGCCGGTCACGGCCTGGGAATTGGCCAAGCGCTGGCCCAAGGCGGAATTGCAGATGGTGGAGGATTCCGGCCATTCCTTCTCCGAGCCGGGCACGCTGCATCGCCTGGTCGAGGCCACAGACAAATATGCCCGCCTGCTGGGAGCGGCGGCGGGCTGAGGCTCCTCCCGCCTCAGCCCGGCGACTTCTCGATCCAGGCTGCGGCGCTGGCGATGATACCGTGGAGGTCGCTATTGGCCGGAGTCCAGCCCAGCGCATCGGCTGCCCTGTCGATATTCGCATAGAGGGCGGCCGGGTCGCCGCTACGGCGGGGGTGAGGCTCGACCGGTACGGGGTGCCCGGTAGCGGTTTCGACCGCATTCAGCAGTTCCCGTACGGTGGCACCGCGGCCACTGCCCAGATTGAGCGTGAGGCTGCCGCGTCCCGCCTGCAGGTGATCGAGGGCCCGCAGATGCGCATCGGCAATATCGATGACGTGGACATAGTCGCGCATGGCGGTGCCATCGGCCGTGGCATAGTCCGTACCGAATAGCCTGAAGGCGGGGCCGAGGCCCAAGGCAGCCCGGATGGCCTTGGGTATGGCGAGGCTGCTCGTCGCATGCGGCTCGCCGATCTCGCAGTCGGGGTCGGCGCCGGCCGCGTTGAAATAGCGCAGCGTCACACTCCGCAATCCATAGGCCGAGTCGTAGTGGCGGAGCGCCTGCTCACCGATGAGCTTGGAGGTGCCATAGGGGCTGACAGGCGCCGTGGGAGAGGTTTCGGTGACCGGAAGGGCGGGGGCGTCGCCATAGACGGCGCAGGTCGAGGAGAAGATGATCGGGCAATTGCCATTGTGCCGGGCTGCCTCGATCACGGCGAGCGTGCCTGCGACATTGGCCTCATAGCAGGGCGAGGGATCGGTGACTGACGACCCCACATTCGCGTAGGCGGCAAGATGCATGACCGCTTCGGGGCGATGGCGAGCGAAAACGCCGGCAAGCCAGTCCGCATCGGTAATGTCGCCCTGTTCGAGCGGCCCCCAGCGTACATGGCCTTCTCTGCCGTTCGAGAGATCGTCGCAGGCGACGGGGCTGTACCCGGATGAAGCCAGGGTCTTGCAGACATGGCTGCCGATATAGCCGGCGCCCCCGGTGACCAAGATGATACTCACGATGGCTCTCGTGCTCCTGACGGGCGATTGCGACATGCCGGTGTAAGGGCCTCAACCGTCGATGAGAAGCAAAGAATGGCCGTGCCGCGTCAAATGGAGGCGGGCGAGTGCACTTGTTCAGCCTTTCGCACTGCAACGCTGGCGTGTATTTCCTGCGGGTACAGGTGGGGTAAACCAGCAAATACTGGCCCGGAAATTGCTTCGAAAGGCTCGGCGCAATGGAATTGGAGAAATCACGATGACGGCGATCGGCGTCTCGGAAGCGAGCGAGCCCCCGTTTGTCGACCATCAGGGGCGAGCGGCCATCTATGCCGAGTTGCATGCCCGGCCGACTGAACCGATCGCAACCTCGGCCCGCATCCGCAGGATCGCCTTCATGCCGGCGGATGCCGGACCTTCGTTGGAGGAGGTGGCGCGGCGCTTCGCCCTTTTCGCTGGCCAGCCCGTGCTGCCCTTCGACGATGCACGTACACGCCACATCAAGGTGGAACGGGGAGGGCGCAAGGCCACCTTCGAACTCCACAACGAATTCGCGACCCTGACCTGGCAGTCCGATCTCACCGACCGCGAGCCCTGGCCGGAGGATATCGGCCTGGATTGCTTTGCGGGGCTGCAGCGGGTCAGCGCTACGCGTGTCGACCTGACAGAAACCCATACGATCACGGAAGCGGCGCTGGTCGGCTTCAACCCGATCAGCCTGTGCTATTCCGAGCTTTATGACGGCCGGGCCCAGGTCGCGACCGATTTCAATCGTGATCGCGACGGCTTCACCCGCTACGAACTCGCGGCCGGCCAGTGCAACGTCTTGCGCCGTGGCGTGCTTGTGCGCCGGCTTCTGGAGATTGAGACCTACAGCAATTTCGTCCTGCTCGGCCTGCCGGTGGCTCGGGCGCTCGGCTCCACGATCCGCCAGTTCGAGGGGGCTGTCAGCCAGGTGATGGGACGCGTCGGCCATACCCATTCGACCAGGGAGAACCGGGAGGCGCTGGAGAGCATCCATGCGCTGTCGGCAGAGGTTGGCCGCAGTATCGAGGAAACCAGTTTCCGTTTCGCGGCAAGCCAGGCTTATGCGGCCGTGCTCGATACCCGCCTGCGGCAGCTCGTCGAGCGACCGATCGGCGAGTTCACCACCATCGACCGCTATCTGACCAATCGGACCACACCGGCGGTAGCCACCTGCCTGGCGACGGAAAAGCGCCTGCAGGCGGTGGCAATGAAACTGGAGCGCTCGGCGGAACTCTTGAATGCCCATATCAGCCTGAGCCTGGAAACCCAGAACCAGACGATTCTCGATACCATCTCGCGCACGTCGGAAAGCCAATATCGTCTGCAGGAGACGGTGGAGGGGCTCTCCATCATCGCGATCTCCTACTATGCCCTTGCCATCATCGGCTACATGATCGAGGGCGTCAGCCATATCTGGCATGTCGACAAGGCCATTGCCATGCTGTGCGCGGCGCCGGTGGTGCTGTTCTTGGTCTGGTGCGGCATCAAGAGCCTGCGCAAGCGCGCCGCCTGAAGGGCCTATTCGAACCGTCCAAAAGGGTAAAAAGAGGCCTCGCCAGGCCCTTGGGTAACTCTGTTGCCGGTCGATGAGCGGGCCATTCGGCCGTATCGGTCGTTTTCGAGGCGGTGTGCCGGCCCCCGTCAGCCGTTGGGAATGCATTGGCCGGCGTGATTGGGACGCTGCGACGGCGGGCATACGTCAATGGTTTTGTGATGCTCCGATGTCTGGCCGACCGAGGCACTCGACACCATGCGTCGGGGATCGAACGCATCGCGACTGGCGTCGTTGATGGAGCGGTTGGGTACGCATCTGCGCCACTGATTGAAATGGAAGCCTGGAGCGCAAGCGGGGGCCGTTGCAGGAGCGTTCGCCATGGGCGCTTCTTGAGCGGCAAGCCCGGTGGGCGCAAGCACTACCAGGCACATCAACGCGGCGGGCAGCAGGAGGGGGGCTCTGGCGATCATGGAGCGGGCTCGGGTCTGATGGAGATGTGTCGAGATGCACTGCATGGACCAGTGAGATGATCCATGCGCGGCTTAGCCTGTGCCGCGGCACGGGGTTGTGCGTTTTCGCACAGGACGCGCATTGTCTCGCTCACTTCTTCCTGTTCTGGGATCAGGACAGACGGGCTCGTGTCCTCCTCGAGAGGAAGCTCAATCGCGGTTGCATCACGCAAAGGATGGATCGCCCAAAAAGGGGGGAGGCCCGGGGAGGACGCCTTGCTGAGGTTGTCATCCGGGCCTCCGGGTTCCCGGGGTGGGAACGCCCGTGAGTTAGACCGTTGAAACTTAGATAAGAATTAGACGTCAGACGCAGCTGGGCCATACATAGGTATTGGGGGTGCATACTTTAATATAGACGATATTCCTAATCTGTGCGCATGGCGAAGAACACCTGGAACACAGACGAAGCCCAAGGACATGATCCCATGGCACAATGGCCAGTTTAGCTATATCGCATCCCCGTCTCACCCTTCGGGTCATTGATCGATTGTTGTCGGCCACCCTCCGACATCGCCTCGATGACATCATTGCATCCGAAGATCCTGGCCCGGCAGGTCGTCTAGCGCCGGGCTTTTTCTTTGGCTGCATGCATCATTCGGGTGGACGCCTCGACCCGGCGTTTTGTGGGAGCAAAGGTGACCGGGAGTTTCGCCTGGAACTGCCTAGTCCGAACGTACAACTCATAACAGCAAGGAGAATCAGCTAGAGGGGCGGTCGAATGCGGGCTGAAAACAGCTTGCTGAGTTTCGTTTGAGCCTGGGGGGCTTGTGAGTGGATAGTTACGTTCCGGCGACCAATACCGTTTCATTCGGAGCAGTCGTCTTTCGCTTTTCATGGATATATGTTCTTGCGGCGATCGCCGTCGTGGTCATTGCCTTCTTGCTGGAAGCCTTCTTGCATATCGACATGAGCAAGAATTCCTTCCTGGGCGTGCTGCCCTTGATGACGGCGGGCTCGGGAACCGGGAAATACTATGCAACCCGCACCGGCATGAAGCCCAGGGGCGTCAAGGCCTGGTTGATAGCGCTTGTCGGCTTCGTGATATCGCTGGCCTTCAATCTGGCTGTGATCTTCGGCTTCATTGCCTTGACCGACAGTTGGCAGGAACTGGGCAGCCTCGGCTCGTTCCGCCTGCGCGGCGACGAGCAATGGCTGGTGCCCTTGGCGCTTGGTGGATTGTTCCTGCTCTTTGTGGCCCTGACGCGGCTGTTTCTGTGGATGGGAGCCAATCCCGTCGTGAAGAAAATGCGCAAGGACGCCACCAGCGCGTTCTGAAGCAAAACGCAGGTCGCCCCTCCGACCCGAAGGCCGGAGGGGCAGGTCGCCCTCTTCAACGGAAGTGGCGAAGGAGTGTTGTAGTCGTGGAGGAGCGGCAGGTGTGAATGCCGGACTTGCGTGATCGACATAGCTGCGTCGCAAACATCGGACTATGTTACGCAAGGGCATAGGAGATCTGATGTTCAAACTGTTTTACGACATGTCGATGCTTGCTTTTGAATCGCAGCAGGCCATTTGGCTGCGTACGCTTCGGCTGGCGCAGGGTGGAAGCCGCGCCGAGCGCGAGGCCAAGCTGATGATCAGCGAGAAAGTCGTTGCCGCGCAGAACGCCGCTGGCAAGCTGATGACGGGTGCGGCACCTGGTGCTGTGGTTCGAGACTATCGGCGCAAGGTTCGATCCAATGTGAAGCGTTTATCCAAGCCGTGACAGCCGGCGTTGGCAGCAGGGCGCAGAGATGGGTAGCAAGCGGTTTCTTCATCAGGAAATTGGCAGCGTGAATGCCGGAGACGCAGCGCGCCGAGTTCTATCACGCTCCCGTCACACCATTTGGTCTAATCATCGCATGTTGTCGGCCGTCCCAATACCGGCCCGATACGTCGCATCCGATCTTGGCCCGGCAGGTAGCGTATCGCCGGGCTTTTTCTTTGGCAGCGAATGGCAGGACCGGGGCCACCGTGCCCGCGTGGCTCTCATGTCACGCGCGTATCACGTGATATGAAATTTATCACCATCGGCTCGCGATTCAGCGAGACAGCAACCTCCTTGGCCCGGCGTTCCGACAGCGCCGGGTTTTCTTTTGGCGGTTCCGCCGATCGGTTGAAGCTCGACCGGAAGGCACGTCGACTTCTCAGGCGCTGCCTCGATGACCGGAAACTTTCTTCAGGAATTGCATGGGCGATTTCAGCCGGGTCATCGGAGAATAGACGATATCCTGGAAGGTCTTGGGATTGGGCATTTCAAGGGCTGAGACCAGCTTGGCCTTGAGGGCATCCCGCCTGGGGGAGTAACCGGGTGGTCTCGGCTTCAGCCGGAGCTGGCGCAGCATGAAATTGGCCTGATAGATTCTGGCTCGTTGCTCCAACGGACGCATGCAGAAGGAAATGCTCAGGCTTACCGAGACGTTGTTGCCGTTCTTGACCCAGTGGGGCGCCACAGGCGGATGATGCACGGCTTCGCCGGGCGTCAGCTTGAAGATCTGGCCGTGGCTCTGCAGTTCGGGCTTGTAGCTCGGCGTATTGTAGCTGCTGGCATAGAAGCGTTCGAGCTCGATTTCCGGCAGAACCTCGCGGTCTCCGGGATCGAACAGACAGACATCCTTCTCGCCCTGAATCTGGAACAGGAAGTTGGATTCGTGGTCGATATGGAAGGGGGTAGAGATCCCCGGTGAGGTCAGAATCACGGTCAAGGTCGCCCAGGTCACCTCCTGGCGGAACGGACGATCGGCATAGATCCCGATTTCGTCGATGAGTCGGGCGAGAACCTGGGCATAGTCGCGATTATAGTCCTGCGTCCGCGAAAGCCTGATCCAGGAGCCTCCCTCGCCGAGGCGTTCGATCACTTCCGTCAATCGATCGTGCTGCGTAGCCTCGGTGAATTTGCTGCTGATCGATTCCTTTCTCAAATCGAGAGCGAGAAAATCGGCTGCATTGCCACTCCCGATGATGCTGCGGGCAGTTTTGACGATCTCGGAGATCTCGAACAAGCCACTCCGGCAAAGTGTATGATGAACTTTGAAAGGTCGAACGTTGTAATTTTCTTTAAATGTTCGTTCGCTGGTTTCGAGTATGTGATCTATGTCGTCACAAATTGATGGCGGTCCTCTCTCTATTTTATTTTCGAAGGCGATGTTCATGATCAGTAACTCGCTCTTTCTGGAATGCCCCCAGTCCAGTAATGCTGATAATATCACCTGTATGAAATTTTATAAGGAGTAGGAGATAGGCAAATATTAATTCTTTAGGAGGGTGAACGTCATGCCTGCGTCATCATCTGAGATGATTAGTTTCGAAGATTGTCGCGTTGAGATCGATTTATCTCCGATATGAAGGATAGTCGGGAATTCAGATCGTGATGACGCCTGAATTCTGACCGATATACATTACGTCGCGGCATCATGTAGTTATTTTCGGCGGGCGCAATATTCATCGAGAATGGAACGGCCAGAACTATGGATGTCGTAATCGCCGGCCGCGAGTCCGGCATGTTTTCAAACAAGCTCCCAGGACAGCGCGCCGACTTTCTGTTGGGCAACGCCGCCATCATCCGGGCTCGATGACGGCATCATTCGCCGGCATCTTCCACCTCCAGGAGTTTGGTACGAGCCGCAAGCCGGCGGCCATCGCCGCGCGATCTCTGCACGTCCTGCATGGCAGGAGGGAAAACGGAGGTGCCGCGTGGGACGACTGGATTTGAAACGAAAGAAGGCGCCCCAGAGGGCGCCTTGCTTTTCGTCAGCGATATCAGGAGTTTCGATGGTGGGCGCACTAGGGCTCGAACCTAGGACCCGCTGATTAAGAGTCAGCTGCTCTACCAACTGAGCTATGCGCCCATCGAAACCACCGAAGCGCGACGCGGTGCCGCGTTCGATGGCGGCGATGTAGCAAAGCTCTTTGTGTGTGTCTAGCGTGTGACGGAAAAATTCTTCAGCTTTTTTGAAATTGCGCTCCGGCGTGCTATTCGAAGGCTCTATTCAAAAGCGCCATTCATTAAATCGCCGGAGGTCCCGTATGCCGCCCACCAAATTTGGCGTTGGCCAGGCCGTGCGCCGCAAGGAGGACCAGTCCTTCATTACGGGCACGGGCCGTTATGTCGACGACGAATCGCGTTCCGGCGTGCTCAGGGCCTATGTCCTGCGCTCTCCCTATGCCCATGCCCGCTTCAGCATCGGTGATCTCTCCGACGCTGCGGCGATGCCGGGGGTTAAGCTGATTCTCACGGCGACCGATCTCGATGGGCTCGGGGACCTGCCCTGCCTGGCCTTGATGAAGAACGCCGACGGCTCGCCGCAGCGCCCGCAGCCCTATCCGCTTTTGGCGCGGGACGTGGTGCGCCATGTCGGCGATGCGGTGGCCTTCGTGGTCGCCGATTCGCTTATCGAAGCCCGTGACGCCGCCGAGGCGATTCCAGTCGATTACGAATCGCTCGACGCCATCGTCGGTTCGGTGGCTGCCCTGGAACCGGGCGCACCGCTGGTCTGGCCCGACCATGGCTCGAACCTGGCGTTCGATGCTCAGATCGGCAACACCAAGAAAGTGGCCAAGGCCTTCGACAAGGCGGCCCGCGTGGTGTCCCTGGACGTAGTCAACAACCGCCTGGTCGCCAATTACATGGAAACCCGCGGCTGTCTGGCCGAATGGGACGGCAAGCGCTTCACCCTGACGGTCGGCAGCCAGGGCGTGCACTCCATCCGCGATACGCTCGCCAACCATGTCTTCAAGGTCGAGCCCGACAAGGTGCATGTGAAGACCGGCGATGTTGGCGGCGGCTTCGGCACCAAGGCCTTCATGTATCGCGAATATCCGCTCTCGCTGGAGGCGGCGCGGCGCCTGGGCAAGCCGGTGAAGTGGTTCGCCGACAGGGCCGAGCATTTCCTCGCCGACACCCAGGGGCGCGACAATATCAGCCGCATCGAGGCGGCGCTGGACCGGCGCTCGCGCATCCTGGCGGTGAGGATCGACATCATTGGCGATCTCGGCGCCTATCTTTCGCAGTTCGGGCCCTTCATTCCCTGGCTCGGCGCCCTGATGGCGACCGGCGCCTATGCGATATCGGCCATGGACGTCAGGGTGCGCGGCGTCTTCACCAACACGCTGCCGGTCGATGCCTATCGCGGTGCCGGCCGGCCGGAGGCTGCCTATCTCATCGAGCGGCTGATGGACGCCATTGCCTTCGAGACCGGGCTTTCGGTCGATACGGTGCGCTCGCGCAATTTCGTCAAGCCGGAACAGATGCCGTTCAAGGCGCCCACTGGCCGCACCTATGATTCGGGTGAGTTCGAGGGCCATATGCGCAAGGCGATGGAGGTTGCCGGCTGGGGTGATTTCAAGGGCCGCTGGCAGGCCTCGAAGAAGGCCGGCAAATTCCGCGGCATTGGCATGTCCACCTATATCGAGGCCTGCGCCGACGGCCCGAAGGAAGCCGCCAGCGTCACGCTCGAAAAGG
The DNA here is from genome assembly GCF_034424805.1 of Labrys sedimenti. NCBI lineage: Bacteria > Pseudomonadati > Pseudomonadota > Alphaproteobacteria > Hyphomicrobiales > Xanthobacteraceae > Labrys > Labrys sedimenti. The sequence continues at coordinate 363,268 of NZ_JAXOUF010000001.1, forward strand.
ACGGTACCGCCACCGTGCTGATCGGCACGCAGACCAACGGGCAGGGGCACCTGACGGCCTACGCCCAGTTCGTCTCGCAATATCTCGACCTGCCGCTGGAGCGAATCAATGTGATCCAGGGCGATTCCGACCTGATCAAGACGGGCGGCGGCACCGGCGGCTCGCGCTCGATCCCGGTGGGCGGCGCGTCCGTAGCCCGGGCCAGCCAGACCCTGGCGGAGAAGCTGAAAACGCTCGCCTCCGATGAACTCGAGGCCGGCATCGCCGATCTCGAAATCGTCGACGGCCGCGTGCGCGTGGTCGGCACCGACAAGGCCATCGACTTCGCAGCGCTCGCCCGCCTGCCCAAGGCGACGCCCGATCTGCTCAGCGCCGAGACAGACTATCAGCCCGGCGAGGCGACCTATCCGAACGGCACGCATGTCTGCGAGCTGGAGATCGATCCCCAGACCGGCGTCACCGCGATCCTCGGCTACACCATCGTCGACGATTTCGGCATGGTGGTGAACCCGCTGCTGCTTGAGGGACAGGTGCATGGCGGCGTGGTGCAGGGTATCGGCCAGGCCTTGCTGGAGCGCACGGTCTATTCGGAAGACGGCCAGTTGCTTACGGCTTCGCTCACCGACTACGCCCTGCCGCGGGCCGACGATCTGCCCTTCATCCATTTCGAGACGCGCAACATCCCCTGCAAGAACAATCCGCTCGGCGTCAAGGGAGCCGGCGAGGCCGGCACCATCGGCGCTGCCCCGGCGGTGATGAATGCGGTGATCGATGCCCTCAGGCGCGGAGTCGGCGTCACCAAGCTCGACATGCCGGCGACGCCCGAGGTGGTGTGGCGCACGATCCAGGACGCGCAGGCCAGGAAGCTGGCGGCCGAATAGGATGAAAGCAGCCGCGGCGCCGGACCCGATTTCAGCAGGGTCCGGCGCCGCAGGCCATCGTCGTCGCTGCGCGCTTGCCGAAAGCCGCTATCCACTTTCCGGCAGCTTTCGCGACTGCCGTGCCCCTGCTTTTCAGGGGGAGGCGGGCTCGGATGCCTTCGGCCAATAGGTGCCGAAAGCCCAGATATTGCCTTCCGGATCACGGCAGATGAATTCGCGGCTGCCATAGTCGCGATCGACAGGTTCTTCCTCGATCTTTGCCCCAGCGGCCTTGGCGCGCTCATGGGCGGCATCGGCGTCGTCGACGGCGATATAGATCGACTTGCCGCCGCCCGATCCCGGCGAGCCGACGATCTTGCAGAAATTGTCGTCGCGCGCCGTGCCGAGCATGATCATCGAGGAGCCGAGAGCAAGCTGGGCGTGGTCGACGATGTCGCCATCGCCGTAGCAGGCGTGCAGGGTGAAGCCGAAGGCCTGCTGCAGCCAGTCGATCATGGCGCGTGCATTGGCATAGCGCAGGGCCGGGTAGAGGCGGGGGGCTTCGGTTGACGATGGCGCCATGGGAAATGTCTCCGTTTGTGGACCGGAGCCGAGTGTGTTCCCGAGGGCGATGGGCGGTCTTGAAGAAATGTTACGCGCCGGGGCGCCACGCCGCCGGCGAACAGCCGGCCAGCGCGGTAAATTCGCGAGTGAGATGCGCCTGATCGGTATAACCGCAAGCCGCCGCGATATCGGCCCAACCCGCTGCCGTGTCCTTGGCGGCAAGGGCCTGCGCGGCGTTGAAGCGGATGATGCGAGAGACAGATTTCGGAGGCAGTCCGATTTCTTCACGGAAGCTCGCGACCAGGCGCCGGCGGCTCCAATCGAGTTTTTCCGCCAGTCTGCCGATGCGGACGTCGCCGCCTTTGCGCATGAGCTGGCGGAACGCCCAGCCGATGGCGGGGTTGGCCTGCGAAGCCTGCCCGAGGCGCGTCCCCACGAAACGCTCGGCGAGATCGAGGCGCGCTTGCCAGGAATTCAGGTCCGCGAGACGCCGGGCGAATTGGCCGATGCCGGCATCGGCCAGATCATCCAGCGCGACCATGCTGTCGGCCAGCTCGCTCATTGGCAGCCCGAAGAACAGCCGGCCGCCGGGCGGCGTGAAATTGATCTGGATGCATTCGGCCGCACCATCAGAATCCATGATGATGGGGCCTGCGAACAGGCCGGCAGCAAAGCTGCCATAGCTGTCTGCCAGGGTTGGCGCCCTGCCGAGACCGATATGGAAAGGGCTGCCGAAATTGATGATCAGCGGCACGGCCAGCGAGGCAGCCTCGGTGAGGCGCTGCATGGCAGCGCCGTTCTCCCGATAGCCGTAGATCCCGCTGACCAGCCCGCTCAGCCGAGAGGGCGGAGGCCGGTACCAAAAGACAGGCTCGCCCGAACTATTTTGCCCGTGCCCCATCGTCGATCCTGGTCGATCCTGCAGCCCGCCTGCAGGCAATCGAGCGCGCGATCTTAGGACGATCTGGCTCGCAGGGGGAGTCTTGGCCCGGGTCTAGAGCCTGTCATGGACCGTGGAGAGCTCATTGGGCGATGGACATGTATCCGAACCCGCCTATGTTTCCTATCAAAAGGCTTTTCTCCCGCACGGCTTGGCCGTATTGTCCGCCAGAACAAACGATCGTTCGTCATAACAAACGAAAGGCTGGCAATGAGTGGGTTGGACAGGCGGGGTGAACTCGATGCGGGCGCGGTTGCGCTATCGGGGCAACTCGGCAAGACGGTCCAGCGTCTGCGCAAGGCCTATAATCTCTCGCTGTCGGAACTGGCCGAGCAGTCGGGCGTCGCCAAGTCGATCATCAGTCAGATCGAGCGCAACGAGACCAACCCCACTTTGGCGACGATCTGGCGTCTGTCCCAGGCTCTCGACGTTTCGATCGAAAGAGTGCTGGGTTCGAGCGACGACGAGCCCTTCATCGAGAAGACCACCCGTGTCGATACGCCCGTGATTATTTCGGACGATGGCAAGTGCCGTCTGGCGGTGGTCGGCTGGCTGAAGACGGTGGAATGGTTGCAATGGTATGACTTCAGGGCCGAGCCGGGCGGGGTGCTCGAAAGCGACGCCCATCAGCGCGGCTCGGTCGAATGCCTGTCGATCCTGGCCGGCGTGGTCGAGGTTGACGTGGCCGGCGTGCGCGAACGGGCGGAGCCCGGCGAGACGCTCCGCTATCGCTGTGACCGCCAGCATGCCATCCGCGTGGTCGGCGACGAGCCCGTCCACGCCACCATGGTCTGCTTCATGAAGGCGGCCCTCATGGAGTAGGGGCCGCCCTTGCCCATAGGGAGGCTGCCGTAAGGCGCCCCGGCTGAACTGCGCCCCGTTCTTTTCGCTCCGGCGTCCGGCGCTCGATCAGCACGGAATCGCCGAATTCGTGGGCGCGATAGTTCCAAGCTTCCAGCATCAGGCAGACGCGGTCGAGCGTTAGGTCGTCGGCAAAGGCGCGCAGCAGTTCGAAATGGCTTTCGCCCGGCTGATGGACGCCGCTGAGAATGGCATCGACGAGACGAAGTCTCGATTTCGGCCCGATTCGACCCTGTGCCACGCCGTCGCCGGCCTTGAGGCCGCAGGGGGCTGAGGCGGCATGTTCGAGCGCCCGCACCACGCTGGTGCCGATGGCGATCACACGTCCGCCGGCGGCTTTCGTGCGCGCGATCGCGGCTGCCGTCGCCGCCGGGATGCGATAGGGCTCGTCGAAGGGAAGGCGCAGATCCATGACCGCATCGCCCGTCGAGGAAATGCCGGCGGCGTGCGTCAGGCTGGCAAAGCCGACACCGCGCCGTCGCCAGGCGGCGATCGTGCGCCAATCGAGCGCAAAACCGGCCGAGGGCGGTTCAAACGCCAAGGGTTCGGCCGCGATCGCCGTCCTCATGTCCCAAAGCGCCAGAGGCTCGGGCACATGGGCATATTGGATCGGTCGCCCATGCCGGGCCAGCCCGGCGAGGATACGCTCCGAGGGACCAGAGAAACGCAGCGTTACCAGACGGGGATAACCGTGCAGGCGTTCGACCTCGGCCATCAGCGGGCCAAGCTCGAGCTTGTCGCCGGCGAACAACTGGGGTGGCGCAGGGCGGTCCTCGGTGCGCATGCGGTGGTCACCCGCCCCGAAGACGACGGCGATGAAACGGCTGGGGTTGCCGGCCGCAACCCAGGCGGCAAGCCGGACCTCGATTGCCCTGCCGCTGTCGACATGGCTGCCGGCAAGGCTGGCGGGCAGGGTGGCTGCATCATTGGCGACGACCAGATCGCCGGAGCTGAATAGCAGCGACAAGGCACTGCGCGACAAATGACGGATCTTGCCGGTGTCGGAGACGGCGAGCAGCCGTGCAGCGCCTGGTTCGGGATTGTCGGCGGCGATCATGGCCGGGTCTCCAGGGTCAAGGCGAGGCGCGGTTGATCCAGGCCCAGGGTGCGTATGATGTCGGCTGCCGCTTCTTCCGGGCGCTTGAGCGCGGATCTGTCGGCCTCCGGAACGGCTTGCGCATGCAGGGGCGTGTCCATGTCGCCGGGATCGATGGCAAGGAAGCGCACGCCTTCTTCGCGCGCTTCCTCGGCCCAGATGGCGGTGAGATGCTGCAGCGCAGCCTTGCTGGCGCCATAGGCGCCCCAGCCGGCACAAGCGTTGACGGCCGCGTCGCTGGTGATGTTGACCACGGCAACGTCGCGCCCCTGCCGTGCCGAGGCTGTGAGGGCACCGAACAGGGCCTTGGTCAGGCGGAAAGGGCCGACCAGATTGGTCGCGAGGGCTTCCTCCAGTTCCTCGCATTGCGTATCGGCCAGCAAGTCGAGAGGAACCGGCCCGAGGCTGGAGGCATTGTTGACGAGCAGGTCGAGGCCGCTGAATTTGCCGGTGATCTGCAGGGCGATCGGATGGATATCGGTCTTGCATCCGACATCGCCGATAATGCCGAGCGCACCGGTTTCCGCGGCCACGCGCTCGACGGCCTCCCTGGTGCGGGCAACGAAGGCGACCTGCGCGCCTCTCCCGGTCAGCGCCCGCACGAGGGCCAGCCCCAACCCAGAGGTGCCGCCGGTAACGGCGACGCGAAGGCCCTTGAGATCGGTATGAACGCTCATCGATCGAAACTCCCTGAATCACTCAGGTTCGTTTCATACAAGTTCAAGTGAACTTTAAGTCAAGTGGCGAAAGGCGGACAGTCAGGGCAAGGTTTTTCGGCAATCATGGCTCCTCGAAGCCGAGTTCGAGCTGGTCGCTGTCCGAAACTTCCTCCGACGCAAAACCCGATAGAGTGACGCCGAGCAGGCGGATGCCCTTCGTCGGCGGGAACACGCTGCGGATGAGGTCCAGGCTGACGGATTGCAGGGTTTCCCGGGTGTGCACCGGTGCAGCCCGGGTGCGGCTGCGGGTGGCCTGCTGAAAATCGGCATATTTGATCTTCACCGTCACGGTGCGGCCGAAGGCTTGGGTTTTCTCGCACCAGGCCCAGACCTCGTCGGCCATGGCGAGGACGCCGGCCTCGATATCCTCGGGCTTCGTCAGGTCGTCGGAGAACGTCGTCTCGGAGCCGGAGGATTTGCGCGGGCGGTCCGGCTCCACCGGCCGGTCGTCCTCGCCCCGTGCAATCGCATGGTACCAGGCCCCGGCCTTGCCGAAATGGCGGACGAGATCCTCCAGGGGCTGTGCCTTGAGGTCGGCGCCGGTCATGATGCCGAGACGGTTCATCTTCTCGGCCGTGACCGGGCCGACACCGTGGAACTTGGCCACCGACAATGTCTCCACGAAAGCCGGTCCCATGGCGGGGGTGATGACGAACTGGCCATTGGGCTTGCGGTGATCGGAGGCGAGCTTGGCCAGGAACTTGTTGTAGGAGATGCCGGCCGAGGCGGTGAGGCCGGTTTCCTCGAGAATACGCGTGCGGATGGCCTGCGCCGTCGCTGCCGCGCTGGGCAGGCCCTGCAAATTCGCGGTGACGTCGAGATAGGCCTCGTCCAGCGACAGAGGCTCGATCAGCGGCGTGAACTCGGCGAAGACGGCGTGGATCTGGCGGGAGACGGCGCGATAGACCTCGAAGCGCGGCCTGACGAAGATGAGATCGGGGCAGTTGCGCAGCGCGGTCGAGGAGGGCATGGCGGAACGCACGCCGAAGGCTCGCGCCTCATAGCTCGCCGCCGCGACCACGCCGCGGCGTTCCGAGTAGCCCACGGCCAGCGGTCGTCCGCGCAATGAGGGATCGTCACGCTGTTCGACGGAAGCGTAGAAGGCATCCATGTCGATATGGATGATCTTGCGGGTGGGGGCGGACATGGCGACAGTCTATATCAATGGTCGTGATGTTTGACTCGCACGTCATTGCGAGCGCAGCGAAGCAATCCAGTCTCCAAAGCGCGCCGCGCGTGCCTCTGGATTGCTTCGCTGCGCTCGCAATGACGGTGCCTGATCGGTCAAGTCGCAATGCCGTTGCTATTGGCAGAGCTGCAGCGGTGATGGGGAGTGCGGGCAAGGGCAGCCTGCGTTCCGACACCCCTCTGCGGAACCGCGGCCATCATCAGAACTCCTTCGCCAAAAGGCCGAAACTTTCTTCGACATAGTGGGCGAGAGGACGCGCAGCTTCGCTCTGCTTCCATCTCTCCAGGGCGAGCCGCAAGGTGCCCATGGCCACCATCGCCACCAGCCGAAGCCCGTCCCGCCGTTCGGGGGAAGGCCATAGCTCGCACATCGCCTCCAGCAGGATGCGCTCGGTCTCGACGAAGCCGGCCTCCTTGCGTGCGCGCAGGGCCTCGGTCGATTGCATCAGGCGGTCGAAAACGATGGACTCCTTGGTCTCGCGCCGGGAAGCAAGCTTGATCAGGCAGTGTTGGACGGCAGCCAGCGGGCGCTGCTCGGGGGACTCCGCCAGCATGGCCGGCTTGAGTTCTTCCCGGAAACCACCATCATGCGCGGCCAGCAGGACGTCTTCCTTCGATTTGAAATAGTAGAAGAAGGTCCGGCGCGAGATGCCGGATGCCTGCGCGATCGCCTCGAGCGTCGTGCCGTCATAGCCATGTTTCACGAACAGTTTCAGGCCTTCTTCGACGATGCGCCCGGACGTTTCTCGCCGCTTGCGCTCCCGCAGGCCCTGCGGCTTTGGCGAGAGGTCTTCCATGCGAAACGGCTCCATCGTCACCTCTTGCAAAATTACACTGAGTGTAATAAAAAATCGCACTCAGTGTAGTTTTATAACGGTATTGGTGACATGCCTCAAGCGATGATTGGGGCCGCTATGGCGCCTTTCGCCAGGGCGCTGCTGGGGTGCAGACCTGCATTCACCAGCGCGATGGAGGATCTATCCCTTGCTGTATGATGTCGTGATTGCCGGCGGAGGACCGGTCGGCCTGTTCCTGGCCTGTGAGCTGCGCCTTGCGGATCTGTCCGTATTGGTGCTGGAGCAGAACGAATATCCGCAATCCCCCCTGAAGCGGCTTCCCTTCGGCTTGAGGGGCTTGTCGGTGCCTACGGCGGAAGCTTTCTACCGTCGCGGCTTGCTGGACGATATCGCGTCCTCGCAGCCCGCGAAGGACGGTTCAGGCCGCGCTGCCCAGGCTGCTGCCCATTGGATGCAGCAGTCCCGCCGACCCGGCGGACATTTCGCCGGCATCCAGTTCTTCCATGACAACATCGATGCTTCGAAATGGCCCTATCGCCTGCCGAGCCCGGCCACTTCCGGCCTTGCGGTCACGATGGAGCATCTCGAAACCGTCCTGGCCGCGCGCGCCCATGCCATGGGCGTGGAGATCAGGCGGGGCATTGGTGTCGAGGGCTTCGATCAATCGGACGAGGACGTGGCCATTCGTGCCGGCACTTCGACTTTGCGCGGGGGCTGGCTGGTCGGTTGCGACGGGGGCCGCAGCACGGTGCGCAAGGCCGGCGGCTTTGGGTTCGCCGGCACCGACCCCGAATTCACCGGCTATTCCGTTGACGTCGAAACGGCCGATCCGGACGGGCTCAGTCCGGGCCGCCACTACACGCCGACGGGCATGTATACCTATTCACCACCCGGGACGATCGCGATGGTCGATTTCGACGGCGGCGCCTGCCATCGAAGCCAGGCGATCACGCTCGACCATGTCCAGGCGGTACTTCGGCGTGTCTCCGGCACCGATGTCACCCTGACCACCCTCAAGCGCGCCGCGACATGGACGGATCGCGCCTATCAAGCGACGGCATATCGGAAAGGGCGGGTGCTGTTGGCCGGCGATGCCGCCCATATTCATTCTCCGCTGGGTGGCCAGGGCCTCAATCTTGGGCTTGGCGATGCGATGAATCTCGGCTGGAAGCTGGCCGCCATGATCCGGGGTGATGCCCCGGCCGGTCTGCTCGACAGCTATTTCGAGGAACGGCATCCGGTGGGTGCGCGAATCCTCGACTGGTCCCGCGCCCAGGTTGCGATCATGCGGCCGACCGCCAGCACGCGCGCGCTCGAAGCCATCATCCGCGACCTCGTCGAGACGCGCGACGGCGCGACCTATTTCGCCGAACGGGTGTGGGGCGTGTCTCTGCGCTACGATCTCGGCGACAGCCATCCGCTGGTGGGCCGCAGCGCACCCGATTTCGAGCTGAGGGAGGGGGGGAGGCTTGCCGAGCTCCTCAGGGCAGGCAAAGGCATTTTCCTGGACTTCGATGCCCGGCCGCAGCGGCGAGCCCTTGCATCGCGCTGGAACGACCGGATCGACTATGTCGCCGGTGACGTCCATGACCGGCTCGGTCTGAGCGCCGTGCTGGTCCGCCCCGATGGCGTCGTCGCCTGGGCCAGCGAGGCCGGGCAGGGGCCCGAGGAGGCCTCCAAGGCCCTGTCGCGGTGGTTCGGCGCCCGGTGAGGCTCGACGTTCGTCGCATCGCTACGTCGAACGGCCTCAGATCCGCGAATAGAGGCTCTCGGCGTGCTCGTGCTCGTTCAGCACCAGCTTGTGCTCGGCGGGGGGATGGGCCCGCTGTCCGCAGTCGAGGCGCGGGCAGATGCGGCAGCCGACGCCGATCGCTACGGCCTGGGCGGAATTGGAAACATCCATGCCGTCGGAATAGACCATCTCGGCGGCATGCGAGATGTGGCAGCCGAGGCCGATCGAGAGATGGCGCCGGGGCGCATTGTGGCGATGGCCGCCCTTTGTCAACGACTTTGCAATGCAGAAATAGCGCGTGCCTTCCGGCATCTGGCTGATCTGGATGTTGATCTGTCCCGGCAGCAGGAAGGCGGCATAGACGTTCCAGCGCGGGCAGGCACCGGAATGGCGCGGAATGTGGATGCCCGAGAGCGAGAAGCGCTTGGAGATGTTGCCTGCGATGTCGGTGCGGATCAGGTGCAGCGGGATGCCGCTGTTGCCGGGGCGCTGCAGCGTGGTCATGCGATGGCAGACCTGCTCGAAGCTGGTCTTGAAGCGCCGGGCGATCCTGTCGATGTCGTAGCGCGTCTCCCGGCAGGCGGCGAGGAAGGGCTGATACGGCATGATCACGGCGCCGGCGAAATAGGCGGCGAGGGCATGGCGGGCCAGGGCCGGTGCATCGGCCGGCAAGGCGCTCTCGGTGATGAGATGCTCGATCTCGCGCGAGGCGGCGAGCAGGCCCAGGCGGTGGGCGGCCGTGAAGGTGGCGCTTTCGGGCGAGAGCACGTCCGCCGTCTCGAAGGTCTCCTCGTCGCGGCCGAGGCGCCCGGCAAGGCCTTGGGGCAGGGGAGCGAGCCGCCAATGCACGCCGAATACGTTGGAGAGGTAGAGTTTGAGGCCGGGCTCGAAGGAATCGGAGAGATTGTCGATCTCGCCGCGAATGCGTTCGGCCTGGGCCTCCAGACCCGGGAAATAGTTGGCATTGGCCTGCAGGAAGTCCGAAACCGCATCGGTGGCGACGTGATAGCCAGCCTCCTGCGCCGAGGTTGCGCCTTGATTGCTGTTGCGCAGCGAGCGGAAGCGATCGAACAGATGCACGATGGCCCGGCCGATCTGCGGGTTGGAACTGGCGAGATCGCGGACATCTTGGTTGGTGACGTCGCTGTCGGCGAAGAGGTCGTCGCCGAACAGCTCCATCAGGTCGCCGGCCAGGCGCGAATCGTCGTTCTCGGCGAGTTCGGTGGCGTCGACACCGAAATAGCTCGCCGTCTTCAACAGCAGCGGCACCGTCATGCGCCGGCGATTGTGCTCGATCAGGTTGAGATAGCTCGCCGAAATGCCGAGCGAGCTGGCGAGCTGCGCCTGCGAAATCCGGCTCTGCCGGCGCAGCCGCTGAATCTTGCCGCCGATGCGCGGATCGGCCTCTTGCATGGCGCTTGTCATCGTTCGTCCCTGGTCCCGTAATGTTGTAAATATTTACACGATTTACAACATTACAAAATTTTCTTTACAGCGCTTTTCCGGTTGACGCCCCGGAATTGCGATACGTCTTGCTTTATTGCGCCGCGGTGTCAATCATTGACTTAACACGAAACGCGGCACGGAGGAATGCGTTATGGACCAGATGCGCCAGAGCAACGAACACGACGAATTCATCACCATCATCGGCGCCAGCATGGCCGAGATCAACGCCGAGTACCACGCCCAGGGCCTGGCGGATCGGGACTTCTCGATCGTGCACAAGATCGGCCGGCATCGCTTCACCCGCGTGGGCGGCGGCGCTTCCGAACACATGTTCGACGGCCAGTCGATGATCGCCGCCACCTTCACCCGCACCCGGCGCAATTGACTTTGTTTCACCCTTCCCTGGAGGGGGAGGGTGAAGAGCACTTCCGCCGTCAATTTCTTTACACGTCTCCACGTTAGGAACTTTGTGATGCTCGATACCCAGAAGAACCGTCCCGCCGAGTCCTTCCCCGCCCCGGAATGGGCGCCGGATCGCTGGCGCAACGTCCGCCGCAACTACACGCCGCGGGACGTGGAGCGGCTCGCTGGGTCGCTGCCGATCCGCCAGACGCTGGCCGAGAATGGCGCCAGGCGCCTGTGGGAACTGCTGCACAAGCGCGACTATGTGCCGACGCTCGGCACCTTCACCGGCAACCAGGCTGTGCAGCAGGTCAAGGCAGGTCTGGAGGCGATCTATCTGTCCGGCTGGCAGGTGGCAGCGGATGCCAACACCTCGGGCAACATGTATCCCGACCAGAGCCTTTATCCCGTCGACAGCGTGCCCTCCGTGGTGCGCCGCATCAACAAGGCGCTGCAGCGGGCCGACCAGATCCAGACCATGGAGCGCGTCGACGGCAAGGGCGGCGAGCAGCTCGATTACTTCGTGCCGGTCATCGCCGATGCCGAAGCCGGCTTCGGCGGTCAGCTCAACGCCTATGAATTGATGAAGGCGATGATCGAGGCCGGCGCCGCCGCAGTGCATTTCGAAGACCAGCTCGCTTCGGAAAAGAAGTGCGGCCATCTCGGCGGCAAGGTGCTGGTGCCGACGCGCACCTTCATCAAGACGCTGAATGCAGCGCGCCTCGCGGCCGATGTGATGGGTGTGCCTACTTTGATCATGGCCCGCACGGATGCCGAGGCGGCTCGGCTGATCACCTCCGATGTCGATGAGGCCGATCGGCCCTTCATCACCGGGGAGCGCACGCCGGAAGGCTTCTATGTGCTCAAGGGCGGCTTCGAGGCGGCGATCGCCCGCGGTATCGCCTATGCGCCCTATGCCGACCTGATCTGGTGCGAGACATCCACGCCGAGCCTGCCGGACGCCAAGCGTTTCGCCGAAGCGGTGCGGAAGGTCCACCCCGACCAGATGCTGGCCTATAACTGCTCGCCCTCGTTCAACTGGGCCAAGCATATGGATCCGGCTGCGATGAAGGCGTTCCAGCGCGAGCTGGGTGCGATGGGCTACAAGTACCAGTTCATCACGCTGGCTGGCTTCCACAACACCAGCTACACCACCTTCGATCTCGCCCGCCGCTACAAGCAGGATGGCATGGCCGCCTATTCGCAGCTCCAGCAGGCCGAGTTTGCCGCCGAAGCCGACGGCTTTACCGCAACGCGCCACCAGCGCGAGGTCGGCACCAGCTATTTCGACGCTGTCGCCACCATTCTGGGCGAAGGCCAGAGCTCGACCACGGCGATGGAACATTCGACCGAGACGGCGCAGTTCTAAGGCGATCGTCACTCCCTGACGTCATGAAGGCCCTTCCCGCGCCAGCGGGGAGGGCCGTTGTTTTTCAGGGCGCGCGGGCATCCTGCCCGTTCTTGGAAACGCGGCGCACTCTGGAAGGGAAGAACGGGCAAGATGCCCGCGTACCCGGAGATTACGATTCTCCCGCCTCGAAACTCGCGCGGTTGATGCCGTATTTCACCAGCTTGTCGTAGAAGGTCTTACGCGGGATGCCGAGGGCGTCGAGGCTGGCACGCACGTCGCCCTTGTGCCGGGTGAGGGCCTCGCGGATGAGGTCTGCCTCGTAGCGCTCCAGCCGTTCGGGCAGGGAGGCACCTTGGTCCGCTGTCGGAGGCAGGACGGTCTTACCGGTCGCGGCCAGGTCGATCTCGGCCAGGCCCAGCGCCACACGCTCGGCGAAATGCACGATCTCGCGCACATTGCCGGGCCAGTCGTGGCTGGCGAGGTGGTGGCGCACGACAGGCGTCAGCATTGGCGCCTCCCGTTGGAAGCGCCGGCAGGCCCGGTCGAGATAGACGGCGAACAGCAAGGGCACGTCCTCGCGCCGCTCGCGCACGGGCGGGATGCGCAGCGTCACCACATTGAGGCGGTGGAACAGGTCTTCCCGGAAGCTGGCCTTGTGGACGGGAGAGCCGAGATCGCTCTTGGCGGCGGCGACCACGCGCAGATCTACCTGCCGGGCCGTGTTGGAACCGAGCGGCGTGATCTCGCGCTGTTCGAGCACGCGCAGCAGACGGGCCTGGGCGCTGAGCGGCATGCTCTCGATCTCGTCGAGGAACAGCGTGCCACCACTGGAATGCTCGATCAGGCCGACCCTTTTCTTCAGCGCACCGGTGAAGGCGCCGCTTTCATGCCCGAACAATTCGCTTTCCAGTACCGTCTCGGGCAGCGCACCGCAATTGAGGGCGACGAAGCGCCCGCTGCGCCTGCGGCCGAGATGGTGGAGCTGGTCGGCCACCAATTCCTTGCCGGTGCCGGTTTCACCCACGATCATCACGTCGATATCGGCATCGGCCACCGCCTTCAGCGTTTCGCGCAGGCGCTCCATCGCGGGAGCGTCGCCGAGCAGGGGCGAGGGGGCGTGGGCCTCTTCCGCCGCCTGGCGCAGGCGCCGGTTCTCCATCACCAGGGCCCGCTTTTCGGTGGCGCGCCTCACGCTCTGGATCAGCCGGTCGGAGGCGAAGGGCTTGGGGAGGAAATCATAAGCGCCCTCGCGCATCGCCTCGACGGCAGTGGCGATGTCGCCATGGCCGGTGATCATGATCACCGGCAGGTCGGGATCGCGGGTGCGCAGGGTGCGGAACAATTCCATGCCGTCGATGCGCGGCATGCGCAGATCGGTGATCACCACGCCCGGAAAGCGTTCGTCGATGGCCTTCAGGGCCTCGACGGCGGATTCGAACAGGAACGGCTCGAATCCGGCAAGCCGCAGCGTCTGCGCATTGGCGTCACGCAGGACGGCATCATCATCGACGAAGGCAACGGGAAAGGGGGGGCTGACGGTCATGGCGTGCGCCTCTCCGGAAGGAGGCTGGTCGACGAGGCGCCATTGCGAGCGCAGCGAAGCAATCCAGTCTTTCGCGGAGGGGCGAGACCGGATTGCTTCGCCAGGCTCGAAATGACGGGAGCAGGAAATCGAGCGACGTGAAATACCGAAGCGTTGCCCATGCCGTTCATCCTTCTTTCTCCGCCCGCTTCAGGGTGATCAGGAAGCGGCAGCCTTGGCCTGGCCGGCTTTCCACCTCCAGGCGACCTCCGAATTCCTCGACGATGTCCTTGGAAATCACCAGCCCGAGGCCGAGCCCGCCGGACTTCGTGGTGGTAAAGGGCGTGAACAGATTGGCCGTCACCTCGGGCGCGAGGCCGGGGCCGTTGTCGGTGACGGCGAGCCGGACCAGGTCGCCATCGCCGGCGATGCCGATCTGGATGGCTTGCTCGGGTCGTCCCTCCAGTGCTTCCAGGGCATTCTGCAGGAGATTGACGAGCACCTGCTCGAGCCGCACGCGATTGGCCACCACCCGGAGATCTTCCGCGATCGGCTCGACCTCGATCTCGGCCCCTTGGCGCCTTGCCCTGATGCCGACCAGCAGCAGTGCGCCATCGAGCACGTCCTGCAGGGCAACCGGACCGATATCGCCACTGGCCTTGCGGGCAAAGCGGCGCAGTTGCGCGATGATGTCGGCGATCCTATCGGTCAGCCCGGCAATGGTCGCCAGGTTCTGGCGTGCGGGCTGCGGCTCGCTGCGATCGAGAAAGATGGCGGCGTTGTCGGCAAAACTGCGGATGGCGGCGACCGGCTGATTGACCTCATGAGCAAGGCCCGCCGTGATCTGGCCGAGGATCGCAAGGCGGTTGGCCTGGGTGAGTTCGTCCCGCGCGGTCTGCAGTTTGGCCTCGACCTTGCGGCGCTCGTCGATCTCGGCGGAGAGGAGCGCATTGCTCTGGCTGAGGTCGAGCGTGCGCGCCTCGACGCGGTGCTCGAGTTCGATCTGGGCCTCGGTGAGTTCGGCCGTCCGCGCGATCGCCCGTTGGCGCCTATGCAGCAGGATGCCGAGCAGGACCAGCGTGGCACCGACCACGGCGAAGGTGATGGAGCGCAAGGTCGCGGCGCCGGCGGCGAGCGCTCGTGCGGCGGGCTCGAGCAGATGCAGCTGCCAATTCGTGGAAGGTACCTCGCTTACACTGGCAAGGTGCAGTCCGCTGCCGCGCAGGGAGACGAAATCCGCGCCCGACGTCGTCGCCTGGCCGCGCCGGATCGGCAAGACCGTCAGCGGCGAATCGCCGAATTGCAGCGAAGTTCGGATCTTTGCTGCTTCCTCGGCGGTGAACGAGGCCTGCGCCATGAAGCGCCATTCCGGCTGGCTGGTCAGCAGCACGATGCCCCTGGGGTCGGTGACGTAGACGATGGCGCCCGAGCGATGCCAGTCTTCCTCGACCGAGAAGAACTCCACCTTGACCACGATGACGCCCTGCATGCCGCCCGGGCCGTCGATGCGGCGAGCGATGTAAAGGCCGGGCCGCTGGCTGACGGTACCGAGAGCGAAATGCTCGGTATCACCTTTGGCCACGGCTTCGGTAAAATAGGGGCGGAAGGCATAGTTGGTGCCGACGAAGCTGATCTCCTCCTTCCAGTTGGAGGAGGCGATCGCCAGGCCCGTACGGTCGATCAGATAGATCACAGCCGAACGCGCGCCGGCGTTCAGGCTTTCGAGCTTGGCGTTCATGGCGCCGATATGGGCGGTATCCGGCGTGCTCAGGGTGGCGAGCACATCGGGATCGCGCGACAGCACCAGCGAGAGTGTGCGCTGCTTTTCCAGCTCGCTGCGCAGGACCGCGATATCCAGCGTCGCGCTGCCGGCAGCCTGGGCCCTGAGGGCATCGGCGGCCTGGCGCATGCCATAATTGCCGGCGAGCCATACGGCGAGCGCCAGGCTCGCCAGGCTGAGGGCAGCAAAAATCAGCCATTCGATCCGTCGCCTTCGCCGTCTTTGCGCAGCTCCGCTCATGGGTTTCCGTTGTCATCCTTCATATCGAACATGTGCGGAAATCCGCACATGGGCAAGGCCGATGTGCGGGACTTCGCTCAATGGGGCCGGCGTCGTCATAGGGTAAGAATTGTGGAAGGCAAGCAATATCAATAACTTGATGGATTGGCACAGGACTTGCTGTTTACAGGGCAGCCGCTAGCAGAAAGCGGCGTCGAGGAAACCCTTTGGGCCAGGCCGCCTGCCAAAGCCCCACGGAGGAACAGATGATCGCCCTCAGCGAGACGCCCAAGGCAGAAACTCCGCGCAAGCGCCCCTTCTATGCAAACCTCTATTTCCAGGTCCTTGTCGCGATCGCGCTGGGGATTTTGCTCGGTCATTTCTATCCCGATCTCGGCAAGTCCCTGAAGCCTCTGGGCGACGCCTTCATCAAGTTGGTGAAGATGGTAATCACCCCGGTGATCGCGCTGACCGTAATCACCGGCATTGCCGGCATGAGCGATCTCAAGAAGCTCGGCCGTGTCGTCGGCAAGGCCTTCATCTACTTCCTGACCTTCTCCACGCTGGCCCTGATCATTGGGCTTCTGGTCGGCAATATCGTGCAGCCGGGCGCGGGACTGAACATCAATCCGGCCACGCTGGATCCCAAGGCGGTGGCCGATTATGCCGCCAAGGCGCATGACCAGACCATCACTGGCTTCCTGATGAACATCATCCCCAACAACCCGATCAGCGCCCTGGCGGGTGGGGACGTGCTGCAGGTGCTGTTCTTCTCGGTGGTGTTCGGCATTGCGCTGGCCCAGATCGGCAGCGCGGCCGAACCGCTGATGGTCGTGCTGAATTCGATCTCCCGCGGCATGTTCCGGCTGGTGGCCATCCTGATGAAGGCTGCCCCCATCGGTGCCTTCGGCGCCATGGCCTTCACCATCGGCGCTTATGGCATCGGCTCGGTGGCCAATCTGCTGATGCTGATCGGCACCTTCTATCTGACCTCGCTGCTCTTCGTGCTGGTCGTGCTTGGCGCCGTCGCCTGGTACAATGGCTTCTCGATCCTGGCCTTGATCCGCTATATCAAGGAAGAGCTCTTGCTGGTGCTCGGCACTTCCTCGTCCGAGGCGGCACTGCCCAGCCTGATGGACAAGATGGAGCGAGCTGGCTGCCGCAAGTCCGTGGTGGGCATCGTCATTCCCACCGGCTATTCCTTCAATCTCGACGGCACCAATATCTACATGACCCTGGCGGCGCTGTTCATCGCGCAGGCCACCGGCATCCAGCTGAGCTGGGGTGACCAGATCCTGCTGCTTCTGGTCGCCATGCTGAGCTCGAAGGGCGCCGCCGGCATCACCGGCGCCGGCTTCATCACCCTGGCGGCGACGCTGGCCGTGGTGCCCGCCGTTCCCGTTGCCGGCATGGCTCTCATCCTTGGCATCGACCGGTTCATGTCCGAGTGCCGTGCTCTTACCAATCTGGTCGGCAATGCCGTTGCCACCATCGTGGTGGCTCGCTGGGAGGGCGAACTCGACAAGGCCCAGCTCGCAGCGGCACTGAGCGGCGACGACGCGCCGCAAACGGTCGCTGCTGCAGCCTGAGGTCCGACGACAGACAACACCGGAGTGGGGCGGACCAACGGTCCGCCCCTTTTTCTATGGGAATGTATTGCCCGTGTTCACCGCAAGCGCTGACGTCAGATCTGGAGCTCCAGGTCGGCGGTGACGGGTGCGGCATCGCTACGGTCCGGCGTTGCCTCATAGCCGCGGACACGCAGGCTGCCCTGGCGGGCATCGGCTTCGACGGTAAGCCGGGTGATGGCATTGCGCAGGGGTGGCTCCACCCAGGCGAAGGGCGCCATGGCCCGGCCGGCGTGGGAGGCGATCGCCAGGCGGCGGCTGGGGCTGTCGCTTTCGCTCAGCGTCCCATTGTTCCAGCTCGGCGCATTGGCCCAGTCATTGGCGGCCGCGGCCGGGCCGGGTTGGGTGACGAAAGCTTCGGGCCTGCGTTCGATCACGCAAGTCTCGGCAGGCGAAAGGCCCGTCAGCGTGAAGATCGTCTCGGCGGCAATCGGTATGCGTTCCATCAGGTCCCGCGCGGTGGCGAAATCGGGAGCCTCCTCGAAGACGCGGCGAAGCAGGTGCATGGCGGGCATCAGTCCCCGCCGCAAGCCGGACAGATCCGGCACGATCGCACCGCTGGCGCTTGCCGCGCCGGCCGGTGTCGGGCCCTTGTTGATGGTGGCGGCAAAACGGCCGGGTGCCAGGGCCGTCAGCACACCCACGGCGCCCGGCCAAGTCACGTTGAGGAATTCTCCTGCAGGGCCGCGCTGGCGGACCACTTCGACGAAGCGACCGAGACCGTCGAAATCCCAATCGAGCGTCCGCAGCAGCCGGGCTCCGCGTCCGTCCGGTGCGGCTGCCGCCAGGGTGGTGCAGCCCCATTCATAGGCTGCGTTGATCAGGAAGGCGCCGGGCATCGGCAGGAGCGCGGCGATCGCCTCGATCTCGCCGACATAGGGGGAGGGGCTGGCGAGCAGCCAGGCATGCGCGCCGCTGTCAAGTTCGGCCACCTTGCCATGGGCCTCCGCCGGCATCGAGATCAGGCAGGAGCGCAACAGCGCCCGCACGGTATCCAGGCGGGCCTGGGCGTGCAGGACCAGGCCGCTATCGCGTGCATCGAAGATGGGAATGGGCGGCAACAAGGCTGCTGGGCCTTTCTGCAGGCCGACGCGAGGAAAAGGGATGACGCTCATTGCCGAGCTCCCACCTGAAGAAGTTCTCGGCAATTATCTAAGTTTTGTGATGTATTGTCATCCAACAAGATGATGATCGAGGCGTTTGTGTTCCGCTTCTCTTCTATCGAGTCGCCGAGGCGCCCCCGGCCAGTGTGGTCGCGGACCAATGCGCATTCAGATGGTTTTTCACTCGGTAAAGCATGTTTCCTGCCTCAAGTTGACGTAAAAACCGAGTGTTACAGGAACGCAACAACCTCGCTGAATTGAGACGCGGGTGTGACGGAAACACAATGAAACGGCGACGCTGGCCGTTACGAAGTGTCGAATATTCTGGTACGAAGAATCATGAGTTCGAATGAACCGTCCGCAAGCAATACTTACTTGCCTGTGGTCAGACAAAAGCAATAGGCAGCTGAGATTACTCAGCCGGACCTGCCGTAGCGGCGGGTCATGATATGGGGGAACGAATGGCAAGGAACACCCAACTCGCATTGCTGCTGATGGCCGGCGTTTCGCTGGCCGCGAGCCAGGCCTATGCCGGCTCTTTCATGCTGCGTGAGCAGAGCACGATTGGTCTTGGGCAGGGATTTGCCGGCGTGGCGGCCGGATCGGGTGGCCTGAGTTCCATGTATTGGAACCCGGCGACGATGACCTTCGTTCCGGGCTGGCAATCGGAGTGGGTCCTCAATGGTATCTTCCCGCAATCTGACATCAAGCCATACAGTGTTGGCGGCATAACCAGGGACTGGCCCTCGACGGGGGATATCGGCCAGGATAGTTTCCTCGCGGCGGGTTATACCTCCTACCAGGTCAATGATAGGCTCTGGATCGGCCTTGCCACCAATACGCCGTTCGGCCTGGTCACCAAAAACCCCTTCAACGCGCCCGGGCAGGTTTACGCACGCACCTCCAAGGTCGCCTCCTTCGATATCAATCCCAACATTGCCTATAAGGTAACGGACTGGTTGTCGGTCGGTGTCGGCTTCCAGGCCATGTATTTCAAGACTCGGCTCGGTCAGGCGATTTCCCCGGCTCCCAACGCTCCAAATGCGACCCTTCGGGGCGATAGCTGGGGCTATGGCTTCACCGCGGGTGTCACCATCACGCCGATCGAGGGAACCGTAATCGGTATAGGCTACCGTTCCTCCGTCAAGCAGGACCTGGAAGGCAATTTGCGCACTCCGCTGGGACGGACGGGAGTCAAGGCCGATCTGGAACTCCCGGATCAGTTGACCATTGGCATCACGCAGACCGTGACGCCTGATCTCACGCTTTCCGCCGGTTTCGAATGGACGAAATGGAGCAGGTTCGGTGTAATTCCCGTCATCGCGACGTCGGGACCTGCAACGGGCCGCCAAGTGACGACCCTGCCGTTCAAATATGATGACGGCTACTATGTTTCAGTGGGTGGTGAGTATGCCTGGAGTCCGGAGCTAACGCTCCGCGCCGGCCTCGGCTATGAGTGGTCGCCGATTTCCGACTTCAATCGTGATCTGCGTCTGCCTGACAGCGATCGCATCCACGCTTCGATCGGCCTGGGCTACAAGATCAACAACAAGCTTTCGGTCGATCTTGCCTATTCGCATCTGTTCACGGTGAACGGCGATATCAAGCTCAATGCCCGCAACCCTCACTATGTGGGATTGCCCTATTTCGCCAAGACGGACTCGTCCGTCGACATCGTCTCAGCCAGCTTGACCTATCGCTGGGACGACCCGGGTGAGCCCAACCAGCCTGGCATCTTCAAGTAAGGCGCTGAACTTCCGATAAAAAAGCCTTCGCGCAGGTTCCCGCCGGCGCGAAGGCTTTTTCATGTTGTGCCGTCTCACGTTTCGACACCTGACACCCTTCCTCTCCTCGAGCGGGAAGGGCGCCAGTCATGTCGTCTGGCGCGGTGGAACGCTCAGGCGCTCCAGGCCACCGTGGTCTGGCGCTGGTCGCCGAGCTTCTCGATGCCGAGCGTCATCACATTGCCGGGCTTGAGATAGCGCGGCGGCTTCATGCCCATGCCGACGCCGGGAGGCGTGCCGGTGGTGATGACGTCGCCGGGTTCCAGGATCAGGAACTGCGAGATGTAGTGCACGATGTGGGCGACGCCGAAGATCATCGTCTTGGTCGAGCCGGTCTGGACGCGCTCGCCGTCGACATCGAGCCACATGGAAAGGTTCTGCACGTCGCCGACTTCGTCGGGCGTGACCAGCCAGGGGCCGAGCGGGCCGAAGGTCGGGCAGCCCTTGCCTTTCATCCACTGGCCGGAGCGCTCGATCTGATAGGCGCGCTCGGAAACGTCGTTGCAGACGGCGTAGCCGGCGACATAGGAGAGGGCGTCCTTCTCCTCGACATAGGAGGCGCGGCTGCCGATGACGATGGCCAGTTCCACTTCCCAGTCCGTCTTTTCCGAGCCGCGCGGAATGACGACGTCGTCATTGGGGCCGACTACGCAGGACGGCGCCTTGTTGAACAACACCGGCTCCTTGGGGATCGGCATGTTGCTCTCGGCCGCATGGTCGGCATAGTTCAGGCCGACCGCGATGAAGTTGCCGGGCTGGGCGACGCAGGAGCCCAGGCGCGGATTACCGGTCACTTCCGGCAGCGAGGCTGGCGCAAGCGCGGCGATCCGGGCCAAAGACTGTGGCGAGAGGGCATCGCCCCTCCAATCGGCGACATGGGCCGACAAGTCCCTGATCTTGCCATCCGCATCGATCAAACCGGGCTTTTCAGAGCCCGGCACGCCAAACCGTACCAGCTTCATTGTGGGGTCCTTTAGACGAAAATTGCAGCCCTTCGGCTGTCGTTGAAATTATCGATCCTGAAAGCCGGTCCTCGCGAGGCAAATGCCATCAGCCGGCCGGTGCGGACCATGCCCGATCGGGGGGGCGGTCGCAAGCATTGTGTGGGATGCCACACCAATATTTGTCGGATGAATGGTTGGCCTCATGTCGAGAAGAGGGAAGGGACCCCTCAATCTGCGGGCAAAATGCGGTGGAAGCACGCTTTGCGCAAAAAGAACGGATAGTCCTTCGCGGGTTTGGCGAAGGTTGCGCCCAGGCCTGTCGTCCCCAAGCCTCGCGAAATGACAAAGCCCGCACAGGTTGAGCTGTGCGGGCCTCGTGATCGGTTTGGAAACATTGGCGGCCTGAGCAGGGTGCGACCTGCTCGGTCTACATCGCTCCCGCCCAAACGCGTCTTGCTCTCCGCATCAGGCGGAGTGTCCCTCGCTGCCATTGCGAGCGGCATTGCGCTCGGCCATGAAGCGATCGAACTCTTCCTTATCGCGGGCACGACGCAGATTGGTGACGAATTCGGCGAAGGCGCGACCTTCTTCCTCGAGGCGCCGGCGCTCCTCTTCCAGGCGGCGCAGCGTCTCGCGGCGATAATCGTCGAAAGCGGCATTGCCGGTGGCCGACCAGCCCTGGCCGGCATAGCTGCGCTGATCACGCGAGAAGCCGGCGAATTCCGCCTTGGCCCGCTCGAAGCCTTCACGCACCTTTTCCCTGGGAAAGCGGTCGCCCCAGATGAAATAGGCCAGCGCCGCCAGGCCAAGCGGCCACCAGATCAGAAAGCCGGCGATAACCGCCACCACATGAAGCGGATGCCAGCGGCCACGCGTAGAACAAGAGGTCATTATCCTCTCCCATGTTGCAACCCAGCACCCGAGCAGTTGGGGGTGGCGACGGGTGGCTTCAAGGGTACAAGCCGAAGTTGTGTCCGATTTAATCTTGGCGACCGCGCAAGCAGCAAAGCGCTGCTCCCGCGTTTCGTGCCGCAAATTCGTTGGTGGTGATGGCCTGCCGCAAAGTTGCCGTGATCGAAAGCTTTGTGGGCGCGCGTGCTGGGCCGGGCGCAATCTTCGAGGTGTGGAATGAATGGCGCTTGCACCGAAGGCGTCGACACCGGCTTCATGACGTTGGGGGTGGCAAAGGTCGCTTTCCTCGGCGTCGTCCAGGGTATCACCGAGTTGATGCCGATCTCCTCCACGGCCCATATGCGATTGGTGCCGGCCCTGCTTGGCTGGCAGGATCCCGGCTCGGCCTTCTCCGCGGCCATGCAGCTTGCGGCCCTGTGCGCGGTGGTCTGCTATTTCTGGACGGATATCCGCTCGA
The DNA here is from genome assembly GCF_034424805.1 of Labrys sedimenti. Lineage (NCBI taxonomy): Bacteria > Pseudomonadati > Pseudomonadota > Alphaproteobacteria > Hyphomicrobiales > Xanthobacteraceae > Labrys > Labrys sedimenti. The sequence continues at coordinate 385,573 of NZ_JAXOUF010000001.1, forward strand.
TCACCCTGGGATCGCTGGCGGCCGTGCGGACAGGGGATTGGATGTCCCCGAAATTTCGCCTGGCGGTGGGCGTGGTGTTGGGCACGATCCCGATCGTGCTGGCCGGCCTGCTGCTCGCGCCCTTTCTCAATCGTTGCGACAGTCCCCTGCGCGCACTGCCGGTGATCGGGTTTGCCTGCCTCGTCATGGGTGGGCTGCTCGCCGCTGCCGAACTTCTGGCTCGCCACCGGCGCCGGGTCGAGGACATGCGATTGCGCGATGCCCTGATCGTCGGGCTGGCTCAGGTCTGCGCCCTGATCCCCGGCGTGTCGCGGTCCGGCTCGACCCTGACGGCGTCGCTGTTCTGCGGCTTCTCGCGCGAGGAGGCGGCGCGCTTTTCCTTCCTTCTGGGCATTCCCGCCATTGCCTTGGCTGGCTTGCACGAAATCGGCACCCTTCTGCGCGCCCATCTCTCCCTCGAAGGTTGGCTGATCCTCCTGGTGGGCCTTGTGGTCGGGGCGATTTCCTCCTTTGCCGCCCTGTGGGGACTGATGCGCATTCTCGAGCGCTTTTCGACCTGGCCCTTCATCATTTACCGCATCGTGCTCGGGGCCGTCGTGCTGTGGATTGCCTATCACTAGAGCCGGGGGGCTCATGAATGAACGCTCGTTTGCGCCAAGTCTTTGTTTCGGCGCGCGCCCGCAAATCGAGGTGTTCTCGTCTCGGCGCAAGACGCCATAAGAGAAAAGGAGACGAAAGAGCATCGATGTCTCCTCGGACATGTCGCCTGTCATAAAACCATGAACTGAATCGTGTTTGTGACAATCAGGATGCGTCGTCGATTTCGCTGATGTCTGCAGCAAAGCGCATCAAAGCAAGCGCCATGCTCTCATGCTTCGTTTCGACGACACGTTTTTTGGGCCAGGCGAGGATGGTGCCATGAACAGCGACGGCGAAGGCACGCGCTATCGAGCGCTCTTTATCTCGGATGTGCATCTGGGGACGCGCGGCTGCCAAGCCGGCATGCTGCTGGACTTCCTGCGCGCCTATGACGCCGAGACGATCTACCTTGTCGGCGACATCGTCGATGCCTGGCAGTTGAAGAGCGGCTGGTACTGGCCACAGGCCCACAACGACGTGGTGCAGAAGCTGCTGCGCAAGGCCCGCAAGGGTGCGCGCATGGTCTATATTCCCGGCAATCACGATGAATTCCTGCGCGATTTCCCCGGACATCACTTCGGCGGCATCGAAGTCATGGAGCAGACCGTGCATGTCGCTGCCGACGGCAAGCGCTACCTGGTGATGCATGGCGATGCCTTCGACGTGGTGGTGCGACACGCCAAGTGGCTGGCCTTGCTCGGCGACTGGGCCTATGTCACGGCCCTGGGAGTCAATACCTGGCTGAATGCCATTCGCCGGCGCCTTGGCATGTCCTACTGGTCGCTATCCGCTTGGGCCAAGCTCAAGGTGAAGAACGCTGTCAGCTTCATCGGCCATTTCGAGGAAACCCTGGCCAAGGAAGCCAAGCGTTTGAATTGCGACGGGGTCATCTGCGGCCACATCCATCACGCCACGCTGCGCGACCTCGATGGCATCACCTACATCAATTCCGGCGACTGGGTCGAAAGCTGCACGGCGATCGTCGAGCATTTCGACGGCCGTTTCGAACTGGTGCGTTGGAGCGAGCTGGTCCGACAGGCCGACAAGCCGCCGGCCCTCCAGGACGAGACGCTGGTTCCTCAGCGCGCCGCCTGAGTCGGTCCCGTGAAAATCCTGATTGCCACCGATGCCTGGCGCCCGCAGGTCAACGGCGTCGTCCGGTCCCTGGAGCAGACGGCTGCGGCCGCATCGCGACAGGGCGTCGAGATCGGCTTCCTGGCGCCGGATCGCTTTTGGTCGGTGCCGATGCCCTCTTATCCGGAAATCCGCCTGGCCATGCCGCCGCTCGGTGCCATCGAGCGCCATATCGAGGCCGAGAAGCCGGACTACGTTCATATCGCTACCGAAGGGCCGATCGGCCTGCTCACGCGCCGGGCCTGCCTGAAGAAGGGGCGCCCTTTCACCACCAGCTATCACACTCGCTTTCCCGAATATCTCGCCGCACGCGCTCCCGTACCGCTCGACTGGAGCTATCGCTGGATCCGGCGTTTCCACAATGCCGGGGCGGGTACGATGGTCTCAACCCCCGCCCTCGAGCGTGAACTGGCCGGGCGCGGCTTCAAGCGGCTGATGCGCTGGTCTCGCGGGGTCGATGCCGAACTGTACCGACCAAGACCGGTACGCATCTTCGACCTGCCGGGCCCGATCTTCCTCTATGTCGGCCGGGTTGCGGTGGAGAAGAACATCGAGTCCTTCCTTGATCTCGACCTGCCCGGCTCGAAAGTGGTGGTGGGCGGAGGCCCGGCCCTGGAGATGCTGCGCTCGCGCTATCCGGCCGTTCATTTCGCCGGCATGCTGGAGGGAGAGGACCTGGCGAGGGCGTATGCGTCGGCAGATGTCTTCGTCTTCCCCAGCCTGACCGATACATTCGGCATCGTCCTGCTCGAGGCGATGGCCAGCGGCCTGCCGGTGGCAGCCTTTCCGGTGACGGGGCCGATCGACGTGATCAATACCGGCAGGACAGGCATCCTTGACAACGACCTTGCTGCTGCTGCGCGGGCCTGTCTCGACCTCAAGCCCGCGGACGCCCGGGCGGAGGCCTTGAAATATTCCTGGGACGCCTGCGCCCACCAGTTCATCGCCAATGTGGTGGACGCCTGCAGCCGGGCAAAGACCACACCTGCGCCAGCCGGTGCGGTCAAGCAGGGGCGTGCCAGCCTGCCGGTTTGACGATCAAGATTGGAGCCTGGCGCGCGGCCCTATGACCAGGCGATGTCTGGGCTTATATCCGCGATAGCAGCAGGCGGATGCCGGCCAGGCCGAAGAACAGCGCCAGCGTGGCTTCGATCCAGCGCCGTGCCCTCTGATAGAGGCGAACCATGGGCTTGGCGGAAAAGACCAGGGCGTAACCGCCGAATGTAGTCAGCCCGATCACGGCACAGCCGGCGATGATGGCCAGGGCCGTATATCCGGGAGCATCCGACTTCAGGCCGAGTGACATGATGGCGATCCAGGCCAGGATCGACTTCGGATTGGTCAGATGCAGCATCAGGCCGCGCCAGTAGAGCCGACGGTAGTCGACCGGGGCCCGTTCTTGCCTAGCCTCGTCCTGGCCGGCCTTGAAGGCAGAACGCGCCGATTTGACGGCCAGATAAAGGAGATAGAGCCCGCCGCCGATCTTGATGGCAGTGATGGCGTCGGCATAGGCGGCCAGCAGGGTGGAGACCCCGGTGGCTGCCAGCATGGCCCAGATCATCGAGCCCGTCATAATGCCGGACGCCAGCACCAGCGCCGGCAGGCGCCCCTGTCCCATGGCCACGCCCATGATGGCCAGATTGCTCGGGCCGGGGCTGGCGACGGCGACGGTGTAGAGCGCATAGACCGCCAGCAAGGCATGGAACTGATAGAACAAGGCGTCACCCATCGCAAACGTCTTACTGCAAGCCCAACTTCGGCATGCCGGCGGAGAATGGACCGACAATAGCGGCGCCCCGCTTCAGCGCAAGCCCGGCTTCGGCATGGCAGCCATCTGGCCGCCACAACGAAAAAGGCCCCGGAATTCCGGGGCCTTTTCCATGCTCAACCAGGCAGTTGAGGAAGGTCGTTTTCCAGCCGGGCTCAGGTGAGCTTGCCGGCGGCATGCGCCAGGATCGTATAGACCTTGCCGGAATCGGCGGTGAGATAGGTCCGGGCCATGTTGCCGCTGCGATCCTCGCGGTCCACTTCGGTGATGAGCTGTTCGAACTCCTGGACGTAGCGGTCCACCGTCGCCTGGAAGTCCGTGTCGCGCCGATAGCGCCGACGGATTTCCTCGAAGGCCTGCTGGCCCTGCAGCGTGTAGAGCCGGCGCGAGAAGGCGTTGCGCTCACCGCGGCGGTAGCGGTCCCAAACATCGGCGACGGCGTCGTGCTCGACCATCTTGGCGATGTCGACCGATAGCGTGTCGAGGGAGGAGGCCATCACGGCGGGCGTGTTGGCCGGGGGAGCCGGTTCGGGCTCTTCGCGCGAGGCGCGGGCCAGCACTTCCGAGAGCCAGCCGGTACCGCGACGTTCACCCCGCGAGGCGGGTGCTGCCACAGCGGTGCTGCGAGCCGGAGCGGCAGGCTTCAGCTCGGGCACCGGAGGCAGCGTGCCGGCGCGCGGCATTTCCGCCCGGCGGGCAGGGGCTTCGGCCGCCACGTCGGCGCGCTCGCGCAGCCGGAGCGGGGCAGGGATCGGCCGGTCGGTCGGCTCGGCGATATCGAGCGAGCGGCTGGAGCGGCTGACGATATCGGCGAGGTCGTTGAGAGCCTGGATCTGCTCGGCCACGACGCGGCGCATGGTCGCGGTGGAGTCCGAGGTTTCCTTCGGGATCTCCAGGAGGCCGCGCTTGAGCTCGGAGCGAGTGGCTTCCAGCTCCTGCTTCACGGTCTGGGTCATGCCGCGCATCTCCTGGGCCACTTCGGCGAAACGCTCGGTGGCGCTGCCGAACAGGCCGGAGATTTCCTGCACTGCCTGCTCATAGGTCGATTTGAGGGCCGTGGAGGTGCGGTCGCGTTCCTTGCCGGTGGTGGCGCGAATGAGCTCGAACTGGTCGGCGATGGCCTGGGCCGTGGTGTTGGCGTTATCGGCGAGCAGGCCGCTGGTCTGGCGCGCCTTGCTTTCGGCATTGGCGAGCTTTTCCTCGATCACCTCGGCGAAGGACTTCATCATCGCTTCCATCGCCTCGACCTTGCCGCCAACGGTGGAGACCAGGGCCTCCAGGGTGGCGCGGCGTTCGTCGAGGGCCTGGTCGACACGGGCCTGCGTATCGGTGAGGACCGCGGCAGCGCTGCTGAGATGGCCGCTCTGCTCCTCCAGGCGATTGGCCATGGTGCCGACATCGCTGATGACGTGGGCAGCAAGGTCGCGCAACGTCGAGACCTGGTCGCCGACGCGATCGGTCGCGCCGCTGGTCTGATCCGCCAGGCTCAGCATGGTCGACTGGAAGTCGCGCAGGCGGTCGGCCAGGCCACCCTCGATGGCATCGAGGGTCTTGGTGGAGTTGTCGAGTGATTCCTGCAGGGCGGTGTTGGTGCCGGCAACCCGATCCAGCAGCGAGGTGATTTCCTCGCGCAGGCGAGCCTGCAGCGAACCGAGATCGCCGATCGCCTGGCCGGCCTTGGTCTCGATGGACGAGGAGAGGGCCTGCGACGAAGCCTCCAGCGCCTGGCTGAGTTCGAAACGCTTGGTCGAGAGAGCCTCGACCAGGTTGCCACCCTTCTGGCCGATCAGTTCAGCGAGCTGGCCGGCGCGCTCGTCGAGCGCCTTGGCCACCGTCTCGGCGATGTCGCCGAGCTCGCTCGACATGCTGGTGCTGCGGGTCGACAGGGCGTCGACCAGGAACCGGCTGCGCTCGTCGAGAGTCTTGGCCATCGCCTCGGCGATATCGCCGAGTTCGCCGGACATGCTGGTGCTGCGCGTGGACAGCGTCTCCGCCAGGAATTGGCCGCGCTCGTCGAGAATCCGGGCGATCTCGCCGGAACGGGCGCCCAGAAGGCTGGCGAGAGCGCTGGTCTTGTCGCGCAACTGGGTGCTGACATCGCCCGAGATCTGGTTCAGCGTGTCGATCAATTGCTGACCGCGTTCGCTGAGCAGACCGGCCATGGCATTGGCGCGGGTGTCGAGCAACGCATTGATCTCCTCCGCGCGCTCGCCGAGCTTGACGCTGACGTCGCTGGACAGGCGGCTGAGGGTGGCATCGACCGAAGCCACGTTCTGCAGGAGGTCGACCGAGACGTTCTGCACCTTCTCGCTGAGCGTGTCGGCGATATGCAGGCCGCGCGAGTCGAGGGAGTCCGACAGATCCGCGAGGCGGCCGAGGACGTCCTGCTCGAAGCGGGTGATCCGCGAGTCGAGCGTATGCGCGATGTCGTCGGCACGCGTGCTGAGGGCGCGATCGATTTCGTCGACCTTGCTGGACAGCGCGTCTGCGATAGCGGTGGTCTTGCTGTCGAACTGCGCCGCAATCTCGGCCGCCTTGACCGTGAGGTCGTTGCTCATCAGCGAGGAGCGGCTGTCGAGATGCGAGGTCAGGTCCTCGGCGCGGGCGCCGAGCGTCTCGGTCAGATCGGCGCCCTTGTTGCCGAGCGCCACGACGATATCGTCGGCACGGCGCGACAGGGTGTCGGTGAGCGCTGCGCTGCGGCCGTCGATGAGCGAGGTGATCTCGCGGGCCCGCCCGTCGAGCAGGGTGCCGATCGCCTGTGTCCGCTCATCGATGAGAGCGCTGATCTGCGTGGCGCGGCCACCGAGCAATTCGTCGATGGCGCTGCTGCGGCCATCCAGGAGATCGCTGATCTGGGACGCGCGGTTGTCGAGCACGCTGCCGATGGCGGCGGCGCGGCCATCGAGCAGGTCGCTGGCCTCGCGGGCCTTGGCTTCCAGCGTGGCGCCGACTTCCTTGCCGCCTTCTCCGAGGAGCTTGGCGAGTTCGAGGGTGCGGGTTGCCAGGGTCTCGTTGAGCGAGCGGGCGCGGCTGTCCAGGCCCTGGTCGATCCGGGCGAGGCGCCCCTCGATGGCCTGTGCGACGTCGCTCGCCTTGGTGGTCAGGCGGTCATCGAGATCCGACAACTGCCCGTCCAGTGCTGCCAGCTTTTCTTCCAGCGTCTGGGCAACGGAGGCCGTGTGGGTGCCGAAACGGGCATCGAAGGCTTCGAGCTTGCCGCCCAGCAGTTCGGCTGCCTGGGCGGTGTGGCCCTGCACCTGGTCGGTGAGACGGGTACCGTGCAGGCGGATCGAGCTCTCGAAGCCGAGCAGCTTCTGAGCGAGGTCGTCGCTGAGAGCCCTGGAATCGTCGCCGATGCGGGCGACGAGGGCCTGGCCGCGGTTGCTGACGATGTCGTCGAGTTCGGAGATCTGGCGCCCCAGCGACTGGTTCACCTCGCCGATGCGATGGCTCATGCCATCCTCGAAGGCCTTGAGCTGATTGTCCAGCGTGGCGTGGATGGTGGTCGCGTTCGACTGGAACTTGGTCTCGAAGGCGTTGAGCTTGTCGGCAATCGCGCCATGGATGACGTCGGTATTGGCCGCGACCTGTGCCTGCAGCGTAACCAGGCGCTCGTCGAGCGCGTCCTGCAAGGCGGAGGAGTTGTTGAGGAAATGCGTCTCGAAGGCGCCGAAGCGCTGGTCGAGCGAGGAGCGCACCAGAGCCGTGTTGCTGGCAAAACGCATCTCGAAAGCGGCCAGGCTGTCGTCGAGCGCGGCCTGGGTGTTCTGCACGTCTCCGTTGAAGCGGCTCTGGAAATCGCCGAGACGGGCGGCGAGATCGGCCTGGTTGGCTTGCAGCGTGTCGCTGAAGCTGGCCTGGAAGTCGCTGATCCGGTTCTCGAAATTCGAGGCTGCCGTCGAGGCCATCAACTGGAAGCGGCGCTCGAAATCATTGAGGCGGGTATCGAGCAGGGCATGGGCGTCATTGGCGCTGCCGGCAAAATACTGCTCGAACTGGTTGAGGCGCGTGTCGATCCGGCCATGCGCATCCTCGGCACTGGAGCCGAAGCGCTGTTCGAATTCGCCCAGGCGCTTGTCGAGAGCCGATTGAGCGCCGTTGGCACTGGAGCCGAAGCGCAGTTCGAACTCGCCCAGGCGCTTGTCGACCGAGGCCTGGACCTGGTCCGCGCTGGCGCCGAAGCGCTGCTCGAAATCGCTGATGCGCTGCTCGATCGCGGCCTGGGCCTGATCGGCGCTGGCGCCGAAGCGCTGTTCGAAACCGCCCAGTTCGCGGCTGAGCGTGGTCTGAATGTCGCGCGCGTTGGAACCGAAACGCTTCTCGAACTCGCCCAGATGCTGGTTGAGCGTGGTCTCGATGCCCTGGGCACCGGAGCCGAAGCGCTGCTCGAACTCGCTCATGCGCTGGTCGAGGGCGGTCTGGATGTCGCCCGCTCCCGACATGAAGCGCTGTTCGAACTCGCCCATGCGGTCGGCAAGGGCGGTCTGGATGCCGCCGGCGCCCGACATGAAGCGCTGTTCGAACTCGCCCAGGCGCTGCGAAAGAGCGCTCTGGATGTCGCCGGCGCCCGACATGAAGCGCTGCTCGAAGTCACCCAGGCGCTGGCTGAGGGCGGCATGGATGTCGTCGGCACCCGCACCGAAGCGCTGCTCGAAGTCGCCCAGGCGCTGATTGAGCGTGGTGTGGATATCCTCGGCACCGGCGCTGAAGCGCTGCTCGAACTCACCCAGGCGCTGGCTGAGCGAGGCATGGATGCTGTCGGCACCCGAGCCGAAGCGCTTCTCGAAGTCGCCGAGACGCTGATTGAGCGTGGTGTGGATGGTCTCGGCGCCGGCGCCGAAGCGCTCTTCGAATTCGCCAAGGCGCTGGCTGAGCGAGGCATGGATGCTGTCGGCACCCGAGCCGAAGCGCTTCTCGAAATCGCCGAGGCGCTGGCTGAGCGCGGCGTGGATATCCTCGGCATTGGTGCCGAAGCGCTGCTCGAACTCGCCGAGGCGCTGGCTGAGGGCACCATGTGCCTGCTCGGCATTGGCATTGAAGCGCTGCTCGAAGCCCTTGAGCGTATCGTCGAGGCCCGAACGGTTGTTCTGGATATTGGTGGCGAAGCGCACTTCGAACTCACCCAGGCGCCGGTCGAGATCGGCATGGGCGAGAGTGGAGAGCGACTTGAAGCGATGCTCGAACTCGGACATGCGGGTATCGAGCCCGCTATGGATGGTGCCTGCGCTTTCGGCAAAGCGCGTATCGAAGCCCTTGAGTGTGTCGTCGAGGGCCGAATGCACCTTCTGCGCGTGGTCGAGGCTGCGGGATTCCAAGCCAGACAGGCGTTCGTCGAGGCGCGAATGCAGATTGTCCGCGATTTCCTGGCTGCGCTTCTCATGGCTGTCGAGCCGTTCGGCGAGGGCCTTGCCAAAGGCGTTGGTCTGGGTTTCGACGGTGTTCTCGAGCCGCGACACGCCGAAATTGATCTGCGAGACGGCGGCGGCGCTGCGCTCGCCGATGACGCGGGTCAGCGTGTCGCCGCCAATGGCGAGAATGCCGGAGGCGTCGCGGGCGGCCGTGTTGATGCGGGCGGAAAGCTGCGTGCCTTCCTCTTCCAGCACGGCCTGCAGGCGCTGAGCTGATGCCGTAACCGCGGCCTCGGCGTCGGTGCTGCGCTTTTCGATGTTGGCCACGATGGTTTGGCCGGTTGCCGCCAGACGGCGATCGATGTCGCCGCCGCCGACCACGATGGATTCGTGGATGCGCTCGCCGGTCTGGGTGAGGCGGTCGGCAAGGTCGCCGCCGCGGGTGGTGATGATCTCGGCGATCTGGGTGGCCGTGCTCTCGAGCTTGCCGGCGACGTCCATGCCGCGGTTCTGCAAGTCGCCGAGAATAGCGTCGCCCGTCGAGCGCAACGTGCTGTTGACGTCAGCCACGGAGCCGATGATCTGCTCGACCATCTTGGTGCCGGTTTCGCGGATGGAACTGACCACCACGTCGGTGCCTTCGGCGAAGGCGTTGGTGAGGCCGGAGCCGGTGCGTACCAGCGTGTCGTTCACCGCCGTGCCGCGCTCGACGATGTCGTCGACGATGCGCTGGCTGCTGGTGGTCAGGGTCTCGTTGAGCTCCAAGGCGCGCGAGGAAAGGGTATTGCTGATCTCGTTGGCGCGGGTCGCGAAGTTCTCGTTGACCTGGTTGGAGGTCGTGGTCAGGTGCTCGGTAATCTCGGAGACGCGGCGGTTGAGCTGTTCGGTCACCTGTTCGGACGAGCTCGACAGCGACTTGTTGACGTCCTGGGCGGTCGTCGTCATGCGGTCGATCAGCGAATTGCCGCGATCGGCCATGGCGCCGACCATGTGGTCGCCGACCTTGGCGAGCTCCGATGTGAGCTGGCTGCCGCGCTCGCCGAAGGAGCGCATCACCTGCAGGCCGGCTTCGGAGACTTCCGAGGAAATGCGGCCGGCCACCGAGCCGAGCGCCAGGGTCAGGTCGTCATGCGCGACCACGATGGCCGAGCGTACGCGGTCGGCGTTGCCGACGATGGCTTCGCGCTGGGTCGAGAGGTCATCCACCAGCGAACGAATGCGCTGCTCACTCTCCGTATAGGAGCGCTCGAGCATCGAGACCTCGTTATGCACCATGATCTCGAGTTCGCTGGCGCGGGCGAGGGCACGGTCGATGCCGTCGCCCATGGCGGCGACTTCTCGGCGGATGGCCTGGCCGACGGAGGTGACGGCCTCGGCCGCGGCTCCCTCGGGTTCGGCCAGGCGCAGGGCGACCTGCGTCATTGAACGGGTGACGAAGCGCATTTCCTGGGCGCGCCAGATCAGGCCCGCCACGGCGAAGAAGAAGAAGGGCGGCAACGCCACGGCAAGAATGCCGAGCGCGAGGCCCGGATTGGCCTGATAGGTGGAAGCCTGGAACAGATTGGCGAGGTTGAGGTTGCCGAGGATACTGAGAAGGAGGGCGCCGCCGGCGAGCCAGGCGGCGGAAAGGGCGAGGGCGGTCCAATAGGGCGTGCGCGAGGGGCGGCGCTGGAGGGCCTGGAGCAATTGGCCAACGCTGGCGCGATCGTCATTGGCGGGCGAGCGGGGTTCGCGGGCGAGCGGGCGGTCGGCAGCAGGCTTGTCTTCGGCGCGAGGTGCGGCGGCCGGCGGTTCCTGCGGCTCGGGTTCCACTTCGAAGTTGAAGCCCTCGTCGGCCTTGGGTAGCTGCGCGGGCTCCTTGTCGGGCGTCTGAGAAGCAGCCGTGCTCAGATTGAGTGCTTCCTCGATCGCAGACAGGGCGGCATCCGCCGGATCCTGCATCTTCGACTTGTTCGCCATAATCTGCCTCACGCTACTCAATTCAACGCCGCCCGCCTGGGATCCGGATGACCCCAGGCTGAAATCGCTGCACCTGTTTCAGCCCCCATTTCAGGCGAAATGGGGATCGCATCGCTCCACCTATGCGAAGGACAATGCTGCCAGCTTGAAATCCTATCCTGCACGGCTGGGAATGGAAACCGCTTCGGCACGCTTTCCAGCAGCATCGTTAACGACTTTTTTACCACGTCGAAATCGCGCGAAAATGAGGCAAATTCGAGGTTTTCCCGGGATTGAGACCGCGCTGGTGAAAAGTGGCGTGTCCGAAAAGCCCGCCACGCGCGCAATCCAGATGGGGCCGGACTGGAACCTTGCCAATGCGCTCTATATAGAACGTTTGTCAGAAAGCTGAGATGGACGATGGTCAAAATCATATTCCGAGATCACACCGGCGAAAGCCGGGAAGTGGAGGCCGAGCCGGGCTCGACGGTGATGGAGGCGGCGATCCGCAACGGCATTCCGGGTATCGTGGCCGAGTGCGGCGGTGCCTGCGCCTGCGCCACCTGCCATGTCTATGTCGACGAGGCCTTCATGCCTCTGGTCGGTGAGCCCGAGCCGATGGAGGAGGACATGCTGGACTTCGCTTTCGACGTGCGTCCGACCTCCAGGCTCTCCTGCCAGATCCGCGTTCGCGACAATCTCGACGGATTGATCGTCAACACCCCCGAAAAGCAGGCCTGATCGTCGCCATGGCCGCGCATCTTTCCATCGCCGTGGAGCGCTGGCCGCTCGCCAATGTCTTTACCATTGCCCGCGGGTCCAAGACCGAGGCGGTCGTGGTCGTCGTCGAGATCTCGCGCGATGGCCTGAGGGGGCGTGGCGAATGCGTGCCCTATGCTCGCTATGGCGAAACGGTGGAAGGCGTGGTCGAGGCGATCGAGGCGCGGCGTGAAGCAATCGAGGCGGGCCTGTCGCGTGCCGCGCTCCAGGACCTTGTCCCAGCCGGTGCCGCCCGCAACGCCATCGATTGCGCCTTGTGGGATCTGGAAGCGAAGCTCGCGGGCAAGCCCGCCTGGCGCATGGCGGGCCTCACAGAGCCCGGCCCGCTGACCACGGCCTATACGATTTCGCTGGGCGAGCCCGAGGCCATGGCTGAAGCCACGGCCAAGGCGGCGCACCGGCCGTTGCTCAAGATCAAGCTTGGCACGCCCGACGATACCGCGCGCATCGCCGCTGTCCGCCGCCACGCTCCTCGGTCGCAATTGATCATCGACGCCAACGAAGGCTGGCGGGCCGACAATCTCGTGGCCAATCTGCGCGCCTGCGCGGAGGCCGGCGTCACGTTGATCGAGCAGCCGCTGCCGGCCGGAGACGATGGCGCCCTTGCGCAGGTGGAGCGGATCGTGCCGGTCTGTGCCGATGAATCCCTGCATGACCGAGCATCGCTGCCGGATCTCAGAGGGCGCTATGACGCGATCAACATCAAGCTCGACAAGGCAGGTGGCCTTACAGAAGCCATCGCGCTGGCTGGGCAGGCGCGCTCGCTGGGGCTCGACCTGATGATCGGCTGCATGGTGGGCACGTCCCTGGCCATGGCCCCGGCATTGCTGCTTGCCGGCCAGGCCGTCGTCGTCGATCTCGACGGGCCGCTGCTGCTCGCCCGCGACCGGGAACCCGGCCTGCGCTATGAAGGCAGCACCGTCTATCCACCCGAAGCCGGGCTCTGGGGCTGAGCGCCACTCCTGCGCTCGATCATACCGGCGACGACCACCAGGCCGGTGCCGATCATGGCGATCAGGGCCATCGCGAAATAGCCATGGGCTGAAAACAGGCCGTAGAGTTCGCCGGACATCACGGTGCCGAGAGTGAGGCCGATGCCGATGACCGAAGCGACCACGCCCTGGCGCGCCGAGGGATTGCGTGTAAAGCGGGCGACCCAGCCCATGGTGGCCAGATGCACGCAGGCGAAGGAAAAGCCGTGCAGGGCCTGGAGCCCTGCCACGGCGAAGCCATTGGCGGGAGCAAGGCCCAGCAGGATCCAGCGCGTGATGCCGACGGCTCCGCCGAACAGGATCAAGCGGTAGGGACCGAGCCGCCCGGCAATATTGCTGCCGAACAGGAAGACGCTGGTCTCCAGCACCACGCCGATGGCCCAGAGCACGCCGATCTGCAGGGAAGAAAAGCCCTGATCCTGCCAGATCAGCGTGCCGAAACTGTAGAGAAAGGCGTGGGCGCCCTGCAGGCAGGCGATGCCGGCGACGAAGACGATCATCAGCTTGAGCGGCGGCGAGGTGCCTTCCGACGCCGGACGCATGACCAGCCGCCGGCCGCGGCTGCGATCATCCGGCAGGGACAGGCCGGCGAAAACCGTGAGCGCCGCCAGGATCGCCAGGATCGGCGGCACCGTGGTGATCGGCAGATGCTTCAGCACCAGGCCGGCAGTGAGGCCGGAAACGAGCCAGGCGAGCGAGCCCCATTGCCGGATCTGGCCGTATTTATGGCCATGCAGGCTGACACCGCCCAGAACGATGGTGTCCAGCAGAGGCGTGGTGGCGGCCACGAAGGCAAAGGCGATGGCCAGATTGATGGCGACTGCGGTGAAGCTCTGGGCAAAAGTGAGGCCGGCATAGCCGAAGGCCGCGCAGCACACCATGAACAGAAAGGTGCGTCGCGGGCCGAGCGGACCGTCGCCGACCCAGGCAAAGGGCGCCGAAGTCACGCGCATCAGCATGGGAATGGCGAGCAGCAGGCCCATATCGCTGGCATTGAACCCCCGCTCGACCAGCCAAAGCGGAAAGAAGGGCGTGTAGACGCCGGGGCCGGAGAGCAACAGGGCGTAGGTCACGCTGGCTGCGATCGCAGATTTGCGTGAGACGCTCCAATCCTTGAAGGAAATCAGCGACATCGGGGGAAAACAACCGCGCAGGATTGGCCCCGGGCGGGCGCTTTGGATTATATGGGGTGAGAATCAGGACAACGACGATTCGTTGAATCTCTTACGCCCGCCTGTGCCAGTTGACGAGGGCCATTTCATGCAATCGCTTTCGCCCGAACCGCTGCTCAGCGAAGAGGATTACGGCGCCATCGAAGCGGCCGTGATGGAGACCGCGCGAGGGCGCTGGTTCCTGGCCGAATATGCCCGCCGCAACCGCAATGCCGACACCGACGCCGTGCTGGCGGCGATCCGCCGTCTCGAGCGGCTGGTCCACAGTGCGGGCGCCCTGGATGCCCGCGACGAGGTCACGCGCGGCATGGCCGACATCGCGCAGGCGATTGCCGCCGCCCAATCGGGACCGCCGGTAGCCGTGAAGGGAACCGCCAACGCGGTGTCGGCGCCGACGAACCCTTCGCCCACCCTTGAGGAGCACCCCGCCGAAGGAGCCGCGGTTTTCGAAGAGGCCGAGGCGGCTATGGAGACCGACGGCATCGGGTTCGCTTCCGAAATCGGAGCGGAGGCAGTTGGAGATGCTCCCCCTCCCACGATGACCGAAACCATGCCGGTCACGTCCGAGGTAGAGGCTGCCGCGGCGGGCGAGGCGGATGCTGCGGAGATTGTGGTATTTTCGCCCTCAGAGTCGGAACAAGCGGAGCCGGAGGCCGAAACAGCGAACGCCGATTGGGGTTGGGAAGGCCTGGAACACGCAGCCACCGAGATCGCGGCCCTGGGCCTGCCGCCAGAGCTGGCGAGCCCGGAGAGCACCGATACTGTGCACGCCCAGGGAGGCGGCCAGCAGGCCGGGGGCGAGATCGCCGCCTCTGCCATCGAGCAGGGTGAGGCTGTTTCAGACCCCGCCAGCGGCCCGGCGGCGCCCGACGAACTCTTTCCGATCCTTGAGCTCGACGAGGAAGCGACCGAGGCGTTGCTGACGCTGGACGTGCCGCGCCAGGAGCTGATCCTGCCTCCCAATCACCTCGCAACCCAGCGCTGGCATAGGGAACTGGCGGCCAGCGAGGACACGGCTCAGCATCGCCTTGATAAATGGGCGGCAATCTCGGGCAAGGGCGATGACGCGGCCGGTCTTTCGATACCGGAGGGCGGGCGAGACAAGGTGCTCGACATGGTGGCCGTGGTGGAGGCAGCACTCGAGCCTGCACCTCCTTCCGGGCTGGTGACCTTCATCGATGAAGAACCGGTGGAGGAGGAGCACTCGATCTTCACCGCTCCCCTCAGGCTCGAACCTGAGGCGGCGGTGGACAAGGAAGTCGAGCTCGCCGTCGCGCAGAGGCCCGCTACGCCGAAAGCACGCGAACTCGCGCCTCGCCTGACCCTCGGCGAGATCGAGGTCATGCCGTTCACCAAGAAAGCGGCGCTGTTCAGCTGAACCGAACCTGCGGGTGGCGGAGGCTTGGTCGCCACGGCAGGCTGAGGGACGTCAAAGGATATACCCTTTATTTCAATCTATTGCGATTGAATTTTAATCAAAATTATGACGCAAGGGACGCCTTGCCCGTCGTCCAGGCCACGATCTCGATGAGCACTTTGCGCAGGGCCTGATCGAGGGCGGCGGAGGCCTGCTGACCGGTCAGGCCCCCAGCGGGAAACCGGGCGGAAAACAGATTGGCGGCGACGATGCGCCCGGATTTCTGGCTGACCACGCGCGCGGCGACCGTGACCACCGCGACGGGCGAAGTGCCGGCATCGATCTGGAAATCACGCAGTTCCGTCACCAGCAGGGCATCCGGCGTGAACTTGTCGTCGGGTCGCCCGACCATGCCGATGCGGTGGGCGTTCTCGAAGGTCTGGATCAGGCGGGCTTGTACCAGCAGGGGCAGGCGATCGGCCCATTGGGCTGCAGGCAGGTAGGAGATCTGGCTGTTGGAGCTATGCACCAGGATGCGCTCGCTGTTGATGGCCTGGAGCGCGGTCGGCTCGGCCACCATGATCTGGGCGCGGCTGTTGCCGCGCGCCTCGACATCCCGGGGAGCGCTGAGGTCGTAGGTGGCCGGTGGCGATGATCCGGCCAGCGTGGAGCAACCGGCAGCCAGCAGGGCTGCTGCCAGGGCCAGGCCCCTTATCGAATGAGCGGGCAGGGGGGGGAGGAGGGAACGCATACCGACACCACGCATATCATTTACCCTTGTAATCGGGGATATTCGATTTCGGCCCGAAAATCAGCTGTTGTGGATTGCGCTGAAGGCCGTTGAGGGTCCGCTGCAGATTCTGCAGGGTTTTCTGCCCGTCGACGGCCAATTGCCGGTAATCCCGCAAGCCGGCACCGGTGAACTGATCGAGGTTCTTCGCCAATGCCGCAGTGCGGGCGTCGAGATTGGTCGCGAATTGGCGGATGGCCTTTGCCGCTTCGGTGATCTCGGCGAACATGCCCTGACCGCCCTGGCCCGAGGTCATGGCCGTGATGTTCTTCATGATGCCGTCGAGCTGGTCGGCTGCCCGGTTGAGCTTCTTGGAAATATCGCCGGCATCGGCGACCACCTGGCGGACCTGGGCGCTGGAATCGCCGAGGGTGGTCGCAAACTTGTTCACATTGCTAACGACGCCGTCGATCTTGGCCGGATCGAGCGCGGTCGCCACCCTGTTGAAGCTGTCGAAGGCAGCGGCGAGCTTGGGCGTCATTGCCGACAGGTCGCCCGAAATCCTGCGGGCATCCTTGACGAAGGCCGTGATCTCCTCGGCGTTCTGTCCGAGCGCACCGGTGAAGGCGGCGACGTTGTCGACCACCTGGTTGACCTTCGCACTGTCGACCGCCGCGGTGATGCGGTTGATGTTCTCGAGCCCCGCATCGAGCTTGGGTGCCATCGCATTGAGCTGGGCCGTCAGCGAGGAGGCATTGGTGGCGAAGGCCTGCAGTGGTTCGCGGCTGTCGGCCAAAGTTTTGCTGAAGGCTGTGATATTGTCGACGGCAGCCTGCGCCTTGGCGGCATCGAAGGCCTTGGTGAAGGACGTCAGATTGTCGGAAGCCAGGGAAACGTTGCTGACGATATGATCGATCTTCTCGGGTGAAACAGCCTTGAGCAAGGCCTGCAGGTCGGATGTCATGCCGTTGAGGTTGTCGGCCACGCGCTTGATGCTCTGGGCAGCCTCGCCGGTGCTGTGCAAGAAGTCGGAGACATTGGCGGAATTGTCGGCGAGCGCCTTGGTGAAGGCCTGGACGTTCTGGATGGTCGCCGTGGCATTGGCTTCGTTCTGGGCGATCCAGCCATCCAGGCGGTTCATGGTGGAGGCAGCCTGGGTGATGGTGTCGCGCGCGCCGTCGACAAGGTTCTGCAGCTCCGAGCGCTGGGCCTGGATCACCGCATATTGCTGGTCGTCCTTGGGCTTGAGATCCTCCGTGTTCGGCTTGCCGCCATAGAGCTGGATGTTGGCGCCACCGGTGATGCCGGTAAACTCCAGCCTTGCCGAAGTGTCCACCTTCACGGGGGTCTTGTCGCGTACGCTGATGATGGCGATCACGCCCGAGGGATTGTTGGGATTGATCTCCAGCGTTTCGACCTGACCAACCCGGATACCGTTGAACGTGACACTCGACCCGACGGTGAGGCCTGTGACGGAACCGGCGAAATCCACCTGGAAACGCCGGACCGTCTGGCTTTCGCTGATGCGGGCGAACCAGACCACAAAGCCGAGCGCGGCGGCGACGACTGCAAGGGTGAACAGGCCGATCAGGGCATTGTGAGCGCGTGTTTCCATGGGTCAGGCACTATCCATGTTCAGCTCGATGTCCATGCTCAACTCGCTCCCCATGCTCAACTCGCTCTCTTGGCGCCGTTGCTGGCGGTCGCCAGGGCGGCACGGGCACGCGGGCCGTGAAAATAGGCGCGCAGCCAGGGATGTTCGGAAGCGAGCATGGTCTCCATCGGGCCTTGGGCCAACACGCGTCCCTCGCCGATCGCAACGATGCGATCGCAGATCGCATGGAGGCTGTCGAGGTCGTGCGTCACCATATAGACGGTCAGCCCGAGTGTCTGCCTGAGCGTGGCGATCAACTCGTCGAATTCACCGGCGCCGATCGGATCGAGGCCGGAGGTCGGTTCGTCCAGAAAAACCAGGTCCGGGTCGAGGGCCAGGGCCCGTGCCAGTGCCGCACGCTTGATCATGCCGCCCGAGAGCTCCGAGGGACGCTTGTCGGCGGCATCGGGTTTGAGGCCCACCAGCGCGATCTTCAGCATGGCCAGTTCGTCCAGCAGCTTGGGCGAGAGCTTGAGATATTCGCGCATCGGCACCTGGATGTTCTGCTTCACCGTCAGGGAGGAGAACAGGGCGCCTTGCTGGAACAGCACGCCCCAGCGCCGGGCGATACGCTGCTGTTCGCGCGGACGCAAATTGAGATAGTCCAGGCCGAAGACCTCGATCTGCCCGGAGTGGAGCGGTGCCAGGCCGATGATGGTGCGCATCAGCACCGATTTGCCGGTGCCCGAAGCGCCGACTACGCCCAGGATCTCGCCGCGATAGACGTCCAGGCTGAGGCCGTCGAGGATGAAACGGGGTCCGAAGTTCACGCGGACGTCGTGGGCGGAGATGATGATTTCGCGGGATTGGTCTGGGGGGGCCATGGTCAGAAACTGATCGATGCGAAGAAAATGGCGAAGACGCCATCGACCACGATGACGATGAACATGGATTTGACCACCGAGGCCGTGGTCTGGCGCCCGAGCGATTCAGCCGATCCCTGTACCTTGAAACCTTCGACGCAGGCGGTGATGCCGATCATCAGCGCCATGACGGGCGCCTTGATCAGGCCGACGAGGAAAGTGTGCATGGTCATCGAATCCCGCAGGTTCTGCAGGAAGGTGGTGGGCGTGATGCCGCCATAGCCCCAGGCCACCAGCGCGCCGCCGAACATGCCTGCCATCGCGGCCAGGAAGGTCAGCATCGGCAACGAAATGATCAAGGCGAGGATCCGGGGGATGACCAGGACTTCCATGGGATCGATGCCCATGACGTGCATGGCATCGATCTCCTCGCGCATCTTCATCGAGCCGAGTTCCGCCGTGATCGCCGAACCCGAGCGGCCGGCCACCATGATGGCCGCAAGCAGGAGGCCGACTTCCCGGAACATCAGCACGGCCAGGGTGTACACCACCAGCAGCGTGGCGCCGTAATAGCTCAGCTGCAGGATCATCTGCTGGGCGAGAATGGCGCCGACGAGAAAGGAGATCAGCGCGATGATCGGCACGCCGCGCAGGCCGATCAATTCGATCTGATTCACCACGGCGGCCCAGCGAAAGCGTGTACGCGCCGTGAGCAGACGCCCGATCGCGCGCATGGTTTCGCCGAGAAAGACGTTCATGTTCACGGCGTCGTGCACGATTCGGCGCATCGACTGGCCGAGATCGGCCAGGAGTTCGATGAGATGATGCGCTTCCGGCGGCTGAGGGGGCGACGTAATGTTCTGGGCCGCGATCTCCGCCAGCAGGATTGCCTGCGCCTCGGTGGCATTGGTGATCTCGAGCGTGGAGTTGCGCGCGCCGAAGGCTGCCCGGATATTCTCGATGACGACCCCGCCGAGCGTGTCGAGCTGCGAGACGCCCGACAGATCGAACTCCACCACGGTATTGGCCGGGGCGGCCTTGATCATGATCGCAGAGAGTTTTTCCAGATGCCGCGAATTGCGTGCGACCCAGGCGCCTGTTGGCGCCAGCCGAGCGGGACCCGTCTGGGTCAGATCGCTATTGTCTATGTCCTGTTCGGGCTTCAAGTTACGAAACGGGCTCTTGCGGGGGAATCACTGGAGGCCATACTAATCTCTCAGGCATGATGCGCAAAAAGCCCTGTGCTGCTTTGCCAATATTTCTGCGCAGTCAATAGGATAGCGTGTGACGGCGCGACCCGGCAACCACTGCGCGCAGGTCTTCAGGAAGGTCGTTGCCCCATGCAGATCGAAAAGCCCTATCTGATGTTTGTTGGCGACGTGGCCGACCAGCTTGCCGCCAAGACCGCGGCAGGCATCGTCGACTGGCGCAGGGACTGGTGCCTCGGCCAGTTGCGGCTGCCGGGGTGCCGGGCGGATCTGGGGCTGGAGGACCTCGGCATTGGCGAGGGTGTCCGGCGTGGCGCCCGGACGCTGGTGATCGGCGTGGTCAATGCCGGCGGCGTCCTGCCGGAGCATTGGATCAGCGTGATCGTCGAGGCCCTGGAAGCCGGGCTGGACGTCGCCTCGGGCCTGCATCGCAGACTGGAGGAATTTCCGCAAATTGCCGAAGCCGCCCGGCGCCATGGCCGGCAGCTCCACGACGTGCGCATCCCGGGCCAGAGTTTCGCCACCGGAAAGGGCACCAAGCGCAGCGGCTTGCGGCTGCTCACCGTCGGTACCGATTGTTCGGTGGGCAAGAAATATACCGCCCTTGCCCTGGAACGGGAGATGCAGGCTCAGGGCCTCGATGCCGATTTCCGAGCCACGGGGCAGACCGGCATCCTGATTTCCGGACGCGGCGTGGCCGTGGATGCGGTGGTGGCCGATTTCATTTCCGGCGCCGCCGAATGGATCAGCCCCGATGCCGATCCCCGGCATTGGGACGTGATCGAGGGGCAGGGCAGCCTGTTCCATCCCTCCTTTGCCGGCGTGACCCTCGGGTTGCTGCATGGCGCCCAGCCCGATGCCTTCGTCGTCTGCCACGAGCCGACCCGCAGGACCATGCGCGGCGTGCCGGCCGCGCTGCCGAGCATCCGCGCCGTCATCGACGGTACCATCACCAATGGCCGCCTCACCAATCCCGGCATTCAATGTGTCGGCATCGCGGTCAACACCCAGGCGCTGGACGAGGCGGCGGCACGGGCCTGCCTGGCCGAGATCGCCGAAGCCGAGGGGCTGCCGACGACGGACCCTGTCAGGTTTGGCGTCGCCGACATCGTCAAGCGGCTGAGGGAGGTGTTTGGCTGATCGAGGCCCATCGGGGCGACGAACCTCCAGATAGTCAGGAAGATATCGCGATGTACTATGTCATTGAACCAGCGCCGCAGCCCTTCGTGGCAGTCGCTGGCGAAACCGGGGCCTTTCCGGTGCGCCGCATCTGGTGCGTCGGGCGCAACTATGCCGATCATGCCCGGGAGATGGGGGCCGATCCCACGCGCGAGCCGCCCTTTTTCTTCGCCAAGCCCGGTGATGCGGTCAATGCGGGCGGCCTGCTGCCGTTTCCGACGCAGACCGCAGACCTGCACCACGAGATCGAACTGGTGGCCGCCATCGGACGGGGAGGGCAGGACGTTCCCGTCGAACGGGCGCTCGAGCATGTCTATGGCTATGCCGTCGGCCTCGATATGACGCGCCGGGACATCCAGGCCGAGGCGAAGAAGCTTTCCAGGCCCTGGGAGCTTGCCAAGGGCTTCGACCAGTCATGCCCGATCAGTGCCATCGTGCCGGCCGCGCGCATCGGCCACCCCGACAGGGGCAGGATCGAGGTAACGGTCAACGGCAAGGTGCAGCAGTCCGGCGACCTGTCGCAGATGATCTGGTCGGTGCCGGAGGCCATTGCCTATCTGTCGCGCTATGTGGCGCTGGCGCCCGGCGATCTCCTGATGACCGGCACACCGGCCGGCGTCAGCTCGGTGAAGCCCGGCGACACGCTGCGTGGCTATTGCGAGGGGATCGGCGAGATCGTCCTGAGGTACGAGGGCTGACCGGGCTGCGGCTCATTTTCCATGAGAACGACGATGCCCTCGAGGAGGGCGATCGGTTCCTTTTCCTGTCAAGGAGTTGTTCGAAATGTCCTCTCCCTCTCTCGACGGATTGCCGGACGTACAAAAGGGAATCCGCACCAGGCCTCTGTTTGTGATGACACTGGACGTCGCCAAACCGATCGGCTTCGGGACGACGCCGAACGGGGATCGGCGTGTCGGCGTCGTCGCCGGCGGCCGCTTCGAAGGCGAGCGGCTGTCCGGCGAGGTGCTTGAGGGCGGTAGCGACTGGCAGATCGCGCGGCCGGATGGCAGCACGACGTTGGATGTGCGATTGATCCTCAAGACCGCCGATGGCGCTCTGATCGGCATGTCCTATCGGGGCCTGCGGCACGGCCCTCCCGACGTCATGGCGGAACTGGCGAAAGGCGGCCGGGTCGATCCGGCCGACTACTATTTCCGCGTCACCGGGGCCTTCGAAACCGCTTCGGCGAACTATGATTGGCTCAACCGTGTCCTTGCCATCGGTGTCGGCGACCGACAGCCGGGAGGGCCGGTCTACAGCCTTTTCGAGCTGCTCTGACGCTTGTTCCGGTACGTCTTTCGTTCCGCCCCGTGGCAAGCTGCCCCGGCCGCGAGAGGACGCTACTTCAACGGCAGGTTCACCGCCGTCAGCCATTCGGAAGGTGGCGCACTGCGGGGATCGTTGAGATATTCCTCGAAGCAGGGCGCATCGCCCGGCTGGCGCCCGGAATGCGGCAGCCAGCTATGATAGAGAAAGGCATAGGCGACATCGAGATCGGCATAGGGACCTTTGTGCACCAGCCGCGCCACCGGACCGCCACCGACCTCGCGCCAGACCATGTCCGGGCCGAGCGGGCTGTCTTCCGGCACCGCTAGGCCTGCCTCCGAGCGCAGCTCCGCGACGGGCTTGCTGTCGGGATCGTCGTAATAGATGCCGATCATCCGCGCGCCCGGGCGCAGCAGGCCGTGTCCGCCTGCCCAGGCAAGCAGGCGCTCGAAACTGGCACCGATCTTCTGGTAATCGCCGCGATGGGGCAAAGTCACCAGCCTGAGTTTGGGCACGGTCTCGATGGTGACATCGTAATGCAGGGCGGAGCGCAACGCGGTCGCACGGGTCATGGCTTGTGATCCTGATTGCGGGGATACCGGGCGCAGATCCTGCCCGGCGCGCCGATAGGCGGCCGGTGGCGAGCCATAGGAGGCCGCAAAAGCGCGGGTGAAGGCCGCCACCGATCCGTAGCCTGCCCGGCTGGCGATGCGGGCCAGCGCGTGCTGGGAGCGGTTGAGCTCGACGGCAGCGCGATGGAGGCGCAGCCGCCGCACAGCCTCTGCCACGGTTTCTCCCGTGACCGCGACGAAGACGCGGTGGAAGTGGTAGGGCGAGAAGCAGGCTATGTCGCTGAGATCGTCGAGTTCGAGCCGGTCGTCGAGGTGCTCGGCGATATGGCTCATCACCCGCTCGATGCGAGCGGCATAGGCGAGGCTGGTTTCGTGTCGGGTCATGATCTGTCTCCGGTGGCCTCACCCTAGCTGCGCTGATTTGATCATGATTGCGGAGTTGACGAGGGCATGCGCTTCGTTGACTTTGGTCAGCCTTGCTGCCCTAGAGCAAAGCGCGTTTAGGCGGAAACGCCGCATTGCTCTCACTCTTTGATTGGACGCGTCTTTGCGATTCTTGGCGATTCCGCCAAATCGCGAAACGCTTTAGAAGCTGCTGTGAACCACCTATCGGACAGATCATGACTGAGATTATCAAGACCGACGTGCTCATCGTTGGCGCCGGGCCTGTCGGCCTGTTCTCCGTATTCGAACTCGGTCTGCTCGATATCAGGGTGCATGTGGTCGACATTCTCGACAAGATCGGCGGCCAGTGCGCCGAGCTCTATCCAGAAAAGCCGATCTACGACATTCCCGGCTTCCCGATCGTGACGGGGCAGGAACTCGTCGACAATCTGCTCAAGCAGATCGAGCCTTTCTCGCCGGTCTTCCATCTGTCGCGCATGATCTCGACGATCGAGCGCATCGGTGATCCCTTGTTCCGGGTTACCACGGATGCCGGCGACGTCTTCGAGACCAAGACCGTGGTGATTGCCGCCGGCGGTGGTTCCTTCCAGCCCAAGAAGCCGCCGATCGAGGGCATCGAAGCCTATGAAGGCAAGTCGGTCTCCTATGCCGTCAGGCAGATGGAAGCTTTCCGCGACCGCTCCGTGCTGATCGTCGGCGGCGGCGATTCCGCTCTCGACTGGACGCTGAACCTGCAGCCCATCGCGAAGCGCGTGACGCTGATGCATCGGCGCGATGCGTTCCGGGCCGCCCCCCACTCGGTCGAGAAGATGCGAGCCTTGGCGGCAGAGGGGGCGATGGACCTGAAGTTCGGGCAGGTCGTCGGCCTGGAAGGGGCGGATGGGCAGCTTTCGGGCGCCGTGATCCGCGAGGATTCCGGCACTGTCTATACCTTGCCGGTCGAGCACATGCTGCCCTTCTTCGGCCTGACCATGAAGCTCGGCCCGGTGTCGAGCTGGGGGCTCGATCTGCACAATGACGAATTGGTGCTTGTCTCCACCGAGACCTTCGAGACATCGCAGCCGGGCATTTTCGCCATCGGGGACATCAACTGGTATCCCGGCAAGCTCAAGCTGATCCTCTCCGGCTTCCATGAAGGCGCGTTGATGGCGCAGAAGGCTTTCCGTTACATCTACCCGGAGAAACGCCTGACCTTCCAATACACGACCTCATCGTCTTCCCTGCAAAAAAAACTCGGTGTGCTCTGAACTTTTCGGCATCCCAAGCGTTTGCAATTCGTCAGGGGGCCCTATATCGATTAGGTACAGCCGTCCAAGGACGGCTGGGGCGTGCTCTTTCAACTGAGGCGTGACGCCATAACGTCTATTCTGTTCTGTGCGTCAGCTCGGCCAACGGGAGTAGACAAGATGTTCAAGTCGATCGTCGTTCCTGTCGATATTGCAGATCTGAAACTGGCCAGACTCGCCATCGACAGCGCAGTAAAACTTGCCGATACCGCCGGCGCGACGCTGACCCTGGTCCATGTCGTGCCGATCATGCCCCTGATGATGCTGGATACGGTGCCCGTGAGCTTTGAAGGCGAGGTCGCCGAAAAGGCCAAGGGCTCGCTTGCCGATCTTGCTCGCACGGTGTTGCTGCCGGGCGGCCAGGTGCAGAGCGTGGTGCGGATCGGTGGCATCTATCATGAAGTGCTGGCCATTGCCGAGGAACAGCAGGCCGATCTCGTGGTGGTCGGTTCTCACCAACCGAGCGTCGCGACCTATCTGCTCGGCTGCAATGCGAGCGCCATCGTGCGCCATTCCGGCTGCTCTGTACTGGTCATTCGCGAGGAAAAACCACACGCCGAGGAAAGCACCGACGATGTCTCGCCGCATTTCGCCTCGGTCGATGATGCCATGCGGGCAGCGTGGGAAGCCGACAAGCTGCATTGAAGCGCGAGATAGCGCCGTTTCCTGAAAGGCACGGTGCTCCATCTGAAAAGGCGCAACGAGGCCGGGAAAGGCACGCTATTGCTATGGCCGGGCTCGTCCCTGCCTGCGGGCTTTCAGGCCCCGCAGGACGCCATGGCGTCGTCGAGCGTTTTCGAGGCGTCTTCGGTGGGGATGGCTTCCGACCGACCGACCGGCTCGCCGGCCTTGTTGAGCACGGCGACGGTGAGATTACCGCTTCTGCGCAAATCCCTGACATCCTTGGCAGCGAGCAGGGCGGCGACGCTCTGCTCGCCATTGCCGGCCGCCTCTACGCTGTCGATCGCAACCTGACGCCCGGCAATCCTGAGCGCGCGCGCCGAGACGGCAGCGGCCCGCATGCGTTCGAGGTCGAGCGGCGCCAGGGCCTTGAAGGATAGTTCGAGCCGCGCCGTCTTGCTGTCGCGGCAGGCGAGGGCGACGCGGAACTGCTCGCTGGCAAATTCCGCGGTTGCCGGCAGGCCCACGGCTTGGATGAGGGTCCAGCGGCCGTGGCCGGCCGGCGGCGTGCCCGGCGAGGCCTTGAGCCCCACGCTCGGCTTGGCGACAGCGGCCATTGGCTGGTCGTTCCCCCTGCCGGTGAGCAGGCTCGAGGTCGTAACGGGTTCATCGGAGGCCGGCAGCAGGGTCGTGGCGACCCCAACGGGGATCCACTGGCTTTCGGGCAGGACGTCGAGACTGTTGAAGGGGGTGCGCAGGGTGGTGGTGAAGAATGCTTCGTTCACCCCTAGAGTCTTGACGAAGTCATAGACGCTGACGACCTCGCGGCCGTAATCGCGTACGATCTGACCCATCTCGCGGGCATCGAAGCTCTCGCCATCGGTAAATTGCGGTGAGAACTGATGCACACCGACCTTCGAGCCCGGCACGACGAAGCGGGCCGTGCCGCCCAGCATCACCATGGTGCAGGCCGAGAAGCAGCCGGCCTGATTGAAGACCGGCTGGCCGCGCTGAAGGCGGGCCTGGCCGATAATGGTTGTCCATCCGGCCTTGCGGATGCGCCGCCCTATGATCAGGGCAGGCTGCACCTTGCCGCCGATCGACTCGAAAGCCACGATGACCTTTGGCGCATCGTCCGGCGGCAGTTGCCCGTCCGCCGGTTCCGCCGGCAGGACGCCGCTCAATCGATTCTGCGAAAGGAAGACGGCAAAATTTCGCGAGGTTTCGTCGACGATCTGGCCCGAGGCGTTGATCACCACGCATCCCGGGCAGGATTTGCCGGAGGCAACGATATTGAACTGCATGGGCTGCGAATCGTCGCCTGCCTGAACCGTGCCGGTTGCTGCGAGCAGGGCGAGAACCGCGAGGCTGGCCGGTTTGCCCGGCCGTGGCATGAATTGTTTCGCAATGGCGGTTGCCTGGCGCAAATCCACAGCCTCTCCGATCCCGTACACAACACTTGGGTGGCAGCCTTCATGGCCGTAAGCGCTGCTTCGTTGCAAGGATGAAATCGGCGAAATTGCCGTGAATCATGAGACGGTTGGAACGCGTGACAATCCTGCCACAGGCATCGATCCCCAAATTCATGCCGGCGCCTCGATGTGCTTTTTCGCGCGTTCGATGTGTTAACAAAAGGTGATACTCTGCCAAGGTGTACAAGACCGGTCGGGCCATGATGATGCGACGTTATATGTGGGGTCTTTTTCTGCTCGCCGGCCTGCTCGTCGGGGGCGAGGCTCTGGCGGCCCAGAAGGCGGCTCTGGTGATCGGCAACAGTGCCTATCGCTCGGTGACGCCCTTGGTGAACCCGGCCAATGACGCCAACGACATGGCGGCGGCGCTGGGGCGGATCGGCTATGCGGTGACGCTGGTCAAGGACGGCGACCTGGTGGCGATGAATGACGGGCTCAGGGCCTTCCTGCGCGATGCCGATCATGCCGACAGCGTGGTGGTATTCTATTCGGGCCATGGCGTGCAGGTGAAGGGGCGCAACTATCTGGTGCCGGTCTCGGCCAAGATCTCGGACGAGCTCGATCTGGACACCCAGACCCTGTCGCTGGACAAGCTTTTGGAGCTGGTCGACAGCGCGGCGCCGAAGGTGAAGATCGTGATCCTGGATTCGTGCCGGGACAATCCGTTGACGCGCCAGTTGACGCGGGGGGCGGGCACGCGCGGGCTGGCGCGCATCGATCTCGACGCCTCCTCGGCCAAGGGCACGCTGATCGCTTTTTCGACGGCGCCGGGCTCGGTGGCGCAGGACGGCAGCGGGCGCAACTCGCCCTTCACCACGGCGCTGCTCGCCCATATGGAGACGCCCGGCCTCGACATCCGCCAGATGTTCGGACAGGTCAGGGCCGATGTCGACCAGTCGACCCAGGGCAGCCAGACCCCCTGGGTGAACGAAGCCATCATCGGCTCCTTCGCCATGGCCGGCAAGGCGGAGAACGTGCAGCCGGTCAAGACGATAACGGTCGAACCTCAGGTCGCGCCGCAACCAACCCCTCAGCCGGCTGTCGACCCCCAGGCGCAGCCTGACTTCCAGCAGCAGGCGGCAGTCGAGCCGGTGGAACCCACGCCTGCGCCCCGCAACAACCAGGTTGAATTCATCTTGCCGGATTCAGGAAGCAGGCGATTGAACTGGAACGATATTTCGGGCTTGTCCGGGGCGCAATTGCGTCTGGCCCGCAACGAGATCTACGCGCGCCGCGGCCGCTATATGAAGGACCCGCAATTGCGGGCCTATTTCTCCCAATTCTCCTGGTATCGCCCCTGGACCTGGAATATCGAGCTCAGCGCCGTCGAAAAAGCCAATGTCGCCCTGATCCAGCGCGCCGAGGCTGGTCAATGAGGAATGTCGTGCGAAGCGGAATGCTGGCCCTGGCTCTGTCGACGGTTTTTGCGTCGGCGGCGATGGCCGACCCCACCCTGGATGCTCTGGTGGCGGCCTATCCCGATTTCATTGCGGGCTACGACGCCAAGGATCTCATCTTGAAGGACGGCCAGCACATCGCGCTTTCCGACGGTGCTGCCAACAAGACGCCGCAGCAGCGCATCGAGAAGGCCGATATCCGCGACATGTTCGTCATGCCCTATACGCTCGGGGCCCATTACAAGCAGCCGGCCACGCCGGCCGATGATCCCGGCCGCGCCCGCAACCAGGCGCTGTTCGATGCGATGTATGGCGATTGCACGAAGGGGCAGGTCAAGCTCAAGACCATCCAGTGGCTCCCCGGTTTGGGCGGCGGCACGCTGCGTGTGGCCACCGCCAATGGCGTTGCCGATCGGCTGCAGTCCGTCTCGCGTGACCTCGAGGCCCTGCCGGCCAAATTTCATGTCTATCTCAAGCCTTCGGCTGGAACCTTCAACTGCCGCGTGATCGCCGGCACGTCACGCATGAGCATGCACGCCTACGCCGCGGCGATCGACATCAATGTGAAGTTTACAGACTATTGGCGCTGGGGCGGCGCCAAGAAGGAGACGGACAAGGTTTCCTACAAGAACCGCATCCCGATGGAGATTGTCGAGGTTTTCGAAAAGCACGGTTTCATCTGGGGTGGAAAATGGTACCATTATGACACCATGCATTTCGAATATAGGCCTGAAATCATAGCTTTGGCAAAGAATTCTAAGTG
This sequence comes from Labrys sedimenti, assembly GCF_034424805.1. Classification (NCBI taxonomy): domain Bacteria; kingdom Pseudomonadati; phylum Pseudomonadota; class Alphaproteobacteria; order Hyphomicrobiales; family Xanthobacteraceae; genus Labrys; species Labrys sedimenti. The sequence goes on from NZ_JAXOUF010000001.1 coordinate 414,060, forward strand.
ATCGATTGATGAAGCGCCTGATATTGCTGCGGCACGCGAAATCGGACTATCCCGACGGTGTTTCCGATCACGAGCGTCCGCTTGCGCCGCGGGGGCAGCGGGACGCCTCGCGCATGGGAAGGGAGATCGCCCGGCGCGGTCTGCTGCCCGACCATGTGATCGCCTCGACTGCACGTCGCACGCGCGAGACGCTGGCCCTGACCGAGGGCAGCCTGGGGCCGCACACGCTGCATTTCGAGCGGGCGATCTACGAGGCGCCGCCGGAAACGATATTGCGCGTCATCCGGGCGGTGGCGCCGGAGGTGCAGACGCTGCTGATCGTCGGCCACAATCCCGGCCTGGAACAGATCGCGGCCTTCCTGACACGGGGGGCGGGGACGGCAGCCGATCCGCTCAGCGGCAAATTTCCGACCGCCGCCCTTGCCGTTCTCGACTTCGAGCTCGATGAGTGGGCCGGGATCGCCGGTCATCAGGCGACGCTGGTCTTGTTCCTTTCGCCGAAGATGTTGGATCACTAGAGCAAAGCGCGTTTAGACGGAAACGCTGTTTTGCTCTAACTCTTTGGTTCGACGCGTCTTTGCGATGCTTGGCGATCCCGCCAAATCGCAAAACGCTATAGCGTTCGTTTTCAGCTGATTATCGCGCCAATGCAGACGATTGTAAGGAATAGCTGATGCGATTGATCGGAAACCTGATCTGGTTCGTCTTCGGCGGCATTTTCCTGGGCATGGCCTGGTTTCTGCTCGGCTTGCTGGCTTTCCTCACCATCGTTGGCATTCCCTGGGGGCGGGCCTGCCTGACGATCTCGAATTTCTGCTTCTTTCCGTTCGGGCGCGAGGCGATCAGCCGGCGCGAACTCTATCAGAGGGACGACATCGGTACCGGCGGCCTCGGCCTGATCGGGAATGTGATCTGGTTCGTCTTTGCCGGCCTGTGGCTGGCGATCGGCCATGTCTGCTCGGCGCTGTTCTGCTTCGTCACCATCATCGGCATTCCCTTCGGCATCCAGCACCTCAAGCTCGCCGGCATCGCCATAGCGCCGATCGGGCAGACCATCGTCTCCAGGGAGGTGGCCGAGGCTGCCCGGCGCAGCAGCGCGCAGGCACGGGTCGAGACTCTGCGGCGCCGGTAGAAGGAAAATTCTGATAGTACCCTGTTTAACAGAGTGTTAGTCGAACTCTTTCAGAAATTGGCTTACGCGGTCCAGACCCTCGCGCAGGACGGTGCTGCCATTGGCATAGCCGATGCGCAGATATCCCTCCATTTCCATGGCGCTGCCGGGCGTGAACAGCACGCCGGTACGCTCCAGCAGGCGGATGCAGAAGGCTTCCGAAGCGATGGGAAGATCGTATTTCAGGAGGGCCGTGGTGCCCGAGCGGGGCTTGATATAGCTGATCCGAGGCTCGTCCTTGACCCAGGCGTCGAGGATGGCGAGGTTGCCGCGCACGATCGAACGGCTGCGGGCCAGGACCTTGTCGCGGTTCTCCAGTGCCATGGTGGCGAAGTGATCGTCGATCATGCCGACGCTGATGGTGTTGTAGTCGCGATGGATGGAGACGGCGTGGATCAGGTCCACGGGACCTGCGATCCAGCCAAGGCGCAGGCCTGCGAGCGAATAGGCCTTGGACATGCTGGCGGTGCTGATGCCCTTCTCGTAGAGATCCGCCATGGAAGCGGTGAAGCCGTCGCCTTCCTGGTCTATGCCGCGATAGACCTCGTCGCACAGCACATAGGCGCCGCAGGCGCGGGCGATGGTGGCGATCTCCCTGAGAAAGGCCTCGTCCATCAAGGCGCCGGTCGGGTTGTTGGGATTGTTGATGGCGATCAGCTTGGTGCCGGGCAGGGCGAGGCGGCGCAGTTCTTCCAGATCGGGTAGGAAGCCGTTCTCCTCGCGCAGTTTGAGGATCTGTACGTCGGCGCCGTAGCTGGCGGGAATGGAGTAATGCTGCTGGTAGGTCGGCAGCACCGAGATCACGCGGTCACCCGGCTCGACCAGGGTTTCGTGCACGAGGGCATTGGCGCCGATGGCGCCATGGGCCACCACGATGTTCTCGATCTTCTGGCGGGCATAGGTCGCCGCAATGGCGGCACGCAGCCGCTCGCTCCCCTCGATGGCGCCATAGGTCATCTTCATGGCCAGGAGATCGTCGAGGGCGCTCGGGGCCTTGCCGGCAATCTCCAGCAATTGCGCGATGGTGAGCGATTCGACGCAGGTTTCCGCCAGATTGTGCGAACAATGGTTCTCATACCCGTTCATCCAGATCTCGACGCCGAAATTGCGAATCTTCATGACCGATTGCCGCCTTGCCTGTTGCGCATTATATTGCCCATCCATATGTGCATTATATTGCGCAGTCAAGGATGAGATGGAATGGCGGATGTACTCGTCCATGTCGGGGCCAATGTCAGGCGCTTGCGCGCCGAGGCGGGATTGAGCCAAGCTGCTCTCGCCGAGGCGAGCGGCCTCAGCCGGCGACTGATCGTGGCGGTGGAGGCGGGGGACGCCAATATCTCCCTGGCCAATCTCGACCGGCTGGCCGGCGTGCTGGGCGTGGATTTCGGCGCGATCGTCCGCGATCCAGGCCAGGCCGGCAACCAGCGTGTCGACCAGCTCGGTTGGCGCGGCACCCATCCGGACAGCCATGCCGCTTTCCTGGGGGCCGCACCGGCGCGGCGGGCCGCAGAGCTGTGGAGCTGGAGCCTGGGTCCCGGCGATCGCTATGACGCGCTGCCCGATGCCGAGGGCTGGCGCGAAATGCTCTACGTCGTCGAGGGCGTGCTGATCGTCGAGACGGCCGGCGGCGGCGAGGTCGTCGCGGCCGGCGATTTCCTCATCTTCGACAGTTCGCAATCCTATAGCTACGTCAATGCGGGGCAGGGCATCGTGCGCTTCGTGCGCAACGTGGTGTCGTGACGGAAGCGAAGAGGCGGACGAGACGTCCGCGGTCCCAGTCTCGGCGCTACCCTCGTGAACCGAACAAGGTTTGCGCAAGAACCTCCTCGGCTGGGACCGCGGACGTCTCGTCCGCCTCTTCGCCTTTAACGGTTGTCGTTGCAGGGTTTCAGGACGAGTGCTGGAATTTTGCCGCGCTTGCCCTTAAGTGATGCGGACCATGCCGCCACAAGCCTCCTCCTGGATGTCCGTGTTCGACGAAGCGCTGATTGCGGCCAAGAGTTTGGCGGGCTTTGCCGCGTCGAGCTTCAATCCAACCGTTCGCCTCGGGGTCACCGGTCTTTCGCGCGCCGGCAAGACCGTGTTCATCACCGCTTTGGTGCAGGCCCTGGTCGAGGGGGGGCGCCTGCCGGTGTTCCGTGCCCAGGCCGAGGGCCGCATTGCCGGTTCCTCGCTCTCGCCGCAGCCTGACGACACCGTGCCGCGCTTCGACTATGAAGTTCATCTGGCCGATCTGGCCGGCCCGGCCCGGCGCTGGCCCGATTCGACGCGCCAGATCTCGGAACTGCGCCTGGTCATCGATTTCCAGTCCAATCGGCGCTTTGCCGCCGGCATGTCGCGCCTCACCCTTGATATCGTCGACTATCCCGGTGAATGGCTGCTCGATCTGCCGCTGCTCAACATGAGCTATGCCGAGTGGTCGGCACAGACGATCGCCGCCAGTCGTGAGGGATCTCGTCTGGCCATTGCCGGCCCCTGGCATGAAATGCTGGCCAGGCTCGATCCGGCGGCTCCCGAAAACGAGGCCCTGGCGCGGGAAGCCGCCGCGCTGTTCACCGCCTATCTCAAGGCCGGACGCGACGAGCGTTTCGCCCTCTCGACCCTGCCGCCGGGACGCTTCCTGCTGCCGGGCGATTTGGAGGGGTCGCCAGCCCTGACCTTCGCGCCGCTCGATCTCTCCAAGGCCGGCGATCTCAGGGCGGGTTCTCTCCACGCCATGATGGAGCGGCGCTTCGAAGCCTATAAGCACAAGATCGTGCGTCCCTTCTTCACGCATCACTTTGCCAGGCTCGACCGGCAGATCGTGCTGGTCGACGCGCTCTCCGCCCTCAATGCCGGTCCACAGGCGGTGCATGATCTCGAAACTGCGCTGACTTCGGTGCTGTCGGCCTTCCGCGTGGGCGCGAACAGCTGGTGGTCGGCGATCTTCCGGCCGCGCATCCAGAAGATCCTGTTCGCCGCGACCAAGGCCGATCATCTGCATCACACCAGCCATGACCGGCTCGAGGCGATCCTGCGCAAGATGGCGGATGGCGCCATCGGCCGGGCGGCCTTTTCGGGCGCCAGCGTGGATGTGGTCGCGCTCGCCTCCATCCGTGCCACCAGGGAGGCCAGCGTCAAGCAGGGGCGGGAAAACCTGCCTTGCATCATCGGCACGCCCATGGCTGGCGAGCGCTCCGGCGATGAGGTCTTCGACGGCGAGGCCGAGATCGCCGTGTTCCCGGGCGAACTGCCCGAGGATCCCAATACCGTGTTTTCGGGCACCGGCTTCAACGGCCTCGAAAATCTGCGCGAAGGCGGGGTCGACTACCGTTTCATCCGCTTCCGTCCGCCCAGACTGGAAGATGGCCAGATCTTTCCCCATATTCGCCTGGACCGGGCGCTCGAATTCCTGATCGGCGACAAACTGGCGTGAGCGAATGAATACGGAACCCCGCAAGCCGCGTGCCTTCCGCCTCGACGATCCCAATGTAGTGATGGCCGATACGCCGGTTGCGGCGGCGATGCGGCGCGGCCATGTGGTGGTGACGCCCGAACCGGAGGCTTTCGAGCAAGAGGCCGCCGAAGTCGCGCCGCAGCGGCCTCGCCGTTCGCGCTGGGGCACCTTGTTCTGGTCGGCCGTGGGCGGGCTGGTTTCCCTCGCCATCGGCCTGTCGCTGACCAAGCTGATCGATGACCTCTTCTCCTATGCCGGCTGGCTGGGCTGGCTCGGCGCCGCCCTGACCGGGCTGGCGGTGCTGGCTTTTGCCGTTATCGCCATCCGGGAGGTCATCGGCCTGATGCGCCTGTCGCGCATCGAGCATCTGCACGATCGGGCATTGCTGGCCATTGCCAAGGATGACCGGGATGCGGCGCGCGGCCTGTCGCGCGATCTCGTCAAGCTCTATGCCGCCAATCCTCGCATGGCCAGGGCTCGCGCCGCAGTGGAAGCGGCCGCCGGCGATATCGTCGACGGTGCGGATTTGATCAGGGTCACCGAGCGCGAACTGATGGGACCGCTCGACGCGGAAGCCCAGCGCATCATTGCCGATGCGGCCAAGCGGGTGTCGCTGGTCACCGCCGTCAGCCCGCGTGCCCTGGTCGACATGTTTTTCGTGGGCGCGGAGACGCTGCGCGTGATCCGGCGGCTCGCGACCCTCTATGGCGGGCGTCCGGGCGGACTGGGCATGATGCGCCTCCTGCGCCATGCGCTCGGCAATCTTGCCATCACCGGCGGCATGGCTGCCGGTGATTCCCTCATCAGCCAGGCTCTCGGCCACGGCCTGGCCTCGCGCATATCGGCCAAGCTGGGGGAAGGCGTCCTGAACGGCATCCTGACCGCGCGCCTCGGGCTTGCGGCCATGATGGCGAGCAGGCCGATGCCCTTCGACGCCTTGCCGAGGCCGGGCGTGACGGACGTCGCCGGAGGCCTCATTCTAAAGGGCAAGGAGGACACGGCCGGCTAAGCCATGTGCACAACTTTATCGTTTTCAACGAATCGGTGACAACGAAGATCATTGTCGTGGCGCGTCACTGAGACTATAGACCTCTCGCCCAGTAGCGGAGTGTTGGGATTCTTACATGACTTCATTGAGTGTAGATACCAATTATCGGCCGACTGACGACGAGCCTTTCATGAACGAGCGTCAGCGGGACTATTTCCGGCGCAAGCTCAATGCCTGGAAGCTCGACATCCTGCGCGAAGCGCAGGATACCATCGCCAATCTGCAGGCCGAGAACGAGAACCACCCCGATCTAGCCGATCGTGCCTCTTCGGAAACGGATCGTGCCATCGAATTGCGGGCCCGGGATCGTCAGCGCAAGCTGATCTCCAAGATCGAGGCGGCACTTGCCCGCATCGAGGACGGGTCCTACGGCTTTTGCGAGGAAACGGGTGAACCGATCTCGCTCAAGCGTCTCGATGCCAGGCCGATCGCGACCTTGTCGCTGGAAGCCCAGGAGCGGCACGAGCGCCGTGAGCGCGTCTATCGCGACGACTAGAGCCTTTGCGACTTGGTGAGGCCCACCGAGACACGCAGGGTTTGTCGAAGCGAGGAGGTGGAACTGGGAAGCGTTTCCAAAGAACGCGCCTGGCTCCGGAGATCTTTGACGACTGCCGGCCTTCCCAGCCCCATCGAGAGATGGAGTTGAGAAGGCCGGCATTTTTGTTTCGGCGAGTCCTGCGGACCGGCGCTCCCTGAAGCATTTTGCGATTTGGTGGCATCACCGGGAATTGCAAAGACGCATGGGAACAGGGCGTTGGAGCAAACGCCTCCATGCTCGAACACGCTTTGCCCCAGGCGATTCCATGCGCCATGGCGCCGCCTTGACTTTCGGCAGTGGCTCGGCTGCATATGCGGCCATGGTCCTGTCCCGCCATCTCCCATTGCTGCGGCAATGCCTGGCCGCCTTGCTTGCCCTTGGGCTGATGCTCAACGGCATGGGCGGTTCGCTCGCGAGCGAGGAGGAGCGGGGAGGCAACGCGACCGTCGTCATTGCCGGCACGATCGTCACCGTGTGCCAATTCGGCGATGCGGATGCCGGCGGCAAGGCCCATGGCGGCCATTCCTGTGATCAGTGTGCACTTCGTCTGGCGCCGGCTCTGCCGCAGGTCTTGGCGGTCGCCAGCATCGTCCGCTTTCCGCGGATCGTCAGGCTCCGCGCCTCGCAGGACTTTTTCGCGACGATCCGGCAGGATCACAGGCCCACCTGGCCACGCGGACCGCCGACAGGCTGAACGGTTCACCGCCTTCACCCTTCCTTCCCCGCAGCCTGTGCAAGGCTGCTCGATTCCGTTCAGGTTTTTCCATGAAACTCGTCCCGTTTTTCGGTGCTTTCGCGCTCGCCTCCACGCTCGCCACTGCCGCCTTCGCCCATGACTACAAAGCCGGCACGCTCCAGATCGCCCATCCCTGGACCAGGGCCACGCCGCAGGGGGCACCGGTGGCAGGCGGCTATACCGTCATCGAGAACACCGGCGATCAGCCCGACAAGCTGATCGGCGGCAGCTTCTCGGTTTCCTCCGGCTTTTCGATCCACCAGATGTCGAACCAGGATGGCGTCATGAAGATGGCGCCCGTCGAGGGCGGGCTTGAAATTCCTGCCCACGGCAAGGTTGAACTCAGCCCGTCATCCTTCCATCTGATGTTCACCGGGCTCAAGCAGCAGCTCAAGCCCAACCAGTCCATCGACGGCACGCTGGTGTTCGAGAAAGCCGGCACGGTGCCGGTGAAGTTCAAGGTCGAGGCCATCGGTGCCAAGCAGCCGGCCGAAGCCGACCACAGCAACCATTGAGGCGGGAGGTGTTCATGACCCTCAAATCCAATCGTCTCCAACTGGTGGTTCTGGTTGCTCTGCTCGCCGTGCTGGCGGCCGCCGGCGTGCTCGCCCTGCAGAGCATGGGCGGCAAGCCGACGGCCCAATCCAGCTTCATCGGCGGTGATTTCAGCCTGACCAACCAGGACGGCAAGCCGGTGACGCAGGCTACTTTCCTGGGCAAGCCGACGGCCTATTTCTTCGGATACACCAACTGTCCGGATGCCTGCCCGACCACGCTGACCGACATGACCGACCGCCTCAAGGCGCTCGGGCCGGACGGGGACAAGTTCAACGTCGTCTTCGTCTCGGTAGATCCGGCACGCGATACGCCGCAACTGCTCAAGACCTATCTGGAGAGCTTCGATCCGCGTATCACGGCCGCCACCGGCACGCCCGAGCAGGTTGCCGACATCATCAAGAAGTTCCGCGTCTACGCCAAGAAGGTCGGGGAGGGGGACGGCTACACCTTCGACCATTCCACCGCGGTCTACATGATGAACGCCAAGGGTGAACTGGTGACGCTGATCGACTACCAGGCGCCTCGTGAGGAGGCGTTGGAAAAGATGCGCCGCGCGCTCGCCTCGTGAGCAGGATTGTCTGGTTCGGCCTGGCCGCGGCACTCGGTGGTGTCGCGGTCGGGACCTTCATTGCCTTGCGCTCCGTCGGCGAGGTCGCGTCGCCTCCGCCGCCCACCCAGGCCGTTGCCGATATCAGACCGCCGGAGGCGACCTTCGAGCCGGTGTTCGAACCCTGCGCCCACTGCCACCAGATCGGGCGCGGGGCGCGTTCTGCCACCGGGCCGCTCCTTCAGGGGCTCGGGGGCCGCAAGGCCGGCACGCTGCCGGGCTATCCGTTCTCGCCGGCCATGCAGGCGAGCGGCCTGACCTGGGACGCCGCAACGCTCGATCGCTTCATCGCGGCACCCCAGGCCGTGGTGCCGGGCACGCGGATGATCTATGCCGGAATGGACGATGTCGATCGGCGCAGGGCTCTGGTCGAGTTCATTCTGAAAGCCGGCTCGGGCTCCTGAGGGCTCGATCCGTAAATCGATTCACCGAATGGTTGCATTTGAACCAGCCCCTTGCGCGATGGGCGTGCAGACGCCATCATCATGGACGGGGCTGGTCGTCCCTTGTCGGGATTCTCCCCCAAGATCAAGACGCTGCAGGCGCACGTTCAGTCTGAGGAGAGTACCCATGACCGTTGCACAGATCCTGAAGGGCAAGGGCCGCGACATTGTCGCTCTGTCGCCGGACGCCACCATTGCCGATGCTTCCCGGATGCTCGCCGAAAAGCGCATCGGCGCAGTATTGATCACCAACAAGAACGGCAGCATCGCCGGCATCCTGTCGGAGCGCGATATCGTGCGCGCACTGGCCAAGGCCTCGGCCGAGGGGTTCGAACATCCCGTGTCCAAGCATATGACGGCCAAGGTAGAAACCGTTCACGAGCAGGACACCATTCCCCACATCATGGAGAGGATGACGGCCGGCAAATTCCGTCATATGCCGGTGGTCGAAAATGGCCTGCCAGTCGGCATCGTCTCGATCGGTGACGTGGTGAAGTTCCGCTTGGCCGAAATGGAGGCGGAAGCCAAGGCGATGCGTGAATATATTACGGCCTGATCTTAAAGTGTTTTATGAGCCGGCGCCGTTGCATGTAGCAAAGGCGCGATGGCGTAAGAAGTCAGGGTAGAGAGCGTTCCGGCGTGGACGCGCTTTGCTCCGGGAGTGTCAGGCAACCTTCTTGGGCAGGAGAGGCTGGCTCAGGCTCTCCCGCATGATCTCGCTCAGCCGGTCCGTGGCCGCATTGTGCTGGCTCTGCGTGCGATGCAGCAGCAGCGGCAATGTCGGCAATCGCGTCGGCAAGCCGCTTTCCTCGCCAAGCACGGCAAGATGGCTCGGCAGGCCGATCTCGGTGCGCAGGGTCACGCCCAGCCCGCTCGATATCGCGGCCCAGAGACCGGCGAGACTGGTGCTAGTCACCGCGATGCGCCAGGCGATACCGGCGCGGTCGAGCATCTCGGTCGCGACGCTGCGGAACAGGCACGGGGCTTCGAACATCACCAGTGGCACCGGTTCTTCCTCCGGCTTGGATTGCCGATCGCTGGAGCGCTGCCCGGGCAGGCCATCACGGGGGCCGATCCAACGCATCGCGATATCGGCGAGATGCTCGCCGGCCATGGCGGCCGGAGCCTGTCTCGTCTGGTCCCCCCAGGCGATGGCGAGGTCGAGTTCGGCGCTGGCGATACGTTTCAGCAGATCGGCATTGCGGGTAAGGCGGGTTTCGATGCGGGTCTTCGGATGGGCGCGCGCGAAGCGGCCGAGAATTTGCGGCAGCAGTGTTTCTCCTAGATCCTCCTGCACGCCAAAGCGGACATGCCCGGCAAGATCGGCCCCGCTCAGAGCGGATACCGCCTCGTCGTTGAGAGCGAGCAGGCGGCGCGCATAGGTCAGCAGCGTTTCGCCCGCTTCGGTCAGGGCCAAGCCGCGACCGGCCCGGCGGAACAAAGCGGTTCCCGCCTGTTCTTCCAGCTTCTTGAGCTGGGCGCTGACGGCGGAAGTGGACCGGCCGAGATGGTCCGCGGCGCGGGCATAGCTGCCCAGTTCCATGCCCGTGACGAAGCTGCGCAGGACGTCGATGTCGAAATTGACCAGGCGCATAAATATCATCCTGTTTTTCAGGATTTAAAGTCAAATATTTCCTGACTTTCAGGATGAATATGCGGTGACATGATGGATAGGTCAAGGCAGCAGGCCTTGCCATCGAGGACATCAGTCATGCCTTTCGCCCGCATTTCACTTCGCAAAGGAAAATCCGCTGACTATCTCCGCGCTCTGTCGGACAATCTGCACCGTGCCCTGGTCGAAGCCTTCGAGGTTCCGCAGGCCGACCGTTTCCAGATCATCGAACAGCTCGATCCGCAGGCACTGGTCTACGACCGCGGCTATTTCAGCGGTGAGCGTTCCGACGATTTCGTGTTGATCGCCATCACGGCGGGGCGTCCGCGCAGCACGACGGTGAAGCAGCAATTCTACCGGCGTGTGGTGGAGTTGCTTGCACAGGCGCCGGGCCTTCGGCCCGACGATGTCATGATCGTCGTCACCACCACCGAGCGCGACGGCTGGTCCTTCAGCAACGGCCTCACCCAGATGGTGGAAGAGGTGCCCGCATGAGCGGGCCGGGCCTTCCCGGCGAGATGACCGTGATCCGGGCCGGCAAGGCGATAGAGACTGCGCCCGAGGGCATCGCGTCCGCTCCCTTCCGGGTGGAGCATCTGATCACCGGTGGGCGGGATGGCGAGCCTACGGCCATGCGCGCCCTGCTGGATCCGGGCGTGCGCACGCATTGGCACAGCCATCCCCGCGGACAATTGCTGCTGGCGGTGAGCGGCAGAGGCCTCGCGCAGAGGCGCAATGGCCCGCTCATCGAACTCGCCCCCGGCGATGCGGTCTGGTTCGCGCCCGGCGAGTTGCATTGGCATGGTGCGGGCGAAGCCGATGCCTTCGTCTATGTCAGCGTCCAGGCCCTGCAGGATGGCCGCGCCGTGCAGTGGCACGAACCGGTGTGAGGAGAGCTCCAATGGAAGCGATGCACTATGCCATCACCCTGCCGGCCGATTACGACATGGCGATCATCCGCGCGCGGGTGGCCAGCAAGGGGCCCTTGCTCGACGAGTTTCCGGGGCTGGGGCTCAAGGCCTATCTGATCCGGGAAAAGGGTGTTCAGGGCTCGGCCGTCAACCAATATGCCCCCTTCTATCTGTGGGCCTCGCCCGAAGGCATGGGCCGGTTCCTGTGGGAGGGCGGGGGCTTTGCCGGCCTCGTCGCCGCCTTCGGCAGGCCGTCGGTGCGGCGCTGGGCCGGGGTCTCGTGTCTGTCCGGCACTACGCCCTTGTCGGAGGCACGCTTTGCGACGCTTCGAGAGCAGGGGATGGAGGCCGAGATCGATCCGGCCGGCGACATTGCGCAAGCGCGCAAGCGCTTGGCTCTCGAAGCGGCCAGGGATGGGAGCTGCCTGTCGACCCTCGCGGTCGACCCCACGGATTGGACGCTGGTGGTCTTTCAACTGTGGGCGTGCGAGCCGCCTGAAGAGGCAGGAACCGTCTATCAACTGCTGCATCTGTCCCGTCCCGGCGTCGACGGGTTGATCGCACCCTGATGACGACGACCGTCCTCCAGGCGTCGCGTTGAGATCCAGAGGCTTGTGCGGGATGGAGGGCGCTATGCCAGCGCTTCCATGGTCTCCTTGATGTCGTCGAGAGACTTCAAGGCGGCCTCGGCACCCATGTCGATCGCCTCGGCGGCACGATGGAAGTCGAAGGGCGAGATGCGTCCGAGGCGCGGCCCGATCGAGACATCGGGCGGATCGCCGGCCAGCCGCGAGCGGGAGATGCGGTCCTGGGTGATGTTGAAGGCCTCCATCATCACCGTATGGATGCCGGGCGAGTTGCGGCGTTGGCGCGTCTCGCGCGATCTGGCGAAACCGAAGCGACGCCGGACCATCGAGGTGGCGGCACCGAGGCCGTTGCGCTTGGGCACGGGCGGATCGTCCATTTCCATCGAGGTGGCGCCGAAAGTATGGATGACGCCGCCGCGGCCGGTCAGTTCGCCATTGAGATTGACGGCGATTACCGCCCGGGCGCCGAGGGCGCGTGCGGCGGAGACGGGCACGGGATTGACCAGTGCACCGTCCATCAGCCAGCGTCCGCCGATGCGTACGGGCTCGAAAATACCGGGTAGGGCATAGGAGGCGCGCATGGCGGTGACCAGATTGCCGCGCGTCAGCCAGATCTCATGGCCCGGCCCGATTTCGGTGGCGATCGCGACGAAGGGAATGCGCAAACTTTCGATCTGCACGCCGTCCAGGCCGTTCTGCAGGAGGAGGGCCAGTTTGGTGCCGGACATCAGGCCGCTGCCGCCGAAATTCAGATCGAGAAAATTGAGAACGCGGCGCTTGGTGAGACTGCGGGCCCAGTCCTCGATATCGTCGAGCCTGCCGGCAATGTAGCAGCCGCCGACCACCGCTCCGATCGAGGTGCCGGCGATCACGTCGATGTCGTAGCCCGCTTCCACCAGTACGCGGATCACGCCGATATGGGCGAATCCCCGTGCGGCACCGCCACCGAGGGCAAGCCCCAGAACCGGGCGCGGCGGCTTGACGACTTCGTTCTGCGGAGGCGGAGGCAATTCCGCCACGTTACCCTGACCTCGCCACGGCAAACTCTGAAACATGATGCATTCCTGACTCGAGAAATACGCCACTGGACCTAATAAGGATATGGGCAATCCATCCGGATAGAACAGGGACGGAACTCTTAATGGCGCTACAATAGCACGTGATCGGGGGATTGGCCTGTATCATAAGGTCTACGACTTGCTCCGAATCAGGCATTTTCGGTAAGTCAACCGCATGGATGAGATGGACGATCCGCCGGAAGGCGATGGAGTCAGAACGGTCAATCTGCGCGCCGAGCTCGAGCAGCGCTACCTTGCCTATGCACTCTCGACAATCACGCAACGGGCCTTGCCGGATGCGCGCGACGGCTTGAAGCCCGTGCATCGGCGCATCCTGCACGCCATGCGCCTGCTGCGCCTGGATCCCGACCAGGCCTTCAAGAAATGCGCCCGCGTGGTGGGCGACGTCATCGGTAAATTCCACCCCCATGGCGACCAGGCCGTCTACGACGCGTTGGTGCGCCTGGCGCAGGATTTCGCCCAGCGCTATCCGTTGGTGGACGGGCAGGGCAATTTCGGCAATATCGACGGCGACAATGCCGCTGCCTACCGTTACACCGAGGCGCGGCTGACCGAGGTTGCCACGCTGATCCTCGAAGGGATCAACGAGGACGCGGTCGATTTCCGTCCGACCTACAATGGCGAGGACGAGGAGCCGGTGGTGATGCCCGGCGCCTTCCCCAACCTGCTCGCCAATGGCGTGCAGGGCATTGCCGTCGGCATGGCGACCTCGATTCCGCCGCACAATGCCTACGAGCTCTGCCAGGCGGCACTGCACCTGATCGAGAACCCCAAGGCGTCGACGCCGGACCTGCTGCAATTCGTCAAGGGCCCGGATTTCCCCACCGGCGGCATCTGCGTGGAGAGCGCCGGCTCGATCGAGGAAAGCTATCGCACCGGCCGTGGCGGTTTTCGGGTGCGCGCACGCTGGCACAAGGAAGATCTCGGGCGCGGCACCTGGGTGATCGTGATCACCGAGATTCCGTGGGCGGTGCAGAAGGGCCGCCTGATCGAGAAGCTGGCCGAACTGCTCGAAGAGCGCAAGCTGCCGCTGGTCGGCGATGTGCGTGATGAATCGGCCGAGGACGTCCGCATCGTCATCGAGCCGAAGTCGCGCAATGTCGACGAGGCCGTGCTGATGGAATCGCTGTTCAAGCTCTCTGAGCTCGAAAGCCGCATCCCGCTCAACATGAACGTGCTGGTCGATGGCCAGGTGCCGCGCGTGCTTTCGCTCGGCGAGGCGCTGCAGCAATGGCTCAGCCATCGCCGTGTCGTGCTGGTCCGCCGCTCCAAATACCGCCTGGCGGCCGTCGAGAAGCGCATGGAGGTGCTGGCCGGCTATATCGTCGCCTATCTCAACCTCGACGAAGTCATCCGTATCATCCGCTATGAGGATGAGCCGAAGGACGAACTGATCAAGGCCTTCGACCTGACCGACGTGCAGGCCGAGGCGATCCTCAACATGCGCCTGCGCAATCTGCGCAAGCTTGAGGAGATGGAGCTTCGGCGCGAGCACGACGATCTCGCCAAGGAGAAGGCCGGCATCGAGAAGCTGCTCGCCTCCGAGGCGCTGCAATGGAAGACGGTGGGCTGGCAGGTCAGCGAAGTCGCCAAGAAGTTTGGCCCGGACACACCGCTCGGCAAGCGTCGCACCGACATCGATGCCTCCAAGGCGGGCACCATCGATCTGTCGGCGGTGGCCGAGGCGATGGTCGAGCGCGAGCCGATCACCGTGATCGTTTCCGAAAAAGGCTGGATTCGGGCCCAGAAGGGCCATCTCAGCGACCTCTCCGGCCTCAGTTTCAAGGCCGACGACCGGCTCAAGCTCGGCTTCCAGTCCGAGACGACGGCCCGGCTCCTCATCCTCGCCACCAACGGCAAGGTTTACACGCTGGAGGCTTCCAAACTCCCGGGTGGCCGCAGCATGGGCGAGCCGATCCGTCTGATGGTCGATATCGACGAGGGCGCCGATGTCGTCGACGTGTTCGCCTATCAGGGCGGGCGCCGGCTGCTGATTGCGGCGACCGACGGTCGTGGCTTCCTGGTGCCCGAGGACGATATCCTCGCCAATACCCGCAAGGGCAAGTCGGTGCTGAATGTCGATGCGCCGACGGAAGCCAAGCTGATCGTGCCCGCCATCGGCGATACGGTCGCGGTGATCGGCGAGAATCGCAAGATGCTGGTCTTCCCGCTGCACCAGATCACCGAGATGTCGCGGGGCAGGGGCGTCAGGCTGCAGAAATACAAGGACGGCGGCCTCTCCGACGTGCGTGTCTTCGACAAGGCGCAAGGGCTGACCTGGAGCGATTCCTCCGACCGGACCTGGACCGTTACCGACCTTGTCGAATGGACTGGCAATCGCGCCGACGCCGGGCGCCTGCCGCCCAAGGGCTTCCCCAAGAACAACCGGTTCACGGGCAAGTAGCAGCGGAGCGGCTGCTTGTGGAGCGCTTTGCGATTTGACTGGATCATGTCAAGTCGAGAGGCCTGAATTCGAGGGCCTCAGTCCAGCAGCGATGTCACGCGATCGAGAAAGCTCTCGATGTCGTCCTGGCTCGCGTCGATGGACATCGGCCTGTCCGCGGTGGGCCAGAGGCATCCGCGGGTGAGGTAGACCCCTTGCTGCTCCAGCACGTCGCTCAAGCGCATCTGGACGGCGTTCCAATGCCCGATGCAACCGACGACGGTGCCCGGTCCGGCAAAGACGGAGCCGTGCAGCGCCGAGCCATATTCGCCGAGGAGTGCATTGGCCTGCGACAGCGTTGCGATCTGCTCAGGCAGGTTCAGTTCCTCGGGGCGGATGACCTCGAAACCGCGTCGCCTGGCCTCCTGCTCGAAGAAGTCGCGCTGCCTGAAAGGCCGGTTGGCCGAGGGGCCGGGACCGCCTCGTGAAAGACAGAGGCGTCGGCCGGCCGGCACTGAAGCCGGTACCAGCGACCGATAGAATTCGCGCAGATAGGGATGGAAGGTATATTCACCGGAAAAGCAGAATGTCGGTACCACCGCGCGAGCGAAGAGCAATCGCTCCCGCCCCGGTGTGTAGCGCAGGATTGCGTCCGGCCGGACATTGCAGGTCGACAGCAGCAAATCCTCGACCCAGGAAGGCGTATCATGGGGCAGGGGGATGACCCACTCGTCGCGGAGCGATGCCAGGGACTGGCTGGCAATGGATACCCGCGGCAGGAATTCGACCAGCCAATGGCCCCAGATGGCGCATCCCGGGCCAGCCACGACGAGAGCGGGGCGGTCTATGTGTCTTGCCGCCGCCCCACTGAAACGCGAGGCAAAATTCGCGTCGGCGCGGGCCATGGACAGGGCGACATTGGTCGACAGATTGGCATCATCGACGACCTGGCCGCCGTGGACGAGGATCCCGGGACGCCAGACCTCGACGTCGCGCAGCAGGAAGCAACCGATCGGGTCGACTGTGGCTCGCGGCTTTTTCCAATGCAGAGCGTGGACCCAATCGTCTTTACCGCCTTCGCCCAGCATATGGGCGGGACGGGCCGACGCCGCTTCCCGGGAGGAGCGAAATTCGAGAAAGCCGCTCCACGCCTGCGCGGCCGCCCCGTCAGGATGCGAGGTGGCCAGGGCGGATATCGAAACCGTGGCAAAGCTCATGATGGGCTGTCCTCACGGCAAGGAAGTGGCCTTGGATGACGAATTCACGGCGAAGGACAAAAGGTCTCTTTCCGCAAGGACGATCAATCCGATCTGAATGCATGCTGAACAAAGGGTTAAAAAATAGCGACTTTCTGCCGCTGTCTCTGCCACAATTACGCCTGTCGTTTCCGGGATTGTCGCAGCCATCTTGCCTTGCATTGCCCTGCAGGGCGCAACCCCGGGCGTTCTTCCGGGACGTGTGGTTCTCGACATGACGATTGCAAGAAAAGCACTTTTACCCGTCCTCGCCCTCCTGGTGATCGGAGGGACGGCCCAGGCCCAGGAGTGGGGCTACCCTCCGGATGACGGCTATTATCAGGACGATGGCCTCTCCCGTCCGCGCCAGTGGCGGGATCCCCAGCCAACCTACCGGGCGGATCGGAGCTTCGAGGAGCCTTACGATTATCAAGAGGATCCCTATGGCTATTATGGCGACCAGGATGGCGATGCGACGCCAGGCCGGCGCCCGCAGCGCCAGGCTTCGATCGATCCGAACAGCGTCTCGCCCAATCTCGATTCCGGCACCAAGGACGATGGGCAGGCCATGCTGGCGCGGTCCCCGATCCCGCGCACGGTGGTGCCGTTCTCCGGCTACAGCCCCGGCACCATCGTGATCTCGACCAAGGAGAAGCGGCTCTACCTGGTGCAGGACGACGGCACGGCGCTCCGGTATGGCATTGGCGTCGGCAAGCAGGGCTTCACCTGGAAGGGCACGGAAACCATCAGCAGAAAGGCCGAATGGCCGAGCTGGACGCCGCCCAAGGAAATGATCGCCCGCCGTCCCGAATTGCCCGATCATATGGAGGGCGGCCTCAACAATCCGCTGGGCGCGCGTGCGCTCTATCTGGGATCCACGCTCTACCGCATCCACGGCACCAATGAGCCGAATACCATTGGTCGGGCGGTTTCCTCCGGCTGTATTCGCATGGCCAACCCTGATGTGATGGACCTCTACCAGCGGGTGGGGGTCGGCACCACGGTAGTGGTGCTCTGACGCCTTGTTCGGACGTGTCGCGGCGATGCCTGACGTCACCGTCGAATCGCTGGACCTCTGGACGACCGCCGAGGATGCCGGCGAGCCCGCCCATACGTGCCTGCGCTCCCGCGGTTTGCTACGATCCGATCATGACGATACCGAATCTGATCACCATCCTGCGATTTTGCCTGGTGCCGCTGGCGGTGTTGTGCATCACCTCGGGGACCTGGGGCTGGGCTTTCGTCGCCTTCCTGGTGGCCGGCATTTCCGATGGCGTCGATGGCTTCATCGCCAAGCGCTTCGACATGCGCAGTGAATTGGGGGCCGTGCTCGACCCCCTGGCGGACAAGGCCCTGCTGGTTTCGATCTTCGTCACGCTGGGGATCGTCGGTGTGGTGCCGGCCTGGCTGGTTATCCTCGCCGTGTTCCGCGATTTCATGATCATCGGTGCCGTGCTGGTGTCCTGGGTCATGAGCCAGCCGGTGCAGATCGCGCCGCTGATGCTTTCCAAGCTCAACACCGCGGTACAGATCGCTTTCGTGGCCCTCGTGTTGTTCGCCAAGGGCACAGGATGGCCTTTTCCTTTCTTGATCGAAGTGGGTTCCATCCTGGTCACGCTCTTGACCATTGCCTCTGCTGCCGCCTATCTGCGCCAGTGGCTCAACCATATGGCCGGATGAATATTCCGGCCGCGGAAGGCCATCCGCCATCTCAGCCGTCCCGGACGAGGTTTGCTTGGCCGGGGAGAACGGTGTGGATCGAGCTTCAGGAGCGAATGGATGAGCCTCCAACGGCAGGTATTCTTCTGGCTCGGTGCGCTGGCTTTGTTCATCGCGCTGATCTGGCTGCTCCAGGGCATGGTATGGCCCTTCATCGCCGGCCTGGTGATTGCCTATTTCCTCGATCCCGTCGCCGACAGGCTGGAGAGGCTGGGCTTGCCGCGGTGGGCGGCCGCCTCGGTGATCCTGCTCGGCTTCATCTTCCTCATCGTGCTGGCGATCCTCCTGCTGGTGCCGATGCTGGGCGAGCAGTTCAACGGATTGCGCGAGAGGCTGCCAAGCATCGTAGCCTCCATGCAGCGCATTCTGGGCGAACTCAACCAGAGCTGGCTCGGGGGCCTGCTCACCGAACGGCTGCAGGACATCCAGAAGTCGCTCGGCGACTATGTCGGGCAGGGTGCCCAGGTGCTTGCCACCTTCGTCTCCTCGCTCTGGTCGGGCAGCCAGGCTGTCATCGGGGTGGTCAGCATCCTGATCGTCACGCCGGTGGTGGCTTTCTACATCCTGCTCGACTGGGATCATATGGTGGCGCGCGTCGACAGCTGGCTGCCGCGTGACCATGCCGATGCCATCCGCGGCATCTTCCGCGACATCGATGCCGCCATCGCCGGCTTCGTGCGCGGCCAGGCGACGGTCTGCTTCCTGCTCGGGCTGTTCTACGGCTCCTGCCTGACCTTTCTCGGTGTCAGCTTCGGCTTCCTCATCGGGCTGTGTACGGGTCTGGCCTCCTTCATCCCCTATGTCGGTTCCATTCTCGGCTTCGTGGTCAGCGTCAGCGTGGCGCTGGTCCAGGTCTGGCCGGACTGGCATTTGCCGGTCTATGCCGCCCTGGTCTTCGTGGCGGGACAGATTCTCGAAGGCTATGTGCTCTCGCCACGCTTGGTCGGCGGTTCGGTCGGGCTGCATCCGGTCTGGCTGATGTTCGCCCTGCTGGCCGCTGGCAGCCTGTTCGGCTTCATCGGCCTCCTGGTTGCCGTGCCGGTGGCGGCGGCGATCGGCGTGCTGGTGCGCTTTGCCTTGTCGCGCTACCTCGCCAGCCAGTATTATACCGGGCATGTCGACCAGGATCAGGCTGCGGCACTGCCATCGGACCCTTCGTCGTGACGCTTCCCCGCCAATTGGCGCTCGATCTGCCGTTGCAGGCCTCGTTTGCCCGCGAGGATTTCCTGGTCTCGCCCTCCAACGAGGCCGCCTATGCCTTCATCGAGCGCTGGCCCGACTGGCCGTCCCGCCGTGCCTTGCTGATCGGCCCGAGCGGCTCGGGCAAGAGCCATTTGGCGGCGATCTGGTCGGATGCGGCTGGCGCGGTCACGCTGGCGGGCGAGGCACTGCGGGACGACAATGTCCCTGTCTTGGTCTCACACAAGGCGGTGGTGATCGAGGATGCCGGGCGCGGCATCGACGAGACGGCGCTTTTCCATCTGCTCAACCTCACGGGCGAGGCGGGCGCTTCCCTGCTGATCACCGCCCACGAGCCCCCTGAGCGCTGGGGGCTCGTGCTTCCGGACCTCATCTCGCGGCTGCGGGCCATGACGGCCCTGACCATCGCGACGCCGGATGACGGTCTGTTTCGCATGCTGCTGGTGAAGCTTTTTCTCGACCGCCAGCTCATCGTCGACAGCACGCTGGTCGACTTCCTCGTCAACCGTATCGAGCGCTCCTTCGCCGCAGCGCGCCAGGTGGTTGCCGTACTCGATCGCGAAGGCCTGTCACGCGGCCGCCGGATCACCCGGGCCCTTGCGGCCGAACTGCTCAAGGAAGTGCTGGCGTCGCCAATCGACGAGGAGTGAAATCGATCGCGCCTCGTCGCGATCGGCTCATCATGATGCGAGCTCTATCGCAAACGGACGCACTGGCCGACGGTGTTCATCTGAAGTTGGCCTCCGGCGAAAGACGCCACTCCGACGATATGGACAGGGGAACTCTGCGTTTTCGCGGTGAAGTCGAACACGAACGGACCGACCCCCCGAATTTCCCCGCCCGACCATTCGCCGGTTTCCATGAACATGCCTTGTCCGGGTGCAATCGGCATCGCGGTGGATTGGGTACTAAAGGCCCCCTGAAAAGCTCTAACCTTCGTCCCGCCGGCCGGCAGGAGCTGTAGTTGGGCGTGGCAACTCCAAACGCCCGGCGCGAGAGAGAATGTCCCGATGTCGCGTACAACCCGGTCGCTCATGTCGACCGGCGGCGGCGATGTCTGCACGAGTTCGCCGGGGAGGCCTTGATAAAGAGCCGATTGGGCATCCGAACCGGCCCATGAAAATGCATTGGATGGCGGCGGTCCGGGTTTGAAGAATTCGGTGAAGAGATTCCCGGCGACCACCACCCCGCTGGTGCCGGCGGTCTTGACGATCAAGGCCGCCGAGGTCTTCAAGCCCCGATATTCGATCTTGTTGTTACGGATCTGCACATCCGATGCGCCGGCTCCGGTCGGAATACCGCAGGAGTCGGTGGTGACGTTGATGAGGGAGCGAACTTCGAGGGGTTGGGCGTTGTTGGAAATCCAGGCTCCTTCAAGGCGTACCGTCGAGGCTCTGCAAAAATTGAAGAAGTTCTTGCCGGCGGGCGTCCAGAATCCCGCGGCTGGGTGGATCAGCCAATTGCCGCCCTTGATGGACAGATGCGAGACTTGTCGTGCATCGACATGGCCTTCATAGGCGTCGCAAGAGAAATTATCCGCCACATATTGGAGCGGGGAGTAGCCCTTATAGTCGGAATCGATCTGGATGCAGGTGCCGACTTCCCCGGCGGCCGAATTGATCAGGCTCTGATCCTCGAGCCCCAGCATCCTCGGGGGATTGGTCGACTGGAAACGATAGCCGGTCCTGTAATATTGGGTCAGCGTGTTCTGGATACGATTGACGAAGGTATTCGTCCCGCGAAACCAGATACCGGTTCCCGTGCTGGCCAGGCCTTTGCGCGATGGTCCGGCAGTGATCATGCCGCCCTCGATCATAGTGCCGGCCGAGTTGACCAAGATCATGCCGGTGTTGAAATTTTCGAGAGCGAAGTTGGAATAAGTCCCGTTGACGCCGGGCGTAAACCTGGCGTTGATTCCGATCGTGCTCCTGGAGGCAGTATCGTTGGATTGGAATTTGATGCCCTGGAGCTCCAGCTTGTCTCCCTTCGGGGCGCCTGTCCCGCAGTGATCCCAGCCATTGCTGGCGCCGAAGCGAAATATGGTGAGTTTCGGTCCGGCTCCCTCGAAGCGAATGCTTTTGCCGCAAGCAGAGATGATCGGCGTGGAGAAACGAGCGGTCAGGGGACCCAGGCGGAACTTCAGGGCGCTCGAATTCGTCTGGATCAGCGAATTGATGACGACGCCGTCGATCTCGTCCGAAAGAGAGCGTGCCGCCGGGAGTATCGCCTGCCATTGCACCAGGGACCAGCCTGCGGTGCTGCGACCGTTGAGAATGGTAATGCTGGACAGCGGATGGCTCTCTCCGTCGCCGCGAAAGCCATAGGATCTGAGGACGCGCTCGTCGATATCCTCACGGTTGCGCAGATTGGACGGAAGCTCGAAAGCACCCGTCATCGGATTGATGCAACCGATGAGGGCGCCTCCATTTTCGCTTGGATTGCGGGTATCCTGCACCGAAACACACCCAGAAGCGCCGGATCGATCGGTCTGGAGCACCCGAGAAGCATCGGTCTGGGCTGCGACATGTGTCAGTTGGGCGAACAGGCAGGCCAGGATAATCATGGGAACAACTGGGAACCTGCACATGCCTGATTTGCTCCTGGAGCGGACTGGTCGTTTCGTCCGTTGGGGATGAGGGGCTCGAGGGTCGCATGGAAGATGCCTCATGCGGTCTGCCTGGGTCCAGCTCGTTGAGCGCGCCAGCGATGGTTCCACAGGCGACGGGGCGAAGTTTTGCGAATTTTCCCCAGCACGACCATTTTATGTGACAGCATTGTCATATAGGCGGCCTAAGCAGGCTTCCCCATGACGGGCGACGATTCCGACTGGCGGGATGGGGAACGGCAGCCTGGGACATAGCGAGCGGCATTGACGACCATGACCAGCACGGCACAGACGGCGGAGAGCGCGATGCAAGGCGATGAGATACGGGAGGCGGCACGTGACGTGGCTCCCGCTCAAAACTCGATCGCGCTACGCGTCAGCCCGGACCGCTTCATCAATCGCGAGATTTCCTGGCTGCAGTTCAATCGCCGCGTGCTGGAGGAGGCGTCCAACAAGAGTCATCCCCTGCTCGAGCAGCTGCGCTTCCTGTCGATCTCGGCCAGCAATCTCGACGAGTTCTTCATGGTGCGCGTCGCCGGCCTGATCGGCCAGGTGCGCGAGGACGTCACGGCGCGCAGCCCCGATGGCCTGTCGCCGGCCGAGCAACTCGTCAAGATCGGCGAGGCGGTGTCCAAGCTCGCCACCGACCAGCAGAAACGCTGGAACGAATTGCGTGACGACCTGCTGCTCGAAGGCATCGTGATCACTGAACCGCGCGACCTTTCCAAGGCCGAGCGCGCCTGGCTGGACGATTATTTCCTCAGCTACATCTTTCCGATCCTGACGCCGCTCGCCGTCGACCCGGCTCATCCGTTCCCGTTCATTCCCAATCTCGGCTTCACTATCGCGCTACAGCTCAAGCGCATGAGCGACGGGCGCATGCTGAATGCCCTGATCCGTGCGCCCCACAAGGTCGAGCGTTTCATCCGCCTGCCGGACTTCGCCGAAACCGGGGCAGCCCGCTACATCACGCTGGAAAATCTGGCGGTGCTGTTCATCGCCAAACTGTTCCCCGGCTATACTGTGAAGGGGCAGGGGTCTTTCCGGGTCATCCGTGACTCCGACCTCGAAGTCGAAGAAGAGGCGGAAGATCTGGTGTTGCTGTTCGAGACGGCGTTGAAGCAGCGCCGGCGCGGCGTGGTGATCCGCCTCGAGATCGAAGCCGGCATGCCCGACAGCATCCGCCAGTTCGTGACAGAGGAACTCGACGTTGCCGACGACGCGGTGTTTCGCGTCGAGGGCATGCTCGCCCTCAACGAATTGTCGCAACTCGTCGGGCTCGACCGTCCGGACCTCAAATTCAAACCCTATTCGCCACGCTCGCCCGAGCGTATCCGCGATCATGGAGCCGATGCCTTCGCCGCCATCCGGCAGAAGGACATCCTGGTGCACCACCCCTACGAATCCTTCGATGTGGTGGTACAATTCCTCAACCAGGCAGCGCGCGATCCGAACGTGGTCGCCATCAAGCAGACGCTGTACCGCACCTCCTCCAACAGCCCGATCGTCAAGGCGCTGGCAGAAGCCGCCGAGGCCGGTAAATCGGTCACGGCACTGGTGGAGCTGAAGGCGCGGTTCGACGAGGAAGCCAACATACGCTGGGCGCGCGATCTCGAACGCGCCGGCGTGCAGGTGGTGTTCGGTTTCATCGAACTGAAGACCCACGCCAAGCTTTCGCTGGTGGTGCGGCGCGAGATGGGCCAACTCGTGTCCTATTGCCATGTCGGCACCGGCAACTACCATCCGATCACGGCGCGCATCTACACGGACCTGTCCTTCTTCACTGCCGACCCCGTGATCGCGCGCGACGTCTCGCGTATCTTCAACTTCATCACCGGCTATGCCGAGCCGGCGGCTCTGGAGCGCATGGCGGTCTCGCCCGTCTCGCTCAAGCAGCGCATCCTCGACCACATCAATGCCGAGATCGAGCACGCAAAGGCCGGCCGGCCGGGTGCCATCTGGTGCAAATGCAACTCGCTGGTCGATACCATGATCATCGACGCGCTCTATGCCGCCAGCCAAGCGGGCGTGCAGGTCGATCTGGTGGTGCGCGGCATCTGCTGTCTGAGGCCGGGTGTTCCCGGCCTGTCGGAAAATATCCGCGTCAAGTCCATCGTCGGCCGCTTCCTGGAGCATGGCCGCATCTATGCCTTCGGCAACGGCCATGGCCTGCCACACCAGAAGGCAGCCGTCTACATCTCCTCGGCCGATCTGATGGAGCGCAATCTCGACCGGCGCGTCGAGGCGCTCTGCCCGATCCTCAACCCGACGGTGCATGAGCAGGTGCTCGACCAGATCATGATCGCCAACCTTATCGACAACCAACAGAGCTGGAGCATCTTGCCCGACGGGACCGCCGAACGCATAGTCCCGCAGCCTGATGAAGAGCCCTTCAACGCCCACAAATATTTCATGACCAATCCCAGCCTATCGGGACGAGGCAAATCTCTTGAACACAACTCTCCCCGAACGCTCCTCAGCCGCCGACGCTGACACGCTGCCCCATGTCCAGGCTGCCGACGCGGCGGGGCCGGGGACGAGGCAGCCCGGTTTCGCACAGGGGCGCATCTGCCAGGGGCCGCCGATCGCGACGATCGATATCGGCTCAAACTCGGTTCGTCTGGTGGTCTATGAGGGGCTGACGCGCGCTCCGACGGCCGTCTTCAACGAGAAGGTGCTGTGCGGTCTCGGCCGTGGCGTGATGACTACCAAGCGCCTTGATCCAGCGGCCGTCGCCAAAGCCTATGCTGCCCTGATCCGCTTCCGCGCCTTGTGCGATACCATGGGCGTTAGGGAACTCTACGTGCTGGCCACGGCGGCGGCACGCGATGCCGAGGACGGCGAGGAATTCATCGCCCGTGCCACGGCGATCTGCCGAACCGAGATCGAGGTCCTGTCGGGCAAGCGCGAGGCACGCTTGTCGGCCTATGGCGTGATCTCCGGTTTTCACATGCCGGACGGCGTGGTCGGCGACATGGGCGGTGGTTCGCTCGAACTCATCGAGGTGCACGGCCATCGCGCCGGTTCGGGCATGACGACGCCGCTCGGCGGCCTGGCGCTGCAGGACACCTCCGGCCAGTCGGTGCGCAAGGCGGCCAAGATCGCCCAGGACAAGCTTTCCAAGGCGGACCCGCTGAAACATCTGAAGGATCGCACCTTCTACGCGGTCGGCGGCACCTGGCGCTCGCTCGCCAAGCTGCACATGATGCAGCTCGGCTATCCCCTGCACATCATGCATGGCTATAGCGTGCCGGCACGGGAGATGCTCGATTTCTGCAAGCTGATCATGCGGGTCGACAACACCACCTTGATCGGCAAGGACACCGTTTCGACAGGACGCCTGCCGCTGCTCGCCTATGGCGCGGCGGTGATGAGCGAGGTCATCAAGGCTGGCAAGCCGCGCGATGTGGTGATCTCGGCCCAGGGCGTGCGCGAAGGCCTGCTCTATTCGCTGCTCGACGAGGAGAGCCGCAAGCTCGATCCCCTGATCACGGCAGCGAGCGAGCTCAACATCCTGCGTTCGCGCTCGCCGCGGCATGGCGAGGAATTGGTGCGTTGGAGCGACCGCTTCACGGCATCGACGCACCTCGACGAAACTGCCGACGAAAAACGCCAGCGCCATGCGGCCTGCCTGGTGGCCGATATCGGCTGGCGTGCCCACCCCGATTATCGCGGCGAACAGAGTCTCAACATCATCGCCCACGCCGCCTTTGTCGGGGTCGATCATCGTGGGCGTGCCTATATGGCGGTGGCAAACTATTTCCGCCATGTCGGCCTGAACGAGGAGGAACTCTCTCCGCGTATCCGCGAAATTGCCACTGCGCGTATTCTCGACCGGGCGCGCATTCTCGGGGGGCTGATGCGGGTGGGCTACATCCTGTCCGCCTCGATGCCGGGCGTGCTGCCGCGCGCGCCGCTCTATGTCAGCCATGGCAAGTTGTTGCTCGATGTGCCCCGTGATCTGGAGGGGCTGGTGGGCGAGCGGCTCAACGCCCGCATGAAGGCGCTCGGGCGCCTGATCGGCCGCGAGGCCGTGATCCGCATCCTCGATCCGCAGGAGACCGTGACGGCGGCGGCTGAATAGAGTGAGACGGGCTGGCAGCGGCCTTCAATCCCCGCTGCCTGCCGCCAGCGGGGTGTGGCCCTTGCGAGGATGAAGGACCGGAGCGTTTAGGCTCCGTAGCGGTTCAATCCGAGGTCCGAAACGTCGATCTCCGGCTTCTTGCCGCTGACGATATCGGCCATCACCCGGCCGGAGCCGCAGGCCATGGTCCAGCCCAGCGTGCCGTGGCCGGTGTTGAGCAGGAGGTTCTTGTAACGGGTTCGTCCTATCACCGGCGTGCCGTCAGGCGTCATCGGGCGCAGGCCCGACCAGAAGCTCGCGGCCGCGAGATCGCCCGAACCGCCGAAGAGATCGCTGACCGACTGGGCCAGTGTGTCACGGCGAGCCGGCGGCAGGTCCTTGCTGAAGCCTGAAATCTCGGCCATGCCGCCGACGCGGATGCGATCACCGAGCCGGGTGATCGCGATCTTGTAGGTCTCGTCCATGATGGTGGAGACAGGCGCGCGGCTCTCGTCGACAATCGGAATGGTGAGCGAATAGCCTTTGACCGGGTAGACCGGCACCTTGAGGCCGAGCGGCGCAACGAAACCGGGCGTATAGCTGCCGAAAGCCGCGATATAGGCATCGGCCTTCTCCACGCCCGTGCTCGTCTCGACGCCCTCGATCCTGTCTCCGGCGAAGACAAGCTGCTTGACCTCGACACCGTAGCGAAAGCGCACGCCGAGCGTTTCAGCCAGACTGGCCAGCGCACCGGTGAATTTGTAGCAGTCGCCGGTCTCGTCATTCGGCAGGCGCAGGCCACCGCGGATCAGGGAACGGACATGGGCGAGAGCCGGTTCGGCACCGATACAGCCATCCGCGTCGAGGACCTCGAAAGGAACGCCATCGCGCTTGAGCACCTCGACATCCTTGCCGATGCCGTCGAGCTGCTTCTGGGTGCGGAAGAGCTGCAGCGTACCCTGCATGCGCTCGTCATAGCGGATGCCTGTGGCGGCCCTCAGCTCGATCAGCTTGTCACGGCTGTATTCGGCGAGGCGCACCATGCGGCTCTTGTTGATGGCATAGCGCGCGGAGGTGCAGTTGGTGAGCATGCGCCAAACCCAGGCCACCATCGCCGGATCGGGACGGGGTCGCAGGATCAGCGGGGCATGCTTCATCAACAGCCACTTGATCGCCTTTTGCGGGATGCCGGGGGCAGCCCAGGGCGAGGCATAACCGGGCGAAACCTCGCCGGCATTGGCGAAGCTGGTCTCGAGAGCCGGGCCGGGCTGGCGGTCCAGCACGACGACTTCATGTCCGGCCTTCGCCAGATAATAGGCGGAGGTCACTCCGATCACGCCGCTGCCGAGAACCGCGACCTTCATTTTATGCTCATACTCCTGCCTGCGATGCGCCAAAAGGGCCGGCGAATCGAACGATTCGCCCAGCCTTCACCCGGCTCATAGCGCAAGTCAATTACAGCCAGCTATCGGCTAATTGCCGCGACCTTGCCGCGTTCGATCGCCAGAGCCAGCTTGCCGTGCTTGAGGGCGAGCGCCTTCTCGCCGAACAGTTCCCGGCGCCAGCCATGCAGGGCAGGGACATCTGCGGTATCGCTGTCGGCGATCATGTCGAGATCGTCGGTGGTGGCGATCACCTTGGCGGCGACGCCCTGGCTTTCAGCCACCATCTTCAGCAATACCTTGAGCAGTTCCACCGTCGCGCCGGCGCCATTGCTGGCGATCCGCGGCGGCGCCTGGCGTGGCAGGCTCGCGGGGTCTCGAGCCAGACCTGCCTTCACCGCTTCGATCAGGTCGAGGCCGGGGCGGGAGCGTTCCCATCCCTTCGGAATCATGCGGATACCGGCCAGCTTCTCCGGCGTGTCCGGGGCCTGCAGAGCGACTTCGGTGATGGCGTCATCCTTGAGCACACGCGAACGCGGCACGTTCTTCGACTGAGCCTCGCGCTCGCGCCAGGCCGCTACCTCGACCAGCACGGCAAGATCGCGCGGCTTGCGCACGCGTCCGCTCACCCGCCGCCATGCATCCTCCGGGGCCTGCCGATAGGTATCTGGCGAAGTCAGAACAGACATTTCGTCGCCGACCCAATGGCTCCTCTTTCTTTTCTCGAGCGACGCCGCAAGCTTGAGATAGACGTCGCGCAAATGGGTGACGTCCGAGACGGCGTAGTTGATCTGGGCCTGGGTAAGGGGGCGCTTCGACCAGTCCGTGAAACGGGACGACTTATCGATATGGGCGTTGGTGATGCGCTGGACCAATTGGTCATAGGCAATGGAGTCGCCATAGCCCAGCACCATGGCGGCGACCTGCGTGTCGAACAGCGGCGCGGGAATGAAGCCGGCAAGGTGCCAGACGATCTCGATATCCTGCCGGGCGGCGTGGAAGACCTTCAGCACCTTCTCGTTCCGCAACAGCTCGAACAGGGGGGCTAGATCGAGGCCCTCGGCCAAGGCATCGATGACCACGGCTTCTTCGGGGCTGGCGACCTGCACCACGCAGAGCTTGGGCCAGAAGGTGGTTTCACGCAGGAACTCCGTGTCGACGGTTACGAAGGCATGAGCGGCGAGACGGGCGCAGGCGGCTTCGAGGTCCTGGGTTGTTGTGATGATGGCGGCGGCATGAGCGGAAGATTGTGGCATGAATATGCTTATCGGGCACGCGGCGTCACATGGCAAGGTTTTCGGCCTTGAATGCATGTCTGGGCTCGTTCGACACCGAACAAGACAAGCTCAACCTTGACGACGGCGGTGGCGTTGGGGTCTATGACCTCAAACTCCAGAGCAAAGCGCGTTTTGGCGAAAACGCATTTATACTCTGGCACCATCATTTGACGCCGTCTTTGCGATTCTCGGTGATACCGTCCGATCGCAAAACGCTTTGTCCGGAAAGACACGCCTATGCACCGTTATCGCTCTCACACCTGCGCCGATCTTCGCCTCGACCATGTCGGGCAGGACGTGCGGCTTTCCGGCTGGTGCCACCGCATCCGCGACCATGGTGGCCTGCTGTTCATCGACCTGCGCGACCATTACGGCCTGACCCAGTGCGTGGTCGATCCGGATTCGCCGGCCTTCAAGGTGGCGGAGACCCTGCGCTCGGAATGGGTCGTGCGCGTGGACGGCAAGCTGCGCAAGCGCCCCGAGGGTACCGAGAACCACGAGATGCCGACGGGCCTGGTGGAAATCTACGTCACCGAGATCGAGGTGCTCGGCCAGGCTGCCGAACTGCCACTGCCCGTGTTCGGTGACCAGGACTATCCGGAAGAGACGCGCCTGAAATACCGCTTCCTCGATCTCAGGCGTGAGCGCATTCACAACAACATCATGCTGCGTGGCAAGGTGGTGGACGGCATGCGCACGCGCATGAAGGCCGCGGGCTTCAATGAGTTCCAGACGCCGATCCTGACGGCCTCTTCGCCGGAAGGTGCGCGCGACTTCCTGGTGCCCTCGCGCATCCATCCCGGCAAGTTCTACGCTTTGCCGCAGGCGCCGCAGCAATATAAGCAGCTGTTGATGATGGCCGGCTTCGACCGCTACTTCCAGATCGCCCCCTGCTTCCGCGACGAGGATCCTCGCGCCGACCGCCTGCCCGGCGAGTTCTACCAGCTCGACCTCGAAATGAGCTTCGTCACCCAGGAAGACGTCTTCGCTGCCGTCGAGCCGGTGATTACAGGCATTTTCGAGGAGTTCGGCAAGGGCAAGAGCGTCACCAAGAGCTGGCCGCGCATTCCCTATGCGGAGGCGCTGCGTAAATATGGCTCGGACAAGCCGGACCTGCGCAACCCCCTGATCATGCAGGAGGTTTCCGAGCATTTCCGCGGCTCGAACTTCAAGGTCTTCGCGCGCATGCTCGAAGATCCCGCCAACCAGGTCTGGGCCATCCCCGGACCGGGTGGTGGCCAGCGCACCTTCGCCGACCGCATGAACTCCTGGGCGCAGAGCGAGGGACAGCCGGGCCTGGGCTACATCCTGTTCTTCGACAAGGCGACCGACGAGACGACGAAGCAGGCCGATCCCAATGCCGAAGGCATCGGCGCGCGCGGACCGATCGCCAACAATATCGGCCCGGAAAGGGCCGAGGCGATCCGGTTGCAGCTCGGCCTGAAGGCCGGCGATGCCGCCTTCTTCGTCGCAGGCGATCCGAACAAGTTCTACAAGTTTGCCGGCGCGGCCCGTACCAAGGTCGGCACGGACCTCAAGCTGGTGGACGAGAGCCGTTTCGAGCTCGCCTGGATCGTCGACTTCCCGATGTTCGAGTGGAACGAGGACGAGAAGAAGGTCGATTTCTCGCACAACCCCTTCTCCATGCCGCAGGGCGGCCTCGATGCGCTCAACACCCAGGATCCGCTGACGCTGAAGGCCTATCAGTACGATATTGCCTGCAACGGTTTCGAGATTGCCTCCGGCGGCATCCGCAACCACAAGCCGGAAGCGATGGTGAAGGCCTTCGAGATTGCCGGTTATGGCGAGGAGACGGTGATCGAGCGTTTCGGCGGCATGTATCGGGCTTTCCAGTATGGCGCTCCGCCGCATGGCGGCATGGCGGCCGGCGTCGATCGCATCGTCATGCTGCTGGCCGGCGAACAGAACCTGCGCGAAATCTCGCTATTCCCCATGAACCAGCGCGCCGAAGACATCCTGATGGGTGCCCCCTCGGAGGCGACGCCAAAGCAGCTGCGCGAACTTCATATTCGTCTGAACGTCCAGGAAAAATAACAGTCTCGGGGCTGGCGGCCGTAATGGCATGCGCTAAAACGAAGAAAGCCTGGGCCGCGCAAGGCCCCGGACTAGAGCGTTTTACGATTTGAGGGACTACCGAGAATCGCAATGACGCATTGAAACAAAGCGTTAGAGCAAAGCGGCCTTCGACGATTGCGCTTTGCCCTAGCCAACAGGACGGGAAACGCAATGTCAGATGTCCAGGCCGGCTCGACAGCCCCCACGAATTCCTCGACCATGTCCGAGGATCTGCGGACCGGGGCACTGATCTACCACCGCTATCCCAAGCCGGGAAAACTGGAGATCCAGGCGACCAAGCCGCTCGGCAACCAGCGTGACCTTGCCCTGGCCTATTCGCCCGGCGTGGCGGCGGCCTGCGAGGCCATCCATGCCGATCCGCTCGAGGCGGCCAATCTGACGGCCCGCTCCAATCTCGTCGCCGTGGTCTCCAACGGCACCGCCGTGCTCGGCCTCGGCGATATCGGCCCGCTCGCCTCCAAGCCGGTAATGGAAGGCAAGGCCGTCCTGTTCAAGAAGTTCGCCGGCATCGACGTCTTCGACATCGAGATCGCCTCCAGGTCGATCGAGGAGATCGTCACCGTGGTCGCGGCGCTTGAACCGACTTTCGGCGGCATCAACCTGGAAGACATCAAGGCGCCCGAATGCTTCGAGGTCGAGCGCCTCCTGCGCGAGCGCATGGAGATCCCGGTCTTCCACGACGATCAGCATGGCACGGCCATCATCGTCGGCGCCGCCGTCCGCAACGGCCTGGAACTCGCGGGCAAGGCGATCAGCGAGGTCAAGATCGTGGCTTCGGGCGCCGGCGCAGCGGCGCTCGCCTGCCTCAACCTTCTCGTCTCGCTCGGCGCCAAGCGCGAGAACATCTTCATCTCCGACATCAAGGGCGTGGTCTATAAGGGCCGCACCGAGCTGATGGATCCCTGGAAAGATGTCTATGCACAGGAGACCGAAGCGCGCACCCTCAACGACATCATCGAGGGGGCCGATATCTTCCTTGGCCTCTCCGCCGGCGGCGTGCTCAAGCCCGAGATGATCGCGCGCATGGCGCATAATCCGCTGATCATGGCGCTTGCCAATCCGTTCCCGGAGATCATGCCGGAACTCGCCAAGGCGACCCGTCCGGACGCCATGATCTGCACCGGCCGTTCGGACTTCCCGAACCAGGTCAACAACGTCCTGTGCTTTCCCTACATCTTCCGCGGTGCCCTGGATTGCGGGGCTACCACCATCAATGAGGAGATGAAGCACGCGGCCGTCGAGGCGATCGCCGCCCTTGCCCGCGAGACGCCCTCGGATGTGGTCGCCCGTGCCTATGGCGGCGAAAGCCGTCGCTTCGGCGCCGATTCCCTTATTCCTTCGCCCTTCGATCCGCGCCTGATCCTGCGCATCGCTCCTGCCGTGGCGCGGGCCGCCCAGGAAACCGGCGTCGCGACCCGTCCGATCACCGACCTGGAAGCCTATGCCGAAAGCCTGACGCGTTTTGTCTTCCGCTCCGGCTTCGTGATGAAGCCGCTCTTCGCCGCCGCCAAGGCCGATCCCAAGCGCGTGGTCTATGCCGAAGGCGAGGACGAGCGCGTCCTGCGCGCCGCCCAGGTGGTGCTGGAAGAAGGGTTGGCCCGCCCGATCCTGATCGGGCGCCCCTCCGTGATCGAGACCCGCATCCAGCGCTTCGGCCTGACGATCAAGCCAGGGCATGATTTCGAGGTGATCGATCCGGCGGACGATCCCCGCTACAAGGACTACTGGTCGCTCTATCATCACCTGGCCGGGCGCGGCGGCGTCACCCAGGACACGGCACGCACCATCGTGCGTTCGAATACCTCGGTGATCGCCGCCCTGGCCCTGCATCGCGGCGATGCCGATGCGATGATCTGCGGTCTGGAAGGGGCCTATATGCGCCATCTGCGCTATGTCCGGCAGATCATCGGCCTGGCGCCGGGGGTGCGCGATTATTCGGCTTTGTCCCTGGTCCTGACCGCCAAGGGCGCCTTCTTCATCTGCGATACCCAGGTCAAGCCCGACCCTTGCGCGGAAGAGATCGCCGAAATGGCGATCCTGGCGGCCGAGCATGTCCGCCGCTTCGGCATCGACCCGAAGATCGCCCTGCTGTCGCATTCCGATTTCGGTTCCTACGACACCGATGCGGCCCGCAAGATGCGCAGGGCCCTGGAACTCCTGGTCGAACAGCGTCCCGATCTGGAGGCCGACGGCGAGATGCAGGCGGATACCGCCCTGTCCGAAAGCCTGCGCGACCTCAAGCTGAGTTCCTCGCGGCTGCGGGGCGAGGCGAATGTGCTGGTGATGCCCAACCTCGATGCGGCCAACATCGCCTTCCAACTCACGCGCATGCTGGCAGATGCCTTGCCCGTCGGCCCGATCCTGATCGGCGCCGCCAAGCCGGCCCACATCCTCAACCGGGCCGTGACCGTGCGCGGCGTGGTCAACATGACGGCGGTGGCCGTGGCTGAGGCGCAAGCCGCACAGGGCTGAGAAAACCGGAGCGCCGGGAGCGTGATGGCTCCCGGCGTCCCGCGTCAGGCCAGCATCTGGCCGAGGCCGCGTATGGTGTTCCAGTTGCGCGCGGTGCCGACGCCGAGCCGCCTCGTTGAAAGGGCGCCGGCAAGGCGGCTTTCGCTCGGGCGCCCGGCGAAGGCAATCCACAGATCCCCGCCGACCAGGGCAAGGCGCTCACCCCTATCGCAATAACGCTCCAACCTGAGCAGGGTGTCGTCGCTAAGGGGGACCCGCATCAGGCGGGCGATGACGAGGCCGCCGTCACGTTCGGCCTCGGCCGGGAACGGATTGCCGGCAACTGTGCTGCGCCAGTCCTCCGCGCTCCGCACGATGATGTCGACATGTTTGCCGTAATGGCTCAGGAAGCCGGCTTCCAGCCGGGTTTCGAGCGCGGCGATGTCCTGTTCGGGCGTCTCGAAGACGAGGTTGCCGGTCGAGGCCAGAGTGCGGGGACGGTCGCAGCCGCATGCGGTTGCGATCGCGCGCAATTCCTCCATCACGACCCGCCGCTGCGGCGTCAGCACGATGCTGTAGAGGAGGGCGACATAGCCGGCCATGGCGAAGGGCTCGTCGGGGTGGTCCGGTGTGGGCCACGACGGGCCCGCCGGCTCATAGGGCTCTAGGAAGCGGCGACGGGCTGGAACCGCGTTTCGATGGATTCTACATCCGCCCGGGTCGGCAGCTTGGCTTCGTTGCCGAGGAACTGGATCGCGTGGGTGGAGGCGCCGCGCGCGAAGCGGAAATGCTCCTCCCAGCGTGACAGCGGGCGGCTGAGATAGGAGTACATGTAGGCGCCGTGGAAGATGTCGCCGGCGCCGTTGGTATCGACCACTGAAGCCTTGGGCACGTTGAGGGCCGGCAGGCGCTGGACCTTGCCGCTCTCGTCATACCACAGCATGCCGCGCTCGCCGGCGGTCACCCCGGCGATCTTGCAGCCCTTGCCCTTGAGATAATCGAGCATCTCGGTCTCGGTCAGGTTCATCTGCTCGCACAGGCGCTCGGCCACCACGGCGACATCGACATAATTGAGCAATTCGTCGGTGTTGGAGCGCAGGCCGCCGCCATCGAGCGAAACCAGGCGCCCGAGCTTGCGGAATTCCTTGGCATAGTAGAGCGCGGCATCGGCCAGATGGCCGTCGAGGTGCAAAGCGCGGCAATTGCCGAGATTGAGATGCGGATAGGGATGCAGGTAGTCGTCGTCGCGCGCACGCACGATGGCGCGCTTGCCATCCTTGGGCATGATGAAGGAGAGCGAGGAACGCTTGACCTTACGGGGGTGGACGGAGATGCCGTATTTCGCCGCCATGTCCATGAACATGCGGCCGAGCCAGTCGTTCGAATTGGTGGTGATCAGGTCGGGGATCACGCCAAGCTTGGCGCAGCAGAAAGCAGCAGTCGTAGCGTTGCCGCCGAACGCGACAGCATAGTCCTTGGCAACCGACTTTTCATCGCCGCGCGGCATGTCATCCGCAACGAAGGTCACGTCGATATAGGCATGGCCGATGAAGAGCGCTTCCATCGCTTATCGCTCCAAACTATCTAGATTTCCGGACATTCCCGCTTAATCGTCATGAAGCGCTGGTGCAAGCGGCCTTTTCGCAGCTGCGAGAGAAGTGTCGTTCGAGGGTGCTTTCCGCTCCCTCGAAAGGCACCGGTACACGGAAGGGAACTTGTCTTCGCCGTAGAAGTTTGTATGTCGGTGACATGCGTCATTTCGGTTGAGTCGGTAGTGAAATGCTCCGGCTTTGCCAGAAAGCGATGGCATCTGAAGCACGAGCTGTCCTTACCTAGTCATTCATCTCCGGTTCATGGTGTGCATGATGTAAGAATCGGGCTTTGCTCTCGGTTGTATCTGTATATGATCGATACGGATCGGCATCCACGGAGGATCTCCCATGAAGAAGCTTTTGATCGTTGCAGCTGCAGGGCTTTTGCTCGCGGGCTGCTCGGAATATTCGCGCGGTGACCGCGCGCTCGGTGGCGCTGCCATCGGTGCCGGCGGCGGTGCGCTGATCGGCGGCCTGGCCACCCGTTCGGCTGGCGGCGCCATCGTCGGCGGCGTGCTCGGCGGTGCTGCCGGTGCCATCGTCGGTGCCGAAACCACGCCGCGTGCTTGCACCCGTCGTTACTATGATTATTACGGCAACGTGCGGTATCGCCGCGTGCAGTGCCCGTAAGGGGTGAGATCCTTTAGAGCGAAGCACGTTTTCACGAGAACGTATCTTGCTCTAGCTCCTCGCTTGGATGCGTCTTTGCGATGCTTGACGATTTCGTCAGATCGAAAAACGCGTTGAGGATCGCCATCTGACGCAAGTCACACCCACGCAGTCCGCTGCGTGGGTTTTTTTCATGGAAAGGCCCAGCTTGTCGTTCTCCGATCTGACCTTGCCAGGTTTGAGCGTATTGGCGTGGGCCTATTTCTATTCGGAATGGGCCGTACGCCTCGTCATGATCGTCGTGGTGCCGTTCCGGCGCAACTCGGACGCGGCACGAAGCTGGCTGCTGCTGGTGATGTTCCTGCCCTGGCCGGCCCTGCTGCTCTACCTCCTGATCGGGCGCGCCACCTACCCGCGCTGGCGGCGCAAGCGTTTCGAGCGCCTTCCGGATATCTTGAACCTGTCCGCTGATAAGATCCGCGAACTGACCGAGGTCGCGCGCGAGCGGCTGCCCCGGCGCTTCACGCGCGCTGCGGTGCTGATCGAAAGAGTGGGGAAGCTGCCGGTCGTGGATGGGGCGAGGGTGGACTTCCTCGGCGACTATTCGCGAATGATCGATCGGCTGATTTCCGATATCGACGCCGCCCAGCATCATGTCCATCTGCTGTTCTACATCTTCGCTGACGACGAGGTGGGGCAAGAGGTGATGCAGGCTCTCGGCCGTGCCCAGATGCGCGGTGTGAAATGCCGCGTGCTCATCGACTCCATCGGTTCTCGGCCATGGGCGCGCAGAGTGCTGACGACGCTCGTCGAATATGGCGTGGAGGCACGGCTCATCCTTCCGGTTAGCTTCTTTCGGCGCAAGTCTGCGCGGGCGGACCTGCGCAATCATCGCAAGATTGCCGTGATGGATGGGCGGGTGGGCTATGCCGGCTCCCAGAACATCATTGCGGCCCGCACGGTGCTCGACATCTCGAACCAGGAACTGATGCTGCGTATGGAAGGGCCGGTGGTGCTGGAGTTGCAGGCCGTCTTCATCGCCGACTGGTTCCTGGAGACGGAGGAAGCGCTGCCGCTCGACAGCGTGATGTCGCCGACGCCGGCCTGCGGTACCCTCGCGATGCAGGTCCTGCCGAGCGGGCCGGATTACCGGGTCGGGGGTATCGAGAGCCTGATCGTTACGGCCATTCATTCGGCCTTGCAGCGCGTGGTGATCGTCACGCCCTATTTCATTCCCAGCGAGGCCGTTCACAAAGCGATGCAGATTGCCGTGCTGCGCGGCGTCGCCGTGCATCTGGTCGTCCCCAAGGTTTCGGACCACCGGCTCGTGCGTTTCGCCCAGCAGTCCTATTATGGCGGATTGCTGGCTGCCGGGGTGAGCATTCATCTTTTCCGCGACAAGTTCCTGCACGCCAAGAACGTCTCAGTGGATACCGACGTCGCTTTGATCGGCTCGAGCAACATGGATATGCGCTCCTTCGTGCTGAACTCGGAGGTCACGGTCGTCATCTATGACCGCGAGGTCACGTTGCAATTGCGACGCATGCAGGATGACTACATCGCCAACAGCGATAGGATGGACCTGGACAGATGGCGCCGGCGCCCCTGGATCCGCAAGGTCGCCGAGAATCTCGCGCGGCTGGTCAGCCCACTTCTATAGCCGGGCACCCGGAGTTGCCGCGAGGAGCGCAGACGGGCGCCAGCAGTGCAATGATCACGGTGAACACCGCCGCCACGTAGAAGATGCCGGCGAGCGACGACACATGGGCGACGGTTCCGAGCAGAGGCGGGGCGACCAGCAAGCCAGCATAGCCCATGGTCGATATCGTTGCGATCTGCACTTCCGGGCGCGGCATGGCCCCGGCGGTGCTGAACAGGACCGGCACCACATTGGCAAAGCCGATGCCGGTCAAGCCATAGCCGAGGATGGCGACATAGACATTGCCCGAAAGCGGTCCCATCAGGAGCCCGATCAAGGCGAGCAGGCAGCCGCCTCGAACCAGATGAACGCCATCGACGTGACGTCGGATAGGGTCACCCAGGAAACGCACGGTTGCCATTGCCCCGGCGAAGGCGGCATAGCCGACATTCGCCAATTCCTGGCCGGCTCCCAATTGTTCGCGCAGGAAGACGGCGGCCCAATCCAGCACGACGCCCTCTCCGCTGAAGGCGAGCGCGGCCATCAGGCCGACCACGACGGCGAGAAAGGCCGGGCGCAGGGAGGGCGATTTGCCGGTGCCGGCGTCGGCCGTTGCCGCGACCTTGCCGGGAGCGAGGCCTCTCTGCCCCCAGGCAAAGATAACGGCCAGCACCACCGTCACGATGAGCGCCTGGGTAGCGCCGTCGGTCCAGCGGAGCATGAGGGTGGCGATACCGGCCCCGGTCAATCCGCCCAGGCTCCACATGCCGTGGAACGAAGACATATAGGGCCTCCCAACCTGCTTCTCGATCCTGGCGGCATCGGCATTCATCGCCACATCCATGCAGCCGCCGCTGGCGCCGAACAGGAAAACGACGGCGGAGAGCAGCCAGACGTCCGGCATAAGGGGGATGGCGGGCAGCAGGGCCAGGAAAATCACGCCGCTCAGCCGAATGAGAGCCGCGGTACCGAGGCGCTGAATGATCCAGCCGCTGCCGGCCATGGCGAGCACGGCCCCGGCGCCGAGCATCAGCAGGATGACGCTCAGCACGATGGGATCGAGCCCCAGCCGCTCCTTGGCGAGAGGGATCTGCGTGGCCCAGACACCGTAGAGAGCGCCATTGACGTAGAAGGTCGACGCTGTTGGATGCCAGACCCGCCAGCCGGGCCGATAGGGGGACGTTTTAGACAAGATGGATCTCCACGCCACTTCCGCTGTAGCGCTGCAGGATGGTGTTCGAGCTCGCATTCTCGGTGACCATGCGGTCGAGGCGAGCGAAGGGCATGACCTGATAGGCCGAGCATGTGTCGAGCTTCTCGGCGGTGACCAAGGCCATCGTCGAACGGGAGGCCGCGACCATGGCGCGCTTGAGGTGGGCGTCGTCATGATCGACCACTGTCACGCCCTCGATCGGGTCGACGGCGCAGGCGCCCAGGAAGCACAGGTCGGGCTTGAGATAGGCGATCTGCTCCAGCGCTCCGGCACCGCTGGCGCTGCGCGACTGGGGATCGACCTGCCCGCCGATCAGCACCAGCTTGCCGATGCCGCGATCGAGCGCGGCGACGGCAATGTCGGGCGAGGGGGTGATAACGGTGAGGCCGGCCTCGACCGGAAGCTGGCGGGCCAGCATCAGATTGCTGGTGCTCTGGTCGAGCAGGACGACCATCCCCGCCTCGACGAAACGCAGGGCATAGGCCGCCAATTGCTTCTTCTGCGCCTCGTTGCTGATCAGGCGTCGATCAAATCGGTGTGAAGCGCGGGACTTGCGCAGGGCGCCGCCGTGCACGCGCTCGATTAGGCCAGCGTCGGCGAGTTCCTTGAGGTCGCGGCGGATGGTGTCCTCCGACACGGCGAAATCCAGCGCCGCCTGGACCGAAGCGATGCGGCCATCCTGTTCGATGCGCTGCAGCAGCAGGCGCTGCCGCTCGGCAGGGATGAGGCTGGCATCGAGAAGAGTTGAGGTTTCCATGGCACGCGGGATCCGATGAACGGGCAGCTTATGTCGCTTAAGTCGAGGCAATGCAAGTATGAAAATGCAAAAAGACGCATAAACGCGCTAATTCACGCATGAACTCGATTGTCGTACGCGTTACTCGCTTACCCTTGAGGATGACTCTGCCAGATGACCGGCTATAGTCGAGGCGGAGAGTGATTCATGGTTGCACAATCCGGCGGGAAGCCTGCCGAAGCGCCGAGCAACGAGGCGGACAAGCCTGGGCAGTCCGAGCAGTCGATGGGCGGGCTGCTGCTGCAGCTCAACATGATGGCCCGCGCCTTCGTTTCCTCGCCTCATCGCAACCAGTTGTTCATGCTGGGGGTTGGCGTCTTCACCGTGCTCATCACTTCGGCCTATTTCCAGCGGCTGTTGATCGCTTGGAATCAGCCCTTTTACGATGCGCTAACGCGTAAGGACATCGCCCAATTCGTCCAGCAGATCTTGGTCTTCATTGCCATTGCCGGTGGCCTTTTGGTTCTCAATGTCAGCCAGACTTGGCTCGGCATGATGATCAAGCTGAAATTGAGACAGGGATTGGTCGAAGATCTCATCGGTCAATGGATGCTGCCGCGCAGGGCATTCCGTTTGTCCAACTCTAGTAAGATCGGCGTCAACCCAGACCAGCGTTTGCATGAGGATGCACGCCATCTTACGGAATTGTCGACCGATCTGGCTATTGGCCTGTTCTCGGCATTGATCTATCTGGCAATCTTCATTCCGGCTCTATGGATCGTATCCGATGGCTTTAACTTCCAGTTCCAAGGCTATACCTTCTCCATACCGGGTTACTTGGTCTGGGCGGCAATCTTGTTCTCGGCGACAGGGTCGTTGATGTCGTGGCACGTCGGGGCTTCCTTGGTAGGGCTCAACGCCGACCGCTATGCCCGCGAAGCCGAGTTCCGCTTTTCGTTGGTTCGGGTAAGCGAACATGTTGATGCCATCTCTCTCAACAACGGTGAGAAAGACGAAGAACGCCAGCTCAATCTCGATTTACGTGCGGTCCTGCTGGCGATGCGCCGCCTGGTCACCACCACCACGAGGCTGACCTGGGTGACTGCCGGCTACGGCTGGTTCACCAATCTGGCACCGATCCTGGTGGCCGCACCGATCTATCTCGCCGGCAATCTGACCTTCGGCGGGCTGATGGCCGCGGTCGCCGCGTTCAATCTCGTGCAGGCCCAGTTGCGTTGGCCGGTCGACAACTTCAACAACATCGCCGATTGGCGGGCGACGCTGCTGCGTGTCGCCAATTTCCGCTCCGCCGTTACCACTATCGACGCGCAACAGACGGAAGCCAGCCATATCAAGTTCACTGAGACCGAAAACGACGGCATCCGTCTCGATGATCTGGTGATCGAAGCATCGAGCGGGCACAGCCGGCTCAACGAAGATCATGTCCAGATCCAACCCGGCGAGCGGGTTTTGATCGTCAGCGAGGCCGGAGCGAACAAGACTCTGCTCTTTCGCACTCTGGCCGGGCTCTGGCCTTTTGGCTCAGGTCAGGTCAGCATTCCCAAGGGCGGGCAGGTCACTTTCATGCCGCGTCGTCCCTATCTGCCCCAGGGCACCTTGCGACAGATCCTGTCCTATCCGCAGCCGGTGGCGAAGTTCGAGCGGGCCGATTTCGAACATGCTCTGTCCGCGGTGGGACTTGGCCATCTGGCCGATGACCTCGACCGCAATGTACGCTGGGACAAGGACCTTGCCGACGAAGAGCAACAGACGGTGGCTTTTGCCCGTCTCGCTCTGCAGAAGCCGACCTGGATCGTCATCGATGAAGCCCTCGAAGGCCTGGACGAGGGGACGCGCGGCAAGGTTTTCGGCCTTTTCGAAAAGGATCTTGGCAAGTCTACCATCGTCCATATCGGCCGGCCCGGTTCCAAGGCCAGCTTCTTTCCGCGTACTCTTCGGCTTCTCAACGACCGGACACAAGCGGACCGTGCGGCGGAGAAGTCGGATCGGGATGATACGGACGAATCCAAGGGCGGCGGATAAAAAGATTATACTTTTCAAATGAGTGTTCGCTTCTGTTGAAGCGTTTGTCTAAAGATCGATCAGGCAGCCCTCATGGCTTGCCACGGGTGAAAGTCGGGACGATGGCAAAGGACAAGGCCGGCAAGAAGAAGCTCTCCAAGGGCGACAACAAGATCGCGGCGGAGAAGGGGGACAAGGGCATGACCAGGACC
Source organism: Labrys sedimenti (assembly GCF_034424805.1). Taxonomy (NCBI): domain Bacteria; kingdom Pseudomonadati; phylum Pseudomonadota; class Alphaproteobacteria; order Hyphomicrobiales; family Xanthobacteraceae; genus Labrys; species Labrys sedimenti. The sequence goes on from NZ_JAXOUF010000001.1 coordinate 455,224, forward strand.
GAGCCGGCTGGCCGGCTCTACAAGGCGGCCGATCTCGTCGATCTGCCCGACGATGAACTGCTGGAAGCCGTGCAACGCCAGACCTTCCGTTTCTTCTGGGAAGGCGCGGAGCCGGCCAGCGGCATGGCCCGGGACCGTACCACCCGCACGGTGGACACGCCCAACGACCTGGTAGCGATCGGCGGGACGGGTTTCGGCATCATGGCCATGATCGTGGCGATGGAACGGGGCTGGATCAGCCGGGCCGAGGGACTGGAGCGGCTGACGAGGATCATCGACGTCATCGAGCCGACCACTTGTTTCCATGGCGCCTATTCGCATTTCATGCATGGCGAGACCGGCAAGGTCTGGCCTTTCAGCCGCAAGGACGATGGCGGCGACCTGGTCGAAACCGCCTTCCTGTTTCAGGGCCTGCTCTGCGCCCGCGAATATTTCGACGCCGATTCCCTCGCCGAGACAAAGCTGCGAAAGCGCATCACCGGTTTGTGGGGTGAGATCGAATGGAACTGGTATACGCAGGGACGCCATGCGCTCTATTGGCATTGGAGCCCCAATAACGGCTTCGTGCTCGACCATGACATCCATGGCTGGAACGAATGCCTGATCGCCTATGTGATGGCGGTGTCGGCGCCGCGCTATCCCATCGATCCCGCCGCCTATCATCGCGGCTTCGTGGCCAGCAAGGATTTCGGGGCGCCGCGCAGCTATTACGACATCGAACTGCCGCTGGGCCCTGATCGCGGTGGGCCGCTGTTCTGGGCGCATTATTCCTTCCTGGGTCTCGATCCTCGTGGTTTGAAGGACCGCTACGCCGATTACTGGCAGCAGAACGTGGCCCATACGATGATCAATCATCGCCATTGCGTGCTCAATCCGCATGGCCATAAGGGCTATGGTCCCGATTGCTGGGGGCTGACGGCGAGCGATGATCCGGACGGCTATGCCGCCCATCAGCCGAGCGAAGACAATGGCGTGATCAGCCCGACGGCCGCCTTGTCGAGCTTTCCCTATGCGCCCAGGGAAGCCATGGCGGCACTGCGCCACTTCCTCGCCAAATATGGCGACAAGGTCTGGGGCCGCTTCGGCTTCGTCGATGCCTTCAGCGAGGAGCGGGACTGGTTCGCCGACACCTTCCTGTCGATCGACCAGGGCCCGATCATCGTGATGATCGAGAACTATCGCACCGGCCTGATCTGGAACCTGTTCATGCGTATTCCCGAGATCCAGGCAGGTTTGCGCAAACTCGGCTTCGAAAGCCCCCATCTCAAGGCAGAAGCGGAGGCCTGAGCGGTGGCGCGGTCTGTCCCTCAGGCAAACCGCACTTCGCTCTAATCTCGCAGCCGCCCGACATTGCGCACCAGCACGGCCGCCAGAATGATCAGACCGGTGAGGATGTCCTGCATGTAGTTGGGCACGCCGACGATGGTGAGGCCGTTCGCCACCACGGCGATGATCACCGCGCCCAACAGGGTGCCGAGGGCGTTGGCGTCGCCGCCGCGAAAAGCCGTCATGCCGAGAAAGGCGGCTGCATACGCCTGCAATAGAAAGCCGTTGCCGCCGGTCGGATGGGCACTGCCCAGCCTCGCCACCAGCAGGAGGCCGACAAGCCCGGCGAACAGGGTGCAGATCGCAAAGCCGAGCACCGTGCTGCGCACGATCGGAACACCGGTGAGGCGGGCCGCCTCGCGATTGCCGCCAATGGCCGCCATGCGCCGGCCGGGTTCGGTGAAATCCAGCAAGATGACGCAGATGGCCGTCATCGCGATGGCCCACAGCGTCAGTACCGGCACGCCTGCCAGCGTGCCGCGCCCGAGGTCGCGGAAGGCCGGTGGAATATTGCCGAACAGGGTGGCGCCGTCGCTGATCCAGAAGGTGAAGCCGCCGACCACCGTGCCGATGGCCAGCGTGGCGATGAAGCTCGGCACCCTCAGGCGCGAGACGAGATAGCCACTGACGCAGCCGACGACCGCCGAGGACACCAGCGTGGCGAGAATGGTGGCCGGAATGCTCCAGCCTCGTGCAAACAGGCTGACGGCCAGGATCCCGGCCCAGGACACCACCGCGCCGACCGAGAGGTCGAATTCCGACAGCACCATCACGCAGGTTGCGCCCAGGGCCACGATCGCCAGCAGCGAGGATTGCTGGGTGATGTTGATCAGATTGGAGGCCTGGGCGAAGGAACCTGGCGAAAGGGCCGAGAAAACTCCGACGATGACGAAAAGGCCGAGAAGCGTGCCGTAGCGGGCGGTGAAGTTCAAGCTGTCCTCCGGGAGTCCCGATGCGGTCTTGCCGTGCGAAAGGTCGCCGCGAGCACCTGCTGGCGGGTCAGGCCGGCGGTCGGTGCGTCCAGTACGATCTCGCCCTTGGCCATCACCACGATGCGCCCGGCCAGGGCGAACAGCTCCTCGATGTCGCTGGTGGCAAACAGGATCAGCGTGCCGTCGCCCGCGAGCTGGCGGCAAAGCGCGTGGATTTCGGCCTTGGAGCGGACGTCGACACCCCGCGTCGGCTCGTCCAGCAGGAAGAGGCGCAACCCAGGCCTGAACCAGCGCCCGATCAGCACCTTTTGCTGGTTGCCGCCGGACAGCGTGGCAATGCGGTCGGTGAGGCGGCCATAACGCACGGCAAGCCGCTCGAGCATCGCGCCGGCATTACGCCGCAAGGCCGGCCAGGACAGGAAGGGCAGGCCTGCCACGGCACGACCGTCGGAAAGGCGGGGGAGGGCGGCATTGTCCAGGATGGAGTGGTTGATCACCAGGCCGCTGCCGCGGCGGTCCTCCGGCGCAAATGCGACTCTCGCCCGAATCCGCGAGGGGATGCCGGCCGGCGGCAAAGGCCGCCCTGCCAGAGACAACCTGCCGCTCGCCCGCGGCATCGCGCCCCAGAGCGCTTTCAGCAGGCTGGAGCGCCCGCTGCCGACGATGCCGTACAGGCCGATGATTTCGCCGCCATGGGCGCTCAATTGCAGGGAGCCGTGCTCGGGAGAGGGGGAAAAGCCGTCGAGATCGAGCAGCTTTTCGGCGCGCCTGGCCGGAGGCGGAAGGGCGTCGCGGAGCTGGGCATCGCCGGCCATCATAGCCACGACGGCGTCGGGCGTGGTTTCGGCGATCAGGCCCTGGCCGACGGTGAGGCCATTGCGCAGGACCGTATAGTCCTGGGCGAGCTCGAACACCTCCTCCATGCGATGGGAGACGAAGATCACGGCGCATCCCGCCTGCGCGAGAGTGACGACCACCTTTCTTAGGATGTCGGCCTCGCTTTCGCTCAGGGAGGCCGTTGGTTCGTCCAGCACCAGGACCCGAGCCTCGTCCATCAAGGCCCGCAAGATCTCGACCAGCTGGCATTGGCCAACTGAGAGATGGCGCACCGGCACGTCCAGCGGCAGGGCGATGCCGAGGCGGTCGCGGATGGCTGCCAGACGGCGATGCATGGCTTGCCGGTCGATCAGGCCGAAACGGCGCGGATAGCGCCGGCCGACAAAGGCGTTTTCGGCCGCGGTGAAACCCGGCACCAGGTTGAGTTCCTGATGCACGAAGCGCAGGCCCGCCGCCTCGGCCGCCCGGGGATCGCCAGGAGAATACGAGACCCCGTCGAGCTGCATTGCACCGCCATCGGGCTGATATACGCCCGACAGGCATTTGAGCAGGCTCGACTTGCCGGCTCCGTTCTCGCCCAGCAAGGCATGGATCCGCCCTGGCGCGACCTTGAGGTCGACGCCATCGAGCGCATGCGCGCCGCCGAAATGTTTCTTCAGGCCGGTGATCTCGAGCCGCGGAACAACGCGGCCGGAGGGTTGGCTCATTGCGGACACGTCACGCCCAGGCTCGCCCGGTCGACGATCTTGGCCTCGACCTGGATTTCCTGTTTGCTGACGGGCTTGCCCTCCAGCACGTTGGCGATTTCGGTTACGGCGCTATGCGCGATCCCCGGAAAGTCCTGGCGCACGGTGGCGATCAGGTCGGTACACTGCTTGATCAGGTCCACCGCCTGCGGATTGCCGTCGATGCCGGCGATCACCATCCTGGAATCGGGCGCATCGCTCTGCTGGGCGAGGAGGGCACCGATCGCTGGCTCGTCCCAGGCAGCCCAGACCCCGTCGATCTTGGTGCCGTGCTGGCGGATGAAGGTTTCCATGGCAAGACGGGAATCGTCGATCGGGCCGGGGACCTTCACATAATGCTCGGCGATCACCTTGATGCCGGGATTGGCGGCGAGTGCCTTGTCGAGGGCAAGCTCGCGCTGATGCACGCCGGGATGGGCCGAATAGTAGAATTTGACGATGTTGCCCTTGCCGCCCAGCTGCTTGAACAGCTTGTCCGACAGGATGGTGCCGAGGGCGAAATTGTCGGTGGCGATGCTGGCCGTCACGCCGGGGGCCAGGGCACCGTCGAGGGCGAAGACGGGGATCTTCTTGGCGGCCGCGGCGGCGACCTGGTCGGCGATCTGCTTGGGATCGACGCTGACCAGGACGACGGCCTTCACGCCGGCATTGGTGACGTCCTCGACCCGGCTTGCCAGCTGCTGAAGGTCGCCGCGGGTATCGACGACATTGACGTTCCAGCCCTTGCCGGCGGCGTCTTTCTTGAAGGTTTCGACGATCTCGTTGGTGGCGACCGAGCTGATATAGGGAGTCAGCACGGCGATATCCTCGGCCTGGGCCGCGTTCGCGACGACGCTGGCCAAGGTCATGGCCAAGATTGAAACACCGATCTTCACGTGGATCCCCCGATACACTTCAACCCGAGGCCGATCGCCCGGGCAGGTTCTTTGCGTTGCTATGGCATAGTCCGCGGCAGTTCGCGCGCGAAATCCGACGCGGCGCGATAGCTGCGATAGCGCCGGTCCGCTATTTCTGCGCGAGAAGGATCCGGCTCGATCGTGATGCTGTCCGCCGATTGCTGCACCGGCTCGAATCCAAGCCGGGGGGCGAGCATGCGATAAATGCCGAGAGCCGGCATCTCCTGGCTGGCAGCCGGCGCGACGACCGGCCGGTTCAGGACCTCGGCCAGGAAGCGCAGCTGCAACGGGCTGCGGGCGCCGCCGCCGATCACCGTCAGCGGCTGACGCGGCAGGCCGGCGGCTTCCAGATTATGGCGGATGGCGAAGGCGCCCCCTTCCAGCACGGCGCGGCAGAGTGCCCCCGGCCCATGACCACGATCGAGGCCGAGAAAGGCGCCGCGAACAGAGCGATCCTCGAAAGGGGAACGCTCGCCAAAGAGATAGGGCAGGAACAGCGGATGAGAGGCGTCGCCATCGGCCGTGGCATGCTCAAGCAGCGCCTCCAGCGGCAATGATGTGAGCTCGCACAGCCAGTCGAGTGCCGCGCCGGCGCACAGGAAGGGCGTGATGACGATCGCGCGGCTGCCCTCGACGGGGTCGGCCAGCGTATAGCTGTCGCGTGGCGGGCGGGCATCGGCAATGTCCATGGTGCCGGCGACCCATCCGGTCGTGCCGATATAGGCATAGGCCGTGTTGGGCGTATCGGCGAAGGCGCCCCAGGTTGCGGCCGCGCCATCACCCGCGCCGTTGTGGACGGGGATGCCGAGCGGCAGGCCGAGGGCGGCGGCGGCGTCGCCGGCCAGGGGGCCTGCGACCGCGTCCGCAGCCAGGATCTTCGGCATCTGTGCAGTCGTGATGCCCGCCGCTGCCAGCAGTGTCTCGTCCCAGGCGCCACTGGCGATGTTGTAGAGCCCGGTGGTGGTTGCCGTCGTGGGATCGATGACGCTGCGCCCCGTGAGGCGCTGGATCACGGCATCCTTGGCTCCGAAGAGAAAGCCGGCGACGGTGTCGAGCGACGAGCCCGGAAGGAAGCGCTCGAGCCGCATCAGCTTGAGGATGGGGTGGGCCGGATCGAGATGATTGCCGGTGCGCCGGCCGTAATCCCCGGGAAGCCGGTCGCGCAGCGTCGCCACTTCATGCTGGTCGAGCCGGCGATCGGAATAGAGTATCGCCGGGCCGATGGGTTCGCCCGCCAAGGAGAGGGCGATGACGTTCTGCATCGAACCGGCCAGGCCGATTGCGCAGATATCGGCCCGGAACGGCAGCCCTCTCACCGCTGCCTGCGTAGCGGTCCACCATTGCCGTGCATCCTGCTCGACGGAGCCGTCCGAGCGGGTCTGCGTGGTCAGGGGTCTTGCCGCCGACGCTACAGCCGCACCGGTACGGTCATACAGCACCGCCTTGAGCGCGGTGGAGCCCACATCGAGAATGAGAAGCTTGTCGCCCACGTCTTGCTTCCAAGGGCTCCGGTGGGCACCGCCAGTGGCGGTGCGTTCCGCAATGCCGGCTTTCGAGAAATGCCTTAGGCTTCGTCGATCTGGAGGAAGGCAACGCAGGTCGGCGTGCCGACCTGAACCTCGGTGCCGGTCGGGGTCAGTTCGCCACTCTCCTTGTTGATGGAGAAGACGACGAGCTTGTCGCTGTTCTGACTGGCCGCCACCAGGAAGTTGCCCGAAGGATCGATGGCGAAATGGCGGGGAAACTGCCCGCCGCAGGACACGTTGTGCTCCAGCACCATGCCGCCTTCGCTGTCGAGGGCGATGACACCGATCGTGTCGTAACCGCGATTGCCGACATAGAGATAGGCTCCATCGGCGGAAATCGCGATTTCCGAGCAGAAGCTGCCCGATCCGGCCGATTCAGGCAGCGCCGAAATGGTGCTGACCAGGGTGAGCTTGGCCTGGTCAGCCTCGAAGGCGAAGGAGGATACGGTGGAGTCGAGCTCGTTGGCGACATAGAGCAGGTTGCCGCGCGGATGGAAGACGAAATGGCGCGGGCCGGCCCCGGCGGGGACGGAGGCGGCGCCGGCTCGGGTGATCGCACCGGTCTGGGCGTCGAATCGATAGACCACGAGCAGGTCGAGCCCGAGATCGGCAACCACGATGTAGCGGTTGTCCGGCGTGACGCGAACGCAATGCGGGTGAGGGCGCTCCTGGCGCTCCGGATCCGGTCCCGTGCCGGCATGGGTGGCATCGCTGACGGCCGCTTTCAGCCCGCCATCCTCGCGGATCGGCAACACCGCGATGGCCTTGTTGGGAAGTTCGCCTTCCGAGGTCAGGCTGTAATTGGCGACGAGCAGGAAATTGGTGTTGCGATCGTGGCTGTTGAAGGCCGTGATGCTGCCCAGGGTCGGCTGCTTGTTGATGTAGCTCAGCGTGCCGTCCGCAGGGGCGATGGCATAAGCCGAGACCGTACCCTCGTTCCAGCCGAAGACTTCGCTGTTGACATGCAGGACCTTGTGCTTGGCATCGACACCGATCCAGGTCGGGTTGTCGATACCCTCGATCAGTCCGACGGGTGCGATCGCTCCGGTTGCCTGGTCGAACGAGAAAGCGGAAATGCCCTTGGCGTTATGGGTTGGATAGTATGGCGTTGGGCGCGTGGGGCCGCCGACATAAAGAAAAGTGCGCTGTCCGGACATAATCCCGCCTTGTCAGACTCAGAAACTCGATGCGCCGCCGACCATATGGGACAGGGATGGCCCGGGCAACCGCGCCCGGTCAGATTATACTCCCAAGGCGATGCCCGCCGATTTGCGACGATCGCGATTTGAATAATTCATACAAATGCAGCTATCAATCGGGAAGGGAACGCCGGCATGTTTCAAGCCGACGCAGCCCCACGCAACACTGAGCATATGCATAAGAGCCGGCCTGCCCGGTGATCGACGACGGAGAGAGAAAAATGTCCCTATCCCTGCAGGGCAAGACAGCCCTTGTCACCGCGGCCGCCCAGGGAATCGGCCGCGCCTCGGCGATCGCGCTGGCTCGTGCCGGCGCCCAGGTGGTCGCCACCGATATCGCCGAGGACAAGCTGGCGGATCTTGCCGGGGTTGAAGGCATCGCCGTCGAACGGTTGGACGTGCTTTCTCCGGAAGCGATCAGGGCCTTTGCGGAGCGGCATGGCCCAAAGGCCGACATTCTCTTCAACTGCGCCGGCGTCGTCCATGCCGGGACCATTCTCGATTGTACGGAAAAGGACTGGAATTTCGCCTTCGATCTCAACGTCACGGCGATGTTCCGCATGATCAGGGCCTTCCTGCCGCATATGCTGGCGCGTGGCGACGGCAGCATCATCAACATGTCTTCGGTGGCATCATCGGTGAAGGGGATCCCCAATCGCTTTGCCTACCAGGCCTCGAAGTCCGCCGTGGTCGGCATCACCAAATCGGTGGCGGCGGACTATGTAAGCAAGGGCATACGCTGCAACGCCATTGCACCCGGGACCGTCGAGAGTCCCTCCCTGCGTGAACGCCTGGAAGCGACCGGTGATTATGAAGCGGCTCGCGCCGCTTTCGTCTCCCGCCAGCCGATCGGACGGATCGGCCAGCCGGAAGAGATCGCCGATCTCGTCGTTTATCTCGCGGGTGCCACCTATACAACCGGCCAGATCCACATCATCGATGGCGGTTGGACGGGCTGAGGGGCCGGGCCTGGGGCCTGCAGCATGCGAATGGCAAGCCATCCGCATCGCAGGCCCTGCCCATTCACGCTGCTGGCGTGGGAAATGATTTGAACCACATTTGTCCACGGTGATGCATGTTTCTGGGCTCGCCGGGTGGTAGTATGTGACAATTCGATCTGCCATAGCTCCGTTTCGTCATCAAATCGTCATCAAAACGGCCGCGTCGGTCCGGTGACGACATTGCTCGGAGTAAAGACGTGGAAACAGGCAGTAGACCCGCACCGGCAGTGCCCGCACCGACATTGCCGGCCCCTGCTGCCAATCGAGAGATCGAGCTCAAGCTCTTGGCTCCCGCCAGCAGCTTCGATTCTCTCGCCGCGGTTCCGGTCATTGCCCAGCATGCGCGCAATCGCGGCGTCTTTCGCAATTTCGAGAATGCCTATTACGATACGCCAGACCGCCAGCTCTATCGCAACAAGATCGCCCTCAGGGTGCGCAAGAGCGGCAAGAGCTTCATCCAGACGCTGAAGCGTCCGGCCGACGGCACCAATCCCCTGGCCCGCCATGAGTGGGAGGTGCCTGTGCCGAGCCTGGAGCCGGATCTGGCCCTGCTGCCGGCCGAGGCACTGGAAATCGGAATGGACGGCGTCGGCAACGGCGTGCTCGAGCCTGTCTTCGTCACCAAGTTTCGCAGGCGCATCCAGGCGCTTGACCTGCCTTCCGCCAATCTGGAACTGGCCTTCGACCAGGGCGAGATTCGGGCCGGTGAGCGCCGCGAGGCCATCAGCGAGCTCGAACTGGAGCTCAAGGGCGGAGACGCGGGGGCTCTCTATGACGTCGCCCTGGCCTTGCTCGATGTTGCGCCTCTCCGCGTAGGCACGCTGGCCAAGGCCGATCGGGGCTACAAGCTCGCCTATGATCCGCCCGCAGAGGGCGTGCGCGCCGCCAAGGGCAGCATCGGCGCGGCCGACAATGTCGACGAGATCGTCGCCAAGCTGCTCGGCGACTGCCAGCGTCACATGGTGGCCAATCAGGCCGTGGTGGAAGAGGGTCGGACGCCGGAAGGCGTGCACCAGATGCGGGTGGCATTGCGGCGCATGCGCACCGCTATTTCGATTCTCCAGCGCCAGATCGGCTCACCGACGCTCGCGCTGCTGGCGGTCGAGGCCAAATGGCTGGCATCCACGCTCGGGCCCGTGCGCAATTGGGACGTGCTCGTGGTGGATACCATTCCCGGGATCGAGACACATTGCCCCGACGAGAGAGCCTTTGCGGCAATGCGCGCTCATGTCGAGCCGCGACGGCTGCATGGCTATCAGCATCTGCGGGAACTGTTCGCCGGTGCCCGCTACAACCGTTTCCTGCTGACACTCGGGCGCACCGTCGAAAGGCGCGCCTGGCGCAATGATATCGCCAGCGGCTCGCTCGGCATCCTGGCGGAGACCGCCGAGCAATTCGCTCGCCAGGCGCTGGAACGGCTGCATCGCCGCGCCCTGAAAGGGGGAAAGCATTTCAGGCGGCTGGAGCCGGTGGCTCAGCATGAATTGCGGCTCGTGCTCAAGAAACTGCGTTATGGTGCCGAGTTCTTCCGTGGCGTCTTCGCTGCCAAGGAAGAGGCGCAGCGTTATCTTGCCCGGCTTGCCGATCTCCAGGAAGGGCTCGGTCTGGCCAATGACGCCGCGACGACGGGCGGTTTGCTGGCGGTGCTCACCGATGAAACGCAGGATGCCGCCCTGCATCGTGGCGCTGGCCTGATAACCGGCTGGCAGGCTCGCGACAAGGAAGCCGCTGCCGGATCGCTGCACAGGCTTTGGAAGCGTTTTGCCCAGGGTGCGCCCTTCTGGCTGGCGTGACGGCCGATCGCGGGTTGTCACTGGCCTCAATCTGCGGCACACCGTCTGGGTTGCCAAATCTTGGCCGAGTCTCGGCGGCAGCCCTTGCCGCCCAGTCCCGGCCGAAGCTTACCCGAGGCCATTATGAGCCGCATCGCCTATGTGAACGGGGTCTATGTGCCGCTGCGCGACGCCTGCGTGCATGTCGAGGATCGCGGTTTCCAGTTTGCCGACGGGGTCTACGAGGTCTGCGAGGTTTTCGGTGGCCGGCTCATCGATGAGACCCGGCATCTTGCCCGGCTCAAGCGCTCGCTCTCGGAGCTGGGCATCGGCATGCCGGTCGGTGAGGGGGCGCTCAAGGTCATCCTGCGCGAGACGGTCCGGCGCAACCGGGTCCGCAACGGCCTGGTCTATCTCCAGGTCACGCGCGGAGCGGCCAGGCGCGATTTCGTGTTCCCGGCGGCGGATACGCCGCCCACCTTGGTGGTGACAGCTCGCTCCGTCGACCGCAGCAAGGCCGAAGCGGGCGCTGCCAACGGCATTTCGGTGATCAGCCTGCCGGATAATCGCTGGGAACGGGTCGACATCAAATCCACCGGCCTTTTGCCCAATGCGCTGGCGCGGCAACGGGCCAAGGAGCGCGGCGCCAAGGAGGCCTGGTTCGTCGACAAGGATGGCTATGTCACCGAGGGAGCGGCCAGCAATGCCTGGATCATCACCCGCGAAAACACCCTGCTGACCCGCCCGGCCGAGAGCGGCATTCTGCGGGGCGTGACCCGAACCACGCTGCTGGACCTCGCCCGGCGCGACAATCTGCTGGTCAGCGAACGGCCCTTCACGCTGGCGGAAGCCAAGGCAGCCAAGGAAGCCTTCGTGACGGCGGCGACGGCGTTGATCATGCCGGTCGTGCGTATCGACGACACGGTGATCGGCGACGGCAAGCCAGGGGCGCTGACCGCTCGATTGCGCGCGCGTTTTCATGAGGTGGCCGAGCGTTCACTTTAGCGCTTGGTATACCATTGTTGCTTGACAGATGATGGCTTGACCTCCATCTGCGATCATTCCGACAGATTGGGCGGAATGACGCGTGGCGATTGCAAACTTTTGCTTGCGCGACGCAGCATCCCCGTCGACTATGTAGGATGATTGCATGAAAGGCAGGCGCGTCGGCGTTGGCTGATTTTGCTTGTGAATGTTCGCGGACCAACCGCGGTCAAGGAGTTTCGGGGGTATTATGGCGGCGGAGCGCACCCAAAATCTACAGGACACGTTTCTCAACAATGTCCGCAAGAACAAGATCCCGCTCACGATCTTCCTGGTGAATGGTGTGAAGTTGCAAGGCGTTGTGACCTGGTTTGACAATTTTTGCGTGCTTTTGCGCCGCGACGGTCATTCCCAGTTGGTCTACAAGCATGCGATTTCGACGATCATGCCGGGCCATCCCGTCCAACTCTTCGAAGGCGGTGAGATCGAGGGCGCGGACAAGCTTTGATTCTTGCCGTACCGGCGGTGGCGGGGGGCAACCCCGCCCGAAAGTTGACGTTTGACAGCAAATACTCTCAAGGATCCAGCGCATCGCATCGATACGCATGAGCTGGAAGTTGCTTCCGGCACAAGAACTTATGTCGTCGCCCCGGTTCTTTCGCGCCGGAGCGAGAGCGATCTCGTGCGTTCCCCCGAAGCCAAGCTCGAGGAGGCGGTCGGTCTTGCCGGCGCCATCGATCTCAATGTGGTCGGTGCCGTCGTGGTCACGCTCGGCGAAATCCGCCCTTCGACCTATATCGGCAAGGGCAAGGTCGAGGAGATCAAAGCGGTCGTCGAAGCCGAAGAGATCACCCTCGTGCTGATGGATTGCGCCCTGTCGCCCGTGCAGCAGCGCAATCTCGAAAAGGCCTGGGGCGCCAAGGTGATCGACCGCACCGGCCTGATTCTCGAAATCTTCGGTCGGCGCGCCCGTACCAAGGAAGGCACGCTGCAGGTCGAGCTCGCCCATCTCAACTATCAGAAAGGGCGTCTCGTCCGATCCTGGACCCATCTCGAACGCCAGCGCGGCGGCGGCGGCTTCCTGGGCGGTCCGGGCGAAACCCAGATCGAATCGGACCGGCGTCTGCTGCAGGATCGCATCGTCAAGCTCGAGCGTGAACTGGAGCAGGTGAAGCGTACCCGTTCCCTGCATCGCGCCAGCCGGCGCAAGGTGCCTTATCCGATTGTGGCGCTGGTCGGCTATACCAATGCCGGCAAGTCGACGCTGTTCAACCGGCTGACCCGGGCCGAGGTGCTGGCGGAGGACATGCTGTTCGCCACGCTGGATCCGACGCTGCGCGCCCTCAAGCTGCCGCATGGCACCAAGGCGATCCTGTCCGATACTGTGGGGTTCATCTCCGAACTGCCGACCATGCTGGTGGCGGCCTTCCGCGCCACCCTGGAAGAGGTGTTGGAGGCGGATGTCATCCTGCATGTGCGCGACATCTCCCATGGCGACACCGAGGCCCAGGCGGGCGATGTGCGCTCCATCCTGCACAGCCTCGGCATCGAGGAGGGGGCCAAGCAGACGGTGATCGAAGTCTGGAACAAGGTCGATCTCATCGAAGAGCCGGCGCGCGAGGCGCTGTTGACGGCTTCCCGGCGCGAGGGCGGGAATCGGCCCGTGGTGGTCTCGGCCGTAACCGGGGAAGGGCTGCCTGCACTGCTCGACCGGGTCGAGACGGTGGTGGCGGCCGGGCGGCTGACGCTGGCCATCGACATCCCGCCGGCGGACGGAGCGGGCCTTGCCTGGCTGCATGCCAATACGGATGTACTGGCCCGCGAGACCGATGAGGCTGGCGTCACCCATGTCTCCGTGCGCGTGGCCCCGGAACGCGCCGACCAGGTCAGGCGACGGTTCGGGATCGCTGCCGTTGAATGAGCTGAGCGCGCATTATACCGATCCGCGCCTGGCGTCTCTCTACGACATCCAGAACCCATGGGGACAGGACAGCGACTTCTACCTCGCCTTGGCAGGCAGATCGGCGCTGGCCGTCCTGGATATCGGATGTGGAACCGGGATGATGGCGACAGCCTTTGCCCAGCAGGGGCATGCGGTCACCGCCGTCGACCCTGCCGCAGCCATGCTGGACGTCGCCCGGTCTCGTTCGCACGGGCATCTGGTGCGTTGGGTTCACGGGCTGGTCGGCGATGTCCAGGGAAGTTTCGACCTGGCTGTGATGACCGGGCATGCGTTCCAGGTCCTGCTCGACGACGAGACCATGCTGGCATTTCTGCAGGCCGTGAAACAAAGGCTGGCGCCAGGCGGGCGTTTCGCGTTCGAGACGCGCAATCCCGACGCGCGGGTCTGGGAACAATGGGCGAAACAACCGGTGGGCCATTCCTCGGCAGGTGCCCCCGAAACCATGCATGTCGATATCGAGAAGAAGGGTGAGCTGGTATCTTTTCGTTCCATCTATCGCTTTGGGGACGGAACGGAAATCTCCAGCCGCAGCACCTTGCGCTTCGCGTCCCAGGCGACGATTTCGGCTCTTGCCGAGAAAGTCGGGTTTTCCCGCCAGGCCTGGTTCGGCGACTGGGATCGCCAGCCCGTAGAGCCGGGTAGCCGGGAACTCATCCTGGTTGCGGGTTTCGACTAGTCCGAGCCCGCTTCAGCACGGGCCAGGCCGTAATGTCTGCGGGCCGGTGATGGTGCAATGGCAATCGGATCCGTCCCAATGCACGCTGTGCGACACCCATGAGGGACGCCGCCCGCAGGCATCGACCGGCGGCGAGCAGGAAGGGCAGACGAAAGCCCCCGAATTGTTCATGCTGATTTCGCCCGCCCCGTCTGCAGGCGTGGCGGTGATGCCGAAATCCCCGGTACGGTAGAGAAAGACCTTCATCTGTCCCCGGCCATCGTGTCCCTTCCAGCCATAGATGGCTCGGGGTGTTTCCAGAGCGGTTTCGACAGCAAGAAGCTTGCCACCGGTGCCGGCCACCCTTTGCAGGCTGGCGAAGTCGCGGGTTTCCCGCAAGGTGGTGACCCAGCCCCTCGTAATGGCGACGCTCGCTTCGGGCTGTCCGGGATCACGAGGGGGCCAAGGCGTCAACTCCGACGAAAGCGCCGGTGGAACCAGGCAGATCGTCAGAATGACGGCTCCCGCCGGACCCATGATCAGTCTCGACATCGAAGGCACTCCACGCATGCCATGCAACGACAGCAGGACTATGGCGCTCGGCAGGCTCCAGCGTCAAATGCCGGCGGACCAGTGCCGGTCCGCGTTGCGCCCGGTTGTTCGTCCTCGGCAACGGGCCTGCTTCCTTGGGGCGCGGAGCGCCGGCCTTAGAACCAGCTGGTTCGTGCCGGTTCAGGTGTCGTGACGAGGCCGACGACGGCGCCTGTGGTTGCTCCGATGGCACCGCCGACCAGCGCACCGGTGGTCGGCTGGCGAGCGACCAGGCTACCGACGATGGCGCCGCTGGTGCCGCCGATCAGGGCACCGTTGAAAGCTCGCCCGGCCGGGCTGGAGCTGCAGGAGGCCGTGCTGACGGCAAGGCCGGTGACCAGGATCAGACCCGGGAGTTTCTTCATGGTTGAGCATCCTTACGCTACGCTACGATGAATGGCTCATTTACTGAAAATTAACTTTTGGTCTTGAATCGGACGGAAGCAAGGCTCTGGCAGACAAGATTTGGCCCAATATGTTAATTGCGGCTCGCCCCGATGGTGATCGAGGCCATTTTACTGGTTAAAATGGGACCAATTGGGAGAAAAAACGGGCGTTTTTCTTGATTTCCAGGGAGGTGCCAAGCACCTGTCATTCTCGCAGCATGGTTAATGTCGACACCTGTTTAAGGTTGCTGCATGGCACAGGCGATCGCTACGGTGCCGGAGCGCCGGGTGCGGGCAATCCCAGCTTCTGGCGCAGTGCCTTCAGCACCCCGTCGCCCATGGCCGCCTGACCGAGTGCGTTGGGATGGAAGGAACCGCTGAGGGTGGCGGCCAGGACCGGTTGAGCGCGGCCGTTCATGCGAGGATCGCCGCCGCTGCTTGCCAGCGTTCGCATGGTATTGGCGGCGAGAAAGGCATCGTTCGGTGTGACAAACCAGCGTTGCCGCGGGCGATAGGCCTGCCAGGCCGGCGGCGAAAACGGCGTCCAGCGTTGCCCGGTGGGATTGCTGACCGGAAAGCGAAGCCCATCCGGGGCGTTGCTGCCGTCCGCCATGCCGGGCTGGCACAAGGCGTGGCCCTTGAAGGCTGCGGCGAAGTCGCTGACCACCTGCCAGCCCGTGCCGGTGCCGAGAGCGTGTATCTTGGCGTTGAGACCGTCGACGAAGGCAATCGAGTCCGGACCCGTGGTCGGCTTGCTGATCCGGAAGATTTCGTGGAGATCCATTCCAGCCGTGCCCGCTTCGCCGCTGGGGGCATGCAGACAGGTGCCGCTGCCCGTGTGCAGCATTTGCGGGTAACCGGTCTGGATGATCTGGGAGGCAGTCAATCCCAGGAACTGTTCGAAGGCCAGGGCCAGGATACGATAGCGCTCGCCCAACGCACTCTGCGCTGCCGTGGCATCCTGAAACGTGATGGGTCTGGCCCCCTTGATCCACAGTCTTTCGGCAGTTCGCCGAAGCGACAGGAAGTTGCTGCCGGCGGCCAGGGCCTCGCCGGCAATGACCCGGGAAAAGCCGATATCGTTCCCGCCGATGCTGAGCAGGAGGATGTCAGGTTTGCGCTTGAAGGCAGCGCAGCGCTTGAGATCGGTGTCCCAGGAGAAGTGCGCCGGCGGCGAGAAGCGATTATAGCCCCTAAGGGGCAGCGGACAGAGGTCACGCAAGGCCCGCATCACCTGCGGCGAGGCATCGTATTGTCCGGACTTGCCCGACCTGTCCTTGGGGACGTCGTCGCGGGCGACCCAGTAGCCGAGCAGGCCCTCGAAGACTTCGGCGCCGGTGCAGCCATAGCCCAGATAGGTCACGCTCGCATGAGGGGCTTCCAAGGCGATCGCCAGGGCGGCTTTGAGCTGGTGCGAATAAAGCGAGCGATGGCACTGCTGATTGATCCACAGCGCACCGATCCCGAAGCTCTTGTCGAAATTGTGCTTGTAGCGGAGGGGGTAAAGCCGCAGCCGGCCGCGCCATCCCGATTCACCCGGCAGGTGCGACGATTCCTGGAAATTGTTGACGTCGGTGCCGAGCACTGCGGCCTTATCGGGATTGCCCTCGCCGGAGGCGAAGGAATCACCCATGCCGAGAATGGTGATCGGTCGGACGGTCTGGTCAGGCGCTTCGGTCAAGGCCAGGCCGTCGGCCTTGACGGCCAGGGTGAAGGCGGTGGCGATGGGGATGCCGGCAAGGCGTATCTGCGCGCTGTCGCAGGCTGCCGTTGCGGCCACCGTGCCATTGACCAGCCATTGGCACTGGCGACCCGCAGGGGCTTCGGTGACGCTCGCCAGGATGTCGGTCTTGCGCGCGCCGACAAAGTCCTCGCCATTGGCCAGCTTGCAGCCCCAATGCCCGCGATTGGTTGCGCTGAAGCAGGTGCCGCGGGCAAGGGCCGAGGCCCAGCCGAAACGCCAGATCGTCGCGGGATCGCCAAAAGCCTTGCCGAGTTGCCTGGCATCGGCGCGCTTTTCCAACTCGACCTCCAGCGCCATCACCGGCTGGTTCTGGCGATCGGCCAAGGGGAGGCCAGCATAGATAGCGGCGAGGGCACGAAAATGGTCCTCGCTGCGAAACAGGGGGAAGCGATTGGCGACTTCCCACTGGATGGCGGGGGCGGCTTCGGCCGCTCCAGCGGCCATTGCAAAGCCGAAGACGACGACGCAGAGGCGTGATCGGCGACCGACATGCCGCGCGCCTGATCGCCCCGTCCTGACAACGCCCATACGTGACATGGCAGCCCCCCGCATGCGATCGGTTCGCCACAGTAGGGGGAGGGGCGTGATGGCGCCGTTATCGCGATGGCGGCGCCGACGTCAGCGAGGTTCGATAAACCGCAGCAGCGCGTCAACGGTCGCTTGCACTGGTTGGCGGGTGTCGATCTCGAAATCGGCCGACTGGCGCAGCAGCGGTTCGATCGCCGTGATCAATGCGGCAACCTTGCGCCGTTCTTCCTCGGCATGGCCATAGCCGGATCCCGTTCGGGCCGCGAGCCGCGCCATGATGGTGGGAAGGGGAGCCGAAAGCAGGACAATGGCATCGAACAGGGGAAACAGCCCGGCCATGTTCTCGGCGCAGCCGCTGACGGAGAGCGGACCGGGTGTCGATCGCGACAGCAAGGCCTCGACCTTGTCGAGTTGCCAGACCCAGTCCTCACCCTGGGCGGGTGTCAGGTCATCTCCCGGGGCGGCCGGCACCCAATGCGACCATTCCGGCGTGTCGAGGTCATAGGCCTGGTGACCGCGAGCCAGCAATTCACGGATCACCGAAGTCTTGCCGGTTCCGGACATGCCGGTGATCAGGATGCGCTTCATCGCCATTTGCTCCGAAAACAACCTGACAGGCCCCCCACGACTGTCCGCGAAGCTGCCACGACAAGCCTGATCCGGCAATGTCGGCAATAAAAATGGCCGGACGAGCCGGCCATTTTTCAAAGACGAGACGCCTTGGTCTCTTGCGGTATGCCCGTCACATCATGCCCGTCGCCTTGGCGAGCATGAGGGCGACGATACCGCCGATCACCGGACCGACGACCGGCACCCAGGAATAGCCCCAGTCCGAACCGCCCTTGCCGGCGATCGGCAACACGGCGTGCGCAATGCGCGGGCCGAGGTCGCGGGCCGGATTGATGGCATAGCCGGTGGGCCCCCCCAGCGAGACGCCGATGCCCCAGACCAGCATGCCGACGATGAAGGGAGCGAGATAGCCCGGTGTCGCCACGGCCTTGGAGCCGATGGCGGCGACGACGAAGAGCAGGGCGAAGCCGCCGATGATTTCCGTCACCAGATTGGCGCCATAGTTACGGATGGCGGGACCGGTGCAGAAGACGGCCAGCTTGAGGCCCTGATCTTCGGTTTCGCGCCAGTGCAGCAGATGGGCAAGCCAAACCAGGATCGCCCCGATGAAGGCGCCGATGAACTGAGCCGCGATGAACGGAACCACGTTGCTCCAATCACCGGTCGCGGTGGCGAATGCCAAGGTCACCGCCGGATTGAGATGGCCCGGAGCACCTGCCGCAACGGCGACCAGCACGCCGCAGAGCACCGCGAAGGCCCAGCCCGCCGTGATGACGATCCAGCCCGAATTCTGGCCCTTGTTCTTGGCCAGCAACACGTTGGCCACGACACCGTCCCCGAACAGGATGAGCGTGGCCGTGCCCATCAGCTCACCAACAAACCCAACTGCCATGTTCTTCTTCCCTGTGTTGTGGGGCCGTCACCCCCCGGTGCGGCCCTGCTTGGTTCGTGATGGTCAGACTGCCCAGTCGAGCGAACGGGTGACGGCCTTGTTCCAGGCACTGAAGAGCTTGCTGCGCTGCTCTTCCTTCATCATCGGATGCCAGCGCTTGTCGACGCCCCAGTTTTCCGAGATGTCCTTGGTGGAGTTCCAGTACCCCGTCGCCAGGCCGGCCGCGTAGGCCGAGCCCAGGGCGGTGGTCTCGATGACCTTGGGGCGCACCACGGGAACGTTGAGGATGTCGGACTGGAACTGCATCAGCAACTCGTTGACAACCATGCCGCCGTCGGTCCGCAATTCCTTGATCTGCACGCCCGAATCCTTGGTCATGGCATCGAGCACTTCGCGGGTCTGATAGGCGGTGGCCTCCAGGGCGGCACGCGCGATATGGCCCTTGTTGGCGAAGCGCGTCAGGCCGGCGATCACCCCGCGGGCGCTTTCCTTCCAGTGCGGCGCATAGAGGCCGGAGAAGGCCGGTACGAAATAGACGTCGCCATTGTCCTTCACGGTATTGGCGAGAGCCTCGATCTCCGGCGCGGTCTTCACCAAATTGAGGTTGTCGCGCAGCCATTGCACCAGCGCGCCGGCGATGGCTATCGAGCCTTCCAGGGCATAGATGGGCTTGTTGTCGCCGAGCTTGTAGCCGAGCGTGGTCAGCAGGCCGGCCGTGGAGTGGAAGGGCTTGTCGCCGGTGTTCATCAGCATGAAGCAACCGGTGCCATAGGTGTTCTTGGCTTCGCCCGGCTGCAGGCAAGCCTGGCCGAACAGGGCCGCCTGCTGATCGCCGAGAATGCCGGCGACCGGGATGTCCGCCAGCACGCCTGTGCACGTGCCATAGACCTCGCTGGAAGAACGGATCTGCGGCAGGCAGGCCCGAGGAATGTCGAACAGGCTGAGAATCTCGGCATCCCAGTCCAGTGTCTCCAGGTCCATCATCTGGGTGCGCGAGGCATTGGTGACGTCGGTCAGGTGCAGGCCGCCCTTGGTGCCGCCGGTCAGGTTCCACACCAGCCAGGTGTCGAGATTGCCGAAGAGAAGGTCACCGGCCTCGGCCGCCTTCTGGGCGCCGGGAACGTTGTCGAGCAGCCAGCGCAGCTTCAGGCCGGAGAAATAGGTGGCAAGTGGCAGGCCGGTTTTGGCGCGCAGGCGATCCTGGCCGCCCTCCTTGGCGAATTTGGCTACGAGCTTGTCGGTACGGGTGTCCATCCAGACCAACGCATTGTGTACGGCTGCGCCGGTCTTGCGATTCCACAGGACTGCCGTCTCGCGCTGGTTGGTGATGCCCACGGAGACCAGGTTGGCCGTGGTCAGTCCCTTCTTCTTCAGGGCACCGGCGATCACGCTCTGGGTGTTGCGCCAGATCTCGGCGGGATCATGCTCGACCCAGCCGGGCTTGGGATAGATCTGCTCGTGTTCCTTCTGGTCGACGGAGATGATCTCGCCGCGACGGTCGAAGATGATGAAGCGGGTGCTGGTCGTGCCTTGGTCGATGGACCCGACATATTTGGTCATGCTTTCCTCCTCGATATGTTCTTGCAGTCCGGTTGGGCCTGGGAACGAGTTCAGTGGGGAACGGGCGCCTTCTGCCTGGCGGCGAGATAGGCGGAGATGTCACCGGCCGCCTCGGGCGGCAGATGCAGGCCGAGCTTGGAGCGGCGCCAGAGGATGTCCTCGGCGGTCACGGCCCATTCCTGGTCGACGAGATAGTCGATCTCGGCAGCCGTGAGGCCCATGCCGAAATCCCGGCCGAGATCGGCCATGCCGTTGGCGCCTTCCAGGAAGAGTAGGGCGCGGGTGCCGTATGCTTTGGCGAGGCGCCGGGCGAGGGCAGGAGACAGGAAGGGCTTGCGTGCCATCAGCGAGCGAATGAAGGTATCGAGATCGGCGTTGGGCATGTCGCCGCCCGGCAGGGGGGCATCGGCGGTCCAGGGCTTACCCTTGGCGCCCAGGGTCTTCTCGATATGCTCGAGGATCGATTCCGACAGGCGGCGATAGGTGGTGATCTTGCCGCCGAAGATGTTGATCAGCGGCGCTCCGTCGATCAGCTCTTCCTTGATGACATAGTCGCGGGTGGCTGCCTGGGCGGCGGTGGCGTGATCGTCATAGAGGGGCCGCACGCCCGAATAGGTCCAGACGATGTCGGAAGGCTTGATTTCCCTGGCGAAATACTCGCTCGCCGCCTTGCACAGATACTCCGTCTCGCCGGGCGTGATCGCGACCTTGGCCGGGTCATCCTTGTAGTCCTGGTCGGTCGTGCCGATCAGGGTGAACTCATCTTCATAGGGAATGGCGAAGATGATGCGCCCGTCCGGGTTCTGGAAGATGTAGCAGCGGTCGTGGTCGAAGAGCTTGGGCACGATGATGTGACTGCCCTGGACCAGGCGCACCTGGTTCGGCTCCTTGTGAGCGACCACGTCCGCCAGCACGGTGTCGACCCAGGGGCCGGCCGCGTTGACGAGGAGGCGGGCCGTGACCTCGTTCTCCGTGCCACTGATCTGGTCCCGCAACCGGATGTGCCACAGGCCGGCGTCGCGGCGCGCCGAGACGACCTTGCAGCGTGTACGGACAATGGCGCCGCGGTCAGCGGCATCGCGGGCGTTGAGGGCCACGAAGCGGGCATCATTCACCCAGCAATCGGAATACTCGAAAGCTTTCGAGAAGATCGGCTTCAGCGACTTGCCGGCTTCGTCGCGCCGCAGATCGAGCGTTCGGGTGGGCGGCAGCTTCTTGCGGCCGCCGATATAGTCGTAGAGAAACAGGCCGATACGCAGCATCCAGGCCGGTCGCAGGCCCTTGAAATAGGGCAGCACGAAACGCAGCGGGTGGACGAGATGTGGTGCGTTGCGCCAGACGATCTCGCGTTCGGTGAGGGCTTCCCGCACAAGGCGGAACTCATAATATTCGAGATAGCGCAGGCCGCCATGGATCAGTTTGGTGGCTTTGGACGACGTACCGCTGGCCAGATCGTTCATCTCGGCCAGATAGACCGAATAACCACGTCCAACGGCGTCCCTGGCAATGCCGCAACCATTGACGCCTCCGCCGATCACGAAGACGTCGAAAATAGCATTTGCGGAAGCCTGCTGATTCATGGGGTGTCACTCCGCGACAGGGCCGTGGCGGGGATGGCGGTCGAGCATGGCGCGGTGGTGTGGACCATGGCGTTCCGTCTCCCTGTTTTTGATCCTTCGTTGATGAAGGCGCTTGTTTCGGCGGCAATGTTGTCGTGCTTTTTTGTTTTCGCAATAGAAAATTTTATCTTTCGTTTTAGTAAAAACGAACATTTCTTATTGGAGTTGAGTTATTCAGAAACGACATTGCAGAGGCCTGTATTGCGCCGCAACATGGCTGAGTGCACGGCCGGGTTGTAGAAAACGCCACATGTTTTTGGTGATTTCGTTCGCCGAGGTATGATGGTAGCGTGTCGTGGCCGTCGATCGAGCGGATGGAGTTGCGATCAAATGTCGAATGTCGTTTGCGCTCTAGTGAGGCATTTTCGAAATGCGGAGATTCGAAAATGACGTGATGGCGAATTTCGGGTGACAAACAGTGTCACAATTCTCGCCGGGGCGGTGTTGCGCAATCAGAGGTTGGCGATGTGAAGCTCGGTGCCGCTGCTCGCCAGCAATTCGGTGAGTGCCCGGGGAGGCGCCATGTCGACGAAGACGGCGCTCACTTCGGTGATCGACGCCATCCGCAGCAGGGGTCTGCGCTGGAACTTGGTGTGGTCTGTGACCAAGTAGGTCTTGCGGGCATTGCGCAGGATGGTCTGGGCGGCGCGAATCTCGTCATAGTCGAAATCGAGCAACGTGCCGTCGCTGTCGATGCCGCTGATGCCGATGATGCCGATATCGACGCGGAACTGGCTGATCATGTCCACGCAGGCCGGGCCGAGCACACCGCCGTCCCGGTTGCGCACGGAGCCGCCGGTGATGGTGATCTCGAAATCGGTGTGCCGCGAGAGAATCGTTGCCACGTTGAGATTGTTGGTGATCACCCTGAGATCCTGATGGTGGATCAGCGCTGCGGCCACCGCCTCGGTGGTGGTGCCGATATTCATGAAGATGGAAACGTGATCGGGAACGTGACGCGCCACCAGCTTGGCGATCTGTTCCTTTTCGACCTGGTTCATGATCTGGCGGGCGCTGTAGTCGATATTGGCGACGCTCGACGGCAGACCACCGCCGCCGCGATAGCGGGCCAGCCGCCCTTCGCCGCTCAGATCGTTGAGATCGCGCCGGATGGTCTGGACGGTGACTCCGAATCGGCTCGCCAGCATTTCGACCCCGACGAAGCCGTGCTGACGCACCAGATTGACGATGGCTTCGCGCCGTTCCTCCACGCTGAAGGCGGCGGATGCATCGGCGGGGGGCGGGCTGGACGACATGGCAGATCACGCGGGACGAGGAAGGCGGGGGCGTCCGGGTTTGTCGCACGGAATGCCGCGCACGGCCAGCGAGGCCGTGCGAGCGCCGTAGACGTCCATCGATCTCGCGGCGGGAGGCGAGAACTCCCGGCAGCAGGGGAGGGCCTATAGGCCGGCGCGCTTGGCCTCGTTCCACAATCCGTCCATCTCGTCCAGGTCCGACTGGGCCGGGGTCGTGCCCTTCTCGCGCAGGCGCGCCTCGATGAAGTGAAAGCGCTTCTCGAACTTCGCATTGGCACCGCGCAGGGCGCCTTCCGCGTCGACTTGGGCATGGCGGGCGATATTGGCGACGGCGAACAGCAGATCGCCGATTTCAGCCGCCAGCGCGTCCTTGCCGGCCCCTTCATCGAGTGCGGCTTCGATCTCGTCCGCCTCTTCGCGCACCTTGGCAAGCACCATGCGGATATCGTTCCAGTCGAAGCCCACCTTGCCCGCTTTCTCTTGAAGCTTGACGGCCCGCGTAAGCGCCGGCATGGCGGCAGGCACGCCTTCGAGGGCGCTTTCCGGGCCGGCGGGGGGATGACGGCGGGCGCGTTCGGCTTTTTCCTGTGCCTTGATCTCCGCCCAGAGTGTCTTCACCTCAGCCGGCGGCAGGTTGCGCGCCTCGCCGAAGACATGCGGGTGGCGGCGGATCAGCTTGGTGGTGATTGCCTCTACGACACTGCCGAAATCGAACAGGCCCTCCTCGCGTGCCATCTGGGCATGAAAGACCACCTGCAGCAGGAGGTCGCCGAGCTCGTCGGTGAGATCGGCCATGTCGCCGCGCTGGATCGCGTCAGCGACTTCATAGGCTTCCTCGATGGTGTAGGGAGCGATGCTGGCGAAATCCTGTTCGAGGTCCCAGGGGCAGCCGGTGCCGGGAGTCCTCAGGGCGGCCATGATCTCGAGCAGGCACTCGATATCTCGGCCTGGCGCGATCGCGGAGCTGGGAATGGCGGCTTGGGACTTGGCAGTGCTGTTCATGCTGTCTCTCCTCGACGCTTCCTAGAACAAACTGCGCGCCAGTGGAAATGGTGGCTCGTCCCAGGCTTCATCGACGCGATTTGAATCCGCCTATCGCAAGATCGCCTCCGCATCCATGCTCTGCTGAGCGGGACGCCAGGCCGTGTCCATGACGGTGTCCGTCATAAAGCTTGGGGGGTGTTGCGATTTTACCTTGATTGCCAGACCGGGATTGTCTATCCGGGTGGCAATGGAGACGTGGCCGAGAGGCTGAAGGCACTCGTTTGCTAAATGAGCATACCCCACAAGGGTATCCAGGGTTCGAATCCCTGCGTCTCCGCCATCCTCCCTTCATTCACGCCCGCGTTGCGGCGTCTCCCTGGATTTGGGTAGCCCGATCGGGTGTTTGAATGGCGCCCGATCGGGCCGGAGCCAGCGACCGATGGTGAATTGGCATGCCGACTTGTTCAGTGCGGCATATGCTAGGTTGCGTTGGAAATATCCTTGGCGAGGCCGGATGCGCCGCCGCTGTATCCGGAAATTGCCGTGGCCAGCGTGGGATTGGTTGCGGCCAGTTTGGCGTTTATGGCTTCGATCACAGCAGGAGTGACGGGCTTGTTGGTCGCCGCCGCAAATGCTGCAGCCAGTTGAGCGAGAGTCGGGGCTGTTGTGCCCTGCTGGGGAGAAAGATAGCCTGCGAGCAGGCCGCCATAGGCTACCACTTTGCCGATCGCTGACTTCGGCGAAGCATGTTTCAGGGCAGACGGTGAAGCATGCAGGAATCCGTTCAACTTCCCGAGCTGGTTTGCCGAAAGGTCCGATCCACTTCCCTGGTCGCTGTCGCCGGCAGACGCGCTGGCTGAATGAGCCGAGCCATTGCCATTCCCGTGGCCACCGCCATTGCCACCGCCGTCACCGCCTCCCTTGCCGTTGTTGGCGAGAACGGGAGTCGCGATCAGGGAAGCGCTAAGAATAGCGGCGGACAGGGCCTTTGTCAGGGATGACGTATTGCGAATGAAGCGCATGTGGTTCTCCATGACGCCCCCCAATTCCTCCCTCAAAGTCAGGTGCTATCACTTCTTGTTCAGATTGTGGCATCCGCCACCCACTCAACCGAAGGTATATGTTGCCCAAATGGAAAAGGCATCTCCGATCCCGAAGGGCTAAAGCGAGTGAGCGACCGCCAGTTCAGTGCAATATCACGTTCGAATTACGCCGGATCTCGACAGTTCACCTCGCGGCGCAATAAAGTGCCACAGGCAACCATCTTGGCCCGGCGTCCGACAGCGCCGGGTTTTTCTTTGGTCAACGAGGAGCCTGGCTTCATCGGCAACAACATTCATGCCGGGCCAGGTCGTGAGAATGTCCCCGACATTTCTCAGGGAAGGAGCGGGCTCCGTGAGATCGCTTTTGATCCATGCGACCTGAACGGCGCGCCGGAGCTAGCGGTAGATTTGGCGGACCGACTCAGCCGGATCGGCTTGCTTGGGGCGAGGTAAAATAGGAGGCCCGGCTTAGGGCTGGGGGGCTGTCTGATTAAAGACCCGGGCCTCCAGCTTCCATTTCCAAAGAAGCCTCTGGATCGTAAAGACCGGCTCTCTTCCCAACAATCCATACCTTGGTATGGGGCCGCCAGGCGATCGAGGCTGCCAGTCCTTTGTTGTCTTTCCACAATTCCTGTGCCGCCCGCGCCCGCAGGTTGCGGCTTCCTGCCTGCTCATCCGATAATTCACTGCGGCGGTCGGCAGTCCCCCTTCCGACCGACGTACTCATTGTCATGTAACTGAATACCCGGCCGTCAATGCGCGCCGGGTTTTTTCTTGGAGAATTCACGAACGACCGCACTCGAGCCGTAATCCCTCCAAGTTTGGCTCGGAATCCTTACCGGGGCACTCTCTCCAGCCCCGGAAGGTTTCACGGTGCTGCACTACACCATGTCTTGGTCAGAAAAGGCATGGCCGCCGACCGGCTTCTTCCCCTGGGAAGAACATGCCGGAATGGTACCCGTCCCAAAAGAAAACCCCACCGGATCGGCAGGGTGTTCGTGCAGGCTCGAAACCTGATGGAAGCCGCTCGGGCCTTGCAGCGTCGGGCAAATAGCACCTTGGCCGCTCGTATGATCGGCAAAGCACCTATTGGCAGCGCGAAGGGCTCAGCGCGGGAACGGCGTATCCGGGCCGACGACGTAAGCCGGACGGCGGTCGGCCTGACCATAGTCGCTGGCGCAGGCTGCCAAGCCGGCCAGGACGAAAACGGCGGTGAGGATCTTCAGAATTGTCATTGTCGCTTCCATTTTTTCGGACGGCAGCGATGTAGGTCTAACACCGAACCATTACCGAGGGCACTTTTGTTTTCATGGCATAATGCTGCGAAACCGTAAACGTTTCATGCTGGCAAACGCGGTTTCCGCCGTTTTTTTGACCTCTTGTCATGTATCGATTGGGCGGAGGTGCTAGGATGCTACCTTGGGTGGTGGCGATTGCCGGCCACTATCGTGGTGCCCGTGCCCGAAGTCTGTATCGAGAAAGGTTTGTGACGTGCGGAACTGTCCGCTGCCTCATCCATGCTCCATAACAGCCTCAGGATGATCCGCCCGCAGCGTGATAAACGCTCCCGTCACGGAGACTATCGAATGTGTCATGTGCGTTTCGGCACCTCGTTTCCGATCCTGACGGGGCCTAGTGCTGCTGTACCGGTTCAAAGCCGGTTCTGAACGTCCACCGCTCTTTCATCGACCCAGGCGTGCGCACCTCATGATTATGCGTTAAGAGTGCGCCGCGAAACGGCTTACCACCCACTGAAGGAAACTCCATGCAACTTCTTCGCATGAAACGCCGCAGTCCCGCCGCCAGGCTGGCTTTTCGAAGCACGCTGCTGGCCGCAACGCTGCTGAGCGCTCCCGCCTTTGCGCAGGGCGTATCGGCGGATGGCGCCAAGCAACTGCAGGACAGCCTCGCCAAGACATTCGGCAGCGGCCTTTTCGAGAAGGGCATCCTGTCGATCACCCCGCAGGGCAGCGCCTATGCCGTGAAGCTCGACCTCAGCTCCACCCTGGCCCAGCTCAAGGGAGCCGGCGTCACTGCGAGCTTCGACCCGATCACCTATCTGGCCACGCCCAATTCGGACGGCACCTATGCGGTGACCAGCGATTCGCCGATCAACTACAATTTCAGCGGTACCCAGGGTGACAAGCCCTTCGC
This sequence comes from Labrys sedimenti, assembly GCF_034424805.1. NCBI lineage: Bacteria > Pseudomonadati > Pseudomonadota > Alphaproteobacteria > Hyphomicrobiales > Xanthobacteraceae > Labrys > Labrys sedimenti. The sequence goes on from NZ_JAXOUF010000001.1 coordinate 482,388, forward strand.
CATGAAGGTTGCGGCACCTTGCAAGTCGTCGGGCGTGTTCGATCCCAAGATCGCGACCTTCTCGACCTATGAAGCGACCTGTGCCTCGATGTCGATGGAGATGGAGGATCCCGAGAGCAATGTCACCGCGAGCATTGGTCAGATCACCCAGAAGATGACCGGAGCGGCCGGTAGTGCAGGTGGTGTCGACATCACCGCCATTGGTTCGGCCACCGACTTCGTCGAGAACATCGTCGGCAAGACCAAGCCCCTGACCATCAAGGTCGCGGCCAAGTCCCTGAATTCGGATGCCAAGATCGACAATCTCCAGCTGACGACGGTGCTGGAATTCGTCGGCATGGCGGCCAATTCCAAGGATCCCAAGGAACTGATCGCCAAGCAGGCCGAGATCAAGCAGAAGCTGACGGCTGCCCTGCCGCTTTGGAACAATCTGTCGGGAACGTCCAAGCTGAACGATGTCACCATCGACACACCGATCGGCCCGGTCAAGCTCGGCAGCCTCAGCTACGGCGTCGGCATGACCGGTGCGGTCAAGGACGCCTCCTATGGCATCGACATCAAATATGACGGCTTGGCGTTGCCGCAGTCCCCGGTCATCCCGGGCTGGGTGGCTCCGCTGGTCCCCGGCCAGGGCAATATCGATGTGAAGTTCGAGGGCGTCGACCTCGAGGCCATCACCAAGCTGGCGATCGAGAATTTCGATGCGAGCAAGGATCCGCCGATCCCCAACGAGCTGACGCCGCAATTCCTGGCTCTCTTCATGGCCGGACAGCCGCATGTGGCCCTGGCGCCCAGCACCTTCACCGCTCCGGCCGGCGCCGTGAGCGCTGAAGGCAAGATGAGCGTCATGCCGAGCCAGAAGGGCAAGGTGACGATTTCGGCCACCAATCTCGACCAGATCATCGCGGCTGTGAACGCCGCCCAGGTTCCCAACAAGGAATCGGCCCTGATGGGCATCGCCCTGATCAAGGGACTGGCCAAGACCGGTGCTGACGGCAAGGCCGTCTGGGATGTCGATTTCGACGCGGCGACCAAAGCCGTCAGCGTCAATGGCCAGGTGCTCAGCGCCGGCAGCGGCGGCGGTGCCGCCGGTGGCGACGAAGGTGGCAGCAGCGACGACGAAGGCGAGGGCGACAACGCGCAATAAGAGCGCTTGCCGGTCGGGATGCCGATGTGATGAAGGGGCAGGCGTGAGCCTGCCCCTTTCGTTTGGGCGAGGCATTGGGCCATGAGGCGAAATCGCCTGGGCGCGCCTTGCTCTCTGCAATTCCAGAGGAAGGCGGAAGGCCAAAGAAAAACCCCCGCGGATCGTTCCGCGGGGGTGATGTTTCCGGCGTCGACGAAAGGCTCAGTCGGCCTTGGCTTCGCCAGCCGCTTCGGCCGAAGCCGGCTGCTGGGTCGGTTCGGCGGCGCGTGCATTGTGCAGCGGGCGGATCGTCTGGAAGGAGGCGCGCTCCTGGGCCGCGGGGCGGCCGGTCAGGCTGACGACGTCGCGGCGGATCGAGGCAATTAGCTCGCGAATGGAACCGCTGTCACCGTCGGGACGATATTCCTCACCGAGCACGTCAAGCTTGGCGCAGAGCTCGACGGCGTTTTTGGCGGGGGCGCGGGAGATTGAATTGGCGATGGAGCGCAACTCGGCGACGAGTTCGTCGCGCAAGCCCTTCTGGTCATCGGCATCGATGATCGGGGAAGCGAGCATGCCGCGCAAAGCGGCGCGCCGCAAACCCAGAGCCGCTACCGTGTTGGCTCCGTCGTTCGCTTCGCGCTGTTGTCCTGGTCCTGCCATGTTGCTGCCCTCGTATGGAACTAAGAATTGAAGTGTGCGGCTCCCCTGCACGCCCAATGTGGCGAAAGAGCGATGACGGAAAGCGCGGCTCTGATTTTCGACCTGCTTGTTGGGCAAGTTACCAGGCAAAGGCAAGGTTTTCTTGGCCGGATGCCGCAGATTCCCACATGATTCGAGGCGAAATGGCCGAGTTCGAGATGGCGGGGTCTTTGATGGGGCTTGGTAAGCGGATGGTTAAGGCGGGACGCTTGCATTATGTGAACAAATGTGGAACAAACTAATTGTGCATGAAGCCAATTCCATTGCGGGTGTGGCGCCGGGAGCATGCTAGAGCAGGAATGATGGAGGCACCCCTCGGGGCGCCATGTGGCGTGCGGGCCGGTTCGGCAGGCAGGCTGTGAAGCGAAGGAAGGAAGCCTCGATGTCGGGCTCGGTGAACAAGGTCATTCTGGTCGGTAATCTCGGCCGCGATCCGGAAGTGCGGCGGCTCAACTCGGGCGAGCCGGTCGTCAACCTGCGTATCGCCACGACGGAGAGCTGGCGCGACAAGGCCACAGGCGAGCGCAAGGAGAAGACCGAGTGGCACAGCGTGGTCATCTTCAATGAAGGGCTGGCGCGCATTGCCGAGCAATATCTGAAGAAAGGCTCCAAGGTTTATCTCGAGGGCCAGCTCCAGACCCGCAAATACAATGATGCCTCCGGCGTCGAGAAATATTCCACCGAGATCGTGCTGCAGCGCTATCGCGGCGAGATGACCCTCCTGGATTCGCGCGGCGGCGGGCAGGGCGATGGCGGCCGGGACTACCAGGGCAATGATTTCGGCTCGTCGAGCCCGATGGAACGTCGCCCGGCACCGGCTGGTTCGAGCAAGTTTTCCTCGGCCGACATGGATGATGACATCCCGTTCTGAAATCGGACGAAGTCTGTCGATAAGCTGCATGAAGCGCCGGTCACATCCTGTGGCCGGCGTTTTGCTTTGGGCGCGATCGAAGGCCGGATCATCGCCTCCCGGATGGAGGGCAGGGGGGCGAACGCGCTGCGGGCCCGCTATCCCGCCACGATCGCCCTGACCCCGTCGACGATGAACTGCACCGCCAGGGCCGACAGCACGATGCCGAGAAGCCGTGTCAGTACGACATTGCCGGTGATGCCCAGGAGCTTGTTGATCACCCCGGCGAGGCGGAACGAGACGTAGCAGCAGGCCGTGACGAAGGCGATGACGAGAAACAGGGAGGCGAATTTGGCGGGCTCGCCATGGGCCTGGGCCGAGAGCAGCATCACCGCGGTGATGGCGCCTGGGCCGGCGATCAAGGGGATCGCCAGCGGAAAGGCCGCAACGTTGGAGATGAAGTCCTTGGTGATGGCGGTCTCCGCGGTCTCGTTCTTGCGCACGTTGGAGCGGTCGAACACCATTTCATAGGCGATGGCGAACAGCAGCAGGCCGCCGGCGATGCGGAAGGCCGGTGTGGTGATGCCGAGCAGCCTGAGGAAGGGTTCGCCGGCAATGGCGAAGAAGGCGAGCACGCCGAAGCCGATCACGCTGGCGCGCCAGCCGACCGAATGCTGCTGCTCCTTGTTCATGCCGCGCGTGACGCCCAGGAAGATCGGGCCGAGGCCGGGTGGATCGACCACCACCAGCAAGGTGACGAGAGCGGCGGTCAGATAGTCCAGAAGCGGCGTCATCAAGCCCCTCGATCGATCATTTGCCCGCGCCAAAGATTCTCGCGCCAAGATTGACGCTGCGGCCCGGCCTGAATATGGCTGTGCCTTCCGCTTGCGGTCGAGGGAAATCAAACGACCTCGTGCGCCGTCTGGCTTCCCGTCCACAAGCAGCAGAAAAAATCGGATCGAACATGTCAAATCTCTATCCGGCCGAGCTCGTCGCGGCCGCCAATGTCTCCGCCGCCTGGCCATTCGAGGAGGCGAGGAAGCTCGTCGCCCGTTTGCAGAAGCGGTCCGGCGACAAGAAAGAGGTCTTGTTCGAGACAGGCTATGGTCCCTCGGGCCTGCCGCATATCGGCACCTTCGGCGAGGTCGCGCGTACCACCATGGTGCGCAATGCCTTTCGCCTGCTGACGGAAGATCGTATTCCGACCCGGTTGCTCTGCTTCTCCGACGATATGGATGGCATGCGCAAGATCCCGGAGAATGTGCCGGATCCCGAAGCGCTCAAGCCTTATCTGCAGATGCCGCTGACCCGTGTTCCCAACCCGTTTGGCGGCGACTACAAGAGCTTCGGCGATCACAACAACGCCATGCTGCGTCGCTTCCTCGATACGTTCGGGTTCGATTACGAATTCGCCAGCGCGACGGAATACTATGCATCCGGTAAGCTCGATGCCGTGCTGCTGAAGGCCGCCGAAAAGTACGACGAGATCATGGCCGTCATGCTGCCGACCCTCGGCGAGGAGCGGCAGGCGACCTATTCGCCGTTCCTGCCGATCTCTCCGAGCAGCGGGCGAGTGCTCTATGTGCCACTCAAGGATGTGAATGCCAAGGCGGGGACCATCACCTTCACCGACGAGGACGGCGTCGACAAGACTCTGCCGGTCACCGGCGGCAAGGTGAAGTTGCAATGGAAGCCGGATTTCGGCGCGCGCTGGGCGGCGCTCGATGTCGACTTCGAGATGTTCGGCAAGGACCACCAGACCAACGCGCCGGTCTATGACGCCATTTGCGAGATCCTCGGTGGCACGGCCCCGGAGCACTATGTCTACGAGCTCTTCCTCGACCAGCACGGCCAGAAGATCTCGAAGTCGAAGGGCAATGGTCTGACCATCGACGAATGGCTGACCTATGCCACGCCGGAGAGCCTGGCGTTGTACATGTACCAGTCGCCACGCTCGGCCAAGAAACTGCATTTCGACGTCATTCCGCGCGCCGTCGATGAGTATCTGCAGTTTCTGGGCGGGTTCGGGCGGCAGGATGCCAAGAACCAGCTCGGCAACCCGGTGTGGCACATTCATGGCGGCAATCCGCCGGCCCCGGAGACGATCGGCCAGGAAGGTGCGCGCACTACGATCAATTTTGCGCTGCTGCTCAATCTGGTTGCCGTCGCCAACGCGGAGAACAAGGACGTGCTGTGGGGCTTCCTGCGTCGCCATGCGCCGGACGCATCGCCGCAGACCCATCCGCAACTCGACAGGCTGGTCGAATATGCGATCCGTTATTTCCGGGACTTCGTGAAGCCGGCCAAACAGTATTCGGTGCCCACCGACGCCGAGCGCGCCGCCCTTGAGGCGCTGTCGGACGCCCTCGGCGAGTTGCCGGCCGATGCCGATGCGGCGATGATACAGGACAAGGTCTATGATGTCGGTCGCAGCCTGCCGCCCTATCAGGACTTCAAGGCCAAGGGCGCCACATCAGAGCGTCCTGGTGTATCGCTGGAGTGGTTCAACACGCTCTATCGCATTCTCCTGGGCGAGCAGAGGGGCCCGCGCTTCGGCTCCTTCGCGGCGATCTACGGTATCCCGGAGACGCGGACCCTGATTGCCAAGGCGCTGTCGGGTGAACTTGTGAGCGAGCACGAGGCGTTTGTCGCCGCAAAGCAGCCCGCCTGAGCTTCAAGAACGGGGGGCTGGCGCAGCTCATGCCAGCTTCCCATATGACAGGGGTAGTCAGCGGGCCTCGCTTCGTGTAGGAACGCGCCCGAATTCTTTCCGGATCAGTCCATGCAAACCGTTCTCATCTCGATCCACCTGATGGTGGTCCTGGCCCTTGTTGTTGTGGTGCTGCTGCAGCGCTCCGAAGGTGGGGGGCTCGGCATCGGCGGCGGCTCGGGCGGTTTCATGACCGGACGCGGCCAGGCGAATCTGCTGACGCGGACGACGGCGGGCCTCGCGGCCGCCTTCTTCATCACCAGCCTGCTCTTGACGATTCTTGCCAATCAACAGAGCCGCCCGGGTGGTTCGCTGCTCGACCAGTATCGTCCGGCCGCGCCGACGAGCCAGCCGGCCAATCAGCCTGCGACGCCGGCCCAGCCCGCACCGGCAGCTCCGGCCCCGTCCAATGGCGGGTCGGTGTTCGATCAGCTGCAGGGCGGTGGCGAACCGGCGGCACCGGCCAAGCCGTAATGAACAGCCCGGCAGCGTGATTGTCGGGCTCGGGACTGTAGCGTCCTAGAGCAAAGCGCGTTCAAGCTCGAACGCTTATTTGCTCTAACTCATTGTTCCGACGCGTCTTTGCGATTCTTGGTGATTCCACCAAATCGCAAAACGCTTTGCGTCACTTGAAAATAATCCTGCGGGCAGCGATTGCCCGCTCGTCGAATCATTGTGTTTTTGTCTAAGTGGGGGTCCATGACGCGGTACATTTTCATCACCGGCGGCGTGGTCTCCTCGCTTGGAAAAGGGTTGGCTTCAGCCGCCCTCGGCGCCCTTTTGCAGGCGCGCGGCTACAAAGTCCGCCTTCGCAAACTCGATCCCTATCTCAATGTCGATCCGGGCACGATGAGCCCGTACGAGCATGGCGAGGTCTTCGTCACCGATGACGGGGCCGAAACCGACCTCGACCTCGGCCATTACGAGCGCTTCACCGGACGTCCGGCCTCCAAGGACGACAACATCACCACGGGCCGGATCTATCTTGACATCATCACCAAGGAACGGCGCGGCGACTATCTCGGCGCCACCATCCAGGTCATTCCCCATGTCACCAATGCCATCAAGGACTTCGTCCTCAAGGGCAATGACGGCGTGGATTTCGTGCTGGTCGAGATCGGTGGCACCGTCGGCGACATCGAGGGCCTGCCTTTCTTCGAGGCGATCCGCCAGATCAAGTCCGATTTGCCGCGCGGCGCCTGCATCTACACCCATCTGACGCTGCTGCCCTTCATTCCCTCGGCCGGCGAGCTCAAGACGAAGCCGACGCAGCATTCGGTGGCCGAACTGCGTTCGATCGGCATCCAGCCCGACATCCTACTCTGCCGTTCCGATCGCGAGATCCCGAAGGAAGAACGGCGCAAGCTCGCTCTGTTCTGCAATGTGCGCGAGACCGCGGTGATCGAGGCGCGCGACGTCGCTTCGATCTATGACGTGCCCATCGCCTATCACGAGCAGGGCCTCGATACGGAAGTGCTGGCAGCCTTCGGCATCGAGGATGCGCCCAAGCCCGATTTGTCGCGCTGGCGCAAGATCTCCCAGACCATCCACAATCCCGAGGGCGAGGTGACCATTGCCATCGTCGGCAAATATACCGGCCTCAAGGATGCCTATAAGTCGCTCACCGAGGCACTGACGCACGGCGGCATCGCCAATGGCGTCAAGGTCAAGCTGGACTGGATCGAAAGCGAGATCTTCGAGCAGGACGATCCGGCCCCTCATCTGGAGCATGTCCACGGCATCCTGGTGCCCGGCGGCTTCGGCCAGCGCGGCGCCGAGGGCAAGATCAAGGCGGTGACCTTCGCCCGCGAGCGCAAGGTGCCCTATTTCGGCATCTGCTTCGGCATGCAGATGGCGGTGATCGAAGGCGCCCGCTCGCTCGCCGGCATCAAGAATGCCAATTCCACCGAGTTCGGCGCGACGAAAGAGCCTGTCGTCGGCCTGATGACCGAATGGATGAAGGGCAACGAGCTTGAGCAGCGCGCGCAAGGCGGCGATCTCGGCGGCACCATGCGGCTCGGCGCCTATCAGGCGACGCTGAAGAGCGGGTCCAAGATTGCCAGCATTTACGACTCGACTTCGATCTCCGAGCGCCATCGCCATCGCTATGAAGTGAACATGAGCTATCGCGAGCGCCTGGAAGACAAGGGCATGGTGTTCTGCGGCACCTCGCCGGACGGCTTGCTGCCGGAGACGATCGAATATGCCGATCATCCCTGGTTCATCGGCGTGCAGTACCATCCCGAACTGAAGTCGCGTCCCTTCGAGCCGCATCCCTTGTTCTCGAGCTTCATCGCGGCTGCCGTCGAACAGAGCCGGTTGGTGTAGTTGGTGTGCCGGTCTTCAGACCGGCATTTGCGATATGCCGGTCTCGTTCCATCTCTCGATGGAACTGAGAAGACCGGCACACCGGAGCAACATCATGCCTCGTGGTCTCGATCATCTCGTTCTTGCCGTTCGCGACCTCGAGGCCGCCGCCTCGCATTACCGGGCGCTTGGATTCACGGTCGGCGCCCGCAACCGCCACCCCTGGGGCACCGAGAACCATGTGGTGCAGTTCCCGGGCACCTTCCTGGAACTGATCACGGTCGGCAGCGAAGGCATCACCGATGCTGTCTGGGCCGACCGCTCGCGTTTTGCCACCTTCTCCCGAGATTATCTTGAACGCTATGGCGACGGCTTCGCCATGCTGGTGGTCGAGGCGCAGGATGCCGCCGTCGACAAACTGGCCTTCGACGAGGCCGGCATCGGCGGCTTGGATCCCTTCTTCTTCGAACGCCAGGCGAGGCGACCGGATGGTTCGGAGGTCCGCGTCGCCTTCACGCTTGCCTTCGCTGCCGATGCAGCCATGCCGGCGTCAGGCTTTTTCGCCACGCAGCAGCACGAGCCGCAGAATTTCTGGAATCCCGACTTTCAGCGCCACGAGAACGGGGCCGTCAAACTCGGCGGCATCGTCATGCTGGCGGCAGAACCCGCGGCAACCGTGCCGTTCTTCGAAGCCTTCACAGGCGCGAGGGCGGTCTGCGCCAGCGCCCGCAACATGGCGATCGTCACGCCTCGCGGGACCGTGGAGGCGATGTCTCCGGATTGCTACCAAGACGTGCTCGGCCTCCAGCCGGCGCTGTCACTGGCCGATGGTGCGCGCCTTGCTGCCTTCAAGGTGACGGCGCCGCTCGAAGCCATGGCTGCCCGCCTGGAACAGGGCGGCATCGCCTTCATCCGCCACCGCAAGCACCTGGCAGTAGCGGCCGCCGACAATTTCGGCACAGCCCTGATTTTCGAAGAGCCCAGGGCCTGAGCGGAGATGACGGGGGTGGTGTGCCGATCTCCAGATCGGCATCTTCCTTGCCGGCAAATCCATCGTTTCCAGGAATGCCGATCTGGAGATCTGCACACCAATCCCGCGCCTGTCTCGGTAAGGTCAGTGCACGGAAGCGAGGCGGTTGCGGTCCCGCGATATGCGCCGAACTTGCCTTCGCCCGCCGTCAGCCTTATCTCCGGCATGACCTCTCAGTTCCAGGATCGCCCATGACCGCCGCCAACTCCGTCGTCTCCCTTGGCAAGCTCCGCATCGGCAATGCGCTGCCGCTCACCGTGATCGCAGGCCCCTGCCAAATGGAGAGCCGCGACCACGCCATGGAAATGGCGACCGGCATCAAGGCGATCACCGACAGGCTCGGCCTGGGCCTGATCTATAAGAGCTCGTTCGACAAGGCCAACCGCACCTCGGCCACGGGGGCTCGCGGCGTCGGCCTCGAGAAGGCGTTGCCGATCTTTGCCGAGATCCGCGAGAAGTTCGGTGTGCCCGTCATCACCGACGTCCATGAAAACGATCAATGCGCCAAGGTCGCTGAGGTCGTCGACGTGCTGCAGATTCCGGCCTTCCTCTCGCGCCAGACCGATCTCCTGGTGGCGGCCGCCCGTACCGGCCGGGTCGTCAACGTCAAGAAGGGGCAGTTCCTGGCGCCGTGGGACATGAAGAACGTCGTCGCCAAGATCACCGAGGCCGGCAATCCCAACGTGCTGGTGACCGAGCGCGGCGCCTCCTTCGGCTACAATACGCTGGTGACCGACATGCGCGCGCTGCCGATCATGGCCGAGCAGATCGGTGCGCCGGTGGTGTTCGATGCTACCCATTCGGTCCAGCAGCCGGGCGGGCAGGGGACCTCGTCTGGCGGCCAGCGCGAATTCGTGCCGGTCCTGGCCCGCGCCGCCGTGGCGGTCGGCGTGGCTGCCGTCTTCATCGAGACCCACCAGGACCCCGATCACGCTCCGTCCGACGGCCCCAACATGGTGCCGCTCAACCAGCTTGAGGCGCTGCTCACGCGGCTGAAGCAGTTCGACGCGATCGCCAAGGGCTGAGCGCCCTGGAGGCAATTACCCCTCCATGAGAGCTGGCATCATGGTCGTGACGGAACAGTGGAGGGTCGATCTCCAGATCGACCGTCTTGGAAACGTCGAGCGAAATAGAGGGCGAAGGTGGTCGATCTGGAGATCGACCCTCCTTCTTCCCGCGCCGTACTCGCCAAGCCAGCGCCCATAGGCGTTCCCTTTCGCTCAGCCCCGGCCACGATAGGTCGGTACGCCCTGGTCCGGCAGCCAGAGCTCTTCGGGCGGCTTGCCGGTCTGCCAGAACACATCGATGGGAATGCCGCCGCGCGGATACCAATAGCCGCCGATGCGCAGCCAGCGCGGCTCCAGCAGTTCGACGAGGCGACGACCGACGGCCACGGTGCAATCCTCGTGGAAGGCGCCGTGATTGCGGAAGCTGGTGAGATAGAGCTTGAGCGACTTGGACTCGACGAGCCAGTCCTTCGGCGCATAGTCGATGACGAGATGGGCAAAGTCGGGCTGCCCCGTCACCGGGCACAACGATGTGAATTCGGGACAGGTGAATCGGGCGAGATAGAGAGTATCGGCCTGCGGATTGGGAACCCGGTCGAGCCGGGCTTCCTCGGGTGATGCAGGGATCTTGCTTTCGCTGCCAAGCTGGAGCGTGGAAGGGTCGAAACTGGGCATGTCTGTCTCCCATGCATGGATAATCGGCTCGCCAATCGGCGATTTTCAGCATCCATGCAAGCTGTTTCCCAGGGCATTTTGCGACTTGCCCTCATCGATAAGGATCGCAATGGCAGGCCAAACAGACTGTGAGTGCAAGCAGGTGTTCCTGCGTGAACATGCTTTGCGCGAAGCAATGTCGGCTGTCGTGACAATGTGACTATTTCGTGGCAAGACCTCCATACTAACGCTGGGGAATACTATGCCGGTCATTGCTTTGATCCTGAGTGCCTTCATGGGCTGGTTCGTCTTTTGGTTGATCCGTTTTGACGGGCACGAAGTCATCGCCTCCTATTTCAGCGCGGCGGCGCGCCAGCGGCGCATGCAGCGGGCTCGGGACGCGGAGGCGAAAGCGGCGGTACGCTCCGTGACGGAAGCGCGCGATGGCGCTCTCGCCCTGCTGATCAAGCTGGGCAGCGTCGATCACGCCGTGCTGCCGGCTGCCGAAAAGCTGATTGACGAAGCCGCCCGCACTGTGTTCGGCTATGGCGATAAGCTGGTCGAGCATCGGACCTTTGCAGAATATGTCGCCCGCAATACCCCGAGCTTCTCGGTGCTGTTCCGTGAATTGGCGCCGTTGTTCGACAAGCAGCTTGCGGCAGACGAGCGCAAGGACCTGATCGATCTCATGCATAAGGTGGCCGAGGCTGCCGGTGGCATGACACCGACGCGGCGGGAAATGCTCGACGAAGTGCAGGCCCGTTTGTTACCGTCCAAGGCCGCACGCGTCTGAGATGGCAGTTTGGTGACGTTGTTTTGCTCTTTCGCCATGGCCGTTCATCCGCTATGAGCGCGACGAACAATCCGTCATCGCAAACAGGAGCAGCCCCATGACCGCCATCAGCGACATCATCGCCCGCGAAATTCTGGACAGCCGTGGCAATCCGACGGTCGAGGTCGATGTCTTGCTGGAGGACGGTTCGACGGGGCGTGCGGCCGTGCCGTCCGGCGCTTCCACCGGCGCCCATGAGGCGGTCGAGTTGCGCGATGGCGGCAAGCGCTATGGCGGCAAGGGCGTCGAAAAGGCGGTTGAGGCCGTCAATGGCGAGATCTATGAGGCTCTCGGCGGTCTGGACGCCGAAGACCAGATCCAGGTCGACCAGGCCATGATCGATCTCGACGGCACGCCGAACAAGTCGCGCCTGGGTGCCAATGCCATTCTCGGCGTCTCCCTCGCCGTGGCCAAGGCCGCAGCCCAGTCGGCCGGCCTGCCGCTGTGGCGCTATGTCGGCGGTCCCGCCGCCCGCGTCCTGCCGGTGCCGATGATGAACATCGTCAATGGCGGCGTGCATGCCGACAACCCCATCGATTTCCAGGAATTCATGGTGATGCCGGTCGGTGCGCCGACCTTCGCCGAAGGCTTGCGCATGGGCGCCGAGATCTTCCACACCTTGAAGAAGGGCCTGAAGGATGCCGGCCACAACACCAATGTCGGCGATGAGGGCGGTTTCGCCCCGAACCTGCCGTCGGCCAAGGCTGCGCTCGACTTCGTGATGAGTGCCATCGAGAAGGCCGGCTACAAGCCGGGCGAGGATGTGATGCTTGCCCTCGACTGCGCCGCCACCGAGTTCTTCAAGGACGGCGTCTACGACTACAGCGGTGAGGGCGTGAAGCGCTCGATCGCAGAACAGGCCGACTATCTGGCCCAGTTGACGGCGGACTATCCGATCGTGTCGATCGAAGACGGGCTGTCCGAGGACGATTTCGAAGGCTGGAAACTGCTCACCGACAAGGTCGGTTCCAAGGTGCAACTCGTCGGCGACGACTTGTTCGTGACCAACACCGAGCGCCTGTCCATGGGCATCAAGAAGGGCCTGGGCAATGCGATCCTGGTCAAGGTCAACCAGATCGGCACCCTGACCGAGACGCTCGCCGCCGTGGAAATGGCCCACAAGGCCGGCTATCGCGCCGTGATGTCCCACCGCTCTGGCGAGACGGAGGATTCCACCATCGCCGACCTCGCCGTCGCCACCAATTGCGGGCAGATCAAGACGGGCTCGCTGGCCCGCTCGGATCGCACGGCCAAGTACAATCAGCTCCTGCGCATCGAGGAGGCCCTCGGCACCCAGGCGCTCTATGGTGGCCGGGCTGCTCTGAAGGCCCTCGCCTGAGGCCGATTCACAGGACGTAAAGACGAAAGCCGGGGAGCTTCTGCTCCCCGGCTTTTTATTTGGGCCGCATTTTTGCATGGCGGTCCTGTCGGCCTAGCATGCAGAAGGGGCAAAACGGCGTAGATTTTGCGCTGCAGCAAGCGGCGTCAACGGAATATCAACCATCCGGGCTTAACCATGCCCTCATGGTCATACGCACACGCATCCGCGCCATCTTGAACCAGCTCGCTCTCCTGGCGGGAGCGGCCGCAGCCATCGCTTATTTCTCCTATCAGGCCTTCAATGGCGAGCATGGCATCCAGGCACAGCACCAATTCGACCAGCAGAAGCAGGATCTGGGCAACGAACTGGTTCTGTTGCAGAAGGAACATGCCGCTCTTGATCGGCGTGTGAACCTGCTCAGGTCGCAGGCGATCGATCCGGACATGCTGGACGAGAAGGCACGTGACGTGCTGGGCCTCGTTCACCCCAATGACGAAGTAGTCTTGCTGACCAAGTAGGGGCAGCTTTCCACTTGTTGCGGCTTCCTGTTCACTAAATGGATTTCTATTTCGTGGCGGCTGTCACGCGGTCTCGAAGTTTGACGAAAATGTGTCAAAGAATAACAGGAATTGGGTTCATTGATGAATGAACGGAATTTAAGTTAATTCATAATTGTGTTGCATGTTCAATATGTTGCAGTGCAGCATTTGGGTGTGGCTCTCGCTTTTTGATATTGGATGCGCTAGCACTTCCTCAGCTTAGCCACCAATAATCGGAGGGTTCATGGCCGCTACAGCCGCAAAGGCCGCTGCTACCGCTAGCAAGGCTTCGAAGACTGCCGCCCGCTCGGGCAAGGCAGCGGGGGCAACCAAGACGGCATCGTCGTTCTCCCGCGAACAGGAGCTCAACGCTTATCGCGAGATGCTGCTGATCCGCCGCTTCGAGGAGAAGGCGGGACAGATGTACGGCATGGGCCTGATCGGCGGTTTCTGCCATCTCTATATCGGGCAGGAAGCCGTCGTGGTCGGGCTGCAGATGGCTTCGCGCGAAGGCGACCAGGTCATCACCGGCTATCGTGACCATGGGCACATGATTGCGGCCGGCATGGCGCCCCGTGGCGTCATGGCCGAACTGACCGGACGCCAGGGCGGCTATTCGCACGGCAAGGGCGGCTCCATGCACATGTTCTCGGTAGAGAAAGCCTTCTATGGCGGCCATGGCATCGTGGGTGCGCAGGTGTCGCTCGGCACCGGCCTGGCTTTCGCCAATGCCTATCGCTCCGATGGCAAGGTGAGCCTGACCTATTTCGGCGACGGCGCCGCCAATCAGGGCCAGGTCTATGAAAGCTTCAACATGGCGGCGCTGTGGAAGCTGCCCGTCGTCTACGTGATCGAGAACAACAAATACGCCATGGGCACGTCGGTGAACCGTGCTTCGGCCCAGACCGATTTTTCCCGCCGCGGCCTGTCCTTCAACATTCCCGGCGAGCAGGTGGACGGCATGGATGTGCGCGCCATCTATGCGGCGGGCCAGAAGGCGATCGAGCATGCCCGCTCCGGCAAGGGCCCCTATATCCTGGAGATGCTGACCTATCGCTATCGCGGCCATTCGATGTCGGATCCGGCGAAGTACCGCTCCAAGGACGAAGTCCAGAAGATGCGGACCGAACACGATCCGATCGAGCAGAGCCGCGCGCGCCTGCTCGGCGAGCATGGCATCAGCGAAGAAGAGCTGAAGAAGATCGATTCCGAGATCCGCGACATCGTCAACGATGCCGCCGATTTCGCTACCAACGATCCCGAGCCCGATCCTTCGGAGCTGTGGACCGACATCCTGAAGTGATCGTCGGCCGTCCCGGCCTGCTCGCGTAAATCCCATTCTCCAGACTTCGAGGCACCCATGCCTGATATCCTGATGCCGGCCCTCTCTCCCACCATGGAGCAGGGCAAACTCTCCAAATGGCTTAAAAAGGAAGGCGATACCATCAAGTCCGGCGACGTGATCGCCGAGATCGAGACCGACAAGGCGACGATGGAAGTCGAAGCCGTCGACGAAGGCGTGCTCACGCAGATCCTGGTGCCCGAGGGCACGGACAACGTCGCCGTCAACACCAAGATCGCCTTCATCCAGGGTGAGGGCGAGGCCGCAGCGCCGGCCGCCTCCGCTCCGGCCCCGCAGCCTGCAGCTGCTCCCGCCGCGGCTCCGGCCGTTGCCGCTCCCGCCGTGGCACAGTCGGCGCCGGCCCCGGCGCCGGTTGAGGCCCATGATGCGTCCGGCGAGATCCCGGCCGGCACGGAATTTGTCACCCAGACGGTCCGCGAAGCGCTGCGCGACGCCATGGCGGAGGAAATGCGTCTCGACGCCAATGTCTTCGTCATCGGCGAAGAAGTGGCCGAGTACCAGGGGGCCTACAAGATCACCCAGGGCCTGCTGCAGGAGTTCGGGGCGCGCCGCGTCGTCGATACGCCGATCACCGAACACGGCTTCGCCGGCATCGCCACCGGCGCTGCGATGACGGGCCTGCGCCCGGTCGTGGAGTTCATGACCTTCAACTTCGCCATGCAGGCGATCGACCACATCATCAATTCAGCCGCCAAGACGCTCTATATGTCCGGCGGCCAGATGGGCTGCCCGATCGTGTTCCGTGGCCCCAACGGCGCCGCTGCCCGCGTGGGCGCTCAGCACAGCCAGGACTACGGGTCCTGGTACTCGCACGTTCCCGGCCTCAAGGTGGTGGCGCCCTATTCGGCCGCCGATGCCAAGGGTCTGCTCAAGGCCGCCATTCGCGACCCCAATCCGGTGATCTTCCTCGAGAACGAGATCCTCTACGGCCACAGCCATCCCGTGCCCAAGCTCGACGACTTCGTGCTGCCGATCGGCAAGGCCAAGGTGGTCAAGCCCGGCAAGGACGTGACGCTGGTCGCCTGGTCGATCGGCATGACCTATGCGCTCAAGGCTGCCGAAGCCCTGGCCGGCGAGGGGATCGACGTCGAGATCATCGACATGCGTTCGCTGCGCCCGCTCGACACCGATACGGTTATCGCCTCGGTGCAGAAGACAGGCCGCTGCGTGGTGGTCGAGGAAGGCTGGCAGCAATCGGGCGTGGGGTCGGAAATCGCCGCCCGCGTCAACGAGCAGGCCTTCGACTATCTCGATGCGCCGGTCGCGCGCGTTTCGGGCAAGGACGTACCGATGCCCTATGCCGCCAACCTCGAAAAGCTCGCTTTGCCGAGCGTGGCCGAAGTCGTCGGGGCGGCCAAAGCCGTCCTCTATCGCTGAGGAGTTGCCGATGCCCGTGAATGTATTGATGCCGGCTCTGTCTCCCACGATGGAGAAGGGCAACCTGGCCAAGTGGCTGAAGAAGGAAGGCGACACCATCAAGTCCGGTGACGTGCTGGCGGAGATCGAGACCGACAAGGCGACGATGGAAGTCGAGGCTGTCGACGAAGGCGTGCTGGCCAAGATCGTGGTGCCGGAAGGCACCGCCGATGTGCCGGTCAATGAACTCATCGCCGTGATCGCCGGTGAGGGCGAGGATGCCAAGGCGGTTGCTGCCGCTGGCGCCGCTCAGGCTCCCAAGGCTGCTGCTGCTCCGGCTCCCGCTGCTTCGAGCACTCCTGCTCCGGCTGCGCCAGCCGCCGCCCCTGCGCCAGCCGCTCCCGCTTCGGTGCCGGCAGCTGTTCCGTCCCAGGCCGGTGCGCGGATCTTCGCTTCGCCTTTGGCCAAGCGTCTTGCCAAGGAGGCAGGCCTCGACCTCGGCGCCATCCAGGGCTCCGGCCCGCATGGCCGCATCGTCGAGAAGGATGTGAAGGCCGCCATCGCAGGCGGTGGCGCCAAGGCGGCGCCCGCTGCTGCACCGGCCCAGGCCGCGGCGGCTCCCCAGGCGGCACCCGCGCCGGCTGCGCCGGCCGGTGCAGCCGACGAGACCACCAAGAAGCTGTTTGCGCCTGGTTCCTTCGAGGAGATCCCGCATGACGGCATGCGCAAGACCATTGCGCGCCGCCTGACGGAGGCCAAATCGACCATCCCGCATTTCTACCTGACGGTGGAAGTCGAGATCGACGCGCTGCTGGCCCTGCGCGAGCAGATCAACCATGGCGCGCCGCTGACCAAGGAAGGCAAGCCCGCCTTCAAGGTCTCGGTGAACGACATGGTGATCAAGGCCTATGCGCTGGCGCTCAAGGCCGTGCCGGATGCCAATGTCTCCTGGACCGATGGCGCCATGCTCAAGCACAAGCATGCCGATGTCGGCGTCGCCGTCTCCATACCTGGCGGACTGATCACGCCGATCATCCGCGCTGCGGAGAGCAAGACGCTGTCGGCCATCTCCAATGAGATGAAGGACCTGGCCGCCCGGGCAAAGAGCCGCAAGCTCAAGCCCGAGGAATATCAGGGCGGCACCGGTTCGGTCTCCAATCTCGGCATGTTCGGGGTGAAATCGTTCGCGGCCATCGTCAATCCGCCGCACGCCACCATCCTGGCGGTCGGCGCCGGCATCAAGCAGCCGGTGGTGCAGGGTGGCGAGGTCAAGGTGGCGACCGTCATGTCGCTGACGCTTTCCACCGACCATCGCGCCGTCGATGGCGCATTGGGCGCCGAACTGATGCAGGCCTTCAAGGGCTATATCGAAAAGCCCATGGGGATGCTGGTTTGAGCGGCAGGGCCGCAGGACGGGTTTGGGGACCAGGTATCGCAATCCTGGCGCTGGCGGCAGGCCTTGGGGGCTGCAACACCCCGGGCCTGGTCGAAAAACCTGTCGTTGCAGCCCCGCCCAAGCCTGAACCAACCATGGATCAGGCACGCGAGATCGCCATGTCCGGCATCGCTTCTATCGGCGACGGTTATCGCGTCACGCTTGATCCGGATGGCTCGGGCCGGGCCTGGCGGGATGGCGTTCCCGGCGTGGTCCCGGTAGCCTGGAGCGTGCTGGATTCGAGCAAGACCACGCTTGATCGCCCGTCGGCCCCCGGCCAGCCTGCCGCCGCGCCGGCGATCGATCCCGCCACCGGACAGCCGCTCCCCCAGCAGGGAACGGGCAAGCCCGTGATCTGCGTGGAGCTGCCGCGAACCCTCAATATCGCGACGGGGTATTACAAATGCGCCTTCGCCCGCGATTGGAAGACCCAGCCCCGGACCTCGCCTGCGGGGGCGGCGCCGGCCGCGACGACCCCAACGCCGGCGGCTGCAGCCAATGCAGGCTAGAGCAAAGTGCGATTTCTCTGGATCGCACTTTCTCTCCAACTCTTTGTTTCGATGCGTTTTCTTGATCAAAAGCACTGTCAATTTTTCTGGAAAACGCTCCAGCGGACGATCTGAGACCTGATTTCCGGCCCGATGCCGAGACGACGAGCGTTCCCGGCGCCAGGCCCAAGAGGAGACCCCAAATGAGTTCCTACGACGTCATCGTGATCGGCTCAGGCCCCGGCGGTTACGTCACCGCCATTCGTGCCGCCCAGCTCGGCCTCAAGACGGCCGTGGTGGAGCGCGAGCATCTGGGCGGCATCTGTCTCAACTGGGGCTGCATCCCGACCAAGGCGCTGCTGCGCTCGGCCGAGGTGCTGCACAATTCCCAGCACGCCAAGGATTTCGGCCTCGTGCTCAACGGTTCGGTCTCGGCCGATGTCGGCGCCGTGGTGAAGCGTTCGCGCGGCGTCTCCGCCCAGCTCGCTACCGGTGTCGGCTTCCTCCTGAAGAAGAACAAGGTCGACGTGATCTGGGGCGAGGCCGAGATCACCAAGCCCGGCGAGATCGTGGTCAAGGCTTCGACCAAGTCGGTGCAGGGGCCGGCCATCCCGGCGCCGAAGGGCGCGCAGGGCCCCGGGACCTACCAGGCCAAGAACATCATCGTCGCCACTGGCGCCCGCCCGCGCGTGCTGCCCGGCCTGGAGCCGGACAAGAAGCTGATCTGGACCTATTTCGACGCCATGGTGCCGCCGGACATGCCCAAGTCGCTGATCGTGGTCGGCTCGGGTGCCATCGGCATCGAATTCGCCTCCTTCTATCGCACCCTCGGTGCCGAGGTGACGGTGGTCGAAGTGCTGCCGCAGATCCTGCCGGTCGAGGATGAGGAAATCGCAGCCCATGCGCGCAAGCGCTTCGAGAAGGCCGGCATGAAGATCCTCTCCAACGCCAAAGTGACCAAGGTCGAAAAGACCGCCAATTCGGTCAAGGCGACGGTGGAGACGGCCGACGGCAAGTCCCAGGTGATCGAGGCCGACCGCATGATCTCGGCTGTCGGCGTGGTCGGCAATATCGAGAATCTCGGCCTGGAGAAGCTCGGCGTAAAGACCGATCGTGGCTGCGTGGTGGTCGATGGTTTCGGCAAGACCAATGTGCCGGGTATCTTCGCCATCGGCGACGTTGCCGGCCCGCCGATGCTGGCGCACAAGGCCGAGCATGAGGGCGTGGTCTGCGTCGAGGCGATCGCCGGCAAGAACCCGCACGCCTTCGAGAAGGACAAGATCCCCGGCTGCACCTATTGCACGCCGCAGATCGCCAGCGTCGGCCTGACCGAGAAGAAGGCCAAGGACGCGGGCTATGCCGTCAAGGTCGGCCGCTTCCCCTTCATCGGTAACGGCAAGGCGATCGCTCTCGGCGAACCCGAGGGCCTGGTCAAGACGGTGTTCGACGCCAAGACCGGCCGGCTGCTGGGCGCCCATATGGTCGGTGCCGAGGTGACCGAACTGATCCAGGGCTTCGTGATCGCCATGAACCTGGAGACCACCGAGGAAGACCTCATGCATGCGGTGTTCCCGCATCCGACCCTGTCGGAAATGATGCATGAGAGCGTCCTGGACGCCTATGGTCGCGCCATCCATATGTAAATTGAGCGCACGACCTGCACGCATGCCGGCGAAAAGCAGGCATGCGTGTGGGAGAGGCTAGCCGGGCTTGCCCGGCAATGGTGAAGCGCAGGCTTTCCTGATATATCGGCCTCAATGAAGCGAAAGGCTTGTCATGGCTGTCGTCCTCGATCTCCTCAACAACGACAATCGGCCGCGCCATCCCGAGAAGGCGCACCGGCCGGATCAGCCCATGCTGCGCAAGCCGGACTGGATCCGCGTGAAGGCACCGGGATCGCCGGGCTGGCGGGATACCCAGGCCATCGTCAAGGAGAACAAGCTCGTCACCGTCTGCGAAGAAGCGGGCTGCCCCAATATCGGTGAGTGCTGGGACAAGAAGCACGCCACCTTCATGATCATGGGCGACACCTGCACGCGGGCCTGCGCTTTCTGCAACGTCAAGACCGGCATGCCCGGGCCGCTCGATCCCATGGAGCCCGAGCATACCGGCATCGCCGTGGCCAAGCTCGGCCTCAGCCATGTGGTGATCACCTCGGTGGATCGCGACGATCTCAAGGATGGCGGTGCCCAGCATTTCGCCGAGGTGATCAAGGCGATCCGCCACCATTCGCCCGGCACCACCATCGAGATCCTGACGCCCGACTTTCTACGCAAGGAAGGCGCGCTCGAGATCGTGGTGGCGGCCAAGCCCGATGTGTTCAATCACAATATGGAAACGGTCGCTTCCAATTACCTCACTGTCCGCCCCGGCGCGCGCTACTTCCATTCGATGCGGCTGCTGCAGCGGGTGAAGGAGCTCGACCCCTCCATCTTCACCAAGTCCGGCATCATGGTCGGCCTCGGCGAGAAGCGGAACGAGGTCCTGCAGCTGATGGACGATCTGCGCTCGGCCAATGTGGACTTCATCACCATCGGCCAGTATCTGGCGCCGTCCCGCAAGCATCATCCGGTGGTGGCCTACATCACGCCGGACGAGTTCAAGAGCTATGAGACGGTGGCCTATACCAAGGGCTTCCTGATGGTCTCCTCCTCGCCGCTGACGCGTTCGTCCCACCATGCCGGCGACGACTTCGCCCGGCTGAAGGCCAATCGGGCAGCCAAGCTCGGACGCTGATTCCGGCTGCCGGACCCGCAGCGCGGATCGGACTGGAGACCGGGATCAGCGCTCGAGATCCAGCGTCCAGGTCTGGCCGACGAGGGTCTTGCCGAAGGAATGGTGCTGGTTCTCCTCGACCAGGCGAAACCCTTCCGCCTGGTAGATCCGGCGCGCAGCCGTCAGGATGTCGTTGGTCCACAGCGTCACGGTAGCGTAGCCAAGCTCGCGGGCACGCTCGATGCAGGTGCGCACCAGTCTCTTGCCGAGCCCATGTCCGCGCGCGCTCGGATCGACATAAAGCAAACGCAGCTTGGCTATAGAGGGCGTATCGCTCTTCATCAGGAAGATCGAGCCGACGATCTGCCCGTCCAGTTCGGCGATCCAGGCGTCCTCGCGAGCAGGATCGAAATTGGCGACAAAATCACCCAGGATGGTGGCGACCAGCCCTTCATAGGTCCAATCCCAATCATATTCCTGGTGGTAGAGCTGGGCTTGGCGATGGATAACCCAGCCGAGGTCCCCGGGTCTCGGCTTTCGAAGCCTGACGGGCTGTGGCGACCGCTCACCCGGAGTGAGCAGTTTCTTGATCTCCTGCATGGCGCCCACGAGCTGGCTGCGATCGTTCTCTGCGAGGGGAGCCATCAGCTCGTCGAGCTGCGCGGTGGTGCCGGCTTCGAGCTCCGCGAAAGCCCGGCGGCCGGCGGGCGTCAAAGACAGGAGATCACGGCGGGCATGGGCCGGATCGGTCCGGCTTTCGACCAGCCCGCCCGTCCGAAGGCGGGCGACTATGCGGCTGAGATGCGCCTTGTCCATGTCGAGACGCCGGCCGATTTCCGCCGCGGTCTGTTCACCGGCGGTGGCGAGTTCGTAGAGCACGCGTGCTTCCGGCAAGGGGAAGGCACTGGCAGGCAGATGACGATCGAGCAGGCGCAGCTTGTGGGTATAGAAGCGGTTGAAGTCGCGGATAGCGTCGATGACGGACATAGGCGGAGCCATTCAATGTTGACTTAGTCAACATTGAAGTCTGAGGTCGTTTTGTCAAACGAAATCGCAGCCCGGCTCCGCCCTTCGCGGCCCGAACGCCGCGATTAAACTGTTTTGCCCGCTGGCCGATCCCTATATGAAGGCATCGGAGTTTGATCATGCCCTCTTTCCGTACCACGCGCCGCGTCAAGCATTCGCCTGCCGACATGTTCGATCTGGTGGCCGATGTCGAAAAATACCCGCTCTTTGTGCCGCTCTGCTCGGCGCTGCGGGTGCGCAGCCGCCAGTCGCAGGACGATGGTCGGCTCGTCATGGTCGCCGACATGACAGTGGCCTACAAGCTGATCCGTGAGACCTTCGCCAGCCGCGTGACCATGGACAGGGACAAACTGCAGATCCTCGTCGAATATCTCGACGGTCCTTTCAGCCATCTGGAGAACCGCTGGTCCTTCAAGGACGACGGGGCGGGAGGCTGCGTCGTCGAGTTCTTCATCGACTACAGTTTCCGCTCCCGCACGCTCGGCATGCTGATGGGCGCGATGTTCGAGGCCGCCTTCCGTCGTTTCGCCGAGGCCTTCGAGAAAAGGGCGGATGTCGTCTATGGCCGCAAGGCAATCGCGGCATCCTAGAGCAAGGCGGGTTTAGACGGTAACCCTGATCTCGCCTACAAGCCTCAGCAGGAGGTCGAGAGCCTGCTCCACCGCTTGCCTGCGGATCTCCGAGCGTGACAGTTCGCCGAAGCGGCGCTCGACATGCAGGCGCGGTCCTTGCCGGCTCCAGGCGGCGAAATGAACGAGACCCACAGGCTTGGTGGCCGTGCCGCCGCCTGGGCCGGCAACGCCGGTGATCGCCACGGCCAGTCCGGCTCGCGAATGGAGCACTGCTCCCTCCGCCATGGCGAAGGCGACGCTTTCGCTCACCGCGCCATCCCGTTCGATCAGGGCCGGCGGCACGCCGAGCATCTGCGCCTTCGCTTCGTTGGAATAGGTGACGAAGCCGCGGTCCACCACGTCGGACGAGCCGGGAATGGCGGTGAGGGCGCCCGCCACCAGTCCGCCGGTGCATGATTCCGCCGTCGCGACCATAAGGCCCTTGGCACGGCAGGCTACGAGCACCTTGGTGGCCTGTTCGAAGAAGATCTCGTCATTCATGGCCGGTATCCTCACTCCGATTAGCCCCAGGGCAGCCGCACTGTCGCCGATGCCATGGCGGCGATGCCTTCGCGCCGGCCGGTAAAGCCCAGCCCCTCGGTGGTGGTCGCCTTGACGCCCACCCGGTCGACAGCAATTCCGGCGATCTCGGCGATGCGTGCCCGCATGGCGTCGCGATGCGGCCCGATCTTCGGCGCCTCGCACAGCAGCGTGACGTCGAGATGGGCGATGGCGCCACCGCGCGCCCGCACCAGGCCGGAGGCATGGGCCAGAAAGCGATCGGACGAGGCACCCTTCCATTGCGGATCGGAAGGCGGAAAATGCGAGCCGATATCGCCGTCGCCGATCGCACCGAGAATGGCGTCGGTCAGGGCATGCAGGCCGACATCGGCATCCGAATGTCCCTTCAACGTGTGGTCGTGGGAGATTTTCAGGCCGTTGAGCCAGACGTGGTCACCCGCGGCGAAAGCATGGACGTCGAAACCCGTTCCCGTCCGGACGTCGCCGAGGGCGGCCAGTTCGTTGGCAGCCTGTTCCGCACGCTGGAAGTCGTTTTCGGTCGTCAGTTTCATGTTGGTCGCTTCGCCTTCGAAGATGTGGAGAGGATGACCGGCCCATTCGGCCACGGCGCCATCGTCGGTCAATGTCTCGATTCCGGCTTCGGCTGCCGCGAGATGGGAGGACAGGATCAGGTCGAAACCGAAGGCCTGTGGCGTCTGGACGGCGCGCAGGAGGCTGCGTTCAGGCGTCGCCTTGACCCGGCCGTCCATATCGATCTGCTTGATGGTATCCGTGACAGCCAGCCCTGGCACGGCGGCTCCGTGCGCGCGTGCCGCCTCGATCGCCCGGTCGATCAAAGCGGGGCTGGCGAAGGGGCGTGCTGCGTCATGCAGCAGCACGATATCGGGCCTGTCGCCGATCAGCGCCTTCAGCCCGGCGAGGCAGGACGCCTGCCTGGTGCTGCCGCCGAGAACGGAGCCCGCCTGCTTGCTGATTCCCGCGGAGCTGGTCGCAAAGAGGTCCTCGTCTCCCGCGCCGATCACCGTGACGATGCTGTCGATGGCGGGATGCTGTTCGAAAAGGGCGAGAGTGCGTGCGAGGACGCTTCTTCCTCCCAGCAGGCGATACTGCTTGGGAACGGCGCCGCCGACACGCGATCCGCGTCCTGCTGCGACGATCAGTGCCGCCACGCGCAATTTGGCTGGAGCCTTCATGATCTTGATAACACGAACATAGATGGAATTCTTTCTCGCCACCGGCGCGGAACTTGTTACACTCGCAAGCGAAGTGGCGAAATGCCTGTGGCGCAGGAAAATTGCGACCGGGCACGGTCAAGGTAGTATTTTGGTGGATCGAAGTTTGGAGGCACAAGCGCCTCGGTCGAGTGAGGGTGCACATCTATCCGTGCCGCAATTACGGCAAGGAGAGCAGGCGCGCCGTCACCACACCTATGCCGCGCTTGATCTTGGCACGAATAATTGCCGCCTTCTGGTTGCGCGCCCGACGGGAGAGGGATTTCGTGTCATCGATGCCTTTTCGCGCATTGTCCGGCTCGGAGAAGGACTGGGTGCCAGCGGCAGCCTGCATATCAACGCCATGGGGCGGGCTGTCGATGCCCTGGCCGTCTGTGCGCAGAAGATGCGGGACCGCCGCGTCGACCGGGCGAGGCTGATCGCCACGGAGGCCTGCCGCGCCGCCGACAACGGATTGCTCTTCGTCGAGCGTGTGCTGAAGGAAACCGGGCTCGATCTCGAGATCGTCGACCGGGAGACCGAGGCCCGGCTGGCTGCTGCCGGCTGCATTCCGCTGATCGATCGCAATCTCGATGGGGTGGTGCTCTTCGACATCGGCGGCGGGTCTTCGGAAATCGTCTGGCTCGACATCGATCCGACCGACCGGAACAGGCAGCCCAGGGTGCGCGGCTGGACGTCGCTTCCCGTCGGGGTGGTGACTCTCTCCGAGCGCCATGGCGGCGTCAGGGTGACGCGCGAGAGTTTCGAACGCATGGTGGACGATGTATCGGGCATGCTCGCCTCGTTCTCGCATCGGGAGGCTATCGCCAGGCGCGTCGGGCGCCTGCATTTGCTGGGCACTTCGGGCACGGTGACCACCATGGCCGGCATTCACCTGGAACTGCCCCGCTATGACCGGCGCCGGGTGGATGGCTTGTGGATGTCGCGCGGCGAGATCGACAACGTGCTCGAACGTCTCCTGGACATGACCTATGAGGAGCGCGTCGCCAATGCCTGCATCGGCCCTGAAAGGGCCGATCTGGTGATGGCCGGATGCGCCATTTTCGAGGCCATTCGGCGGGCTTTTCCCTGTGAACGATTGCGCGTGGCCGATCGGGGCCTGCGCGAAGGATTATTGGTGCAGATGATGCAGGAGGACCGTGTCTGGCGTCACAACGGTGCGGGGCGCAATCCGTGAGTGGTGGAGCAGGCAAGGGCGGTGGTCCCGGCAAGGGCAAGAACAACTCCGGCCGGGGCAGTGGCGCGCGCGAACTGGGCGTGCGGCTGAAGACGGCGCGGGGACGTACCCATTCCTCGCAGCTCTGGCTCGAGCGCCAGCTCAATGACCCCTATGTCGCCCGCGCCAAGCGTGAGGGACGGCGCTCGCGCGCGATATACAAGCTGATCGAGATCAACGACAAGGCCAAGCTGCTCAAGCCGGGCCAGCGTGTGCTCGACCTCGGCGCGGCCCCCGGCGGCTGGTCGCAACTGGCGGCGGAGATCACCGATTCCGTCAATGGCCGCGGCAAGGTGGTTGCGATCGACCTCCTGCCCATCGATCCCATTCCGGGCGTCGATTTCGAGCAGATGGATTTCATGGACGATGCCGCACCGGATAGATTGAAGACGATGCTCGGCGGCCCGGCCGATCTTGTCCTGTCCGACATGGCCGCCAACACGGTGGGCCATCGCGCCACCGACCATCTGCGCATCATCGCGCTGGTCGAGGCGGCGGCCTATTTTGCCGTGGAAGTGCTGGCGCCGGGCGGAGCCTTCCTCGCCAAGGTCTTCCAGGGGGGCACCGAAGGCGATGTCCTCACCTTGCTCAAGCGCGACTTCGCGGTGGTGAAGCATTTGAAGCCGGCGGCGAGCCGCGCAGGTTCCAGCGAGATGTATGTGCTGGCCACCGGATTCCGGGGCCGGAAGGAAACCGATTCCGTCGATTGAGGTTCGATTCCCGGGAGCGCGGGCGTTCTGTTCGCCTTTTCCTTCGCTATTCGCGCGGGTTCCAGTAGCGGGTTGGATGCCTTGCCGCTCCCCGGAAACGCGCTCTATCCATCAAAGTTGGAAAGTTCATCGCGAGAAATCCCTGTCTGGATGACTTGATCCCGGCAGCGCGCCATTGCACAAGTGCGCAATCTCAAGTTCGGACTGATGATGGCTGATCCTCTTAAAATCGGTATTGCCGGCCTTGGCACCGTCGGTGCCTCCACCATTCGCCTTCTCGATCGTCGCGCCAATGCGCTTGCCGCCAGTTGCGGCCGGGGCGTGACGGTTACCGCCGTTTCCGCCCGCTCGCGAACGCGCGACCGCGGCCTGCCGATGGAGCGCTTTCGCTGGTTCGACGATCCGATCGCCCTGGCCTGCGATCCCGGAATCGACGTCTTCGTCGAATTGATGGGCGGCGAGGAGGGCGCGGCGCATGAGGCGGTGAAGGCGGCTCTCGATGCCGGCAAACCCGTGGTCACCGCCAACAAGGCTCTGCTGGCACGCCACGGCGTCGATCTTGCCAGGCGGGCCGAGAAGGCCGGCGTCGCGCTCAATTTCGAGGCAGCGGTCGCCGGCGGCGTGCCGATCATCAAGACGTTGCGCGAAGCTCTGATCGGCAACAATATCGATCGCGTCTATGGCATCCTGAACGGTACCTGCAACTACATCCTGACCAAGATGGAGGCCGAGGGTTTGTCCTTCGATGCCTGCCTGAAGGAGGCGCAGCGCCTGGGTTATGCCGAGGCCGACCCCACTTTCGACATTGGCGGCTTCGATACCGCCCATAAGCTCGCTTTGCTCACCAGCCTCGCCTTCGGCACGCAGGTGAATGCCGATGCCATCCATGTCGAGGGCATCGAGCGCATCACCACCGAGGACCTGCTGGCTGCCGACGAGCTTGGCTATCGCGTCAAGCTGCTGGGTGTCGCCACGCGCTCCGAAGCCGGCGTGGAGCAGCGCGTCCACCCCACCATGGTGCCGAAATCGACCCCGATCGCGCAGGTCAACGGCGTCACCAATGCGGTGGCCATCGATGCCGACGCCGTGCCGGAACTGACCCTGGTCGGCCCGGGAGCCGGTGGCGAGGCCACGGCCTCTGCCGTGGTCGGCGACATCGCCGATATTGCGCGGGGCCAGGCCGGTGCGCCGTTCGGGCGCAAGACCGGCGATCTCGAACCCTTGCCGGCCGCTGCCATGCAGGCCCATAAGGGCGGGTACTATGTTCGCCTTTCGGTGGCGGACAGGCCGGGTGCCGCGGCGGGCATCGCCACGCGCATGGCCGAGCGCGGGATCTCGCTGGAGTCGATCGTGCAGAAGCACCGCGGCGGCAAGGTCTATGGCGGTGACGATCCGAGCAAGGTCGCCGGCGCCGTGCCCGTCATCCTCATCACCTATGCCACGACCGAAGCCGATATTCGCGGAGCCGTCGATGCCATGGTTGCCGATGGCTACATCGTGGAAACGCCGCAATTGATCCGCATCGAGCGCGAGTAAGCAGCATCCCAGGGCGTGTCGCCAGGCAGGTTTTCTGCCTCGGACGCCAAGCCATAACTGACGACACACTCTAACAACGGAGGAAGCCATGTCGGAGATTATTCAGGTCAAGCCGACGGATGTCATCGAGCGCATCCTTTCCCTTGAACTGGTCCGTGTGACCGAACGCGCCGCCGTTGCCTCGGCATTGCTGCGTGGACGAGGGGATGAAAAGGCCGCCGACAAGGCGGCGGTCGACGCCATGCGGCGCGAGCTCAACAAGATGCCGATCGACGGCACCGTGGTGATCGGCGAAGGCGAGCGCGACGAGGCGCCGATGCTGTTCATCGGCGAGAAGGTCGGCAACGGCCTGGGCCCGAAAGTCGACATCGCCGTCGACCCGCTGGAAGGCACCACGCTCTGCGCCAAGGACATGCCGGGTTCGATCGCGGTGATGGCGATGGCCTCGGCCGGTTCGCTCCTCAACGCACCGGACGTCTATATGGACAAGATCGCCATCGGCCCCGGTTATGCCGAGGGTGTCGTCGATCTCGACGCCAGTGTGGAAGACAATCTGCATGCCCTGGCCAAGGCCAAGGGCGTCAAGCCGCGCGAACTGACGGCGCTGGTGCTCGATCGTCCGCGCCACGCGCCGATCATCGAGGCGATCCGCAAGGTCGGCGCCTCGATCCGCGTCATCACCGACGGCGATGTTGCAGGCGTCATCTTCACCACCAATGCGCATGAGACCGGCATCGACATCTATCTGGGCATTGGCGGCGCTCCTGAAGGCGTGCTGGCAGCTGCGGCGCTGCGCTGTGTCGGCGGCCAGATGCAGGGGCGCCTCATCCTCGACACCGAGGCCAAACGCGAGCGTGCCCTGAAGATGGGCGTCACCGACCCGAGGCGCAAATACAAGATGGAGGAACTCGCCTCCGGGGACGTCATCGTTGCCGCGACCGGCGTGACCGACGGGGCTCTGCTCCAGGGCGTGAAGTTCCGCGGGCCCGTGATCACCACCGAGACGGTGATCTACCGTTCGCTCAACGGCACGGTGCGCCGCATCCATGGCGAACATCGCCAGATGTCGAAATTCAATCTCGACTGATGGATATCCGTGCGCTCACGGCCGAGGAACGCCCTGCCTGGGAACCGCTCTGGCAGGGTTACCTCACTTTCTACAAGGCGTCGGTGCCCGAGGAGACGACGGCACTGACCTGGGCGCGGTTCCACGACCCCGCCGAGCCGATGTCTGCCTATGGCGCCTTCATCGACGGCAGGCTGGCCGGCATCGTGCATCTGATCCTGCATCGCTCGACCTGGACGCCGGGCCCCTATTGTTATCTGCAGGACCTGTTTACGGCCGAATGGGCTCGCCGCCGGGGTGTCGCCCGCGGCCTGATCGAATGGTCGTATCAGGAAGCCACGCGCTGCGGCGCCAGCCGCATCTATTGGCTGACGCATGAAAGCAATGTCGAGGCCCAGGCCGTCTACGACCAGGTGGCATCCCGTTCGGGCTTCATCCAGTATCGGAAGATGCTGCCGGCCTGAACGGCCGGCAGGCCTTGCCTCGGTCACGGCTTCGCTTCGAGGATGAGATTGAACGGCGTTTCCGTTGCGCGCCGGAAGCGGGTGAAGCCGGCTTCCGTCGCCACCTTGCGCAGACGCGCCTCGCCGGCCTGGGCACCGAGTGCCAGGCCGACCTCCTGATCCAGCGAAGCCGGCGTGCAGATGACGGTGGAGGCTGCATAGTAGACGCGTCCGACCGGATTGAAATTGTCCTCGAGCCGGTCATTGGCGAAGGGTTCCACCAGCATGCAGGTTCCGTCCGCCGCCATCGTGGACCTGATATGGCGCAAGGCCCCGACCGGATCGCCCATATCGTGCAGGCAATCGAAGAAGCAGACGAGATCGTAGCCGTGCGCCGGCACCGACTTGGCCGTGCTGACCTCGAATGTGACGCGGCCGGCCATGCCGGCAGCCTCGGCAGCGCTCCTGGCATCGTCGATCGAGCCGGGATGATAGTCGAAGCCGTAGAAGCGCGAATTGGGGAAGGCCCGGGCCATGATCATGGTCGAGACGCCGTGCCCGCAACCGATGTCGGCAACGGTCGCGCCTTGCTCCAGCTTTTCCACCACGCCCTCCAGGGCAGGCAGCCATTCCTGCACGAGGTGGTGGCGATAGGCGGTGCGGAAAAAACGGGCCGTGCCGCAGAACAGGCATTTGTCCCGCTTGTCCCAGCCGACGCCTCGGCCGGTGCGGAACGCATCGGAGATGGCGGGTTCGTCTCGCAGGGTTGCGGCGACGAGATCGCCCACGGCGCCCAGGAAGACGGGGCTGTCCTCGTCGGCGAAGACTGCCGCCTGTTCCGGTTGCATGGAAAAGCGGGCAGTTCCGGGATCGTAGACCACATAGTCCGAGGCGGCCTGGGCAGCCAGCCATTCGCGTATGTAGCGCTCGGAGGTATCGGTCTTCTCGGCGAGTTGCTGGGAGGTCATCGGCCCTGCCTCGGCAAGGGCCTTGTAGAGGCCGAGCTTGTCACCGATGAGGAGCAGCGACGCGTTCATCGCAGCACCGACATCATTGAGCATCTTGCCCATGAAGGCGTTGAGTTTGTCCGGGTCTATCGTTCCATTCTGTACGGCCATCGCTGTTCTCCTGTCGTCGAATGCGGCCTGCCGTCGCCGGCATCGGACTCCCTTGGCGATGCGATCCTAGTGTCCTTCGTTTCGAGACAGGTGTGGGGCATCGCTGCCTGACGACAGCAATCCGCGACTTGAACCATGAAAATTGACGACGCTTGAACTGGTTCGATCACGAGACGAAAGCGGAAGGTTTGCATGACGCCGCGCCGGGAACCCATGCCGGCGACGATGACATCTTCGTCCTGGCTGGATCTTTCGTTACAACCCTGATTTGCGCACGACGAATACTACCACAACAGGGTAGAGGCTGCTCCTGGCCATTAGGCGGATGCCGCAGCGTCGGTTCGGACAAAATCTCCGGCTTGCGGCTGATGGGCTGGCCATTTTTCGAGGCTTCGATTAGATCACCGGCATGTCGCCACCCGTACCAGCATCCGGGCAGCCCGGCCTGCCGCCCCTATCCGTCTTCATCATCGCCTTCAACGAGGCTGATCGCATCGGTGCGACGATCGAGGCCGTGCGCGGCCTGACGGATGACCTGATCGTGGTCGACTCAGGGTCGACCGACGGCACGCAGGCGATCGCCGAGAAGTTAGGCGCCAGGGTGATCCACAATTCCTGGCCCGGCTACGGCCCGCAAAAGCGCTTTGCCGAGACCCAGTGCCGCCACAACTGGATCCTCAACATCGATGCGGACGAGGTGGTGTCGCCGCAACTCTCGGCAGAGATCCGCGCCCTTTTCTCGGGTAACGGACCCGAAGCGGACGGGTACGAGATCAGCATCGCGGAAGTCTTTCCGGGGGAAAGGGAACCCCACCCCTGGGGGTACACGCTGGCGCCGGTGCGGCTCTATCGATTCGATCGCGGCCGCTATGCCGATTCGACCGTGCATGATCGCGTGCATTTCAACGACCAGCCGCGGATCGCTCGGCTGAAGGGGCGCATCCATCATTATTCGATCCGCTCGCTCGGTGATGAAATCGCCAAGTTGAACGCCTATACCGAGCAGCAGGCCGAAGATCTCGACAAGAGAGGCAAGACACTCAGCAGCTGGCGAATTCTGACCGAATTCCCTCTCAACTTCCTGAAGGCCTATATTGGGCGTCGTCATTTCGTTCGCGGCCTCTACGGCATCGCGACGGCGACGAACTATGCCTATTTCCGTTTTCTTCGCCTGGCCAAGCATATGGAGCGACGCCGTCTACGCAAACTTCGGTGATGCCGTATCATTTGGCTTGTCTTCGGGAGACGAAGGAGGGACAGTCCGCCTACATCTTTCTCGAGGGGCGATGCGATGAGCGGCAAACCCGAATTCGATGCGCAGGCGGTCATCGATGCGATGGCACCGATGATCGGAATCGAAATCGATCCCGATTTTCGTGAAGGTGTTGCCGCAAATCTGAAACTGACTGCCGATCTGGCACAACTGGTGCTGTCCTTTCCGGTCGAGGATGGCGACCAGCCCGCTGCGGTCTTCGAAGCATGACCAGCCTGCTCGATCAGGGCTGCTCGCCGCAACTGGGCATTCTGGAAATCTCCACCGGCATCCGCAGCGGCCGATTCACGGCCCGTGCTGCGATCGAGCATGCTCTCGCGCGCATCGAACGGCTGGACGGCAGGGTAGGGGCCTTCACGGCGGTGCTCGCCGAGCGTGCGCTGGCGCGGGCCGATGCCATCGATGCCCGCCATGCCGCCGGCAAGCCGGTCGGGGCCTTGGCTGGCGTCCCCTTCGCCGTGAAGAATCTCTACGATATCGCCGGCCTCGTCACCCTGGCAGGTTCCCGGATCAACCGGGACAACCCGCCGGCCACGCGGGATGCGACGCTGATCGAACGCCTGGAGGGGCAGGGGGCGATCTGCGTGGGCGCGCTCAACATGAGCGAATACGCCTATGATTTCACCGGCCAGAACCCGCATGAGGCGCCTTCGCGAAATCCCCATGCTCTCGACCATCTGGCCGGCGGGTCTTCCAGCGGCCCCGCCAGCGCGGTGGCGGCGGGTTTCGTGCCGTTGGCGCTCGGCAGCGACACCAATGGCGCGATCCGCGTGCCGGCCTCCCTGTGCGGGCTGTTCGGCCTGAAGCCGACCTTCGGGCGTCTCAGCCGCGCACGCAGCTTTCCCTTCGTCGCCAGCCTGGACCACATGGGCCCGCTGGCCCGCTCGGCCCGCGACCTCGCCTTCGCCTATGATGCTATGCAGGGGCCCGACCCCGACGATCCGAGTTGTGCCCAGCGCCCGGCGCAACCGGCCCTGTTCGAACTCGGGCGGGGCATCGAGGGGCTTCGTATCGCCGTGGCGGATGGTTACTTCCGCCCGGAGGGCAATCGCGATGCCCTGGAGGCCGTACGGCGCTGTGCCAAGGCACTCGACGCCAGTGAGGTCGTCGAGATCCCCCAGGCGGCCGTCGCCCGGGCAGCGGCCTTCCTGGTCACCATTACCGAGGGCGGGGCGCTCCATCGCGACAGGCTGCGTACGCGTGCCAAGGATTTTGCGCCGGGCGTCCGGGACCGTTTGATCGCCGGCAACATGGTGCCGGCGACCTGGGTGAGCGCGGCGCATCGCTTTCGTCATTGGTTCCGGGCGGAGATGCATCGGATCTTCGAACGAATCGATCTGATTCTAGCCCCGGCCACGCCGTGCCGCGCCCCCAGAATCGACGCGACCACCATCGAGGTCGGTGGCCAGGCCATGCCCGTTCGCGCGAATCTGGGACTGTTCACCCAGCCTATTTCCTTTATCGGGCTGCCTGTGGTCACGGTGCCGCTCTGGAACGAGGGCGAGAAACTCCCGATCGGCGTGCAGATCATCGCCCCCGCCTGGCGGGAGGATCTGGCCTTGCGTGCAGCCTGGGCGCTGGAAACGGCGGGAGTCGTGAGGGCGCCGGTAGCCGATATCGAATGAAGCCCGATCCGTCGGGCCATGGTGCGTTGCGATTTGGCGGAATCGCCAGGAAACGCAAAGGCGCGTAGAACCGAAGAGTGAGAGCAGACAAACGCCACACGCGTTTTGCTCGAAGGAAAAGCGGACATAATGGTGAGTTCTTTGTTGCGTGCCATCGGGTTGGGGGCGCTTGCGCTCGGGCTGTGCTGGAGCGCCCTGTCGCAGCCGGTCTTTGCTGCTGCCATGGATTTCAAGGTGGTGAGCCTGTCCTTCGGCTCCAAATGCGGCAAGCGTTGCCCTGGCGTGATGGTCGCCAATGGCGAGATGACGAGCGGCACGGTGGAGCGTTTCATCGCCTTCGCTCAGCAGGCCTCGAAACTCGGCACCAGCAACGTTCTGATCATCGATTCGCCTGGTGGCCATCTGGTCGAGGGGGTCAATCTCGGCCATGTGCTGCGCAAATTGCGCACGAGCGTCTTCGTCGGGCGCGTCGTCACGTTGGGCGGGCAGACGATTGCGGTCAATGGCTCCTGCATGTCGGCCTGCGTCTATGCGCTGATGGGGGGCAATAAGCGATTCGTCCCCACGGGATCGCGAGTCGGCGTGCACCGCGAATATCTGCCCAACAGTTCCGGCAGCGATCCGCTCTCGGTTCTGCGCAGCACGCGGCGATTCCCCGAAGTGACCCAGATGCTGCGTGCCTATTCGAAAAAAATGGGCGTGAACCCCGCTTTGATCGATCTAGCCGAGCAATATGGCGTCGGAAGCATCCGAATTCTGACGCCTGAGGACATCAAACGCTTTCGGCTGGCCCGCATTGCGAACTGAATTTCGAGTGCGTTGCGAATTGACGCTTGACACTGTGCGGGAGGCCCTCTAATCACCGCGCCACGCCAGCACGGTTCGCCGCCGCTGACGAGAGACGGGGGTGTAGCTCAGTTGGTTAGAGCGTCGGCCTGTCACGCCGAAGGTCGCGGGTTCAAGTCCCGTCACTCTCGCCATTTTGTGACAAAAAGCCAGCCTTCGGGCTGGCTTTTGCATTTTCAGCCCGGCAATATTCGCAAGTGTTCGGTTGCAAGCAGGCACTGTCTTGCAACTCATAACGGCTATGCGCCAAGATCATGCCAGAATCGCCCGATATTCTGCCGCAGTGCGGTAGGAATCTCTTGGCTGGAACGCTTCCAAGCTTGCGCCTCCCATAGCCGTGGTTTAAGGCTCGCTGCAGGTCGTCCACGACGCAGCGTGAAGGTGGTTTTCCAAAGCGCTGTAGAGGGATGACCGGCGTGAGCGCCGCTGTCGAAGCCCGCCCATGCCCGTATCGTCCAAACGTGGCGACCCCGAGTTCAAGCGCTCCCGGTCGATCACAGCTGGAGCAAAGCGCGTTTCAGCGAAAACGCCGCATTGCTCCAACTCTTTGTCTCGACGCGTCTTTGCGATTCTTGGTGAGCTCACCGGGTCGCAAAACGCTATAGGGTTCGTGCTGATGGACAACCTTCTCGCCGGCTATCTGCCGCTTATCATCTTCATCGGGGTCTCGGCCGTCATCGGCTTGGCGCTTCTGGTGGCGCCCTTCCTCGTGGCGTATCAGCGCCCGGATCCGGAAAAACTCTCCGCCTATGAGTGTGGGTTCAACGCCTTCGACGACGCGCGCATGAAGTTCGACGTGCGCTTCTATCTGGTGTCGATCCTGTTCATCATCTTCGATCTCGAAGTGGCATTCCTGTTCCCCTGGGCGATCACGTTCAAGGAAGTCGGCCTGTTCGGCTTCACCTCGATGATGATTTTCCTGGCCGTGCTGACCATCGGCTTCGTTTATGAGTGGAAGAAGGGCGCGCTCGAATGGGATTGAACCTGGAGACATCAGGCGGCACGCTGGTGGCGCCGGCGCCCAAGGGCATCATCGACCCGAATAGCGGCAAGCCGGTCGGGTCGACCGACCCGTTTTTCGTCGACATCAATGCCGAGCTGGCTGATCGCGGCTTCCTCGTTACTTCCGCCGACAACCTGATCAATTGGGCCCGCACCGGCTCGCTGATGTGGATGACTTTCGGCCTCGCCTGCTGCGCGGTCGAGATGATGCAGGTCTCGATGCCGCGCTATGATGTCGAGCGCTTCGGCTTCGCCCCGCGTGCTTCACCGCGCCAGTCGGACGTAATGATCGTCGCAGGCACGCTGACCAACAAGATGGCGCCGGCCCTGCGCAAGGTCTACGACCAGATGCCCGAGCCGCGCTATGTCATCTCGATGGGCTCCTGCGCCAATGGCGGCGGCTACTATCACTATTCCTATGCGGTCGTGCGCGGCTGCGACCGCATCGTGCCGGTCGACATCTACGTTCCTGGCTGCCCGCCCACGGCCGAAGCGCTGCTCTATGGCGTGCTGCTGCTGCAGAAGAAGATTCGCCGTACCGGCACCATCGAGCGTTGAGCGGAGCTGACATGGCAAACTCTGAAACTCTGCAGGGGATCGGCGAGGCGCTCCAGGCTGCTTTTCCGCAAGCCGTCTCCGATGTCCTGCATGCCTTTGGCGAGCTGACCGTCACCACCGATCCCGACAACATCCTGGCTGTGCTCAAGCACCTCAGGGACGACGCCGGAACGCGCTTCGTTTCGATCATCGATGTCTGCGGCGTCGACTATCCGGCGCGCGAAAAGCGCTTCGACGTGGTCTACCACCTGCTGTCGCCGACCAAGAACGTCCGCATACGCGTCAAGGTGGAAACCGACGAGGCGACCCCGGTTCCCTCGGCCGTCTCCCTGTTCCCCGGCGTGCTCTGGTTCGAGCGCGAAGCCTACGATCTCTACGGCATCCTGTTCACCGGCCATCCGGACCTGCGGCGGCTGCTGACCGATTACGGCTTCGACGGACATCCCTTGCGCAAGGACTTCCCGATGACCGGGTTCGTCGAGGTGCGCTGGGACGACGAGGCCAAGCGCGTGGTCTACGAGCCTGTCAGGCTCAACCAGGAATTCCGCAACTTCGATTTCCTGTCACCGTGGGAAGGGACAGAATATGTCCTGCCCGGTGACGAGAAGGCGAAGGCAGGCTGACGCGCTCCCGCGCGCCGGATCAGGACTAGCAAGACTCTCGAAATGGCTCCGAACCAGCTGGCCAACTCGGAAAGTTTGGAAACGACATGAACGACCAACCGCATCTACGCAATTTTGCGATCAATTTCGGCCCGCAGCATCCGGCGGCCCACGGCGTGTTGCGTCTGGTCATGGAGCTCGACGGCGAAGTGGTCGAGCGGGTCGATCCCCATATCGGCCTGCTGCATCGCGGTACGGAGAAGCTGATCGAAGCCAAGACCTTCATGCAGGCCATCCCCTATTTCGATCGGCTCGATTACGTCGCGCCGATGAACCAGGAGCATGCCTATTGCATGGCCATCGAGCGCCTGCTCGGCATCGAGGTGCCCAAGCGCGGCCAGCTCATCCGGGTGCTCTATTCGGAGATCGGCCGCCTGCTCTCGCATCTGCTCAACGTCACCACGCAGGCCATGGACGTCGGCGCGCTGACCCCGCCGCTGTGGGGCTTCGAAGAGCGCGAGAAGCTGATGATCTTCTACGAGCGTGCTTCGGGCAGCCGCATGCATGCCGCCTATTTCCGTGCGGGCGGCGTCCATCAGGACCTTCCGCCCGAACTGATCGACGATATCGAGGCTTTCTGCGACCCTTTCCTCAAGGTCTGCGACGATCTGGAAGGCCTGCTCACCGACAACCGCATCTTCAAGCAGCGCAATGTCGATATCGGCATCGTTTCCCTGGACGATGCCTGGGCCTGGGGTTATTCGGGGGTGATGGTACGTGGTTCGGGCGCTGCCTGGGACCTGCGTAAATCGCAGCCCTATGAATGCTATGCCGAACTCGATTTCGACATTCCGATCGGCAAGAATGGCGACAATTATGATCGCTACTGCATCCGCATGGAAGAGATGCGTCAGTCGATCCGCATCATGAAGCAGTGTTGCGCGCTTCTGCGCGCCACGAGCGGGCCGGTTTCGGCGGCCGACAACAAGGTCGTACCGCCCAAGCGCGGCGAGATGAAGCGCTCGATGGAAGCGCTCATCCACCATTTCAAGCTCTATACCGAGGGCTATCACGTGCCGGCCGGCGAGGTCTACGCGGCGGTCGAGGCACCCAAGGGCGAATTCGGCGTCTATCTGGTCTCGGATGGCGGCAACAAGCCTTATCGCTGCAAGATCCGCGCACCGGGTTTTGCGCATCTGCAGTCGATGGACTGGCTGTGCCGCGGCTACATGCTGGCCGACGTTTCAGCCATTCTCGGTTCTCTCGACATCGTGTTCGGCGAAGTCGATCGTTGATTTTGGGTCGCAACCGGCCTTGAGCCGGTTGCAAAAGCGTCTTGCGATTTGAGGGCATCATCCTGAATTGCAAAGACGTGTCGAAACCAGGAGTGAGAGTGAAAGTGCGTTTGCGAAGACGCGCTTTGCTCTAGCAGTTAAAGAGGAATGCGCATGTCCGTCCGCAGGCTCGCGCCCCAGGAACTCCAGCCGGCAAGCTTTGCCTTCACGTCCGAAAACGAGGCGTGGGTGGAAAAGCAGATTGCCAAATACCCGTCCGGCCGCCAGGCCTCGGCGGTGATTCCGCTGCTGTGGAAGGCGCAGGAACAGGCCGGCGGCTGGGTGTCCCAGGCAGCGATCGAGGTGATCGCGGCGCGCCTGGGCATGGCGAAGATCCGCGTTCTGGAGATCGCGACCTTCTACACCATGTTCAACCTGGAGCCGGTCGGCAAATATTTCATCCAGCTCTGTGGTACCACGCCCTGCCAACTGCGTGGCGCCGAGGCGATCCGCGACATCGTCAAGAAGCGCGTCGGTCCGGAGCGTCACGTGACCGCCGATGGCAATTTCTCATGGCTGGAGGTCGAGTGCCTCGGGGCTTGCTGCAATGCTCCGATGGTGCAGATCAATGCCGATTTCTATGAAGATCTCACCCCCGAGATCATGGAACGCATCATCGATGATCTGGCTGCCGGCAAGGAAGTGAAGCCGGGGCCGCAGAACGGCCGCTTCTCGTCCGAACCGGAGGGGGGAGCGCAGACGCTGACCGATCCGGCGCTCTATGACGGCTCGGTCATCGGCTCCTGGAAGAAGCGCTTCGAGGAAGAGAAAGCCAAGCTGGAAACCGCCAAGGCCGAGGCGGCCAAGGCTGAAGCCGCGAAGGCTGCCGGTACGCCCGCTCCTCCCGCTCCCGTTCCCGCGACGACGGCGGCACCCGTGGCTGCAGCTCCGGCGGCTGCACCTGCACCAGCCGCTCCGGTTTCCGACGAGCACAAGCCGGTCCTGCTGAAGGCCGCTCGCGAGGGCGGGCCGGACGATCTCAAGCTGATCCACGGCGTCGGTCCCAAGCTCGAGGAAATGCTGCACCAGATGGGTGTCTATCACTTCGATCAGATCGCCACCTGGAACGACACCAACCTCGCCTGGGTCGACCAGAATCTCGGCACTTTCAAGGGCAGGGCTCTGCGGGACGGCTGGATCGAGCAGGCCAAGAAATTGGCGACCGGCTGGCGCCCCGAAAACCCGGCCGGCGAAAAGTTGGATTGAAGTGGGCGGGAAGGGCCCTGACGCCGTTCTTCCCATCTGAGCGTTTTAAGAAGTTTCATTATTGACAGGTTCGCCATGCTTGCTGATCGCGACCGCATCTTCACCAATCTCTACGGCCTCCAGTCGCCTGGGCTGCAGGCGGCCATCAAGCGTGGCTCGTGGGATGGTACCAAGCAGATCCTCGAGATGGGCCAGGACTGGATCATCAACGAGATGAAGGCTTCGGGCCTGCGGGGGCGCGGCGGCGCCGGCTTCCCGACCGGCCTGAAATGGTCCTTCATGCCCAAGAAGTCGGATGGGCGGCCGAGCTACCTCGTCGTCAATGCCGACGAGTCCGAGCCGGGCACCTGCAAGGATCGCGAGATCATGCGGCATGACCCGCAGCATCTGGTCGAAGGCTGTCTGATCGCCTCCTTCGCCATGAATGCGCATGCCTGCTACATCTATATCCGTGGCGAATATATCCGCGAGCGCGAGGCCCTGCAGCGCGCTGTCGACGAGGCCTACGAAGCCGGCCTGATCGGCAAGAACAACAAGAATGGTTGGGATTTCGATCTCTACGTGCACCATGGTGCCGGCGCCTATATCTGCGGCGAGGAGACGGCGCTGCTCGAAAGCCTCGAGGGCAAGAAGGGCATGCCGCGCATGAAGCCGCCCTTCCCGGCGAATATGGGTCTGTATGGCTGCCCGACCACGGTCAACAATGTCGAGTCGATCGCCGTTGCTCCCACCATCCTGCGGCGCGGGGCCGGCTGGTTCGCCGGTATCGGCAATCCCAACAATGTCGGCACCAAGCTCTTCTGCGTGTCGGGGCATGTGAACAAGCCCTGCAACGTCGAAGAGGCGATGGGCATTCCCTTCCGCGAGTTGATCGAGCGCCATTGCGGCGGCATCCGCGGCGGCTGGGACAACCTGAAGGCGGTCATTCCGGGTGGATCGTCGGTGCGCATGGTGCCGGCCGAGCAGATCATCGACACGCCGATGGATTTCGACTCGCTGTCGAAGCTGCGGTCGGGCCTGGGCACTGCCGCCGTCATCGTGATGGACAAGTCCACCGACGTGGTGCGCACCATCGCCCGGCTTGCCTATTTCTACAAGCATGAGAGCTGCGGCCAGTGCACGCCTTGCCGCGAGGGCACGGGCTGGATGTGGCGCGTGCTCACCCGCATGGCGGAGGGACGTGCCCAGAAGCGCGAGATCGACATGCTGCTCGACGTCACCAAGCAGGTCGAGGGACATACGATCTGCGCTCTGGGCGACGCGGCGGCCTGGCCGATCCAGGGCTTGATCACCCATTTCCGTCATGAGATCGAAGCGCGCATCGATCAATATGCCGCCAACCCCCACTCCACCCCTGTCCTGCAGGCGGCGGAATAACAGGCCGGCTCCCGCCGGTTGCAACTTATCAGGGCCGGGATCGCCCCCCGTTTCCGGCCTTTCAGAGCGCTGAATTTTCGTTTCTCGATGTTGATCGCGGCACGGAATTTTGCGAAGTCGAGTTTGGAAAGAGTCTGGATTGCGTCTTGTAGTCCAGGCCTGATCGTCAAGGTTATCCATGGCCAAGTTGATCGTCGACGGACAGGAAATCGAGGTCCCGGCGGAGTACACGCTCCTCCAGGCCTGTGAGGTCGCGGGTGCCGAGATCCCGCGTTTCTGCTTCCACGAGCGCCTGTCGATTGCCGGCAATTGCCGCATGTGTCTGGTCGAGGTGAAGGGCGGTCCGCCCAAGCCCACGGCGTCTTGCGCCATGGCGGTACGCGACCTGCGTCCAGGCCCGAACGGCGAGCCGCCGGTGGTGCTCACCAAGAGCCCCATGGTCAAGAAGGCCCGCGAAGGGGTGATGGAGTTCCTGCTCATCAACCATCCGCTGGACTGCCCGATCTGCGACCAGGGTGGCGAGTGCGACCTGCAGGACCAGGCCATGGCCTACGGCGTCGACAAGAACCGCTATGCCGAGAACAAGCGCGCGGTCGAAGACAAGTATATCGGCCCGCTGGTCAAGACAGTGATGAACCGCTGCATCCATTGCACGCGCTGCGTCCGCTTCACCACCGAGGTGGCCGGCGTCTCCGAGCTCGGCGCCATCGGCCGTGGCGAGGATATGGAGATCACCACCTATCTGGAAAAGGCGATGAGCTCCGAACTGCAGGGCAATGTCATCGACCTCTGCCCCGTCGGCGCCCTGACCTCCAAGCCCTATGAATTCCATGCCCGCCCGTGGGAGCTTTCCAAGACCGAATCCGTCGATGTGATGGATGCGGTGGGCTCCGCCATCCGCATCGATGCGCGCGGCCGGGAAGTGCTGCGTATCGTGCCGCGCACCAATGAGCTGGTGAACGAGGAGTGGATCTCCGACAAGACCCGCTTCATCTGGGACGGCCTGCGTACCCAGCGCCTCGATCGGCCTTATCTGCGTGTCGATGGCCGCCTGAAGCCGGTGAGCTGGCAGGAGGCCTTTGCCGCCATCGCGGCCAAGGTGAAGGCGGCCAAGCCCGAGCGCATCGGCGCCATCGCCGGCGATCTCGCCGCAGTGGAAGAGCTGTTCGCGCTCAAGGACCTCATCGGCAAGCTCGGCTCGAAGAACCTCGACGCCCGCCAGGACGGCGCCAAGATCGATCCCGCCTTGGGCCGCGCCAGCTATCTTTTCAACCCGACGATCGCCGGTCTCGAAGAGGCCGACGCAATCCTGCTGGTCGGCACCAATCCGCGCAAGGAAGCGTCGGTGCTGAATGCGCGCATCCGCAAGCGCTGGCTTCGTGGCGCCAAGGTCGGCTTGATCGGCGAGCAGGTCGACCTGACCTACACCTATGATTATCTTGGCGCCGGCCCCGATACTTTGGCCGAGCTCGCCGCCGGCAAGGGCTCCTTCGCCGATCTGCTCAAGGGCGCGGCAAAGCCGGTCATCATCGTCGGTGGCGGCGTCTACGCCCGCACCGACGGCGCCGCCCTGCTGTCGCTGGCCGCCAAGGCTGCCCAGGCGCTCGGCGTGGTCAAGGACGGCTGGAACGGCTTCGGCGTGCTGCACAATGCCGCTTCGCGCGTCGGCGCTCTCGATGTCGGCTTCGTGCCGGGTGAGGGCGGTCTCGATGCTGCCGGCATGGCCAAGGCCGGTGCGCTCGACGTGCTCTTCCTGCTGGGCGCGGACGAGGTCACCATCGAACCGGGCGCCTTCGTGGTCTATCAGGGCAGCCATGGCGACCGCGGCGCGCATCGTGCCGACGTCATCCTGCCGGCGGCTGCCTATCCCGAGCGCTCGGGACTGTTCGTCAACACCGAGGGCCGGGTCCAGCTCGCCAACCGTGCGGCGTTCCCGCCCGGCGAGGCACGTGAGGACTGGGCGATCCTGCGGGCGCTGTCGGAAGCCCTTGGCGCCAAGCTCGGCTACGACTCGCTCGCTGCCTTGCGCAAGGTCCTGTTTGCCGCCATTCCCCATCTCGGCCGCATCGGTGACGTTGCAGCTGCGGATGCATCGGGCGTCACAGCCCTGGCCAATCTTGGGGGGGACTTCGACAAGGCGGCTTTCGCCGCTGCAATCGGCGATTTCTATTTGACCAATCCCATCGCGCGCGCTTCGGCCGTGATGGCGCAGTGTTCGCAGCTCGCCTCGGGCGCGCTGCCGCTGGCGGCGGAGTAAGGACAGGCCATGACGATCTGGGAAACACTCCTGTGGAAGGTGGGCCTGCCGGCGCTGCAAAGCGTGGTTCTGCTGGTCTGCCTGCTTGTCTTCATCGCCTATTACCTGCTGGCCGACCGTAAGGTCTGGGCGGCCGTGCAGCTGCGCCGCGGTCCCAACGTCGTCGGGCCGTTCGGGCTGTTCCAGTCCTTCGCCGACCTGCTCAAATTCGTGCTCAAGGAGCCGGTGATCCCGGCGGGCGCGAACAAGGGCGTCTTCCTGCTCGCTCCTTTCGTCACCTGCGTCCTGGCGCTGGCCGGCTGGGCGGTGCTGCCGGTCGCGGCGGGCACGATGATCGCCGACATCAATGTCGGTATCCTCTATGTCTTCGCCATCTCCTCGCTCGGTGTCTACGGCACCATCATGGCGGGCTGGGCCTCGAACTCGAAATATCCCTTCCTCTCGGCCCTGCGCGCCGCCGCCCAGATGGTCTCGTATGAAGTCTCCATCGGCTTCGTCATCATCACCGTGCTGCTCTGTGCCGGTTCGCTGAACCTCACGGCGATCGTCGAGGCGCAGCACAGCCGCGGTCTCGCCAGCCTGATCGGTCTGCCCTGGCTGACCTTCCTGAACTGGTACTGGCTGCCGCTCTTCCCGATGTTCATCATCTTCTTCATCTCGGCCCTGGCCGAGACGAACCGGCCGCCCTTCGATCTGGCCGAGGCCGAGTCCGAACTCGTGGCCGGCTTCATGGTCGAATATGCCTCGACGCCCTACCTCTTGTTCATGCTGGGCGAGTATGTGGCGATCATGACCATGTGCGCCCTGACCACCATCCTGTTCATGGGGGGCTGGAGCGCGCCGATCGATCTGCCGCCTTTCACCTGGATCCCGGGCTTCATCTGGTTCCTGGTCAAGGTGACCTTCGTGTTCTTCATGTTCGCGATGGTGAAGGCCTTCGTGCCGCGCTACCGCTATGACCAGCTGATGCGTCTCGGCTGGAAAGTCTTCCTGCCGCTGTCGATCGCCATGGTCGTGATCGTCGCAGGCTTCCTCCAGATCACCGGATGGGCACCATGACCGCCGCCAATCCCAGCCGGCCGCGCGTCGGCTTAGATCAGGCCGCCAAGGCCCTATTCCTGAAGGAATTCGTTTCG
Source organism: Labrys sedimenti (assembly GCF_034424805.1). Classification (NCBI taxonomy): domain Bacteria; kingdom Pseudomonadati; phylum Pseudomonadota; class Alphaproteobacteria; order Hyphomicrobiales; family Xanthobacteraceae; genus Labrys; species Labrys sedimenti. The sequence continues at coordinate 525,519 of NZ_JAXOUF010000001.1, forward strand.
GCCTTCTTCTTGTCGATGCGCTACTTCTTCAAGCCGAAGGCCACGTTGAACTATCCCTTCGAAAAGGGCCGGCTGTCGCCGCGCTTCCGGGGCGAGCACGCCCTGCGCCGTTATCCCAACGGCGAGGAGCGTTGCATCGCTTGCAAATTGTGCGAAGCGATCTGCCCGGCCCAGGCCATCACCATCGAGGCCGGCCCGCGCGGCAATGACGGCACGCGGCGGACCACCCGCTACGACATCGACATGGTCAAGTGCATCTATTGCGGCTTCTGCCAGGAAGCCTGCCCGGTGGATGCCATCGTCGAGGGGCCGAACTTCGAGTTCGCCGTCGAGACGCGTGAAGAGCTTTTCTACGACAAGGAGCGTCTTCTGGCCAATGGTGACCGCTGGGAGCGGGAGATCGCCAAGAACATCGCCAAGGACGCACCTTATCGCTAGGCGCCGCGCGGACCTGACGGACCGAGTTTGTTTGTATGTGCTTCAGCCAGGCTGAAGCGGTTTGAGACTAGACGGCACGGAAACGGGCCGGAGAGGGGTTTGAACATGAATGTGGCGACAGCCTTCTTCTACCTGTTCGCCTTTGTTTGCGTGGCATCGGCCTTGATGGTCATCCTGTCGCGCAACCCTGTGCATTCGGTGCTCTATCTGATCCTGGCCTTCGTCAACGCGGCCGGCCTGTTCATGCTCACCGGGGCCGAGTTCCTCGCGCTGATCCTGATCGTGGTCTATGTCGGCGCCGTCGCCGTGCTCTTCCTCTTCGTGGTGATGATGCTCGACGTCGACTTCACCGAGTTGCGCCAGGGCTTCCTGCAATATCTGCCGATCGGTTTCCTGGTCGGCCTGATCGTGCTGATCGAGCTCTTGATGGTGGTGGTCGGCTGGGCGATCTCCCCCGGCATCGTGGTCAATCCGCAGACGCAGATCGACACCTCCGTCACCAACACCGAGGCGCTCGGCCGCGTGCTTTACACGCAATATGCCTTCTTCTTCCAGGGCGCCGGCCTGGTGCTGCTGGTGGCGATGATCGGCGCCATCGTGCTGACGCTGCGCCACAAGGAAGGCGTCAAGCGCCAGAATCCGGCCCTGCAATCGGCGCGCACCAAGGCGCAGTCGGTCGAGGTCATCAAAGTTCAGCCAGGGCAGGGGATCTGACACATGGCCGTCGATCTTTCCCATTTTCTCGCTGTCGCCGCCGTTCTCTTCACCATCGGCGTGCTCGGGATTTTCATCAACCGCAAGAACGTCATCGTCATCCTGATGTCGGTGGAGCTCATCCTGCTTGCGGTGAACATCAATATGGTCGCCTTCTCCGCGGCGCTGCACGACATTACGGGCCAGGTCTTCACCCTCCTGATCCTGACCGTCGCTGCCGCCGAGGCCGCGATCGGTCTGGCCATTCTGGTGGCGTTCTACCGTAACCGCGGTTCGATCGCCGTCGAAGATATCAACGTGATGAAGGGCTGAGGGCGTGTATAACGCAATTGTCTTCCTGCCGCTCCTCGGCTTCCTGATTGCCGGCCTCGCCAACATGCTGACCTGGCGCCTGGCGCCGGCCGATGCTGCCGAGACCTCCGGGCATGGCCATGGCGACCATGCGCATGGTGGTCACGGGCACGACGCACATGGCCACGAAGCACATGGCCATGACGACCACGGTCATGACTCCCATGCTCACGACGATCATCACGCCGTCGAGGAATCTCCGCATTCGCCCGGCAAGATCCGTTTTGCCGAATACATCACGACCGGCCTGCTGTTCGTGTCCTGCCTGCTGTCCTGGGTCGCCTTCATCAATGTCGGCTTCAACGGCGCCACCGCTTCGGTTCCGGTCCTCGACTGGATCCATGTCGGCAAACTGCAGATCGACTGGGCCCTGCGCGTCGATACGCTGACGGCCGTGATGCTGGTGGTGGTCACCACCGTGTCCTCGCTCGTCCACCTCTATTCCATCGGCTACATGGAAGAGGATCCTTCGCGGCCGCGCTTCTTTGCCTATCTGTCGCTGTTCACCTTCGCCATGCTGATGCTGGTGACCTCCGACAATCTGGTGCAGATGTTCTTCGGCTGGGAAGGCGTAGGCCTGGCCTCCTATCTCCTGATCGGTTTCTGGTACAAGCGCCCCACGGCCAATGCCGCCGCCATCAAGGCCTTCGTGGTCAACCGCGTCGGCGATTTCGGCTTCTCGCTCGGCATCTTCGCGGTGTTCGTGATCTTCGGCCAGGTCGGCTTCGAGGGCATCTTCAAGGAAGCCGCCAGCAAGGCCGAGACCAGCATCCACTTCCTCGGCTATACGTTGCCGGCACTGGAAGTCGCCTGCTTCCTCTTGTTCATGGGAGCCATGGGCAAGTCGGCGCAGTTCCTGCTGCACACCTGGCTGCCGGACGCGATGGAAGGCCCGACGCCGGTTTCCGCGCTCATCCATGCCGCCACCATGGTCACGGCGGGCATCGTGATGGTGGCGCGCCTGTCGCCGCTGTTCCAGCATGCCCCGAATGCGCTCGCCTTCGTCACCTTCATCGGTGCCACCACGGCCTTCTTCGCTGCCACGGTCGGCCTGGTCCAGAACGACATCAAGCGCGTCATCGCCTATTCGACCTGTTCGCAGCTCGGCTACATGTTCGTGGCGCTGGGCGTCGGCGCCTACAATGTCGGCGTGTTCCATCTGTTCACCCACGCCTTCTTCAAGGCGTTGCTCTTCCTGGGTGCCGGCTCCGTGATCCATGCCATGCATCATGAGCAGGACATGCGGCATATGGGCGGCCTGAAGTCGAAGATCCCGCTGACCTATTGGGCGATGATCATCGGCACCCTGGCGCTCACCGGCTTTGGTGTTCCCTTCACCCAGATCGGCTTCGCCGGCTTCAACTCCAAGGACGGCATCATCGAGGCCGCCTGGGCTGCCTATGCCGAAGGCGGTCGCCTGATCCCGCTCTATGCCTTCTGCATGACGGTGATCGCGGCCCTGATGACCTCCTTCTACTCCTGGCGCCTGATCTACATGACCTTCCATGGCCAGACCCGGGCCGATGCGCATACCTATGACCACGCGCATGAATCGCCGATGCCGATGATGATCCCGCTGGCGGTACTGTCGGTCGGCGCGGTGATCGCGGGCATGGTGTTCCACCATTCCTTCGCCACCGAGGAAGGGCTGGAGCATTTCTGGCGCGAGGCGGTTTCACTGGGCGAGGGCACCAAGATCCTCGAGGGCATGGAGCATGTTCCGTGGCTCGTCCATCTGGCGCCTTTCGCGATGATGGCCATCGGCTGGGCCACGGCCTATTACATGTACATCGTCAAGCCCTCGGTGCCGGCGGGCATCGCTGCCCGCAATCCGCTGCTCTACAACTTCCTGCTCAACAAGTGGTATTTCGACGAGTTGTATGACTGGGCCTTCGTCCGCCCGGCCAAGTGGCTCGGCCGCTTCCTGTGGAAGAAGGGCGATGGTGCCGTCATCGACGGTCTCGGCCCCGACGGTGTCTCCGCTCGCGTCGTCGACGTCACCCGCGGCGTCGTCAAGCTGCAGACCGGCTATCTCTATCACTATGCCTTCGCCATGCTGATCGGCATTGCGGCCTTGTTCACCTGGTCCATGCTCGGAGGCACGCACTGATGTCCTGGCCGGTTCTTTCCGTCACGACCTTCCTGCCCTTGGTGGGCGTGGTGCTGATGCTCGTGCTTCGGGGTGACTCCGAAAGCGTGAAGCGCAATTCGCGCATCATCTCGCTGTGGACCACCATCGCGACCTTCGTCGTCTCGCTCTTCCCGTTGTTTGCCTTCGATCCGACAAACACCAGCTTCCAGTTCGTCGAGAACACCAACTGGCTCGGCGGCACCACGGGCGGGGCGATCAACTATCGCATGGGCGTCGACGGCATTTCGCTGCCCTTCGTCATCCTGACCACCTTCCTGATGCCGTTCTGCATCCTCGCCTCCTGGCGCTCGATCCAGAACCGCGTGCGCGAATACATGATCGCCTTCCTGGTGCTGGAGACGCTGATGATCGGCGTGTTCTGCGCGCAGGACATCGTGCTGTTCTACCTGTTCTTCGAAGGCGGCCTGATCCCGATGTTCCTGATCATCGGCATCTGGGGCGGGCAGCGGCGCATCTATGCCAGCTTCAAGTTCTTCCTCTACACGCTGCTCGGCTCGGTGCTGATGCTGATCGCCATCATGGCGATGTATTGGAATGCCGGCTCCTCGGACATCGCCGTGCTGCTCAAGCACCCGTTCCCGGTGCAGATGCAGACCTATCTGTGGCTGGCTTTCTTCGCCTCCTTTGCCGTGAAGATGCCGATGTGGCCGGTGCACACCTGGCTGCCCGACGCCCACGTGGAAGCCCCGACGGCGGGTTCGGTCATCCTGGCCGGTATCCTCCTGAAGATGGGCGGCTACGGCTTCATCCGCTTCTCCCTGCCGATGTTCCCGGCGGCCTCCGAATATTTCGCGCCGCTGGTGTTCACCCTCTCCGTCATCGCGATCGTCTACACCTCGCTGGTGGCGCTGATGCAGGAGGACATCAAGAAGCTGATCGCCTATTCGTCGGTCGCCCATATGGGCTTCGTCACCATGGGCCTGTTCTCGATGAACGAGCAGGGCGTGCAGGGTGCGATCTTCCAGATGATCTCGCACGGCATCGTCTCGGGTGCGCTGTTCCTCTGCGTCGGCGTGGTCTATGACCGCATGCATACCCGCGAGATCGCGGCCTATGGCGGCCTGGTCAACCGCATGCCCTGGTATGCGCTGGCGCTGATGGTGTTCACCATGGCCAATGTCGGCCTGCCCGGCACCTCAGGCTTCGTCGGCGAGTTCCTCACGCTGGTGGGCGCTTTCTCGACCAACACCTGGGTGGCCTTCTTCGCCACGTTCGGCGTGATCCTGTCGGCGGCGTATGCGCTTTGGCTCTATCGCCGTGTCGTCTACGGCGCGCTGGAAAAGCCGAGCCTAGCCGGCATCGCCGACCTCACCGGCCGGGAGTTCATCATCCTGGCCCCGTTGGTGCTGCTCACGATCTATTTCGGCGTCTATCCCAAGCCGATCCTGAACATGAGCGAAGCCGCCGTCACCCATCTCATCCAGGCGGCGAAAGCTGCCAGCGTTGCGCTTAACTGATCCGAAGGCGAGCCATGTCTGCTTCTGAAATTGCAACGGCGCTTCCGGAAATCGTTCTGGTCCTCGGCGCCATCGCCTTGCTGATGATCGGTGTCTTCTCGGCGCCGCGCGGCTACGGCCTGGTCACCACGCTTTCGGTGGTGCTGCTGGCCGTCGTCGCGGTGCTGGTGGCCATGAGCACCGATGGCAAGGCCTTCAACGGTTCCTTCAGCGTCGATGCCTTCGCCCGCTTCACCAAGATCCTGGTCCTGATCGGCTCGGGAACGGCGATCGTGATGTCGAGCGACTTCCTGCGCTCGCGCGGCATCGAGAAGTTCGAATATCCGGTGATGATCCTGCTGGCCACCACCGGCATGATGATGATGCTGTCGGCCAACGATCTCATCGCCCTCTATATCGGGTTGGAATTGCAGTCGCTGGCGCTCTACGTCATCGCTTCCATCCATCGCGACGACCTGAAGTCCACCGAGGCGGGCCTGAAATATTTCGTCCTCGGTGCGCTCTCCTCGGGCATGCTGCTCTATGGCGCGTCGCTGATCTACGGCTTTGCCGGCACCGTGTCGTTCACCGGCATCGCCACCGCGGTGCAGGGGCATGTCGGCCTCGGCCTGGTCTTCGGCATCGTCTTCCTGCTCGCGGGCCTGGCCTTCAAGATCTCGGCCGTGCCCTTCCATATGTGGACGCCCGATGTCTATGAGGGCGCCCCCACCCCGGTGACTACCCTGTTCGCCGGCGCGCCGAAGATTGCCGCCATGGGCCTGCTGGTCCGCGTGATCATCACCTCCTTCCCGGCGGCCCTCGCCCAGTGGCAGCAGATCGTGGTGTTCATCGCCATCGCCTCGATGGCTCTCGGCTCCTTTGCCGCCATCGGCCAGAGCAACATCAAGCGACTGATGGCCTATTCGTCGATCGGCCATATGGGCTTTGCCCTGGTCGGCCTGGCGGCGGGTACCTCCGAGGGCGTGCAGGGCGTGCTGATCTATCTGGCGCTCTATCTGGCCATGACCATCGGTACCTTCGCCGTGATCCTGTCGATGAAGCGCAAGGGCGCCTATGTCGAGAGCGTCAGCGATCTTGCCGGCCTGTCGAGCAAGCAGCCGATCATGGCCTATGCGCTCGCTGCGCTGATGTTCTCGCTGGCGGGCATTCCTCCGCTCTCCGGGTTCTGGGCCAAGTGGTATGTGTTCGTCGCCGCCGTGCACCAGGGCCTGTGGCCGCTGGCAATCCTCGGCGTGCTTTCCAGCGTGGTGGGTGCCTTCTATTATCTGCGCATCATCAAGGTGATGTTCTTCGACGAGCCGGCCGAGGAGTTCGAGCCGATGTCGGCTTCGCTCGCCGGCGTGCTTGCCATCGCAACCGTCGTGACGGTGTTCTTCATCGTCTGGCCGACGCTGGTGACCGGTCCGGCCGCGGCGGCGGCCGCCTCGCTCCTGCCCTCGGGCTGATGCGCCCGGGGCAATGAAACTCGGAGCAGGGGCACAGGCGGCAGGCTTCCGTCATCTTCACTTCGACTCGATTGGTTCGACCAACGTCGAGGCCCTGCAGCGCGGCCAGGATCGCCTGTGGGTGACGGCCGGCCAGCAGGTCTCCGGCAAGGGGCGGCGCGGCCGTCCCTGGAGTTCCCCGCAAGGCAACCTCTATGCCTCGCTGCTGCTGGTCGATCCCGCCGAGCCGAGGCGGGCCGCCGATCTTTGTTTCGTTGCCGCCCTCGCGCTCAGCGATGCGGTGCTTGCAACCGCACCGCGCGCTGCTGCGGCGCTCGCCTTGAAATGGCCCAATGACGTCTTGATCGGCGGAGCCAAGCTTGCCGGTATCCTGGTCGAAGGCGCCCATGCCGGCGGCGGCTTTTCGGCGGTGATCGGTTGCGGGGTCAATATCGCCAGCCACCCGGAAGGCACACCCTATCCGGCCACGCATCTGGCGGCGAGCGATGCCGCCATCAATGTCGAGACCTTTTTTGCCGCCTTGACGGATGGCTTTGCCCGGCGCCTGGAGCAATGGCAGCGCGGCGCCGGCTTTGCCGCCATCCGCGAGGCCTGGCTGCAGCGTGCCGCCGGCATCGGACGCCGCATCGTGGTGCGCTTGCCCTCGGGTGACATCGATGGCGTGTTCGAAGCACTCGACGCTGAGGGCGTGCTGATCCTGCGCGACGATGCCGGGGCGCGGCGCGAAATTTCGGCAGGCGAGATCTTCTTTCCGGGCCTGATCCCTTGAGCAAGGCGCGTTCTGGGGAAACGCTCTTTAGCCCGAATGCTTTCGTTCGACGCGTCTTTGCGGTTCTTGGTGATTCCGCCGGATCGCAAAACGCTTTAATTCATCCGATTCATGAAGAGTTTGGCTGCCCTCGCTGCAGCCCGATGCGAATAATGGGGCCTGCGCGCCCGTAAGGAACCAGACATGGCACGCGATACCACCGACCTCGTCTTCTGCGCCCTGGGCGGCATCGGCGAGATCGGCATGAACATGGCGCTGTACGGCTATGGCCCGGCGAACAAGCGTCAATGGCTGATGGTCGATTGCGGCGTCTCATTTGGCGACGATAGCCTGCCCGGCGTCGACCTCGTGATGCCCGATACCCGCTTCATCGAAGCCCAGCGCAAGAATTTGACAGGCATCGTGATCACCCATGCGCATGAAGATCATTTCGGCGCGCTCATCCATCTGTGGCCGAAGCTCCAGGTGCCCGTCTATGCCACCAAGTTCACCGCGGCCTTGCTGGAAGCCAAGCGACTGCACGATCCCGATGCCCCCAGGATCGATCTGCGCATCATCCCCTCCCGCGCGCGGTTCAACCTGGGGCCGTTCGACGTCGAACTGATCAATGTCGCCCATTCCATTCCGGAGTCGAATGCGCTGGCGATCCGTACTCCCGCCGGCATGGTCGTCCACACCGGCGACTGGAAGATCGACGAGACGCCGGTGATCCCGCCCACGACCGATGCCGAGCGGCTGAAGGCACTGGGCGACGAGGGGGTGCTGGCCCTGGTCTGCGATTCCACCAATGCGATCCGCGACGGGCGTTCGCCCTCCGAGCGCGACGTCGCCAAGAACCTGGCGGAGATCATCGCCGCCAAGAAGGGCAGGGTGGCAGTGACCACCTTCGCCTCCAATGTCGGGCGCATCCGCTCGATCGCCGAAGCCGCCATGGCGAACGATCGCAGCGTGGTGATCGTCGGGCGGGCCATGGAGCGGGTCTGCCAGGTCGCGCGTGAATGCGGCCTGCTCGACGGCATTCCCGATTTCCTTTCGCCGGAAAGCTACGGTTTCCTGCCGCGCGAGAAGGTGGTTTGCGTGCTCACCGGCAGCCAGGGTGAGCCGCGCGCCGCGCTGGCACGCATCGCCCGCGGCGAACACCCCGAGGTGACCCTGGCCAAGGGCGACACGGTGATCTTCTCCTCGCGCACCATCCCGGGTAATGAGAAGGCCGTCGGCAACATCATCAACGGTCTCGTCAAGCAGGGTGCGGAGATTGTCACCGACCGCAACCAGCTCGTGCATGTCTCCGGCCATCCGCGGCGCGGCGAACTCACCGACATGTATCACTGGACGCGGCCGAAGATTGCCATTCCCGTGCATGGCGAAGCCTGGCACCTGGCCGAACATGCCGAACTCGCCCGTTCGCTCGGCGTGCCGGAAGTCGTCGCGGCTGGTGACGGCCAGATCATCGCGCTGCGCGAAGGTGATACCAAGGTGGTGGACGAGGCACCGACGGGGCGCATCTGCCTCGACGGTGACGTACTGATCAATGCCTCCGAGGAGACCATCCCCCAACGCCGGCGCCTGTCCTGGTCCGGTGCTGTCTCGGTTGCGCTCGCTCTGTCGGACAAGGGCGAGATCGTCAACGAGCCGGATGTGAAATTCTCCGGCCTGCCGCTACGCGTCGGCGACGGCCGCCTGATGGACGACGTCATCGCCGACGCCGCCTTGCTGGTGATCGACAGCCTGCCCAAGCCCAAGCGGCGCGATCCGGACGCGGTCGAACTGGCCGTGGAGCGCGCGGTGCGTTCGGCCGTGAATGCGGTGTGGGGTAAGAAGCCGGTTTGTCATGTGATCGTGCTGGTCGTCTGATAGCCGGCCAGGGTTCGCAGGATGGAACCTCGCCGTGACAGATGCAGATCGAACCCGCACCCGCTGTACCCGCAAACCCGTCGATGCCGAGGACGAGCGCAACGGTTTTCAGCGTATCGCCCTGCTATTGCAGGGCGGAGGCGCGCTCGGTGCCTATCAGGCCGGCGCCTATCAGGCGCTTGAGGAACGGGGCGTCCAGCCCAACTGGATTGCCGGCATATCGATCGGTGCCATCAACGCTGCCCTGATCGCCGGCAACGCCCCCGGCGAACGCGTCGCCAAGCTCCGGCGTTTCTGGGAGATGGTGAGCGACCCGCCCTTCGAGCCGGCTCTCGAATGGGTCCGCCTGTTTGCCCGGGAAGGCGATCGCCAGCACAGGCTGGTGAACCAGCTGCTGGCCGGCCAGGTTCTATTGAAAGGGGCGCCGAAATTTTTCGAGCCGCGCTTTCCGCCGCCCTATTTCATGCCGGCCGGCTCCGTCGGCGCCACCAGCTTCTATGACACCGCCCCTTTGAAGCAGACTCTACTGCAACTGGTCGATTTCGATCGGCTCAACAGTGGCGAGACACGCTTTGCAATCGGGGCGTTCAACATCGCCAGTGGCAATTTCGCCTATTTCGACAATGGTAACGGCGCGGCGCGCATCACGCCGGAACATATCATGGCAGGCGGCGCTTTGCCGCCCGGCTTTCCGTCGATCGAGATCGAGGGGCAGTTCTACTGGGATGGTGGCCTGGTCTCCAACACGCCGTTGCAGTGGATCCTGGAGCAGCAGGATCTCGATACACTCGCCTTCCAGGTCGACCTGTGGAGCGCCCGCGGTGACATTCCAAAGGACATGGCCGAGGTCGAGGTCCGGTAGAAGGAGATCCAACATTCCAGCCGCACGCGGGCGGCGACCACTCGCGCCCGCGAACGCCAACGCCTGCGCGGCGCCCTCAAGCGCATCCTGGCGGAGTTGCCGGCTGATTTCGGCCTGGAGCAGGATGTCGAGCTGCTCAGCGAGGCGGTCGAGCGCAAGGCCTGCAATGTCGTGCAACTGATCTACAGGGCGCGCAATTATGAAGGGGCCAGCAAGGACTATGATTTCTCCCGGCTGATGATGGAAGAGCATTGGGCCTCCGGCTACGAGGATGCCTGCCATGCGCTCGACCATCCGGAGATCTTCCGCAAGCCCCGCAATGCCGAAGCGTTCGCCAGCTTCGATTTCGGCAGAGGCTAACGCTCCCGGGACGACAGGCGTCTCGCCTGCATCTTCCTTTCCGACGAATGTTATGTTTTCTCTTGGGAGAGCAGGCAAGACGCCTGCGCTCCCAGGAGGAAACAAGCTTGCCATTGCCGGCCGGGCGGCTCATATACGAACGCTTTCCCGCCTGATTTAACGAACGCACAGAGACGCCGATGCCCGCCTATCGTTCCCGTACCACCACCCATGGCCGCAACATGGCCGGTGCCCGTGGCCTCTGGCGCGCCACCGGCATGAAGGACGGGGATTTCGGCAAGCCGATCATCGCGGTCGTCAACTCCTTCACCCAGTTCGTGCCCGGCCATGTCCATCTCAAGGATCTCGGGCAGTTGGTCGCCCGCGAGATCGAGCAGGCCGGCGGCGTTGCCAAGGAATTCAACACCATCGCGGTGGATGACGGCATCGCCATGGGCCATGACGGCATGCTCTATTCGCTGCCTTCTCGCGAGCTGATCGCCGACAGCGTGGAATACATGGTCAATGCCCATTGTGCCGACGCGATGGTCTGCATTTCCAACTGCGACAAGATCACCCCCGGCATGCTGATGGCGTCCCTGCGCCTCAACATCCCGACGGTGTTCGTCTCCGGTGGTCCGATGGAGGCCGGCAAGGTCATCCTGGGCGGCAAGACCAAGGCGCTGGATCTTGTCGATGCCATGGTCGCCGCCGCCGACGACAAGGTCTCCGACGAGGACGTCAAGGCGATCGAGCGCTCGGCCTGTCCGACCTGCGGCTCCTGCTCGGGCATGTTCACCGCCAATTCGATGAACTGCCTCACCGAGGCCCTCGGCCTGTCGCTGCCCGGCAACGGCTCGACGCTCGCCACCCATGCCGATCGCAAGCGCCTCTTCGTCGAGGCCGGCCATCTCATTGTCGATCTGGCACGCCGCTATTACGAACAGAATGACGAGAGCGTGCTGCCGCGCCAGGTCGCCAGTTTCGGCGCTTTCGAGAATGCCATGACGCTCGACATCGCCATGGGCGGTTCGACCAACACGGTGCTGCACATCCTGGCTGCCGCGCATGAAGGCGAAATCGCCTTCACCATGGACGACATCGACCGGCTGTCGCGGCGCGTGCCCGTGCTCTGCAAGGTCGCCCCGGCCGTCAGCCACGTCCATATGGAGGACGTCCACCGGGCCGGCGGCATCATGGGCATTCTCGGCGAACTCGATCGCGCCGGCCTGATCAACCGCGATCTTCCGACCGTGCATTCGGCCACCATGGCGGATGCGCTGGAACGCTGGGATATCGTGCGCACCAAGAGCGAGAGCGTACGCGAATTCTTCAAGGCCGCGCCGGGCGGGGTGCCGACCCAGGTCGCCTTCAGCCAGGATCGGCGCTGGGACGACGTCGATATCGACCGCGAGAAGGGCGTGATACGCTCAGCCGAGCATGCCTATTCCAAGGATGGCGGGCTCGCGGTGCTGAAGGGCAATCTGGCGCTCGACGGCTGCATCGTGAAGACCGCCGGCGTCGATGAATCCATCCTGAAATTCGCCGGCCCCGCCGTGGTGTTCGAGAGCCAGGACGCGGCCGTCGACGGCATCCTGAACGGCAAGGTCAAGGCCGGCGACGTCGTCGTCATCCGCTATGAAGGACCGCGCGGCGGGCCGGGCATGCAGGAAATGCTGTATCCGACCAGCTACCTGAAGTCGAAGGGCCTGGGCAAGGCCTGCGCCCTGATCACCGATGGCCGCTTTTCCGGCGGCACGTCGGGCCTGTCGATCGGCCATGCCTCGCCGGAAGCGGAAGAGGGCGGCACCATCGGCCTGGTCGAGCCGGGTGACCGCATCGAGATCGACATCCCCAACCGCACCATCGTGCTGGCCGTGCCGGAAGCCGAGCTCGATCGCCGCCGCGCCGCCAAGGGAGCCGCCCCCTGGCGCCCGGCCGCACCGCGCAAGCGCAAGGTCACCACGGCGCTGCGCGCCTATGCCGCCATGGCCACCAGCGCCGCCAAGGGCGCCGTGCGCCAGGTACCGGATTTCGATTGAGCCCGGCGTGCCGGTCTTCTGAACTTCATCGAGAGATGGAGTGGGACCGGCACTTTCTTCCTGGGATCGCCCGCTTCCAGCCGGCTCTTCCTCATCGGCGGGTGCAGTGCTTCCAAGAGCCGGCTGGAAGCCGGCGGTCCCGGAACATCCTCAGCCGCCTCTAGCCAGCTTCTCCAGTGCCTCGCCGGTCAGGCGGCAGCCGATCCATTCCTTGCGCAGCACCGCGCCCTGCCTTTCGTAGAAGCCGATGGCGGGCTCGTTCCAGTCGAGCACCGCCCATTCGAAGCGGCCGAGCTTTTCCGTGACACAGCGCTGGGCGAGATGGCGGAGCAGGGCCTGGCCGATGCGGTGGCCGCGAAACGCTTCCTTCACGAAGAGATCTTCGAGATAGATGCCGTGGCGGCCGAGGAAGGTCGAGTAGTTGTAGAACCACAGGGCGAAACCGGCGGTCTCGCCTTGCCACTGGGCTATCTCGCAGAAGACGCGCGGGTTGGGGCCGAACAGGCTGGCGCTGATGTCGGCTTCGGTGGCGACCGCCTCATGTTCGAGCTTCTCATAAAGCGCCAAGCCGCGGATCAAATCCAGCACGGTTGCGGTATCGGCCGGTTCGGCGCGGCGGATGGTCAGGGACATTGTCGTGCTCCAACAAAAAGCCCGCCTTGCGGGCGGGCTGACTGTGTTGCCTGAAACCGTGATTTCAACGCTAACTCAGGCTGCGTCGATATCGTTCAGGCCGAGGCGCTTGTCGAGATAGGACGAGCAGGAGGCGATCAGCTCATCCGTCTTGTTGTCGAAGAAATGGTTGGCGCCGGGGATGACCGACTGCTCGATGACGATGCCCTTCTGCGTCTTCAGCTTGGAGACCAGGGTCTCGACATCCTTGAGCGGCGCAACGCGATCGGCGTCGCCATGCACGATCAGGCCGGAGGACGGGCAGGGGGCAAGGAAGGAGAAGTCGAAGCGATTGGCCGGAGGCGCCACCGAGATGAAGCCTTCGATTTCCGGGCGGCGCATCAGGAGCTGCATGCCGATCCAGGCCCCGAACGAGACGCCGGCGATCCAGCAGGACTTGGCATCGGGCGTCACCGCCTGCACCCAGTCGAGCGCTGAGGCAGCATCGGAAAGCTCGCCCGCGCCGTGGTCGAAGGAGCCCTGGCTGCGGCCGACGCCACGGAAATTGAAACGCAAGGCCGAAAAACCGCGCTGCACGAAGGCATAGAACAGGTCGTAGACGATCTTGTTGTTCATCGTCCCGCCAAATTGCGGATGCGGATGCAGGACGATCGCAATGGGGGCTCCACGCTGCTTGGACGGCTGGAAGCGGCCTTCGATGCGGCCTGCCGGGCCGGTGAACGTAACTTCGGGCATATATTGAGTTGCCTTTTTCGTGTGCCAGAGCAGAGCTCGGTTGATCCGAACGGTTCCCGTGAGTCGAGTTCCGCGAGAACTTCGAAACCTCGCAGGATATCCGGGCCCTCCCTAGGGCGGACCACGAATTCCCGCTTGGGCTTCGCGCTCCGGCTCCGATGACTGGCCTTGACGGCTGAGGGAGGCAGGAGTATGACTTTAGAATAATTCTAATGACTTAGAGACATTCTAAAGTAGCCCATCGCTTGAATGCGATGCGCTTTGATCCATGCGCCGATGAGGACGCATTGCACCCAGCCCGCGTTCGGGTAGCGCTTCTTAACACGAAGAGCAGGGCGTTTTGCAAGCTTTTCCGCATTGGCAGAGCGGCAGAACAACGGATTTTTGGGGTTTGACCAGGTCGCGCACCTATCTGGACCACAATGCAACCACGTCGTTGCGGCAGGAGGCTCGCGCCGCTATGCTGTCCGCGCTGGATCTTTGTGGTGCGCCGTCTTCCGTTCATGCCGATGGGCGTGCGGTGCGCAGGGTGGTTGAGGCTGCGCGCCATGACGTCGCCGATCTTGTCGGCGCGCTCGCCAAGAACGTGGTTTTCTGCGCCTCCGCTACGGAAGCCAACAATCTGGCCCTCAATCTCGACTGGCAACGCCCCGGTAAGCCTCCCCTCCGGCGCATGGCTGTATCCAGCGTGGAGCATGCCAGCGTATTGAATGGCGTGCGTCCGCAGAACACCGAACTCGACCTCCTGCCGGTGGATGGAAATGGGGTGCTCGATCTCGGTGCACTCGAGGCCCGGCTTGCCACCTGGCGCGAATGCGGAGAGACGGGCCTGGTTTCGGTGATGCTGGCCAACAACGAGACCGGAGTGGTGCAGCCGGTGGCCGAGATCGCCGCTCGCGTGCGTGAAGCCGGCAGCCTGTTTCATTGCGACGCCGCGCAGGCCGCCGGGAAGATAGCGTGTTTTATCAATGAGATAGGAGCGGATCTTCTGACGATTTCGAGCCACAAGCTCGGCGGTCCGCTCGGCGCCGGCGCCTTGGTGCTGGCCAGCGACGGCTTGCACCAGCCCAATGCCCTCATCCGCGGCGGTGGCCAGGAGAAGGGTTTGCGGGCCGGGACCGAGAACGTGCCGGCACTCGCCGGCTTCGGCGCGGCAGCGCACGCCGCAGCGCGGGACCTTGCGGCTTATGGGCAGGAGAGCCTTGTCCTGCGTTCGAAGCTGGAGACCGCGTTGCGGGACGCATCGCCGGATATCGTGCTGTTCGGCGGGGGCGTGGAGCGCCTGCCGAACACGCTGAATTTCGCCGAACCGGGGATGGCGGCGGAAACGACGTTGATCGCGCTGGATCTTGAGGGTATCTCCGTCTCCTCGGGATCTGCCTGCTCGTCGGGCAAGGTGAAGGTCAGCCATGTGCTGACGGCGATGGGCGTGGCGCCGGCGCTGGCCGGTTGCGCCTTGCGCGTGTCGCTGGGACGGGAAACCACAGTCCAAGAGATCGAGTTTTTTGTCGCGACCTGGAAAAGGCTGCGCAAGAACTTACATGACAGAAGGCATCGGGCGGCTTAAACCCCCGTCCGATCTGTAAAATTTGCTGCTTTCGGGCGGCACCAGGAGACCAACATGCCTGCAGTCCAGGAAACCGTCGAACAGGTCCGGGCGATCGACGTCGACCAGTATAAATATGGCTTCGTCACGGACATCGAGATGGAGCTTGCGCCCAAAGGCCTGTCCGAAGAGATCGTTCGCTATATCTCGGCCAAGAAGGGCGAGCCTGACTGGATGACCGAATGGCGCCTCGACGCCTACCGGCGCTGGATCACCATGCAGGAACCGACCTGGGCGCGCGTTGAATATCCGCCGATCGACTTCCAGGATCTCTATTACTATGCGGCGCCCAAGCAGAACGCCGCGCCGAAATCGCTCGACGAGATCGATCCGGCCATTCTCAAGACCTATGAAAAGCTCGGCATTCCCCTGCGCGAAGTCGAGATCCTCGAAGGTGTGGCGCCGGCCAACCGCATCGCCGTCGACGCGGTCTTCGACTCGGTTTCCGTCGTCACCACCTTCAAGGATGAACTGAAGAAGGCCGGCGTGATCTTCTGCTCGATCTCCGAGGCGTTGCGCGAGCATCCGGACCTGGTGAAGAAATATCTCGGCACCGTGGTGCCGACCACCGACAATTTCTACGCCACGCTGAACTCGGCCGTGTTCTCTGACGGTTCCTTCGTCTACGTGCCGCCGGGCGTGCGCTGCCCGATGGAGCTGTCGACCTATTTCCGCATCAATGAGGAAAAGACCGGCCAGTTCGAGCGCACTTTGATCATCGCCGACAAGGGCGCCTACGTCTCCTATCTCGAAGGCTGCACCGCCCCGAGGCGTGACGAGAACCAGCTCCATGCCGCCGTGGTCGAGCTGATCGCGCTCGAGGACGCCGAGATCAAATATTCCACCGTGCAGAACTGGTATCCGGGTGACTCCGAGGGCAAGGGCGGCATCTATAATTTCGTCACCAAGCGTGGCGATTGCCGCGGTGCGCGCTCGAAGATCTCCTGGACCCAAGTCGAGACCGGCTCGGCCATCACCTGGAAATACCCGTCCTGCATCCTGCGCGGCGAAGGCTCCCAGGGCGAGTTCTACTCGATCGCAGTCTCGAACGGCCGCCAGCAGGTCGATAGCGGTACCAAGATGATCCATCTGGGCAAGAACACCAAGAGCCGGATCATCTCAAAGGGCATCTCGGCCGGCCATTCCAACAACACCTATCGCGGCCTTGTCTCTGCCCATCGCAAGGCCACGGGCGCCCGCAACTTCACCAATTGCGATTCGCTGCTGATCGGCGAGCACTGCGGGGCGCACACCGTGCCCTATATCGAGTCGAAGAACTCGACCGCGGTGTTCGAGCATGAGGCCACCACCTCGAAGATCTCGGACGATCAGCTGTTCTACTGCCTCCAGCGCGGCCTGTCGGCCGAGGAGGCCACGGCCCTGATCGTCAACGGCTTCGTCAAGGACGTGCTTCAGCACCTGCCGATGGAATTCGCGGTCGAAGCGCAGAAGCTCATCTCCATCAGCCTCGAGGGCAGTGTCGGCTGAGCCGGCGCATCACATCTTTCACGCTGCGGCGTCACTATTTCCAGGAACTCTACGATGCTCGAAATCAAGAACCTCCATGCCGAAATCGACGGCAAGCCGATCATCCAGGGGCTGAGCCTCACGGTGAAGGACGGCGAAGTCGCAGCGATCATGGGCCCGAACGGCTCCGGCAAGTCGACCCTCTCCTATATCCTGGCCGGCAAGGAGGATTATGAGGTCACGCAGGGCGAGATCCTGCTCGACGGCGAGAACATCCTCGAGATCCCGGTCGAGGAGCGCGCGGCGCGCGGCGTCTTCCTGGCCTTCCAGTATCCGCTCGAAATTCCCGGCGTCGCCACCATGACCTTCCTGAAGGCCGCCTTGAATGCCCAGCGCAAGGCGCGCGGCGAGGCCGAGCTTTCCACGCCGGACTTCATCAAGCGCGTGAACAGCGCTGCCGACGAGCTTAAGATCTCGAAGGAAATGCTGCGCCGTGCCTTCAATGTCGGCTTCTCGGGCGGCGAAAAGAAGCGCATGGAAATCCTGCAGATGGCACTGCTGCAGCCGAGCCTCGCCGTGCTCGACGAGACCGATTCTGGCCTCGACATCGACGCTTTGCGCATCGTGGCCGACGGCGTGAACGCGCTGCGCTCGCCCAAGCGCTCCTTCATCGTCATCACCCACTATCAGCGCCTGCTCAACCACATCGTTCCCGACAGCGTGCATGTCCTCTCCAAGGGGCGCATTGTGAAGTCGGGCGGCAAGGAACTGGCGCTCGAGCTCGAAGCCAACGGCTATCGCGACTACGAGGAAGCTGCGTAACCATGGCCAATATCGTTGCTGTGAAGACTTCGGCCGAGACGGCGCTGGACGAGGCGTTCGGCGGCCTGCGCGAGGCGCTGCCCGGTGTCGCGGCCGTGCGCGGCCTGCGCGACGGGGCCATTGCCCGTTTCCGCGAAAGCGGTTTGCCGCATCGCCGGGTCGAGGAGTGGAAATATACCGATCTGCGCAACCTGATGCGCGATGCCAATCCCGTCGCGACCGGTCCGCAGGGAACGCCCGCTGCGGCGGGCAAGGCGGAGGATTTTCTCGCCGGGCTCGACCATATTCGCCTGGTCGTCGTCGACGGTGCCTATTCGCCGGCGCTGTCGAACATTGCGGCATTGCCGGCCGGGCTGAAGGTGACTTCGCTCGCCGAAGCGCTTGCCTCGACGGATGATGCCCTCATCGCCGATCTCAGCGCCGGAGCGCCTGACAACGCGGTGCTCGATCTCAACACCGCCTTCATGAGCGATGGCGTGGTGGTGAGCGTCGATGCAGGCGTCGAGATCGGCCTACCGGTCGCCATCGAGACCCGCCACACCGGTACGGTGGCGCAGGCGACCTTCACGCGTTCGCTGGTGGTCCTGGGTGCCGGCGCCAAGCTGACGCTGATCGACAGCTATGAGGGCCCGGAGGGCGTTGCCCATCAGACCAATGCGGCGCTCGCCGTCAAGGTCGGCGATGGGGCCGAATTGCAGCGCATCAGCTTCCAGGTCCAGGGCCTCGAAGCCCAGCATATCTCCACCGTGCTGGCTTCGCTCGGCAAGGAGTCGGTGCTGCAGAGCTTTGCCCTGGAGGCGGGAGCCGCCGTGGCGCGCAACCAGCTCTTCGTCACCTATCGGGGTGACGACGCCAAGATCGTGCTGTCGGGCGCCACGCTGCTGGCCGGCAAGCGTCATGCCGACACCACTTTGGTGGTGGATCACATGGCACTTGGCGGTGAGAGCCGCGAACTCTTCCACGCGGTGATCGACGACGAAGCTCGCTCGGTGTTCCAGGGCAAGATCGTGGTCCGTCAGGGCGCACAGAAGACCGACGGACGCATGATGAGCCGGTCGCTGCTGCTGTCGGAAACGGCAGAGGCCAACGCCAAGCCGGAGCTCGAGATCTTCGCAGACGACGTCGTCTGCGCCCATGGCGCGACCTGTGGCGCTTTGGACGAGGATCTCCTGTTCTACTGCAAGGCCCGCGGCATCCCGCAGAAGGAGGCCGAGGCGATCCTCGTCCAGGCTTTCATCGGCGAGGCCATCGAGACGGTGGAGAACGAGGAACTGCGTGAGCGGCTCAATGCTCTCACCGAGGCCTGGCTCGACAAGCGGGCCTGACACGGGCGGGCGCCATTCATGCGAACGGCGCCCCTCGACAAAGAATGCTGGCGCGGCGCCATTCGAGGCTTCGCGCAAATCCGCAGCTCGCTGCTGGAAGGAATGGGAACGTGAACAAGCCCGTCGCCGCACTTCCTTATGACCTGGCCAAGGTCCGCGCCGACTTTCCGGCCCTGTCGCTGCAGGTCCACGGCAAGCCGCTGGTCTATCTCGACAACGGTGCTTCCGCCCAGAAGCCCCAGGCAGTGCTCGATCGCATGATGCATGCCTACACCCATGAATATGCGAATGTTCACAGGGGTTTGCATTACCTTGCGAATGCGGCGACGGAAGCCTACGAGGCCGGCCGCGAGAGCGTGCGCAAGTTCCTCAACGCGCCTTCGATTGAACAGATCATCTTCTCGCGCTCCGCAACGGAGTCCCTCAACCTCGTCGCCGCCTCCATGGGGCGGCTGCTCGAGATCGGCGAGGGCGACGAGATCGTGCTCTCGATCATGGAGCACCATTCCAACATCGTGCCCTGGCACTTTCATCGCGAGCGCGCCGGTGCCGTGCTGAAATGGGCGCCGATCCGCGAGGACGGCTCCTTCGATATCGAGGCTTTCGAAAGGCTCCTGGGGCCGCGCACCAAGATGGTGGCAATCACCCATATGTCGAACGTGCTGGGCACGGTGACGCCGCTCAAGGAAATCGTTGCTTTGGCCCATGCCCGCGGCATTCCGGTGTTGGCCGACGGCAGTCAGGGTGCTGTGCATCTCGACGTCGACGTGCAGGATCTCGACGTCGACTTCTATGCCTTCACCGGCCACAAGGTCTACGGGCCCACCGGCATCGGCGTGCTCTACGGCAAGAAGGAATGGCTGGAGCGCATGCCGCCCTTCAACGGCGGCGGCGAGATGATCGGCGAGGTGACCGAAGACAACATCACCTACGCCACGCCGCCCCATCGCTTCGAAGCCGGCACGCCGCCGATCGTGCAGGCGATCGGCCTGGGCGCCGCGGTGGACTATATGATGGCGCTTGGCCGTGATAACATCCGGGCTCACGAGGAGAAGCTCCTGCATTATGCCCAGGAGCGCCTATCCAAGCTCAATTCGATCCGGATTTTCGGTGAAGCGCCGGGCAAGGGCGGTATCGTCTCCTTCGAGTTGAAGAATGCCCATGCCCATGACGTAGCGACCGTGCTGGATCGCTACGGTATCGCGGTGCGCGCAGGAACGCATTGCGCTCAACCGCTTTTGGCGCGATATGGCGTAACTTCGACCTGCCGCGCCTCCTTCGGGCTTTACAATACGCTCGACGAGGTAGATGCACTGGTCGAGGCGCTGATCAAGGCGCAGAGCTTTTTCGCATGACGGAGGCAGTGATGGCCGACGGAAATCTGGCCGAGACCCGGCCCAATGAACCGGCTGTCGCAGGGGCGACGGCCTTGCCGCCGGAAGAGATCGATCGGCTGACCGATGCGATCGTGGCCGCCCTCAAGACCGTCTACGATCCGGAAATTCCGGCCGACATCTACGAGCTCGGCCTGATCTACCGTGTCGAGATCGCCGACGATCGCAAGGTGAGCATCGACATGACGCTCACGGCGCCAGGTTGCCCGGTTGCGGGCGAGATGCCCGGCTGGGTGGAGAATGCCGTGGCGAGCGTGCCCGGCGTTTCCGAGGTCCAGGTGAAGATGGTTTTCGATCCGCCGTGGGATCAGTCGCGCATGTCCGATGAAGCACGCGTCGCGCTGGATATGTGGTGAGGGATCCAATTCCCTCCCTCTCGCATTCGCGCCGAGTCGCGCTTATATTCGTGGGGTAAACCGAGCGCCGGGCCTTGAACCCGGTGTTGTTGGAGTGTTCCAGTGAGCAAGATCCGTCCGAAGTTCAAGGTCGTTTCGCTGACCGATGCCGCGGCTGACAAGATCAAGGCCATCATGGCCAATGCCGAGCGGCCCTATGAAGGCGTGCGCGTCGGCGTCAAGAATGGCGGCTGCGCCGGCATGTCCTACACGATGGAATATGCCGAAACGGCCAATCCGCTCGACGAGGTGGTCGAGGACAAGGGTGTCAAGGTCCTGATCGATCCCAAGGCCGTGCTGTTCTTGCTCGGCACGGAGATGGACTACAAGACCGACAAGCTTTCGGCTCAGTTCGTGTTCAACAACCCCAACCAGACCTCCGCCTGCGGCTGCGGCGAGTCGGTGGCGATCACGCCGGCTGCGAGTGGCGCGCTGGAAGCAACGGCCTGAGGCCTGTCGCAGGATGGATCACGAGCATCTGCGCGATCTCTTCGCCGGTATGCCGCGTCTATCCATTCGCCGCTTGTTCGGCGGGGTCGGCCTTTATTCCGATGGCGTGGTCTTCGCGCTCGGTGCTTTCGATGAGATCTGGATCAAGGCGGATGCCGAGAGCCAGCCTCTGTTCGAACAGGCAGGTTCGCGCCCTTTCCGCTACCGGGGCAAGAACCGGGACGTGCAGCTGCCTTATTGGAGCTTGCCGGACCAGGCGCTGGACGATCCCGACGAGGCGCTGAAATGGGCTCGGCTCGGCCTCATGGTTTCCTTGCGCGCGCCGAAGCAGGCGTCTAAAGCAAAACGTTCCAGGAAGAGCACGTCGCAGCCTTTGTGAGTGTTCTCGTATCCTCGATATCGGACCGTCGCCATGTCCATCGTGCTTTCGATCGCCCTGTTCTTCGTCATCTGGTGGATGACGCTGTTCGCCGTGCTGCCGCTTGGCGTGAAGAGCCAGTTCGAGGGCGGCGAGGTGGTGCCAGGCACCGAGGCTGGCGCGCCGCAAAGGCCGATGCTTCTGAAGAAGGCGGGCATCACCACGGTGATCGCCGCGGCGATCTTCACCTGCGTCTACCTCGTCGTGTCGAAACATTGGATGCCGCACCAGATCTTCGACATCGTACCGGACCTGAAGCAATAATGGCCGTGCTTTCACGCGATGTCGGTGCGCAGGACCATGTGAAGGGGCCGGCCGATGCGCCGGTCACCCTGGTCGAGTACGGCGATTTCGAATGCCCCTATTGCGGGGAGACCGTCGGCGTGATCGACGGCGTCCAGCGTCTGATGGGTGACAGGCTGCGCTATGTCTTTCGACATTTTCCCCTGGTCGAGCCGCATCCCTATGCCCTGCATGCCGCCGGCCTGGCCGAGGCAGCGGCGGAAGTCGGGCGGTTCTGGGAGGCGCATCGCATTCTCTACGACAACCAGCACGCACTCGATGACAGGGCGCTGCGCAGTTACGGGCGCCGGCTCGGCCTCGGACAGGAAGTCGTCGAGGCAGCCTTGGGAGGGCGCTATGCCGCCAGGATTGAGCTCGATTTCCAGAGCGGCATCGCCAGCGGCGTGAATGCGACGCCGACCCTGTTCATCAATGGCGCCCGTCACGATGGCCGGCGCGATCTCAGGGGGCTGCATGCGGCCCTGCTGGCTGCCGCGGAGGGTGGCCGCTGAGCGAGGGTTAGCGTCGCGCGTGTTGCCGCCCCGGTAAGGGAAGGCGGGTGCAATATGGTGTGCCGATCTTCAGATCGGCATTCCGCCGGCTTTCTCGAAAAGTGCCGATCTGAAGATCGGCACACCAGGGGGAGGGGCGAGCAGTTACCCGGCCTATCCCTTCGGCTTGCTCCCGGGCTTTTCCATCCATTTGATGATGAGCATGGCCGGGAAGATCCAGGCAAGGCCCAGAATGGCATAGAGGATGGGTTGCAGCCAGGCGGGGGCATCGGTGATGCGGCCTTCCGCCAAGGCCATGGCGAGGAGGGCGTAGACCACGACCAGCACCAGCATCGCCAGCGAACCGACCAGTTTGCGCAGGGACGGGGCCTTGTAGTCTTGGGCCATGATCTCGAACTCCGTGGCCAGCGCCGGTACGGGGCGGCGAGGCGGGTATTGCCTTTGAAGTGCGACGCGAGCGCGCGTTGCTCCGGCCAGGCGATTTCTATATCTGTGCGCCCTAGAGCAAAGCGCGTTCGTGACCGAACGCTTGTTTGCTCTAACTCCTTGTTTCGACGCGTCTTTGCGATTCAAGGTGATTCCATGTAATCGCAAAACGCTTTAGAACAAAGAGCGTTTCGACGGAAACGCTTCTTTCTTCCGGCTCGGTGTTTCGCTGCGCGTTCCAGATGTCGCAAAGCGCGCGATGCGAGCCGGTCGATCAGGAAAGGCAATCAACGTGGCCGCCATTGCAGACAATCCCGCCACCATCGGCATGAGTCGCGGCCACCTCGCTGCCATCCGCGCCTGGCTCGTCGTCGTAGCGGTGCTGGTGATTGCCATGGTGGTGGTGGGCGGCGCCACGCGCCTGACCGAATCCGGGCTGTCGATCACCGAATGGCAACCGATCAAGGGCACCATTCCGCCGCTGTCCGCCGGCGAATGGGCGGCTGAATTCGAGAAATACAAACAGATCCCGCAATATGTGAAGCTGAACCTCGGCATGACGCTCGAGGAGTTCAAGTTCATCTATTGGTGGGAGTGGAGCCACCGCCTGTTGGGCCGCCTGATCGGCATCGTCTTCGCCGTGCCTTTCCTGATCTTCTGGCTGCGCGGCTGGCTCACGCCCAGGCTCACCGTGAAGCTGGTCGGCCTGCTCGCGCTCGGGGGCAGCCAGGGATTGCTGGGCTGGTGGATGGTGAAATCGGGCCTGGCCGATCGGACAGAGGTCTCCGAATATCGCCTGGCCATGCATCTGACCCTGGCCTGTCTCATTCTCACTGCGATCGTCTGGGTGGCATCCTCGCTCAAGGAAGAACGCTTCGGCGGGGCCGTGCCGGGAGCTGCGAGGGCGATTGCCTATGCCCTGGTGCCGCTGATCCTGGTTCAGATCTTCATGGGCGGCCTCGTCGCCGGCCTGAGGGCCGGCATGGCCTACAACACCTGGCCTCTGATGGACGGCCATTTCATCCCGACGCTGAACAATCTCTACATCATGGCACCCACCTGGGTGAACCATTTCGAGAACGCGCTGACCGTGCAGTTCCAGCACCGCATGGTGGCCTATCTCATCGTGGCGCTGGCGCTGCTGCAGGCCTGGCTGGCTGTGCGTGGCGGCAACGGCCCGGCGCGCGGCCGGGCCCTGCTGGTGGCGGCCGTGGCGCTGAGCCAGGCCGTGATCGGTATCATCACGCTCGTGCTGGTCGTGCCGCTCTGGGCAGGCATCCTGCACCAGCTCGGCGGCGTCCTGCTGCTCACCGCTGCGACGGTGCACGCACAGCGGCTGGTTGCAGGGCCGGCGCCTCAGTCTCCGGCGAGGGCCTGATCGAGGTCGGCAATGATGTCCTTGACATCCTCGATGCCGACGGAAATGCGCACCACGTCGGGACCTGCGCCCGCTGCCTTCTTCTGCTCGTCGGACAATTGCCGATGGGTGGTCGAGGCCGGGTGAATGATCAGCGAGCGGGTATCGCCGACATTGGCGAGATGCGAGAACAGTTTGACGTTCGATACCAGCTGGATACCGGCCTCGTTGCCGCCCTTCAGGCCGAAGGTGAACACCGCCCCGGCGCCCTTGGGGCAGTATTTGCGGGCGAGGGCGTTGTAGCGGTCGGCATCGAGGCCAGGATAGGACACCCAGGCCACGCCCGGATGCTCGGCCAGATATTGCGCGACGGCCAGGGCGTTGTCCGAGTGCTTTTGCATGCGCAGCGGCAGAGTCTCGATGCCCGTCAGGATCAGGAAGGCGTTGAAGGGCGACAGCGCCGGGCCGAGGTCGCGCAGGCCGAGCACCCGCGCGGCGATGGCGAAGGCGAAATTGCCGAAGGTTTCGCCGATGACGATGCCGTTATATTCCGGGCGCGGTGCCGACAGGAAGGGATAGCGGCCCGAGGAGAGCCAGTCGAACTTGCCGCCATCGACGATGACGCCGCCGATCGAGTTGCCATGCCCGCCCAGGAATTTGGTGGCCGAGTGGACCACGATGTCGGCGCCGAAGTCGATCGGGCGGGTGAGATAGGGCGAGGCCAGGGTGTTGTCGACGATCAGCGGTACGCCGGCCTTCTTGGCAATGGCGGCAATGGCGGCGATGTCGGTGATGATGCCGCCGGGATTGGCGATGGATTCGATGAAGATCGCCTTGGTCTTCGGCGTCACCGCCGCGGCAAAAGTGGAAGGATCATTGGCATCGGCCCAGCGGACGTTCCAGTCGAACGAGCGGAAGGAATGGTTGAACTGGTTGATCGAGCCGCCATAGAGCTTGTTGGAGGCGATGAACTCGTCACCCGGCTGCAACAGGGTATGGAACACCAGCATCTGTGCGGCATGGCCCGAGGCGACGGCCAGGGCGGCGGTGCCGCCTTCCAGCGCGGCGACGCGCTCTTCCAGCACCGCATTGGTGGGGTTGGTGATGCGCGAATAGATGTTGCCGAAAGCCTGCAGCCCGAACAGCGAGGCGGCATGGTCGACATCGTCGAAGACGAAGGACGTCGTCTGGTAGATCGGCGTGGCACGCGCGCCTGTAGTCGGGTCGGGTTGTGCGCCCGCGTGAACGGCAAGCGTTGAAAACCCTGGTTGTTGCCCAGCTGACATCATGATCCTCCTTGGATGGTCTTGTGGAATGCTTGGCCGCAATGACGCGGCGTTGGTGAATTGGTGTCATTGCGAGCGCAGCGAAGCAATCCAGTTTTTGTAGGAGGCCTCTGGCTTGCTTTGCTGCGCCTGTAATGACAGACAGTATCAGCAGCCTACCGGCGCAGGCCGAGGCGCTGGAAGCCGCGATTGTCGCGTGTGGCGCGTTTGGAAGAAATGGCGCCGGAATTGACGCCGGCCCAGCCGATCTCGCCGGAAAGTCGGCCATACTCGATCTTGGGGCAGCGATTCATCACCACCTCGATGCCAGCGGCTTCCGCTTTCGCAGCCGCCGCATCGTTGCGCACCGTCAACTGCATCCAGATCACCTTGGGCAGGACAGGCAGGGCCAGGATTTCGTCGACCACAGCGCCGGCTGCCTCGGAGTTGCGGAAGATGTCGACCATGTCGACGGGGCCGGGCAGGGCTGCCAGGCTGGCATAAACCGGCAGATCCAGGATGGTCTTGCCGGCGAGGCCGGGATTGATCGGGAACATCTGATAGCCACGCAGCTTGAGATATTTCAGCACGAAATAACTCGGCCGGA
Organism: Labrys sedimenti; assembly: GCF_034424805.1. Lineage (NCBI taxonomy): Bacteria > Pseudomonadati > Pseudomonadota > Alphaproteobacteria > Hyphomicrobiales > Xanthobacteraceae > Labrys > Labrys sedimenti. The sequence continues at coordinate 551,636 of NZ_JAXOUF010000001.1, forward strand.
CCTCATTGGCCGAAGCGCCGACCATGGCAATGCTGTGAACCTTGCGCAGGATGTCGCCGATACAGTCGTCAGAATAGCTGTCGTGGTTCATTCACACATCCGTCGGTCGTCGATCGGTCAATCAATTGGCTTCGGCTATCGGTTTGAGCTTGTCGAGGAAGGGTTTCACCACCTCGGCATTGCCGGGAAGGGGCGTCAAGGCTTGCAGAGAGGCAAACTGCTCGTCGAGCTGCTGCAGCGCTTCCTTCTTCTTTTCGGGAGTGAGGCTTTGGTCCGCCTCGATCTCGGCCCGTGCCTTGGCTTTGTCTGTCTCGGGATCGTTCTGGCTGCTGTCGGCGGCACCGTTATTGTCGGGGACATCGGCCTGATAGGCCAGCATCACCGAGTTGGTGACGATATCGAGCGCGTCGAGATCCTTGAAATCATATTTGGCCAGGATCGCATCGGTGCGTGTCTTGGCTTCGGCGATGTCCTGGAATGCCGGCAGGGAGGCCACCGGATCGTCGCCGGGCGTGTCGGAACGGTCGCCATATTTCTTGGTGAGATCAGCGGCAAGGACCGTCAACTCGGCGCGGGCGGCGATGAACTTCTCCACCATCGGCGCGGTCAGCTTGACCTGGTCGTCGCTCGCACCGGCCGGATCGACGAGGAAACAGGCCGATAGAGCCAGGCCCGAAGCAAGACATAGGCGGCGGGCGAATTGCCTGAAGGTGGAAGCGTGCATGTGGGCTACCAATCGAATTGCTCGCGCAGGATGCGTTCGTCGAGTGAATGCCCCGGATCATGCAGCATGACGAGGTCTTGCGACGAATCCATGGCTATCTCGACGCGCTGCACGTCTTTGACCTCAACATTGTCGCCGACCGCATTGACCGGCCGCTTGGCCGGCTCCAGCACTTCTATGGTGACGCGCGCGCGCTGCGGCAGGATGGCACCGCGCCATCGGCGAGGGCGAAACGCCGAGATCGGAGTGAGCGCCAGCAGGGGCGCCTCCAGGGGCAGGATCGGACCGTTGGCCGACAGATTATAGGCGGTCGATCCGGCCGGCGTCGCTACGATCAGGCCATCGCAGATCAGGCTCTCCAGCCGGACATGCTCATCGATCGAAATTCTCAGCTTGGCTGCCTGGAAACGGGCGCGCAGCAGCGATACCTCGTTGATGGCATAGGATTTCGATGTCTGGCCACGCGTGTCGACCGCGCACATCGCAAGCGGATGCACCACGCTGCGCCGGGCCTTGGCCAAGCGGTCATGCAGGTCGTTTTCGCGGAACTCGTTCATCAGGAAGCCGACGGAGCCACGATTCATGCCGTAAATCGGAAGCTTGCGGCCCATCAGTCTGTGCAATGTCTGCAGCATGAGGCCATCACCGCCGAGAGCGACGACAACCTCCGCCTCCTCGATCGGGACGTTGCCATAGCGGGCCGTGAGCGACTTGAGCGCCTTGCGCGCCGAAGCGGTCGCGGTGGCCACGAAGGCGATCTTCTCGAAATGCTGTTTGCTGGTCACGAATGGAATCGCAATGGGAATGTTCGCTGGACCAGGGCAAGCCCGGGTCGATGGGTAAGGCAGGCGACGCATGCCCGGCGCCAGCCTATCGCGAAAAAATGCCGGCTGCCAATGCCCAAAGCGTCTTGCCATCGGGCGCCAACGCCCAGAATTGCATGAACGCTTCCCAGCTCCATGGCCACGCCATAAGAAAACGCCGCATTGACCATTAATGCGGCGCCTTCAAGCATCCCGAAGCGCCCTGCCATCTGACGCAAGCGCCGCGAATCGCAAAGTCGCTCTGGCCTATCGTCGGGCTGGCCTGGAAACGAAGAGACGGAGCAAAGGAGCGTTCGGTCATGAACGCCCTCTGCTCACGTCGATCACATCATTTCTTCGACCACCATCCGGCCTTCTTCGGCTTGGCCGGATCGACGGCGTCGACATAGACATAGGCGGAAGGGTTGGACACCACGACTTCGCGCGCCGCGGCAGATGCCACAGCTTCCTGAACCGGCTCCGGCTCGGCGACTGGAGCCGGTGCCGGGGGGGGCTCGGCCTGAACGGGCTCGGCCTCCGGGGCAGGGACCGGCGCAGGCTCGCTCTCCGCTTCGGTCTTGATCGCTACCTGCTTGCGACCCCGGCGCTTGGGCTTCGGCTTTTCCTCGACGACCGCCTCGGGTGCGACCTCGGCGACGGCGGGGGCCTCCACGGCTTCTGCTGCCACGGCTTCAACGGTCGCGACTTCAGGGGCAGAAGCCTCGGCTGCGGGCGCTTCGGCTTCGTCAACGGCCGGCGTCTCCACTTCGGCCTCGCGGCGACCGCCACGACGCCCGCGGCGGCGGCGCTTGCCGGTATCGGCACTCTCATCTTCGCTCGGTGCGGCAGCTTCGGCGGCCGGAGGCGTTGTCACCTCCTCGGCGACGGGGGACTCGGCGGCAACCTGCTCGGCAGCCGGCGCGGCATCCTCGCCTTCACCTTCGCTTTCACCCTCGTTTTCATTGGCTGCGTTCTGTGCATCCGCCTCGGTGCCGGTGCCATTGCCCCGACGGCGACGGCGGCGGCGGCGACGCTTGCGCCCGCCTTCCCCGCCTTCGGCTTCGCCATCGGCGGCCTGATGGCGCGGCTTGCGGCCGCCCTCGGCCTCCTTTTCCTCCTCCTCGTCGGCTTCGACTTCGATCTCGACTTCGGCCACTTCTTCGGCCGGCGGGAAAGAATCGACCTGGACCGTGGTCGCCACGGGGCGGGGTTCCAGCGGCGTGGCGATATCGCCGCGCTCGATCAGGTAGTTCTGGTTGCCCACGATGGTCTCATCGGCGCTGACCGTGATCGAGACGCCGAAACGAGCCTCAAGCGCGTAGAGATGGCCACGCTTGTGGTTGAGCACGTAGAGCGCGGTGGCCGTCCGGGTGCGCAGCACCAGATTGTGCGTGGCGCTCTTGAGAAGTTGGTCTTCCAGGGCGCGCAGGATGTGCAGCGCCACCGAGGTAACGGAGCGGACATGGCCGCTGCCGCCGCAATGGGCGCATACTTCGGTGGAAGATTCCAGCACGCCGGTGCGGATACGCTGGCGCGACATCTCCATCAGGCCGAAATGCGAGATGCGGCCGACCTGGATGCGGGCCCTGTCGTTCTTCAGGCAATCCTTGAGCTTGCGCTCGACCGAGCGGTTGTTGCGGCTCTCGTCCATGTCGATGAAATCGATGACGATCAGGCCGGCAAGGTCGCGCAGGCGCAGTTGGCGGGAGATTTCCTCCGCCGCTTCGAGATTGGTCTTGAGGGCGGTGTCCTCGATATTGTGCTCGCGCGTGGCGCGGCCCGAGTTGACGTCGATCGAAACCAGCGCCTCGGTCTGGTTGATGACGATGTAGCCGCCCGATTTCAGGCTGACGGAGGGCGAGAACATCGCATCGAGCTGGGCTTCCACGCCGAAACGCTGGAACAGCGGCGCCGCCTCGCGATAGGCCTGCACGTTCTTGGCATGGCTCGGCATGAGCATGCGCATGAAGTCCTTGGCCTCGCGATAGCCCTCGTCGCCGGCGACGATCACCTCGTCGATATCCTTGTTGTAGAGGTCGCGGATCGAGCGCTTGATCAGCGAGCCCTCTTCATAGACGAGCGTCGGAGCCGCGGACTTCAGCGTGAGATCACGCACGTTCTCCCACAGGCGCAGCAGATATTCGAAGTCGCGCTTGATCTCGACCTTGGTGCGCGAGGCACCGGCCGTGCGCAGGATCACACCCATGCCATCAGGCACGTCGAGTTCGCCGGCCACGGCCTTCAGGCGCTTGCGGTCGACGGCATTGGTGATCTTGCGGGAGATGCCGCCGCCACGGGCGGTGTTGGGCATCAGCACCGAATAGCGGCCGGCCAGCGAAAGATAGGTGGTGAGGGCAGCGCCCTTGTTGCCGCGCTCTTCCTTGACGACCTGGACCAGCAGCACCTGGCGGCGCTTGATCACTTCCTGGATCTTGTACTGCTTGCGGGGGCGGGAGACACGCTCCGGGATGTCGTCGGCAACATCCCCGCCGCCGAGCGCCTCGACATGCTCCTCGTCGGAGCCGGAGCCAACCTCGACGATTCCGCCCGAACCGCCTTCCTCGCCGGTGCTGTCCTCGGACGCTTCAGGCTCGGGCGCAGAAGCAACGACGGCAGCCGTCTCGGCTTCCGCGGCCTCGGTGCGGTTCTGGCCGCGCCCACGGCGACGGCGTGAACCGCTCCGGCGTCCTTCACTCGCGCCATTGGCGTTGCCGTTTTCCTCGTCTTCATCCTCGTCGCGATGCGAGCGCTGTTCCTCGGCCAGCAAGGCCAGGCGATCGGCAACGGGGATCTGATAGTAGTCGGGATGGATTTCTGAGAAGGCGAGGAAGCCATGGCGGTTGCCGCCATATTCCACGAAGGCCGCCTGAAGGGACGGTTCAACGCGGGTGACCTTGGCAAGATAGATATTGCCGCGCAGCTGCTTGCGATTGGCTGCCTCGAAGTCAAACTCCTCGACGCGATTGCCGCGGACCACCACGACCCGGGTTTCCTCCGGGTGGGCGGCATCGATCAACATTTTGTTGGCCATTATTATTTTCTCTCTGGCAAGCGCGGCCGGGGTCATGCGCGACGGGGCTGCTGGCGACGAACACCGATACAGCCCTGCCGATGCGGCAGGCGCTTGCTCTGTTGGCTGGGACAAGGCTCGATGAGGGGCGAATGGTATGTCCCGAAGGCGAAAGCGGCAGTATTCGTGCAAACCGCTCGGGGAGTGCACGCTGCATCACTTCTCGACGTCCGGGGGATGCTGTTGTTTGCATCGCTCCATCACCGGGTTCGGGTCTCGGGACTGCTCCCGGGACGGCGCTCTCGGTCGATGGGCGGGACGGGATATCCGACCGGCGCTCGCGCCGATCCGGATCGCTGGGCGATCCGCACGCCACCCGTGATTCTCCTTATCCTCTAAGGACACATCAGCAGCCGGATAACCTCGGCTTGGCCGGCACCGCATACGATCGTCACGCTTTCACGGCGCAACCGGTCTGCAGGGACCATTCTGATGCTCGAATTCGGCATGGTCGGAGAACCATTCGAGAGCAAATTCGTTTTATCGAGTTCTTGTTCGATTTGGCAAGGATTTCCGTTGGCTGTTGCAGGAAGGACACGCAGAACATCGGGTCTACGTTAACGTCGGAGATACCCTTCGAGGCCTTCATCATTGTTTCGCCACTTCCAAGCGGATATTGGCAAGGCCGGATTTCGCGCCGGACCCAGCCTTTCCGCGGACGGGGAGCCGCGGCCGGGCATGCCAGGCGGAATTTCGATATGCCGGGCACCGGCAGGCGTGACAGCCGTGTTCGGCGGGAAAACTGGAGATGATGGGCGGAATGAGGCTCGCCGCGATTGGCATGCTGGTCTTGTTGGGGATGGGGCAGGCCCAGATGAGCCATGCCGCCCAAGGTCCCGTTGCCCCCCCTGCCACGGCCGAACCCGCAGTGACACCGCCCCCCGCGGCAGTGGCGCCGTCGTCCCTGACGGCCAGTGACGCAAGGCTGGCGGGTGACGACAAGCGCACCCGCCTGATCGTCGATCTTCACGGTTCCGTGAACGAGCTGAATTTCCGCGTCTTCGTGTTGCCCGATCCCTATCGCGTGGTGGTGGATCTGCCGCAGATCGAGTTTGGCATGCCGCCGGAGACCGGCAAGCAGGGGCGCGGCGTGGTGAGCGCCTATCGGTTCGGCCTGATCGCGCCCGGGAAATCCCGCATCGTCCTGGACCTGACCGAGCCGGCAGCCGTGGACAAATCCTTCCTCCTCGACGCGCTGGACGATCAGCCGGCGCGGCTGGTGATCGATCTCGTCAAGACGGACAGGGCTGCCTTCCTGCGCACGGCGGCCAGCCAGAAGAGTTCGGACATGAGTGCGCACCCGCAGCCGTCCTCGCCGCCGCTCCTGCCGGAAAGCCAGCCCGGCCGGCCCGTGGTCGTGGTCGATCCCGGCCATGGCGGCATCGACATGGGTGCGACCTCCAAATCCGGCGAGCAGGAAAAGACCATCGTGCTCGAATTCGCCAAACGGCTCGCCGACAAGATCAACGAGACGGGGCGCTACCGGGCTGTGCTGACCCGTGACGGCGATACCTTCATCTCGCTGGCCGGCCGCGTGCAGTTCGCACGCGCCAACCGCGCCTCGCTGTTCATCTCGGTGCATGCCGACACCCTGCACGACCCGTTCGGCGTCAGGGGAGCTACGATCTACACGCTCTCGGACCGGGCCTCCGATGCCGAATCGGCTCGTTATGCCGAGCAGGAGAACAAGGCCGACGCGATCGCGGGCGTTGACCTTGCATCGGAGCCTGGCGATGTCGCCGATATCTTGATCGACCTCACGCGGCGCGAAACCAGATCCTTCTCCAACGGCTTTGCCAAGGTCCTGATCGACCAGTTCCAGGCCGCAGCCACGCTGAACAAGAACCCGCACCGCTCGGCTGGCTTCAAGGTGCTGACGGCTCCCGACATTCCCTCGGTGCTGCTGGAGCTCGGCTATCTGTCGAGCCGGGACGACGTGAAGCTGCTGACCTCCGATGATTGGCGCAACCGGGCGGCCGATGCCATCGTGACGGCGATCGATGGCTTCTTCCAGCAGCGCCGCGCCAACCAGCCGGCAGCCTCCAGCGGTTCTGCGCCGGCAACGCCCTGAACATTCGGTCGCGGCTCTCGCAGAACGGGTTCCCGCAGGGGTCTTGCACAGGCATGTTGCGGGGGAGCCGCAGTTTCTCCACAAAAGCCCTGCAAAAGCGTCGAGGTGCAGTTGCCGCGCTTGGGTTCGACTGGCCTGGCATGTTAGATGTCAAACGAATGTGCCGGGGCTGCCGGTATGAAAACGAACGGCTTTGGCCCAAACCCGGCAATGGCAGGGCAGGGAAGATATTGCCGATGAAAGCGTTGTGATGAGACTTTTCGTTCGGTTCCTTGGATTTTTGTTCACAACGGCATCGATGTTGTTCCTTGTCGGGGGATCGTTCGTGGCCCTCTATGTCTGGGCCAACACACGCGACCTGCCCGATACCGCAGCGCTCAAGGATTACGAACCACCGGTCATGACCCGCGTGCACGCGGGCGATGGCGCACTCCTGGCCGAATATGCCCGCCAGCGCCGCCTCTATCTGCCGATCGAGGTGATGCCGCCGCTCCTGATCCACGCTTTCATGTCGGCGGAAGACAATGATTTCTACAATCATGTCGGCATCGATCCCAAGGGCGTGCTGCGCGCGCTGATCGCCAATGTCACGCATAAGGGCCGCCGCCAGCAGGGGGCATCGACCATCACGCAGCAGGTCGCCAAGAACTTCTTCCTCGCGCCCGACCAGAACATCGTGCGCAAGATCAAGGAGGCCATCCTGGCCCTGCGGATGGAGCAGACCTATTCCAAGGACAAGATCCTCGAGCTGTATCTGAACGAGATCTATCTGGGCATGGGCAATTACGGCGTGGCCGCCGCTGCCCTCAATTATTTCGGCAAATCGGTCGACGAACTCGGCGTCGCCCAGGTCGCCTATCTCGCCGCCCTGCCGAAGGGGCCGAACAACTACAATCCGATCCGCAATCACGATGCGGCCGTCGGTCGACGCAATTGGGTGATCGACCAGATGGTTTCCAATGGCTACATCTCCAAGGAGGAGGGGCGGAAGGCCCAGGCGGAGCCCCTGGCCGTGACGCCGCGCTCCTTCGAAGGCGCCCAGAGCTATGCGGCCAATTATTTCACCGAGGAAGTCCGGCGCGAGATCGCCGAGCGCTATGGCGAGGACAAGCTCTATGAAGGGGGCTTGTCGGTACGCACCACGCTCGATCCGAAGCTCCAGCGCCTAGCGCGTGATGCCATGGTGGCCGGACTGGTGCGCTTCGACGAGCGCGGCGGCTTCCGCGGCCCGGTTAAGAATGTCGACCTCGGCGAGGACTGGGGCGTGACCCTGGGTGCGGAAAAGCGCCTGAGCGACATCAAGCCCTGGCAACTTGCCATCGTCCTCGATGCCGGCGACAACTCCGCCCGCATCGGCCTGCAGCCGCCGCTGGACCGTTTCGGCTCGATCTCCACCGAACGCCCGACCGGCACCCTCAATCTGGATGGCGTGAAATGGGCGCGCAGCCGGGTCGGCAAGGTCAGCCAGATCCTGAAGGTCGGCGACATCATCTATGTCGAGCCCAGGGCCGACGGCACCTTCCGCCTGCGCCAGATCCCCGAAATCTCCGGCGCCATGGTGGTGATGGATCCCTATACCGGCCGTGTGCTCGCAATGGTGGGGGGCTTTTCCTTCGACCAGAGCGAGTTCAACCGCGCCACGCAGGCACAACGTCAGCCTGGCTCCTCCTTCAAGCCCTTCGTCTATGCCACCGCAATCGACAATGGCTATACGCCGGCTTCCGTGGTCATGGACGCGCCGATCGAAATCAACCAGGGCAATGGCGAGACCTGGCGGCCGTCCAACTATTCCAACAAATTCTACGGCCCGCAGACCTTGCGTTTCGGCATCGAATATTCGCGTAACGTCATGACGGTGCGGCTTGCCCAGGACGTGGGCATGCCGCTGATCGCCGAATATGCCCGTCGCTTCGGCGTCTATGACGACCTGCCGTCCTATCTGTCGGGCGCACTCGGCGCCGGCACCACCACCGTGATGCGCATGGTTGCCGGTTACGGCATGCTCGAGAATGGCGGCCGCCTGATCAAGCCGACCTTGATCGACCGCATCCAGGACCGCTGGGGCAAGACCATATACAAGCATGATGAGCGCATCTGCCAGGGCTGCAATGCCGACGACTGGAGCAATCAGGACGAACCCAAGCTGCTTGATCCGCGCGAGCAGGTGCTCGATCCGATGACGGCCTATCAGGTCACCTCCATGCTGGAAGGCGTAATCCAGCACGGATCGGCCCAGACGCTGCGCTCGCTCAATCGCCCGATTGCCGGCAAGACTGGCACGACCAGCGACGAGAAGGATGCCTGGTTCATCGGTTATTCGCCCGACCTCGTCTGCGGCCTCTATGTCGGCTACGACACGCCGCGCCATATCGGCAACAAGGTCACGGGCGGCAGCCTGGCGGCGCCGATTTTCGGCACTTTCATGAAGACGGCCCTGGCCGATAAGGCACCCGTGCCCTTCCGCGTGCCGCCCGGCATCAAGCTGATCCGTATCGACCGCAAGACCGGCATGCGTTCGGATGGTGGCGGCGCCATCCTGGAAGCCTTCAAGCCCGGCACGGCACCGCCCGACAACTACACTGTCATCGGTTCTGGCAGCGGTGGCTCGGAGGGCGGCGGTGGCGGGCCCGTCTCGATGGGGACGGGTGATCTCTACTGATTGTCCTTTCCCTCGCCGAACAGCTTGCCTATATGAAGCCCGGCGAGGGTAAAGTGCGAATTCTCCGAATCGGACTTCTTCTCCAACTCTTTGTTTCGACGCATTTTCTGAAGCGAAAAGTCTGTCGACCTTTCTCGAAAATGCTTTTGCCAATCTCGAACGGGCGATTCTTTCATGCGCGCTGAAATCCTGTCCCTGGCGGACGAAATCAAGCAGTCTGCTGGACTGCTGAGGAGGCATCTTTGACTGGGATACTTCCTACGCCCGCTTGCAAGAACTGAACCACCTCTCCGAACAGCCTGACTTCTGGAACGACGCCGAGAAGGCCCAGAAGCTGATGCGCGAGCGTACCGATCTCGACGATCGGTTGTCGTCGCTCGTCCGCATCGAGAAGGACCTCGACGAAACGCTCGAGCTTGCCGAGCTCGGTGAAGCCGATGGCGACGAGTCGATCGTCGACGAGGCCCAGACCGCATTGGAATCATTGAAGAACGAGGTCGTCGAACGCCAGTTCGAGGCTCTGTTCTCCGGCGAGGCCGACAACAACGATACCTATATCGAAATCAATTCCGGCGCCGGCGGCACCGAGAGCCAGGATTGGGCCAATATGCTCCTGCGCATGTATACGCGCTGGGGTGAGCGGCATCGTTTCAAGGTGGAGTTGATGGATTTCACGGATGGTGAAACCGCCGGTATCAAGTCGGCCACCATCCTGGTGAAGGGAACCAAGGCCTATGGCTGGGCCAAGGTGGAATCGGGCGTGCATCGCCTCGTGCGCATCTCGCCCTACGATTCCAACGCCCGCCGGCATACGTCCTTCGCCAGTGTCTGGGTCTATCCGGTGATCGACGACTCGATCAACATCGAGATCAATGAATCCGACTGCCGCATCGATACCTACCGTGCTTCGGGCGCTGGCGGACAGCACGTCAACCGGACGGACTCGGCCGTGCGCATTACCCATATTCCCTCGGGTATCGTGGTGGCCTGCCAGCAGGACCGTTCTCAGCACAAGAACCGTGCGACGGCCTGGGCCATGCTGAAGGCCCGCCTTTACGAGGCGGAGCTGAAGAAGCGCGAAGAGGCCGCCATGGCCACCCATGCCGGCAAGACCGATATCGGTTGGGGGCATCAGATCCGCTCTTATGTCCTGCAGCCCTATCAGATGGTGAAGGATACCCGCACGGGCTACACCTCGGGTACGCCTGGCGATGTGCTGGACGGTGACCTCGACGACTTCATGAAGTCGGCCCTGGCCCAGCGCGTCTATGGCGGCGGGCCCGATGCGGTCGAGGATATCGACTAGTGACAAGCCGGGGTTCCACCCCGGCTTTTTTCTTTTGAATCGAGCAAGTTACCGATGAGTTCCGATCTGATCTATCAACGCTATTCCTTTGCCCATGGCCTGATCAAGGAGGCCGGTGCCCTGGCGCTTGGCTATTTCAACGAGCTGGGCAGCCTGACGGTGAAGAGCAAGGGCTTGCAGGATGTGGTCAGCGAGGCCGATCTGCAGACCGAACTGCTCATCAAGAAGCGTATCGCCGAATCCTATGCCGAGGATGGCTTCTTTGGCGAAGAGACCGGGCCGAGCGGCGTCGGCGACAAGCGCGGCATCTGGGTCGTCGATCCTATCGATGGCACCCAGCCTTTCCTGAGTGGCCTGTCGTCCTGGTGCGTGTCGATCGCCTTCGTCTATGACGGTGAATTGCAGTTCGGCCTCGTCTATGCGCCGAAGGACGATGAGCTCTTTGCCGGCGGGCTGGTCGCTCCCGCCACGCTCAACGGCCGGCCGATCGAGCCGCACAAGGGCGGGGCTCTCAGCGATGGCGTGGTCAGCGTCGGCTACAACAATCGTATCAAGCCCAGCGAAGTGCTGGCGGTGCTGGCGCGCCTTCTCGATGCCGGCGGTATGTATCAGCGCAACGGCTCGGGGGCGTTGTGCCTGTGCTATGTCGCTTGTGGCCGCCTGCTCGGCTATGTCGAATCCCACATCAATTCCTGGGATTGCCTTGGCGCGATTGCCATCATCCGCGCCGCCGGCGGCCAGACCAACGACTTCCTGGCCGAAGACGGCTTGGTGAAGGGCAATGCCATCATGGCCGGAGGGTCGGCCATCTATCCGGCTCTCCAGGAATTGCTCGGCTGAACCGAGATCCAGGCCGGCTGTCACCCCGGCCTGGAGACAATGTCACCCGAGCACCATGGCGGTGAAGGGATAGACATAGGCCTGCAGTGTCACGAACAGGCCGACCAGGCAGGCCAGGACGATCGAGTGTATGAACACGTAGCGCAGGATTGTGCCTTCATGACCGTACCAGTTGGTGGCGGTGGAGGCGACGACGATCGACTGTGCGTCGATCATCTTGCCCATCACGCCGCCGGAGGAGTTGGCTGCCGCCATCAACACCGGTGACAGGCCCAATTGCTGCGAGGTGATCTTCTGCAGATTGCCGAACAGCACGTTGGAGGAGGTATCGGAACCCGTCAGTGCGACGCCGAGCCAGCCGAGCAGCGTTCCGAAGAAGGGGTAGAACACGCCCGTCGCCGCGAAGGCGAGGCCAAGGGTGGCGTCGACGCCCGACAGGCGCGTCAGCGTGCCGATGGCGAGCATGGCCGAGATGGTGATCAGCGAGATCGAGCACACCTTGATGGTGCGGCCATATTCGGCGATCAGCTTGGCTGGCGAGAACCCCATCAGCAGGCCCGACACGATGGCGGCCAGAAGCATGCCCGTGCCGGTGAAGGAGAGATAGGTAAAGGCGAACACCGCGGTTTCGGGCGTGGGTTTGGCCACCACGGGCGCCACCTTGTTGATCTGGTTGTGCAGGTCCGGCACCTGATAGTTCCAGGAGAAGATGGCATTGGCCCAGGTCTTGAAGGCGCCGGTGCCCCAGACCAGCATGAAGATGCAGACCAGGATCCAAGGAAGCAGCGCCCCCCAGAGCTGGGCTTGCGTCAAGGGTTTGCGATCGGCATCCGTGCGAGGCCTTGCCAGATCCGCTGACGGATCGTTGGTGCGCAGGGCGGGCGAGAGCCAGAGCTCCTTGGGCTGCCAAACCTTCAGGAAGAGGATCAGGCAGGCCATCGAAATCAGCGAGGCACCGATGTCGACGATCCAGGGGTTGATGTAGTTGGAGATCAGGAATTGCGGCACGGCGAAGGAGATGCCCGTGACCAGGATGGCCGGCCACACCCCGATCATGCCCCGCCAGCCGGCGAAGGCGCCGATCACCCAGAAGGGCACGATCAGTGAAAACAGCGGCAATTGCCGGCCGACCATGGCTCCCAGCACATAGGGGTCGAGCCCGGTTACCGACGCCAAGCCCTGGATCGGCGTACCCAAGGCGCCATAGGCGACCGGCGCGGTGTTGGCGATCAGGGAGAGGCCGGAAGCCGCCAAGGGTGAGAAGCCAAGGCCGATGAGGATCGCGCCGGTGATGGCAACAGGCGTGCCGAAGCCGGAAGCCCCTTCGAAAAAGGCGCCGAAGGAGAAGGCGATCAGCAGCAATTGCAGGCGCCTGTCTTCGGTGACACCGCCGATGGCACGCTGCAGCAATTCGAAGCGGCCGCTCTCGACCGTGATGCGGTAGAGATAGATCACGTTGAGAACGATCCAGCCGATCGGGAAGAAGCCGGTGACGACACCGAGCAGGGAGGCCCGGATCGACAGGCCCGCGGGCATGGTAAAGATGAATATCGTGATGAGATTGGCGACGATGAGAGCGATCACCGCCGCGATATGCGCCTTGACCTTGCCGCTGGCGATCAGAACTAGCAAGGTTACCGCAGGGATGGCGGCTGCGATGGTGGACAGTACTTCGTTGTCGAGAGGGTTATAAATCTGGTTCCACATGTGATGGCTTCCCGATTACGACTTTTATCGTTGGGGTATGCCATGCGGAAGTTCTGCTGATTTGACCGTAAAATCAAGACAGGTATCAATATAGGCCCTGCAAGCGTGTGCAGGAGCCTTACGATGCGTCCGGTCTTGCCCTAGAGCAAAGCGCGTTTACACGCGAACGCTTGTTTGCTCTAACTCTTTGTTCCGACGCGTCTTTGCGGTTCTCGGAGATTCCGAGAAATCACAAAACGCTTCAGGACTTCACGCGCACATAACTTCCCGGCGCGTCGCCGAGAGGCTTGCGGCGTCCACCCGGCTTGCGCTTGTCGGCGGGAACCTCCTCGGGGGCCTGCTTCCTCAGCCAGGTCAACCAGTCCGGCCACCAGGAACCGGGGTGTTCGGTGGCTCCCTCCAGCCAGTCCTCATAGCTGCCGGCGACGGCGCCGCCGAGCCAGTACTGGTATTTCTTGCGGGCAGGTGGGTTCACCACGCCGGCAATGTGACCGGAGCCGGACAGGACGTAGCGGACCGGCCCGCCAAAGGCCTGGGCACCGATGAAGACGGAATTGGGCGGGGCGATGTGATCCTCGCGGGTCGCCAGCTCATAGATCGGGATCTTCACCTTCTTGAGATCGAGGGTCTCGTCACCCACTACCATGCGCCCGCGCGTGAGATTGTTCTCCAGATAGCAATTGCGCAGATAGAAGGAGTGGTTCTTCTCGGGCATGCGGGTGGCATCCGCGTTCCAATAGAGCAGGTCGAAAGGTGTGGGCTGCTTGCCGCGCATGTAATTGTTGACGAGATAGGGCCAGATCAATTCTTGGCTGCGCAGCATGTTGAAGGCGGCGGCCATCTTGGAACCGGGAAAATAGCCGTGCTCGGCCATGGTTTTCTCGATCCATTGAATGTGGTCCTCGTCGGCGAAGACCTTGAGATCGCCGGCCTTGTCGAAATCGACCTGGGTGGCGAACAAGGTGGCCGAGGTTATGCGGGTATCGCCCTTGGCAGCCAGCCAGGCCAGCGTCACCGAGAGCAGGGTGCCGCCGACGCAATAGCCGATGGCGGAGACTTCCTTCTCGCCGGTGATCTTGCCGATTTCATCGAGGGCTGTGACCGGCCCTTCCTTCATATATTCCAGGAAGCCTTTGTTGCGCTGCTTCTCGTCCGGGTTCACCCAGGAGATCACGAATACGGTCAGGCCCTGGTCGACGCACCATTTGATGAAGCTCTTTTCGGGCGTCAGGTCGAGCACGTAGAACTTGTTGATCCAGGGCGGGCAGATCAGGATGGGCCGCTTCAGCACGCTGGCCGTGGTCGGCGTATATTGCAGAAGCTCCATGGTGGCGTTGCGGAAAACCACCTTGCCCGGCGTGGTGGCGAGATTGACGCCCACTTCGAATTTCGAGGTATCGGACTGGCGTATCTTCAGATCGCCATCGCCGGCATCGATATCCTCTTTCAGCATTTCCAGGCCGCGCACCAGGTTTTCGCCGTTCTCGGCCAGCGTGTCGCGAATGAGCGAAGGATTGGTGGCGATGAAATTGCTCGGCGAGATCGCGGCCGAGACTTGCCGCACGTAGAAATCGGCCTTATGGCGCAGGCGCGGCTCCAGGCCATCGGCCTCGTGGACCAGCTTCTCCGCCCAGCGGCTGGTAATCAGATAGGCCTGCTTGAGCAGGTCGAAATACTGGTTCTGGCTCCATTCGGGGTCGCGAAAGCGGGCATCCTTGGGGTCGGGCTCCGCGGCAGGCTTGGCTTCCTCGCCGGCCATACGCTGCAGCGAGGAGGTCCACAGGGACATGAAACCACTGGCGAGGCTGGTCTGGGCCTGCAGGGCGCGCTGCGGGTCGGACAGCCAATATTGCGCCAGATGACCGATGGAATTGACCGCGTCGGCGACCTCCTCGGTGATGTCGCTCTTGACCCTGCCGTCCTCCCGCGGGCGCAGATAGGCCGCCAGAGCCTTGCCGCCTTCCTCCACCGCGCGCCCCATATTACGGGCAAGCGTCTCGATATCGACTGGTCCAAATGAGGTCAGCGACTCGGCCGAGGGAGGGGGATTGGAGTTTTTCTCGTTCTTCATCGCGCCCCATCTTGGCTCTTTACGGCCCTTCATTAGAACATGTTTTTCCTTCCTGTGAATGCTTCTTCGCATCGCTTTGTGAACCATGACGGTGATTTCATCGATTTTCCCTGTTTGCCGATCGGCCGGCGCTCTATAAGAGAGGGGAGAAATTGCGAGAACGTCATGCGGATCCATTCCTTCCTCGTCGTCGCCGCATTGGCTGGCATCGGGCTTGCCAGCTGTGCCGGAGGCTCCGGCCAGACCAGCAAGCGCCTCGGGCTGACCTCGGGTCCGTTGCCGACGCCCCAACCCTTCGTGACGCAATCCCGCACGAGCCAGCCCAATGTCTATCCGCGGATCGGTGCTTTGCCGCCGCCGCGCAGCGACCAGATTCTGTCCATGAGCGAGCGCAAGGCGCTGGAGGCCAGCCTGCTGGCGACGCCGGGCCGGCAGCCGAGCCCCGAGGAACTCAAGGCCCGAGCGCAGGCCAACCGCAAGGTCGCCCAGAAGCGCGTTCCGCCGTCCCAGCGCAAGCACGTCGGCTTTTTCCCGCCGCAATGATCGATATCGCATTGTCGTAGATCGATTTTTCACGACCGGCGCAGATTTTTGGCATTTCTTTTGCCATCATTCATCGAAATGATTTAGAGGTTCGCTCCCCGTAACCCTGAATGCGCTGTCGCGCGAAAGCACCGTCATGTCCGACTTTTACTCAACCCGCCGTTTGCCGCCCTATGTCTTCGAGCAGGTCAACCGGGTGAAGGCGGCAGCGCGCGGGCAGGGCGCAGATATCATCGACCTGGGCATGGGCAACCCCGACCTGCCCACGCCGAAATTCATCACCGACAAGTTGATCGAGACGGCCCAGAAGCCGCGCACCAATCGCTATTCGGCATCCAAGGGCATTCCGGGCTTGCGCAAGGCCCAGGCCAATTATTATGCCCGCCGCTTCGGCGTGAAGCTCAATCCCGACACCCAGGTCGTCGCCACGCTGGGGTCCAAGGAAGGCTTCGCCAATATGGCGACCGCCATCACCGCGCCCGGCGACGTGGTGCTTTGTCCCAATCCGTCTTACCCGATCCATGCCTTCGGCTTCCTGATGGCAGGGGGCGTAATCCGTTCCGTCCCGGCTGAGCCGAACGAGGATTTCTTCCGCTCGGCCGAGCGCGCGGTAAAGCATTCGATCCCCAAGCCGATCGCGGTGATCGTCTCCTATCCCGCCAATCCGACGGCCTGCGTCGCCAGCCTCGATTTCTACCGGGACCTGATCGCCTTCGCCAAGGCGAACGACCTCTTCGTGCTCTCGGACCTTGCCTATTCGGAAATCTATTTCGGCAGTGAGCCGACGCCGTCCGTGCTGCAGGTCCCGGGCGCGATGGATGTCGCCGTCGAATTCACCACCCTGTCCAAGACCTTCTCGATGGCGGGCTGGCGCATGGGCTTTGCGGTCGGCAACGAGCGGCTCTGCGCCGCGCTCGCCCGCGTGAAGTCTTATCTCGACTACGGTGCCTATACCCCGATCCAGGTCGCTGCCGCTGCCGCGCTGAACGGCCCGGAGGACTGCATCGCCGAAATGCGCGAGACCTATCGCAAGCGCCGCGATGCCCTGGTGGAGAGTTTTGCCCGTGCCGGGTGGGACGTGCCGACCCCGCCGGCCTCGATGTTTGCCTGGGCGCCGATCCCGCCCAAGTTCAAGGAACTGGGCTCGGTGGAGTTCTCCAAGCTCCTGATCGAGAAGGCCTCCGTAGCGGTGGCGCCGGGCATCGGCTTCGGCGAGCATGGCGACGATTTCGTGCGCATCGCCTTCGTCGAGAACGAGCAGCGCATCCGCCAGGCGGCGCGCAACATCCGCAAGTTCATGGAAGGCGCAGACCAGACGCTGCACAACGTGCTGCCGCTGACGAAGTCTGCGTGATCCGGTGTGCCGGTTCGCCTCCATCGCAAGGAAGCTGAGAAAGCCGGCACGCCGAATTTTTCGTTACGACCAAAAATGCATGGCTGACAGGCAGTAAAAAGACGACTGCCTGTCTTTCCCTTGTCGATTTCAAATGGTAAACGATCGCGCCAACCCAGCTCCGGCGGCACGGATTCCAGCCCCCCGAAGCAGGATCGATTCCGCTTTTACTGATTGAGAGTTGGCAATGACACGCATCGTTGATTCATCGCTTTTCCCTGAAGCGCTCACCTTTGACGATGTGCTGCTGACGCCCGGGCACTCCGAGGTGCTCCCGGCCCAGGCTGACATCCGTTCGCGCGTCACCCGTTCCATCTCCGTCAACCTGCCGCTGCTGGCTTCGGCGATGGATACCGTCACCGAGGCGAACATGGCGATCGCCATGGCGCAGAATGGCGGCATTGGCGTGATCCACCGCAACCTTACCCCGGAAGAGCAGGCCGAACAGGTTCGCCAGGTCAAGCGCTTCGAGAGCGGCATGGTGGTGAACCCGATCACCATTCCGCCGGAAGCCACGCTGGCCGATGCGCTCGCCTTGATGAAGCGCCACCGCATCTCCGGCATTCCGGTCGTCACCGGCGCCGCTCCCGGAGTGCCCGGCATCCTGGTCGGCATCCTCACCAATCGCGACGTCCGCTTCGCCGACAAGCTCGACCAGCCCGTGGCCGAACTGATGACCAAGGAGCGCCTGGTCACCGTGAAGTCCGGCGTGGAGCAGGAGGAGGCCAAGCGCCTGCTGCATCAATTTCGCATCGAGAAGCTGGTGGTGGTCGACGAGGCCTATCGCTGCGTCGGCCTGATGACCGTCAAGGACATCGAGAAGGCCACGCTCCATCCCAACGCCTGCAAGGACGAGCAGGGGCGCCTGCGCGTCGCCGCTGCTTCCACGGTCGGCGACGGCGGCCATGCCCGCTCCGAAATGCTGATCGATGCCGGCGTCGACATGATCGTGGTCGATACCGCCCACGGCCATTCGCAGAAGGTGCTGGACGCGGTGTCGCGCATCAAGCGCCAGTCCAATTCGGTGCAGGTGGTGGCCGGCAACGTCGCCACCGGCGAGGCGACCCGGGCCCTAATCGGCGCGGGCGCCGATTCCATCAAGGTCGGCATCGGCCCCGGTTCGATCTGCACCACCCGCATCGTGGCCGGTGTCGGTGTGCCGCAACTCACCGCCATCATCGACTCGGCCAATGCGGCGCGCGAACACGACGTGCCCGTCATCGCCGATGGCGGCATCAAGACTTCGGGCGATTTCGCCAAGGCGATCGCCGCCGGCGCTTCGGTCGCCATGGTCGGCTCGATGCTGGCCGGCACCGACGAGACCCCCGGCGAGGTCTATCTCTACCAGGGTCGCTCCTACAAATCCTATCGCGGCATGGGCTCGATCGGTGCCATGTCCGCCGGCTCGGCCGACCGCTATTTCCAGGCCGACATCAAGGATTCGATGAAGCTGGTGCCGGAAGGCATCGAAGGCCAGGTCGCCTATAAGGGGCCGGTCTCGGCCGTACTGCACCAACTCGCCGGCGGCCTGCGCGCCTCGATGGGTTATGTCGGCGCCGAGACGATCACGGATTTCCAGGAGCGTGCCAGGTTCGTGCGCATCTCCAATGCGGGCCTGCGCGAAAGCCATGTCCATGACGTGACCATCACTCGCGAGAGCCCGAACTATCCGGGACGGAATTGATCCTTCCCGGGTGCGCGGACAACAGCCACATTGAACTACGTTCAATGTGGCGGCGACGTCCGCCTCTTGTTTCTTACAAACGCCACGTTTCCAAGAGCGGACGAGACGTCCGCGCACCCGGGATTTTATCTTGACCCCCTCCGCCCGCCTGTCCGCCGCCATCGAGATCCTGGCCGATATCGAAGCCCGCCGCCGTCCTGCCGCTGATGTGCTCAAGGATTGGGGGCTCTCCCATCGTTTCGCCGGCTCCGGCGACCGGGCGGCGCTGGCCGGGCTGGTCTATGACACCTTGCGCCGCCGCGCCTCGGCCCGCTGGCTGATGGACAGCGAGGCACCGCGTGCCTCGCTGATCGGCATGCTGGTCCTGCAGCGCGGCGAGACGATCGAAACGCTCGAAGCCCTGTTCACCGGCGAACGCTTCGCGCCCGAACCGTTGACGGAGGACGAGCGCAAGGCGCTGGCCGGGCGCAAGCTGGAGCAGGCGGCGCCCGATATCCAGGCGGATGTTCCGAACTGGCTGTGGGCCTCCTTCGAGGCGGCCTTCGGAGAGGACGCCATCGCCGAGGGACGGGCTTTGGCCGAGCGTGCGCCGGTGGATCTGCGCGTCAACACGCTGAAGGCGACGCGGGACAAGCTCCTCGCTGAACTCGAGCCTCTCCATGCCAGCGCCACGCCTCTCTCGCGCTGGGGTGTGCGCGTGCCGCTCGGTCCTGACGGCCGCAGCCCGGCCATCCAGGCCGAGGAGAGCTTCCAGAAGGGCTGGTTCGAGATCCAGGACGAAGGCTCGCAACTGGCCGGCCTCGTCGCGGCGGCCAAGCCGGGCGAGCAGGTGCTGGATCTGTGCGCCGGCGGTGGCGGCAAGACGCTGGAATTCGCTGCCGCCATGGAGAACAAGGGACAGATCTTCGCCACCGACAGCGACAAGCGCCGCCTGGCCCCGATCCATGATCGGCTTGCCAGGGCGGGGATCCGCAACGTCCAGGTCCGCACACCGCGAGGAGGCTTGGCAATCGACGACCTCGATGGCCGCATGGACCTGGTGCTGGTGGATGCGCCCTGCTCGGGCAGCGGCACCTGGCGCCGCAACCCCGACACGAAATGGCGCATGCGCCCCTCGAGCCTGGCCGATCGCCAGAAGGATCAGGCCGCCGTGCTCAAGGCGGGGGCGAGAGCGGTGAAACCCGGCGGTCGCCTGGTCTTCGTCACCTGCTCCGTGCTGCCGGAAGAGAACGATGCCTCGGTGAAGGCCTTCCTGGCCGACAACGTCGATTTCACCGCCGCGCCCCTGCCGGAACTGGCCAAGGGCGCCGGGCTTTCGGCTTTCGCACGCTTCGGTTCGTCGGGCGGCATCGGCCTGCAACTTTCGCCCCTCCGTTCCGGTACTGATGGTTTCTTCATCGCCCTGCTGCACAAGAAGTAATAATTGGTGTGCCGGTCTTCAGACCGGCATGGAGCCGCCAGTCTGCCTGGGGTAAGATGCCGGTCTGAAGACCGGCACACCAAATTCGCACCCTTCGCCTTATGTTGGCATTATTGCAAATAACTCAGTTGAATCTTGTTTTGCACTGTGCGGCGTTGCAAGATTTCGACCTTCCCTCAGTTGCATCGAAAGCCCCGGTCGACTACCTCCCTGCCATGACACACAACGCCATCCTCATCATCGATTTCGGTTCGCAAGTCACCCAGCTGATCGCACGCCGCGTGCGCGAGGTCGGCGTCTATTGCGAGATCCATCCCTTCCAGAGCGCCGCCGAGGCTTTCGAGAAGTTGAAGCCAAAGGGCGTGATCTTCTCCGGCGGCCCGGCCTCGGTGACGACGGCCGGAAGCCCCCGGGCACCGCAGGCGGTGTTCGATTCCGGCGTGCCGATCCTGGCGATCTGCTACGGCCAGCAGACCCTGGCGACCCAACTCGGGGGCAAGGTCGAAGGCGGCCACGCCGCCGAGTTCGGCCGCTCCGACGTCGAGATCCTCGAGGCGAGTCCGCTTTTTGAAGGCTTCTGGGAAGCCGGCAAACGCTATCCGGTGTGGATGAGCCATGGCGACCGCGTCACGCAGCTGCCTGCTGGATTCAAGGTGGTCGGCACCTCCGAGAACGCCCCTTTCGCCATCGCGGTGAACGAGGAGCGGCGCTACTACACCACGATGTTCCATCCGGAAGTGGTGCACACGCCCGATGGCGGCAAGCTCCTGAAGAACTTCGTGCAGAAGATCGTCGGCATCGAGTCGGACTGGACCATGGCGGCCTACCGGGCCGAGATGATCGAGAAGATCCGCAAGCAGGTCGGCAAGGGCAGGGTGCTCTGCGGCCTGTCGGGCGGGGTCGACTCCTCCGTGGCGGCCGTGCTGATCTATGAGGCGATCGGCGATCAGCTCACCTGCGTCTTCGTCGACCACGGCCTGATGCGGGCCGGCGAAGCCGATCAGGTCGTCGGCCTCTTCCGCGAGCACTACAACATTCCCCTGGTACATGTGGATGCGTCCGAGCGCTTCCTGGGCGAGCTTGCCGGCGTCACCGATCCGGAAGTGAAGCGCAAGACCATCGGCCGCCTCTTCATCGAGGTGTTCGAAGAAGAGGCCCGCAAGATCGGGGGCGCCGAATTCCTGGCCCAGGGCACGCTCTATCCCGATGTGATCGAGAGCGTCTCCTTCTCCGGCGGGCCCTCGGTGACGATCAAGTCGCACCACAATGTCGGCGGCCTTCCCGAGCGCATGAACATGAAGCTGGTGGAACCGCTGCGCGAGCTCTTCAAGGACGAGGTCAGGGCGCTCGGTCGCGAACTCGGCCTGACGGAAGCCTTCGTCGCCCGCCACCCCTTCCCAGGTCCGGGCCTCGCCATCCGCATTCCCGGCGAGATCACAAGGGAAAAACTGGACACGCTGCGCGCCGCCGACGCGATCTATCTCGACGAGATCCGCAAGGCCGGCCTCTACGACAAGATCTGGCAGGCCTTCGCCGTGTTGCTGCCCGTGCGCACCGTGGGCGTGATGGGCGACGGGCGCACCTATGACAGCGTCTGCGGCCTGCGCGCCGTGACCTCGGTCGACGGCATGACCGCCGATTTTTTCCCCTTCGACATGAACTTCCTCGGGCGCGCGGCGACGCGCATCATCAACGAGGTGAAGGGTATCAACCGGGTGGTGTATGACGTGACAAGCAAGCCGCCCGGCACGATCGAGTGGGAGTGAGGGGACGGCGTAGCGGCGGATGGCAGAGGATATCTGGGTGAATCCTCGGCCATTGATGGCAGTCGATAGACGGCGCCCGGCAGATCTGTCGCTCCGTCGGGCGCCTTCTCGTTCTTCCAACAGCGTCCACACGCTATCGATCACTGCTCCTTCTTGAACAAATCCTGGAAGATGAGCTGGCCCCAGATGCGGCCGCGGGCGTGCACCAGCGCGCCACCCTCGTTGAGTTTTCCCAGCTGGACGGGTGCGAACCCCAGTTGTTTCGCCAACGTCGCCACGGGAGCGATCGCGTCCTCGTCGTCGCTCGACAGAAAGACGACCCGGTGGCCTCCTTCGACGATCGGGTCGGAAGCCAGGGTGGCGGCAATCAGGTGATTGAAGCCTTTCACGAGCTTGGCGCCGGCGAATGCCTTCGCGACGAAGGCGGAGGACGGGAGACCGTCCAACTCTTCAGGCGGAAGCAACGCGTTCATCGCGTCGATCACCGTCTTGCCTTTCCAGTTCGGCAGGGCCTTCGCAACCTCTCGATGCTTCGCGAACGGGACCGCCAGGATGATCGTGCCGGCCTCGAGTGCATCCGGCAGCGACGTGGCGACGACCGTGGGCCCAATCGCCCGAGCCTGCGGCGCCAATGTCTCGGGCGGCCGGCGGCTCGCGACGGCCACCTTGATGTTCTTGCGGGCGAAGGCGTGGGCAAGGGCCTGGCCTACTGCACCAAATCCTATGATCGCATAGCTCATGATACTTCTCCGATCCTAATTGAAGTGTCGATGTCCCGCCGCGAATGCTTGCGCGGCCGGACTGACTGTCAGCGTGGAAGTCGTTCCACCATGGACACGCTGGTTCCCGCCGATCAGCCATTCCCGCGATCAGGCGCGATTTCAGATGGCCGAGAAGCCGCCGTCGACAGACAACTCCACCCCATTCACGAAGCTGGAATCGTCAGAAGCAAGAAACAGCGCGGCTGCCGCGATTTCCTCGGGACGCCCCATCTTTCCCCGCGGGATCAGGGTTTCGAACATCCGCTTTGCTTCTTCGGTGAGAACTTGGTCCTGCATCGGCGTGGCGATCGGTCCCGGGCTCAGCACGTTCACCCGGATATTCCTGCCCTTCAACTCGTTGAGCCAGGTGCGTGCGAAGGAACGCAACGCCGCCTTGCTCGCCGCATACACGGCATAACCGGGAAAACCTTTCACCGAGGCGACCGACCCGGTCATGAAGATCGACCCGGTCATGAAGATCGACCCGCCATCGTTGAACAGCGGCAACGCCTTCTGGACCGTAAACAGCGTACCACGCGTATTCAGACCAAAGGCCGCATCGAAATGCCGCTCGGTAATTTCGCCCAGCGGAACGGCTTCGCCTGTGCCAGCGCTTGCGTACAGGATGTCGATGCTGCCCTTTTCCCGCCTGACCGTGTCGAACAGGCGGTCGAGGTCCTCGAGATTGGCCGCGTCGCCGCGCACGCCGGTTACGTTACGGCCAATCAGCCTGACCGCCTCGTCGAGCACCTCCTGCCTCCGGCCCGTGATGAAGACATACGCGCCTTCTTCGACGAAGCGCTTGGCGCTCGACAACGCCATGCCGCTCGATCCACCCGTGATGACTGCAACTTTACCGTCCAGCTTTCCCATGACTTCTCCTTTTCGGGCTCCGTTTTTGGTCGTGAGGGGAGCACCCGAGAA
The DNA here is from genome assembly GCF_034424805.1 of Labrys sedimenti. Lineage (NCBI taxonomy): Bacteria > Pseudomonadati > Pseudomonadota > Alphaproteobacteria > Hyphomicrobiales > Xanthobacteraceae > Labrys > Labrys sedimenti. The sequence continues at coordinate 575,378 of NZ_JAXOUF010000001.1, forward strand.
ACCTCAACATGGGTTTGCTGAAGCGGAGCGTTGAGTGCGGAAGCGCGCACATCGGTGGTGCGAAAACGATCCGGTTGGACAGCTGACACCAGCTGCGATGATCGGTATCTGCTGTTCGGAATTGGGTCGTGTCCGTCGATACAGGCTATGATGATCGCCCATATTGCGGTTTGATGTGTTCGGTACAGGCTTTGGAAGGCACACCTTGCGGTGCCGGATTGCACCATGATCGACTGGGATGACGTTCGCTATTTTCTTGTTGTCGCGCGGGGAGGCTCGGTGCGGTCCGCTGCCGCACGCCTCGAGGTAAATCACTCGACCGTGCTGCGACGCATCGCGCAGCTTGAGGAACGCCTCGGGGCGCACCTGTTTGAAAAGCTGCCTTCCGGTTACCGCCTGACGGCTTCAGGCGAGGAGGTCCTCGAGTTTGCGAACCAGATGGAAGCGTCCTCGCACCAACTGGAGACGCGCGTCTTCGGTCGCGACCAGGGTGTGCGCGGGCTTTTGCGGGTGACGCTGGCGCCGACCCTCGCGTCACACCTGCTCATGCCGGACTTCGCCGATTTCGCGATGCTGCATCCGGACATCGAGATGGAAATCTTGTCGTCCGGCGAGCTGGCAAATCTGACCAACCGAGAGGCTGATGTCGCGATCCGCGTCGTCTACGACCGCAAAACCCTACCGCTCAATCTTCACGGCCTGAAGGGACCGGATATATTCGGCGGTATCTACATGTCCCGCGATCGACTAGCTGCGTGGCGTGGGGGCGTGCCTGATCCCATGCGGTGGATCGTCATCAGCATTCATGGCATCCCGGACTGGGCTCACGAGGGTGAGGTTCGCACCGCCGGGGTTCCGTTCAGGGTCACAGATGCCGAGGCGCAGATCGTTGCTGTACGGCAGGGACTCGGCTTGACGACGCTGCCGTGCTTCGTCGGAGATGCCGACCCCTTGCTGGCGCGGGTGCCGGGTACCCACTTGCACATGTACGGAACGCTCTGGCTTCTTACACAGGGGGAGACACGCAAGACGAAGCGCGTGCGGCTCTTCACGGAGTTCGTGTCCCGCAGGCTTGCCGCATACGCGCCGCTTCTGGCGGGACTGTCTGTATCGCGCGGCGGTTCGCCGGCGACACTTGTGTAAGGCGTTCGACATCCGACCCGATTTCGGTGACGCTTTGCTATCGCCCCGTGTGCCAGCGGCGCGGCGATCACCACCGCCGATGTCGATCAAGCCAGGCAGGAGATCGTCCAATGCCCCTCGAACTCATCAACCCGGCCGATCTGCCGGTTCCCGAACTGTACACCCAGGTTGTGGTTGCCACGGGTTCCAGGATGGTATTCGTCTCAGGCCAACAGCCCGAGGACATGCACGGCAAACTCGTCGGGCATGGCGATTTTGCGGCGCAGGCGCGCCTGGCCTTCGCCAATCTGGGCCGGGCACTTCGTGCCGCGGGGGCACGGCCCGAGCACGTCTGCAAGATCACGATCTACGTCGTCGACTATAAACGCGACGAACACGTTCCAATCATCGAAGAAGCGCAGATTTCGTTGTTCGGAGATCACAAACCGGCGAATGTGGTAGTCGGGGTGGCGATCATGTCCCCAGGCTATCTCATAGAGGTCGACGCTATCGCGGTCATTGACGAGGTGGTCACGCGCTAAGCACCGTGGAGACTTCGCTGCTCGCGGACAGTCGCCGCCGCCTGTCCTGCGAGTGGAATGGACGGACCGTCTTGAGCCGATGTTCGTTCAGTTAGGCGGCTTCACGCGCGAACTTACCCGGCGAGCAACCGAGACGTTTGCGAAAAGCGGTGCTGAAGGCGCTGGCGGATTCATAGCCAATTTCATCGGCGATCCGATCCAGGGACTTTACACCACGCGTGAGCGCATCCTTTGCGATCGCCATGCGCCAACGCGCTAGATACTCGATTGGCGCACATCCCAAGACCTCTCCGAACCGCGCGGCGAAGCCTGATCGCGACATGCCGGCCATCTTTGCAAGATCGACGACCGTCCAGTTCTTGCGAACATCGGCGTGGATTGCTTGCAGCACTCGGGCGAGAGCTGGGTCCCGCATGCCGCTGAGGAGGCCTGCAGGCATCGCCCGATTGCCGATGCTGCGCCAGCGAAGAGCCTCGACCAGCAGCGCTTCGAGCATGCGACGGACAATCAGCTCCTTGCCCGGGTAATCGGTCGCGCATTCCTCGGCGAGCAGATCAATGAGACGGCCGAGCCGTGTCGTTCGTCCCTCCGAAGCCGGAATGTGAATGAGGCCGGGCAACAGTGCCAGCAGGAGCGGTGCATTCACCCGCTCGAATGCGAAGGTGCCACCCAGGGCAACAAGGTCCGGCGCGCCTTCCGGTTCGCCATGCCGGATCGCTTCGTTTCGCGGTTCCACCGGTATGCAGTCGATATCCGGTTCGCTGGACAGGGAGAATGCGGGCGTTGTCGGAAGGAGCACGAAATCTCCCTGAGCAAGCCGGAACGGCTCTTCGCCGACGAATCTCAGCCAGGCCTGCCCCTCCAATATGATCGTGAAACCGGGCGCGTCATGGGCCCGATAGCTTACGCCCCAGCGGCCGCGCGCAGTGATCGGCTTGGAGATGGCGGCCGTCGGCCGGAGCAGGCTTATGATGTCGCTGAGTGGATCCATTTTGGACGGTTGGTAATTATTTATGGATAGTAAGTTATATATCGTCCAAATCGGCTTGTCTATCTTGCGGCATCAAACGCAAGGAGACAGGCACTATGGACAAGACGATCCTCATCACCGGCACCTCCTCGGGCTACGGCAAGGCCACTGCCGAGCATTTCCTGCAGAATGGCTGGCATGTCGTCGCTGCGATGAGACGCCCCGACCCGACCATTCTTGGCGCTCAATCCGACCGGCTGCGCGTATTGCCGCTGGATGTCACCGATGAACAAAGCATCGTTGCGCTGGCGGATGCTGCGGGCCCGATCGATGTACTCGTGAACAATGCCGGCGTGGGCGGTGTGGGCGCGTTCGAAGCCATGCCGATGTCACTGATCCGCCAGCTCATCGAGACCAACACGATCGGTGTCATGGCCATGTGCCGGGCAGTCATTCCGCAAATGCGTGCACGCCGTGCAGGCATCATCGTCAACGTGACATCGAGCGTGACGCTCGGGGAGTTTCCGCTCGCTGCCGCCTACACCGCATCCAAGCAGGCAGTCGAAGGGTTCTCGGGCTCGCTCGCTCATGAACTCGGTCATTTCGGAGTGCAGGTCAAACTCGTCGAGCCCGGCTATGCGCCGACCACGCGGTTCGGGGCCAATGCCATCGTGCCGGTCGAGGATTTGCTCCCGCAGGACTATGCCGAGTTTGCGAAGCCAATTCTTGAGGCCTTCGCGAAGCCGGCCATGACCACGCGGGAGAGCGATGTTGCCCAGGCTGTGTGGGCCGCTGTCCACGACACCTCCGGCCAGCTCCGTTTCCCCGCCGGGCCGGATGCCGTAGCTCTGGCGCAAGCACGCTGACCGAGTTTCGCTCCAGACTTTGGAGAGGAGCGCGACGAGCGCCTGCTCGACATGCCTGTATTGGGGGCAACGCTCTGGGCCGTTGAAGGGGCAGGCCGCATCGCATTCCAGGATGCCGAGATGCCGTTTCCTGTAGATTTAGAAACATTAGTGTTGACTAATTCATTAGTATTTGCTAATTGATAATCATGACAGAGACAGCTGCCATCGATACCGTTATGCGCGCCCTCGCGGATCCGACAAGGCGAGCCGTGTTCGAGCGGATCGTCGGATGCGACGAGATTACTGTCGCCGAGCTGACACAGGGGAGCGGCGTCACGCAGGGCGCGGTTTCCCAGCACCTCAAGGCGTTGAAACAGGCGGGGCTCGTCGCCGAACGTCCGGAAGGGCGGAAGGTCTATTACCGGGCCGAACCCGGCGGCCTCGAGCCGCTAGCCGATTGGATGAGCCATTACAGCCTGTTCTGGCGCCGGCGCTTCGCCAATCTCAGAACCCTCTTGAAGGAGATCGACCCGTGAATGATCAAGCCCTGGAGCCGGATACGCAGGAGATCGTGGTCGACGAGATCTTCCCGCATGCGCCGGAAACCATCTGGAAGGCCCTGACCTCAGGCGACCTCATCGCGCGCTGGATGATGGCGCCCGCCGATTTCGTCGCGGTGGAAGGACAGCGTTTCACCTTTCGCACCACGCCGGCCGGTGCCTGGGACGGCGTCATCCATTGCAGGGTACTGGACGTGAAGCCGAACGAGCGCCTCGCCTATGCCTGGCAGGGCGGGGACGAGAACAATGCGGGCTATGGCTCGCGGCTCGATACGGTGGTGACCTGGACGCTGGAGGCCGCCGAGGGCGGGACGCGGGTTCGCCTCGTCCATTCCGGCTTCGTCATGCCCAGGAACGAGACGGCCTTCAGGAACATGGGCGAGGGCTGGAAGAAGGTCCTGCGCAACCTCGGCACCGTCGTGGGCGGCAGCAAGGACTGAGGCGAGGAGGACGAGATGAGCAAGGCCTATACCGGCGGATGCGCCTGCGGCGCGATCCGCTACGAGATCACTGCCGATCCGGTGTTCAGCAATGATTGCCAGTGCCGCGACTGCCAGCGCGAAAGCGGCACGGGGCATCAGTCCCACCTGACCTTCCCGCGGCAGAATGTGACCCTCACCGGGGAAGGGCGGCCCTGGGAGATGGTGGCCGACAGCGGCGTCAGGAAGAACCGCTATTTCTGCCCAACCTGCGGGTCTCCGGTCTATCTGACCTTCTCGTCCATGCCGCAATTCTTCGCCGTTCGTGCCGCGAGCCTTGACGAGCCGAGCCGCTACAAGCCGCAGGCGGTGACCTATACCAGCGGCGGCTATGAGTGGGACCACCTCGATCCGGCCTTGCCGAAATTCGAGAAGATGCCGCCGAGGTGAGGAAATTGGCCGGGCAGCACTAGGGTGGCAGCCATCAGCCGCCTCGCAACCAGATACAATTCGGTTGACCATTGTTCTCTTTTTGTTCTAATTCGGGCTATGCCGATCGAGAACGCGAGGTCATCATGCAGTTGGCGTTTGAGTTCTATGGCGAGCTTCCGCGTGGGCCAGTGCGAGGGGAGAGATTGTTCTTCGCGGTGTTTCCTGCCGCAGAGGATGCGCTTCGGATCGAACGATTCAGGCAGGATTTCCTTGAGGCGAACCATTTCCGCGGGAGCATGTTGCGGCAGGACCGCTTCCACGTCTCGCTCCACCATATCGGCGACTTCAAGCGGCTCAAGTCGCCGCGCACCTATGCGGCGGAACTAGCCGGCGATCTCGTCCAATTGCCCGCTTTCGAGATAACGCTCAATGCTATCAAGAGTTTTGGCACGATCCCCAAACGGGGCAGGGCACCGAGTTATCCGCTCATCCTGTGCTGTGAAGGGGCAGCCCTGTTCGAGCTCCATGAAATACTGGGTGCGGCCATGACCAAGTTGGGGATGCGTGCCTTTCCGGATTTCACCCCACATCTGACCCTTTCCTACGGCGAGTGGCCAATATCGGAACAGCAAATCGACCCGATCTCTATTCGGGTCGCAGATTTTTGCATGGTTCACAGCAGGTTGGGGAAGAGGGAATATCGGATCATTAAGCGCTGGCCTCTCGTCCAGCCCAAGCCGCTCCTGCATTGACCCAAGCGTGAGGAACCCCGATGCCGCCCGTCACCGTCGATCCCGCCAAGATCCGTGAATTCGCGGATGCCGACAGCTTCCATGCCTGGCTTCGCGACCATCACGACAGCGAAAGCGAAGTCTGGATCAAAATCCACAAGGTGGGCTCGGGGCTCGCCTCGATCACGGCCAAGCAGGCGATCGACGTGGTGCTGTGCTGGGGCTGGATTGACGCGGTGCGCAAGGGGCTCGACGAGCGCAGCTTCCTGCAGCGCTATACGCCGCGCGGGCGCAAGAGCATCTGGAGCCGGATCAATGTCGACAATGTCGCCCGTCTGGTCGCCGAGGGGCGCATGACCGAACACGGGTTGAAGCAGGTGGAGGCCGCCAAGGCGGACGGCCGCTGGGATCGGGCCTATGGGAGCGGCAAGGATCTCAAAATTCCCCAGGATCTGCAGGCCGCGATCGAGGCCGAACCGGATGCGCTGCAGATGGTAAGCGCGCTCAGCGCACAGAACCGTTTCGCATTGGCCTTCCGCATGCACAACACCAAGACCGAGGCCGGGCGGAAGAAGAAGATCGAGGCCTTCGTCGCCATGCTCAAGCGCGGCGAGACGATCTATCCGCAATCGAGGAAATGAGGCGGCAGCGCCTGCGAATGAGGGACTGGGCCGGCAATGGGAGCGTGTCATTCCCGGCCGAGCGTAGCGAGGGGAAGGGAAGCTAGGGGGCTGAAACCGCGCCCCGCCGCTCCTGGATTCTCTTTCCGCCGCCTGCGGCGGCGCCGGGAATGACGGGTCGAGCTTTATGCGACCTGGTATCAGATCGGCAGTGTCTCGACCACGACGCCGTTCTCGGCAACGACCACGCCGCCTCGCAGCACGAGCTTGCGGGGCGGGCGGTTGATCACGGCTTCCTCGACGCTCGGCGTGTCGATGACGACGAGATCGGCCGGCGCACCCGGTGCCAGGCCGTAGCCGGCAACTCGGAGAGCCTTGGCCGGCTCGACGGTGGCAAGGTCGAGTGCCATGCGCAGATCCTCGTTGGCGTAGAATTCCTGCCGGGAAGCGACGATGGCGGCACGATCGAGCATGTCGCCATTGCCGAAGGGAGACCAGCAGTCGCGGATGTTGTCGGAGGCCGCAAACAGGGTGACGCCATGGCTGCGCAGCGCCTTCACCGGCGGTACCGGCACGGCGGCCGGGCTCGATGTCATGATCGCCACGCCGGCGCGCGCCAGGGCCTCCGCGGTGCGGCCGAAGCTCTCCGGAGACTGATCGCCGAGGGAAAAAGCATGGCTCACCACCACACGCCCCTGCAGGCCGAGCGCCTCGGTGCGGCTGGCAATGTCGCGCAGCTCGGAGCCACCGGTTTCGCCGCCGTCATGCAGATGGATGTCGACCCCCTTGCCGTATTTTTCGGCGAGGGCGAAGACGATGTCGAGCTGGCCTGGCACGTCATGGTCGAAACCAGCGGGATCGAGCCCGCCGATCAGGTCCGCACCGGCAGCGAGGGCCGCATCGAGGAGGTCGGCGGCGCCGGGTTCGCTTACGACGCCGCTCTGGGGAAAGGCGACGATCTCGATGTCGACCCAAGGCCTCCACCGTTCCCGAACGGCGAGCAGGGCCTCCAGGTTGGCGAGCTTTACGTCATTGTCGATGTCGACATGGCTGCGCACGCGGGTGGTGCCGTTGGCGACGAGGCGACGCAGGAGATTGGTGGCGCGAGCCTCGACGGGCAGGGGGACAGCATGCCGGGCTACGCGTTCGGCGGCGATGCGCTCGCGCACGCTTTCCCCCGGCACATGCGGCACCAGCGGCGCGCCCATATGGGTCTTGTCGAGGTGGATATGGCCATCGATGAAGGCGGGAAGCAGCAGGGCACCGGCAAGATCGCGCCGAGCCGGAGCGCTCAATTGGAAGCGGGACTCCTCGATCGAAGCGATACGCCCGTCGACGATATGGACATCCGCCCGGCGTCCATCGGGCAGGGTGGCATTGGCAAGCAGCATCAGATGAGTCCGAGACGTTTGGCGGCAACGTAGTTGTAGAGCGGATCGCGATAAAGCTTGAATTCCTCGGAGGCCGAGAAGCTGAGGCTGAGATCGTGCTCGTCATCGTGCCTGACGGCCTCGGCGAAAATCTCCGGCCAGTCCGGCACCTTCTGCCGACGCCATGCTTCCACCTGTTCGGCCGCCGGAATGTCGGGAAAGCCGATCTTGGGAATCAGCGAGGCGATGGCCTGCCAGAAGCGGCGCATCGGTATCGTCGGGTCGGGCGACCGCGGCGCCATCATGCGCAACCAATGCGTGCCGGTAAGGGCATGCAGCAGGGAGAAATCCTGGGTGGCCGCAAAGAGCGCCAGCGACAGGCGGGCGTACCGGTCCATGGTATCGGGGCCGATGGCCAGCATGTCGTGCACGGGCGCGAATTCCGGCTTGGCTGCGACCGCGCGCATATTGTGCCAGAGCAGGTCGCATTCTGTGACGATATGGCGGAAGGAGGAAGGCCCATACATATAGGCCAACACATCGAGCGGATCGTCGGTTGTGCCGGCTTCACCCCGGCCGGTGCCGAGGTCGAGATAGGTTGCGGCCCAATAGGCGAGAGCGATGGCGGTTTCCTCGTCATTGTCCGTCCAGGTCGCATAGGCCATGCGCATGAAGGCATGCATTGCGCTGGCGGCAAAGCCGTCGAACAGGACGGGCAGATAGAGCCGGGCTGCCGGCGTGGCCCCGAGCCGCATAACCTCCGACCGGAAGAAAGTGCGGTAATCGCCCTCCCGTTCGCGATCTCCCAGGGTGTCGCGCCAGTTTTCCCGGGAGATTACCTCCTTGGGGGCAGGCACCGGAACGAGGCCGTTCTGGACGCGGTAGATCTCGCAGAACTCCTCCAGCCGCCGGTCATCAGCGCCCATGCGCTGCATGGCAACCAGGATCATCGGCAGGTGGTTGGCGAGCATATAAGGAAACTCAGCGCTCCATTGCTGTGCCCAGCCTATGCATCGCGTGAGCGTATCGTCCTTCCTGTCCGCTTCCTGTCGTGCCGACATCGAACCCTCCCCATCCGGTCCTGGTTTGCCGGCGCATGAGGGGGCTCTGCGTTCCCTCTTGGCCGCTACCGGAAATCTATCCTGTCCGCGCAGGGCAGAAAAGGGTCATGCGCAACAAACCAAACAAAATTATGTAATAATTTGTTAGAATTTGCGAGGATGTGGGGTTCGTTTTTTATTAAGTTGCAAAAAAATGTTTGAGTGTGGTCGAATTTCTCACATTCTGATTGCGCGTAAAAAATGCAATGATAGCCTCCCGGTTGCGAGGGTGTAACGGAGGGGACCCACGATGAACATGACGGCAAAATGCCGCTCTCTCATGCTGGCGGGATTTCTGGTGTTTGCGGGAGGCGCGCAGGCCCAGGAACGTTTCGACGGCGTCACGCTGAGCCTGGCATCGCAGAACGACCAGTTCGCGGTGATCCTGGCTGCAATGGCGCCGGATTTCGAGAAGGCTACCGGCGCCAAGGTCAATGTCGAGATCCTGAGCTATCCCGAACTCTTGACCAAGATTACGGCCGATTATGTCGGTCACACCAAGGGCTATGATATTGCCACCACCGACATCGTCTGGTCGGGGCAGTTCGCCGAAGCCGGCTATACCGTCGACCTCACCGACTGGATCAAGCGCGATGCCGCCGAGATCAAGGTTGACGATATCTATCCCAGTCTGATGAAGGGCCTGGGCGGCTACAAGGGCAAGCAGGTCGCCTTTCCCTTCGCCGGTTATGCCAATGTGCTGGCCTATCGCAAGGACCTCTATGAAGCAGCGGGCCTGAAGCCGCCGGCGACGATGGAAGACTACATCGCCGATGCGATCAAGCTGACCGACCCGGCCAAGAAGACCTTCGGCTTCGTCGCCAATGGCCAGAAGGGCCCGGCCGTGGCGCAAGACTGGATGCAATATAACTTCCAGCTCGGCGGTTCGATCCTGGGGCCGGACGGCAAGCCCACGCTCAATTCGGCGGCCAATCTCCAGAGCGTCATGGATTACAAGAAGCTGTTCGACAAGGCGGCTCCTCCCGGCGCGGCCGATTATGATTGGGGCGCGCGCGAGGAAAGCTTCCGCCAGGGCATGGTCGCCAACATGCAGACCTGGTCGATCGGCGCCGCCGGCTACGATAATCCGGAAATCTCCAAGGTCGTCGGCAAGGTCGGCATCATGCTGACGCCGGCGCGTGCCGGCAAGGAACCTGAATACGGTATCGGCGGCTGGGGGCTCGGCATCAACGCCGATATCGACAAGCGCAAGCAGGAGGCGGCCTGGGCCTTCATCAAGTGGATCACCAGCCCGGCCGTGCACAAGGAATTCAATCTGCGCGGTGCCGGCAGCTATCTGCGCAAGAGCGAGATGACGGACAAGGACCTTCTGGCGAAGTTCCCGTTCCTGCCCGTGCTGGCCACCTCCTTCGAACATGGCAATGTCGATTTCCGGCCGCGCATTCCGCAATATCCGGAATTGCAGGACCTGATCGGCTCGGCTGTCAATGGCGTGCTAGTCGGCAACGCCGATCCCAAGGCAGCCCTGGACGATGCCCAGGCCCAGGCTGAAAAGCTGTTCTGAGCCTGAAATCTCCCAATGAGTGCAGCGAGCATGCGCTCATTGGGAACTAACTTCCGCAGGGCCTGTCCAAGCAAGGTTGCATTGCCACCGAGGGCGGCGCGATCATGCTCGCGCCTGTCTTGTCGTCGACGATTCCGGAGAGCCTGGTTTTGGAAAGTAGTTCAACGCGTCTCGTCGGAAGCAACGGCGCCACGAGGGCGATGCCCCGGCGCCTGTCCTATGCACGCAAGCGCCAGCTCTTCCTGATCCTTCTGGCGGCTCCCGCCATACTCTATGTGCTGGCAATCGCCGTCTGGCCGATGGCACAGGGGATCTTCTATTCCTTCCAGGAATACAGTCTCGTTCGCCCGGCGGGCCGGCATTTCGTCGGGCTCGATAATTATATCGCCCTGTGGAACGACAAGACCGCCCGTCAGGCGCTGATCAACACCTTCATCTTCACCATCGGTGCCGTTTCCCTCGAGTTCATCCTCGGCCTCGGCATCGCCTTGCTGCTCTGGCGCGACGACCTGTTCAACCGCATTGCCCTCGGCCTGTTGCTGATCCCGGCCACGGTGACGCCGCTGGTCGTCGGGCTGATCTTCAAGGCCATGCTCAACGCCGACTATGGCGTGCTCGGCTATTTCCTGGCCGAGGCCGGCATTTCGGGGCCGCGAGGCCTGCTTGCCGATCCGCTGCTCGCTTTGCCGACCTTGATCGCCGTCGACGTCTGGGAGTGGACGCCGCTGATGGCGCTGATCCTGCTGGCCGGGCTGAAGTCCCTGCCGACGGATATCCTCGAGGCGGCACAGGTCGACGGCGCCACCAGCGTGCAGCGCTTCGCCCTGATCATCCTGCCGCTCCTGCTGCCGGCGGCCTTCCTGGCCCTGGTGCTGAGGATGATGGATGCCTTCCGTGTTTTCGATATCATCTATGTCAGCACCAGCGGCGGGCCCGGCGATGCCACCACCACGCTGATGATCCATGGCGTCAAGCAGGGGCTGGAATTCTTCAATATCGGCAGGGCCTCGGCCGTGAGCAATCTGATCACCGTCTGCATCGGCGTGATGGCGGCCTTCTTCATCTTCCTGGTCAGGCCTGCGAGGAACCGCAATGCGTGAGGCTGTTGCCGACAGGGGATTATGGGCAAGGCGTGCTGCCCTCATCGTCATCCTCGCCATCGCGCTCTTTCCGATCGTCTGGCTGTTCTCCACCGCCTATAAGCCGGCGAGGGATATCTTCACCACGCCGCCGCAGCTCTTCTTCGAGCCGACCTTCGCGAATTTCGAAAACGTCTTCCGGCTGTTCGACCTGTGGTCGCTGGTGAAATCGAGCCTGATCATCTCGATCGGCTCGACCCTGCTGTCGCTGCTTCTCGGCGTTCCCGCCGGCTACGCCCTGGCCCGATCCAAGAATCCGAAAGCCGTGTGGCTGGCCTATTTTTTCCTGGCCATCCGCACGGTGCCGCCGGTCGCGACGCTGATACCCTTCTATCTGATGATGCGCGATATCGGCCTGCTCGGCACCTGGTGGGCGGTGATCCTGCTCAACACCGCCCTGAACAGCGCCTTCGTGGTGTGGATGATGTTCTCCTATTTCCGTGCCTCGCCGGTGTCGATCGAGGAGGCGGCGCTGACCGACGGCAGCAACGACTGGAGCACCTTCCTGTTCACTGCCCTGCCGTCCGTGGTGCCCGGCATCATCGCCAGCGCCATCTTCTGCATCATGTTCTCCTGGAACGACTTCCTCTATTCGATGTTCCTGACCCGGGCCGACAGCAAGCCGATCTCGGTGGCGCTGCTCTCGGCCTATGGCACCAAGGACATTTCCTGGGGCACGCTCGGCGCGCTGGCGCATTTCTCCACTCTTCCCATCGTCTTGATGATGATCCTGCTCAATCGCTATTTCGTGCAGGGCCTGACCAAGTCGGCCCATTGAAGGTTCTGTCATGGCCGCAATCAGCTTTTCCCAGGTCAGCAAAGCCTATGCCGACGGGCATCTGGCGGTGAATAAACTGGATCTCGACATCTCAGACGGCGAGTTCCTGGTGCTGGTCGGTCCGTCGGGCTGCGGCAAGTCCACGGCCCTGCGCATGATCGCCGGATTGGAGACCATCACCGGCGGCACGCTCTCGATCGGTGCGGAGGTGGCCAACGACCTGTCGCCGCGCGAGCGCAACGTCGCGATGATCTTCCAGAGCTATGCGCTCTATCCGCATCTTTCCGTCGCAGACAATGTCGGCTTCGCCCTCAAGGTGCGCGGCGAGAGGCGCGAGGTGATCGAGGAGAAGGTGAAGGCCGCCGCCGCCATGCTCGAGCTGGACAAGCTGCTCACCCGCCGCCCCGGACAGTTGTCCGGCGGCCAGCGCCAGCGCGTCGCCATGGGACGAGCGATCGTGCGCGAGCCCGCTGCCTTCCTGATGGACGAACCCTTGTCCAACCTCGATGCCCGACTGCGGGGTCAGATGCGTGCCGAGATCGCCCGCCTGCAGCGGGCGAGCGGTGTGACCACGGTCTATGTAACGCATGACCAAGTCGAGGCGATGACCATGGGCGATCGCGTAGCCGTGATGAACGGCGGTGTGCTGCAGCAATTGGCGCCGCCCCGCGAGCTCTACGACCGGCCGGTCAATCTGTTCGTAGCCACCTTCATCGGCGCGCCGCCGATCAATTTGCTGCCCGGCCGGCTGCTCCGGAGCGGGCAGGGGATGGAGGTTGCCCTGCCGGGCCTCGTTTTGCCCTTGCCGGCCGCTTTCGTACAGGAAAGGCCTGGGCTTGCCGCTGCTGGCGATCGTGAGGTCGTGGTCGGCATTCGTCCCGAAAACCTGTTCGTCGCCGATGGTGCTGCCGAGGCGCTTTCCGCTCGCATCGCCTTTCAGGAGGACCTGGGGGCGAGCCTGCTCATCCATGTCGATCTCGTCGAGCCCGGGACGGGCGCAAAGCAGAAGCGCGCGGGGCTGGACGAACTGGACGAAAGTGCGCCGGCCGTGATTTCCACCCGCATGCGCATCAGCGCGCCTGTCAGTGCGAGGCGCAAGGCCGGCGATGCCGTGAAGGTTGGGCTTCAGGCCGACAGCCTGCACTTCTTCGATCCGGCAAGCCAGCTGGCGATCCGCTGAAGGCATCGGGAGCCATCTTCGTACGGTGCTCGCGCTTGGCGGCTTTCCCAACCATGCCTATCTATGATTAAAGGCGTCATCGCGAGGCGCCGATGCATTGTTCGGCTTCCGGCTTCATTGACAGGACCTCTTCTTTGTTTACAGGCATCATTCAGGGCGTCGCCGATATCGACGCCGTCAAGGATCATGACGGCTTGCGCACCTTCACGTTGCGCTTTCCCGAGGGCTTCAGCGAAGGGCTCGCCATCGGCGCCAGCGTCTCGGTGGACGGTGTCTGCCTGACGGCAACCGAGTTGGTCTCGGCGCAGAAGGCAACCTTCGATGTGATGCTGCAAAGCCTGAAGATCACCACCTTGGCCGACTATGTCGCCGGCGATCGCGTGAATGTCGAGCGCGCCGCCAAAGATGGCGCCGAAATCGGCGGGCATCCGATCTCGGGCCATGTCGATTTCTCCACCACCATCGACTCCGTCGGCACCTCGGAAGGCAACAAGGTCATCCGCATCGCCATCCCGCCGGATTTCGCGCGCTACGTCTTCGCCAAAGGCTATATCGCCATTAATGGCGCCAGCCTGACCGTGTCGGAAGTCGACAAGAAGGAAGGCTGGTTCGAAGTCTGGCTCATTCCCGAAACCCGCCGCATGACCGTTTTCGAGGACAAGCGCGCCGGCGACCGGCTCAATATCGAGATCGAGCGCGACACCCAGGTGGTGGTCGATACCGTGCGCGATGCCGTCCAGGAGAGCCTGGGGCGCTTGCAGCCGGTGCTGGAAGCCCTACTCGCGGAAAAGGGCCTCAACCTCGAGGACTTCGTGCAGGTTCCGCGCCAGATCGGCAAGAGTTGAGGCTCGAAGGGGCGGACAATGTCTAACGTCGTGCCCTTCGGTAGGAGAAAACAAGACGGAGCGGACTCTGAAGGAGAGACGCAACGGCGGTTCGAGCTCCAACTCTTCATCAAACATCCAAGCATCGATCCAGCGGAAATCACGGCTGCGGTCGGACTTGAGCCGAAAATCCAGAGTCGGGTTGGAGATGCGCGTAAGACTCCAAAAGGCACGCCACAGCCGGGCGTCTACCCGGACACGAGTTGGCGCTATGGCGAGCGGCATTGTGTCGAAAAGCAATGGTTTGCCAGTCGTGTTGAAGAACTGGTTGATCGCCTTCTTCCCCACAAAGCCTTTCTGCTGAGCCTGAGGGAAAGCGGCGGCAGGACGTGGATCATCGTTGAGTTTCTTGGCGATGGCTATTTCGGCGATGAAATTTCGCTGCGGACATTGGCTAAATTGGTCGAGCTTGGCCTCGATTTCGGCATTGAGGTCTTCGCTGTTCCTCAAAACTGAAGCTTTTCGCACCCGTCATCACCCCATGCCCAGCACCACGGCGCCCCCGGTCATGCCGGCGCCGGCCGCGGAAAGCAGCAGCTTTTCGCCCGGCCTGAACGGTTCGGCCTGATGGGCGAGCGATAGCGACAACGCAATCGTGGCCGCCGAGGAATTGCCGTAGTCCTCGATGCTGCGCACGGTCTTGGCTGTGTCCAGCCCGAGTTCGGCCGAGACCGCATCGAAGATCCGCGCATTGGCCTGATGCGGCACAAAGCGATCGATGTCCACCGCCGTCATCTCTGCCCGAGCCATGGCCTTTTCGGCGCAATGGCTCATCATGCGCACGGCCTGCGAGAACACCGCTTTGCCGTCGCGCATGGTCATCAGGAAGTCCTGGGCGGCGATCTCGGGGGCGAAGGGGCGATTGCTGCCGCCGGCCGGAATGGAAATCAGGTCGTATAGGCTGCCGTCCGAGGCAAGGTCGACGCCGATGAGGCCGGTCTCCTCGTCGCGCGAGGGGCCGAGCAGCAGGGCGCCGGCGGCGTCTGCGAACACCACGGCACTGGCACGCTCCTGAGGGTTGATGCGGCGGCTCAGGATATTGGCGGCAACCACCAGCACGGCCTTCTCCTGGGTGCGTACGAAGCCATCGGCAAGCGTGAGGGCATAGAGGAAGCCCGAACAGGCGCCGGCAAGATCGACGGCCCCGGCTTTGGCCAGTCCGAGGCGATGTGCCAGCAAAGGTGCTGAGGGCGGCAGCAAATGGTCGGGGGTCGAGGTCGCCAGCAGGACCAACCCCACTTCGTTGGCCGTAATACAGGCATCGGCCAGGGCTGCGGCGCCGGCCTCGGCAGCAAGTCCGCTCAGCGTGTCCGCGGGGCCTGCCCAATGGCGATGATGGATGCCGGTCCGCCGCTCGATCCAACCCGCCTCGAGCCCGAGCTTTGCCTCAATCTCGGCATTGCCGACCCGGCGTTCCGGCACGCAGTGGCCGAAGCCGAGTACGCGGCTCGAACGGCAACGGGTCACGAACTGATGCCGGCGACCAGGTCCACCGCCTCGTCTATGGCCGCATAGGCACGGTCGAGATCATCCGGCGTGACGCAATAGGGCGTCATCAGATAGATCACATTGCCGAGTGGACGGATGAGCAGGCCGCGGGCCTTGAAGAAGGCGCGCAGCCGTGGCCCCGCATCGGAAAGATAGCCGCCCGAAGGCACGGCGATCTCCATGACCGCGATGGTACCGCATTGCCGGATATCGGAGAAACGCGGATCGCGCCGGAAATGGTCGAGGCGACGGCTGTGTTCGGCGGCCAGGCTTGCGATGCGTTCCGTGACCGGTTCTGCGCGCCAGATGTCGAGATTGGCGCAGGCCGCCGCGCAGGCGATGGGATTGGCGGTATAGGAACTGGAATGAAAGAAGGTGCGGCTGCGGTCATCAGACAGATGCGCCTCGAAGATCTCCGCCGTGCACAGGGTTGCTGCGAGCGGCACGGCGCCGCCGGTGAGCCCCTTGGACAGGCACATTATGTCGGGCGTGATGTCGGCTTGCTGGCAGGCGAAGAGGGAGCCGGTGCGCCCCCAGCCGGTCATCACCTCGTCGGCGATCAGGAGGACGCCATGGGTTTCGGCGATCCGCTTCAGTTCGGTGAGAACCCAGGGCGCGTAGATGCGCATGCCCCCGGCACCCAGCACCAAAGGCTCGATCAACAGGGCGGCAATGTCACCCTGCCGGCAGAGGTGTTCGAAGGTATCGAGCGTGCGCTGTTCCTGCCCGGCGGCGGGAAAGGGCAGGCTGTCGACCGAGAACAGCAAGGGGCCGTAGGCCGCATTGAAAACACCGCGTTCACCGGCCGACATCGTGCCGATGGTGTCGCCATGATAGCTGTGCTCCATCACCGCGATGCGCGAGCGCGGCGTGCCTCGATTGTGGAAGAAGCCGAGCGCCATCTTCAGGGCGACCTCGACCGCGGTCGAGCCACTGTCGGAATAGAAGACATGGGCGAGGCCCGAGGGCGCGAGCTCGATCAGGCCCCTGGCCAGCGTCTCGGCCGGCTCATGCGTGTAGTCGGCGAAGATGATCTGGTCGAAGCGTTCGCTGGCCTCCCGGATCGCCCGCATGATGGCGGGATGCCGGTGGCCATGGGTGATCACCCACCAGGAGGAGATCGCATCGAGCACCGCCCGCCCGTCCTCCTCATAGAGGAAGGCACCTTCCGTGCGGGCGATCCGGCGCGTCACCGGATCGAGCCGATGCTGGGTGAAGGGATGCCAGACCGGCGAGGGCAGGGATTTCAGCATGAGGCAAGCCCCTTCTTGATAGTGGATAGGTCGATCCACTTCCGAAAGCCGGCATGCAGGCCATCGGCGGTCAGGGGATCGAGTTTTGGCAGCCGGCCCAGGCTCCGGACATCGCCGATCTCGGCGATGACGGACTGACTGTCAGGCTGCTCGTCGCCGATGAAGACGATGCCGAGGATGGGAATGCCCCGGCGGCGCAGGGCTTCGAGCGACAGCAGCGTGTGGTTGATGGTGCCGAGCGCCGTGCGGGCACAGAGGATCGCCGGATAGCGCCAGCGCGCGAAGACGTCGGCGAACACGATCCGGCGAGTCAGTGGAACCAGCAGTCCGCCGGCTCCTTCGATGACGAGCGGGCCGAAGGTCGGCGGCGGATCCAGCGTGTCGGGATCGAGCTCCATCCCGTCGATGGCAGCCGAGAGATGCGGCGAAGCCGGCGTGGCGAGCCGGTAGGTTTCGGGCAGGATGCGGTTCGATGGGAGCCTGCCCAGGCGCTCCACCGTCTCGCTGTCGGTCTCCTCATCGAGGCCCGATTGCACCGGCTTCCAGTAGCTGGCCTCGAGCGCATGGGCGAGAGCGGCTGAGAATACGGTCTTGCCGATGCCGGTGTCGGTGCCGGTGACTACGATGCGCGGATGGGCCTCATCAATCATGGCGCAGCTCCTGGGACCGCGGACGTCCTCGTCCGCTCTTGGAAACACTGCGCCTCGATGAAAGGAAGAGGCGAACGGGACATCCGCGCTTCCAGGATCTGCGCTTCATCGCCCATCCTCCGCCATCACCGTGGCGAGCCGTTCGACCATTTGCGTGATGGCCTGCTCATCGACATTGGGCGTGATTGAAATGCGCAAACGCGCTGTGCCGGCTGGAACCGTCGGCGGGCGGATGGCGCGGATATCGAAGCCGTCCGCCTGCATCCGTTCGGCGATGGCGAGGCAGCGCTCATTGTCGCCGATGATGACAGGCAGGATCTGCGAGCCGCTGGTCGCGATGCCCAGTCGCTCGACCAGCAGGCGGTTGGCGAAAGCGATCAGGGCCAATTCGCGTTCACGCCGTTCCGGCTCATCCGTCAGCGCGCGGAGTGCCTCCCGCACCAGCACAGCCTGAAGTGGCGAGGGAGCGGTGGCATAGATGAAGGGCGCGGCGTGATTGACCAGGACGTCGCAGAGCACGGCGCCGGCACCGATGAGTGCTCCCGACGAGCCGAGCGCCTTGCCGCAGGTATGCAGCACCACGACGTTGTCGCGGCCTTCCAAGGCGGAGGCAAAGCCGCGCCCGCCCGGGCCGTGAACACCGGTGGCGTGGGCCTCGTCCACATAGAGGAAACCATCATGGGCATCGGCCAGCGCCATCAGTTCCGCCAGGGGCGCGATGTCGCCATCCATGGAATAGAGGCTCTCGACCACGATCCAGGGATGGCCTCTACCGCCGCCCGCCCGCCAGGCGCGGATGGCCTGCTCGAAGGCGGCGACGTCATTATGCGGCACGGCCACCGTCGCTGCGCGGCCGGCCGCGATGCCGGCATGGGCGCTGGCATGGACGAGGGCGTCGCGGACGACGAGGTCGCTGCGCTGGGGCAAGGTGGAGAGCGCGGCGAGATTGGCGGTATAGCCGCCATTGAAATAGAGCATGCGCTCCGAGCCGAAGAAACGGGCGGCTTCAGTTTCCAGGGCTTCGTGCTCGGGGTGGTTGCCGCGCAGCAAGCGCGAGCCGCCGGCGCCGGCGGGTACGCCGCGGTCGACGGCAAAGACGAGGGCTTCGCGCAAGCGCGATGACGACGCCAGCCCCAGATAATCGTTGGAGCTGAAATCGATGCCGCTCTGGGGCGCCAGGACCCGGCGGCGCCCCTTGCGTTCGAACTGGCCGAGCCTCGCCGTATAGCGCGCCAGCCGGGGCCGTTCGCCCGGCAATGCAACGCTCACGGGGCGTCCTCTATGCGCGCGGCCGTGAGGCCAAGGCGGCGCATCAGGCTGGTGTCCTTGTCGTCGCCCGGATTGGCGGCGGTGAGCAGCGTGTCGCCGACGAAGATGGAATTGGCGCCTGCGAAAAAACACAGCGCCTGCATCTCGTCGCTCATCGCAGTGCGTCCCGCGGTGAGGCGTACATGAGAGGTCGGCATCAGGATGCGGGCGAGCGCGATGACGCGAATGAACTCGATGGAATCGACCGGCGGGGTATCCACCAGCCGGGTGCCGGGCACGGGGATGAGCATGTTGATCGGCACGCTTTCCGGCGCCTCGGGCAGGTTGGCGAGCGTCACCAGCATGTCGATGCGGTCATCCACCGCCTCGCCGAGGCCGAGAATACCGCCGGAGCAGACCTTGATGCCGGCCTCGCGCACATTGGCGAGTGTATCCAGCCGCTCGGAAAAGCTGCGGGTGGTGATCACCTCGGGGTAGAAGCGCTCGGAGGTATCGATATTGTGGTTGTAATAATCGAGCCCGGCCTCGGCGAGCGTTCCGGCCTGCTGGGGCGACAGCATGCCGAGCGTCATGCAGGTCTCCATGCCGAGCGACTTCACGCCTTCGACCATGGCGACGAGCATGGCCATGTCGCGCTGCTTGGGACTGCGCCAGGCCGCGCCCATGCAATAGCGCGTGGCGCCGCCCGCCTTGGCCTGGCGCGCCTCCTCGATCACCCGCTGCACCTCAAGGAGTTTGGAGGCCTTCAGGCCACTGTCGTGATGGGCGGACTGGCTGCAATAGCCGCAATCTTCAGGGCAGCCCCCCGTCTTGATGCTGAGCAGCTTGCTGAGCTGGATGCGGTTGGGATCGAAATGCCGACGATGAACGGTCTGGGCGCGAAACAGCAGGTCGTTGAACGGCAGGTCATAGATCGCACGTGCATCGGCACGGTTCCAGGCCAGGGGGATAACGCTGTCAGCGCCCGAACCGAGGATACCGGCTGTAGTTTCACGGCTCTGAACTGTCGATACCTGATCGTGCATATCGTCTCCTCGCGTGACCGCTCGCGGATCCCATGGGGGAGATGCGAGCCTGGGAAGGAGAGGCAGCCAAACATCGGGCGCCTCAAATTATAGATAAAATTTGAAATCTATCTATCTGGAATCATCATAAAGTTGCGAAGAGAGGATGCATCTGATTTTATCATAGATAATCTATGGAGCTGCCATGGCTGAAACCGTCGCCGAGCGCATCGCGCGCACCCTGGCCGAGCGCATCGTGCGCGGAGAACTGGGGCCTGGCACACCGCTCCGGCAGGACAAGATCGCGGCGGAGTTCGAGGCGAGCCATGTGCCCGCTCGCGAGGCCTTCCAACTGCTGCGCGCCCAGGGGCTTGCCGTCAGCGAGCCCCGGCGCGGCATGCGGGTGGCACCGCTCGACCGCAAGGCGGCGCGGGAAATCGTCGAGATCCGCGCGAACCTTGAAGTGTTGGCCGTCAGCCAGGCTATTCCCTGGCTGAATGCGGTGAGCTTGGAGCGAATGGAGCGGGCGCTTCAGGCTGGCGACCGGGCTGACACTATCGAGGCATGGGAGCTCGCCAACCGGGCTTTCCACCGGGAGATCGTGGCGCCATGCCGCATGCCCCGGCTGCTGGCCATGCTGGACGGACTGCAACTCGCCAATTCACGCATCATCTTCGCCGCAACACGCACCGCCGGTTGGCGGCCCGGCACGAGTCACGCCCACCGGCAGATCCTCGATGCCCTGAGGCAGCGTGACGCCGGCCGCGCGGCCACCCTGCTGCAGTCACATATCCGCGGGCTTGAGCAGGGACGGGGCGGCGGGCTGGCTTCCATGCCCTGATCGCCAGGCTATGACCCCTTCTGTGCGGGCTCGAACCTCGGGAGAAGCAAGGCAACTGGCAACGGCCTCGTAGCCGGGGAAACCGGGAAGGGCTGCGACCAGCGCGGGAGGGCTGTGATTGGCCGGACACAGGATGACGGCCTCGTCCCCGCCTACATTCGCCAGGTCCAGGATGGCACGGGATCGGGTCAACATGAAAAGAGGAGGGGAGCCTGGCGCGCGAAACCGACGAGCTGCTCCAGCCTGTGCTCGACGCGGGCGCGAAGAGCCGGATCGGCTGCCAGAACATCCCGCCATGCAGCGCCGTCGGACAGGCGTTCCAGGCCGAGAAACGCCGCGTTCGGCAGGGTTTCGGCCAGCCGCAAGGCGAGCCGGGTCTTGCCGGAGCCGAGCGGGCCGACGATGTAGGTCAGTGGCTTGATGTCCTGCATCTCGAAGCGTTCGCCACCCCAAGGCCAGGGCAGGTCGAAGGCGATGGCTGGCGGCCGGGCCGCGAGCGGCCCTCGCATGAGGTCTCGAACCGTGCATGCCGGCGAGCGTGAAAGACCGCTTCGCAGGCTTCCGAGTGCTGCGAGCGTGGCGGCAAGGCCCTTGAGCCGCTCCTGCACGGCCGACTGATGGGCCGCGAGTGCGGCATCCAGTTCCCGGCCGTCTCCGTTCAGGAGCCGTGCAATCCCGGCAAGGGGGAAACCCAGTGTGCGAAGCTCGGCAATCACGCGTGCCCTGCGCATCTCGTCGGGGCCATAGACCCGCCAGCCCGCCGCAGTACGGGGTGGCGCGAGCAGGCCTTTGTGCTCGTAGAGCCGCAGGGCCTTGGCCGAGACGCCCAGCCGCCGGGCGGCTTCGGATGGATTAAGGAAGCGCACTGATGCCGGCATGAATCACCCCTGGCTGGCTGACCATCCTCTTATCGAGGCGGCCCCAGGGGCAAGGTCAAGCCTGCCGGCTTTCAATCATGCCGCGCCGTCTTCCTCGACCTTCAGGATGACGGCGTCCTTGGCATCGACGGCACGTCCGTCGCTGGTACGGATCTCGAGCTGGATGGCCTGTCCGGTCTCGCGTTCCACCAGGCGCGAATGCGGCTCGCCGGGCGCGAACAGATGCGCCTCGCCGAATTTGCGCAAGGCGACCATCACCGGGAAGAGATCCCGCCCCATTTCGGTGAGGTGATATTCCTGGTGCGCGCCGCCATCCGCTGCCGGCACGGATTTGAGAATTCCCCGAGCGACCAAGGTCTTCAGGCGCTCGGACAGGATATTCTTGGCGATGCCGAGGCTCTTCTGAAACTCGCCGAAACGCGTCAGCCCGTCGAAGGCGTCGCGCACGATCAGCAGCGACCACCAGTCGCCGATCACGTCGAGCGAGCGCGCGCTCGGACAATAGTCCCCGGTAAGGCTCTTGCGCTTGACCATCGTCCTGGTTGTTTCCGAATGCCTTTTCAATTTCGGTTGCATCATAAAACTTCATCATCTATGAGGCAAATGGTTTCATTATTAAACCTATTTGAGATGGAGTTTGCCATGCCCTCGGACGTGGAATTGGGGTCCTCCCGCGCCGCGGCATTGAATGACGGTGCGCCACAGCCCTCCATGCTGCTGTCCCGTTCTCTCATTCTACTTTTTGCGGTGGCGAGCGGCCTTGCCGTCGCCAATGCCTATTTTGCCCACCCCTTGCTCGACGTCATGGCGGACGATCTCGGCCTGTCGCGTGCCACCGCCGGCCTGATCGTCGGTGCGACCCAGCTCGGCTATGGCTTAGGCCTCATCCTGCTGGTGCCGATCGGGGATCTGGTCGACCGGCGCAAGCTGGTCATCGGACAGTCTCTGCTCAGCGTGCTCGCTCTCATCTCGATCGCCTTTGCCTCGAGCGGTGCCATGCTGCTCGCCTCGATGGTCGTAATGGGCCTGCTGGCCGTGGTCACCCAGGCTTTCGTCGCCTATGCCGCCAGCCTGGCACGGCCATCGGCACGCGGCGAGGTGGTCGGTATCGTCACCAGCGGCATCGTGCTCGGCATTCTGCTGGCCCGAACCGTAGCCGGCGTGCTCACCGATCTCTCCGGCTGGCGCACCGTCTATGTCGTCTCCGCGGTGGCCACGCTCGCCATCGTCCTGGCCTTGTGGAAGATGCTGCCGGCTCAACAGCGACCAGCGCAGCGCCTGGCCTACCCCAAGCTGATCGCCTCTCTCTTCACCTTGTTCGTGCAGGAACCGGTGCTGCGGATCCGCGCGGTCATCGCCTTGCTGATCTTCGCCGATATCACCACGCTGCTGGCGCCTCTGGTGATGCCCCTGAGCGCGCCGCCCTTTTCCTTCTCGCACAGCGTGATCGGCCTGTTCGGCCTGGCCGGCGCGGCCGGGGCCCTCGGGGCCTCCAGGGCGGGACGCTGGACCGATCGCGGTTACGGGCAGCGCGTGACCGGCATCGCACTCGGCCTGATGCTGCTTGCCTGGCTGCCGATCGGGCTATTGCCCTGTTCCATCTTGTGGCTGGTCCTCGGCGTTCTCGTCATCGATTTCGGCCTCCAGGCCGTGCATGTCACCAATCAGGGCATGATCTACCGCGTCAGGCCCGAGGCGCAGAGCCGGCTGACCGCCGGCTATATGGTGTTCTATTCGATCGGCAGTGCCGTCGGCTCGTCGTCCTCGACGGTGGTCTATGCCTATACCGGCTGGACCGGCGTCAGCCTGCTCGGTGCGGCCATCGCGGCGGCCACCCTGGTGTTCTGGGCGGCAACCCTAGGGGCAACGCCCAAGGAGGCGACGCAGGCGATCGATGCCGCCGAGTAATGGTGCGCGATCGAGGGCTCAGGTCGAATGGCGCCGCTTCAGCTTGCCGAGCAGCGATGTCATTTCCCGCAGGGCCTGCAACTCGCCGCTGTCCCGGGCAACGGCGCAGCCCTTGCCCCAGACGGCCATCGCCTCCGGCGCATTGCCTGCCTTGGCATGGGCGGCACCAAGCTGCTTGTAGGCGGCGGCATAATCGGCTTTCAGGGCGACGGCTTGCGTGAGGTGCAGGATCGCTCCGGCCGGGTCGCCTTGTTCCAGCCGGGTTCGGCCGAGTGTGAAGCGCGCAAGGGCATTGTCGCGGCCGGAGGCAATCTGCTGTTCGAGACGGGCGATCAATCCGCCGGAGTCGGCCATGGCTGCGGCTCCTCGATCGAGAGTGTCGGCCATCCCGAAAGCGGGGCCGGCCGGTGGTATTGCCGCCGGTGCCAGAGCAGCGGGACCGTCGTCTTCGCCAGTTCGGTTCCGACGATCGCGCCCGCGATGACGAGATGCGTGGGAACCGACATGCTGCCGATCAATTCGCAATCGAGGGACGCGGCGGCCGAGGACAGGCGTGGCGTACCGGATTCCCAATTTTGCCAGTCGCCGATGCTGAAGCGATCGATGCCGCCGAGCTTGCCGGCGAAAGCATCGGCGATGGTCTCCTGCTCGCTCGCCAGCATCGCCACGGAAAAACGACCCGAGGCAAGAATGAGCTCGGCCAGGCGGCATGTCCGGTCGATCGAAACCAGAAGAGACGGTGGTTCGGCCGAAAGGGAAAGCACGGCCGTTGCCGTGCGCCCCTGGCGTTCACCCTGCCAATGGCCGGCGACGACGCACACTGTCGCCGCCAGGTTCGACATCGTCTCGGCGAATTCCGACCGGTCGATGGGAGGCCGGCGCGGCAACGTCCATGCCATCGGCGTGATGGGGGCGGAACGGTCGATCTCGCGCATGCTACCTTCTCCCGCTCCGCCCGACAGGCCGCAGCCAGCCGTCAAAGCGCCGCCAGATTGGCTTCCGCGAACTCGTAATTGGCCAGCTTGTCGAGGAAGTTCGTGACATAGTCGGGGCGCCGGTTGCGGAAGTCGACATAATAGCTGTGCTCCCAGACGTCGAGGCCGAGCAGGGGCGTACCTTCGCCGGTGGCCAGCGGATTGGAGCCGTTGGGCGTCTTGGTCACCTTGAGCTTGCCGTCCTTGCCTGCGATGAGCCAGGCCCAGCCCGAGCCGAACTGCGTGGTCGCCGCCGTCTTGAAGGCTTCCTTGAAAGCCTCGGTGCCGCCGAGATCGGCATCGATCCTGGCCTGCAGTCTGCCAGGAATACCGCCACCATTCGGGCTGAGCGCCTGCCAGAAGTGAATGTGGTTCCAATGCTGGCCGGCATTGTTGAACACCGGCGCCACCTCCGGCCTGTCCTTGACCAGGGCGATGATCTCTTCGAGCGTCTTGCCCGCGAGTGCCGGATCCTTTTCCACGAAACCGTTGAGGGCCGTGACATAGGCCTGGTGATGCTTGCCGTGATGGAGCTCCAGCGTCTCCTGGCTCATGCCGCGTGCGGCGAGGGCGTTGATGGCATAGGGCAGGGTGGGGAGCGTGAAGGCCATGGTCTTTCTCCATCATCGAAGGACGGCGCTCGCCAACAATGGCCGCGCAATCCATTTTCAAAGTATTTCCTTTGAAAAACGAATTGGCTCATATGTCAAGCCGGCGGTTGGAAAATCACCGGGCTTCGCCTTGGCATGGCTTCGGAGGCCTGACGTGCAGCCTACTCGCCCGCGTCACGCAGGACTGTCCGGCAGCAGGCGCATTATGTCCTCGAATATCTCCTGCCATTCGGCTTCGGTCATCTGCACGAATTGAAAGCTGTGCAGGAAGAAAATGCCTTCGGAGGCGAGAAAGGCGAGGCGCGCCTTGCGTCCTTCGGGAGAAGACGGGTCTATCGCCGCCAGATAACGGCGGTACCAGGCGCGGGTATCGGCCAGTTGGTCCGGACTCTGGATCAGGGCTGCCAGCATGGCAGCCGAACGGGACGCATCCTTTTCGTCGATATGGCGATTGGCCTCGACATAGGCCCGCACCATGGCGAAAGGACCCGGCTGTTTGGCCGCGAGCTTGGCAACTTCGGCGTCGAAACCTTCGGCCCAGCGCTCGAGCATGGCCTTGAGCAGGCCGTCCTTGGTGCCAAAGCAATATTGCACCCCTCCCTTGGTGATGCCCGCCTCCTTGGCAACCGCATCGATGGTCAGGCCGGCGGGGCCGATGCGCGCCACCACGGCTTCCGCCGCATCGAGAACCTTGTTGCGATCGATGCTGCGGGGGCGGCCGAGGCCACTTCTTTCTTTTGTTTCCATACGTATGTATTTATATTGACCGAGTGAGGTGGGCAAGCGGTCCGCTTTGCGCGGACAAGTTTCATTCAACGCTGAACTCGATCATGGCATATCACAATCGTTGGCTGGTTCTCGCAATCGTTTCGAGTGCCCTGTTCCTCATCGTCGTCGACCTGACTGTGCTTTACACGGCGCTGCCGCGCCTGACCCATGACCTGGCCGCGACCGCCTCCGAAAAGCTCTGGATCCTCAATGCCTATCCGCTCGTCGTCGCCGGCCTGCTGCCCGGCTGCGGCACGCTGGGTGATCGCGTCGGTTCCAAGCGCCTGTTCATGGCCGGCCTGATCGCCTTCGGCGCGGCCTCGCTGCTTGCAGCCTTCGCGCCCAGTTCGATGGTGCTGATCGCTGCCCGTGCCTTGCTGGCCGTCGGCGCGGCCATGATGATGCCCGCGACCCTCGCCATCATTCGCGTCACCTTCACCAGTGAGAAGGAAAGGGCCTTTGCGATCGGCGTCTGGGCGGCGGTGGCCTCGAGCGGCGCGGCTTTCGGACCCGTGCTCGGCGGCCTGCTGCTCGAATTCTTCTGGTGGGGTTCGGTCTTCCTGATCAACGTTCCCGTGGTGGTCGTGGCCTGGTTGGCGGCTTGGCTGGTGCTGGAAAACCGCCCGGGCCGTGCCACCCATCCTTGGGACCTCGTCGGCTCGCTCCAGATCATGGTCGGGCTGATCGCTACCGCCTATGCCATCAAGGAACTGGGCAAGCGTTCGCCGAGCTGGGAGGCCGCCCTTGCGGCTGGGCTCCTTGGCGCCCTGGCATTCTTCCTTTTCAGGCGGCGGCAGCGCCGGAGCGAGATGCCGCTGATCGATTTCGGCCTGTTCCGCAATCCCGAATTTGCCGCCGGCGTCATCGTCGCTACCGTCTCCTCGGCGGCCTTGATCGGCGTGGAACTGGTGTTCAGCCAGCATCTGCAGCTGGTGCGCAACCTGTCGCCGCTGCAGGCAGGCCTGCTCCTGCTTCCCATTCCCCTGGCATCGATCGTGGCGGGGCCGCTCGCGGGCCTTGCTCTGCCGCGGCTCGGGGCCCGCCACGTGCTCTGGACGTCGCTGGCGTTGGCCGGTGGTGGCCTTGCTGTCTTCCTGCTGACGCATGACGGAACGGCGGCCCTCTGGCTGACGGCCCTGAGTGCCATGGGGTTCGGCGTCGGGGCATCGATGTCGGCCGCTTCCAGTGCGATCATGGTCAATGCGCCGGAGGAGCGTGCCGGCATGGCCGCTTCTATCGAGGAGGTCTCCTACGAACTCGGCGGCGCGCTTGGGGTTGCCGTGATGGGCACCATCATGTCGGCGATCTACACGGCGATGCTGGTGCTGCCGTCCGACCTGCCGGTTGCCGGTACCGTGCGCGACAGTCTGGACGAGGCCCTGCTTGCGGCCGAAGGCTTGCCCTCGCCCTTGGGCGACATGCTGGCCCGGCTGGCACGCTCGGCCTTCGAGCGGGCCTTTCTCGGCGTGATCGCCGTCTGTTCGCTGCTCTTCCTGCTGACGGCCCTCGTCGTCGGCCTGATGGGCCGCCGTCAGGATCGGCTGGGTGACCGTCAACCGATCGGTTGACGGCCGGGCTTGTTCGCCGGCTTTGCGGCGACGACCTTCTGCTCCCTCAGCTCAAACCACATGGCATTGAGAATGGCGAAGGAGCAGGCGAGGCCGAGCCCGAGGATCCAGGAAAAATACCACATGAGCCGATCTCCTCAGTAGGCGTTGGGGTTGCGGCCGATCGAGTCGGCGGTGACGGGGCCGCGCATCACGCGAAAGACCCAGGTGGTGTAGGCCAAGATCAGCGGCAGGAAGACCGCCGTCGCCAGCAGCATGACGAAGAGCGTCATGTGGCTGGAGGAGGCGTCCCACACGGTGAGGCTGACCCTGGGATCGAGCGAGCTCGGCAGCAGGAAGGGAAACAGTGCCAGGCCGGCGGTGGCGATGATGCCGATGATGGCGAGGCCGCTGCCGGCGATCGCAAGCTTGCCCATGCGGGCCGACAGGCCGGCAAAGGCCACCAGTGGCCCGAGCAGGCCTAGGGTTGGTGCCGTCCACATCCAGCCATGGCTGTGGAAGTTGGCGAGCCAGCGGCCCGTTTCGAGCGCGACCGTCTTGCCCAGCGGATTGGAGGGCCCGAACGGATCCTGCTGGCTGGTGACGACATAGCCCTCGATGCCATAGGCGATCCACACGCCACCAAGCCCGAACAGCACCAGGGTCGCCAGGGCGGCAAGGCGGCCATAGGAGCGCGCGCGCTCCGTCATCGGCCCCTGGGTGCGGGCCGAAATCACGGTTGCACCATGGGTGACCAGCATGGCGAGGCTGACCAGCCCGGCAAGCAGCGCAAAGGGCCGCAGCAGGCCGAAGAAGTTGCCGCTATAGGACGGACGCAGCGTGGCATCGAGGCCGAACGGCACGCCCAGCAAGACATTGCCGACGGCGACGCCGAAAATCAGGGCAGGCACGAAGCCGCCGAGGAACAGGGCGCAGTCCCACAGGGTGCGCCAGCGCGGATCCTGGAGCTTGCCGCGGAACTTGAAGCCGACGGGACGCAGGATCAAGGCCAGCAAGATGGCGATCATCGCCAGATAGAAGCCGGAAAAGGACGTCGCATAGAGCGCCGGCCAGGCGGCGAAGATCGCGCCGCCGCCGAGGATCAGCCAGACCTGGTTGCCTTCCCAGGTCGGTCCCATCAGGTTGATCAGGATGCGGCGTTCCTCGTCGGTATGGGCGGCAAAGGGCAGCAGGGCTCCGATGCCGAGATCATAGCCATCCATGATGGCAAAGCCGATCAGGAGCACGCCGAGCAAGGCCCACCAGATCAGGCGCAGGGTTTCATAGTCGAGGGGGATCGTGTTCATGGGTACGTATCCTGATATGGCTCAGCGCGGCGTGCGGGCGACGGCGGGCTCGGGCAGGGGGCCTGCACCCGCCGGTGCGTCGTCCAGTACGCTATGCTCGGACGGCCCCTTGCGGATGGTCTTCACCATCAGGAAGACCATGACGATGAGCAGGCTGGTATAGAGCGCCAGGAAGAAGCCGAGGCTGATGACGAGATCGGTGAGGGTGAGGCCGGAAGCGGCATAGAAGGTCGGCAGCACGCCCTCGATCGCCCAGGGCTGACGGCCATATTCGGCGACCAGCCAGCCTGCCTCGATCGCCACCCATGGCAAGGGCAGGCTCCACAGGGCCACGCGCAGGAAGGCCCGGTTTTCGCCGAGACGGTGGCGGCAGCTCATCAGGAAGGCGAGGCCGAAGAAGGCGATGAAATAGAAGCCCAGCCCCACCATGACGCGGAAGCTCCAGAACAGCGGCGCCACGCCGGGCACCGTATCCAGGGCTGCGCGCTGGATCTCCTCGGGCGTCGCGTTCTGGATGTCGGGGCGGTAGCGCTTGAGCAGCAGGGCATAGCCGAGATCCGGCCATTGCTTGGCGAAGGCCTCGCGGGCGGCCTTGTCGTTCGGGTCCTTGCGGATGACGTCGAGACTGGCCGAGGCCTGGATGCCGTTGCGGATTCGAACCTCCGCATGCTCGACCAGCGTCCGGATACCCGGCAATTCCTTGTTCAGGCTGCGGGTGGTGATCAGGCCCAGCACCCAGGGAACCTTGACCTCGTAGCGGTTGCCGTCCTTGTCGGGCAGGGCAAAGAGCGTGAGGCCGGCCGGTGCAGGCTCGGTCTCCCACATCGCCTCGATGGCGGCGATCTTCATCTTCTGGTGCTCGGTGGCGACATAGCCGCTTTCGTCGCCCAGCACGACGACGGACAGGGCCGAGGCGAGGCCGAAGCTCGCCGCCACCACCATGGAACGGCGGGCAAGCTCGCGATGGCGTCCGCGCAGCAGGAAGAAGGCGCTGATCGCCATCACGAACATCGATCCGGCGACATAGCCGGCGCTGACCGTGTGCACGAATTTGGCCTGGGCGACCGGATTGAAGATGACCGCAACGAAGTCGGTGATCTCCATGCGCATCGTATCGGGATTGAAGACCGAGCCGACCGGGTTCTGCATCCAGCCATTGGCGATCAGGATCCACAGCGCCGAGAAATTGGCGCCCAGTGCGACCAGCCAGGTGACGGCCAGATGCGCCACCTTCGACAGGCGGTCCCAGCCGAAGAAGAATAGGCCGATGAAGGTGGCTTCCATGAAGAAGGCCATCAGGCCTTCGATGGCGAGCGGGGCGCCGAAGACATCGCCGACATAGTGGCTGTAGTAGCTCCAGTTCATGCCGAACTGGAATTCCATCACGATGCCGGTCGCCACGCCCATGGCGAAGTTGATGCCGAACAGCGTGCCCCAGAACAGCGTCATCCGGCGCCATACCGGATTGCCGCTCATCACATAGACGCTCTCCATGATGGCCACCAGGATGGAAAGGCCGAGCGTCAAAGGCACGAAGATGAAGTGATACATGGCTGTCGCCGCAAATTGCAGTCGCGACAGATCGACAATGGTGAAATCAATCATAGACGCCAAACCCGGTCCAATACTGGCGTTGCGCCAGTTTCAAGTTTTCCTAAACGGGCTGCCCGTGGCGGGCATTGATTGAAATCAATGCCCCAAGCAGCCCGCGGCGGCTAAAGATGGTGGGATTGTGCTTCGATTGATTTTGCTTTTTCAAGACAAAATCTAAAGTGTGCAACACTTTGTGCCGCAAGAAGTGAAGTAGATATACTGGCATCAGTGGTGAACTATTGGAGCCCGCGTTGCTTGGAGGTTTCAGATGAGGCCCGTGTGGAGCAGGTAGGAAAGACGTCCGGCACCCGGATCGCGGGAGCATCGAGCAGGGTGGATCGTTCCGCGCTCGCCAATCTCGCCGGCAGCGCACGGCGCGGACTGGCGATCGCGGCCATCCTGCCGCTTATCTCGGGGGGGCTCCTAATCGCCCAGGCCTATCTGCTGGCTTCGGTGCTGCATCGGGCCGTGGTGGCAGGAGAGGACATTGCGGCGCTTGGAAGCGCGATCTTCTCGATCGCCGCCTTGATCGCCTTGAGGCTGGGTTTGGCGGCGCTGGGCGAGCAGGCGGGTATCGTCGCGGCCGAGCGCATCAAATTCGATTTGCGTAGCCGGCTTGCAGCGAAATTGTCGGCCGGCTCGCTGGAGTGGTCGGCATCGCGCTCGTCCGGCGCCTTGAGCGCCGCGGTCGTCGACCAGGTCGAGGCACTCGACGGCTTCTTTGCCCGCTTTCTGCCCGCGAGCATACAGGCGGCCGTGCTGCCGCTGGCCTTCGCCGCCGCGGTCATGCCGTTCGATTGGGTGGTGGGGCTGCTCTTCCTGCTGACGGCGCCGCTCATCCCTCTGTTCATGGCGCTGGTCGGCTGGGGAGCGGAGGCGGCGACCAAGGCCCAGGCGAATGCTCTCACGAGACTGTCCGGGCACTTCGCCGATCGCTTGCGCGGCATGACCACGTTGAAGCTGTTCGGCCGTGCCGAGTTCGAAACCCGCGACGTCGAACGGGCGAGCGAGGATTTGCGACGCCGCACCCTGCGGGTGCTGCGCATCGCCTTCCTGTCCTCGGCCGTGCTGGAATTCTTCGCGGCCCTCGGCGTGGCCGGCGTGGCGCTCTATGTGGGCCTGACCTATCTCGGATTTGTGGACCTGCGCGGCTCCTCTCTCACATTGCAGGCCGGTCTGTTCTGCCTGTTGATGGCTCCGGAGGTCTATCAGCCGCTGCGCCAGCTCGCCTCCCATTACCACGACAGGGCCTCCGCCAAGGCAGCCATCGCCGAGATCGAGATGCGTTTTGCCGGTCTGCCGGAGGCCGGTGCCGCCGCTGAGCAGACCGCTCATCTCCCCTCGTTGTCCGGCGGGTTGCCGCTCCGCGTCGAGCACCTGACCATCAGGGTACCCGATAGCGACCGTGTCCTGCTCGACGATGTCTCCCTGGAGATCGGCGCCGGCCGGCATCTGGCATTGTTCGGCGAAAGCGGGATCGGCAAGTCGAGCCTGCTGGAAACGCTGGCTCGCCTGAGACCGGGGGAGGGCATCCGTATCGCCGGGTTCGACCTCGCTGAGATCGACGAGGCCAGCCTGCGGGCGGGTGTCGCCTTCATCAGCCAGCGCTCACGCCTGTTTCACGGTTCGATCGCCGACAATATCAGGCTAGGCAAGCCTGCCGCCTCGGCCGCGGAAATCGCGCGCGCGGCGGCGCAGGCATGCGTCCTGGATTTTGCCTCGAAATTGCCTGAAGGCCTCGACACCCCGATCGGAGAAGGCGGCGTCGGCCTGTCGGGCGGCGAGGGACATCGGGTGGCCCTGGCGCGGTTGTTCCTGCGCGATCCCGGTCTGATTCTCCTGGACGAGCCGACGGCGCATCTGGATACCGCGACCCAAGCCCGGGTGCTCGACGCGCTGCTCGATTTCGCAGAAGGGCGCACCATGATCGTCGCGACCCATTCGCCCGCCGTGGCCGCCCGGCTGGACGAAGCCTGGCGGCTGGTCGGCGGCAAGCTGCTGCCGATGCCCCGTCCCCATGGCGGCAGGCTGCAGAAACAGCCGAGGTGGACCGCATGACCGCCTTGCTGTCCTTCTGGCCGTTGTTTCGCCAGCATATCGGCCGCATGGGGCTGGCGCTGATCCTGTCCGTGCTCACCCTCACCGCAGGCGTCGCCTTGCTCTGGGTCTCGGGCTGGTTCCTGACGGCCGCGGCTCTCACCACCGCGGCGGCAAGCTTCAACCTGTTCGGTCCATCCTCCCTGATCCGAGGCCTGTCCCTGATGCGGATCCTTTCGCGCTATGGCGAAAGGCTGGTCGGGCACGACGCGACCTTGCGCCTCCTCTCCGCTCTCCGGGGCTGGCTCTTCGCGCGCCTGTTTCCCCGGATTCCGCTGCCCGCGCGCGATCTCCGGCATGGCGATCTCGTCAGCCGTCTCACGGCCGACGTCGACACGCTCGATACGGTCTTCCTGACGGCGTTTGGCCCCATTCTCACGGCCTTGCTGATCGGGACCGGCATGACGGCCGGGCTTATTGTTCTGCTGCCGGCCGCCGCCCCGATCTACGCCATGGCGATGATCCTCGCCCTTGCCGGCGTTCCCACCGTGTTGATCCTGTTCTCGCACCGGCTGGGTGCTGAACTCGTGGAAGCCTCCGCCGCACTGCGTATCGCCATGCTGGATCGCATCGATGGCCATGCCGATCTGGTCGCATTCGGGGCGGTCGCGGCCGCGAGGCAGGAATTCGACGGAGCCGCCAAGCGGCTTGCCCGTGCCCGGCGTCGTTCAGGGCGGGCTGGCCTGCTGGCCGCGGCGGCTGTTCAGGTTCTGGCCGGGCTCGCCCTTGTCGGCGTGCTCTGGTGCGGCATTGAGGCCCTGCGCCGGGCCGAGATCAGCGGCCCTCTGCTCGTCGGGCTGCTGCTCGCGGTGCTCGCCAGTTTCGAGGCGACGGCGATGCTGGTGCGCAGCGTCGCCAAATTCGGCGCCGCCGTCACGGCGGCCGAGAGGGTAAGGGCGATCGCGCAAATGGCACCGGCGATCAGCGATCCGCGACGGCCGGTGGCACTGCCGGGTGGAACGCTCAGCGTGAAGCAGGTGACCTTCGGCTTCGACCCGGCCCGCCCGGTGCTGCGTGATCTCAGCTTCGCGATCGCAGCCGGCGAACGTGTGGCGATCATCGGCGAAAGCGGCAGCGGCAAGTCGACCCTGCTCGCCTTGCTGCTCCGGCTGCATGATCCCCAGGCCGGCTCGATCGCCATGGGCGGCACGGATATCCGCACCGTTCGCCAGGCCGATCTTCATGCGCGGATCGCCCTGCTGAGCCAGAACGCACCCGTCTTTCTCGGCTCGCTGCGTGACAATCTGCTGATCGGCCGGGCAGAGGCAAGCGACGCCGAACTCTGGTCGGCGCTCGAAGCCGCGCGGATCGCCGATTTCGTGCGAAGCCTCCCCGAAGGGCTCGATGCCTTCGTCGGAGAATCTGGGCGTACCCTCTCCGTCGGACAAGCGCGGCGGCTCTGCCTCGCCCGTGTCCTGCTGTCACCGGCCGAGATCCTGGTCTTCGATGAGCCGACTACCGGTCTCGATCGCACCATGGAAGTGGGTTTTCTCGCCGATCTCGCAGCCGCCGCCAAGGGCCGGAGCGTCATCCTCGCCACCCATGCGGAGATCCCGGCGGGAGCGGTCGACAGGGTGCTCGCGCTCGTCGACGGTCGCCTGATGCCGGTGGAGCTAGCAGGCGGTTGACTGCAAATGCTCGGGTATGCCGATGCCGGCAATGTCGGCCAGCCGGTCCTCGCGCAGAATTTCCACCAGATGGGCGTCGGGCAGGCGGATCAGTCCCTGCATCTTCAGCCTGGTGAAACAGCGGCTGACGGTCTCGATGGTCAGGCCGAGATGGTCGGCGATGTCGGTCCGCGACATCGCCAGCTGCAGCAGCCGCCCACGGTGGGGGTGATGGCTGGCCCGGGCATCGAGCATGAGCAGGAAGCTGGCCAGCTTTTCGAGCGGTGCCAGCCGGCCGAGCATGAGCTGACTGTCATGGGCCTGGCGCAAGGCTGCCCTGGTCATGCGATGGAGCCGATCCCGCAGGCTCGGGAATTCGTCCATCACCAGTTCCATCTGGCGGATGGGAAAGGTGCATAGCTTGGACGCGACGACGGCTTCGGCCGATTGGGAGTGGACGTCGTCGTCGACCAGGCCGAGATAATCGCCCGGCAGCAGGAATCCGGTGATCTGGCGTCGCCCGTCAGGCAGGTCGATAAACAGCCGCAGCATGCCGGATGCCAGGCAATACACCTTGCGGCAGGGATCGCCCTGGCGCAGCAGCGTCTGGTTGGGCTGGAGAACCACCGGGCTCATGATATCGTCGAGACGATGGAGATCTTCCTCGGCCATGGCCGCGCAAAGGGCCTGATGCCGAACGTTGCACGCGTTGCAGGCTGCACAGGCCTTGCGGACCAGCGTGAGAGAAGAGCGGAAACCGGCTGCTGCGCCCATGATGAGAACCAATCGCGTTGCGACCACGTCCTTGGGTTAGCAGGCGGGGGCGCCCTGAACGACTGGACATTTCGTCCAGTGGGATCAACAGGAAAATTTTGAGATTTGGCCGAGAGTGTAGTCCTAATACAGGAAATAAATACTTCTAATTTGCTAACATAGATGGCGTACCTCTAAATCGTCTTCGTTTAAAATTCACGATTGTGCTTCGTGAAAAAGAAAAATCGGAGAGGGAGTATGGTAGATTACAGCATCTACGATCTTGGCGATGTCGTATTGCAATCCGGGGCCACATTGCGCACGGCCAAACTGGCCTACAAGACCTATGGTACTCTCAATGCCAAGCGCGACAATGCCATCGTCTATCCGACCTGGTATTCCGGCCAGCATTATGAAAACGAATGGCTGATCGGAGAGGGCCTTGCCCTTGATCCCAACCGTTACTTCATCATCGTGCCCAACATGCTCGGCAACGGCCTGTCGAGTTCGCCGAGCAACACGCCCGTGCCCTGGAACAAGGCGCGCTTTCCCAAGGTGACGCCCTATGACAACGTTCGCCTGCAGCACAGGCTGGTAACGGAGAAGTTCGGCATCGAGACGCTGCCACTGGTAACGGGCTGGTCCATGGGGGCTGGGCAGACCTATCACTGGGCTGCTCTCTATCCGGACATGGTGCAGCGCATCCTGCCCTTCCAGGGCGCGGCACGCTGCTCGCGTCACAATTTCGTCTTCCTGGAAGGTGTGAAGGCGGCGCTTACGGCCGACGCTGCCTTCAAGGAGGGCTGGTATGATGCACCCCCGACGCGGGGGCTGCGGGCCATGGCCCGCGTCTATGCCGGCTGGGGCTTCAGCCAGGCCTTCTATCGGGAAAGGCTCGACCTCGAGGCGATGGGCTATGCCAGCCTGGAGGACTTCCTGGTGGGATTCTGGGAAGACATCTTCCTGCCACGCGATGCCAACAACCTCCTGACCATGCTGTGGTGCTGGCAGCATGGCGACATCTCCAAGAACGAACTCTTCCAGGGCGATTTCGAAAAGGCGCTCGGTGCTATCAAGGCCAAGGCTTTCGTCGTGCCGGCATCGACGGACCTCTATTTCCCACCAGAAGACAATATCCATGAGGTCAGGCATATGCCCAACGCTGAATTGCGCCAGATCGACAGCATCTGGGGGCACTTCGCTGGCGGGCCGGGCACTAGTCCGGCCGATGTGAAAACTCTCGACGGTCTCCTCAAAGAACTTCTGGCCAGTTGAGATCGGGAGGTCCTCATGCTGGTAGGCTTGGTTCTGCTCTATGTCGGCGTCGTCCTGTTCTAGAACGGCCTGTGGCTGCTCGGCCGGATCGGCGACAGGGAAGTCGCCTTGCCGAACTTCTTCTCTGGCGCCGTACTGGCCCTCGTCAGCCTCGATCTGGTGGTGGGAGGTTCGCTTACCCTCGGCGCGGTCAAATCCGCCGCGTTGATTCTCTTGTTCGGCATTACTTTCCTCTGGGTCGGCTTCAACCAGATCAACGGCCATGATGGTCGGGGGCTTGGCTGGTATTGCCTGTCCGTGGTCGCCATTCTCGTGCCGATTGCCATAGAGAATTACCGGGTGGCGGCAACCACCTGGGAGCATTGGTTCACGTTGTGCTGGCTGCTTTGGGCCGTTCTCTATGCCATGTTCTTCCTGTTGCTGGTGAGGGGCATGGAGATCGGTCGTCCGACCGGCTGGATGGCATTGTTCAACAGTGTGGTCACCGGTCTTCTCCCCGGTTATCTCTTGCTCGAAGGTCATATGGCATAGTCATCTTGCCTGACCGGGCAGAGGAAGCCATGTCGTCGACCTATCTTGATATTCGCTCGTTGCGCGCCTTCGTCCTGACGGTCGAAACGGGGAGTCTCACCGAGGCTTCCCGCCGCATGGGACGCACGCAATCGGCCGTGACCCAGCAGATCCAGAAACTCGAGCAAATCATTGGCCGCCCCCTGTTCGACGACACCAGGCGCGCGCTCGAATTGAGCGAGACCGGCACGGTATTCCTGTCCCATGCCCGCCAGATCCTGAGCAGCCACGACGAGTGCCTGGCGCGGTTTGCTCCGACGGCCGCCGAGGAGAAAGTCGTTTTCGGTGTTCCCGATCTCTACGCTACCTTTCTACTGCCGCCGATCCTCAGTGCCTTTCGCCGGGATTATCCGCATATCCGAATCGAACTGCGTTGCGCCCTGTCGAGGCCGCTGGTGGCTCGTGTGCGTGAGGGCAGCGTCGATATCGCCCTGGTGACGCGCATGGACGGCTTTACGGGCGGCCAGGTCGTCGGGCGCGAACAACTGGTCTGGCTGACGGGAGCGACCTCATCGGCCCATTTGGAAGACCCTGTGCCGATGGCTTTGTTGCCGCCCGGCAATATCTATCGCGATTATGCCATCGAGGCGCTCGACCGGGCCGGGCGGAACTGGCGGATCGCCTGCGTCAGCGACAGCATCAGCGGTTTGCAGACAGCCGTGCTGTCGGGAATCGCCGTTACCGTGCTGATCGAGAGCGCCCTGGTCCCGGGGGTGCGCCAACCGCCCGTGCAGGCAGGGTTTCCAACCCTGCCGAGTGTCGACCTCCTGCTTTACCGCTCGGCCACGGAGCAAAGTTCGCCGGCCGTGGAGACACTCCATCGCTATCTGCTCAATCATCTCAGCCTGACGGGCGGCAAATAAGAGGCTAGGCCGCTGCGCGCGGGCCGACGGCCTTGCCGTGCAGAGAAAGTGCCGCCGTCTTCAGGCAGTCGAGATAATGCTGGCGGTTGCGAATGCCGTCCTCGCGCGGGGTAACGAGGCAGAGCGTGGCGGTGCAGCGATCCTGGCCGTCGAAGACGGGCACCGCGAAGCAGTGGGTGAAGCTGTCGACGATGCTGTTGAAAGTGAACTCGCCCGCGGCGGCAGCCTGGCGGACCTCGGCGATGAAATGGCCGGGATCGAGCATGTTGCCATTGGGCAGGCGGAAATCGCCGGGCGGAATGAAATCCCGGATCTCCTCGTCGCTCAGATGCGACAGCAGGAGGCGTCCCGATGCGGTCCAGGGAATCGGTACGGCGCGCCCGACATCGGAGGAAATCCGGAAGGGCCGGACTCCCTCCTTCATGCGCACGACGGTGTATTTGTTGCCGTCCAGCATGCAGAACTGGGCGGTCTCGCGCGTCTCTGCCGCAATCTGGGCAAGGACCTTGTCGCATTCGCGCATGAAATCGAAATGGTCTTCATAGGCCGCGCCGAGAAAATAGAGCTTGCGGCCGAGATAGACCCGGCCTTCGCCATCCGCATATTCGAGAATGCCGTTGCGCAGGAGAAGGTTGACCAGTTCATAGACCGATGAGCGCGGGGCTCCGATGCGGGCGGCGATCTCGTTGGGCTTGGTCGGCTCGCGCTTCATGCGCAGGAAATCGAGGATTTCGAAGGCGCGGTCGAGACCACGTGTGCGTCTGGCAATACCTTCGTCGCTGATTGAATCCATTTCCTGCCCTATCTGACCCGCTCGAGCGGGGTGCCGTCCGCCTGATTTTTCACTGATGAACCTTACGGCACGCATCAATGCAAGCCGCAAGCCGATTACTTCCGCAACGATATTTCGAGTTGCATGGCCAGCGCCTTCAAAAATTTCGCCACCCGCTTGTCAGCCCCGAAAAACCACCTATAGTTCGCGTTGTCCGATATTGTGACCATATGTACAGTATATTGTACATCATGCAAGAGCCAAGGCTGCAAACAAGCCCCGCTGGCTCACAAGAGGGGAACGACATGATCAAGACTTCACTGCTGCGGAAACTTACCGATCGGCGCGCCTTGATGGCGGGAGTCGGTCTCGCCGTGCTGGCCTTCGCTGCCACGGCCGGCATGGCTCAGGCCGCCTCGAACTGCGTCAAGGGCGATCGCAAGGCGCCGTATCGCATCGGCTGGGCGAATATCTATTCCGTTCCGACCTGGATGAAGCAGACGGAAGGCACCATTGTCAGCGAAGTCGACGCGCTCAAGAAGGAGGGGCTGGTCAAGGATCTGATGATCACCGACGCCCAGGGCAATGCCCAGACCCAGATCCAGCAGATCCAGTCGATGATCGACGCCAATCTCGATGCCATCATCGTCGAGGCCGGCTCGTCCACGGCGCTCGATCGCGTCGTCTCCGATGCCTGCGCCAAAGGCATCGCCGTGATGAATTTCGACAGCCTCGTCGACACCGACAATCTTACCGCCAAGATCAACACGGATTCGCTCGAATGGGGCAAGCAGGCCGCCGAATGGATGGTCAAGCAACTCGGCGGCAAGGGCAAGATCATCATCATGAACGGCCCGGCCGGCGTTTCGGTCAGCGACGACCGCCGCAAGGGCGCCCAGCCGGTGCTCGACGCCAACAAGGGCCTGGAAATCATCACCGAGAC
The DNA here is from genome assembly GCF_034424805.1 of Labrys sedimenti. Lineage (NCBI taxonomy): Bacteria > Pseudomonadati > Pseudomonadota > Alphaproteobacteria > Hyphomicrobiales > Xanthobacteraceae > Labrys > Labrys sedimenti. The sequence goes on from NZ_JAXOUF010000001.1 coordinate 614,569, forward strand.
CAACACCGAATATAATGTCGCACCCGCCCAGGAAGCGATGACCAGCCTGCTCTTCGCCAATCCGCAGATCGATGGTGTGCTGTCGCTCGGCGGCGCCCTGTCGGCCGGTTCGGTGCTGGCCTTCGACCGCCAGGGCCGCGACCAGGTGCCGACCACCGGCGAGAACGCCCGCCAGTTCCTGGAACTGTGGAAGGAGAAGAAGTTGAAGGGCTGGGGCACCATGCAGCCCAATTGGCTCGGTGCTTTCTCGGTCTATGCGGCGGTCCAGGCATTGCAGGGCAAGACCGTCCCGGCCAAGGTCAAGGTACCGCTGCCGGTGATCGACGACAGCAATATCGACTCCTATCTCGCCCGCGCCGACAAGTTCCCGGCGGATGGCTACATCTACTCCGACTATGACCGGGCGCTCTTCGACAAGCTGCTGGCGCAGTAGGCGTCGAGGTTCGCACGGAGAGTCTGTTTCATGACCGATCGTCCGCCTTTGCTGGAAGCCCGCCAGGTCCTGAAGGGCTTCTACGGCAACCCGGTGCTGAAGGGTGTCAGCATCGCGCTGCGCCCGGGCCGGGTTCATGCCCTGCTGGGCGAGAACGGCGCCGGCAAGTCGACCCTGATCAACCTGCTGTCCGGTGCCCTGGCACCGGACGGTGGTGAGATCGTGCTCGACGGCAAGTCCGTCTCGCGCTTCAACCCGGATCTCGCCCGCAAGGCCGGCATCGCCGTCGTGCAGCAGGAACTCAGCCTCACGCCCGAGCTCTCCATCGCCGAGAATATCGGCCTCGGCGCCTATCCTCGCCGTTTCGGCCTGGTGGACTACCGTGAGCTGCAGCGGCGCGTGAAGGAGGTCTGCGGCCTTGTCGGCCTGACCGAAGCACCGGACACCCTGGTCGGCGACCTCGCGCTCGGCCGCCGGCAGATGGTGGAGATTGCCAAGGCGCTGTTCCGCCGTCCGCGCGTGCTGATCCTGGATGAGCCGACCTCCTCGCTGTCGGGCCATGAAGCCGGCATCCTGGCGGGTTTGATCGGCAGGCTGCGCGAGGAGGGCCTGGCGCTCCTCTACATCTCGCATCGCCTCAACGAGGTGCGGGCCCTGTGCTCGCATGTCACCGTGCTGAAGGACGGCGTGGTCACCGCCGACCAGCCGCTGGCCGGCGTTGATTCCGAGGGGCTGGTCAAGTTGATGGTCGGGCGCGAGGCCGGCGACCTCTTCCCGGCCTGGACGCCACGGACCATCGGCGAGGAACGCATCCATGTCAGGGGCTTTTCAGCCGGCATGGTGCGCGACGTCGATTTTGCCGCCCGTTCCGGCGAAATCGTCGGCATTGGCGGCCTGGTGGGGCAGGGGCAGGAGGATTTCCTGCTCGGCCTCTATGGCGCCATTCCCGCCTCGGCGCGGAGTGCCAGTCTGGGCGGCAGATCTGGGCTGTTCTCCACGGTGGGCGCCGCCAATGCGGCCGGCCTGGCCTATGTGCCTGCCGACCGCAAGAAGGAGGGGCTGATCCTGCCCCATTCCATCGCCTCCAATCTGCTGCTGCCCTCCCTCGACCTGCAGACACGGCGCGGCCTGCGCGATGGCGGGCGGGAGCGCTCGATGGTGGCCGAGCTTGCCAAGCGCCTCACCATCAAGGGCGATACCGCCCGGCCGGTCCAGGCCCTGTCCGGCGGCAACCAGCAGAAGGTGGCGCTGGCCAAATGGCTGCCGCTCGATCCCTCGGTGCTACTGCTCAACGACCCGACGCGCGGCGTCGATATCGAAACCAAGAGAGAGATCTATCTGATGCTCCAGGGCTTTGCCGCCGAGGGCAAGCTGGTGATCCTGCTGAGTTCGGATACCCCCGAACTCGTGCATCTGTGCGACAGGGTCGTGGTGTTCAGCGAGGGGCGGGCGGTGTCCATGCTCGATCGGGATGCGATTTCCGAGGAAGCCATCGTCGGCTCCGCCATGGGCGTCTCCAAACGGGAGGCTGCGGCATGAGCAGTACCGTCTCTTCGTCCAGCCTTTACATGGCGGTCCAGCGCCGCCGCAATCGCGGCCTTGGTGGCCTCTATGTCGTCGTGGCCCTCTTCCTGCTGCTGTATGCCTGGCTCTTTCCCGGCATATTGAGCCTCGGCGGCTTTTCGAAATTCACCCAGAATTGGTTCCCGCTCGCCTTGGTCACCATGGCGCAGGCCCTGCTGATGCTGAATGGCGGCATCACCCTGGCGGTCGGGCCGATGGTGAGCCTGGGGGCGGTAATCGCCGCGACGACGATGGGCGGGCCGGCCGGTTCGGTCGGCGGCATCGTCCTGGTCGCCCTGGCTGGATTGGCGATAGGCAGCCTGATCGGCGTGATCGTCGCCTATCTGCGCCTGCCGGCCATCATCGTCACGCTGGCGGGCTCCTTCATCATCACCGGCGTCGCCTTGCTGATCCTGCCGCGGCCCGGCGGCTTCGTGCCGCCCTGGTTCTCCGAATTCCTGGCCGGCGACGGACCGACGGCCTTCGTCCTGCTCCTCATCGTGCTGGTGGCCTGGAAGCTGTTCCTGGCCACGCCGACCGGCCTCGGCATCTATGCCGCCGGCGACAATCCGGTCGGCGCCTATCGCTCGGGCGTGCCGGCGGAAAGGGTGAAGGTGATTTCCTTCGCCGTCTCCGGCCTCCTCGCCGTCCTCGCCGGCCTCTTCGTGGCGGCACAGACCGGATCGGGCGACCCCGTCATCGGCAATCCCTTCACGCTGAATTCGATCGCCGGAGCGGTGCTGGGCGGCGTCGGCTTTCTCGGCGGCAAAGGCACCATGCGTGGCGCGATCTGCGGCAGCCTGCTGCTCTCGGTGATGATCAACGTGATGTTCTTCCTCGGCTTCCCCCCGGTCGCCCAATATGTCGCCCAGGGCCTGATCATCGTCGGGGCCGTGGCCATTCCCGAACTCTCCGCGCGCTGGAGGAGGAAATGAGCAATCTGTCCGCCACTGTCAGGGGGCTTTTCAGGAATCCAGCACTGCTCACCTTGATCCTGGTGGCGCTGGTCTGGCTCGTCGCCAGCCTCAGCCTGCGCGGCTTCGGCGCCTATGGCCATCTGCGCTACCTTCTGGAACTGGCCGCCGTGATCGGCATTGTGGCCGCCGGCCAGACCCTGGTGATCATCATGGGCGGCATCGACCTTTCGGTCGGTGCCGTGATCACCGTGACCGCGATCATGCTGCCGCTGATCTCGCCGGGCTGGGACGCTTCGGGGTTGATCGGCATCGTCGGGGCCCTGGCGATCGCCACCGGTATCGGGCTGCTCAACGGCGCCGGCGCTGCCTTCCTGCGCGTGCCGCCGATCATCATGACCCTGGCAATGGCGACCTTCCTGCAGGGCCTGCTGGTGATCGTCGCCGGTGGCAGCGCCGTGTCCGTGACCAACAAGGCCGTGATCTGGTTGGGATCGGCACGGCCGCTCGGCATTCCCGCCGGCATCATGCTGTGGATCGTCGTGTCGCTGGCGGTACTCGTGCTATTGCACCGCATGCCGATGGGCGTGCGCTTCCTGGCCCTGGGTGCCAACCCGGTGGCGGCTCGGCTGTCGGGCGTCAGCGTCGTCAGAAACACGCTGCTGCTCTATGCCCTGTCCGGCTTCTTTGCCGGGCTCGCCGGCACCCTCATCCTCGGCATGAACCGCCAGGGCTATGTCGGCATCGGCGATCCCTATCTCCTGATGTCGATCGCCGCGGTGGTGCTTGGCGGTACCTCCATTCTCGGCGGCAAGGGCAGCTATGCCGGCACCATCCCGGGCGCCATCCTGCTGGTGACCACCACGGCGCTGATCACGGTGGTGAATGCCTCGCCGGGCTGGCGCTCGATCATGTTTGGCTCATTGATCCTGGCCCTGCTGTTGATTTCAGGGCGTGAGGCGCGCCGATGACCCGCCGCTATGACGGGCCGGTCATCGACCCGCATCATCATCTCTGGGACCTGTCTCTGGGGCGCCACCCGTGGTTGCGCCCCCCGGAGGGCGAAGAGAGGGAACTGGTGTTCGGCAGCCTCGCGCCGATCCGGCGCAATTATGGTGTCGCCGACTATCTTGCCGATGCCGCCGGGCAGAGCATCGTCGCCACCGTACATGTCGAGGCCGGCTGGTCTTCCGAATATCTCCTGGAGGAAAGCCGCTGGCTTGAAAGCCTCGACAGGAATTCGGGTGTGGCACGGCGCATGGTGGCGCGCGTGCCGCTCAATCGTCCCGACGCTGCCACGCTGCTGGAGGCGGAAACGGCAAACGGCCTGGTGGTCGGTATCAGGGACATCGTCAGCTGGCATCCGGAACCCGCCAAGAGTTTCGTCCGCTCGAAGGACCTGATGGGCGATCCGCGCTGGCGCGACGGCCTGCGCCAGGCGACACGACTCGGCCTATCCTTCGACCTCATGCTGTTTCCCTGGCAAATGGAAGAAGCCCTCGGTCTGGTTGCAGATTTTCCCGACACGCTGTTCGTGCTCAATCATTGCGGCAGCCCGGCCGACCGCAGCCCGGAGGGCATGGCGCTGTGGCGGCGGGGCCTGCAGGCGCTGGGACGGGCCGACAACGTCCTCGTCAAGATCTCCGACCTCGTCGCCTATGACAGAGATTGGAGCCTCGACAGCCTCAGGCCGGTGATCGAGCACTGCGTTGCCTGTTTCGGTCCGCGGCGCGCCATGTTCGCCAGCGATTTCCCGGTGGCTGGGCTGCATGCAAGCTTCGCGGAGGTCTATGACGCTTTTCGAACCGTCGCCTCCGAATTCAGCGCGGATGAACAGCGGGACCTTTTCTTTGCCACCGCCGACCGGGCCTACCGTCTCGGTCTCGATAAAGCCGCCACCAGCGAAACCTGACCCATGTCCGACCTCCATCTTTCCCTCGATGCCATCGATGACCGCGTGCGGGGCTTTCCTGCCGGCCATAGACCCTTGCCGCTCGCCGAAATTGGCCGGCAGGGCTGGAAGCCCTATGACGGCACCATGTCGCTGCCGCTCATGTCGCTCGACCGGCCGGCCTTCGAGGGCAACGTTGAGCTGATGATGCGTTACGTCCGCGACCATGGCGTGGCGATTGCGCCGCACGCCAAGACGCCGATGTCCACGACTCTCGCCAGGGTGCTGGTCGAGGCCGGAGCCTGGGGCACCACCGTCGCCGATATCCGCCAGGCCTCCGTGCTGCTCAAGGCCGGATTCGATCGACTGATCCTGGCCAACGAGATCGGTGGCGAGGCTGCTGTCAGGCGCCTAGCAGCGCTGCTCGCCGGACATCCGGAAGCGCGGCTGCATGTTTTCGTCGACTCGCCGGAACTGGCTGCGAGCCTGCTGGAGACCTGGCGCGGGCGGGACGACCTGCCGCCTCTCGGCCTGTTGCTGGAAGTCGGGGCCGGGCGAGCCGGGGCCCGGACGATCGAGGCTGCAAGCGCCGTTCTCGACGCGATCCTGGCGGGCGAGAACGCGGGCATCGGTCTGAGCGGCATCGGTGCCTATGAGGGCGCGGCCGCGACGGCCGATCCGGAAGAGAGCATCCGCCGCATCGATGAATTGATGTCTCTAACGGTCGCGACACACGAGCTCGTCCGCAGCCGTGTCGGAATGGAACGCCCCCTGATCCTGACAGCCGGCGGTTCGGTGTTTTTCGACCGGGTCATCGCGGGTCTTCGGCCGATCGGCGGCCGGGATGCTGCCACCACCCTGGTCCTGCGCAGCGGCGCGATCTTCTTTCACGACCACGGGGTCTATGAGCGCGGTCTTGCGGCCCTCGACGCTCGCTCCGGCTTCGAATTGTCAAGTAAAATTGTTAGCGCCTCCAAGGGATTCAAGCCCGTTCTTCGCATCTGGTCCGAGGTGTTGTCGCGCCCCGAACCCGGCCTGGCGATCTGCGGCATGGGCCTGCGTGACGTCGCCATGGATCAGGGACTGCCACGCCCACTGGCGCTCTATCGCGAGGGACGCCGTATCGGCGCTCTCGATGCCGTGGCGGTTGCCCGCCTCAACGACCAGCACGCCTTCGTCACGACCGGCGGCGCGGATCTGCGCATCGGCGATGTCGTCGAATTTGGCCTGTCGCACCCCTGCACCTGCCTCGATCGGCATGCCCTCGTCTATGGCCTCGATGCCGATGTCACGGTGACCGACGTCTTTGCCACCTCCTTCGGCTAAGGTTTCGAAGGGACCCATATTTTCACGACTTTACAAAGGATTACGTAAAAATGATCATGCGGTATCAGAAAGGCTCGCGCATGAGCCAAGCGGTCAGCTATGCCGGTCTCGTCCATATCGCTGGCCAGGTTGCCGATAACCGCAAGGCCGGCATCGAGGCCCAGACGCTGGACGTACTTTCCAAGATCGATGCTCTTCTCAAGGAAGCAGGCACGGATCGCTCGCGCCTTCTGGCCGTCAATGTCTTCCTGCCCGCCATCGTCGACTTCGACGCCATGAACGGCGTCTACGATGCCTGGATCGATCCGGCCAATCCGCCGGCGCGCGCCTGCGTCGAGGCCCGGCTCGCCGACCCGGATCTGCGGGTCGAGATGACGGCCATCGCGGCTCTGTAGAAAGCTCTCCGCCATGCATAGCGGCCTCGTCCATACCCTGGATTTCGACGCCGATGGCCGCCAGAGCGCCCATCTGAGCATTCCCTATTCCATCGATCGCTCACCCTATTATCAGATCAAGATCCCGATCCTGCGCGTGCGGAACGGGGCGGGGCCGAGCCTCCTGCTGATGGCCGGCAATCACGGCGACGAATATGAGGGCGAACTGCAGCTGGCGCGCCTGATGCGGCGCATCGATCCGGCAGCGATCCGGGGCAGTGTCACCGTCCTGCCTGCTGCCAATCTGCCCGCCGTCATGGCAGCCAGGCGCTGCTCGCCCTTCGACGGCGGCAATCTCAATCGGGCCTTTCCCGGCGATCCCATGGGAACGCCGACCGCGCGGCTCGCCTATTTCCTCGAACACGAACTGTTCCCGCGCCACGAGGTGCTGCTCGACATTCATTCCGGCGGCACCTCCATGGCGCATCTTCATTGTGCCCTGATCGAGCGCCAGCCTGACGCGGAGCGCTCCATTCGCGCCAAGACCCTGCTCAGGGCGATGGCACCCAGCCATGCCTTCATCGCCGACAATGGTTTGCATTCGCCGACCTCCATGGGAGCCGCCATGCGCGCCGGCATCATCGGCCTCAGCGGCGAGTTCGGCGGCGGGGGCACGGTGACGCCGGCCAGCATGGCGTTCACGGCGCGATCGATCGACAATCTGATGCTGGCGCTCGGCATCATCGACAGTCCCCTGCTGGGCAGTGACATCAGCGCCAAGCCGGGCTTGCAGCTGCTGTCGCTTTCACGCCATAGCCAGGGCATCTATGCCATGCGTCGAGGCTGGTTCGAGCCGGCCGTCGAACTCGGGGCCCGGGTTGCGGCCGGCGACCTTGCCGGCTGGTATCACGATCTCGAACGCCTGGAACAGCCGGAGGAAGCGCTGCGCTTCGCCGAGGGCGGCATCGTGATCTCGCATCGGCTGCATTGCGACAGCCAGGCCGGCGACTGCCTGATGCAGGTGGCCGAACCGATCGAGGATTGAGGCGTTTTGCGATTTGGTGGAATCGCCAAGAGGCGTAAACACGTCGAGGCAAAGGGCATAGGCAAGGTGGTGTTTCCTCCCAACGCTCCTTGCTCCAGAAAGGACCAGGCGTCATGGCCGATACACTCATCCGGGGCGCACGCATCATCGACGGCACGGGAGCGCCCTGGTATCGCGGCGACGTGCTGATTTCGGGCGGCGCCATTGCCCGTATCGGCCAGGACCTCAAGGCCGGCGATGGGGCCGCGATCGTCGATGCGGCCGAGCGCTATCTCGCGCCCGGCTTCATCGATGCCCATTGCCATGATGACCTCATCTTCCTACGCGAGCGGGACCGGCCGGAAAAGGCGCTGCAGGGCGTCACCAGCATCGTGGTCGGCAATTGTTCCTTCTCGCTTTATCCGGCGGTGCCGGCTTCGCGCGAAAATCTGCGGTTGCATTTCTCCGGCCTGCTCGGCGAGACCCTGGACAGCGAGATCTTCGCCGACCTCGATGGCTATCGCCAGGCGCTGACGGGGGAGGGCATTGCACTCAATCTGGTGTCGCTGGTCGGCCATGCCGCGCTTCGCCTCGCGGTGATGGGTCATGAGCGCCGCCCGGCCAGCCCCGCCGAGATCGAAGCAATGTGCACGCTGCTCGCCGCCCAGCTCGACCAGGGCGCCGCTGGCCTCTCGCTCGGCCTCGTCTATCCGCCGAGCGCCTTTGCCGAGGAGGACGAACTCTTTGCGCTGGGAGACACCGTGCGCAGCCATGGCAAGGTGCTGGCAGCCCATGTCCGCTCCTATGAGGCCGGCCTGATGGATGCCATCCGCGAGTTCGGCGGCATTCTCCGGCATTCCGGTTCGGCGGGCCTGCTGTCGCATCTGCAATCGGCCGGCCGGCCGAACTGGGGCCAGATCCCGGCGGCGATCGAACTGCTCGAAGGCATGCGCTGCGAAGGCATCGACATCAGTTTCGACATGTATCCCTATCCGGCCGGCAGCACCTGGCTGCTGCAATTGCTGCCGCCTGCCGCCATGGATGGCGGGCTTGATGGCCTCAAGGCCCGCCTGCGCGATCCCACCCAATTGGCAATCCTGCGCGAATGGGTCGAACATGGCGGCCCTGCCTTCCATGGCCAGAGCAAGGTGTCGCTGATCGGCTGGGGCAATGTCCGCCTGTCCGCCGTAGGCAGCGCCGAGCTCAAGCGCCTGGAAGGCCTCGACATGGAGAAGGCCGCGGGTGAGCTCGGTGTCACGCCTTTCGACCTGATGCTGCGCTTCGTCGAGGAGGATGACGGCCAGACCGGCATCATCCTGTTCCAGCTCGATGAGGACGATCTGCACGCCGCCTGCTGCAATCGGCTTTACATGGCCGGATCCGATGGCCTGCCGCGGCCGGGCTCCAAGCCGCATCCGCGCGCCTTCGGCACCTTCCCGCGCATTGCCGGGCCGCTCCGGCGCGACAAGGACTGGTTCAGCCTGGAAGACGCCGTGCGCCGCATGACGTCCGTGGCCGCGCAGCGCTTCCAGCTCTCGGACCGGGGCCTGGTCCGTCCCGGACTTGCCGCCGATCTCGTGCTGTTCGAGGACGCCATCACCGACCGAGCGACCTTCGAGAACTCGACCCAATTGCCGACCGGCATTTCCCATGTCTGGGTAAACGGCGGAACCGTGGTTGCCGAGGGGCGCCAGACGGGCGAGCGGCCGGGCAGGGTGCTCTAGGAGCTGTCGACTTTCGACGCGATAGCGGTGACGGCGGCGCGTACCCAATCGAGCCGCTTGGCGGGTATCAGGCCGTAATTGTAGAAATTGATGCCTTCGGCACCGGCGGCCACGGCCGCCTGCACCCGCGCGACCAGGTCGGCGGCACTGCGGTTCTCCGGATAGAACACCCGAAAACCGGCTCCCAGGAATTTGCCGGGAGCCAGGGTCTTGCGGCCCGCGGCAAGCACCTCGCCGATCTCGTCGGGCGACATGTCGTAGCAGCACAGGATGAGGCCGTCGCATATCTCGCCCACGGCGGTGTGATCGACGCCGCCGAGCCAGCCATCCTTGAGGTCGATCAGTACGATCTTGGTGGAGGGATCGGCCTTCTGCCGGATCTCGCGGATCAGGCTGGTCACCGGTTCGCTGCGCCAGGCCAGGAAAGCATGCAGTTCGGGCCAGGCCTTGAAGGCATCGATGCCGGTGGCGGGAAAGTTTGGGAATTGCCGCTCCGGGGTTTCTCGCTCGCATAAATCGACGATGAAGCGCCGCACGGTCTCGCGTGCGGCCGCCCCGTCGACACCGGCCCGCGAAGCCCTTGCCAGGCAGTGGCCGCAAAAGCAGAGCGACAGCAGGAAGTCATCCTCGGCATTCAGGCCGACGCCATCCTTCTCATGATGATATTCATGCGCAAAACCCATGAAATTCGGGCTTTCGAGTTCCAGCATGTCAGGCTTGTAGGTCCGCGTGACATCCTCGACCAAGGTCACCACATAATCGCGCGCCGCCGGGCTCGACGGGCACAGATTGTAGTAGTTGGGGTTGCCGAAGGCATTGCGCGTGACGTGGCCGGGATGAAGCATGCCGAGCCGCGTATTGTGCAGGCACACCGTCCAGCAGGAGACCCGGGGGCCGCCAAGGGCGCGCTGCTCCACCAGGGCTGCCAGCATGTCGCCGCGCTCGGCGAGGTTTCGCGCCACCAGCGGCCGGATTTCCTTGCCCTGCCACAGCCGTTCATCCGGCCTGAAATAGATCGTGCCGTCCTCGGGGAAATAGGCCTTTCCGACAGGGCTGCGGGGCTGCAGGAAGCGGCCGGCGTGATAGGACGTCGCCAGCGAGATCGTGTTGAGGCCGGCGCGATCCCGCAGGTCCGCGACAGTTCCGGCCAGCCCCTGGTCCTGGATGTCCCAGGGATAGGTCCACATGGATAGATGCATGGTCGTTCCGCTCCGGCGTTCTGCAATCCGACGAAATTTTCGAAAGACGCAAAATCGTTTTTGAACAAGAGATTACGGCAAGATCTTCCCTCATCGATGCACGTCTTGCCCGGATCGAGTCGAATCGTCTGAGGATAGAATTCGAGCTGCGCCGGAACCAAGCGGAATGTGCCCCCCGCAGCGAAAAACCGCAGGACTTTGGCGGCCGGGTATGGCGGCATTGGTGGGCACTGTCCGGACGAAGTCGATTGCTCAAGCCTTGGCGGGGACCGACCGTTTCAGGAATGGGGGACACAGGAGATAGAGCAGGGCACCTGCCAGCCAGGCCCAGCCGCTCCAGGAAGCCAGGGAGGCAGAGTAGATCGCGGTGAAGAGCAGGGGGCCGATGATGGATGTCAGGCTGGTGAGGGCCGATAGCGATCCCTGCAACCGGCCTTGATGGTTCTCGCCGACCTCCCGCGACAACATGGCCTGAAGGGCAGGTGCGCCGATGCCTCCTGCCGCCAGCGGGATCATGATGGCGAATGCCATCCAGCCTTGCGTGGCGAAGGCCAGCAGCACATAGCCGAGTGCGTCGGCGGACATGCCGAGGATGATGGCACGGTCTTCGCCGAGCCATTGGGCCAAGGGGCCGGTCACGAACCCCTGGGCGACGGCGTGGAGAATGCCGAAGGCGGCCAGGGACAGCCCCACAGTGCCCGTATCCCAATGGAAGCGGCTTTCGCCGAACAGGACCCAGATCGACCCAGGCACCTGGCCGACCAGTTGCATGACGAAGAACACCGCCATCAGGGCCATTACCACCGGCAAGCCACGCACCCAACGGAAGGAGGCAATGGGATTGAAGGCCGCTCGGGAGAGAGGCCGGTGCTCGCCTCTATGGGTTTCAGGCAGGAGCAGGAGAGCGAGTAGCCCATTGAGGCCGTTCAGGCCGGCAGCCATCAGGAAGGGGGCATGCGGGGAAAAGCCCCCGAGCAGGCCACCGAGGGCGGGCCCGCCCACCAGGCCGAGGCCGAAGAACGCGCTCATCAGGCCGAAGCGCCGCGCACGCCGATCCTCCGGCGTGATGTCGGCGATTGCAGCACCAGCCACGGCCGCTGTCGCACCGGTGATGCCGGCAACGGCCCGCCCGACATAGAGCACCCACAAGACCGGTGCCGTCGTCATGATGGCATAGTCGACGGTCGCGCCCGCCAGCGAAGCCAATAGCACGGGGCGGCGGCCGAAACGGTCCGACAGGGCCCCGAGGGCTGGCGCGCACAGGAACTGCATCAGGGCATAGATGGCCAGCAACACGCCATAATGTCCGGCCACCGCATCGGCATGGACGAGATTGCGCAGGAGTTCGGGCAAGACCGGCATGACCAGGCCGATGCCGATGGCATCGAGGGTGACGACGCCCAGTATGAGCGGTAAGGCGAATTTGGTTGTCATCGGCACGCGGGGGCCCGTTCGATATGAATTTATCATTGATAAATTACGTCATAAAACTTATCGTTGATAAATGGTCAAGCCGGTGATGAACGGACCCGGCTTACTGAATCGGGATCGATGGGGTAGTTCTCCATGGCCGCATCGCCGTTCCGGAGGCCGGCGCCTTCTGGAGGCGATGCTGGGGAAGGACGCCATGGCGAAGCTGCAGCGCGAAAAGGTCATTCGAGCCGCACTCGATCTCTTGAACGAGGTCGGTGTCGATGGCCTGACCACCCGCAAGCTGGCCGACCATCTCGGCGTGCAGCAGCCGGCGCTCTATTGGCATTTCAAGAACAAGCGGGCCCTGCTCGATGCCCTGGCCCATGCCATGCTTGCCGAACGGCATACGCATGCGGTGCCGAAGCCGGGTGATGATTGGTGTTCCTTCGTCACCGGTAATGCCCGCAGTTTCAGGAAGGCCTTGCTTTCCTATCGTGACGGTGCGCGCATCCATGCGGGTACCAGGCCCAACGGGTCGGAAACCGCAAATGCGGAGACGCAACTGCGCTGCCTGACCGAGGCCGGGTTCACCACGGCCGACACCACCTATGCGCTGATGACCATCAGCTATTTCGTGGTCGGCTCGGTGATGGAGCAGCAATCGGCGCAGGCGGACAAGGCCGAGCGCGGTGACATGCCTCCTCCGGCAGGGACATCGCCTCTGCTGGCAGAGGCCATGGAGACTTTCGATCGGGATGGCTTCGAGGTGGCGTTCGAACGCGGACTGAGCTTCATCATTGCCGGCATGAGGGAGAGATTGCAGCGATGAACGCGATCGAGCAGGGACGTGCCTTACGCCGGCTACGCATGCTCAGGGGCATCAAGCAGAGCCACCTGGCGGAATTGCTCGGCGTGGACCAGGCCAGTATTTCCCGCTGGGAAAGAGGCGGCATGCCGCTCGGGCCAGATCGCTGGGCGATGGTCCTGGATCTGCTTGCCGCATCACCGGCTTCGGCTGGAGATGCCGCCTTGAAGCGCCTGGTAACGTCTTCGAGTGCCAAGGTTCATCTCATCTGCGACGATAGCCATCGCCTGCTGGCCGCCTCCCAGCCGCGGCAGGCCGAATGGCATGCCGATTTGCCCGAACTGATCGGCAGGTCACTGCTACCCTACGCCTCGGATGAAATCCTGGCGGCGGAGGAAGGGCTCTTCGCGCGCGGCTGGCATGAAGGCTATCTGGCCTCGCTGACGCTGGAGACGGGAGCCAATCATGATGCTGTCCTGCCGATCGAACCGAGCCGTGTGTTGTGGGAACGCGTGGCGCTGGCGGACGGCAGCGCGGGACGGCTGGTCACTACCATCGGCTGACCTCGCGCGCTTGCATATTTTATGCGTGGCCAGCCCAGCTTGCGATCGTTAGTCATCGGCGCCGAATGCCAATAGCGGATACTTCACCATGACGATCTTGGTAACGGGCAGCGCCGGACATCTGGGCGAGGGGCTGATGCGCACCTTGCGGGCGGCGGGCCGGCCTGCCATCGGCCTCGACATCAAGGCCTCGCCCTTCACCGATGCCGTGGGTTCGATCGGCGATCGCGCTTTCGTCCAGCGCCACCTGCCGGGGGTGCGTACGGTCCTCCACACGGCAACGCTGCACAAGCCGCATGTGGCCACCCATGGCTATCCGGACTTTCTCGACGTGAATGTCCAGGGGACACTCGCGCTGCTCGAGGCAGCCGCAGCCACCGATGTCGAATCCTTCGTCTTCACCAGCACGACCAGCACCTTCGGCTCGGCCCTGACGCCGGCAGCGGGCGAACCGACCGCCTGGGTCACCGAGGATGTGATCCCGATCCCGAAGAACATCTATGGTGCCAGCAAGATCGCGGCGGAGACCCTGTGCGAACTCTTTGCCCGCCGCCATCGCCTGCCCGTCATCGTGCTGCGCACCTCGCGCTTCTTTCCGGAAGCCGACGACGACGCACAGATGCGGGAGCGCTACAGCACCGACAACGCCCAGGCCAACGAGCTGCTCAACCGCCGCTGTGACATCCAGGACGTGGTCGATGCCCATATCGCGGCGGCAGAAAGGGCACCGGCGCTGGGCTTCGGCCGCTACATCGTCTCGGCGACGACGCCTTTCGGGCCGGAGGACTGCGCGGTGCTGCGGGTGGATGCGCCGGCCCTCGTGCATCGCCTGTTTCCCGATTGTGCCGAGCTCTATGCTGCCCGGGGCTGGAGCCTGTTTCCCGAGGTCGACCGGGTCTATGTCAACGCCCGGGCACGGGCGGAGCTCGGCTGGCATCCGCGCTACGATTACCGGCACATGCTCGACTGCCTGCGCGAGGGCCGGGACTTCCGCAGCCCACTCACCGGCGAGGTCGGCAGCAAGGGCTACCACGACAGGGCTTTCGCGGAAGGACCTTATCCGGTTCACGATTGAGCGACCGAACAGGCGGAACTCTACCGGAGGCGCTGTGATGACCTCGCCTCCGGTAGACGGCCTCTGCCACGCCACTACAAGCCGGCGAGCCAGGCCTTGGTCTGCTGGACATCGGCCTGCGTCAGGCCATGGCCGGCCGGGAGAGTTTCGTGGCGGACAGCGGCGTCACGTTCCCTCAGAAGAGCGGCCAGCGTGCCGGCATCGGCAGCCGGCACGATCGAATCGGCGGCTCCGGAAAGCATCAGCACCGGCTTGCCCTCCAAATTCGCCGCAGGCGCCGATCGCAAGGGCGTCATCGGCCTGAGCAGGGCCGCCCCGGCCAGAGCCTGCGGGTGCAACAGCAGGAGCGCCGCGGCGATATTGGCACCGTTGGAAAAGCCCAGTGCGACGGGCGCCGCGAGGCCATAGGCTTCACGCGCCTCCGCAATGAAGCCTGCCAGTTCGGCGGCCCGCCGGCGCAGATCCTCTTCATCGAACACACCTTCGCTCAGGCGCCGGAAGAAGCGGGGCATGCCGTTTTCCAGCACCTTGCCGCGCGGGGAGATGAGGGCACTGCCGGGCGCGACGAGTTCGCCCAAGCCGATGAGATCGTTTTCGTCGCCGCCCGTCCCGTGCAGGAGCAGGAGAGGCGGGCGCTTCGTATCCCGTCCCGTAACGAAGCGGTGGATATGCGACAATTGGGTTGTCATGGTCATGGTGATTGCCTCCTCGGATCGAGGGTGATGGGGATGTTCGGCGCTCCCGCCATATCGAAACGGGGGGGCGGGGCAGAAAGAGCTTTAGGCCGCGCCTGGCTCCAGGCGTGGCAGGGTGGCTTCCAGGGCCGAACGACGGCGTTCGAGGAAGGCTGGCAGTTTCAGGGCTTCGCCGAGCGTCGATGCCGGCTCGTCCACGGCAAAGCCGGGAACATCGGTCGCGATCTCGAACAGGACATGGCCGGGTTCCCGGAAATAGACCGAGCGGAAATAGTTCCGGTCTTTCTGCTCCGTGGTGCGGATGCGGTGGTTCTCGGCAAGTTTACGCACCATTGCGACCTCCTCGGCATCGTCGGCTGCACGAAAGGCGATGTGATGCACCGAGCCACCGCCGAGGCGGGCCGGCAGGTAACCGCTCGCCTCATTGATATCGACGATGCTGCCGGCTCCACCGCCTGGTACGCGATACCGCACCAGGCTGCCTTCGCGCCCGACCTCGCTGAAGCCGAAGACATCGGTGAGGATAGCGCCGGTCGGAGCTGCCTGCGCCAGCAGGAGGTTAACACCATGGAACCCGCGGATGGCGGCATCGGCAGGTATGCCGGCACCGTTCCATCCAGCCTCGTTCTCGATGCCGGGCACGGCGACGAGCGCAAGGCGCATGCCATCCGGATCCTGGAAGGACAACAGGGGCTCGCCGAAACGTCTGGTCAGCGGCTGATGGGCGACGCCGTTCACGACGAAGCGTTGCGTCCAATAGTCGATCGAACCTTCCGGTACCCGAAACACGGTTTCCTGTGTCTCGCCGAGCCCGATACGGCCGGGCGCAACGTGTTTCCAGGGAAAGAAGGTCAGGATGCTGCCTGGATGGCCGGCTTCGTCACCATAATAGAGATGATAGGTGCCTGGATCGTCGAAATTCACGGTCTTCTTGACCAGACGAAGGCCAAGTATGCGGGTGTAGAAATCGAGGTTGCGCTGGGCGGGGCCAGCAATGGCCGTGACGTGATGGATGCCTTTGCCGCTCATGGCGAAACTCCTTTCGGTTGGGAACGCCGGTTCCCTCGCCAAAGAGATAGGTCCGATAGGGCGGGAATTGCCATTGCGCTGATGCAATGAAATGGTTGGGTGTCAGGCTATTGAATTGTCGAGGCGAAACGTAATATAGCTGTGGAATAGGTTGAAGATGACGCCAGGGAATTTGTCGTGGGGGACGGTTTTCCGAATTTGGCCTGGGACGATCTGCGTCTGGTAAAGGCGGTTGCCGATACCAGGAACCTGCCCGCGGCGGCCGCGCGCATCGGCATCGATCACTCGACCGCCTTCCGGCGGTTGCGCCAGATCGAACAGACGCTAGGCGTCACCCTGTTCGAAAAACACCGTACGGGCTACACGCTGACATCAGCAGGCGAGGACGTGGCGGGGCTGGCCGACCGCGTCGACGAGGATATCGTCTCGGTCCTGCGCAGGCTTGCCGGTAGCGAACTCGACCTTTCCGGCGAACTGCGCATAACCACCAACGATACCTTGCTTGTGGAGTTGCTGACGCCACTGCTCGCCCGGTTCACAGAGGCCTATCCGGGCATGCGACTCGATGTGATCCTGTCGAATGCCGCGTTGAATCTGTCCAAGCGTGACGCGGATATCGCCATTCGTGCCTCCGACGCACCGCCGGACACGCTGGTCGGCCGGCGCGTCGCCCGCATCGGCTGGGCGCTCTATGGCAGGGTGGAGGATTTCCCCGAGCCCGGCCTGCCGGATCTGGAGACGCTGCATCGCCGGCGCTGGGTGGCGCTCGGCGACAATCTCGCCACGCTCAAGGCCGTGCGTTATGTCAAGGCTCACATAGCGCCGGAACGCATCGTCTATCGCGTCAATTCCGTACTAGGCCTCGCCGAGGCCGTCGAGGCCGGCATCGGCATCGGCCATCTGCCCTGTTTCATCGCCGGAACCCGGCCGGGGCTGCGGCGTATTGGACCGGTCAATCCGGATTTTGGAGCGGACCTCTGGCTACTCACCCATCCCGATCTTCGCGACGCTCCGCGCATTCGGGCGTTCCTCGATTTCCTCGCCGCCGAGATCGTGCGGCGACGGGCTTTCATCGAAGGTGCCTGACACCGCGGCAGTGATTTGGCCAAGACATCGGGCTGGCGTCATTGCGAGCGCAGCTTTAAAACGTCCTCTCGAAGGATGGGAGTGTCAGCCTCCGGCTGACATCTTGAAAGCCAAGCACTTGCCGCCCAATGAAATGTCAGCCGGAGGCTGACACGCCACATGTCTTGCGCGCCTTCATGCCAACGCGTCCGTCATGCTAGGTCCTCGTAATCGAGACACCGCCGTCGGCCAGCAGGGCCGTTCCCGTCACGAAGCTTGACAGGTCCGAGACCAGATAGAGCGCGGAACGGGCTATCTCCTCAGGCGTGGCCATGCGCTTGAGGGCGTGCAGCCCTTCGACGAAGGCGCGTGCCTCCGGCGTGTTGGAGACGCTTCGCCCCATCGGCGTATCCGTACCCCCAGGCAACAGTGCATTGGCCCGAATGCCCTTGGCGCTGTATTCGGCGGCGATCACCTGGGTGAGGCCGATCAGGCCAGCCTTGCTGGCGGCATAGGCGGCCATGCCGGGAAAGCCGACGGTATGGCCAACAAAGGTCGAGGTGAACACCAGAGCACCGCCGCCGCGCGACAGCATGGCGGGAAGCTGGTGCCGGGCTGCAAGGAAGGCGCTGGTCAGGTTGACATCGAGCGTATCGCGCCAGCTTTCAAGGGAGATTTCGGTCAGCGGCGCCATGTCGCCGGTGGTACCGGCGTTGTTGAAAGCAATGTCGAGTCCACCGAAATGCCGCTGGGAGGCCTCGACCAAAGCGATCTGGTGGTCCTCGTCCCGGATGTTGCCGGGCACCGTGACAGCTCTTCCGCCGGCGGCCGCGATTTCGGCAGCGACCTTGTCGAGAGCATCCTGACGGCGCCCCGACAGGACGACGGCGGCGCCCTCGGCGGCAAACAGGCGTGCCGCCGCTTCGCCTATGCCCGAGCTGGCACCGGTGATGATCGCGACCTTGTTTTCGAGTGTAGACCTCATGCCCGAAACCTCCAATTTGTTTGGGAGGTTCTTGTTCCCCGGGCATGACCCGATCGCGACCCGTTTCCTATGGTCCTGCTACTTTAGGTCAATTGCTGTTTCCTGGGAAATCGCAAAACGGGAAAACGGGCGGCAAGACTGGTTGTGTCCACCCGCCCATCGGCATAACCGTTTGAGGCGATCAAAACCCGAGAATGAACCTATGGCTTCTCTTCACTGCCGCCTCAGACGGATCGGCGCTATCCTGCTTGCGGGCCTTGCAGGCGGATTGTGGGCCACTTCCGTATCTGCGAGCGGGCAATTGCCGCCTCGTCCGGTTCCAGCCCAGCATTTCGCTGATTTCGAGACCTGCCTCGATCATTTGAAGACCGTTCAGAGGGCTGATATGGCAGGGGTGGCCGAGGGAGCGGTTGCCGATGGCGAAAACCGCACGCGCCAGAAACTGGTCGACGGCGACGGCATCGTGCGTGTCGGCGCGCAAAATGCACGCTACCAGGCCCGTGTCGGCAACCAGTTCCGCGTCACCGATCGCCAGAAGGGCGTCATCGAGACGACTTTCAGCTATGAAGACACCACACTCGAATGCCAGGGCGGCGAACTTACGGGGAGCGTGACCTCGGGCTATATGCTGCCGGGCGTGGAACAATTGCCCGAAGCCGCCAAGCCGCAGTGATGCGGCTCCAAAGCGAATAGCGCGTCGACCGAGGCGCTATTCGCTCTGGCGGTCACTGGCGCAAGGTGGCGCCTTCGGCGGCCTTGCTCGCAGCTTCCTCTCGCGAGGCAACATTGAGGACGCGCAGCAGCAGCGAGACATGGTTGCGCACCGTGAAGGGCGAGATGGCCAGCGCCCTGGCGATCTCCTTGTTCGACTTGCCCTGGACGATCAGGTCCAGGATGTCCTGCTGGCGAGGGGTGAGAACCGGGGTCAGGTGCAGGGCCTGGTCCGGGCCAGCCCAGGTCTCGAGTGCCGAGACCACCTGCTCGGCCGATACCAGCTTGCCGTCGGCGCCGCCCGGCTGGGCCGTCAGCAGGAAAATCGTGGCATTGGGGAAGTGTCGGCGCAATTGCGCCAGCGCATCCTCGCCATCCATTTCAATGATCGCCATGATGGCGCGGCGGATGTCGACGGGAGGGGCGGAGGAGGAAGACGTCAAAGCAATGTGTCTCAATCGAAATGTCCCAGTCATCGCGGTGCGGCGATTTCGGTGAAGCGATTTCCTGGCGGATACCGAACCTGCGACCTTGCTTGCTCTCCTTCTGTCATGCCTCCACATGGCCGTCTGTTCCGCACGTGACTCCGGAACAGACCCGCCGCCTTGCTCTCTTGGCTCGGCCCTCGCGCCAAGCCGGCGATCAACGGCTCAATCGTCGTTTTCGGAAGTGAGTTCCTCCGGCCGAAGGCCGGATTGGCGCCCCCCGAGGCGCAGGCGCAGGCCCGGCCCGTTGCCATCGTCCTCCAGGAACTGGATGCCCGCTTCTTCGAAGGCAAGGCACATGGCCGCCAAGTCCTGCCTCTGCGGTACTCGTCCGCCCTTTTCAAACTCGGCAATGATGACTTTCGGCACGCCGGAGCGCTTCACCAGATCGGCAACGTCGAAATCCAGGAGAGCGCGGGCAGCGCGGCTGAGAGAAGGGGTGAGGGACATTGTGAACGCCTCATGCGAATGAACAGGTCAATATTTGGCAGCAACCGGCCTTAACAGGAGATGTAGGAAACAGCGAGGCGTTCGGCCAGTTCATCCATCAAGATCGCAGGCAAGTGTTTCCTCGGCGGATGCGATTCCTGAATCGATTTCGATGCTGTAGAGGAGGGCCCTGACTTTTCAAGGAAGGACACTCCCATGGTCAAGCGTCTCCATCCCGGCGCGCGTTTCTGCAAGGCGGTCGTCGCCAACGGCATCGTCACCACGGCCGGCATCACCGCTGCCGATACCAGCGGCGACACCACCGCGCAGACCACCGACATCCTGGCGCAGATCGATGCCCTGCTGGCCGAAGCCGGTAGCTCGAAGTCGAACCTGCTCACGGCCAGCATCTGGCTGCGCGACATCGCTCATTTCGGCCAGATGAATGCCGTCTGGGACAAGTGGGTCGACATGAACAATCTGCCCGTTCGCGCCACCGTGGAAGCTCGCCTGGCCACGCCGGAACTGCTGGTCGAGATCCAGGTCACCGCGACGGCTTGATCGTCCTCGCTGAGGCGATCCTTTGTCATTGCTGGGCTCGACCCGGCAACCCAGCTCCCAGGCGACGGCCGCAGGATGCCCGGGTCAAGCCCGGGCATGACAAAAGTGGCGTTTCAGCCCTTTCCGGACCAGGCCCTAGCTCCGCGCCACGCGGGCATAGGCGTCCGCAGACATCCATTCGCCATTCTCGATCGGACGGCCCAGGAAAGCGGTGAAATAGCGTTTCATGTCCGTTCTATCGCTGGCATCGGGGCGTGCGGCCAGCATGCGCCAAGTCTGCATGATGTGGCCATGCGTAAAAATGGCGATGCGATCGAGCCCAAGCGCTTCTATACGACGGGCCGTGGCCCTGACACGCTCCAGCATCCGGGCAAATGATTCGGCGCCGGGACCGTCGACCCGCTCCGGATCGGCAATGCGCCAATAAGCTTCGACCAGCGGGCGACGCTGCTCCATCGTGGTATTTGCGCAGCGAACGGGCGACAGATAGGTAAATTCCTGCACCGGCCAGGTTTCGATCGGCGTCGCCGCGAAACGCTCAGCCGTCGGCGCCCCAGTCTGGCGTGCCCGCAGATAGGGCGACACCACGATCAATTCCGGGGCCCGTTCGAACCTGGCCGCCACCTCACGGGCCTGCTGCCATCCGGCTTCGGTAAGCGGCGCCGAGGAGGCGTCCTTGCTTACAGCCCCCACATTGCCAGTGCTTTCGCCATGGCGGATCAGCCAGAGCTCACGCGCCATGCCGCCTCCGGCAAACCGGCGGGGGAACGGCTCTCACTCGAATTCCTCAAACGGACGTCGAAGCCGGTCTTCCCGCGTGACCTGACGGGCGTTGAGCTTAATTTCACAGCCATCGCAGATGTCCGGCCGAGTCGTGAAAGCCTTGGATGCCTTGTCGTTGGCATCCGGAGCCCATTGTGAAGCAGGACTTCCCAAGGCAGGAGCCTTGCTGGCCGCAGCAACTGGTTTCTTGTGCCTGGGTTGCTCCACAGTCAGGTCCGGTAGTGCGAATTCCTCTGCCAGGACGGAGGTGCCCAGCAGTGGCAGGAGGAGGAATGCAGTGCAGGCGGACAGCTTCATCGGGGAGCCCCAGCATCAGGCCTTGCCAGCACGACAAGACCAGACGAGTCGATGGCAATATTCCAGCATAACACCCCCTCGGCAAGGGGAGAGCCTTTCGCCAAGCAAGGCCCTTGACACGGTTCTTGCTTTGCGCCCGACCTTGTGGCTTGCTCCGTCGCAAGAAATGACAAGGAGCGACCAATGCCTGATCCGACACTCTGGGGACTGTTCGTTCTCGCATCGGTCACGCTGCTGTTGACGCCTGGACCGGCGGTGCTGTTCATCGTGGCGCGCTCGGTCGAGCGGGGCAAGGTCGCGGGCCTGGTTTCGGTCCTCGGCATCCATCTCGGCACCATCGTCCATATCGTCGCCGCGGCGGTCGGGCTTTCCGCCTTGGTCGTGTCCTCGACCCTGGCTTTTTCCGTGGTCAAATATCTCGGCGCAGCCTATCTGATCTGGATCGGCATCCGCACGCTGATGGCACCGGACCTGCCGCCGGAGTTCTCCACCAGGCCGACCAAACCGCTGCATCGGCTCTTTCAGGAAGGCTTCATCGTCAACCTGTTCAACCCGAAGACGGCGATCTTCTTCCTGGCTTTCCTGCCCCAGTTCGTCGATCCGGCCCGGGGCGCCCTGCATTGGCAGATCCTCGTGCTCGGCTTCACCTTCATGGGGCTCGGCATGCTGAGTGACGCCATGTTTGCACTGGCAGCCGGCGCGGCGGGGGATTTCCTGCGCCGCAGCCGCCGCTTCCTGCGCTTCCAGCGCTGGTTCGCCGGCCTGTCCTTCATCGGCCTGGGCGTGACGGCAGCGCTGGTTTCGCGCAAATAGGACGCGGTGGCGCGCAGCATTGCTGCATCGGCAACGGGAGATCGACCTCGATCATGCTTGCGGATGCGGCTGCAGGCCAGCGTGCAGGGCGCTTCTTATCGATTTCATCGACAGATAGGTTCTATCGAACTCGACTATTCGGCTGGGCCGCCCCGTGCCAGCATTGCTTCCACCGGCGGCCGCCTGCCGGTGCGTCGAGGCGGATTGGATAAGCGTGAGGCTGCATCATGGGCGAGTTGATCGACGGACAATGGCATCGCACAACTCCCTCGAAGCTGATGGCTGACGGCCGGTTGAGGCGCCCGCCCTCCGTCTATCGCAACTGGATCTCCTCCCAGGCAGACGCGCCTTTCAAGCCGGAAGCCGGGCGCTACCACCTCTATGTCTCGCTGGCCTGTCCGTGGGCGCACCGCACCCTGATCATGCGCAGCCTCAAGGGGCTGGAGGGACTGATCGACATCTCCATCGTCAACTGGCTGATGGGAGAGGATGGCTGGAGCTTCGATCCGGGCCCCGGCGTGATGCCGGACAGCGTGAACGGCACGGCCAAGCTTCACGAAATCTATACGCTGGGCGATCCCGGTGCCACCACGCGCGTCACCGTGCCCGTCCTGTGGGACAAGCAGAGCCGGCGCATCGTTTCCAACGAATCCGCCGAAATCATCCGCATGTTCAATTCCGCTTTCGACAGCGTCGGGGCGCGACCGGGCGACTTCTATCCGCACGAGCTCCGCACGGAGATCGATGCCGTCAACGAGCGCATCTACGAAAGCTTGAACAACGGTGTCTACAAGGCAGGCTTCGCCACCACGCAAGCCGCCTATGAGGAGGCCGTAGGGGCCGTCTTCGAGACGCTGGATTGGCTGGAGCATCGGCTCTCGCGACAGGCATTCCTTTTGGGCGAGCGCCTGACGGAGGCCGACATTCGCCTATTCACGACATTGCTGCGCTTCGACCCGGTCTATCACGGCCACTTCAAATGCAACCGGCGCAGGATTGCCGATTACCCCGCGCTTTGGGACTATACACGGATGCTTCATCAGCATCGGCTGATCCGGCCGACCATCGCCATGGATCACATCAAGAAGCACTATTATGCCAGCCATGCCTGGATCAATCCGAGCCGTATCGTGCCTCTCGGCCCCGATCTCGACTATGACGCGCCCGTTTCCAGTCTGCGTGCGTCAGCGAGCCGCGCGGCGTGAGATCTCTCATGGCGCCTGAAGGCGCCTGATCGGCAGTTCGTCCGGTATCGCAGCGAAGGCTTCGCGCAGATGATCTGCCAGCATGGCAACCGCCCGTGTCGGATCCGGCGCGAGATGAAGCCGGATCTCGGCACCGGGCAGGGCAGGCAGGCCATCCCCGGGAGACAGGCTACGCAACCTGCGCGGCAGGAAGCTCGATTTCACCACGGTGACCGCCAACCCCTGGGCAGCCACGGCTTCCACCGTCGCCAGATTATGCGACACGAAGGCCAGTCGCCATGATCGTCTTGCGGCGTCGAGGGCTTCGATCGCCCATTTGCGGAAAAGGCAGCCCATCGGATAGAGCGCCACGGGGAGGGGATCGACCAGCCAGGCCTGATGCTCCGCACTGGCGGCCCAGACCGGCCGTTCGAGCCGCAGCAATTCTCCGCTCCCATGCCCCTCGGCGTGCATGGCGATGACGAGGTCGTAACTCTCGCCAAGGCGGCCGAGCATGGTGCTGGTCAGGCCGGTCTCCATCTCGACGTGAATGCGGGGATAGAGCGTCAGGAAGCGCGCCAGCAGGGACGGCAGTACATGGCTCCCATAATCGTCCATCACACCCAGGCGCACGCGCCCCTCGATCCGGTGCTGGCGAAGCTTGCCCACCGCCTCTTCGTTCAGGGCGAGGATGCGCCGGGCATAGGTAACCAGGCTTTCGCCGGCCTGGGTAAGCTCGACCATGGTGGTGTTGCGGCGGAACAACTCGGCGGCAACCCGCATTTCCAGACGCCTGATCTGCATGCTCACGGCAGATTGCGTGCGATTGAGCCGGGCCGCCGCCCGCGTGAAGGAGCGGTGATCGGCCACGGCCAGGAAGGCTCTCAGAAGATCGGGATCGAGCATCGGCAACGTCATCACGCATCATGATGACGACGGTGCAAGAAATGCAATTTCCTTATGAGCCCGCTTCCCGTGCCCGCCACTCGACGCGGCGTCGCCGACTTGATGAAAAGCGCCGACAGGCCCCGATATAGGGAGCGGTTTCCTTGCCTAGCCGATCCGTATTCGGCATAGCTCCGATTTTTTCCACGCCGCTTTCCGTCGCGTAAGCGGCCTGCTTGATAATTCATCCGGAACTAGGGATACCCCCGTCGGGACAGAGAATTTCTGGAAAGGGAAGCCATGGACGGAGCATATTTGTCGGCTTTGGCGGCTCTGGCCGGATCGAGCATCGGGGCGTTCGCATCCTTTGTAACGACCTGGCTCAATCAGAACTATCAGCAAAGAGTTCAGCGCCTTTCCAATGAAATGTCACGGCGAGAAAGAATATTCGGAGAATTTATTGACGAAGCGTCGAGGGTCTACGGCGATACCCTGGAGAATGATCGGACCGACACAGCAAAACTTGTTAAGCTGTAATCTATCAAGAATAGAATGAAACTATTCCCGGGGGACGAGGTTATCGCAAGAGCGGAAGAAGGCCTTCAAATAATCGTTCAGCGATATTCCTCGGAGAAGGTGGATTTCTCTCATTTTGATGCCAAAAAACTTCGGGAATCCGATCTCTTGTATGGCTTTACGGAAGCCTGCCGGAAGGAAGTCGTGCGCTACTGAAGGCCGGATTATGGAGCAGGCCGCCATCGGTGGGTCACGGCTTCCGCAAGCTTCATTCTGCCGATTTGCCGGCGGTGCCAGCCCCATCGGATCGACGATCCGACGTTCGAAGGAGAGGAACGAGGGCCCGACGGCGCAGGCCTCCGGGCAACTTGATTCATTCAGACCGGGGGCGGTCAAGCCTTGCAATCCGACGGCCATCACAGATCATGATGACGTTCATCAACCAAATGCAATTCCCGCGCACCCCCCGCCGCCGCTAACCTGTTCCCGTAACGATCACGACGGGAGCGGGCGATGTGGGGTGTTCTGGCGGCTGTCCTTTCGAGCGGTATCGGAGGCACTGCCGTGGTCGCCACACGCTCGCTCTCGAAGGCGATCGACCCGATCACGCTCGGCGCCCTGCGCTTCGGCCTCGGCTTCGTCTTCCTCCTGCCGGTCGCGTGCCTGCACCGTGAAGCCTGGCCGCCGCGGCGCGACTGGCCAGGTGTAGCGGGGCTGGGCCTTCTGTTCTTTGGGCTTTTTCCGATCCTGTTCAATGCTGCGCTCTATTTCACCACGGCAGCGCGCGGCGCCATTGCCCTCTCGGCCTTGCCGGTCCTGACCATGCTGGCGGCCACGGCCTTCCGGGCGGAGGCGATGACGGCACGCAAGGTCCTGGGCGTTCTGGTCACCATGTCCGGGGTGACGCTGGCGCTGCTGTCCGGGCTCTCCACAGCGCCTCCAGGCGCCTGGCGTGGCGATCTCCTGATGCTCGCGGCGGCGCTCGTGATGGCGCTCTACACGATCTGGTCCCGGCCTTTTGTCACCCGTTCAGGGCCTATTCGCTTCACTCTGATGGCGATGGGTATCGGGGCGCTCTGCCTCGTTTCGGTGGCGGCGATCGGCGGAGGCTTGGCGAATGTTCGCGGGCTTTCGCTGGAAGCCTGGCTGGCTGCAACCTATCTCGGCATTGTCGGCAGCGCGCTGGTCTTCTTCCTGTGGTCTTTCGCGGTCACCCATACGACGCCGACGCTGGTGGCTATCGCAGTCGCGGTCAATCCGATCACAGCCAGCCTCGCGGGGGAGCTGTTTCTCGGAGAAAGGCTGGGCTGGAACTTCGTCGCGGGTCTTGGCGTGGTCTGTCTAGGCATCGTCATTGCAGCCACCAGGCCCGGCTGGCGCCCTTCACAGATACTCAGCGAGAAACGTCGGTTTCACCCCCGAACACCACCCCGCGGTTGAATTGGTAATTGTAGCCAGCATGCGCGCCGAAGGAGGAACCGAGATCCGAGGAGGACTGGCTGGCGCCTTCCGTGCTCCATTTCGACCTTCCCTGGGACAGGCCGGCATGAGCACCGGCATAGAACCCCGTCCAGTCATGGGGACCGGACGCTTTCTTGGAATCCAGGGGCGGCGGCGCGAATTTATTCTCCTTGGGAGCAAATCCGTCGGCAAAAGCACTGCCCGTCAGCAGGAGCAGTGCGCCGGCGGCGAAAGCGAGGATCTTCATGGTCGACTCCGGCAATTTCGTAGATTGGTCGCAGAATCTACAGAAGAATGCGACCGAATGAAGATCCTGCCCGAATGAAATCCTCCTCCGCCGCTCGAGCGGGGTTGTGACCGATGCGCGGCCGTTCCAGCCAGGCACAGTCTCAGCCAAGCCGATGCGTGATCCAGCCGCCCCAGAACAGGCTCGAGAAGAACAAGGTCGGTTCTGCGAAACCGGCCTGCATCAACAATTCTGCGACCTCCTGATCGGAAGCGGGCGGATCGGCGCCCTGCCGGATCTTGCCCAGCTTTGCAGTGATCTCTTGGGCCGATGCCCCATGCATGCGCCAGCGCTCGCCCCAGGCCGCGAGAAAGAGCGGCTTGCTCGCATAGACATGCCGGTTGCCGGCCAGGATGAGAGGTGCCCCGGGTTTGAGACGGGCTGCCAGCGCCTCGAGGATGGCCTGCTTGGCGGGAAGGCCGGGAAGGTGGTGCAGAACGCCGATCAAGGTCGCGGCGTCATAGATCGGCTCTTCGGGCAGGGTCGCGACCTCGCCCAATACGGGCGTCGTTCGTGCCACCAGGCCCGCTTCGCCGACCGCGGCCATGGCGAGTTCGAGCATCGGGGCAGAAGGGTCCACGGCGGTGAAGTGCCAGAGCGGTTCGAGGCGAGCCGCCGAGACGATTTCCTGGGCGGTGCCGCCGGCACCCGCCACGAGAACCCGCGCCGGCCGACCTCGGCCGAGGTCGGCCGCGAGTAGGCAGGCGGCAAGTTCGTGGCAGGCATCATAGCCAGCAAGGGCGATGCGGCTCTGGACCCCATATTCGGCCGCCCTGCCGGCGTCGAATTTTCCGGCTGCCGTGTTCTCCGTCTCGGTCATGATCTTCTCCCTCACCACCGCTCCTTTGCTTGGGAGCGGCGATGCCGGGAAGGCCGGTTCTTATGCTGGTATAAAAGCTGACTGTCGCAGGCCTGGATCAATTCTTGGCAAAGCTCTCGGCCAGCCAGGACCGCATCATCGCATAAGATCTCGCCGCGGCCTTGGCGTCGTAGCGGCAATTGCCCGTCTTGCCGGTGGCCTCGGTTTCCGTGAAGCAATGCACGGCGTGGCCGATCTCGACGAATTGCCAGTCAGCGGGGCTGCCACGCATCTCCTCGGTAAATTTGGGCACGTCCGGCATGGTGGCGCTATCGTCGGCCCCATTGATGGCGAGCACGCGTGCCTTGATGGTCTTGGCTAGCGTCGGATCGTCGGTGCCGAGCCCGCCATGGAAGGAAATCACGGCCTTGGCGTCCGAGCCGCTGCGCGCCAGGTCGAGTACGGCGCTGCCGCCGAAGCAGAAACCGATCGCCGCCAGCCGGGACTGGTCGACCGGCGCATTGGTAGCGTTGACCTTCAATTGCTCGAAGGCCTTGTCGATGCGCTTGCGCATCAGAGCTCGATTGCCATAGAGCGGCCCGATGGCGGCCTTGGCTTCATCGTCGTTCTTGGGGCGAACACCCTCGCCATACATGTCGGTGAGCAGGATGACGTAATCCTTGCCCGCGATCTTCTTCGCCTTCTCGACGGCGGTGTCGCCGACGCCATACCAGTTGGGCACCATGACCAGGCCGGGTCGTTTGGCCTTGCCGGCGTCGTCATAGATCAGTTGGCTTTTGAAGGTCGTGCCGTCCAAGGTCCAATCGACCGGCTTGACCACCATCTTGGCGAAGGCGGGCGTGGCAACGAAAAGGGCAAGTAAAGGCAGAACGAAGCGGGCAAGGCGCATGGGATGTCCTCTCGACGGCGGATGAAACCTTGTCGGACCATCATGCTACCAGAGCCCGCAGGCTTTCAAACCTGCCGCGCGATGGTACCGATCACATTGACGAGAAGCCGCGCGGCCGTAAGCGCCGACAGGCCGCTTTCGTCGGCGGGCGGATAGAGTTCGACGAGATCGAAGCCCGCGATCCTTGCCCGCTTGCCGAGGCCTGCGATCAGGTCGATCACCTGGGTATAGCTGAGGCCGCCCGGCGTGCGGGCTGCCACTCCCGGCAGGACGCCGGGGTCGAGGCCATCGCAATCGAGGGTGACGACGACCTGCGCACCCGGGGGAATGTACTGGAGCGCAGCCTCGATGCCCTGGACGTGAATCTCACGGGCGGTGACCAGGCGGCTGCCATAGGTCCGGGCCGCCTCTATTTCTGCCAGGCGCGCGCTGCCGACGCCCCGCATGCCGACCTGCACGATGCCGGCCACATGCGCCATCTCGCTCGCGCGGCGCATCGGGCTGGAATAGCCCTGGCGTTCGCCGTGCAGTTCGTCGCGCCAGTCGATATGGGCATCGATCTGCAGGATCCAGACCGGGGCGTGATCGGCAAAGCCGGCAAGGAAGGGAATGGGGACGGAATCGTCGCCGCCGAGCAGGAGAGGTACGGCCCCCGCCGCCAGGATCTCGCGCGTCTTCGCCTCGATCCGATCCCGGTTCGTGGCATTGTCGTGCATGACAGTCTCGATGTTGCCGATATCGACGCAGGAACCGGGCTTGCCGTCGAAGAGCGGCCCACCCAGGTCGAAATCCCAATGCTCGACCAGACCGGAATCCTCCTGGCTGGCGGCGCGTATGGAGTCCGGCGCCAAGGCATAGGGTGTGCTGTCCTTGGCGGGATAGGTGCTGCCATGGCCGGCACCGAAGATCACCATTCGAGGCGTGCGGTCGCCGGCAAGGTGGGCGGGAAAGTCCAGGAAGGTGGGTAGGGCGGTCATTGGGATCCAATCCTGTCGGCAGCAACTCAGGAGACGGACGCTTCGACGATTTCGAGCGGGAATCCGGTCTGCTTGATGGTCTTCGTGACGATATAGGTGAAATAGCGGTCGATGCCGATTTCGGCCTCGAGCAAAGCATCGATCAGGCGCTGGTAGGAATCGATGTCGGTGGTCACCACGCGCAGAAGATAATCGATGCCACCCCCGACGGCGTCACAGGCGACGATGGCAGGCTCGCGCATCACCGCGGCCTCGAAGCGCTGGAAATCCGCCTGGCGATGGCTTTTGAGCGTGATCTCGACCAGCACGGTGGCAAAGCGCCCCAGCCGGGCCGCGTCGATGACGGCGCCGTAGCGGGCTATCACCCCGGCTTTTTCCAGGCGGCGCAGCCGTTCCCAGCACGCGGCTGCCGACAGGCCTGCCTCGGCGGCGAGGTTCAGCTTGGTGATGCGGCCATCGCGCTGCAGGGCCGCGAGGATCTTCAGATCGATCTTGTCGAGTTTCAACATGGCGCCGGCGAATGGATTGGTATAATACGGATGGGCTTGGGTATTGTATCAGGACAATTTCATGTCATTCTCCAATTCTGACCGGTCTGCGCGATTTGTCGAATCGCGCGCGCCTCTGGCGGCTGCAGCAGAATGGCGGCCAGTCCTACCGCGCCGCAAGGGCGTCACCAAGCACAAGCTGCTGACCGACCTGATCATTGCCGATGTCGAGGCCGAGGTCCTGAAGCCGGGAACGCGCATGCCGACCCATCGCGACCTTGCTCACGCCCTCAAGGTTTCGGTGCAGACGGTCAGCATCAGCTACAAGGAAGCGGAACGGCGCGGGATCCTGCGCGGCGAGGTCGGGCGGGGCACCTTCGTGCGGGACCGGGTGACCGAGCGCGCCGAACGCTTCATGCTCGATCGTTCCCCCGGCCAGACGGCCGACCTGTCCATCATCCGCGCCGTCTACACCGAGGCACATGAGCGTGCCTCGCGACAGGTGATGGCGCGCCTGGGCGACGGGGACAACAGCGCCTTCATGCGCACCTGCCGTCCGATCGCCGGGCTCGACCGGCACCGCGCCGCGGCCAGGCTCTGGCTGCGCGGGCTCGGCGTGGAAGCCGAATCCGAACGCATCCTGATCACCAATGGCGCGGCCCATGGCCTCTTCCTGGCCGTGGCCTCGGTCGTCCATCCCGGTGACCTCGTGCTGACCGAAAACCTGACGGATCACGGCATCATCGGCCTAGCCTCGTTGCTGGGTTTCACACTGCGAGGCTTGCCGACGGATGCCGAAGGCATCCTGCCAGAGGCTCTGGAATCCGCCTGCGCGGCGGGCGGCGTCAAGGCGCTCGTCCTCATTCCCTCGCTGGGCAATCCGACCAGCCACGTGGCCGGTGCCGAACGTCGGCGGGCGATTGCCGACATCGCGGGCCGCTACGGCATTTTCGTGATCGAGGACGAGGTCTACAAGCCCCTTCTCGACGAGCCTTTGCCCTCGATCGCCCAGATGCTGCCCGAACTCGGCTTCTTCGCCACTTCGATGACCAAATCGGTGATGACGGGGCTGCGCGTCGGCTATCTCGTGGTGCCGCCGGCCTATTCGATCCGCGTCGGCAGCATTATGCGGGTCACGAGCTGGAGCGCCACCAATCTTCCCGCCGAGATCGCCTCGCTGTGGATCGAGGACGGCACCGCCGAGGCCCTTCTCGGCCTGCAGCGCCAGGAAGCCCGCGCCCGCCAGGCCATCGTGACCCAGGTGCTCGGCGATATCGTCGCCTCCAACCATCCCCTTTCGCTTTGCGCCTGGCTGAAAGTGCCGCCGCGCTGGACGGAGGAGGGGCTGGTGCGTGCCTTGGCCCAGCGCGCCATCGCAGTAACGCCTTCCGATCCCTTCGTCGCCGGCGAAGCAGGTACCGGCGGGATCCGCATTTGCCTCGGTGGGCGGCTGTCGCATGCCGCCCTGGCGGAGACGCTCGCATCGGTTCGGGCAACCTTCGAGCAATTGCCGCCCGTATTCGATGCGCGCTTGATTGCCTGATCGCCCCTGTATCATTACAATATAATAATTGACATGATTTTTGTATCGTAACACCATCCCTCCCAAGCCAGGAGGGATGGGTTCGATGCCGGTTTCGGTCACCATCGACGAGATCAGGGCCGCCCATGCGCGGATCGCGGGGCACGTGGTTCGCACGCCGCTGCGCCACGCGCCATCGCTTTTGCAGGACAATTTGCCGGTTCATCTCAAGCTGGAGACGCGCCAGACCACTGGTTCGTTCAAGCTTCGCGGGGCAACCAACGCCGTTCTGTCATTGGACATATCGGCCCAAAAGCGAGTCCCGGGAGTCGTCACCGCCTCGACGGGAAACCACGGTCGTGCCGTCGCCCATGCGGCCAAAGCCCGGGCTATCCAGGCCGTGGTGTGCATGTCGCAGCTGGTGCCGGGAAACAAGGTCGAGGCCGTCCGCTCGCTCGGCGCCGAGGTGCGCATCGTCGGCCGCTCCCAGGATGACGCGCAGGAGGAGGTCAACCGGCTGGTGGCAGAGGAGGGCCTTGCCGAAATCCCGCCTTTCGACCACCCGGCCGTGATCGCGGGGCAGGGAACGATCGGGCTCGAAATCATCGAGGACCTGCCGGAAGTCGAACTCGTGCTGGTGCCGCTGTCGGGCGGCGGGCTGGCAGGCGGGATCGCGGCAGCCGTCAAGGCGCTCCGCCCCCAGGCCAGGGTCATCGGCATTTCGATGACCCGGGGCGCGGCCATGCATGCCAGCCTGCTGGCCGGCGAGCCGGTGCAGGTCGAGGAGTTGCCGACGCTGGCGGATTCGCTCGGCGGGGGCATCGGGCTCGCCAATCGCCACAGTTTCGCCCTGTGCCGCGCCTTCCTCGACGAGGTCATCCTGCTGACCGAAGAGGAGGTGGCATCCGGCATCCGGCATGCCTTCGCCGCCGAAGATGAAATCGTCGAGGGAGCCGCGGGCGTCGGCATCGCCGCCTTGCTGGCCGGCAAGGTCAGGCCGTCGGGACCGACGGCGATCGTGGTTTCCGGCCGTAACATCGACCCGGGCCTGCATCGGCGCATCGTGGAGGAGGGAGTGGCGGCATGATCGTGCTGACCGAAGCCGAATTGCGCCGTTGCGTGGCGCTCGATGCGGCTGCCGTCGATTGCGTCGAGCGGGCCTTCCTGGCTCTCGCGACCGAAGCGGTGGCCATGCCGCCGATCCTGCGGCTCGACATTCCCGAGCATCGCGGTGAGGTGGACGTCAAGACGGCCTATATTCCCGGCGTCGAGGGTTTTGCCATCAAGATCAGCCCGGGATTCTTCGACAATCCCCGGCTCGGCCTTCCCAGCCTCAACGGCCTGATGGTGCTGCTGAGCAGCCGGACCGGCCTGGTCGAAGCCCTGCTGCTCGACAACGGCTATCTCACGCAGATCCGCACCGCAGCGGCCGGAGCGGTCGCGGCCCGTCATCTCGCACGGGCAGATGCCCGCACGGCCGCCATCATCGGCGCCGGCGAGCAGGCCCGGCTACAGCTCGAAGCACTCCGCCTGGTCCGGCCGATCGACCGGGCCAAGCTCTGGGCTCGCGATGCCGCCAAGGCTGCGGCTACGGCCGAGGACCTGTCGCAGCGCCTGGGCATTCCGGTCGCGCCGGCCGCCAGCGTCGAGGCTGCCTGCGCCGGGGCGGACATCATCGTCACCACGACCCCGGCCGAAAGTCCGGTTCTCAAAGCCGAGTGGCTGGCACCCGGGCAGCATGTCACGGCGATGGGCTCGGATTCCGAGCACAAGAACGAAGTGGATCCGGCCGTCTTCCGCAAGGCGGTCTATGTCGCCGACAGTCTCGCGCAGACAAGGCGGCTCGGCGAACTTGCCCATGCCATCAGAGCGGGAACCGCTGGTGCCGATGCTGCGTTTGCCGAACTGGGACAGGTTATCGCCGACAGGGCCAAGGGGCGCCGGAGCGACGCCGATATCACCCTTTGCGACCTGACCGGCACCGGCGTGCAGGATACCGCCATCGCCACACTCGCTTTTCGCCGGGCCGCCGCCACCGGAGCGGGCCAGACTTTCGAGACAATCAAGGGAAAGTGACGGAATGATTGCGCCCACGCTCAATTTCAGCCGCGAGGAATATGCCGAGCGCCTGGCCAAGACGCGAGCCGCCATGGCCAGGGCGGGCATCGATCTGCTTGTCGTCACCGATCCTTCGAACATGCATTGGCTCACCGGTTATGACGGCTGGTCCTTCTATGTCCATCAATGCGTTCTGGTTGCGGGCGAGGGAGAACCGGTCTGGTTCGGCCGCGGACAGGATGCTAACGGTGCCAAGCGCACCGCCTGGCTCGCTCACGACAACATTGTCGGCTACCCCGATCACTATGTGCAGTCCACCGAACGCCATCCGATGGACTATCTGTCCGGCATCATCGAGCGGCGGGGCTGGGCCAAGGGCACGATCGGCGTCGAGATGGATAATTACTGGTTCAGCGCCGCGGCCTATGCCTCGCTGGTCCGGCATCTGCCCAATGCCCGTTTCAAGGATTGCCTGTCGCTGGTCAATTGGCAGCGGGCGGTCAAGAGCCCGACCGAGATCGACTATATGCGCAAGGCAGGCCGCATCGTCGAGGCGATGCACCAGCGCATCCTCGACAAGGTCGAGCCCGGCATGCGCAAGAGCGATCTCGTCGCCGAGATCTATGATGCCGCCATTCGGGGCGTCGATGGTTTCGGGGGCGACTATGCCGCCATCGTGCCTCTCCTGCCGTCGGGCGAGGAGGCCTCCGCGCCGCATCTGACCTGGAACGACCTGCCGATGAAAACCGGGGAGGGGACCTTCTTCGAGATCGCCGGCTGCTACCGGCGCTATCACTGCCCACTGTCACGCACCGTCTTTCTCGGCAAGCCGACCCAGGCCTTCCTCGACGCCGAGAAGGCCACCGTGGAGGGCATGGAAGCCGGGCTCGCCGCGGCCAGGCCCGGCAACACCTGCGAGGACATCGCCAACGCCTTCTTCGCCGTGCTCAAGAAATACGGCATCGTCAAGGATAACCGCACCGGCTACCCGATCGGCCTGAGTTATCCGCCCGATTGGGGCGAGCGCACCATGAGCCTGCGGCCGGGCGACCGCACGGAGCTGCGTCCCGGCATGACCTTCCATTTCATGACCGGACTCTGGCTCGAAAACATGGGACTGGAGATCACCGAGAGCATCCTGATCACCGAGAACGGCGTGGATTGTCTCGCCAATGTGCCGCGCCAGCTCTTCGTGAAACCATGAACGCCGATCCGATCCTGCGCCCGTCCCCGATCAGCGCCAGCGTCGATTTCGACGCCGACGGCATCCAGCACGGCCATCTGCGCCTGCCCTGGAGCCGGGACGATTCCGCCTGGGGATCGGTGGTGATTCCGATCACCGTGGTGAAGCACGGCGAGGGGCCGACCGCCCTTTTGACCGGCGCCAATCACGGCGACGAGTATGAGGGGCCGATCGCCCTGTTCGACCTTGCCCGCACGCTGCAGGCAGGGGATGTGAGCGGGCGCGTCATCATCGTGCCCGCCTTGAACTACCCGGCCTTTCGGGCCGCCAGGCGCACCTCGCCGATCGACAAGGGCAATCTCAACCGCAGTTTTCCGGGGCGGCCGGACGGCAGCGTCACCGAGAAGATCGCCGACTATGTCACGCGATGCCTGCTGCCTCTGGCCGACATCGTGCTTGACTTCCATTCGGGCGGGCGGACGCTGGATTTCCTTCCCTATGCCGCGGCACACGAATTGCCCGACAAGGCACAGGAAGACCGCTGCTTTGCCGCCGTGGCGGCTTTCTCGGCGCCGTGGTCGATGCGCATGATCGAAATCGATGCCGTCGGCATGTTCGACACCACTGCCGAGACGGCCGGCAAAGTCTTCGTCACCACCGAACTCGGCGGCGGCGGCACCGCCACGGCGCGCTCCGCGGGTATCGCCAAGCGCGGGGTCGCCAATCTCCTCCGACATGCCGGCATCCTGGCTGGGCAGCCTAAGATCGGCGAGACGCGCTGGCTCGACATGCCCTCGTCGGACTGTTTCGGCTTCAGCCCGGAAGAAGGACTGGTCGAGTTCCTCAAGGACCTCGGCGAGCCCGTCGCCAAGAATGAAGTTGTCGCCCGTATATATCCAATCGGCCGCACCGGGTCGTCGCCCTATGAACATCGGGCCGCACTGGATGGCCTGCTCGCGGCCCGCCATTTCCCCGGCCTGATCAAGGCCGGCGACTGCCTCTCGGTGATCGCAACCATCGAGGACCACGCCTGACAATCGACAACAGATCTGCCGGACACAACCAGGCAGGCAATCACACCAGACAGGAGAATGAGATGATGAAACTGCCCCGACTTGCCGGCCTTGCCGGATTGGCTCTCGCCATGAGCGTGGCCGGCGTCCAGGCTACCACCCTCGAGGAGGTCAAGAGCAACGGCTTCGTCCGCGCCGTTACGGCCAACGAGGTTCCCTACGGTTTCACCAAGGAAGACGGCACGGCGGCCGGCATCGGTCCGGAAGTGGCCATCGCCGTTCTCAAGAAGATGGGCGTCAGCGACATCGCCTGGACGGTCGCCCCCTTCGGCACCTTGATCCCCGGCCTCAAGGCGCGGCGCTATGATTTCGTGGCGGCCGAGCAGAACATCTCCCCCGAACGCTGCAAGCAGGTTGCCTTCACCGAACCCAATTCCAGCTATGGCGAAGGCCTCCTGGTCAAGGCCGGCAATCCCAAGAAGCTGACGACCTATGCCGATATCGCCAAGGATCCCTCGCTCAAGGTCGCGGTGGTGTCGGGTGCCAACAATATCGACTTCCTGCGCGCCGTCGGGGTTAAGGATGACCAGGTCGTCTTCATCCAGGCCAATGCCGATGCCATCGCCACGGTGAAGAGCCGGGCCGACGCCTATGCGGCAACCGAGTTGACGGTCGCCAGCCTCGCCAAGGGCCAGAAGGAGGTGGAACAGGTCAAGCCGTTCACCGATCCGATCGTCAACGGCAAGCCGGTACGCAACTATGGCGGCTTCGCCTTCCGTCCGGAGGACAAGGATCTGCGCGAGGCCTACAACGCTGCCCTCGTGGAATTCCGCAAGAGCGACGAATACAAGGCGATCCTCACCAATTACGGATTGAGCGAGGCCAGCATCAAGGCCGCCGCCGAGAAGAAGGTCGCGGATCTCTGTGCGGGTAAATGACGACTGAACCGTCCAGCCCATCTCCGAGAGTTCGCTAATACACGTAGAACGATCGCCAAATGAGGTGCGTAATCCTTCCCCGGTTTCGGGGAAGGTGTCGCTGCACAGCAGCGACGGAAGGGGGAGAGTGGCACTGAGAGGGCCATAGACCCATAAGGCCGCACCACCCACCCCCATTCGGCCCGGCTTTGCCGGTCCACCTTCCCCGAAGTCGGGGAAGGATTCTCGTGCTCTATCTTGAGAGCTGAGCCTTCGCGCGCACGCTGGCCCGTGGAGGCAATGGCAAGGCCCATGAGTCCGGGCCTACAAAACCGACGAGGGAGCCTCATGCATTGGATCTCCTATCTGCCTGCCCTTGGCCGGGGTGCGCTGATCACTGCCGAGATCACCCTGGCCTCGCTGGCCATCGGCGCTTTCCTGGCCTTCCTGGCCGGGATCGTCAGGGTCGAGGGCGGGCGCATCCTGTCCATCATCGCGCTTTGCTATACCGAGCTGTTCCGCGGCACCTCGCTGCTGGTACAGCTGTTCTGGTTCTATTACGCACTGCCACTGGTTGGCTTTTCCTTCTCCCCGGTATCCACGGGCATCCTCGTCCTCTCGATGCATGTCGGCGCCTATGGCTCGGAAATCGTGCGGGCCGGCCTCAAATCGGTGCCGCAGCAACAGCATGAGGCGGCGCGGGCCCTGAATTTCGGCCCGGTACACAAATTGCTGCACATCACGCTGCCCCAGGCCATCGTCGAGATGATGCCGGCCTTCGGCAACCTCGCCATCGAGACGCTGAAGCTTTCCTCGCTGGTGTCGTTCATCTCGATCGCGGACATGACCTTCCGGGCGCAGACCCTGCGCAACCTGACGCAGGACTCAACGACGATCTACACCCTCACTCTCGTGGGCTACTTCCTGATGTCGCTGGTGATCATGGTTGCCATGCGCTTCCTGGAACGCCTGGTGCGCCGCGGCGCGGCCTTTCCGAAGGCGGTGCACTCATGATGTATGGTTTCGAATGGGATCCATCGACGCCGCTGACCTATGCGCAGTCGATCCTGCCGATCCTGCTCATCGGCCTCACCGTGACGCTGCAGGCCGCAGCGGCAGGCTTTGCCATCGCCCTGGTGCTCGGCCTCGTCTTCGCCCTGATGCGGCGCAGCCGCTTTGCCGTGGTGAGTTGGGGGACCGCCTTCGTCGTCGAGTTCCTGCGTGACACGCCGCTCCTGGTGCAGCTCTTCTTCCTCTATTACGTCCTGCCCGACTACGGCATCGCCCTGCCGGCCTTCCTGACGGGCGCCATCGCGCTCGGCCTGCAATATTCGGCCTATACGTCGGAGGTCTACCGTGGCGGCATCGAAGCGGTGCCACGCGGACAATGGGAGGCCGCCACCGCCCTCAACATGTCGCGCTGGCAGCTCTATCAGAACGTGATCATTCCCCAGATGGTGCCGCGCATCCTGCCCACCATGGGCAACTACCTGATCGCCATGCTGAAGGAGACGCCCGTGCTCTCGGTGGTGACGGTGCTGGAAATGCTCGGCCTCGCCAACATGATCGGCGAAAATACCTTCGAATATCTGGTGCCGCTGAGCATGGTCGGCATCATCTTCCTCATCCTTACCCTGGTCTGTTCCGCCGGCGTCCACCGGCTGGAAAGGGCCTTGCCGAAAGCAGGGATACCGATGCGATGACCAAGAACGCCCAATCCGACATCATTCGCTTTTCCAATGTGAGCAAGCGCTTCGGCACCCTGACGGTCCTGCATGATTTCGACTTCACCGTCGCGCCGGGGGAGAAGGTTTCGCTGATCGGTCCTTCGGGATCAGGCAAGACCACGGTGCTGCGTATCCTGATGACGCTCGAACCCTTTCAGGACGGCACGCTGGAACTTGGCGGCATCGGCTATCACGAACCCGGTGGCCACGGCCCGTTCAAGGCCAGCGAGCGGCATCTGCGCCAGATCCGCACACAGGTCGGCATGGTGTTCCAGAGCTTCAACCTGTTTCCGCACATGACCGTGTTGCGCAATGTGGTGGAGGCGCCCATCGCCGTTCTCGGTCTGAAGCGAGAGGAAGCGGAATGCCGGGCCCTCGATTTGCTCGGCATGGTCGGCATGGTCGACAAGAAGGATCACTTCCCAAGCCAGCTTTCCGGTGGCCAGCAGCAGCGCGTCGCCATCGCGCGTGCCCTTGCCATGCGTCCCCGGGTCCTCCTGTTCGACGAACCGACATCCGCGCTCGACCCCCAACTCGTCGGAGAGGTGTTGGGGGTGATCCGCTCCCTGGCCAGCGAGCATGACCTCACCATGCTGCTGGTCACCCACGAGATGCGCTTTGCCCGCGAGGTTTCCGACCGCGTCTGCTTCTTCGATAAGGGCAGGATCGTCGAGCAGGGCGAGCCCGATCGCATCTTCTCCAATCCCGAACAGGCGCGGACGCGCGAGTTCCTGCAGTCGGTGTTGTGAGGCCGATAATCTGTCGGCGCGCCCCGGCAAATACCGAAGCTTTGACGGTGAGGGCAGGGGGGAAGCGAGACATTCTCGCAGCGCCTCGGGCTAACCTTCAGGACATGACGCCACCGGAGTTTCTTCGATGATCGCCACCGCTCTGAAACAAGTCGGCCATCCCGCGCTCGGCCGGCTCAACGACCGACGACTGCTCAGGGAACTCGCCTATATCGACGGCCGCTGGGTGCAGGGGAGGCAAGCCGCAAGCTTCGAGCTGCGGGATCCCGGCTCCGGCGCCATTCTTGCCCATATCGCCTGCCTGGGGGCGGAAGAAACGGGCAGGGCGGTCGATGCCGCCGCCAGAGCCTTCCCGGCCTGGAAGGCACTGCCGCCGCAGGAACGGGCCACCCGCCTGCGCGCCTGGCACCAGCTCATTCTCGCCGCACGCGAGGATCTCGCCTTGCTGATGACGCTGGAACAGGGCAAGCCTCTGGCCGAGAGCCGCGGCGAGATCGACTATGGCGCCTCCTTCGTCGAATGGTATGCGGAAGAAGCCAAGCGCGTGAACGCCGAGAGCGTGACCAGCCACCTTCCCGGAGCGCATATGCAGGTTTCCCGTGAGCCGCTCGGCGTCGCCGCCCTGCTGACGCCCTGGAACTTCCCGTCGGCCATGGTGACCCGCAAGGCGGCGGCGGCCTTGGCGGCCGGCTGCACCGTCGTGCTTCATCCGTCGTCCTATACGCCGCTCTCTGCCCTTGCCCTGGCTGAGCTGGCAGAACGCGCCGGCTTGCCCGCAGGCGTCTTCAACGTCGTCACCGGCGAGGCTGCTCCGATCGCCAGGCGCCTGTGCGAGGATACCCGCGTGCGGGTGGTCAGCTTCACCGGTTCAACCGAGATCGGGCGCCTGATCGCCGCCCAATGCGCACCCAGCGTCAAGCGCCTCGTGATGGAACTCGGCGGCAATGCACCGCTCATCATCTTCGGTGACGCGAATCTGGATCGCGCAATCAAGATCGCGCTCGATGCGAAATTCGCGACCTCGGGGCAGGATTGCCTGGCGGCCAATCGCATCTTCGTCCAGCGCTCGCTCTACCCAGCCTTCTGCGAGGAATTCAGCCGGCGCGTCGCCGGGCTCAAGCTCGGGCATGGCCTGGAAGAAGAAACCGACATCGGTCCGCTCATGCATGAACGGGCCGTCGCCCGCACCAAAGAGCGCATCGCCGATGCCTTGCAGCGAGGCGCCCGCAAGTTGACGGGTGGCGACATTGAATCCGGATCGCTCTTTGTGCCACCGACCGTCCTCGCCGACGTCCCAGATGACGCCCTGATCATGTGGGAGGAGGTGTTTGCGCCGGTTGCCAGCATCACGCCCTTCGACGACGAGCAGGAAGTGGTGGCGCGCGCCAATGCCACGGAGTACGGCCTTGTCGCCTATGTCGTCACCGAGAACACCGGCCGAGCGCTGCGCGTGAGCCGCGCACTGGAATACGGGATGGTGGTCGTCAACCGCGTGAAGCTGACCGGTGCGCCCATCCCCTTCGGCGGTGTCAAGCAATCCGGCATGGGGCGCGAAGGCTCGCGCCACGGCCTCGAAGCCTTCACCGATCTCAAATATACCTGTCTCGACCTCGCTTGACTGTTTCGACCTCGCCTGAAAGGAGCCGACATGCTCGACCGCGCCGTTTCCGACAATGAATTCACCGCCTGGGATCGCGATCACTTCTTCCATCCCTCGACCCATATGGCCCAGCATGCCCGCGGCGAGACGCCCAACCGCATCATCACCGGCGCGGAGGGGGTCTACATCACCGATCGCAATGGCAAGAGCAGTCTCGACGCCTTCGCCGGGCTTTACTGCGTCAATGTCGGCTATGGCCGTACCAAGATCGCCGAGGCGATCGCCGAGCAGGCAGCGCAGTTGCCCTATTACCATGCCTATGTCGGCCATGGCTCCCAGCCCTCGATCACCCTGGCCAAGATGATCATCGACCGGGCGCCGGAAGGGATGAGCCGCGTCTTCTTCGGCCTGTCGGGTTCGGACGCCAACGAGACCAACATCAAGCTGGTCTGGTACATCAACAATGTGCTCGGCCGCCCCGAGAAGAAGAAGATCATCTCGCGCTGGCGCGGCTACCATGGTTCGGGGCTGATGTCGGGCAGCCTCACCGGCCTTGCCGCCTTCCACAATCTGTTCGACCTGCCCAAGCCGCCTGTCCTGCACACCGAGGCCCCGTATTATTTCCGCCGGGAAGATCGTTCGCAGACCGAGGAGCAATTCGCCGATCATTGCGCCGCCAAGCTCGAGGAACTCATCCAGGCCGAGGGGCCTGATACGATTGCCGCCTTCATCGGTGAACCCGTGCTCGGCACGGGGGGCATCGTGCCGCCGCCCCGGACCTATTGGGAGAAGATCCAGGCCGTTCTCACCAAATACGACATCCTGCTGATCGCCGACGAGGTCATCACCGGATTCGGCCGGCTCGGCTCGATGTTCGGCTCGGACCATTACGGCATCAAGCCGGACCTGATCACTATTGCCAAGGGCCTGACCTCGGCCTATGCGCCGCTCTCCGGCGTGATCGTGTCGGAAAAGGTCTGGCGCATCCTCGAAAAGGGCTCGGACGAGTTCGGCGCCATCGGGCATGGCTGGACCTATTCTTCCCATCCGCTCTGCGCGGCTGCGGGCGTGGCCAATCTCGAACTCGTCGACGAACTCGACCTGGTCGCCAATGCCGGCAGCGTCGGCGCCTATTTCAAGCAGGCGCTGACGGATGCGCTCGGCGCGCACGCCCGTGTCGGCGAAGTGCGCGGCGAGGGATTGATGGCGGCCGTCGAACTCGTCCGGGATCGCGACGACCGCGTCTTCTTCGACGCGTCCGAAAAGGTCGGCCCGCGCGTGGTCGCCACGATGCTTGAGAATGGCGTCATCGGCCGCGCCATGCCACAGGGCGACATCATGGGGTTTGCGCCGCCGCTCTGCCTGACGCGCGAGGAAGCCGACATCGTGGTGTCGGCGGCGGCCAAGGCGGTGAAATCCGTGCTGGGATAAATGCGACGTGATCTTTCTGGGAGCGCGGACGTCCTCGTCCGCCTCTTGGAAACGCTATGGCTGCAGGCAAGGAAGAGGCGGACGAGGACGTCCGCGCTCCCAGGGATTATTCCGGGAATTGATAGCCCGGCGTCGACTTCGACAGCGCGATCTCATCGGCATCCATTTCGGCCTCGATGCCGTCGAACAGAGGCGTCGTCATATAGCGCTCGCCGGTATCGGGCAGCATGCAGAGGATGACGGAGCCGGCGGGTGCCTTCTCGGCGACCTGGCGGGCGACCGCGAAGGTAGCGCCGGCCGAAATGCCGACAAAGATGCCTTCCTTCTGGGCCAGGGCCTTGGCCCATTTCACGCCTTCGGCACCGGCGATCGGAACAAGCTCGTCATAGAGATTGTTGTCGATCCCCTCCTGCAGCACCTTGGGGATGAAGTCCGGCGTCCAGCCCTGGATCGGGTGCGGCTCGAAGGCGGGATGGCCGACTGCGGGCGAACCATCGGCATCGCGTTCCTGCTTCTGGCCGCTGCCGACCAATTGGGCATTGGCCGGCTCGCACAGAACGATGCGCGTCTCCGGCCGCTCCCGGCGCAAGACACGCCCGACCCCGACGGCGGTGCCACCGGTGCCATAGCCTGTGACGAAGACATCCAGCCGCTTGCCGGCGAAATCATTGATGATCTCGCGTGCCGTCGTTGCCTCGTGGATGGCGGCATTGGCCTCGGTCTCGAACTGATGGGCCAGGAACCAACCATTGGCCTCGGCCAGTTCCACCGCCTTGCGATACATGCCGAAGCCCTTCTGGGCGCGCGGCGTCAGCACCACCTTGGCCCCGAGCATGCGCATGAGCTTGCGGCGCTCGATCGAGAAACTGTCCGCCATGGTGACGACCAGCGGGTAGCCCTTCTGCGCGCAGACCATGGCGAGGCCGATGCCGGTATTGCCGCTGGTCGCCTCGACCACGGTCATGCCCGGCTTGAGCGCACCGGTACGCTCGCCATGCTCGATGATGCTGAGGGCCAGCCTGTCCTTCACCGAAGCGGCCGGGTTGAAGAACTCCGCCTTGACGTAGATCGTGGCATGATCGGGGGCGAGGTTGTTGATCTTGATGACGGGCGTATCGCCCACTGTCTCCAGGATACTTTCGAAAAGGCGGCCGCGGCCGGATGTCGTTGTGGACTGGGACTGTTGGGTCATCTCACCTGCTCCTTGGCTTCGGTTCGTCGCTTTTCGCAATCGCGTGATAACATCGAGGCGTGAGCCGGTCGTGAAGAGGGCGGCAGGGCCCAGAAAACCGCAGATGGTTTCTCCGGAACCGGCTCAGCGCCCGGCGGATATGATCACCATCATCGGCCGATCGCGCTCTTCCGCAAGCGTGGAGTGCTCTGCCACCTGTTCTTCCGTCGGGCTCCATTCCACCACGCGCCGGATCGCGAAGCCGACGTCGATCAGGGCGTTCAGGGTCGTCCCGAGGGTGCGATGATATTTGACAACGCCCTTGGCCAGCCAGTCAGTGGTGCGCTCGCCCTCCGCCGAATAACGATCAAGCGGCCAGATCTTCCGGCCGTCCTCGTCCTGCCAGCCTGGATGGCTCGGAGCCATGTAGATCGGGTGCTCGATGGAGAAGACGAAGCCGGAGCCCGGGCGTAACGCATCATGGATAACTCTGGCCAGGCGGCCGAAATCGGCAACATAGTGGAAAGCCAGCGAACTATAGGCGAAATCGAAACCAGCCTCCGGCAGTTCGAGGGTTTCGAGGTCGGCGATCCGATAGTCCGCCTTGGAACTCGCCGTCATGTCCCGGGCCCGCGCGAGCATGCTCTCGGAGAGGTCCAAGCCAAGCGTGCTCGCCGCCCCGTGATCGAGCGCCCATCGGCTGAACCAGCCGAATCCGCAGCCGAGATCGACCACGCGCTTGCCGCCGAGATCGGGGATCAAGGCT
Organism: Labrys sedimenti; assembly: GCF_034424805.1. Classification (NCBI taxonomy): domain Bacteria; kingdom Pseudomonadati; phylum Pseudomonadota; class Alphaproteobacteria; order Hyphomicrobiales; family Xanthobacteraceae; genus Labrys; species Labrys sedimenti. Next base: position 658,369 of record NZ_JAXOUF010000001.1, read on the forward strand.
CGAATGTCCGGCCATTCCGGCGCTCCCGCCAGGCCGTGGACGGAGCGCGGCAATTGGCTGTATCCGTCGAAAAATTCCTGACGGTCGTAAATATTCTGAGCCATCCCCGTATCTTCCTTCGATGTTCTCCGCAGATGGCCCCGCGCCGGTCCAGCTGCAAAAGAGGCCGATGGCAAAACGGCTTCAGTTGCGGCTCTCGACCTCTGCCGCGCAATCGGCCAGCAATTCGACGCCTCGCCTGATCTGCCGCACATCCAGGCTGGCATAGCCCATCACCAGGCCGACCCAGTCGGGCTTGGTCGCGCTGCCCGCCGCATAGAGCGGCGACAGAGGGTGGAGACCGAGGCCGACATCGTTGGCTTTACGGATCAGTTCCCCCTCCTGGGCCGCCGGAATATGGCGGAACCATGCGATGATGTGAAGACCCGCATTGGCTCCCTCGACGGCAAGCCTGTCGCCGAAACGCTGTCGCAGCCCATCGAGCAGGGTGTCGCGGCGTTCGGCCATGCGCCGGCGAATGCGCCGGATATGGCGCTCATAGGCCCCTGTCTCCAGGAGAGTGGCGAGGGCTTCCTGCTCCAAGGCCGGGCTGTGCCTGTCCATGATCTGCTTGGCGTGCGTGAAAATGCCGGCGAGGCTGGAAGGGACCACCAGATAGCCGATGCGCAGGGTTGGCGACATGGTCTTCGAAACCGTGCCGAGATAAAGGACGTTCCGGCCGTTACCCAGGCCATGAAGCGGAGGCACCGGATTGATGTCGTAGCGATACTCGCTGTCGTAGTCGTCTTCGATCAGGTAGGCGTCGCGCTCCTGGGCCCAGGCGAGCAGGCGGTGGCGCCTGGCGATCGACAGCACGCTGCCGAGGGGAAATTGATGGGAGGGCGTGACATAGGCGAGCCGTGCATCGACGTCGTCGAGCCGCGAGGTGTCCAGCCCGTCCTGGTCAGCCGCAATCGGCATGATCCTGGCACCGGCCGCCGCGAAAATGTCCCGAGCCATCCGATAGCAGGGATCTTCCACGATCGCACCATCGCCGGGATCGAGCAGGAGACGGCTGCACAGATCCAATCCCTGCTGGGATCCGTTGACGATGATGATCTGTTCGGTCTCGCAGCGCAGCGCACGTGCCCGCCAGAGATAGCCCTGCAGGGCGCGCCTCAACCGGTGGGAACCGGCCGGATGACCATAGGAAAGGCGATCCGGTCTCTGCGCCAGCGCTCCCAATATGGCGCGTCGCCAGATCGGAGTGGGAAAGTCCGACACCGCGAGGTCACCGTAGCGAAAATCGATGGCCGGCCGCGCTGAGGGAGGGAGAAAGGCCGGCTGCACGGCCAGGCGCTCGCCATAGCGCGACAGGGGGAGGGGAACCGAACCCGCCGGTACCGGCGATGCCTCCGGCGAGCGGTCCAGAACGGCGGTCACTTTCGGCCTGGCGCCCCGGCGGCTGCGAATGAAACCTTCCGCCGACAACTGCTCATAGGCCGAGGTGACGGTTGCGCGGGCCACGCCGAGTTCGGATGCCAAGGCGCGGGAAGAGGGAAGGGCACCATCATCCCCGTAGGTTCCTGCCAGGATCTGAGCCCGCAGCACGTCATAGATCTGCCTGGCCCCCGGACCTCGCGCCTGTCGGTTTAGCGGCATGACAACTGGCCTAGTAAAAAATACACAAACTGGATGTTCTTGTTAAGCCAGTTTGCTCCTATCCTGGCGAGAAACCAAGTCGAGTTTTCACGAACCGAATTCCTGCGAGTCTTGCGATGTACATACCGCCCGCCTTCCGCGAAGACGATCCGGCCATCTTGCTGCAGCTGATGCGGGATACGCGGCTGAGCACTCTGGTGACAGCAACCGCGGCCGGCCCGATCGGCACACCCTTGCCCTTGTTCTTCGATCCGGACGAGGGAGAGCACGGCACCCTCTACGGCCACCTTGCTCGGGCCAATCCGCAATGGCAGGCCGAGCCGATCGGCGACGCCATGGCCATCTTCATGGGGGCCGACGCCTATGTCTCGCCCAGCTGGTATGCCGCCAAGCAGGAACATCACAAGGTCGTGCCGACCTGGAACTACGAAGCCGTCCACGCCTATGGGCCGGTGGAGTTTTTCGAAGATCCCGCGCGCCTGCTCGATGCCGTCACCCGCCTCACCAATCTGCATGAGGGGGCGATGGCCACGCCTTGGCAGGTCGACGATGCGCCACCGGCGTTCGTCCAAGCTCAATTGCGCGGCATCGTCGGGGTGCGCCTGGCAATCCGTCGCCTGGAGGGCAAGCGCAAGCTGAGCCAGAACCGGCCGGCCGCCGACCGGGTCGGCGTAGCACGTGCGCTCGCCGACAGCCCCGATCCCGTCGATCGCCGGATCGCTTCGCTCATCCCCCTCGATTCCATCCGATAGGCGGCTTGATACCAGGCCGGATGCTTGAAATGAACGAACACCACATGGAAGCCACCGACAGGCATGAGCCGGTTGTCAAAGCCGCAGAGACGACCGCTCTCGACGAGCAGGACGTTGCCCGTTTCGGCCCCGATCCGCAGACGAGTTTCGCCGCCAATCTTGCTGCCGTGCAACACAGGATCGAGGCGGCCAGCCTGCGCGCCGGCCGGCAACCGGCCGCCGTGCGCCTTCTTCCCATCACCAAGACCGTGCCGGCCCACATTTTGCGGCTCGCCTTTGCAGCCGGCATCCGCGACTTCGGGGAAAACAAGATCCAGGAGGCGCAGGGCAAACGCGATGACCTCGCCGACCTGCCGATCGCCTGGAGCATCGTCGGGCACCTGCAGACCAACAAGGTGAAATATCTCGCCCGCTTTGCCCGCGAGTTTCACGCCCTCGACAGCCTGCGGGTCGCCGAGATGCTGGACAAGCGCCTAGCCATCGAGGATCGCTTCCTCGACGTCTATGTCCAGGTCAATACCTCGGGAGAGGAGAGCAAATTCGGCCTGCATCCCGATGCGCTGCTCGATTTCGTCGATCGGCTCGACGGCTTTGCGCGCCTGCGTCCCCGCGGGCTGATGACATTGGCCCTGTTCAGCGACGACATGGCCCGCGTGCGCCCCTGTTTTCGCCTGCTGCGGGCCCTGCGCGACCGGGCGGTGAAGCGCAATGCCGCCTTGACCGAGCTCTCCATGGGCATGTCCGGCGATTTCGAAGCCGCGATCGAGGAGGGGGCCGACGTGGTTCGCGTCGGCCAGGCCATCTTCGGCAAGCGCCCGACGCCAGACGGGCATTATTGGCCCGGCTTCGCGCCAGGCTAAGGCGTCGCGTCGAAAAGTGAGCGCCGGTTTTCGGCGGGAATGATCAGGCAACCGAATCTACACCGTTCGGAGCGTGAATCCGTCTATCTCAAGACGGAGTTCGAACATGCCTGCAGCGCTCGCCATCGCCCAAACCTATGTGGGGCCCTTTGCTGAAGAATTGGCCAAGCTCCAGAAAACCAACCCGATTGCCGACGCCAAACGCTGGCAGCAGGCCAAGCATGATGCGATCGAGTTCCTGACCGATTGGGGCGACCAGGTGGCCGAACTCGGCTGGAGCGCCGATGACCTTTTCGGCCTGCACCCGACCGCGCCGCTTGTGCGTTATGACGTGATGGGGCTGATCTGGTTGCTGCAAGGGCAGGCCGTGAGCGAGGTCACCGACCAGAGCGCAAGGCTCGGCGCGACGACCTTTTACAGGACGGTACGATAGAACCGGGTGACCGACGACCCGCCGCAGCGAGCCTTCGGAATCACGCCGAAGTCACAGGCCGTCGACACACTCGCATCAGTCAACGGCCACGACATTAGGAGAGGTCGGCTGACGATAGTACCCCAATAGAACTCGCCCGGCGCAAGAAGCGTCGGGCTTTTTTGTCGGGTATCTTGATTCGCAATATTTGCCGCGCGCAGACGATCACCAACGGTGATGCCGGCCACCATGCCTGCGCCAGCCGTCATGCCCGTGCCGTCCGCCATGCCGACGCCAGCCTTCATGGCGACCGCGCCTCCAACCGCGATGCAGGCCATTGTCATGGTGCCGGCGCCAGCCATGCTTCCCCCAGCCATGCCAGCCGACCTGCTCGGCCTGCGTTGCGGCGGAAGTGCCCAGATGAACCGGTGCGAGAGCGGATGATGGTGCGACGCTGGCTGACAACGCGCCGACGGCAATAAGGGCAGCGAGAAGAAGCTTTTTCATTGAAAATCTCCAATCGGATTTGATGACGCTGACATTCCGTTACGTAATATGAATGGATGCTGAATGAATTTCATTATCCGGATCCGATCGCCTCGCTCTTACTACCGCCGCGGGCTTGCCGAACCAGGCGCCGAGCGCAGCCTCGAGGCCCATTGCACTTCGGTCCCCAACCCAGGCCACATGCCCGTCGGGTCGGATCAGCACGGCGCTTGGAGACCGCACCGCGCCGATCACCGGAAGCTCGCATATCCCCTCGAATTTCGCCTCGACCAACGCGATTCGATCCGCCCATCCCCGAATGTCGAGGCTGCCGCGTTCCCCGAGATTGAGCAGCACGGGCCGGGCGTCATGCAGGAGACCGAAGAGCCGCACTGGCCCATCGGCGCCGACAAGGTCGAGATCGGGCATGCGGCGGCCGAGCAGCGGATGCCCCTCACCGAGGTCATAGTGAATGTCGAGGCCAGACATCATGGCGCAATACCAGATGCGCGGGGCATCCATTTGCATCGCCGGCGCCATCATCTGGCGCAAGGCCTTCGTGCGCTCATCGCCGCGATTGAGGGCCGTGAGTGCCAGGGTGTGCTCCAGCAGGGCCGCTCCCACCGGATGCCGTTCGGCATGGTAGGTGTCGAGCAGGTCGTCCGGCGAGATGCCCTTGGCCACCTGAGCCAGTTTCCACCCTAGATTGACCGCATCCTGCAGGCCGATATTGAGGCCCTGTCCGCCAACGGGAGAGTGCACATGGGCGGCGTCCCCGGCCAGCAACACCCGTCCCTGCCGATAGGAGGCAGCCTGTCGCGCGGCATCGGTGAACCTCGACAGCCAAGTGACATTGTGGACGCCGAAATCCGATCCATAGGCGGCGATGAGCGTTCCGCGAAGGTCATCGACCGTGGGTTTGATGCCCCGTTCGAGACGTTGTTCCGTCACGACGCCGCGGACGCGTCTACCGTCCTCCAGCCGGCCAAGGGCATAGACGCCCCTTGCGCCATGGCGCATGCCCCAGGCCGGCTCGTCCGTCATGTCGGCCTCGAAAATCAGGTAGCTGACATCGGGGTCCCATCCGGGGAAGTCTATCCCCGCCATCTTGCGGACAAGGCTGCGACCGCCGTCGCAGCCTGCAAGATATTGCGCGCGCGCCATCCGGCCATCGTTCAAGCCAATGGTGACGCCGGTGTCGTCCTGCGTGAAGCCCGTTACCTCACAGCCGCGATAGATCGGCACCGCCAACTCGGAAATCCAGTCGGCGAGAATGCGCTCGATCTTGGCCTGCCAGAGCGCGAGCGTGTAGTTGTGACGGGTCGAACGGTCGCTGGCATCCAGAACGGTTCCGGCAAACGGCACGACCCGGTGTTTTTCGCCCTGTGAGATAAAGCGATCGGCGATGCCGCGCTGGTCCAGCACCTCGATCGACCGCGGATGCAATCCGCCTGCGCGAGATCCCTCGACATCCTGGTTCAGGCGCCGCTCGACAATGGCGACATCGATACCCGCCAGGGCCAGTTCACCCGCCAGCATCAAACCGGTCGGTCCCCCTCCGGCGATGAGCACGTCATGCCCGGACAAAGACATCTGCCACCTCATAAATCACGGTTGAGCCCCGTTTTCTACGCGATGACCGACGTCTTGAAGCAAGAGGGGTGGGCGCCCTATATCAGGAGTGGAAGGGAGCGGCATTCGCCGGACTCGGACAGGCCGCCTGCGGATTCAGGCAGGGAATCCGCGCGGCGCCGAGCGGGCGTCTTCTTCCCGTCAGCGCAGCAACAGCCTCTACAATCAGGCTCACTCGGTGAAATCGGTCGAACGGGAGACCTCTTCCCAGGCCGCCATCTCCGCCTTCATCGCATCGATCTTGTCTTGGACGAGCCTGAGCGCATCGGCCCCGAGATAGAGCCGGACTGGTGGGTTCGGGGCCGAGACCAGCTTGAGCAGGGCCTGTGCCGCCTTGGCGGGATCACCCGGCTGTTTGCCGTTTTTTGCCTGCCGGGCAGCACGGATCGGGTCCATCACCGCATCATAATCGGCAAGACTGCGCTCGGAGCGAACCATCGAACGCCCGGCCCAGTCGGTGCGAAACTGGCCCGGCGCCAACGCCGTCACATGGATGCCGAACGGCTTCACTTCCTTGCCGAGCGCTTCGGAGATGCCTTCGAGGGCAAACTTGCTGCCGCAATAATAGGTAATGCCCGGCATGGTGATGAAGCCCCCCATGGAGGTGACATTGACGATATGGCCGGAACGCCGCGCCCGCATGCCCGGCAACACCGCCTTGATCATCGCGACCGCGCCGAACACATTGGCATCGAACTGGCGGCGCATCTCCTCCAGCGACGATTCCTCCAGGATGCCCTCATGACCGTAGCCGGCGTTGTTGACGAGGACGTCGATGGCACCAGCCTCGTCCTGCGCCTGGGCAACGGCCTTCGGAACGGCATCAAAATTCGTGACATCGAGGAGCATGGCATGCGCGCGGCCTGGTGCAAGCGTCGTGAATGCCTGTGCCGCGACCGCAGTGCGGACCGTGCCGATCACGTGGTGCCCGGCTGCGAGCGCGCCTTCGGCAAAGGCTTTGCCCAGCCCCGAACTGACGCCCGTAATGAGAAAGGTCTTGTTGTTGCTCATGGGAGCTCCTTTTGCAGCGCGCCATCTGGCTCGCCATATTATATCGCGACCTTAATTATATATCATGATATAGATTTTCAAGTGATGTTCGAAACAAGGAATTGAAACGGCCATGGCTGGAACGGAGCGGCAACCCCTCAGGGAAAGGAACAGGCAGCTTGCCCGCGCGATCGTGCTCGATGCGGCCGAGCGGCTGCTCGAGAGGGGCGAAACAGCCGACTTCTCGATGCGGGCACTGGCGGCCGAGGCGGGCGTGGGGTTCGCGACGCCGTTCAATCATTTCGGCAGCAAGAATGCGATCATGCAGGCGCTTTCGGCCCGCCTGATCCAGCGGATGGCGGCGCAGTTCCGCGACGAGGCCCCCGCCGGTGACGCGATCGACCATGTGTTGGCAATGGGGCGGATCAGCGTCGCTCTCCTGCTGGAGAAGCCGGACGTCCATAAGGCGGTGGTGGGATCGCTCGGCATCGCCACTTCCGAGCCCGGTCCGGTGCGGCAGAACTCACGAGAGCTCTGGTCGCTGGCATTGGGGGACTTCGCTGGCATTGCCGTCGAGACGAAGACGCTCGCCGAGGCTGTGCTGGCAGACCAGCTTGCCTTCAATTTCCGGGGTTGCGTCTCGTTCTGGATCGCGGGCGAACTTCAAGATGAGGATCTTGATAGCGCTTTCCGGGTCGGCGCTTCCACGCTTCTTCTCGGCTTCGCCAGCCCGTCGCGTCGCACCGACCTGATCGAGCAGATCAGGCGCTTCTAGGGGCCGTGGGACGATGCCCGGCCCATCAGGCGAGTGACTTGACAACCATCCTACCAGAAGGTGGATTGAGAGGCCTCACTTAGCGGACGGAATGAGTCATTTTTTATCCCCGTAAAGATCGGAAAATCGACTGAGGGCTCCCCCTCGATCGATCCGGCTCAACTTTGAAGGTGTGGGTTGAGTTTGCCTCCTCGACTACCTTCTAGTTGGAAGAACAATAGGAGACTGAGATGTTTGGAATCTCTCCGATCGGCTGGGTGCATACACTCGGCAGCTTGCCCGCCATTCCGCTGGCACTTTACATGCTTATTCGCCACGGGCGGATTGTACCTGGCTCGACATCCGGCATCATCTATTTCATCTCGATGGTCATCGGTGCCGCAACGGCATTTCTCGTTGCGCATCAGCCGGTGAGCTATGTCATCGGTGCGGCGACCATCATGTTGCTGGTCGCAGGCTATGGCGTTGGGCGGCTTCCGGGGCTGGAACGTACCAAGCGCTTCATCGAGACGATCTGCCTGAGCCTGACCGTCTTCCTGCTGATGGTGCCGACGGTCACCGAGACCTTGCGCCGTGTGCCGGACGGCCATCCCCTCGTCACCGACTTGAAGTCGCCACTCCTCCTTGGGGCTCAGGGCAGCCTTCTCGTCCTGCTCATCGTCGGCCTGACGGCCCAGATCGTCTATCTCCGCCGACAGGGGAGGGTTGTGGCATGACAGCCTCGCCGGCGTGACGGCCATCGCCGGCATGCAGCCCGGCAGGGCTAGGGCCTGCCGTCGACGCACCCATTAACCATCATTCCACAGCGCTCATCATGCCGTGACTGATACTATCATTTTTCAGAAACCATTCATTTTTGTCTCGCTAGTTTGCTCCCCATAGCTGGGGGCGGCTTTTCTAGGAGAATATTATGAAAAAGCTTATTTGCGCCGTCGTCCTTTCCATTGCGGCACTTGGTGGGACAACTCTTGCTGCCTCGGCGGCGCCCCGGCATGACTGGCGGCATCCGGGTTTTGACCGGTACCACCATCGCCCGGTGTGCAAGGTCGTCAAGACCAAGACCTTCAAGCATGGCCGGCCGGTGTGGGTGACGCGGCGCGTTTGCCGATAAGGGCGGTTGCGAAGCGCCGGACGCAAACAGGCCCCCTCTGGCCCGCAGGCCGGAGGGGCGGTAACCGGGATAGTGAAACCCGGCTACCCGTGCGAAACTTCTCACCGTTCGCGGCTTCGCCGTCGCTCACTTTGCAGGTCTATTCCAGGCTTGGCCCCGGTAATCAGTGAATTTGATTGCCATATCCGGCAGCACGTCAAAATATTCCAAGAGATTTGGGCTGGAGACTTGGCGGCATGGCGAGGATCGTCTTCGGAATGAATCTGTCCCTGGATGGCTATGTCGACCACCAGAAATTTGCACCGGATCCCATACTCTTTCGTCACTGGATAGAGCATGTGCGCGGGCTGGCGGGCAGCGTCTACGGCCGCCGCATGTACGAGGTCATGCGCTATTGGGATGAAGATCATCCTGAATGGACCCCGGAGCTTCGCGATTTCGCGGTGGCGTGGCGGGAACAACCGAAATGGGTCGTATCGCGTTCGTTGAAATCGGTCGGCCCTAACGCCACGCTGGTCGCGGATGACGTCGCAGCGGTGATGGGCCGGCTGAAGAGTGAGGTCGTCGGAGAGATTTCCGTTTCAGGACCAGAGCTGGCGCAAAGCCTGACCGATCTTGGCCTCATCGATGAATATCGCCTCTATTTTCACCCGGTCGTGCTTGGTCGCGGCAAGCCGTTCTTTGCAGGCCCCCGACCGGCGCTGCGCCTTGTGGCCAGCGAGTTGATCGGCACGGATGTGATCCGGTTGACCTATGTGCCGGCCTGATCACGCAACCGACCGGGAAGATTGCGTCGATGCTACAGGCAATCATCGCCGCGTCGCCGGCCTGTCTGATCATGTCTGGGAGACAGCCATTCCAGCCGGCAGGCCTGGAACCAACGGCGGGCAAGACTGTTTAGCTCTAGCTTCGGCATGACGCTCACATGCCCTTCAGCCGGGTGACCGGCAATTTTGAAAGACTTGCATCATGAATATTTCGCCCAGATTTCGTACAATCGTGGCCGCGGTTATCGCCACGGCGGGCATCGGTCTCGCCAGTTCCGCGCAGGCCGACAGCGGTACGATCCGCTTTTACGTCTACAAGGCTGCCTTCTTCGTGGGTGGCTCCGGAGGCGAGGGCACCCTGACCTTCCATGGTCGCCGCTATCCCATCTCCATCGGCGGCATCTCGGGCGGCCTGGCTTTTGGGGCTTCCAAGACCTATTTCCAAGGCAGGGTGCGCAATATTTATCGCGTCCGAGATGCGACGGGGGTCTATGGCGCGGCGGGCGGCGGCGGCGCCGTCGGCAGGGGCGCGCAGGTGATCGTCATGACCAACGGAAAGGGAGCCCGGCTCGAGCTCCAAGGCCGGCAGGTCGGCCTGCAGGTCAACGCCGATGTCACCGGCCTTGCGATTTCGATGAAGTAAGGGGTGCGGTGTCGGCGGGCCGGCCCGGCTTCCGACACCGAAACATCAATCGCTTGGACGAAGAAAATAAATGGCGGAAGGGGTGTCCGCCTAACTATATGCTACAGAAGTCCACGGATACCCCATATATCACTGAAAAAGCCCGATATCCTTCGGATATTCCGGCCAATTTTGCCCTAGTCTCTATGGCGTAGCACCGAAATCTCTGCTACAAAATGGGACCGAATTTGGGACCCCCCAAGGCGGTCCCATTTCTTTTGAGGCAGTCCAATGGCCCGGCAACTAAACAAACTCAGTGCACGCGCAGTACAGGCCGTCACTCGTCCAGGCCGCTATGGTGATGGGGGAGGGCTGTCCCTGGTCGTTTCCGCTGACGGAAGGCGGCGGTGGGTCTATCGCTTTACTATCGATGGAAAGACACAGGATCTTGGCCTCGGCGGTGCACGCGATATGGGCCTCGCCCGAGCCAGGGAGTTGGCGACTGATGCGCGGCGCCTCGTGTCGGAAGGGAAAAACCCGCTAGATGCCAGGGTCGCCGCAAAGCAGGAGGCGGCCGCAAAGGCCATTACGTTCGGCGACGCCGCTGACGACCTGATCAAATCGATGGCGCCTGGCTGGAAAAATGCCAAGCACAAGGCGCAGTGGGAAATGACGCTCGGCAACACCTATTGCAAATCCATCCGCGCGATGGATGTCGCCAAGATCCGAACCGAGCATGTCCTGGCGGTTTTAAAGCCGATCTGGCAGGCGAAGGCCGAGACGGCATCGCGCATCCGTGGTCGGATCGAGCGGGTTCTAAATTCGGCAAAGGCGGCCGGGTTTATTCGGTCCCCATGGGAGAACCCCGCTCGCTGGTCGGGGCACCTCGATCATATTCTCCCGAAGCGTGCCAAGCTCACTCGTGGTCATCACGAGGCAATGCCGTACGACCAGTTGCCGGCGTTCATCAAAGCCTTGCATACGCGTGAGGGCAACGCGGCGCTCGGGCTTGAACTCACCATTCTGACGGCGGCCAGGACGGGAGAGATCATCAATGCCAGGCTCAGCGAGTTTGATATCGAAAAGGCGATCTGGATTATTCCTGCGGAGAGAATGAAGGCCAAGCGGGAGCATCGCGTTCCGTTGTCGCCTCGTGCTGTGGAGATTGTGGAGACGCTCAGGCTTCAGAAAAGCGAATGGTTGCTGCCGGGTTCTCAGCCAACGAAGGCTATCTCGAACATGGCAATGGCGATGCTGCTGACCCGCATGGACCAGGACGTAACCGTTCACGGCTTCCGATCGGCCTTCAAGGATTGGGCGGCAGAGTGCACGCCTTTCCCGAATGAGGTGAGCGAGGCCGCTCTGGCGCATATTGTCGGCGACAAGGTCGAAGCTGCTTATCGCCGTGGTGATCTCTTCGAGAAACGGCGCAAGTTGATGGAGGCCTGGGCCACTTTCTGCTCGACGCCGCCAGCGGGGAATGTCGTGCCGATGCATCGGGCCGCAACTCCATAGAACACGAACACGCAGGGATAGGCCGGCCAGCCGAAAAGCCGAGTCGCACCACTTGGTTTCCCTGTGTGCCCTTTGGTGCTTCGCAAGGTGCTGCGATGTTACGACGAGATACGCCCGGCCTAATTACGCCTGCAGAAGCGACTTTGCGCATTGCAAAAGCCAAAGACCCCGCAATATGGCGTATGGAAAGCTTGGGGGACGAGGAGCAGCGTGCTTGGACAAGCTTTATCTCCAACCATGATTTTGACCAGCTAACACGATGGCTTTCGGCCAAATACGTGTCGACGCCCAATGAGCAGAATGGTTTCCCGCTCTCGCCGGGAGGGCGTAGGTGGACATGCGTCTATTCGGCCACGCAATTCCTGTTGGATAAACTTGTAGATCGCACTGTAGTTGCGAAATATCTCTATGTGGATGGTGCCCTGGAGGATCTTGCCGGCTGGGAGTGCAATGACACGTTCCTAAAGCTTCTGCAGATGGGTGGTGTTCGCGGCAAATTCGGTTCTTTATTTCTCGAACTCTACAACCAACCTGTGCGAAAGATGGATGGCTGGATTCTTTTTGAGCCGGCCGACATCGCAGCGGTATCAGCGCGGACGCCGCCGAAAGACCGCTCGGCGATTGATACGGCCGATCCCTTCCGTGAAATGCGTAGCACTTCTGTAGATTTCAACAACATCCTCGATGCTATCAATGCTCTTTGGGGTAGTGAATTACCCAAGGTCAATTACGTTAAGCAAGATCAGGCCATCGCAAATTGGCTCACAGCGCAAGGACGCGCCGTCCCTGCGGGGTTAACGAGGACAACGCGGCGCATTCGAAAAAAATTAGAAAAATCAAAGTGATAGAGTAACTGCCGCTTTTGCCGCCCTTTGTGCCGCTCTCGCCGGTACCAAACGATAGGCTGCCGGCTCATTTTCTACCTGCGTTCACCGAAGTGAAGAGGTAGACCATGAAAGCCTGCTCCCACACCGCTCCTGTCACAGCCCAAGCTGCAGATACAGCCATAGCGCGTGTTCTCGTTGACAAACTGCCGCCAGCTACCCGCGGCAACGCGCACCCCGCTCAGCGAGTCTCCTATCTCATGAAGGAGATACCCGCGGTCACCGGCCGGGGTCTTTCGACGGCATATCGCGACGCCAAACTTGGCAAGCTCAAGGTTCGCAAGAGCGGCCGCTCTTCGATCGTCCTGCTCGACGATCTGATGGCCTGGCTTGGCGCCACCGACACCACCAATCCCTGAACAAACAAACGACCGACGCTCTGGCAAGCGCCGGCCGGGAATTTGTTCGCTCGCAACTCCTCATTCACGGTGAGAAGTCACATGCATCTTATAGTTCAGCCGTCGCAGGTCGGCAATAGGATTAACCCGCAGCCGCCCATGGCATCCACGGTTCCCGCCCTTCGGATGGCGCCGTCCGTCGCTGCTCTTCGAATTGCCCGGCGCTTTGGTCTCCCTCTTTCCACGGCCATCCTGGTTTCGAGCTTGGCGGGCCTCAATTCGGAGGTGTCGACTAATGGGTAAGGCTCCTCTCTCCATGCGGGTCCGCGTTGGCGGACCGGACGGCATTGTGCACCTTTTCAAGGGACGCGTCGCCAACACCCTGTCGCTTCTGAAAATGGCGGGCGAGCGCGGAATCACTCCTATTGAGCACCCTCAGCCGAGGACTTCCGACTACGTTTTCAAGCTCAGAAGGGCAGGGGTTTCGATTGAAACGATCATGGAGCCCCACGGCGGCCCGTTCGCGGGTGAGCACGCTCGCTATGTGCTGCGCAGCCCGATCGAGGTGATTTCGGAGGTGCGTGCATGAGCAAGCGACCTTCGCCGACTTATCGAGATGAAGAGCCGGGCCGGCACATCTCGATCTACTCCGGCCGCGACTTGAAAGGTTTCGTCGTTATCCGTGACGACGAAGCCCATGGGTACACGGCCCAAGGCAAACATTTGTGTTCCTTCCACGGAGAACAGGACGGCTTCTTCGAAGCCCGTGCGCTTCTCCTGGGAAAGGCAGTTACGAGGGGCGCGCATGAGCACTGATGCCACCCCCTATATCGTTGCGACAGAGCAGAATGTGCTCGGTGCTCTCCTGACGGACAACCGTGTATACGGTCGTATCGCTGGCATTCTCAGGCCCGAGCATTTCGCCGACCCATTGCATCAGCGCATCTACGAGGTCGCCACCAATCAGATCAACGCCGGCCGCGTTGCCAATCCAATCTCCGTAAGGCCGGCCCTCGGGGAGGCTGAGATTGCACCCGGTGTCGATGTACCGGCATATCTCGTGCGATTGTCCCAGGACACCGCGTCTCTGCTCGACGTGCACGATCATGCCGAGCTGATCCGCGACAGTTCGGCAATGCGGCGGTTGGCTGCGATTGGGGGCCAGCTATCCAGCCCTGCTTTGGAATATCCCTATCAGCGCCTCGGCACTGCATTCGACGAGATTGACGCTCTCCGCGCTGAACTGACAGCCACCACGTCGCGGCGTCTTTCGATTGGAAAGGCCGGCGATGAAACACTTGACCGTATCGAGCGCGCCCGCCGCGGCGAAAAGGTTGATGTGTTCGTGCCTACCGGCTTTGATGATCTAGACCGCGCCTTGAATGGTGGCTGGTACGGCGGTGACCTTATCATCCTGGCCGGCCGCCCTGGCATGGGCAAGACCGTTGTGGCCTGTGCGGTAGGCGTAGAGGCGGCCCGCAAGGGTGCTGGTGTGCTGGCCTTCTCCTTGGAGATCGACAGCAACCAGACCGTATCCCGCATGATCGCCCACCGCGCCTACCAGCCTCATTCCACGCTGAATTTCGGCCGCATCACAGCCGCCAAGGATATCAGCGACGAAGAGATGCGGAGGATCGAGGCGGTTCATGCCAGCATGAAGGAACTGCCGATCACGATCGACGACACGCCCAGGCTGACTGTCAGTCAGATTTACCAGAGGGCCAAGGCTGAACGGGACCGCTTGGCAGCCCGGGGCATCCCGCTTGCCCTGGTGGTGATCGACTACCTGAAATTCGTGAAGGCATCCGATCGGTATAAGGGGCAGCGGGTCTATGAGGTCGGAGAAATTTCCTCGGGCCTCAAGGAGATGGCGAAAGAGCTGAAGGTCGCCGTCATCCTCTGTGCCCAGCTGAACCGCGGTATCGAGGCCGAGAAGGACAAGCGCCCGGACCTCGCGCACCTTCGTGAATCAGGCGACCTTGAGGCCGATGCCGATGCGGTGCTCTTCCTCTACCGCGAGCACTATTACCTCTCACGCAGTCCTGAATTCCGCGCCAGTGACCCAGAGACCGTTACCAAGGCCCTCGACTGCGAAAACAAGCTCGAAATGATCATCGCGAAGAACCGGAAGGGGCCGACGACCAAGATCGACCTGTTCTGCGACATCGCTTGCTCTCATGTAGCTCCGGTTCACTTCCTTCGGTGCGGAGGCCAGGCCTATGCGTGATTACGGGAAGGTGGCTCCGTCGTTCTGGATCGGCAAAACCGGGAAACAGTTGCGCGGCAATCCCGATGCGCAGCTCGTCGCTCTGTATCTGATGACGAGTCCGCATTCGTCCATGACCGGCGTTTTCTATTGCCCGATCATCTACATCTCGAATGAAACGGGGATCCCCTTGGAAGGGGCTTCCAAGGCCCTTGGAAGCCTCCAGGAAGCCGATTTTTGTGTCTATGACCCGGATACCGAGACAGTTTTCGTTCGGGAGATGGCAAAGTTCCAGGTTGAACAGCAACTGAAGGCGACTGACAACCGGGTGAAAGGCATCATCAAAGACTTCCAGTCGATGCCTAAGGGACTGATACAGCAAGCATTTTTCGATCGATATGCTGACGCCTTCCACCTTCCAGGCGACCGCTTGGATTGTGATGAAATCGAAGCCCCTTCTAAGCCCCTCCGAAGCCAGGAACAGGAACAGGAACAGAATAATAAGATTTTGTCAGAACCGATCGCTGACGCTCTCGTTCTGACCGATCCGGCTCAGGGAAAGCCAGAAAGTTCAAAACGAGGCGACGATGTCGAGCAGGCTGCGGCCGAATATACCCGCATTGCCGAGAAGGCTGGTTGGCCGAAACCTCAGAAACTGACGGACGAACGAAAACGCAAACTCAAGCTCAGGCTGGAAGAGGCTGGCGGCCTTCAGGGCTGGATTGCGGCGATTGAGCGAGCTGCCCGATCGCCACTGATGCGAGGGGAAAATGACCGAGGTTGGCGCGCCAGCATCGATTTCTTCCTCAAGCCCAGCAGTTTCCTCAGGCTGATCGAGGGCAACTACGACGACAAGCGGCGAAACTCAGGCAGTGTCATACCGCGTACCCCGCAGGACCAAGAAAAGGGCTGGGCCAACCAGCTCACCCTTTGGAAGCGCGGAAGCTGGAACGGCTATTGGGGTCCGGAGCCCCTGCAGCCTGAATGCATCATCCCGCCTGAGTTCGTGAAGCGTTGGGAAGCATCCGTGCTTCCGCTTGCCCAGAGCTGTCCGCCGCCAATCCCCGAAAGCAGGACCCTCTGATGTCCAACGTGATCTCCCTTCACCCACGCTCAGCGCCGGAGCCCATCGAGTGGCCAGCATGCGAGACGATCGACGATGCCTTCGTTGTCGCGATGCTCGCCTTCATGGATTGCTTGGCCGAGACCGAACACCAAGCGGCGCTTGAGGGGCTTTATGTTCAGAGGCCAGCCAGCTTGCCACCGCTGTCGCAAATACAACTCGGCGGCCACGCGATGACGCTCGATCAGGTATTTGCCGCAGGCGGCACCATCAAAAAGCCGCTGCCCGTAGTGGCGCTGGCACTGTTCCATTTGTGGCGGAAGCTGATGCGCAGTGACGGCCTGCCGCCAATCGCAACCTACAGCGAAGCCGCTGACTTCTTGTTGAAGTCGGCGAGTTCCCTGAAAAACAGGGAGGCAGAGAATGCCCCAGCCTGAAAGCTACGCCATTGCCCCGCGCCTCCTTGAGGAGGTGAACCTTCTTCTGGTGCGCCAGATCTCAGACGCCGTCGACGGCGAGCCGATCCAGACAGATCAGGCATGGCCGCTCGGCGTCATTGCCGGCGGAATAGTGGCTCGCCTCAAGCCGCAGACCGAACTCGAAGGAATGCTGGCTGCCCAAATGGTCGCCCTGCATTTCGCAGCCATGGATGACTTCGCCAAGGCGAAGCAGTGCCCGGCAGACGACATCAAGGATCGCTTCCTCGCCGATGCGATCGAGAAATGCCGGACTTTCGCGATGACGGTTGGCGCCCTTGCCGAAGCCCGCAGTTTACGAGGAGAGCCGGCATGCCTCTGAACCGAAAGCAGCAGCGTTTCGTCGAGGAATTTATCGTCGACCTGAATGGCACGAAGGCAGCAATCCGCGCCGGCTACAGCATTCGCTCGGCCTATGCGATTGCCAGCGCTCTGTTGAGCAAACATGAAATCCAAGCTGCGATCACCGCGGAGCGCCGCAAACAGTCCGAGCGAACCGGTGTCACCGCAGATCGGATCATCCTTGAACTGGCACGCATCGCCTTGGCGGATATTCGCGACATCGCGCAGTGGGGTGAAACCGTCGCGATCAAGGACGCGGAAACCGGGGAGGAGAGGCTGATCCAGGGTCTATCCATGGTGCCGTCATCCGACCTCACCCCCGACATGGCCGCCAGCATCGCGGAGGTATCTCACGCTCGCGACGGCACCCTCCGAGTCAAGCTCCATGACAAGAACTCTGCGCTCGAAAAACTGGGCAGGCATCTTCGCCTGTTCCCCTCCTCGCATGAGGTCTCGGGACCGAACGGAGCACCAATTCCAGTTGAGGAGACGGTCAAACCACCCCGCGAGCTCGCGAAGATGCTCCTCTCTCTCATTCAGCAAGCCCACCGCGAAGAGGCGGCACCACAGCCTGGAAAAAATTCTCAAGTCATCGAAAGGAAACCCAATGACTGAAACAGAAACCACGCAGTACCAGCTTGTCACGCATACGATCATTCTTTGCCGGACGGATGATCGCCAACTTTGGCAGATCGCGGAATGGTGGAACGGCAGCGCGAGTGTCCTGAAAAAGGGCCGCCTCTCGTCGTTGTGGCCCGAAGCCCGTATGTTGGCGTTTCGCTCAGGCGCTCGAAAGGATCTGATTGAGACCAACAAGACCCTGCGTATACTCCTTGAGGATCCCTACGATGTGCAGACCATCATCTGCCCGAGTGGTCTTCCGGAATCTGCGAAATGGGTCGAGTTGGAGATGAAGACGAAGTCCGGCGATCCGCAATTTTCCCGTTACGTGGGTGAGGGGGCTCTGGGGCAGGATCTTCACTTTGATCTAAATCTCGTTGACGCCAAGATCCCGCCATATCGGATCGGTGAAATTGCATTCTTTGCAGATGCCCGCGCCATCGACATGAGTACCAGCTTCGCCGAGATGGTGAAGGCGCGACAGGATACCGCGGCACGATACCTGGCGCACGGGGCTGCGATGGCGGAGGCAAGGTCTGGGGTGCTTCCACGGCGCAAGGGGAGGGCCTTTAGCTAGCCTCACCCTCGATCACGCATGGAGTGTCCATCAGGTGGCCAGCGGAAGTCATGGAGGCGATTTTTGGACGCCGCAGCTACGGTGGTGGCGGCAGCCGTGGCAAGCCCGCCAGCGACTCTCAGAATCGATCCTATGACTCGTCTGTGTGGAAGCGCCGATCATCCCACCGTGAAGACAACATCTCGGCATCAGTCGTCCGCATGGACAAGATCGATGCAGAGATGTGGGAGATCAGCGAGAACCTGCATCGTGCAGACCTCACGGTTTTGCAACGTGACACGCAGGTAGCTCGCTGGATCGAGCTCCAAGAGCAAAAGAGGCAATCGGCGCAGGTTGCGCCGAAAGGTCGTCGCGCAGAAGTGGGACCTGATTTGGGACTTTGGCAGAACGATCAATATTTATCACGTTTATTCAATACGTTAGGTCTCGTCCGTGGCGGAGAAGCCCTCCGCATAGCTGTCTGTTGGTGGCGTCCCACCCCCTAGACGCAGCCATTATCCACTATCGTGAATTCGTTAAGTGTTCCCTTGAGCTCAGCCTCGGGATGCCGATCTACTCCAGTCCGTGGGGCACGTGGATCGAAGAAATATTTGAGGTCGGCGTTGCGGGCCACAAACTCGTTGTAGAGATCATGATTGCGTCCATAGCGGACTCCAAATTTCGTTCCATCAGTATCAACACTACGCGTTGTTATAGTAATTCCGCTGCCATCCCTCAAAGCTGCAAAAAGTTGATTGCTGCATAGCTTTGCGCCATCTTCCTTGACCTGAAATATAACAAACATATCCTTTTTCCAACCAAGCCGAACTGCCACCGAATTTCGACCATATACGATATCGTCGGATTCAATGTCGGCGCCATTTTGCCAGTCATGAATGTCTAAATTTGCAAATAACCTGTTGTTAGCAAGGAATTTTAATGAATAAGAATTTGCAATGACCGACAGCTTGAGATCCGAGACTTGAGGCGACGGTAGTGGAGTTCTGGAGCATGTGTCATATCCTCTTTTTGCTACTTCCTCACTTCTCAGTCTGTCCGGATACACATCGTCCGTTTCGAGACGTATGCGTTCCAAGAGATCAAACATAGATTGCCACGGACGCCCCATGCTAGCTACCGCGCATCCGGCAAAAAAATCTGCCTCTTCTTCCTTTTCCCGGTCAGGGATGTTCCGTCTAAATGACAAATGCCTTTGGACAAAGTGTCCCAACTCGTGACCTAGAACCGCAATTATTTCGACTTTGTTTGTTCCGAGAACTTCTTGAAACCACCTTGGATCATAGACAATGTATTCACCTTCAATAACTCCGTCAAATGTTGAGTCTTGTACGATAGTAGATTGAACTCGATTAGCATATTGGCACGGTATAACCACTATATCACTTTTAATTGCCATTGCCGCGCCAATTTCCTTGACTATCTGTTCGGCGTCTGATTGTGCAATTCCTAACGCCTTATGCGCATAATAATCCTTGATACAGCCCATGACCTGGCCCGATGCTGATGTAATGGCCACACCAAGACCGAATGCTACTGTCGCGATTGCTGCAAATAAAGAACGGCCTTTTACCATGGTAGCCTCACTCGCCTTTTCGAATATCAACGGCCGTCAAGCCAGAGGCGATGCCAAGTGAAGCGCAGCTCTTTCTGTCAAATTTTCCTTTTGGATTATACCTTAGTTCGCCGCGAAATAGATTAACTTCACATTTTCTGCGATCGATCAATCCTTGAAGAACCTCCCCCTTTGCTTTAATCCATCTGGGAAATTCTCTTTCAGCTAGTTTGTAATTCCGCTGATTGACGAATATCAGCAGATGAGATTTTGAGAAATTCTCTTTATTCACATTGAAGACAAAAGAGGACAACGCGCTAAACTGATCATCGGTGGTATCTACCTTAACCAATTGCTGAACTGCCCGCCGCGCACTCCGTGTATCTTCTTCGAGTATCTCTAAGCCTTTCTCAGTCGATATCGGTTGAGCAAAGCGCCCGTTTTCCACCTTCTTGAGATCAATCTTCTCGCACCGATTAAGGCTGAGGAGATGCCCATAGCCTACCGTGCAATAGCCGACCGGATCGTTATAGGGTATGGCTGACCACCCCTCGAAGTCCTTGATTAGATCCATTGCCAAAGGAGTTATTGGCCTTGCAGGTGCCGTGGTCGCAATGCCAAGTTGCTGGAGTTTGAAGTCTTCAATTTGACTACCCGCCATTATGTGGTCAGCGGGAGGGGTCTCCTGTTGGCTATAAGCGGAGTTGCTTAGAATAAGACTAAATAGAACCAGGATTGCTGCACGCATTGCATTCTCTCCGTTGTTCTATAATCCGATACGGCTAAGATATTTCTCTATTTGTAAGGGAGGCACAATGATAGTTTTAATCTTATTGGGCCTAAAACCCTGCCGACGTGCCATGATATTGATGCTAGCGTGACTAGAGCGTGACGATAGAATTAATTCACACCCTCAAAGATCACCGCATTATGTTACAGACTTCAATCTCTTATGCTCTAGCCCACACGTAACAGCGAAAACGATTGTTGCGATGAAGTCTGCAGCACTAAGAGTAGCAGATGGAATCAGTTGTTTGGCCCACACCACCAAAAGCGCCGTTCTTCGCGCGCTGCGGCTCCTGCCCTCCACGGCCGGGCGAGGTCCTCGCGAACCAACTGCATGCCGGCATTGACGCCCGATGGACTACCGATCCGTAGGGCGCCTAGCGTGCGGCCATATAGGTCCTTGTGCCCGTCACGCTCCACATAAACCACCTTGCCCCTGATCAGTTGCGCCAGCCTTGCCTTGGCCTTGAGGCCTTGCTGCAATCCCTCATCGCAATCGGGATGAAAGACTTCGGGCGCATCGATATCGCGCAGTCTGACTTTCTCAGCACAGCCGGGGCCAGGCTTTTTGCAGGGCAGCGCGACGGTGTCACCGTCGAGCACGATGATGCGATTGCCGTCGACCGGCTCATAGGTGGCCGCCAGTGCGGGTGAGGCGAAGAGGAGGAGGGGTAGGGCGATACGCAGAACTGGTTTCATTCGTCTCCCATAGCATCAGGCGCCGACTGATTTCGATATCGGCACCCACCGGCCGCGCACCTTGTGCAGGCCTTTCCGCGCCATGTAGGTGGCCCGCTCCTCGTCGTTCCAAGCCTTGCGATTGAACCACTCACCGCCAAATCGGGCCTGAAAGCGTTCGGCATGCTCCCGATCGGCAAAGCAAAAGACCACGTAATGCACGGCATCCCGGCTTACCGAATGTCCCCGGGGGCAAAGGCTCAAGCCTTCGTCACGGCAGAAGCCGCGGACGACATCATAGTTTCTGCCTCCGCAGGTTTCCTGAGGGACGCGGATCTGGTGGGGCCAGCCGCGGTCGATCATCGGTGGATCGAGTTCGTTTCGGCGCATCACCAGCGGCCCCGCATGAAGCCACGGGAAATGCCCTCAGCCAGTCGGCCGGCCGCCTCAGTCTGGGCTTCCAGGTCAGCCTGCAGGTGATCGGTCAGGATGATCAGGGCTCGGACGGCCGCCCTGGCATCCCCATCGCAGGCCGCAATCGCCTTGTTGACACGGGCGTCCAGGTCCAGCGGTGGCCCTGCCGCTGTGTTATCGATCCGTCGCGCTTTCATTCTATCCCCTCCAAGGGCCACGGAAGGCTAGGCCTGCCTCTGGGTCGAGTCCAGCAGTTTGTTCTCCTTGCGTTCCGGTTCGGAAGATTCCATTCTATCGCCGCAGCCGGCCAGCTATGGAGCAAGGCGATGTGCGGACGGGTTCAACAAACCGGGCCTGATCTACCCGGCGTTAACTCGGAAATGGGCGCAACTGAAGAGACGGTAGCGGCTGCCTGGAGGGCGCACCACAACGGATCGCCGCGGCAGTTCCTGTGGGTGATACGATGCCAGCCAGGTCTGAACCGTTACGTCCATGATCTTCTGCAATGGGGCCTGCTGCCTTCCTGGGTGAAGGATCCAAGTGACTGGCCCTATCCCATCAACGCGCGCGGGGAGGATCTTACCGCCAAGCCGAGCTTTCGGGGCGCTTACAAAAGCCGGCGCTGCCTTATTCCGGTCGATGCATTCTTTGAATGGATGAAAATTCTTGAGGACGGCAATCCGATCAAAAAGGGGGCAAAGAAACAGCCCTACGCCATCGCCATGAAGGACCGCTCAAAATTCGCACTTGGCGGCCTATGGGAAAGCTGGACCGACAAAGGTACCCAGGAGACAAGGCGCACCTTCACCATCGTCACCTGCGAGCCTAACAGCCTAGTCGCGCAGATCCACGACCGTATGCCGCTCATCCTTCATCGGAAGGACTATGACCGTTGGCTCGCCAATATCGAGCCTGACCCGCGCGCCCTGATCGTGCCTTTCCCTGCCGAGTTGATGGACATGTGGCCGATCTCAACCAAGGTGAATAGCCCGGCCTACAATTCCCCCGACGTTGTCGATCCGATTGACACGCCACCAGCAGCGCCAGGCCAATCTGACCTTTTGTAATCGAGGTGAATGTGACTAACCGGCCAGATATTCGCCGCGGCGCCGTGCTGCTGCTGAAACAGATGCCATGGCCCAATCATCCGGCCACGATCCTCCCTGGCGACCCGCCCGAGCTCGTGCCCGGCGAAGGCCCGGCCTTGGCGCCTTCACCGTCACCGCGACCTTCACTGCGATCATCGTGCGCGTTGACAACATAAGCTTCCGGCTGGAGCCGGAGGGCGGCGAACTCGGCAACAGGTGGGTCGTAATCTGGGTCCGGACAGAAACCGAATCTACACCGTTCCGTCGCTGAGTCCGTGAGAGGTAGAGACAATGGCCGACCCTGCTGAGCAGCTGTTCGATCTGCCGTTTGACGGAGAGATGCCGATGCCCGCAGCCCTTGCCCGAGCCCCCGCTTATTCCGGCCCGTTCGCCGACGAACTCGCCAAACTGATGCGCGAAAACCCGACGCCGGATCCGCGCCGCTGGGAGCAGGCGAAGCGCGACGCGATTGAGTTCCTGTCGGACTGGGGCGACCAGGCCGCCGAGCTTGGCTGGACGGCCGCCGAACTGTTCGGGCTGCATCCCGTGGCCCCACTGACCCGGTACGACGTCATGGGCCTGGTCTGGCTGTTGAACGGCAAGGAGGTCAGCGCGATCGACGAGCGGACCGCGAAAGTGGGGCCGACGACGATCTATCGCAATATGGGTCCGAATGGACGGGTTGCCTGAAGCGAAAGAAGGAGAAGGATTTGGTTCGAGGCCTCAGTCACATGACGTTCATCGTCCGCAATCTTGATCGTATGCAGGAAATTCTCGAAAAAGTATTCGATGCCCGGAAGATATATGACAGCGGCACGGCAACATTCTCTCTCTCGAAGGAGCGTTTCTTCCTCATCGGCGAACGCGATGAATCGATATGGGTCGCGACAATGGAAGGCGAGCCGCTTCCGTCACGGACTTACAATCATGTAGCCTTCAAGATTGCCAACGAAGATTATGAAGACTACTTGCAACGTGTTCTCTCACTTGGCCTTGAGGTCCGGGAAGGTCGTTCGCGAGTGCCGGGAGAAGGGCAGTCAATCTATTTCTATAGTGACGACAATCACATGTTTGAACTGCACACAGGGACTCTAGACGAACGTCTGAAACGCTATGCGGAAGGCCGCTAATTGCGTTGGCGTGGGAATCCTGACTTTTGAAGCGTCGCAAAAGGCAGCGATTCATGCGGTACAAAACTCGGGGATATCGTGACATAGGATTGCTATGGACAAATCATACGCACTTGCGGTCGTGCGCGCTTATCTTCAAGGCCTTAGGGAAGGCATGCATCAGCAGGGCAATCCTCCGCTTGCCGTTGTTGGCGAGTACCGGCTGGTGGATCCAGACGGATGGTGCTTCTATTGGAATACCCAGAAAAGCGTCGAAACTGGCCGTGCCGAAGACAGGCTTATAGGTCAAGGACCAACCATCGTTCTCGCAGATGGTCGATTGTTTGCCGGCGGTTCGGCCGACGCAATGTTCGAGGATCGAGGGGTTCCGCGTGTCTTGAAGCGACACGGCATAGACATTGACCGTGTGGTATGGGCAGAGGGATCAGAAGCGCCGAATTCCTTTTACTCGACTGTCCAACCCTTGTCGCAAGCTCCCTGATTTTTGAACCGGATCGTCCGGCGTCGAAAGCACTTAGATTTCACTGTCACAAAAGTCGGACGCAAAATAGTCACCGATCCCGAAGGAGCGGGGAGTGGTAGATAGCTCAGTATCCAAGAGCAGGTGTGTATGGCGGACATATATTCCGCCGTCTGTCGTCACTAAGCATCGGTAATCACAAATAATTGTTGAGAGATGCCAGCTCGATCCCATTTTGGGTCCCAATCGCGATTCACATGTAAGACATGAAATGTTATAACGTTACATATTTGGAGAAATCGCGATGACGGATCAAGAGCCTCGCTCGACGGGCAGCGGGTTGGCACTTTCGAAGCAGCAGATTGTCTTGGCACTTGCTGATGTTGGGAATCCCGGCAGGGACAACATGGTTCCTACTATCACTGGAAACGTCGATCCGTTGGCGGCTGACGCGGGCTCCGCTCAGTGGCTCGCCGGGGGGGCAATGGTTCCTGGCGATGCCGTCTTCCAGCTTATCCAAACTGCAACCGGCTGGAGCGCATCCCAGATGGATGCCTTCATGGAGCTAGCGAGGAGCAAAACGGTATGATCCGCTTCCTTGCGATTATCTTAGCTCTTTTCGCTACGTCCGCTTACGCGCAATATGGCACCCCCAACCTTCAAATCGATAAATCGGGCTCGACCCGCTGCCTCTATGTCTCCGATCTTAACAATACGACTGGAGCAGATAAGGCGCGTCCCTTCGGCTGCATCGACGGCAATGGCGCGTGGAACTATCCGGCCAATCTTCGCAACCTCAAGGATATCGACGAGCTTGCCCTGCGCGGTCGTGGCTTCATTGGTGACGGCGCCAGCCATCCGCTTTCGGGTATCACCAGCCTGAATGGTCGCAGCACCGTAGGGTGGACACTATCGCAGTGGCAGGCAGTCCTTCCCTCCGCTGCTGCGCTGTCGGACGAAATCGATTGGGCCGTAGTCCAATCCTTCCTTGATGCCGCCGGCTCGAATGCCATCCGCATCAAGTTCGGCCCTGGCACCGCAGTGTTCAACAAGCCACTCAAAACCTGCCTGCAGGCTGCGATCCGCCTCGATGGAGCCGGCTGGAACTCCACGATCCTGCAGACCTCTGGCGCAAACAATGGGTGGGAACACTGCCGAGGTGCGTCAGACCCACTGATGTCAAACCGCATCGAGGCGCATAATCTCGCCTTTAAGCGCCCGTCACCCTATGCCTCGAACTCCAAGGTTGCTGTCACCGCCCGCTTTAGGCCGCAGAGCAACGTGCATTTCGATCACGTCCAGATCGATGGCTATGATAACGGCATGGCGCTGGAGAATGCCGCAGGCTCGACGTTCAATTATGTGATTGCCACTTCGCAAGGGCCCGCGGGCGCCGCACAGCTTGGGACCGGCTTTGACCTTCAGGGCGGGCCCCATACGGATGCGGGTACCGGTCAGGCTGTTGGTGGCTCCTTTATCAACCATATCACCAACTCGCGCATGCAAGGCTTTGAGTTGGGCTATCGGTTCTATGCCCTCGGAGCCGGCCTTGAAGATATCCGCGTCACCAACTCGGCGGCCGGCGGTGTTCGGCGTGGTCTGCAGATCACTGGCAACATGACGGGTGGCGGCAATTACTCGCCGTTTGAAATCGGCATCGATAATTTCTCCTGCGATGCGACTACGACCTGTCTCGATATCGATCGCGGGTGGCATACCCTTGTGCGTGGTGGCGATTTCCTCCTGAGCCCGGCCATCGCGGCTACAACTTGGAACGGCACTGGCGCCGACTTTATCACGCTGTGCCGTGCGAACACGGTGAATATCCGTGATGCGTTCATTTCGAATAACGCCCAGGCGATCCCGATCAAGTCCATGCTCCACGTCAAGTCTGACAATGCGTGCGGCTTGACTGGTCCGATTAATCCCCTGGTATCGCAGATCACCAACAACACATTCGAAATTGGCAACCTGACGCCATCCGATGCGGTGGTGGCTGTCGACAGCGGCGCGGCCGGTATCCTCGTCAAGGATAACGTCTTCACCAGCACTTTCGTACCGATCGAGCCTCCTGCCGGCACCTATCGGTGGAGCACAACAGACAATAACTCAGCCCTTTTCTACAACACGAACGTTGGGTTCCTCGCCGCGAACGCACCGGCTGCCGCCGCTCGTACCAATCTAACAGCATTTAATGCGGCCTCTCTCAGTCTACCTCCCGGTCGATGGCAGTGTCAGGGCAACGTTCGGTATGTAGGTTCGGGTTCATCCACGCTCAATGTCGCCCAAGGCGGCCTCAGCACGACCTCTCTGAGTATCCCAAGCAACGGTACCGGCGGTGGATTCAAGTACAGTTTCACACAGGGTACCGATCAAGAGAATATCTACAATACTGGAACGGTAGTCTTTGACTGGACCGCTAGCACCACGATCTATCTCGTGGGTGTAGGCGCGTGGTCTGGTGGAACGCAGACAGCGAACGGCAATCTCCAATGCGTCCGGCTTAGGTAGCCTAAGCAACGGCGCAAGTCAGTCGGGCACTAGTGGCCCAATCGATCTTTGGAAGGTCCTCGCACCACCTCGTCACCGTAATGTTATAACATGCAATTATTTGAATGGCAGGTTGCAATGCAAGCGACATCCTCGGGCGATACCCAGCACAGGCCGGATCGGCGCCGATCCCGTGCGGTGAATTTCGCCGACACATTCACGTTCAGGCTTCCCGAGAGCGTTTCGGCCGCTATTCGCGCGAGCGCCGACAATTGCGGCAAGTCTAAATCGGATTGGCTTCGGGCGGTGATCATTCGTGAGGTATGCGCGCCTGCAGCGGGCGAGGGGGTATCGGTAAAATGATCAGACTTCCTGACTCCTCGGCCGTTGGCCCTACGCCGAATGCCAACAGCGGGCGCCCTGTTGCGTCCGTCGATCTGACTGGCGAAGCGCGCGGTCTCCAACAGGCTGGCGCCGGTATCCAGCAGGCGGCCGATGCCGGTTTCCGTGTTGCCGAAACCTTCAAGACCGACATCGACAAACAGAAGGCATGGGATACCGCGACGCGCTGGCAGGACTTCCAGAACAAGTGGCAGACCAAAGCTCAGGGCATGGCCGACAGCATGCAGCCTGGTGGCGTCGGTACCATGGACGCCTTCCGCAAGGATTATCGTGCGGATGCTCAGCAGTTCTATTCGACCCTGCCCGAGGACTTGAAGGGTGCCTATCGCCCGCAGATTTACGACTACGAAGGCAGGCTAGGTGGCACCTTGAACACTAAGGTCCTCACCGAGAAGACGCGATATGCTGGTGAGCAGCAAACGCAGATGGACAATAGCTTCGTCAATGAAGCTGCTGCCAATCCTACCGATCCGAATGCGGCAAAAGCTGCGGCCGATAAGATTAAGGCCTACACACTCGCGAACCCAAATCTTCCACCAATCGACAAGCAGACGCGCCTGGCCAAGGTAAATGACACGGTCGCGACTGGTCTCGGGTCCGCCATCGTAGCGAACAAGGACAGCGTTCGGCAGGTTTTTGCGCAGACTGGCACGACTGGTAATCAGCAAGCGAAGGGTCCGTTAGTATTCCAGCCGCCGGCTGATGCTGCCTCTCTCCCAAAGGGATTATCCGTTAACAATCCTCTGAATTTAAAATACTCCAAGAATGACAAGATCCCAGGCGGCAAGCAGGGCAACAGCGCTGGCGCTGCCGGTGTTATCGGGCCATCTCAGCACACCGATCAGGGTGACCCACAGGTTATTTATGCCACTCGGCAGGATGGCTTGGTTGCTGGCATCAACTTGCTGCGTGATAAATACGCTGCCGGCATGAGAACACCGCAGCAGATCATTGCGGGCGTCAACGGCTGGACACACGGGAACGTCTCGGCGGCGGCCACTGTTGCCAAGAACATGGGCATCGGGCTTGACGACGATATCAAGCTGAATGACCCAGTGATGGCGCAGAAGTTCATGCGCGCCTTGATCGTTCAGGAACAGGGCGCCGATGCCGCCGCCAAGGTTTCCGATGCCGAGATTGCCAATGCCGTTAGCGGAAAAGGCGGCTCCCAGCCGACTGCGGCACCGCAATCAGAAAAAGGTTTGGGCTACAATCCCAATGAGGGCGATGTTCCGACCGGCGGCCCAGCTCGCGGTACCTCAACCAGCCAAAACGTCCCACCGATCAATCCTCAGTATGGCTCGCGGTTCAATTACGCAAATGTCCAGAATATGGGGGACCCCCGATCGCCCGGCTGGGGGCAAAACAACCTCGTTCCCGTTCAGGCTGGCGGCCAAACATGGCAGGTCAATAAGCAGGCCGCATCAGCTTTCCAGGGGTTCCTTGGTGATTTAGCGGCGGCTGGCTATCCCCTGAAATCCAGTGGCGGTTTCAATTATCGAAACGTTCGCGGCGGCTCAGAGCTCAGTCAGCACGCCTTTGGCACGGCGATCGATATCGATGCCGAAAACAACGCGATGGGTTCGACCAAAACGAATCTGCCGCCGAATGTGCGTGAGCTCGCCGCCAAGTGGGGCCTGGTTTGGGGCATGGATATCAAGGGTCGCCCCGATCCCATGCACTTTGAATGGGCCGGTCCTGGTGGTGTTCAGAATATGCCGTCCGGTCAAGCCGACCCCTACTCCGTCGCTCGTTCCTACTTCCAGCGCCAGTTCGGCGACAATGTCGATCCCGATATCCTGAACCGTCTCGCCAATGCCGCTGTCACAGCGCGCAATCAGTTCAATGCCGATGCCCGCCAATTGATTGGGCAGGTCTCGCAAGATGCCCCAACTGCCATCGCCAATGGTGGAAAATACACCGGCGCAATGCCATCCAGGCAGGATTTCGAGGATGCCTTCGGGCGCGAGGCCGGTCAGAAATACACGGCCTTTCAGGCCAGCTTGCAGACCGCGCAGCAGACCTTCGACATGGGCACCCAGTCCGATGCCGATGTGAAGGCCACAGTTGCGGCCGCAAAGTCCAAGATGGACGCCACAACGGGCGAAGGCGCAGCACTAGCTGCCTCGCAGTATGAGACCGCAGCCAAGGCGGCAGAGGCCACGCTGAAGGCTCGCGCTGGCGATATCGTCGGCTACACCCAGCAGCACTTCCCGAACGTGAAGCACGCCTGGGAGACCTATGCATCCAATCCGTCGCAGGATGCGCTCGCCACTGCCATCGGCGCTACGACCGCGGCACAGGCTCAGCTTGGTACCAAGGGCACCGACCAGGCCGTGTTGCCGGCGAACATCGTCGATGACTTCGTTGCCAGGACCAAGCAGCCGAACCGCACGACAGAGCAGAACATGCAAGACCTGGCGGGCGTTGTGTTCGCAACCAATGATCCCGGACAACAACTCGCGATTTTTGATCAGCTGAGGAAAGCTGGCATCGCTCCGGAAGCCGAAACGGTTCTGAGAGCCTATCGTCGCGAGGACAAGGCCTCAGCTCGATTTCTGGCAGCGGTAATCGATGCCAAGAACATTCCGGAGAAGAAAGAGCAGGGCGGTGATACCGTGGCCGATGCCGTCGACCGTCAGATGACCGATCCGGCTACCGGCATCGCCCGCACCCTCTATGGCCTGGACATCGGGCGTGAAGGTAACCTCGAAACCTACACCACAGACCGCAACGTCTTCATCAAGGGTGTCAAGGTGAAAGTGCTGGAGGGCATGACGCAAAACGATGCCGTCAAGTTCGTCAATAAGGCTCTCTATGGCGACGCTCGCATTGTAGATCAGGGGAATGCGAGGATCACTGTTTCTGGCACACGAAACGACGAAGCCATCGTTCAGGGCCTTTCCCATCAGATGGGGGCGGTACGCCAAGCCCTGACTTCCTATGGCCTTGTGCATGGCATGGATGGAACGCCGGACGAGAGGAACACAAAAGCCGTTATCGAGCGCCTGAATCAGTTCCGCGCCAACGACATTGCGAGCACCGGAACATGGCGTGATATCGGCGACGGCTTCGGCTTTGTGGACAATGCCACGGGCCTGTTTGTCGCCGGCAAGGACGGCAAGCCGCTGATCATCTCGCCTGATCGAGCGGAAGCCGAGGGGCTATTGCGCCAGTCTGCCGACGAGACCGTGAAGAAGAACCTATCAGCCACCCCGAAGGCGCCCGTTAACGCGCCGCCTCCTGGCAACAACCCTGCAAACGTGCGGCCGCAATCTGAATTCCAGCCCTCCGCCAACATGGATGGCCTCGGCTTCAATCCGCCCGAGCCCAAGCAGGATTCGTTGATGGACTTCATCCCGGCCGACCAGAAGGCCGGTCCGGTGCCATCCATGGACAGCATCTTGAAGCCTGAAGGCGGGAACTGATGGCAAAGGCACTTTGAGTAGTCAGCCGATCCTTTCGCCTCGATATGAATGGGCCTCTATTCAGGAGGGGTAGGCGCGCGTATACGGTGACGCCCAATGGAAGGGCTAGTCAGATCGATGAGTTGCTTTTTTCTGGGGCGCTTAGATGAGTATTTTTGACGACATTGCCCGTCATGATCTTGCTCCACCCTTGGCAAATGATACGGACTTCTCGTACCTGAATCGCTCTAATCGCGTTGAAGCTACGCGAGTTCGAGTCTTGGTGGATAGCTGGTTTGAACGCTATCCGTTGGAGGATCGGGGAGGGCTTGCCGAACGATTCAGGTCCTCGATTAATCATCAACATAAAAGTGCATTTTTCGAACTCTTTCTGCACGAGTTTGTTCTGGCGACTGGTCATCGTATCATCGCTATCGAACCACCCCTTGCCCACACCCGCTATCGGCCGGATTTTCTTGTCGAATCCCCAGGCGGTGGACGCTTCTATCTCGAAGCTGTCTTGGCAACTGGACTATCTGACCGCGAAAGAGCTGAGCAGGCGAGGCTAGATACAGCCCTTGCTCTCATCGACCGAGCTGACGCACCACAGCATTTTTTGGACGTGACGACCCGTGGTGCGCCCACCGATAACATTTCGGGTAGGAAATTAATGCGCGGTCTGAATCAATGGATCGCGGCACTTCCTGATGGCGACGCAGCCGCAGATATTGCGCCATTTTGCTGGGAAGAGCACGGAGTCCGTATTGAACTGAAAGCCTGGCCGCGCCTTCATCCTGGTGCCCCGGGTAGAGCAATTGGGATAAGGCATTTCCCTTTTCGTGCAGGGAGGGGGCAGGCAGATATTCGAGAGGCGGTTGTCTTCAAGGCGGAAAAATATGGTGTCCTTGACCATCCGTTGGTCATTGCCGTCAATTCGTTCGAACACTTCCAGCCACAGGACGACCTCCTAAATGCTCTATTCGGTAGCGTTAGCGTTGCGATCCGAATTGAAAACGGACGTCGGCAGGTTGAGGAGAGACGTGCTCCAGATGGTGTTTGGTGGGGGCCACGCGGTGCTAGGAAGAAGGGGGTCGGTGCTGTGCTTGCGTTTGCACGCGTAGATCCCTGGAATTTCGCATCTCGGCACGGCTGCCTCGTGATTAATCCATGGGCAACATTGGAACTACCACCGCTGCACTTCGGCATAGATGAGGTCTTGTCGAGAAACGGAAATCTGCAGAGAACCCAAGGGGCAACGCTCGGCCAACGATTGGGATTACCGGGCCGATGGCCGGAGACCTAGCCACTGCACGTGAGGCTAATCCAATTTCAGACTGACCTATATTGGAGCTAGATTCATGGGCAATAGTCAGGCGCCCACGCGCGTCGTCTCGGTAGTTATGCGGAACCGACTTCCGCCATTAATGCGCAGTTTGTCATTGAAAGGATTGAGTTTTGCTGGGGGTGCCCTTGAAAGATCCCAATCCCGGTCCCTGTTTCACGATCAGCTGTCTGCGGACGAGCCCATAGTCATGGCGAGCGGGCGCGGGTATTGAATTTGTCGACTGCCTCGTTCACGGCCTCATTCGCAGCTCGACTCTCGGATACCAAGCAATCCTGATAATTGCGGATCTTGTTTTGGTATTCGAGCACTTCGTTCTTGCAATCCGAGAAATCGAATTCCGAGGCAAACTTCCCGAACATATCAACGCATGATGGCGCCTTGGGCCGCTCCAATTTCTCGCCATCAAGTGCGAAGAGTGGTCGAAAATCGCGGCACGCGAAATCCAAGGTAAGCGCACCAGTCATCGTCGGAGTGAAGGCGAATGCCGACATTACCAGCATGATTGAAAGCTTGCCCTTCACCTGTCGCTCCCGTCTCGCCCCTCACCCAAGTAAGGCGCATGCCGCGATGGCCGCGCGCTTAGATCATCGGCGGCTATTGTCTAGGATTGATCGAGCTAAACTACAGCTTTGCGGCTGCTGCCCCGAACATGAAATCGCCGGTAGTGCCATCGTTTAATGTAAATCGACCACCGCCGCTCATGCCGCTATTGTCGCGGGTGGCAGTGATAATGCCCTTCCGCCCATCCGAGCACAGAACCGGCATGCTGATTGTGGGAGATGTGTCCATCGCATCGTAGCTACCGGAGCATCGCAGATTGCCACTGCTGACACCGAAGGTGCCGCCGCTTAAGGCCGCAGTGGTAGTCCCTCGCATGATGCCGCCTGGAACTCCCTTAGTCACCACCGCAACCGGTAGAGTTGTCGAGCACCCTGCCAACATGATCGCCAATGCGACAACCGTAGTCTTCTTCATCTCGCCCCCGACGAAATCGCGAGCGGGGACGTCGCCCCGCTCCAGGCTATCAATCGTCATCCCCACCTTGACGACGATCTGCGGCACGATCACCGCAGTTCGAGCCATCCTTGGCCTGCTGCCAGGAATGATCACAGCTGCCCGCCAATGCCGGCGCCACTGTCATAGAAACCACAGCCGCGAATATCGCGGCGAGCACGATCCTGATCACTGCGATGCCCCCCAACCCGCACAATCGCGGATACCTCTTTCGAACGATATTTTGCGTGACGAGGGCGTGAATTAGTTGGGCCTAGGGGAGGGCGTGGCGCCCGCCATCTGTCCGAAACAGATCTGATTGCGCTGTATATCAGGGGCGCGATCCGCCATAGTTCATACGCGCGGTGGGGCCGAGGTCTGCGCCTGGCTTTTGCGCAGACGGTGCCTAAGACCATGGGCGCGGTCAACGTTTGCCTCTGCTGCCTCTCGCGAGGTGTCCCTCTGCCTCCTTGAAGCTGGACGCCCTGCGCTGCCGTGGCAGCATCGAGCTAGGTGACGCACTCACGGCGGAACTTGGTTCTGGGCGAAGGTATTGGATCCTTCGACCCGACCTTATGCGTGACGCTCATGATGATGGCAAACCTGCATCTGTATCGTTATTGGGCTGCTTCGTCGTCGCATCTAAATTGTCCGTATCTACTACCTCTACGACGGAATAAGACTTTAAATCGTCAGATATGTGGAGCACGTCGATTGGTCGACTGCTAACATAAGGAGCCAACGATTTAGCAAACTCGAGGATAGCTGACTGCTGGTTGTCTTCGACAATTGTCGAAATTTCCAAGCCCGCATCCGTCAGTATGTAAACGCTTATGTTCGGCGCGCCATCTCTTATCGAAAAGGGCGCGAAAAGATCGCGATTGTTGGGCTTGAATTCGGCCCCGTACTCAATGCCGATTCCATAGTGTCCGAACGTGCCAAGCCAGGCTTCTATGTCGTCGCGTCTTTTTACCTTATCAAACCTCTGGCTCTGGCCAACCCCGGGCTCCACCATGAGACCCGCAGATGTGAGCATAGAAACTTCTTTTACCGACAAATTTCCAATGAGTAACTTTGGTACAACAGGGCCAAGACGATGCTTGCATACTCTCTCGAATAGAGCCGCCGTTTGTGTATCAATTTCGTCAATAATACGAAATGCTCTTCTTGAAAATGTTCCCGGCCTTCGAACTTCAGAAGCAAGTACACGCCCCCACTTCTGGCGTATTTCCTCCGCCGATGCCCCTTGCGCATAGGTGTCTAGGCGATCAAGAAATTCCGGTTCCAAAATCTCGGGACCCGTTGAATTCTGCGCGTCTGAGGGCGGGGTCTGCCTTAAATCCTCAATGGCATACTGGACGACGGCGTCCTTGTTCTTTTGCTGCTGGACAGCCGTAGCAAACATGTTCTCAGCTACTCGCTGCGCAAACTCCTGATCGACTTCCATTCGCCGTATCGCTGAGCTCGCCGCAGCCTCTATCAATTGTTGCTCAGCTTGCATCTTGGCCCTTTCTATCGAGTTTCCTCGCTCGAGCTTTAAGCTTAATTTATCGCCAATGGCTCCCAGTAGCCTATCGAGGGCAGA
The DNA here is from genome assembly GCF_034424805.1 of Labrys sedimenti. NCBI lineage: Bacteria > Pseudomonadati > Pseudomonadota > Alphaproteobacteria > Hyphomicrobiales > Xanthobacteraceae > Labrys > Labrys sedimenti. The sequence goes on from NZ_JAXOUF010000001.1 coordinate 692,769, forward strand.
AACAAAGCGGCTTTTGGCAGCTAGTTTAACGCCAGTTTCAGTAATCTCGCCGGAAAGCGAAACTTCATTCGAAAGATGATCTTCGCTGCCATCCATGCCACCCTCCCAAACAACCGGCATCAGCCTTGTTTGAGTCGCAGCATGCTAGCAACCTATTCTCTTCTCAATGGACAACTTTTTCACGGGTGAGTCACGTTTAAGCTCGTCAGATTGTACACCGCGAAAATTGCGGAACAATCAGGAGGCTTACAATGGCGGTATATATTATCGGCTATGACCTTCACCCAAGCAAAGGCGAAACATATGACGATTTGATGGAGGCACTAGGCAAGCTCAGTCCGAAGACATGGCACTGCTTGGACAGCACCTGGATGGTGGTTACCAATAAAACGGCCACTCAAATACGCGACGAACTTAAGCCTCACCTGTATAAAGATGATCAGCTTCTAGTTGTAAAGTACGAAGAGCATGGGAATGGCAGATGGGCGTTCTATGGGTTTACCGGGGACTGCGCTCAATGGATAAAGGATAATCTGGGATAGTGCTTGGCGTTCGTCGCTAGAGGGTCTTTGCCAAGCGTGCTATGTCCGAGGCTTTAAATCCCAGGCGCCACATAATGACGCCTGCGCGGTTGCGCCGTTGCTGGCGGTTTCGATCGGCCTGCGCTCTGATCACCGACGCCGCGTCAAAGCCTCTTCAGGCGTTGGCTCGTCGCTGGGAAGAGTGTCGAGCAAGGTGAAAACATCGGTGAGTGGCGCGTCGATCGACACATGCTTGAACCAGTCGGACTGCCCCCACGTTGCCGTAAGCGCCGCTTTCACCAGGACCTTGATCTTCCGCACGTCGGCCTTCTGATCGATAACCTGAAGGGCAACGGTGCCAACCACATCGTCGCGGACATGCGCCGGCAGCCCCTTCGGCGTCGCTGCCGTGATGGTCGCGAATAGATCTTTGCCGTACTGCTCGCGGTTCGGGCTCTGGCGCAGTCTGCGGTAAACTCGAAGCTTGCGGTTCCGCTCGTCGCGATGTTTTGCGTGGTGATCGGCGATGTGCTTTCTGGATCGCTCCGGGTTCTCTGCCCGCCATTGCCGAACATATTCTCGTTGATGTGCGCGGTACGCTTCCCGGTTGCGCTCGCGCCACTGACGCTTGAGTTCGTTGACTCGCTCCCTGTTTTTAGCCCTCCATTTTCGCTTCTGTTCGCGGGTCTTCTCTCGTTGTTCGGTAAGCTTTATTTCGATTTGCTCACGGTGGTCTTCTCGCCATTGGCGCATATAGTCGCGCTGGTATGCGCGGTGCGTTTCCAAGTTGTGATCACGCCATTGACGCTTGAGCTCATTTATGCGGGCGCGGTTCTTAGCCCTCCATTGACGTTGATACTCGCGGGCTTTCGCACGCTCGTCGGCATCACCACTGCCGGACTTAAGAATTTCGTCAGTCATTTGGAGCGCTCGCCCCGTTGCTCCATTGGTCGAGGCGGTCATCGAGGTCGATCTCGATTTCCTGCCCGTTCGAAAGGACGATGACGAGATAGGGCTGAAGCGGGTCAGCGCAGGCCAGAACCGCTAGGATGTGCTGGTTGAGGCCTTCGCGGAGTGATATCCAAGACGTTTCTCGGCGGGGCATTGCGATCCTCTCTTGATGTGGATCAGGCTGGGTATGCAGGTCCGCACTTCAACTGTCAGTTGGTGGCCTAGGGGTGGGATTACAGGATCGAACGAATCAGATTTGCTTTCGGTAGCTACGCGACTGCAGCCCCGCCCTACGCAGTGATTTTTTCATCGGCATGACATTGCGCGTCACGGAACCGAAAGCCGCTTGATAACTTCAGGGGGGTCTTTGTTTTTCGAGACCTGCCCGGCCTTGGGGCAGAGGGAGCACGACAATCCTCAGTCCGCGCCACGAAGCCTCACGCCTGGCCGACCGTGGTTGAGGAACTCGACGCCAGCTTCCTCCAGCACCATCTGCACAGCCCGTATTTTATCGAGCCCGCTGGTGAGGGTGTTCGCGCCCCTCTTCTCCATGCTTCCGATCGTGTTGATGTTCACGCCAGCTCGCGCCGCCAAGGCGCCTTGATCCATGTCGACCAAGGCCCGCGCTGCCCGAAGTTGATTCCCAGTCGTAAGCATCAAACTCATCCATTTCCTAGCACGCTATGATTTTTTCATAGTTTGCTATTGACTGCAATTGATATGATGGTTCATAGTTAACTGGTGATTTTTCATAGTCCCTATCAATCAACCCCGCGCTGGTAAGTTATCGGCGCCCGAGTACCGGCCATCAAAAAACACGAAAATCGAGGACATCATGCTGAACAGTCATGTTCCGGCAACCGCTACCGGCTTGCCAACCGATACCCACGTCGATCCACTCGTTACCCTCGTCGACGCCTATTTCACCGGCGTGCGGGCCTACGGTGCCGCGGACCTAAGCGGAATGTCCCCCGAAGAAGAGGGGAGCATAGCCTCACTGCTCTTTGGATGGGCCGCAGAGCGGATCGAGAACCCTGAGCAAATTCAATCGACCGCAGGCGCTCTGGCTCTCGTAAACTATCTCATGAACGACAATGAAGATTGGGGGCAGGAGGCCTGGAAGCTAATGCTTTCCGCTCTGCGAGAGTTTCTCGAAGCTCAGGCAGCAAAGGAAATTGCATTTTGCGCCAAGCCGGAGAACGCCAAGGCGATCGACGATCCGCTACTGAATATAACTGCATCGAAATTCCCAGTGAGTGACTGAGCGCCCCGGCCTAAATGCACAACCACCAGTAGGCCCTACGCTTTCGGATAAGGATCGGGGCCGAAATTAACAGTCTCATTACGTCGACCCACGCCAGCATAACAATCGAGGACCCCATGTCGAACAAACCCGCTTCGGCGGCCGCTACCGGCTTGCCTAATATCGACCGTCGCGCAGCTCTTGCCGGTTCCGCTAGTTTCCTCGCGGCAGTTGCGGCCGGCGCTTTCGGGGACGCCCCAACTGCCTTCGCAGCCGGGCGAACTCCACTGCCCATCCTGATACAGGCTCACAAGGACGCTTATTCCCGCTTCAACCATGTCGTTGGTGTTCGGAATGAACTTGAAAAAGCGGAAGACAAGATCCGCCGCAACAATCCAATCCTTGTGCCACTCGCCGTTATGTCGAATGGCACGAGCCCCATCTACTATGAACTGAGGTCGAGATCCGCCGACGATATTCGTAAGGGCATCCTCGACACGCACGACAAGCTACGCTGTGTTCATTGCCCGGACTGGTCGCGTGCCATGTTTCCGGAACTGTCGGCAGCGGCAGAGCGAGAGCTAGATGCTTCCCAGGAGCGCGCACTTCGGGCTCTTGCCGATGCTGAAGCTGAGCTAGAAGCACGCAAGCGCGATTTTGGGCTGGCAGCAGCGGAAGAAGCGGTGAGCGCTGCCGAAGGCGAAGAGTTTGAGGCCAGGCTCTCCCTTGCGCTCTACGTGCCGCGCAATACCGCCGAGGCGGCGGCCAAGAGAGAATACATCGACAACTCACCGCCTTTTCGTGACGGATGGTGCAGTGACAACGCCGAGTTCGTCGATGCGATGATTGCTCGCCTCGGCGAACAGGCCAGCGCGTAAGGGAGGCGAGTATGACCACCCAGCTTCACCCCGAAACGTCGAAGTTTGACGACGCGCTTCAGGCCCTCCGCGTCGATGCAACTGTGATGCTCACGCTGCCGGAGTAGTCATGGCATCATTGATCGTCAGAGGAGGACGAACAATGAGCCGACGCAAGCCGCGATTTACCCAAGTAGAAATGGTTCGTCTGTTGAAAGCTATCGATCAGGCTGGGATCAGCGCCATCATTGAAGTCACGGACGATGCCGTCCGCATTGTGCCCAACGCCGAAAAGCCAAAGGCTGAAGCGTTGCCGCGAGGGCTTCGGATCGTCGAGGGCAAAGACATCATCTTGTGACATCAAGCTGGCTGCCCCAGGCGAGGGGAGGTGAGCAGCCATTCCACAGTGATCTATCGAATGCTACCAACTACGCATGACAAAAATGGGACCCTAATAGGGACCAAAATCAAAAATCTAAAAAAACTCTGTAATTTCAATAAGTAATGGCGGAAGGGGTGGGATTCGAACCCACGGTAGACTTGCGCCTACGACGGTTTTCAAGACCGTTGCCTTAAACCACTCGGCCACCCTTCCGCATCTTCGCACCAGTGCCACCGCATGGCTGCGTGCGATTACGGGCGGTCTAGCAGAGTAGGGGGCTTCGTCAAGACCTTCTGCGTCGAGAAAGGCTATGATCCCTCGCGTCGCCGGCGAAGCGGGGGCGATCGCCATGGCCGGTTCGCAACCAAAATCAATCCAGACAATCGACCGGCAATGCCTCTGGCGTAACCCCGGCGTCATCCGACCGGCGAGCTCCGCATCTCCACGGCAGAAACAGGCTTGACTCACTTAAATTCATCAATTTAATTAAAGATCGACGGCGCGAACCATAAGCATGAAAAGCCGTCTCTCGAACAACGAGATCCGAGGAGGAATAGTCCAATGGCTTCTGCCCTTGATTTCATCGAGGCGGCGCTGATCGAACGTCGCCGCTTCTTGATCGGCTCGGCCCTTGCGGCCGGGTCGCTGTTGCTGCCCGCCGGGGCAAGGCGCGCCTTCGCGGCTTCCGACCTTCAGCTCGCCAGCTCGATCCGTTCGCTGTCGAACGCCTTTCACGTCGCCTGGGACAAGGGTTCGAAGGCTTATGCCGATACGGTGAGCGCGCCCTATGCGGCCCTGGTGACGGAGGGCAACAGCGAAAAGGGGATTGCCGACATCAAGGCCATGCTCGCCAAGGTCGGCAACAAGCTGGTGCTCGGTGTCGATCCCAACGATGTTCCCGATGCCCGGCCGATCGTGGAAGCCGTCGCCAAGGCTGGCGCCCATGTCGTGACGGTATGGAACAAGCCGGACGATCTGCATCCCTGGGATTTCGGCGACAACTACGTCGCGCACATGTCGTTCAACGGCGTGCCGGCCGGCGAGCAGACGGCCAAGGCCCTGTTCGACAGTTTCGGCGGCGAGGGTGGTATCGTGGCGCTCGGCGGCATTGCCTCCAACGCGCCGGCCATCCAGCGCAAGCAGGGCCTGATGAATGCCATCAAGGCCAATGGCAAGGTGGAACTCCTCGATTTCCAGGATGCCGACTGGGATTCCACCAAGGCCAACAACGTCGTCGCCGCCTGGATCACCCGCTTCGGCGACAAGATCAAGGGCATCTGGGCCGCCAATGACGGCATGGCCGTCGGCGCGCTCGAGGCGCTGCGCGCCGAGGGCCTTGCCGGCAAGGTCCTGGTCACCGGCATCGACGGCACCAAGGATGCCGTCACGGCGATCCGTAACAAGGAGATGGCCGCAACCGTCGACTGGAATCCCTATTGGATCGGCGGGATCGCCCTTTCCCTCGGCTATCATGCGGCAACCGGCGCGTTCTCTCCCTCCAAGGAGCCCAAGGAGCATCGCGAATTCTACGGCACCGGTGTCCTGATCACGCAGGCGGATGTCGAGGCCTATTGGAAGGCCAATATCGACACGACACCCAAGGTCGACTGGAACGATCTGTGGGGCAAGGTTACGGGCCAGATCACCTATTGAGATCGCGCCCGTCGGCGATGCGCGGCACGCGGGGCAAGGTCTCTCCCAGCCTTTCCCCACCGGCGTCCGCGCATCGCCCCTCTCGCAAGGATCCGTGCGGAATTCTCGAACCGAGACAGTCGAAATGGTGATCACCAGACAATCCCTCGCGCGTGCCGCGCCGGTCCTGGTCCTGCTCGGCCTGTGCCTCGGCATTTCGCTGCTGGATGCGCATTTTCTCTCGCTCGGCAATCTCATCCGCGTGGCTGCTTCGGCGGCAGCCCCGCTGACCCTGGCTCTGGGCGTGACCTTCATCATCCTGATGGGATCCATCGATCTGTCGATCGAGGGGTCGATGGCCGTGACGGCGGCGGCACTGTGCGCCTTCGTCGCCAATTCCGCCGGCACCGGCTTCGATCTCGGCCTGCTCGCACTGCCGCTGGCGCTGGCGACGGCGGCAGTCTTCGGTTGCATCGTCGGGACCATCCACGTGGCCATGAAGGTACCCTCCTTCATGGTCAGCCTCGGCATGGGTTTCGTCGGCACCGGTCTCGCCACCGTCCTGCTTGGCGGTGAAAGGGTGCAGATTCTCGATCCGTCGATCCGGGCTCTTGCGCTATCTCGCCTGGGCGGCGTGCCCCTGGCCGTCTATGTCGCGGCCTTCATGCTGCTCGTCGCCTGGTATGTGCAGGATCATACGCGCCTCGGCCGCCACATCATGGCGCTGGGCGGCGGCGAGGACCTCGCCAGGGCGTCCGGCGTCGCTGCCGGGCGCGTCCGCATCCTCGCCTTCACACTGGCTGGGGTCTTCTTCGGCGTCGGAGCCGTCCTCGCCTGCGCACGGCTGGGCGCCGGCAGCGCCTTGATCGGCAGCGGACAGCTATTCACCGCGGTCAGTGCCGTCGTGGTGGGTGGAACGGCGCTAACCGGCGGCAAGGGCGGGGTATTCAATACCCTCGTCGGCGTGCTGATCGTGATGGTGCTCAACAACGGCATGATCATCATCGGCCTGCCCACTTTCGTGCAGCAGGGCGTGCTCGGCGTGGTGATCATCGGCGCGGTGCTCTTGAATACGCCGCTGCGCGCGCTCTCCGTGGTGAAGTGAGGGCCGGCGCCATGCTCGAACTTCTCGACATCACCAAGCGCTTCGGCAGGGTCGAGGCCCTCAAGAATGTCTCGATCACCGTCAAGGCCGGCGAGGTCGTCGGCCTGGTCGGCGAGAATGGGGCCGGCAAATCGACGCTGATGAAGGTGCTCAACGGCATCAATCAACCCGATGCCGGCGAGATCCGCATTCACGGCAAGGCGGCCTCGATCTCCGGTCCCAAGGATGCGGCAGCGCGCGGCATCGGCATGGTGTTCCAGGAGCAGTCCCTGATCACCAATTTGTCGGTGGCGGAGAACATCTTCCTGGGCAACGAAACCCCGTTCATCCGCCTCGGCCGCATCGATTGGCGGCGCATGGCCGCCGCCGCCAGGCATCAGCTTGCCAAGGTCGGCCTGGGCATCGATCCCCTGACCGTCACCTCGGAACTGAGCTTCGTACAACGCCAGATGGTCGAACTCGCCAAGGTCCTGACCCTGGAGGAGGCGGTGGAAGGAAGCCTGTGCATCCTGCTCGACGAACCGACATCGGTATTGGAGCAGGCGGAGATCGACATTCTCTTCGATGTCATCCGCAAGCTGAAGCAGCGCGCCGGCATCATCTTCGTCTCGCACCGTCTCGACGAGGTCATCGACATTTCCGACCGGGTCTACGTTCTCAAGGATGGCGTCGTCGTCAGCCGGATGGCCAAGGGTGAGGCAAGCCCGGAACGCATCCATCACCTGATGGTCGGGCGTGCCGCCACCGGCTCCTACTACAAGGAGGACGGAAGGGCGCCATTTGGAGAGGAAATAGCCCTGAAGGCCAGGGGGCTGGCGCGGGCGCGGGCCTATGCCGACATCGATCTTGATCTTCATGTCGGTGAAGTTCTCGCCCTTGTCGGGACCGAGGGAGCCGGCAGCGAGGCCCTGATCCGAAGCCTGTTCGGGCTGGAGAAGATCCACCTGGGCAGCGCCCACTATCGCGGCCGCAATCTGCGTTTCGTCTCCCCGAGCCAGGCGGTGTCCCTGGGCCTCGGCTATGTCCCGCGCGAGCGCAAGTTCGAAGGCATCGTCGAGGAAATGTCGGTCGAGGAGAATATAAGCCTCGCTCATCTCAGGGGCATGAGCCGCTTCGGCATCCTGAAATTCGGCGAGATCGGCCGCGCGACGCGCAACCTCATCGAGCGCATGCGGATCAAGACGCCCAGCGCCGATACGCTTTGCGCCAATCTGTCGGGCGGCAATCAGCAAAAGGTGGTGCTGGCGAAATGGTACAATGCGGGTGCTCGCGTCTTCCTGCTCGATCATCCCACCCGTGGCCTCGATGTCGGCGCCAAGGAGGATGTCTATGGCCTGATCCGCGAGCTTTGCGCCAATGGCTGTTCCGTCATCCTGATCGGCGACACCCTGGAAGAGGCGCTCGGGCTCGCACATACCATCATCGTGATGAAGGATGGGCGCCAGACGGCACGCTTCGACACGCTGGCGGTACCGCCGCCTGAACCGCTCGACCTCATCCGGCACATGGTGTGAGCATGGTGCGCCTGCGTTTCCTCAACCCCTATCTGCCCTGGATCGCGCTGGTCCTCGCCATCCTCGCCGTGGGCCTGTTCGACACCCGCTTTCTCGATCCAATGACCTTGGTCGGCCTGATGGCCGACAACGCCACGCTGTTCGTGATGGCGCTCGGCATGACCTTCGTGATCTACGTCGGCTCGGTCGATCTGTCGATGCAATCGGTGGCGGCCGTCGCTTCCATCGTGCTCGCGCTTCTGCTGCCGGGATACGGCCTGGCCGCCATTCCGGCCGCCATCGTCGTCGGCGGGCTGTTCGGCCTGCTTTCGGGCTTCGTGCATGGCAAGCTGCGCATCCCCAGTTTCGTCGCCACCCTTGCGACCGGAGGCATCGCGGCGACGGCCGCCCTATGGATTTCGGGCCAGCGGGCGATCGGCATCTCCGGCGAAATCCGCAGCGACACGCTCGGCTGGATCATCGGCTCCACGCTCGGCCTGCCCAATGAAATCTGGGTCAGTCTGGCCGTCTTTGTCCTGGCCTTCGTGCTGGAACAGGCGACGCCCTTCGGCAAGATGATGAAGGCCGTGGGTTGCAGCGAACCGGCGGCAACCGTATCCGGTATCCGCGTCGTCAGGATCAAGCTTGCCGTCTTTGCCCTGGCCGGCGCCTTTGCCGCCCTGTCCGGGATCATGCTCGCGGGCCGGCTGTCGAGTGGAACGCCCACTATCGCCAATGAATTCCTGCTCCCGGCCATTGCCGCGGTGGTGCTGGGCGGCACCTCGCTCACCGGCGGCAATGGCGGCGTCCTGCGGACCCTTGCCGGCACCATGCTGATTGCCGTGTTTCGTACCGGCATGACCTTCGTCGGGGTCAATGCCCTGGCACAACAGATCGTCTTCGGCACGATCCTGATCCTGGCCGTCTGCCTCAACAGCGGCCATGCGCCCAAGGGCGTGATGAAATGACCACCACCACACAGGAAAAACGAATGCTCGAGAAATTTCGTCTGGACGGCAAGACCGCCCTCATCACCGGCGGCAATCGCGGCATTGGGCTGGCCGTCGCGCACGCCCTGGGCGAGGCCGGCGCGAAGCTCCTGATCTCAGGGCGGAGCAAGGTCGAGGAAGCAGAAAAGAGCCTGGCCGAGGCCGGCTATGACGTCGCGTTCGTCCAGGCCGACATTCGCGACCCGGCCGCGCCGCAGCAATTGGTCGATGCCGCCGTCGCGCGCTGGGGGCGGCTCGATATCCTCGTCAACAATGCCGGCATTGCCAGCCATGGCGACACCCCCGATTTCGACGAGGAACGCTGGCGCCAGGTGATGGACACCAATGTCGATGCCGTCTTTCGCGGCTGCCGCGCCGCCCTCGTGCCGATGCGCAGGCAACGCAGCGGCGCGATCGTGAATGTCGGCTCGATTTCCGGCTTCATTTCCAACGTGCCGCAGAACCAGGTCGCCTACAACGCCTCCAAGGCCGCGGTTCACATGATGACGAAGAGCCTGGCCAGCGAGTTCGCCGCCGAGAACATCCGCGTCAACGCGGTGGCGCCCGGCTATATCGACACCAACATGTCGCGCGGCGGCATCGAAAACCCGGAGTGGTTCCCGATCTGGCGCGACATGACCCCGATGGCCAGGGTGGGACAGCCGGAAGAAGTTGCCGCCTGCGTGCTGTTCCTGTGTGCGCCGGCATCGAGCTATGTCACCGGTGAGGTCCTGGTCGTGGACGGCGGCTATCTCACCCGTTGATCCGGCTCCTTCCTGCTCTGGATGGGCTGGGCTGTCGCGGCTGGAGCAAGGTGCGTTCTGACGTCGGCACCTGTGTGCTCCAGCCCGTTGTTTCCGGGCCGCTTCAAGGGTTCGGCGAGAGGGGTTTTGCGATTCTTGGTGATTCCGCCTAATCGCAAAGCGCTTTAGGGTGAACAATCTATGTTTCTCAAGGCAGGGCCGAAAGCCCTGCCGGTTTTGGTCGCGTCATGAATGAGTCCAACCGGGAAAGACCGGCCCCATCGTCCGCCGGGCGGCGCAGGCAGCGAGGCTACAATGCCTCGCGGGTCGGCGATCTCAATCGCGGCCTGGTCATCGAGGGCATTCGGCAATCGCCCGGAATCGGGCGCACGCATCTCGCTGCCGAAACGGGCCTGACCCCTTCCGCCATCACCCAGATCGTCGCGGCGCTGATGGAAGAAGGACTGGTGGCGGAAGTCGCGGCCGCGCGCGCGGCGGATCGAGCCGGGCGCCCCCGCCTGGGACAGCCCATCCGCGGGTTGCGCCTGATCTCGGGCTACGCCGCCACGATCGGCCTGCATTTCGATCACGAATTCGCCCGCGCCGTGCTCGTCGATGTCGCCGGCAACATCATCGCGCATGAAAAGGAGCAGTTGCGGATCGAGGAACCCGAAGCTTCGACGCATCTGCTCGCCACGCTGTTCTCCCGGCTCGACGCACACCCGCTGAGGCCGAAGCGCCTGTTGGGCGTCGGCGTTTCCGTCATGGGGCCGGTCGATCACGACAGAGGGGCCGTGGGGCAATCGAGCCAGTACCCCGCCTGGCGCAATTATCCCTTCGAAAAGGCGCTGTCGGACCTGATCGGCCACGATGTCTTCATCGCCATAAACGGAGCCGCGGCCGGCCTGGGGGAATACTGGTTCGGCGGCGGCCATCATCTGCCGAGCTATATCTATGCCTTTGTCGGCTATGGCCTCGGCGGCGCCCTGATCTTCAACCGCCGCGCCGTGCGCGGCTCCTATGGCAATGCCGGCGAGATCGGCCATATCCATACCTATCCCGACGGCGAGATCTGCTATTGCGGCGCCCGCGGCTGCCTGGAAACGGTGGTGTCTCTGCGCGGATTGGCGCGTTTCCTCGGCAAACCCACCGTCGAGGCCCTCGATTTCACCGCGCCGGGCTTTTGCGACGATCCCGATCTCGGCCGCTGGGTCGAGCAGGCAGGCACCGATCTCGGCCGCGCCCTGACCAGCGTCTCCAACATCGTCGACATCTCCAGCATCCTGATGAGCGGCCTGCTGCCCGAGCCCGTGCTGGGGCGCCTCGTCGAGCGCACGCGCAGGACCGTCGCGGCCTATCAGATGAACGCAAGGCCCAAGCCGATCGTGCTGGAGAGGGCACAGGCACCGAGCGACCTCGTCGCAGCTCTCGGTGCCGCAGCCATGCCGCTCTACGGCAATCTGTTCTGACGCCGCCCATTTTCTTTAAGTCAAGCGTCATTGCGAGCGAAGCGAAGCAATCCACGGGGGCCTCGCCGCGCCGAGCTGGATTGCTTCGCTTCGCTCGCAATGACGAGTTTCGATCAGCAGCAAGCTTCGAGCCGATGTCGGAAAACCGTCCTTCCCGGCATCGGCGCCGTGTTTCAGTTCTGCATGGCTTCCTGCTGGGCCTGGATCACGGTCGTCTTGGCCAGGGTCCGTTCTTCGGTGCGCGCCAGGGCCTCCTCGCTGAAGATGCGGAAGCCGAGATCCGGGCGATAGCCGTGGATCTCGTGCACGTCGAGGGCCGACATGAATTGCAGGATCTCCATGCTGATCACCTGCCCGGGCACCAGGATGGGGAAGCCGGGCGGGTAGGGGATCACGAACAGGGCGGAGACCAGTTCGCGCCCGGCCTGGATCGCCCGGGAGGCCTCCATCATGTTCACATATTCGCAGTTGCTGTCATCATAGGACAGGAAGAAGGCGCTGCGGATGTCGCCGTTGCGGGTCTGCGTATTGCTGGTGAGATTGTCGCCGCGGAAGGCCCGATGGAAACTGGAGAAGTCGGGCAGGGGCGGATGCTCCAGCGTCAGCGACCGCACCTTCTTGGCATGAATGCGTCGCTCGATGCTGCTCATGTCGGCGGCACGGCGGTCGAGATCCCGGGCGATCTTGACCAGCACCTCGATCAGATAAGCCACCGCCGAGCGTGTCGAACCGATATTGGTCATGAACAACACGGTGTTGCGTGAGGTCTTGTTGATCTGGATGCCGTATTTGTCCATCAGTTCCTTGTTCTTGAAGGTGTCGCCGTCGAGCCCGGTGGCGCCGATCGCCAGCGTCGCCCGGGTCGGGTCGAGCGCGAACTCGTCGGTGCGCCAGGCGAGCTCGAAATTGTTCCAGCCCGTCTCCTCGTTGAAATAGCTCTCGACGCCGGATTCCCGGTGCTGCAGCGGCACGAGATCCCCGACCGCCAGGAAACGGAAATAGCGCTTGAGCAAAGGATGGGCTTGCACCTGGTCGCGTAGGTTCATCGCCAGTTCGAGCTGGCGCTGCACCAGTTCGTAGCCCTCGAGCTCAACCTGCCGCCGCCCGACATCGAGGGACGCCAGGATCTGGTAGTTGGGCGAGGTCGAGGTGTGGGTCATGTAGGCTTCATGGAAAGCCTCTTCCGCCTTGTCGCGGAAATCCTGGTCCCAGACATGGATCATCGAGCCCTGGCGCAGAGCCGTGAGGGTCTTGTGCGTGGAATGGGTGGCATAGGCCCGTATGCGCACCTTGTCGGGATCCGGGATCAACTGCCGTTCGAGCAGGGCTTCTTCGTCGTCCCAATCGACGCTGGCCGCGAACTCCTCATAACGCTTGGCATAGGCCGAATTCTTGAACATCTCGGCAAGGCGCGCCGCCGTGGCCATCGCCGTCCTTGGACGGTAGACGGGATGGCAGCGCGCGAAGGCGAACCAGGCCTCGTCCCAGAGGAAGACCAGATCCGGTTTGATCGCCAGGCATTCCAGCATGACACGCTCGACGTCATAGACGATGCCGTCGAAAGTGCAGTTGGTCAAAAGCACCATGCGGACGCGATCGAGCGTGCCGGCGCGCTTGAAGGTCAGCAACTGCTCCTTGATGTGGCGGATCGGCACCGCGCCATACATCGAATATTGGTCGAGCGGATAGGAATCGAGATAGGCGACCTGCGCCCCCGCCAGCACCAGGCCGTAATGGTGCGATTTGTGGCAGTTGCGATCGACCAGCACGATGTCGTCGGGCCTCACCAGGGCCTGCACCACGATCTTGTTGCAGGTCGAAGTGCCGTTGGTGGCGAAATAGGTGCGGCGGGCGCCGAAGGCGCGGGCAGCGTGTTCCTGGGCGACTTTCAAGGGCCCGACGGGATCGAGCAGGGAATCCAGGCCGCCTGAGGTCGCCGAGGTCTCGGCCATGAAGAGGTTCATGCCGTAGAATTGCGAGAGATCGCCGATCCAGCTCGAATTGAGGATGGCCTTGCCGCGAGCCAGGGGCAGGGCATGGAACACGCCGGTCGGTTGTTTGGCATAGTCGCGCAAGGCGTCGAAGAAGGGGGTGTGATAGCGCTCGCCGACGCCCTGCATGATGGCACCGTAGAGTTCGACATGATCCTCTTCGCCGAAGAAGATGCGCTTGAACACTTCGCCTGCCGTCGCCGCGATATCCTCCACTTTCATGTCGGTGACGAGATAGAGATCGAGCTCCGGACGCAAGCGCGCGATCTGGCGGCCGAGCAGCGGCCCGCGCTCGAATTCGGGTATGGTCTCGATGCCATCCTGGACGCCGTCGAGGAAGCGGCGCAGCATGTCGTCGCTGTAGATCGAGCGGAAGGGAAAGCCGTGGCGGATCACCACCGCCTGCAGATTGAAGTTCACCAGGGTCGCGATCAGGGCGTCTTCGAAACTGGGGACGATCACGATGTCGAAGATGAACTCGTCTTCGGCATGGCGTTTGCGCTGAACGCGCCTGCGTAGCGCTGCCTCCTCGCTCGCCGACATCTCGTCGACGATGAGCACCTCGAAATAGGGGCGCGACAATTGCGCCTGACGTTCGCTTTCGGTCTCGATCTGCGAGGGCAGTTCGCCCTCTCCATCGAGCGAGCTTGCTTCATGCCGATAGGTCCGGGCTACCAGCACGCGATGGATGCGGCGCGCGGTCTGGTGTGCACGTGCCAGTTCTCCCCGTTCGATCCAGCTGCAGAGATCCGCGAAAACCCTGCCGCCCGGAAAGGCCCAATAGCTTTCGATCGGCACCAGGGCGGCGATCAACTCGTTGATATGGGCAAGCCGGGACTGGCGTTCGGAATGGTCAGGCGGGAGGGCGACCAATCGGCTCAGATCGTCGACAAGGCCGATCCAGCTTTCAGAGCGCATTTCCCATACGCTGCGATGACGGCTCAGCGAGTTCTTGCTTTTGTCGAACGAGACCCCGGCACTCATATGTTCCTCCAACGCTTATCGTTATACTTTGTGATTTCTTCCGTGAGAGGTGGTAGCGGACATCACAGGTTGGTTTTTCAGGACTATGCTTTGGACCAGCCCCAGGCACATTCCCTTATGCAAACGCTATGTCCTTCACGCATCGTCGAAGATACTGATCGGCTCAATGTCGAATCTGTCGGCCAATCCTCCCTGGATCTCTTGATATTGGCAGTCAGATTACAGTCACCGGGGTGTCGCACAAGCGGATTTCAGTGCGTATCCGAGCTATTTCGCAGGAGGTGGCCCGTTATTCATTCATCTTCCGCACAGGCAGGTACCATAGGGATGACGGGAGACCGGCCGGCGCTGGACCATGTGAGAAGAGCAGGGAAAACGGGTGACGCCATGGCATCGACGATTGCGCGAACTGCCGGCAGGGCGCTTTTCGGGGAAAATGCCCTCGCTTATGCCGCGTTCCGCCCTGCCTATCCCGAACGGGTGTTCGATATCCTCAGGACCCGCTGCGGGGCTGGCGAGGGCAAGACGGTTTTCGAGGTCGGGGCAGGAACCGGCCTGGCCACCGCTCCCATGCTTGCCATGGGGTGCCGGGTGACGGCTGTCGAACCGGATGCAAGGCTGGCAGCCTTTCTCGCCGACAGCCAAGCCGTCCATGCATCGCGGCTGGCCGTGCAGATTGCACCGTTCGAAGAAGCCGTCATGCCGCCCGGCTCCTTCGATCTCGGCATTGCCGCAACCTCCCTGCACTGGATCGACCCCGGCCTCGCCCTGACCAGGGCATACCGTCTCCTGCGCCCTGGAGGGCACTGGGCGATGTGGTGGAACATCTTCGGGGACCCGGACGAGACCGACACTTTCCAGCGCCGCACACATGGACTGTTCGAGCGCTTATCGAAAAGCCCCTCGCATGGCGATGGGCCGAAGGGGCATTTCGGCCTCGACACCAAGCGCCGTGTCGCCGAGCTCGAGCAGGCAGGATTCGGGTCCATCCTCGCCGAGGAAGTGCGCTGGCGTCCCGTTTTGAGCAGGCAGCAAATCCTGGGTCTGACGGCGACCTTTTCTCCCGTCGTCCGCCTGCCGGAAATCGAGCGCAGGGAGTTTCTCGATCGCCTCGGAACCATAGTCGACGAGGAATTCGGCGGCAGCGTCTCGCGGCATTTCATGACGGCGATCTATACGGCGAGGCGGCCTTGAGAGGCGGGTTGCCCGCCGCCATCATTCAGCGATTGCCGCGCTGCGACGGCAATCTTTATCCGCAGCGGCGCCACGTCGGTACGACCAATATTATGAAAAGGTAACGCGGAGCTTCCCTATGACCACGCCACTTCCTTTTTCAGCCATTTTATTCGATGCTTACGGCACATTGCTCGACCTTTCATTCATTGCCGAAAAGGCGGATTCGGCTTTTCCAGGGCACGGTGCCCCGCTCTCCACCCTCTGGCGCGAGAAGCAGCTCAACTACACGTGGCTGCGTACGATCAGCAGAAATTATGCCGATTTTGCCACGGTCACGGGCGAAGCCCTGGATTATTCGATCGAGCGGCTCGGCCTGACAGCGCCCCGGCAAAAGCGGGATGAATTGCTGGCCGCCTACTGGTCCTTGCCGAGCTTTCCGGAAGTGCCTGCGACCCTGGCGCATCTCAGGCAGAAGGGGGTACGGCTCGGCATCCTCTCGAATGGCACACCGGCCATGCTCGAAGCCGCGATTCAATCATCGGGCCTCGATGGCCTCTTCGACGATGTCCTCAGTGTCGACGCGGCCGGCTGCTACAAGACGGCAAGTGCCGCTTACCAGCTGGGCCCGGACCGCCTGAACCTGGCACCCGAACGCATTCTCTTCGTCTCGTCGAATGGCTGGGATATCTGCGGCGCAACCTGGTTCGGCCATCGTACCTTTTGGGTGAACCGAGCCGGGCACCCTCCTGAAAGACTGGGTGTTTCTCCCGATGCCACGGGATCAAGCCTGGCGGATCTCATGCCCCTGTTCATTTAACCCGGATTCGAGGCGGGCCTGGTGTCTCCTGCCGGCCGCTGGGGCTTGACGCTCCAGCGGCGGTGAAGGCGCGATAGCATCAGATAGATCACCGGCGTGGTGTAGAGCGTGAGGATCTGGCTGACGATCAGGCCGCCGACGATGGTGACGCCGAGCGGCCGGCGCAATTCCGTGCCGGGGCCGGTCGCCAGGATCAGGGGCAGGGCGCCCAGAATGGCGGCCAGCGTTGTCATCAGGATCGGCCGGAATCGCACCAGGCAGGCCTCGAAGATAGCGTCCCTGGCGCTGAGATTGCGGTCGCGTTCGGCTTCCAGGGCGAAATCCACCAGCATGATGCCATTCTTTTTGACGATGCCGATCAGCAGGATGATGCCGATGAAGGCGACGATCGTCAGTTCCATATTGGCGAAATGCAGGGCGAGCAGCCCCCCCAATCCGGCCGAAGGCAGGGTCGAGAGAATGGTGAGCGGATGCGCAAGGCTCTCATAGAGAACGCCGAGCACGATATAGACGGCCAGCAGGGCCGCCAGGATCAGCAGGGGCTGGCTTGATCCGGATTGGGCCGCCTGCTTGGCATCGCCGGCAAACTCCCCCCTGATATCGGCGGGCAGGTGCATGCCGGCAACCGCCGCCTCGATAGCCTCCGATGCATCCTGGATCTTGGTGCCCGGCGTCAGATTGTAGGAGAGGGTAATGGCCGGATATTGTCCCTGGTGATTGACCTGCTGCGGCGCGAGCCCGCGCTCTACGGAGGCGACCGCCGAAAGCGGCACCAGGCCCGACCGGCCGGGTACGTAGAGACCCGTCATGTCGCTGGGATCACGGCTTTGCTCGGGAGATGCGGCAAGCACCACGCGATATTGGTTGCGCTGGGTGTAGATCGTCGAGATCTGTCGTTGCGAAAAGGCGTTGTTGAGGGCGCTATCGATGGAGGTAATGGCCACGCCAAGGCGCGCCGCGGCCTCGCGGTCAATCACAAGTTTGGCTTGCAAGCCATTGCGCTGCCTATCGGAATTGACATCGGTCAAGCCCGGCACGGTCTTCAACCTCTCCATCACCTTCGGAGCCCATTCGACCAGAAGGTCGGCATCACCTGACCACAGCGTATACTGATATTGCGACTGGGACTGGCGCCCGCCGGCAGACACATCCTGCGGCGAGAACATGAATACGTTCAGGCCAGCGACGGCACGCACGCCCTTGCGCAATTGAGCGATGACCTCCTCGGTGGGCGGGCGCTGGTCCGGGGGCAGCAAGGAAATGCTGAGCTGGCCGGAATTGGTGCCGCCGAAGGGGCTCGAGCCAATGGAGGAACCGACACCGGTGACATAGGGGTTGCGCTGAATGATGGTCGCGACCTCGCGTTGCCAGACCACCACCGCATCGTAGGACGCATCCGAGGAGGCTTGAGAAAAACCTTGAATGAATCCGCCATCATCCTGAGGCACAAGGGATTTCGGCAAAGCATAGTAGAGCCAGCCGGTGCCGAAGACCGTGGCGAAGATGACCAGCAGAGTCAGGAAGCCGTGGCTGAGTACGCCGCGCAGGCTGGCGCCGTAGAAGCTCACCACCCGCTGCAGCACGCCCTCGACCGCGCGATCGAACATGCCGCGCCGGTCGCCGACACTGTCATGGCCGCGATGGGCCAGGATCATCGGCGTCAGGGTGAGCGAGATCACCGTCGAGGCGATCACCGCAAAAGCAAGCGTCATCGCGAATTCGAACAAGAACTTGCCGGTGATTCCTCCGGCAAAGAGCAAGGGAATGAAGACGGCCAGGAGCGAGAGGCTGATCGACACCACGGTGAAGCCGATCTGCCGGGCGCCCTCGATGGCGGCCTGCAGCGGCGGCAGGCCGGCTTCGCGCTTGGCATGCACATTCTCGACCATGACGATGGCGTCGTCGACGACGAAACCGACCGAGACCACCAGCGCCATCAAGGAAAGATTGTCGATGGAAAAATCGGCAAGCCACATCGCCCCGAAGGTGGCGGCCAGCGACAGGGGCACGGTGACGCCGGCCGCCAGGACCGGCGTGGAGCGGCGGAGAAAGACGAAGACGACAAGCACGACCAGGATGACGGAAGCCATCAGCGTCCATTGCATGTCGTCGACGCTGGCGCGGATCGTGGTGGTCCGGTCGGTCAGGACGTCGATGTCGATGCCAGCCGGAATCCGTGTCTTCAAAACCGGCAGTAACGCCTTGATGGCGTTCACGGTATCGATGACGTTGCCGTTGGCCTCCTTGGTGATGTTGAGCAGGATGGCCGGCTTGCCGTTATAGGTCGCGCTGGAGTTGAGATTGCGGACGCCTCGCTCCACCGTCGCGATGTCGCCGAGCCGCACGGCGGTGCCGTTGCCGGCGCGGATGATGATGGACGCATAGTCCTCGGGCGCCGACATCTGGCCGCCGGCATCGAGCGCCATGACGATGTCGGGGCCATCCAGGGAGCCGAGGGGGCTGATGGCGTTGGCTGCCACGATCGCCTGGCGTACCCCCTCCATCGACAGGCCCATGGCCGCGATGCGATCGGGGTTGAGCGTAACCCGGATCGCCGGCTGATCGGCACCGCTGACGGCGACTTCGCCGACCCCCTCGACCTGGGAGATGCGCTGCACGATCACACTGTCGGCGGCGTCGAACATGTCGCTGGCCCCCACCGTGTCCGAGGTCATCGCCAGGATCAGGATGGGACGTGCATTCGGGTTGAACTTGCGGAAGGAGGGGGCCGTCGACAGGTCCGACGGCAGGTCGGAGGCCGCGGCATTGATGGCTGCCTGCACATCCTGGGCCGCACTGTCGACATTGCGAGAAATATCGAACTGGATGATGATGAGGGTGGAGCCGAGGGACGAGCGCGAGGTGATCTCGGTCACCCCGGCGATCGATCCCAGCTTGCGTTCGAGCGGCGCCGCGACGCTGGCAGCCATGGTCGACGGGTCGGCACCGGGACGGCTCGCGGTCACCACGATGGTCGGCAGGTCGATGGCAGGCAGGCTCGAAACCGGTAATTGGCGATAGGCGGCGAGCCCCACCAGCAGGAGCCCCATCGCCAGGAGGATGGTGCCGATCGGCCGGCGGATGAAGGGCTCCGAGATGCTCATGCCTGCGGCATCGCCTGTGGCTTGCGGGCAAAACGCTCACGCAGTCGCTCGAAGCCGAGATAGATCACCGGCGTGGTGTAGAGCGTCAGCAGCTGGCTGAGCAGCAGACCGCCAATGATGGTGATGCCGAGCGGTATGCGCAGTTCCGATCCCATGCCGTGGCCGAGCGCCAGGGGCAGGGCGCCGAACAGGGCCGCCAGGGTGGTCATCATGATGGGGCGGAAGCGCAGGGCGGACGCGGTGACGATCGCCTCGTGCGGATCCATGCCCTGTTCGCGCTGCGCCTCGATGGCGAAGTCGATCATCATGATGGCGTTCTTCTTGACGATGCCCATCAGGAGGACGATGCCGATCAACGCGATGAGCGAAAGCTCGTGGCCGGTATATTCGAGCGCGAGCAGGGCGCCGACGCCGGCCGACGGCAGGGTCGAGAGGATCGTCACCGGATGGATGGCGCTCTCGTAGAGGACGCCCAGCACGATATAGATGGTGATCACCGCTGCCAGGATCAGCCATGGCTGGTTGGCGAGCGAGGATGAGAACTCGGCGGCATCGCCGGTGAAACGGGTGGAGATCGACGCCGGCATGCCGATCGCGGTCTGTGCCTTGCGGATCGCCGCAACGGCGTCGCTGAGCGAGGCCCCATGGGCGACATCGAAGCTGATGGTCGCCGAGGGGAACTGATCGTCATGCTCGACCACCAGCGGCGCCGTCTCGTGACGGATGCTGGTGAAGGCGCCGAGGGGGACCTGGTTGTCGGCGGCGCCCGATACCGTCGGTATGTTGGTCGCCGTGCCGCTGGCGCCGACCGTTCCCGCGGTGGGATTGGTGGTGGTGGCAAGCCCGGAGGTGCTGGCGGAACTGGCGACATAGATCCGGCTGAGCACGCTCGGTCCCACCTGGTCGTCCGGCTCGGCTTCCAGGATGACGCGATACTGGTTGGCCTGGGCATAGATCGTTGCGATCTGGCGCTGGCCGAAAGCGTTGTTCAGGGCGTTGGAGATGTCCTGCATGGAGACGCCGAGACGGGAAGCGGTGTCCCGGTCGACATCCACGAAGAGCCTGGCGCCGCCATTCTGCACTTCCGAGGTGACATCGCGCATCACGCCGGAGCGTTCGAGCTCGTCGGCCAGTTGATCGGCCCAGCGGTCGACGTCGCCCGCATCGGTTCCGGTCAGCGTATATTGGTAGGGCGCGCGGCCGGCGCGGGCGGTGATGCGGATATCCTGCACGCTCTGATAGGTCACGTGCAGGCCCGGCAGCCGACCGGTCTCGGCCTGCAGGCGCTGGATGATGTCCGTGGCATCCGCCTTGCGCTCGTTGCGCGGCTTGAGCACCAGGGAGAGCGAGCCGGTATTGGAGGTCAGATTGCTCCCGGAGACACCGATGGTGGCAATGGCGGAAAGGATATCGGGATCCTTGCGGGCAATCTCGGTGATGCTTGCCTGTGCCCTCTTCATGGCATCGAAGGAGGCCGTCGGCTCGGCCTGGATCACGGCCGTGATCAGCCCGGTATCCTGCTGGGGCAGGAAACCCTTCGGCATGGCGACATAGAGCCAGATCGTGGTCGCCAGCGTTCCGAGCGTCAGGAGCAGCATCAGAAAGCCATGGCGCAATGTCCACACCAGGCTGGCCCGATAGCCGCGGATGACGGTATCGAAGCCGCGGTCGATCCAATCCAGCACCCCCTTACGCTCGCCATGGCCCGGTTTGAGCAGGCGCGCGCACATCATCGGCGTCAGGGTCAGCGAGATCACGGCCGAGACCACCACGGCAATGGTCAGGGTCAAGGCGAATTCGCGGAACATGCGCCCGACGATGCCCGTCATGAACAGGAGAGGAATGAAGACGGCGATCAGCGACACCGTCAGCGAAATGATGGTGAAGCCGATTTCCTTGGCACCCTTGAGCGCGGCATCGAAGGGTTTCTCTCCTTCCTCGATGTGCCGCACGATGTTCTCGATCATCACGATGGCATCGTCGACCACGAAACCGGCGCCGATGGTGAGCGCCATCAGCGAGAGATTGTCGAGGCTGAAGCCGCAGAACCACATGACGCCGAAGGAGGCGATCAGCGAGAGCGGCAGCGCGACTCCCGCGATGATGGTGGCACGCAGGGTCCTGAGAAAGATGAAGACGACGAGAATCACCAGGCCGACGCTGAGGGCCAGGGTCATCTCCACTTCGTCAATCGAGGCCTGGATGGTCTGCGTGCGATCGTTGACGACCTCGAGCGAAACATCGGCCGGCAGGCTGCGGCGAAGCTCCGGCAGCGCCGCCAGCACGCTCTTGACCGTGGCGATCACATTGGCGCCCGGCTGGCGCATGATATCGATCACCACGGCCGGCTGGCCGTTGTAATAGGCGCCCACGCGTGCGTTCTCGAGGCCCTCGACCACGTTGGCAATGTCCTTGAGACGCACGGGAGCGCTGTTGCGGTAGGCGATCACCACGTCGGCGAAGGCATCGGCCGCACTGATCTGGTCATTGGCCGCGATCGTATAGGACTGGGCCGCCCCGTTGAGCGACCCCTTGGCGCCGGCAACGGTCGAGGTGGTGATGGCGAGCCTGATGTCCTCCAGGCCGAGCCCGTAGGCAGCGGCACGGGCGAGGTTGACCTGCACGCGCAAGGCCGGGCGCACGCCGCCCTGCACGTCGACATGGCCGACGCCGCTGACCTCGGCGAAACGCTGGGCCAGCAGGGTGTCGGCCATGTCGGAGAGGTTCCGGATGGTCTGCGTCTTCGAGCGCAGCGCCAGCGTCAGGATCGGCGTATCGGCCGGGTTCACCTTGGCATAGCTCGGCGGGTAGGGCAGCCCCGAGGGCAGGGTGGAGGCCGAGGCGTTGATGGCCGCCTGCACGTCCTGGGCCGCCCCGTCGATGTCGCGGTCCAGATTGAATTGCAGCGTGATCTGGCTGATGCCGAAGGCCGACGACGACACCATGGTCGCGATCGACGGGATCTGGCCGAGATTGCGCTCCAGGGGGGCCGTCACCAGTTTCGCCATGGTCTCCGGCTCGGCGCCCGGCAACTGGGTGGTGATCTGGATGGTCGGGAAGTCGACCTGGGGCAGGGGCGCGATCGGCAGCGCGAAGTAACCGAGCAGGCCTCCCAGCAGCACGGCGATGCCGAGCAGCGAGGTGGCGATCGGCCGAAGGATGAACGGGGCGGAAACCCCGTTCATGGCGCCGGCGCAGCGCCGCCGCCCTGCTGGCGACGATGCCCTTTGCGTTGCGGCTGGCCATCGCCTCCTTCCGCCTTGCTGCCGGTCTCCGGCTGCGCGGCAGGGATGCCCAGCCCTTCTTCATCCTCCTCGGCCGGGACGGCGCCCGATTTGGAAACCTCGACCTTGGCGCCGTCGCTCAGCCTGGCAAAGCCGGTGGTGATGATCTTCTCGCCATTCTTCAGGCCGCTATCGACGACAACCTGCTGATCGCCCTGTTGGCTGACGGTGACCGGGCGCATCTTGGCGGTGCCGTCGTCGCCGAGCACATAGACGAAGGTGCCGTTGGGGCCACGCTGGATCGCCGCAGTCGGCGCAACGACGACACCTGCCAGTGTCCTCACCTTGAGCTTGGCATTCACGAAGGCTCCCGGCCACAAACCCAGGGCATCGTTGGGAAAGACTGCCTTGAGTTGAATCGTGCCTGTGCTGGCATCCACCTCGTTGTTGACGACCTCGAGCTTGCCGGTATCGATCAGGACCTTGTTGTCACCGCGAAGCGCCTCGACCTGCAAAGGCTCCTTGCCGCTGGCCGACGCGATCTCGGCCAGGGCCTGCTGCGGCACCGAGAACAGCACGGCGATGGGCTTGAGCTGGGTCAGCGTGACGAGGCCCGTACTGCCCGAAGCTTGTACGACATTGCCCACGTCGACGCTGCGGATGCCAGCCCGGCCGTCGATCGGAGCGGTGATGGTGGTATAGGCCAGGGTCGCCTGCGCGCTGGCTATGGCCGCATCGTCTGATTTGAGCTGGGCCTCATATTGCGCCACGGTGGACCGCTGCGTATCGGCCGTCTGCCGGGTTACCGAATTGCTGGCGGCCAAGCCGATATAGCGCTGGAGGTCGCGCTTGGCATTGTCGAGCAGGGCCTGGTCCTGGGCCTTCTTGGCAATGGCCTGGTCCAGCGTGGCCTTATAGGTCGAATCGTCGATACGGGCGATCACGTCGCCCTTCTTGACGTCCTGGCCTTCCCGAAACGGCATGTCGACGATCTGTCCGCTCACCTGGGGCGTGATCGTCACGGTATTGTAGGCCTTCACCGTGCCGACGCCGTAGAGATAGACCGGCACATCGGCTGTCTTGGCTTCGGCGATCAGCACCGGCAGGGGCCCGCCGTCGAAGCTGCCGCGCCGGCCTCGCCGGCCGCCACCCGCCCGCGGTGCCACGGGCTTGCCCTGGTCCGCGCTCTCGGCTGGCGGCAGATAGGCCTGCAGCCATGGCGGAGCCGAGGCGCGCCAGCGATCACGCGTCAGATAGGCCGACCCGGCTCCGGCAGCCAGCAGAATGGCCAATGTCGCGAGGCTGCGCGAAAGTTTGGGCATTTCAACTCACTCGAATCGAGAACGGGCGCGAGCAGGATTTCGCATCACCACGACACGCCCTAGTTTTGCGGCGTTTGCGCGGCGGACATGGTCCAGCCGCCGCCCAAGGCCTGATGCAGGCTGATCAGCGCCTGCAGACGCAGCAGCTTCACCTGCACCAGCGTGTCCTGGGCGTTGAAGAGGGTTTGCTCGGTCTGCAGCACCGTCACCAGATCGACGGTGCCTTCGCGCAACTGCTGCTCCGAGATGGCGTAGGCCTTGCGCGAACTCACCACCACGGCCTGCTGCAGCGCTTCCTGGCGGGCATATAGGCGCACGGCCGCCAAGGCGTTCTCGACATCGACGAAGGCTTGCACCACCGTCTTGCGATAGGCGGCGACCTGGGCGCTCTGCACGCCATTGGCTCTTTCGACATTGCCGCGCAGGGTCCCGCCATCGAAGATGGGCTGCGTCAGGCCCGCTGCGATCGAATAGAAACCGGACGCCGGGTCGAACAGGCTCTTGAGCGCGGCGCTCTGCACGCCGCCTTGCCCGGTTAGGGAAATCGAGGGGAATTGGGCGGCTCTCGCCGACAAGGCGTCCTGATGGGATGCCATCAGACTGGCTTCGGCGGCCGCGATATCGGGCCGGCGCGTCAGCAATTGCGAGGGAAGTCCTGCCGCGACGACCGGTACGCGCAAACGTCCCAAGCCGCCGCCTTTAATGTCCACCAGGGCAGGGGGCTTGCCGACCAGCAGGGCGACGGCCGCCTTGTTCTGCGTCACCGACAGTTCGAGCGGTGGGATGCTGGCACGCTGCTGGTCGAGCAGACTCTGCTGCTGGGCGACCTGCAGCGACGTCGCCGTCCCGGCTTTGAGCTGGTTGTTGATCAGCGTCATGATCCGGCTGGCACTTGCGACGTTTTCGCGCGCAATGCGCAGCCTGTCCTGAGCGCCGAGGATGGAGAAATAGGCATCCGCCACATTGGCGATCGCCGTCAGCTCCACCGTGTCGCGATCGAAGCGGCTTGCAGCCTCGCTCGACCTGGCACTGGCCAGGGCCTGGCTGTTCTTGCCCCAGAAATCGATCTCGTAGCTGGCACTCGCCGACAGGCCATAGGTTGCGCGCCCACGCCCGACACGCCCCGTCGACGAGGCGGCACGGGCCCGCTGGGCCGAGATGTCGCCATCGATCTGGGGAAACAAGGGGGCCCGTGCAATGGTGATGCCCGCCTGGGCCTGTTCGATATTGGCGATGGCGGTCGCGATGTCGAGATTGCCCGTCTGCGCCTGAGCGACCAGCGCCGTCAGTTCGGGGGAGCCGAAGCTGCGCCACCAATCCGTACGCAATGGCCCGGCCGGCTTCGCCTTCGCAGCCTGGTCGTAAGCGCTCGGCACGGCGATCGCGAGATTGAGCGGGCGAACATCGGCGCAACCGGCCAGCATTGCCGCAAGCCCGGTCAACATACCGACTGCCGTTGCTGAAGTACGCATCTGACGACGAGAAAACTTCACGATGGGGCCTTCGAAAAGGTGTGTTCCAGTGACCCTAGGGCAGGAATCACCAACATGCCAAGCACATAGCCAAGTCGACGGCATTGCGCGAGCGATCCGGGAGTACCTGTTTGCTGTCGAGCGCCATCCCTCGATTCCTTTCCGTCATCCGGCCTGCCTCAAACTGGCCCGGCGACTATGGCAGGACCGTGTTTGCGGGGGTGGTTCTGCTCTGTAAAGTTGTGTGAAGTGAACTTTTTTGCCGGCAATCGAACAGTGCTCGACCGTACTGGTTAACCGCCCTTTTCCTACTGATTTTGTTCAGGAAATATTGACCTCACCATGACCGCTACGGCGAGTGGGCCGGTGTCCTGGTGCCGCATGGGCCCGTTCGGGGGCTTTCAATTTGTCTGATCTTGCGCTATCGGCTGTTTACGGTTTGGAAACCCTGCCGCAATTCAGACGCAATGTCAGGGCGTCTTTATGGCGGAAATCGGGGGAAATCCATAACCGGACACGAAGTGCAGAACGGCTTCGTGCTTCGAAATGAAACAGCAGGTTGCGTTCGTACTGCGCCCCGCCATGTCGTGCTGAACACGCCATGGCCGCTCGCAGACCACGGCGCCTCTTCGCTCCATAAGAAGGATTCTGAGATGGCGGAAAACCTCTCGACTGTTCCAAATCGCGTCGAGTTGCGTATTTCCGACACTTCATCTCCTTCCTGGGTATCCGGGGCAGTCGTCAAGGCGACCGTTGCCCTTGTCGGCTGTGCCGCGTTGGCAAGCTGCGCCGCACCCAACCAGGCCTACGCCCCCAAGCCTGCCACCACGCAGGTTGCGGCCGCTGCCAGCACGACCATGGTACCTCCGCCCGCAGGCATGCGTGTGGCCACCCCGCCCGTTCGCAGCAAGAACGGTACGGACAAGCCCTATGCCATCGGTGGCAAGCGCTATGTGCCGGCAAGCCATGATTCCAAATACACCGCCGTCGGTCTGGCGTCCTGGTACGGCCCGGGCTTCAACGGCCGTAAGACGGCTGTCGGCGAACGCTTCGACATGACGGGGCTTTCGGCCGCGCACAAGACCATGCCGCTGCCGAGCTATGCCCGCGTCACCAATCTGACCAACGGCACCTCGATCGTCGTTCGCGTGAACGATCGCGGCCCCTATGTACATGGCCGCTTGATTGACCTGTCGAGCCGGGCCGCTGACTTGCTGCAATTCAAGGGTTCCGGCGTCGGGCGGGTAAAGGTCGAGTATGTCGGCCGCGCTCCTGAATCCGGCTCCGACAACAAGATGTTGTTGGCGACCTTGCGGACCGACGGCACGCCGGCGCCGCTGCCTGCCGGCCTCCCGAACACCATGGTCGCCGACGCAGCGCCGCCGACCCGACCGACGGTGACACCGATCCTGCCGGTCAAGGCCGTAACGCAGGTGGCTTCGGCAACCGAAGCGAGACCTTCCAGCCTTGCAGCCCCCGAGATCAAGCCGGTGATGGTGCCGCCGGTCATTGCCCAGGCCGATCCGATGGATCCGCCGGTGGCCACCACCGAAGTGGCTGGCTTGACCAATATGGCGTTCACGCCGCTGCCACCCTCGCGCCCGCGCAGTTCGGACGGTGTCCTGGGCAAGGTGCCGACCGGCTCCGTCGGTCAGGTGAATCTGGCGAAGGCCAAGGCGCCCGACGCATCGATGGAACCGGCTATGGCCGTGCAGCCGACGGCTCAGGCCTTTGCAGCGACACCGGCTCATGGGCCTGCAGTTCTGGTGCCGACCCCGCCCGTCACCGCTTCGATGGCGGGACAATAGGCCGGATCGCCAGTCAACCAAAGAATCAAAAAGCTCGCACATATCCTTGTGCGAGCTTTATTTTTGCGCAGATGAAGCGATTTTCGCCGTCGTAGAGCGAAGCGTTTCAATCGCCCGTTGCCAAAGGCAGATCCGGCCGGGCGCCCCATTCGGCCCAGGATCCGTCATAAATACCCTCGACCGGCTTGCCGACGGCATCGAAGGCCAGGGCCAGAATGGCAGCCGACACGCCCGAGCCACAGCTCGTCACCAGCGGTTTTTGGGTATCGATGCCAGCCGCTGCCATCGCCTCCGTGATTGTCTGCGGGGAGGCCAGGCGGCCATTTTCGACAACAGCGGCATAGGGAAGGTTACGGGCACCCGGCATGTGCCCCGGGCGTACGCCCGGCCGCGGTTCCGGCGCGTCCCCGCGGAAGCGCTCCGCCGGCCGGGCATCCACGATTTCCGCACTGCCTTGCGCCAAGGCAGCCTGGACCTGCTCGGCGCTCTTCACCTGGCTACCATCGAAACGCGCGGTGAAGCGAGCCGGCACCGGCTGCATCTCACCGCTCTCGACCGGACGGTTCTCGGCCTGCCAAAGCGGAAAGCCACCATCGAGGACGGAGACCCTGGAGGCGCCGAAGATCCGGAAGGTCCACCACACCCGTGGCGCCGAGAACAGGCCGGCCCCGTCATAGACGACGATATGCTTGTTCTCGGTGATGCCGAGAGCACCGACGGCTGCAGAGAAAACCTCGGGGCTGGGCAACATATGGGGCAACCTGCTGCTCGCATCCACGACCTTGTCGATATCGAAAAAGACGGCGCCGGGAATATGAGCAGCCAGATATTCCGCATGACCATTGCGATTGGTCGCCGGCAGATGCCAGGAACCATCGACGATCGCCAGATTCTCGTCGCCAAGATGCGCGGCCAGCCAAGCGGTGGAAACCAGATGGGGAGAGGAGATCATGGTATTTCCTATGCCTTCTTGCGAGTTTTCTTGCCGATGAGCCGGTCGAGAGCCACCTTGGCTTTCTCATGCCCCTGGGCGGCGGCCTTGCGATACCAGGCGATGGCGTCCTTCTTGCTAGCGCGGATCCCGCGCCCGTTTTCATAGAAAACGCCGAGATTGAACTGGGCAACCGGTTCGTCCTGCCCGGCCGCCAGCCTGAACCATTTCAACGCCTCGACTTCGTCCTTGGGCGCACCGGTACCAGCGGCAAGTTGCACGGCAAGATTGGTCTGGGAAGGGATATAGCCATCCTCGGCAGCCTGTCGATACAGCGAAACCGCCTTGGCGGGATCCTTGGGGACGCCCTTGCCTTCGGCGTAGAACAACGCCAGGTTGTGCCGCGCCGCGTTATATCCATTGTCTGCGGCTTTGACGTACCATCTGGCTGCTTCAGCCGGTTCGGGGGACAGACCCAGCCCCTCGTCATAGGCATAGCCGAGATCCATCTGAGCCGAGCCCAGGCCCTGTTGCGCTGCCTTGGTGTACCAGACCACGGCAAGAGCCGCGTTCTTCTCGACCCCATCTCCCTTGGCATAGCGCCGAGCGAGTTCATATTGCCCGTTGGCACTGCCGGCGGCTGCAGCCTTGCGATAGTAGTCGACGGCAGCGGCAGTATCCGCTTCGACGCCGTTACCTTGTTCGTACATGACCCCTAGATTATAGGCCGCTTCGCCGTCGCCATGCTCGAAGGCTTGGCGATAGAGAGCCAGGGCTTGCTCAGCGCTCTGTTCGACGCCGTCTCCCCTAAGATAGAGCCCGGCAAGGTTGTTCTCGCAGCCGCTTTCGCCCGCATCGGCGCCCTTCCTGTACCATGCCACGGCCGCCGCAAGATCCGGCTCCGCGCCATGGCCTTCCTCGGAGAGGTTGCCCAGGTTGAGGAACGCTCGTTTCTCACCGAGATCGATGGCCTGGAGATAGGATTGGCGTGCCTTCTCATACTGTCCGGCCCCTTCCAGGGACCGCCCGAGCATGTAGGCGAACCGTCCTTCCTTCGGCTGCCCGGCCAGGGCCTGCTCACAAGCCGGAATCGCCTTGGCGTGATCGATGTCGCCCATGGCAAACCCCGGAGCGAGGGAGAGCGGATCGCTTCCGCCGCGCGAAGCGAGGCGGTCGCAGTCGGTCACCGGCACGCCGGTGCTGGGGCGAGACCGATCGGCAATCTCGCGCTGTGTACAGGCCAGATGCCTGGCATAGGAGCCGGCTCCCGTTTCGATCCTGGTCCGGCCTTCGGCATAGCAGGCGCTCTGAATGGCATCCGGCACCTTGGCCCAGATATCGTTCAACTCGACATAGGCCGTCGCCTCCCGGTTGAAGCAGGCGACCATGTCCGGGCTGTCCAACGTCACCTTCGGCGGACGGCCGACGGTATCCAGGCAATAGTCGTCCGACCGATAGATCGGGAACATCTCCGCCGAAGCCTGCCCGGCGAGGCCCGTCGCCAGCATCGCGACCAGCGCGGCTACGCTTACTCGTCCCGCCATCATTCCCCCAAAAGCCACGCCCTTCGCCAAGACAGCGAAACTGCCAGCAGGTCAACCAGGCACGGCTGCCTTGTCCAGGAACCAGTGAATCGGACCGGCGGCCTCGACATGGGCCGACGGCAGATCGGCTCCCCCGAAGACCTTTGAGAGCGTCTCCCGCTTGTCGGCCCCGGCCGCGAGGAAGGCGACAGCCCGGCTGGAGGCAATGGCAGGGAAGGTCAGGGTGACCCGCGGCACGAAGGGATCCAGGCCCGGATCGGAGTGAACGACCCAGCGGTCCCTTACCGCCAGGGCTGGCTTGCCCGGAAAGAGGGAAGCTGTATGCCCGTCGGATCCGACGCCGAGCAGCATGATATCGAAGAGCGGCCGATCCGGATCGAGCACCTCGGCGCCATAATAAGCCTTGAGTGCCTGCTCATAGTCCTGCGCTGCCGCCTCGGGCGAGACGGGTGCGGCAGCAATCTCATGGATGTTCTGCTCGGGCACCGGGACATGATCGAGCAGGGCCGCCTTCGCCATCAGCGTGTTGCGCCTGGCATCGTCGGCAGGCACGATGCGCTCATCGCCCCAGAACCAATGAATGCGCTCGAAGGGCAGGACGGAACGCCAGGGATCGCGAGCCAGGCGCTCATAGAGGCGCTTGGGCGTCGAGCCCCCGGATAGCGCCACGGCAATCGGCCCCGGCCGCACCTTGAGTTCGGCGACGAACCAGTCGGCCGCACGGTCGGCCAGGGCGTCGGCATTGTCCGAGACATCGATGATACGCTCGCTGCTCATGCGATCGGCCGCCAGCTGCGTCCGTCGCGGGCAAGCATGACCTCTGCTGCCGCCGGGCCTTCGGAACCGGCCGCATAGGTGGCGAGCCCTCGATCGCCTGCATTGGCCCAGGCATCGAGGAAGGGCTGTACCGCCGCCCAGCCGGCCTCGACCCCATCGGCGCGCTGGAACAGCATGGCGTCACCGATCATGCAGTCATAGATCAGCGTTTCATAGCCGGTGCTCGCGGCCGCCTCGAAATAGTCCTTGTATTTGAAGTCCATGCCGACACCGGCCAGGTCGATCTTGGGCCCCGGCACCTTGGCGTTGAAGTGCAGCGTGATGCCTTCCTCCGGCTGAATGTCGAGCACCAGCGTGTTGGGGCCCATGCCGGACAAGGCGGTGTCGCGGAACATGGCGATCGGCGCATCCTTGAAGCGGATCGCCACCTCGGTCTTGCGCTTGGCGAGAGCCTTGCCGGTGCGCAGATAGAAGGGCACCCCCGCCCAGCGCCAATTGTCGATGGCGAATTTGATCGCGGTAAAGGTCGGCGTGACGCTCTTGGGATTGACGTCCTGCGAGGCACGATAGGCCGTGATCGGGGTATCCCTGATGATGCCGGGGCCGTATTGCGCCCGCACCGAGTTCAGGATCGCCTGTTCGGGCGTGTATTGCGTGATTGCCGCCAGGGCCTCCGCCTTCTCCGAACGCACCGAATTGGCCGAGTAGCGGGCCGGCGGCTCCATGGCGACCAGTGACAGGAGCTGGCACAGATGGTTGGGCACCATGTCGCGCAGGGCACCGGTGGCGTCGTAGAAGGCGCCGCGGCGCTCGACCGTGACGGTCTCGGCCACGCTGATCTGGACATGGTCGATATGATCGCGATTCCAGATCGGCTCGAACAGGCCATTGGCGAAGCGCAGGATCATGATGTTCTGGACCGTCTCCTTGCCCAGATAGTGATCCATCCGATAGATCTGGTCTTCGCTCAGCACGCTCAAGAGCTGCCGGTTGAGGGCCTGGGCCGAAGCAAGATCGGTGCCGAACGGCTTTTCGACGATAACGCGCCGCCAGGGCCCGCCTTCCACTTCCTGGCTGAGGCCGACCTCCTGCAGGAGCCGGGTGATCGGCGCGAAGCCCGATGGCGGCGTCGCCAGGTAGAAGAGGCGGTTGCCGCCGGTGTTTCGCGCGCTCTCGACCTTTTCCAAGTGCCGGGCGAGATCCCGGAAACTGTCTGGGTTCTCGACTTCGGCGACCACGCTGGTGACGCAGGCGAAGAGTTTGTCGGCGACGGCCTGGTCGACCGGGCGGGTGGCGAACTGCTTGAGGCCATCCACCAGGGACTGGCGGAAGACATCGTCCGCCATGGGCCGGCGCACCACGCCGATAATGGCGAAGTTTTCCGGCAGCAGGCCGGTGGCCGCAAGATTATAGAGGGCGGGGACGAGCAGGCGCTTGGTCAGGTCGCCATTGGCGCCGAAGACGACGAAGCAGCAAGGGCCGGCGGCGCCGCCCTTGTTGATGTGGTGGGCATTCATAACTCAAGCCTTGGGCGCGGAATTCTTCGGTTCGACGTGACCGCCGAACCCCTTACGCATGGCGGAGAGGATCTTCTCCGCATAGGTGTGCTCCTGGCGGGAGCGGAAGCGGGTGTAGAGAGCGGCGGTGAGGACTTCGGCCGGTACGGCCTGGTCGATGGCCGCCTCGATCGTCCAGCGTCCTTCGCCGGAATCTTCCACGAAACCGGAATATTCGCTCAATTCCTCGTCGGCGGCGAGCGCGCTCGCCGTCAGGTCGAGCAGCCACGACGTGACGACGCTGCCGCGACGCCAGACTTCGGCGATATCGGCCATGTTGAAATCGAATTTCTCGCCTTCGGCCCGGCCTTCGTTGGCAGCGGAGCGCAGGATGTCGAAACCTTCCGCATAGGCCTGCATCAGGCCGTACTCGATGCCGTTGTGGATCATCTTGACGAAATGTCCGGCGCCGCAGGGGCCGGCATGGATATAACCTTGTTCGGCGCGCGGATCGTGCTTGTCGCGCCCCGGTGTGCGCGGCACATTGCCGATGCCCGGCGCCAGCGTGGCGAAGATCGGATCGAGGCGGGTGACCGTTTCGGTCTTGCCGCCGATCATCATGCAATAGCCGCGATCCAGGCCCCAGACACCACCGGAGGTGCCGACATCGATATAATCGAGCCCCTTGGCGGCCAGTTCCTTGCCGCGGCGGACGTCGTCCTTCCAATTGGTGTTGCCGCCGTCGATGATCACGTCGCCCGGAGACATCAGGCGCGAAAGCTGGTCGATGGTGCCCTGCGTAATGGCGCCCGCGGGCAGCATGACCCAAACCGCACGCGGCGGCGTCAGCTTCGAGACGAGATCGGCAAGATCACTCGCACCAACCGAGCCTTCGGCCACCAGAGCCTGGACCGCCGGAGGAGCACGGTCATAGACGACGGTGGTGTGGCCGTTCTTCATCAGGCGGCGGGCAATGTTGCCGCCCATGCGGCCCAGGCCGATGATTCCCAATTGCATTGGCTGATCTCCTTTTGCCGCCCCCGGCAGCTTATCGTCCGTTACGTGCTTAGCACCGTTTTCAGCTGTCGCAAGCGCATGTATTCATCACTTCATGAGCATGACGAGGGGATGACGCGCCATTTTTGCATGGCACGCTGCAATGGCAGCTTGACCCATCCGCTCATGACGCTTAGAGACACCGCAATTGCAGGGCAAGGTCCTGCCTGGTGAGAGCTCGTAGCTCAGTCGGTAGAGCACGTGACTTTTAATCATGGGGTCGTGGGTTCGAATCCCACCGAGCTCACCACTGATTTTCCTGACATTGTCGATGAAACGGCTGGTTGTCCCGATCCGGGATCAAACCCGCACTATCTGCAAGCCCATCTGCACAAAGAATGTTAGATTTTGCAACGGGATCAGAGCAGGTAGGGACATCATGGCCAGCGAGAGAGCCGCGCTGGAGCAGGCACGTCGTGATTTTGCCAGGTCGATGCTGAAGGAAAGCGGATCGGGGGACCCGCGCATCGAGAGGGCGTTCGAACTCGTGCCGCGCGAAGCCTTCCTGCCGCCCGGCCCCTGGCTGATGACCCATCATGGCGGTTATGTCGAGACACCGGATGCCGATCCGATCCACCTCTACAGGAATCGCCTGGTTGCCTTGAAGGCGGACAAGCAGATCAATACGGGCGAGCCGTCCTTGCACGCGGCATGGCTGGGCGCGGTGGCTCCCAGGGCAGGAGAGAGGGTCAGCCATATCGGGGCGGGTCTGGGGTATTACACCGCCATATTGTCGGTGCTGACATTGCCTGGCGGACACGTAACGGCATTCGAGATCGAGGAGGATCTCGCCGAGCAGGCAAGGCGCAACCTCAAGCCTTTCGAAGGCGTGAGCGTGATTCGTGCCGATGCCACGCGCATCGCCTTGCCGCCCTCCGACCTCATCTATGTCAATGCCGGCGTGGTCGCCCCACCGCTTGCCTGGCTTGCCGCACTGCAGCCCGGCGGTCGCCTGATCTTTCCCTGGAGACCGCGCGAGGAGATCGGCCTTGCCCTGCGGGTGGATGCCAGCGGCGCCGGCTTCGCCGTCAGGCCCCTGATGTCGTCCTGGTTCATTCCCTGCACCGGGGCGTCGCGCGAAATCCGAACGATTCGTGCGCCGCGCTCCTCTCGTGAAGTCTCGGCCATACGCTCGCTTTGGCTTACTACTGCGAAGGTTCCGGATGAGAGCGCGATCGCCGTCTATCCCGATCTTTGGTTCTCTTCGGTTGTGCTGGATGCCTGACTGCTTGGGCAAAGGGGAGCGTCCAAAAAGGCGCTTGACCTTACAATGATGGCAAGCCCTACAAGGTCTTCATCGATTGGAGACCTCGCATGATCACGTTGAAAATACCAGAAATGAGCTGCGGCCATTGCGCCAAGACGATTACGGGAGCGCTGAAGGCGATCGATCCCGGCGCTGGCGTCGAAATCGACCTCGGGACGCAGACCGTCAAAGTGGCAAGCGCCGCCGACGAGGCGAAATTGCGCGCGGCGATCGCCGAGGCCGGCTACGAGAACGAAAAGTTGCCGGCCTGATTGCCAGGCCGACAGAGAAAGGGGCCGGCCAGCGATGGCCGGCCCTTTTCCTTGCAAGCGAGAAAATCGCGATGCGACGGAATCGCCATCATTCTCAACTTTAGCCGTGAGCCCCGAACTCGAGCGCAATGGCGGCGCCGATGGCAAGGATCGTCCGATAGGTTCTTTCGATCGGATCGATGAGATTGCGCGTGAGCGCCGCATAGTTCGAGGGGGCGTCGCCCGGATAGCTGAAAGTCTCGGCGAGACTATAGCCTTCCATGGTCAGCCCGTTCACCGGATAGGCATCGCGCAGCAGCGCCACCGCTTCGGTAATGCGCAGGCTGAAGATCAATTCCATGATGTCCTCGCGCGAGACATCGTTGCGCGTGGAGAATTTCGGCACCCGCGCTGCCATCAGCAATATGTGCTGGAGCAGGGCAAGGCGTACCGCCTGCAGCATGTCGAGCCTCTCCCGGTTTTCCGAGATCGATTTGCCCAGGTCCTGCCCGGCAAGGTCGAGCAGGCGATGCAGTGCAATGGCATCGAGCCGTAGTCTCACAGCCAATTCGTTGATCGAGGCGGCCCGGTCGTCATCCTCCAGCAATTGGGTGATGAACAGGCAGGGCTCGGCCAAATGCGGCTCGGCTCCAGCATAGGGGCGCGTCGACCAGAAGGAACGGTCGAACAGGGTCGAGAAGGCGGCCAGTGCCTTGATGCTGGAGCGCCGCTTCATATGCACGACATGCGAAGTCAGGCGACGCAGCCGGTCCGATTTGGCGAAGGTGTCGATGAAGCGATCCTCATCGCCGCGCAGCGCCGTGCCGAAGCCGGCGATCACCGTGGCGGGGTGGCCGAGTTGCTGCAGGATGGCATTGTGAGGAATGGCCCTGATGCGCCGGACCTGGTGTACCTCGCCCCCGGAAACGTCGAACTGACGCCGCGACTTGCGCGAACCGGTTTCGTTCAGCAGGCCCTGGGCAAAAGAACCGAGTGCCCGGTGATAAGCATGATCATCGAGCAGTTTGCTATGAAAAGAGGCAAGCCTGCGGAAGAAGTCGAAGGAGAAGGTGGTGTTGGAATAGAAGGGATCGTCGCTGGCCGGCATTTCCCGCCAGGCCACTTCGGCCTCCAGCATGCGCGTCAGCGTGGCGAGGGCAAGTTCGGGCGTTTCGAAATAGACGAAGCCATCGCCCCCCTGAAAGCTGATCTCATGCTTGAGGGCAATGCCCCGGCTTTCGAACTCGCGACGCGCCCAGGGGCTCATCACATAGAAGGCTCGGTCTTCGAAACTTCCCGGATGGGCGCCACGACCGGCCGATTCGCCATGCGTGTCGAAGATCAGGACTTCGACATCCGTCAGCCGGTGGCGCTCGCAGGCTCTGGCCAATTGCCCATGCAGACGTTCGATCGCCAGTGCCGCGGTAACCTGGCCCATGAAGCGGCCCGAATCCGAAAAACCGGTCTGGATCGCTAGCCGGCCCCGCCGGCGTACCGCCTGACGATATTCCTCGATACCGAACAGCACGTCGAAGAATCGCGACGCGCCTTCCAGCGCCGTCGGCGTCTCGAACAGGGGCGAAACGTCGAGCTTGTCTTCAACACCGAACAAGCGGGCAAAATAGACCGCGGCCATCACCGTCGCCGGGGCCTCGCATTCGGCGATGAGCAGACGGATGCTCGAATCCCGGTCGACATGTTTGAGGATCTGTGCCGCCAGCACGAATTGGCGCAGCGCCGTCTTCTGCTCGATATCGAGCGAGCCGAAATTGACGGAGACCGGCTGGGCCTCGCGAATGAATGTTGCCAGGCGTTCCAGCATCGAGCGGGAGGTGATGTTCTCCTCCGAATCGATGTCGAGATGCTGGCGCATGGCATTGTGCAATTGCGTGGCATTGATGCGCATATGCACTTCGCCGACCCCAAAGCCGAGGGTCAGCATCTCGCTGCGCAGCGCAACGAGGTCGAGCGCGATCTCGGGCGGAGCATCGGCGATCGCGATGTCGATCAGGGCGATGTAGGGCCGAACGCTGGTAGCCGCATCCGCATGGCGGGCGGTGAGGAGATCGGCCGCCTGCCGGAGTGCGGGGCGATCGAGAGGCGATTGGTTGAAGGCTTCGAGAATGTCGGCGTTCCAGGCGCGCGTACGCTCGATCCGCGCGGTCAGTTCTTCGAGACGCTGTGCGGTCTGCGAATCCGGCCCGACCTGGTCGGCAATGCGCACGACCTCGCCGAGATAGCGATCGATCTGGTGCTGCTTTTCCGCGAGGCGAAAACGGAAGGAATCGATCCAGCGAATATCGGTGCGTCCATCGAGATCATAGCCGATCCAGGTGCCCAGACCGGCATAGCCGACCGTGACGGCGCGCCATTCCAGCGACCGCCGCTCGCGCAGGACTTCGGCGAAGACACGTGCAAATTCACCGATCGCCGTCTTGGCGGCATCGAGGGCGACCATCGCCGCCTCATGCTCGACCTGCAGGGTGATCGGGTTGTCCGGTGCCATCAATGCATCAGGCAGCGAGGCCTCGCCACCGCCGGCCATCTGCGCCAGACGCGCCCGATTGGCGCTGGAAAGCAGGAAGGTGGGATGCCCGGTGAAGACGATGCAGAGCTGGGTGCGCGCCAATGGGGAGACACTGGAAACGCCACGGCGCCCGGTTGCGAGCAAATGTTCGGCAACACGGCGCAGGCTCTTGCGGTTGCTTGCCATATCGAGCGGACCGACATAGTCCCGCAAGGCTTTGGCGCGTGCAGCGAAGGTCTCCTGGCTGAGGCGTAGCGCCAGGGCCTCGAAATCCTCCCGCGTCAGGCGCCCGGCTTCGAGCTCACGCGACAATTCGAAGGCCAGTTGGGCCACCGGGTTGTAGCGCGGCTCGTCAACCAGTTTGGCGCGGGCGCTATCGAGCTTGTCGCGGCAGAAACGTTCGAGCTCGACGATACGGTCGTCAGGTCCAGGCTCCGGCAAGGGTGCATCCATCTGGGTTCTCGGTCGACAGGTTTTTCAGGCGGTCCATAAACCACCTCTGCGTTGGAAACGAGCAAAAATCGTGCCGGAGACACAGCTAAAACGAAAGAATCGATCAACGTGGCTCGCCGGTTCGTTCCGATTGCGTTGCGCCTCCTTCGTGCAAGACAGCACTTGAACGCGCGCGGACAAGCAGTTTCCCCTTTTTCTTAGCATGCTCCGTAGCGGCTTATATTCGGCGCCGACCCAGCTGCGACAGCCAGTCTGACCCGGCTCGAGGCCGCTGCCGATCGACCGACGACGCCATTCGTGCCGGCCGAAATCGTCGAGGAACAGGAATTTCCCCCCGGCAAAAACGCGAAGAAACGGCTGACGATCGTCCCTAAGCCTTGGTTGTGACGAAGCGCGAAAAGGCGTCGAGGGTAGCCTTGCTGACATGGTGTTCGATGCCCTCGGCATCCCGCCGGGCAGTATCCGCGTCGATTCCAAGCGCCAGCAGGAAAGCCTCGACGATATGGTGGCGCTCACGGCTGGCCTCGGCGAGCGCCTGGCCCGCTTCGGTGAGAAACACGCCGCGATAGGGGCGCTGGGCCACGAAACCTTCGTCCGCCAGCCGTTTGAGCATTTTGGCGACGGTTGGCTGGGCCACGCCGAGACGGGCGGCGATATCGACCTGCCTAGCTTCGCCGCCGTCGCTGATCAGGTCGGCGATCAGTTCGAC
This sequence comes from Labrys sedimenti, assembly GCF_034424805.1. NCBI lineage: Bacteria > Pseudomonadati > Pseudomonadota > Alphaproteobacteria > Hyphomicrobiales > Xanthobacteraceae > Labrys > Labrys sedimenti. The sequence continues at coordinate 731,042 of NZ_JAXOUF010000001.1, forward strand.
ATAGTCCTCGATCAGTTCGAGGCGGCGTGCTTCGCGCGCCTGGCGGAAACTCTCGACATGGACGACGGCGTCGACCAGGCCGGGTTCGGGGGGTGAAAGCGCAGCGGAACGTTTCATGCCGGCTCTCCTAAGCTGATTCCGGTGTGCATCCCAAGGCAACAAACGGTCGCCACCAACTCGGTTTGCAACATTGCAACTGCGGGTATGCCCGATCCGCGTGGCCTTATCAATGGCGGCGATAAAATACAGCCTTGGCGTTTATCCATTGACCAATCTTTAGAGTATAGCATATGCTATATTCATCGACATGGAGTGATGCGGAATATCGTGGTGGAGAAGGGTATGAGTGCGGATGGTGCGGGAGCGGCCTCGGCCGAGCAGGGGGGCTGGCGTGTGGCTCCCGACGAAGAACGGCGGCCAAGTCTGGGGACGATGAATGCCAGCATTCCCGTGCCGAAAACGGGTTTGTGGGTGCGCCGGTTCCTGGCCTTTCTCGGTCCGGGCTACATGGTGTCCGTCGGCTACATGGACCCGGGCAATTGGGCAACCGACATCGCTGGCGGCTCGAAATTCGGCTATACGCTGCTGAGCGTGATCCTGCTGTCGAACCTGATGGCCATCGTGCTGCAGGCTCTGGCGGCGCGGCTCGGCATCGTCACGGGGCGCGATCTCGCCCAGGCTTGCCGTGACCACTATTCCCGCCCGGTGAACCTCATGCTCTGGTTCGCCTGCGAGTTGGCGATCATCGCCTGCGACCTCGCCGAGGTCATCGGCACGGCCATCGCCCTCAATCTCCTGTTCGGCATCCCCCTGGTCTATGGCGCCATCATCACGGCGGTCGACGTCTTCCTGGTGCTGATGCTGATGCAGCGTGGCTTCAGGACGCTGGAAGCCTTCGTGATCGGCCTTTTGATCGTGATCTTCGGCTGCTTCATCATCCAGATCATCCTGGCCGCCCCCGCAATCCACGATATCGTCGGCGGGTTCCTGCCGCAGGCCAAGGTCGTCACCAATCCCGAGGCTCTCTACATCGCCATCGGCATCATCGGTGCCACCGTGATGCCGCACAACCTCTATTTGCATTCATCGATCGTGCAGACCCGCGCCTATGAGCGCACGGAGGAGGGCAAGCGCTCGGCCATCCGCTGGGCCGTGACCGACAGCACCATCGCGCTGATGCTGGCTCTCTTCGTGAACGCGGCAATCCTGATCACGGCAGCAACCGTGTTCCATCAGAATGGCCGGACCGATGTCGAGGAGATCGAGCAGGCCTATCAATTGCTGTCGCCGATGCTCGGTGTCGGCATCGCCTCCACGCTGCTTGCGGTTGCCCTGCTGGCCTCGGGCGTCAACTCGACGGTAACCGCCACGCTCGCCGGTCAGATCGTGATGGAAGGGTTCCTCCACCTGCGCATTCCCGATTGGGCGCGCCGGTTGATCACGCGCGGCATCGCCATCGTGCCGGTGGTCGCCGTCACCGCCCTCTACGGCGATCAGGGCACCAACAAGCTGCTGGTGCTCAGCCAGGTGATCCTGTCGATGCAACTGCCCTTCGCGATCATCCCGCTGGTTCGCTTCGTCTCGGACAAGCGCAAGATGGGCGCCTTCGTCACGCCGATCTGGCTGACGATGCTCTCCTGGGTGATCGCGGGCGTCATCCTGGTCTTGGATATCAAGCTGCTGGTCGACACCTTCACAGGCGCCTGACTCAGCGAAAGGCATGACGCGCGCCACAGCCGTTGCGACAGCGCCGGATCCGATCTCGAAATCGGATCCGGCGTTGTAATTATTTACGCCAAGGCGCGTTGTGCTTTTGGGATGTCAGGTCAGTTCGCATGGACCAAAGCGAGACGGGCAAGGCGCTCGGCCGTATCCTGGGAGCCCGCCTTGGCAGCAGCTTCGTAGAAAGCCTTTGCCTGTGCCGCATTCGCCTGGGAGGCGTCCTTGACGATGGCCGGATCATAGGTCTCGGCCAGGGCGAACAAGGCACGTGGATCGGAGCCGCTTCGATAGGATTCCAGGGCTTCCCTCGCCCCGATCACGTCACCGCTGGCCAATAACTCACGGGCCGACTGCACGGCCTGATCGACCTCGTCCACGGTAATGGCGATGGTGCTGACGCTACGCGTCGCACTCGACGGGGCAGGGGCGGGTGCCGAGGCCGGAGAAGTGACGCTCGGTGCCGGCGCGGGAGAAGGAGCTGGAGCAGGTGCCGCGGCGACCTTGGTTTCCGGCTGCGTCGAGGCGGGCGGCGCGACCATGCTGCCCAAGGATTGCAGCTTGCCCGGATTGGCCCAGAAATACGCTCCGACTGCTGCGATGCCGGCCGCGAGCAATGCGGAAGCGATCAGGGCCGGTGGAATCTTGATCTTTGCCCAGTTGCGCCGGGAAACGCGCGTATCGTTGGCATTGGCCGCCGGATTGACACCGAAGCGCGTGGGTTTCCGCGCCGGTGCCAGTTGAGGCATGACCGGTTTCTCTTCCTTGACCGGAGGAGCAACGGGCGTCGCTGCAGCATCGGCATATGCTGCCAGTGAACTGCCACCATTTCTCAAGTCCAGATCCTGCGGCGGTTCAGCCGTCGTGCTTACCGTCGACATCCGCGGCCGTTCGCGCGAAGGCGGACCACGGAATTCGAAGGCTTGCTCGGCCTCGGAGCTTGGCTGCTCGGGGGCGGGAGCAGGCGTGTCCAGCGACGCCGCACGCGGCATCTTCGGCGGTTCGACCTGCGGCTTCTTTTCCGCTTCGGGCGCGATCTCTATGAAGAGTGCCTCACCGAAATCGAAGCCATTGTCGTCCGCACTGTCCTCCACTGCCGGCGCGGGATCTGCCTGCACGGCAGCAGGTGAAGACGGAGCCTCGAGGGTCGGTACGAGCTTCGCTTCGGCTTCGGGGAGCGGGGCCTCGGCGGGGCGGGACGCAGGCTCCTTCGGCGGCAACGCCAGCGCAACCAGGTGATCGAGGGAAGGGGAAGAAGGTTTGAGCTCGGCCGGCCTCGATTCGCTCGACTTGCCTTGCGTCGGCTCGTCTCGCGCCGGCTTGGCTTCGTTCGTCTCGGCGACCGCCTTTGTCCCCGCCGCACCGGCTTCATTGGCCGGCTTGGGCACGATCAGTCGCGGATCACGAGCAGGCGAGGAAGCAGCACGCTGCGCCGTAGCCGCAGCGTGCTTTTCTTTCAAAGCCTCCGCAGCCAAGCGCGCATTTTCCATATGGCGCTGAAATGCTTCGCGAACAGCGGCCGCGAGAGCCTCGTCTTTCTTCAGGGGTTCAGCCATATCGTTCCCACCCAAACGCTACACGGGCACCCACTGTGACGTGAAAAAGGCCATCCAGCCGCGAGAGCGGAAAAGATAGCGTCCGGAGGAGTGCCTGCGCAAACAAATTCTTTAACCATTTGTTAACGAAGATGCAGCCGGGGTCGATGCAGTGCCCTGAAAAGTTCACGAATATGGTTAAGGCGCCCCACTAGAGCCGAGCAAAGCCTGTTTGGGGATGCTACGATGCTGCAGTGCGACAACAAGAGAAGGCAAGGGACGGGAATATTCGGGCCTGGCGCTTTACGCCATGACGCTTTTCGAGGATTGCTGTGTCGTCCCCCGGCTAGGCGGTGTCGGGCCGAGGTTGTTTGGGGTGACCGCCAGCGTTCTTCGTCGGGAGGAGCATCGAATCCTTCCGGCCCATGATTAGGGCGTCGCAGCCGGCCTGTGACATCAGCACCGGTCCTTGGACGTCCAGGAGGAATTTCGTGTCCGTTCAAAATCAGTCCCAGCGAGTCACTGCGCCGCAGATACGCCTGCGCAAGGGAGGAGAACCGATCGTGGTTCTCACCTCCTATCACACCCACACCACGCGCATCATCGACCCCTTCGTCGACTGCATCCTGGTCGGCGACAGCCTGGGCATGGTCATGCATGGCATGGAAACCACGCTGCCGGTGACGCTGGAGATGATGATCCTGCAGGGCAGGGCGGTGATGCGCGGCTCCTCGCATGCTCTGGTGGTGGTCGACATGCCGTTCGGCTCCTACGAGGAATCGCCGCAGCAGGCCTTCCATAACGCGGCACGAATCCTGAAGGAAACCCGTTGCGGCGCCATCAAGCTCGAAGGCGGCGAACGCATGGCCGACACCATTCGCTTCCTCACCGAGCGCGGCGTGCCGGTGATGGCCCATGTCGGTCTGACGCCGCAATCGATCATGGCACTCGGTTCCTTCAGGGCCCAGGGGCGTGAAGAAGCCGATTGGGCCCCGATCGAGCGCGATGCCCAGCTGGTCGCCGAAGCAGGGGCCTTCGCCGTGGTGCTCGAAGCGCTCGCCGAGCCGCTCGCCGCCAAGATCTCCGCCAGCATACCTATCCCGACCATCGGCATCGGCGCCTCGCCGGCCTGTGACGGACAGGTGCTGGTGCTGGAGGACATGCTGGGCCTGTCCGACCGGGTACCGAAATTCGTCAAGCGCTTCGGCTCGCTCGGCGACCAGATCCGGGAAGCCGTGCAGGGCTACGCCGAAGCCGTGCGCGACCGCAGCTTCCCGGCGGCCGAGCATACCTATGGCATGAAGAAGAAATAGCCCGGGCCGGACACTCGTCTGCGCCCTCTCGTCGGAAGGGCGCAGACGCAAACCATCATTGGAAGGCGACCTCGTTGAAGCTGCGCAGCTTGCGGGAGTGCAGTTGGCGCTTGTCCGTCTCGCGCAGCAGCGCCATGGTCTCCAGGCCGACGGCGAGATGTTGGGAGACCCGTTCGCGATAGAAGGAATCCGCCATGCCCGGCAATTTCAGCTGGCCATGCAGCGGCTTGTCGGAAACGCACAGAAGCGTGCCATAGGGCACGCGGAAACGGAAGCCATTGGCCGCGATGGTGCTCGATTCCATATCGAGGGCGATAGCACGGCTCTGGATGAAGGGCAGGTTCTGCACCGTCGAGGGACGCAGTTCCCAGTTGCGGTCGTCGACGGTGGCAACGGTTCCCGTCCGCATCACCCGCTTGAGGTCATAACCGGTCAACCCCGTGACCCTTCCGACAGCGCGCTCGATCGCAATCTGGATCTCGGCGAGGGCCGGCACAGGCACCTCGCGTGGCAGATCGGCATCCAGCACCTGGTCCTGGCGCAGATAAGCATGGGCGAGCACATAGTCGCCCAGCATCTGCGAATTGCGCAGGCCCGCGCAATGCCCGAGCATCAGCCAGGCATGCGGCCTGAGCACCGCGACATGGTCGGAAATGTTCTTGGCGTTGGAAGGGCCGACGCCGATATTGATCATGGTGATGCCTGAATCATCAGCGCGCTTGAGATGATAGGCCGGCATTTGCGGCAGGCGCGGCGGATGGTGGCCGGTCACGTCGAGCTGCTGGGTTTCGCCCCCAAGCTCGGTGACGACATTGCCCGGCTCGACAAAGGCCGTGTAGCCGGACCCTAGCGAGCCCCCTTCACCCTTGGCCAGGATGGTCTGTGCCAGCCGCACGAATTCATCGATGTAAAACTGGTAGTTGGTGAAGATCACGAAATTCTGGAAATGCCGCGCCGAGGTGCCGGTATAGTGCTTCAGGCGCATCAGCGAGAGGTCGATGCGCGGCGCGGTGAACAGCGCTAGCGGCTTGGCACCGTCGGCCGAGCGCACATCGATGCCGTTGGCGATACGATCGTCCATGATGGTGAGATCGGGCACGTCGAAGATCTGCGGCAGCAGGGCGAGACGCCCATAATCGAGGCCGCTTTCGGCGTGGAAGTCTTCGCCGAGCGCAAAATGGATCGGGATCGGCGTGGAGCTCTCGCCCACTTCGACATCCACACCCGTGTTGCGCAGCAGCAGCGCGATCTGTTCCTCCAGATAGCGGCTGAAGATGTCCGGCCGAGTCAGCGTCGTTGCATAGGTGCCGGTATCGGCCACGAATCCGAATGGCGTACGAGCATCGAGCGTGGGCAAGCTGTCCGTGTTGACACTGACATAGGGGTAGTAGGCGCGAATGCGGTGATCGAAATCCTTGCCACGGGTGAAGGCCGTGAAGGCCTCCCGCAGGCGCGCGGTGTTCGCGTCATAGAGCTGCGTGATCGCCGCTACGGCCGCTCTCGCATTGTCGAAGCGGCGGGGCTTAGTAGTCATTCCAATTTCGAAGCCGCGCTGCGGCTCTCCCTTTTCAATCTTCTAGTTCAGCCCAGGTGACATCGCAACGACATCCCATCGCGCCATCGAGGAAATTTCCGGCCGTGACATGGACTGCAAAGGATTTGGCGCTATAGGGCATCATCGTCGAATGGAGACTGCCCATGTTCGCCAGGTATCTGCTTGCCATCGCGGCTATGGCCTTCCTGCTGCCCGGCCACGGGCTGGCGCAGGAGGTCGACGGAATCCGCAAGGCACAGGTCCTGCAACAGGCTGTCGAGGCGATGCAGAAGGCGCTGCTGCCAGGGCCAGCCATGGCTCCTCTGGACAATCGGGCAACACTGAAGCTCCCGCAAGGCACCGGTTTCGTACGCCAGCCGGAAGCGGAGGCCTGGGCTTCCGCCTCGGACTATCCGAGCGATCCCAGTGTTCTCGGCATGCTGGTGCCGACCGGCGAGCAGAATTGGGTCGTCTTCATTCATTATCGCTCCGGTGTGCGCATCGACGATGCCGAGGCCCCCGGCTGGAACGCAGATGATCTTCTGGCGCGCCTCAAGGCAAACACGGAGGAAGGCAATGCCGCCCGTGAAAAACGGGGCGAGCCCCGGCTTGAGGTTCGCGATTGGCTGGTCAGGCCCCATTACGACGAGGCGCAGCATACACTGATCTGGGGCGCAATCAGCCCCGAAAAGGGTGGGGAAGCCGATGAGGGCACGGCCAACATCCACGGCTATGCACTGGGCAACGAGGGCTATTTCGAGCTCACCCTGGTCTCGCCCGCCGCCGAGGTGTCGTCCTATGTGCCGATCGCCCAATCCTTCCTCGCGGGCCTGCAATTCACTGCCGGCAATCGTTATCAGGACGTGGTGAGGGGAAAGCTGGAAGTGCGACCGGTCACGAGCCTGATAACTCCCACCTCGCCCGACCTTCGCGCCACGGCGCTGGCCTATCTCAAGGCGAACTGGCTGTGGCTATTGGCAGTGCTCTTGGTACTGGCCATTCTCGCCGGCAGCGCGTTGCGAGCCCTGCGGCGATGAAAACCGCTGGAATACCGAGATTTAATCTCGGTTTGGACGACCGGAAGCGCTGTTTGCTTGACGGCAAGGGGCCGCTCCTCTACGCCGAAAACACATCTCGCGCCAGCGCGAACCAAGGCGTCCTGCGGTTGGGTGGAAAAACCTCGAATCGCAAGGACGCGTCCAACCAAAGAGTCAGGGCAAAGGGCGTTCTTGCTACAGCGCGCCATGCTCTAGAGGATACGAGCCGGGTCTATGACCGATATCTTCCAGGAAGTCAGCGAGGACATGCGCCGTGAAAAGGCGCAGAAGCTCTGGGCGAAATATGGCAATTACGTTCTTGGCGCCGCTCTCGCCGTGGTCATCGGCGTGTCGGGTTACGTCGCCTATCAGCATTACCTGAAGCAGCAGGCCGAAGCCACCGGCGCGCGTTTCCAGGAAGCGATTTCGCTGGCCCAAAGCGGCAAGACCAAGGAGGCTGCGGCTGCCCTCGGTGCGCTGATGAAGGACGGCAGCGCCGGCTATCAGACCCTTGCCCGTTTCCGCCTGGCGGCAGAGACTGCCAACGACAAGGTCGAGGATGGCATCAAGGCCTATGAGGCGCTGGCCGCCGATTCCTCGCTCGGTCCTGTGCTGCAGAGCCTCGCCAAGGTGCGCGGCGGCTATCTCATGATCGACACCGCCTCCTATGCGGATCTCGCCGGCAAGATCGAGCCCCTGACCGCGGCGGGGGAGCCCTGGCGTCATTCCGCACGTGAGGTTCTCGGCCTTGCGGCGTGGAAAGCCAAGGATCTTGCCAATGCCTCCAAATGGTATCAGGCCGTGATCACCGACAAGGATGTACCGCCGGCGCTGCGTCAGCGGGCCGAGCTGATGCTGCAGCTCATCGCCTCCGACCAGCCTGCCAAGGCCTGACCATGGCTGTTTCCATCGCCATCGTCGGCCGGCCCAATGTCGGCAAGTCGACCCTGTTCAATCGTCTGGTCGGTCGCAAGCTCGCCATCGTCGACGATCGCCCGGGCGTGACGCGTGACCGGCGCGAGGGCGACGCCAGGCTCGGCAGTCTCCATTTCAAGGTGATCGACACCGCCGGCCTCGAGGTTGCCGACGATGCCTCGCTCGCCGGGCGCATGCGTGCCCAGACGGAAGCCGCCATCGCCGAATGTGACCTGATCCTGTTCATGTTCGATGCCCGTGTCGGCGTCACCCCGGCAGACGAACATTTCGCGGAAGTGGCACGGCGGTCCGGCAAGCCCGTCATTGCGGTCGCCAACAAGACCGAGAGCCGCACCGGCTTCCAGGGCGCTTATGAAGCCTACGCGCTCGGGCTCGGCGATCCCGTGCCGATCTCGGCCGAGCATGGCGAGGGCATGGCGGATCTTGCCGAGGCGATCGTCGAAATCGCGCCGGCCACGGGCTATGAGCCCGAGGAGGAGGTCGCGGAGACCGATGCGGTCGTCAGCGGCGAGGAAGGCGAGGAAGAGGCGATCGATCTCGGTGCGGGCGTGGCCCGCCCGTTGCGCATCGCCATCATCGGCCGGCCTAATGCCGGCAAGTCGACCCTCGTCAACGCCCTGATCGGCCAGGACCGCATGCTGACCGGACCCGAGGCCGGCATCACCCGCGACACCATTTCGGTGGACTGGACCTGGCGTGACAAACGCATCAAGCTGTTCGATACCGCCGGTATGCGCAAGAAGGCCCGCATCGAGGACAAGCTCGAAAAGCTGTCCGTTTCGGATGGGCTGCGGGCGGTCCGTTTCGCGGAAGTGGTCGTGCTGCTGCTCGACAGCGCCACGCCTTTCGAGAAGCAGGATCTGCAGATCGCCGATCTCGTGGAGCGCGAAGGCAGGGCGGTCGTCATCGGCCTCAACAAATGGGATCTGGTCGAGGATCGCCACAAGGCGCTCGCCAGCGCCCGCGAAATGTTCGAGCGCCTGCTGCCGCAATTGCGCGGCGCGCCGGTGGTCACTCTTTCCGGCTTGTCGGAACAGGGCCTCGACCGCTTGATGGAGGCCGCTTTCCGTGCCTTCACGACGTGGAACCGTCGTGTGCCGACAGCGCGCCTCAACCGCTGGCTCGGGGGCGTGCTCGAACATCATCCGCCGCCGGCCGTGTCGGGTCGCCGTATCAAGATCCGCTACATGACGCAGGTGAAGACCCGCCCGCCGCATTTCGCCATCTTCGGTAACCAGCTCGATGCTCTGCCCGACAGCTTCCAGCGCTATCTGGTCAATGGCCTGCGCGAGACGTTCGACATGCCCGGCGTGCCTATCCGGCTCAGCCTGCGTTCGCCGAAGAACCCCTTCGACAGGAAGAAGTAGCCAGACAATTTCACTGGAGGCGAACGGGCTGATCCGTATAGAGCAATTGATGCTTCTCGCTCGCTTCCGCCCAGCTTTGGGGCATAGCACGTTTCATACTCATGACCTCGTCATAAGCTGCGCGCATCTGGCGAGCGCAGATCTCAGCAGGCACCCGACCAACGCCCGTTCCCATCCCAGGAAAGGCAATGGCCTTCAGGTGCGCCGACAATGGTATCCCAGTGAGCGGGCCCGATGGAAAGTGACCGTAACGGGCCAGCAGAAGGACAGCGCGTGTTGCAAGGTAAGGATTGATGGAATCTTTGCCTAAAGCCATTGGCACCCGCATCGTCGGTGCGGCGATCAGATAGGCAGGGATCGAGACACCAGTCTCAACAATCTCGGCTTGCCCGACGAGTAGTTCCCCATGATGTCGTTGGACAATCGCACTTCGCAGCCGATCCTGAACCTGCCAGCCAAAATGGCGAGAGTACACGAGATCGATACCGCCATCCATGAAGCCGAAGCTGTTTGCCGGGCTGACAATGGCATCATATTCGACGTCAAGGATCGATCCTCGATGGACCTCCACTTCAATCGTGCCCTTAAACGCATCGGCCCAAGCCTTGGCGAGTGAGTTGTCCCTGGCCACTAAGGCAATTCGCATGGACCACCCCTGGAACTATTCCGGCGCCCTGAAGCTGAGGAAGCGTTCCTGGCGCATCTCGTAGACCTGCCCGGTCTCGGTAAGATCCGGACTCGCGAGCTTGAGGATCGAGGGCGCGATGCTGGAGGGATGCGGCAGGGTGTCGGCGTCTTCACCCGGCATTGCGGCCGCGCGCATATGGGTGCGGACGGGGCCGGGCGAAAAGAGGTTGGCCCGGATCGGTGAATTTACCGTCTCGGCGGCATAGGTCGCCACCATGGAGTTGAGGGCCGCCTTGGTGGACGCATAGAGCCCCCAATAGGCCGTCGACTTCCAGGCCGCGCCCGACGTGATGAAGATGGCGCGTCCGGCATCGGATTTACGAAGCAGGGGATCGAAGGAGCGGATCAGGCGCCAATTGGCCGTGACGTTCACCGCAAACACATTGTCCCAATCCTTGGGCTCGATATGGCCAAGGGGGGAGATCGCGCCGAGCGCCCCGGCATTGCCGATCAGGATGTCGAGCTTGCCATAGCGCTCGAACAGCGTGTAGCCGAGCCGATCGATACCGTCGCCATCCTTGATGTCGAGAGGAACCAGGGTCGCAGCACCGCCCTTCTGGCGGATTTCATCGTCGAGATCCTCGAGCGCACCGACGGTGCGGGCCACGGCGATGACATGCGCGCCCGCCTCGGCCAGGGCCACGGCCGTAGCACGGCCAATGCCGCGCGATGCGCCGGTGACGAGCGCCAGGCGGCCTTTGAGAAGATCGGACATCGGAAAACTCACAAGATGGATAGGGCTGCTGTGCCCACCCCGGACCGGGGTGGAGACGCGTCAGCTTGCTTCGGCGAGCAGTGAGAACTGCTGCTTGGCACCTTCGCCGACCACATCGGTCAGGAAGGTCGGATAGTCGCCGGTGAAGCAATGATCGGTGAACTGCGGGCGGACAGAGTCACGCTGGTCGTAACCGCATGCCTTGTAGACGCCATCGACAGACAGGAAAGCCAGTGAGTCGGCACCCATATAGGCCCGCATGGCTTCCAGATCCATTCGCGCCGCCAGCAGGTTTTCCCTGTCGGGCGTATCGATGCCGTAATAGTCGGGATGGGTGATGGGCGGGCTGGAAATGCGGAAATGCACTTCCTTGGCCCCGGCATCGCGCATCATGCGCACGATCTTCACCGACGTGGTGCCGCGCACGATCGAATCATCGATCAGCACGACACGCTTGCCTTCGATGACCGAACGATTGGCGCTATGCTTCATGCGCACGCCCATTTCGCGGATGGCCTGGGTCGGCTGGATGAAGGTGCGTCCGACATAGTGGTTGCGGATGATGCCGAGTTCATAGGGCAGGCCCGCCGCCTGGGCATAGCCGATCGCCGCGGGAACGCCGGAATCCGGCACCGGCACCACCACATCGGCTTCGACGCTGGCTTCGGCGGCAAGCTGGGCGCCGAAGCTCTTGCGCACGGCATAGACGCTGCGGCCGTGAACGATGGAGTCCGGACGGGCGAAGTAGATATATTCGAAGATGCAGGGCCGGGGAGGCACGCGCGGGAAGGGCTTCAGTGATTCCACGCCGTCCTTGGTGATGATGACGACCTCGCCATTCTCGATGTCGCGCACGAAGCGGGCACCGATGATGTCGAGGGCGCAGGTCTCGGAAGCAAGGATGTAGCAGCCATCGAGTTCGCCTAGCACCAGGGGGCGAATGCCGAGCGGATCGCGGGCGCCGACCAGCATGTGGTTGGTCAGGCCGACAAAGGCATAGGCCCCCTCGATCTGGAACAGGGCATCGATGAAGCGATCGATGAACTTCTCGCGTGTCGAGCGCGCGACAAGATGCAGGATCACCTCGCTGTCCGAGGTGGCCTGGAAGATCGAGCCGCGGGCGATCAGTTCACGGCGCAGCGTCAGTCCGTTGGTGAGATTACCGTTGTGGGCAACGGCGAAACCGCCGCCCTCGAGCTCCGCGAACAAGGGCTGCACATTACGCAGGATGGTGCCGCCCGTCGTCGAATAGCGGGTGTGCCCGATGGCCTGGGAGCCGGGCAGGCGCTCGATGACCTCGCGTTTGGAGAAGGTGTCGCCGACCAGCCCGAGCCGCCGTTCCGAATTGTAGCGCACGCCGTCGAAGGTGACGATGCCGCAGGCTTCCTGCCCGCGATGCTGCAAGGCATGGAGACCGAGGGTGGTGATCGCCGCTGCCTCGCTGTGTCCGAAGATGCCGAACACACCGCATTCCTCACGCAGGCGGTCGGCGTCGAGATCCAGATCGTCGTTGTCACGGGCCATGGCGCTCACTTGGATTTTTTCTCCAAAAAAGGGTGAGCGGCCCGAAACCAGGTTTCGCCGCTCCGTTCGACATTGAGATAATACCACCGATCGACTTTTCCAGCATACCTGCTGGGAAGTTTACTGTGGCAATGCAATCGCATCATTGTGCAGGCGCAGGCGCCGCCGGAGCCGGGGGTGCCGGCTGGGTCTGCGGAGCGGCGGGAGCGCCGGCGGCATCCGGATCCGGTTCCTGCGTATTGGTGTTGGTGTCGGCACCAGGCCCGATCACTTCATTGGCTCGCAATTGCTTGAGGATCACGTTTTCGGGATCGCTCGGCAACAGGGTAAGGATCCAGTCGCGCCCGGACACCAGAAGCTGGCGGGATTTGGCATCCTGCACCCAGGTCGGCTCCGACTTGGGCGGCACCAGATAGCTGAAGAAGATGAAGGCGACGATGGCGAGCAGAAGACCGCGAGCCGCACCGAACAGGAAACCGAAGGTCCGATCGATCGCCCCGATCCGGCTGTCCAGGATCATGTCCGAGATACGGATCGTGATGAAGGAGGCGATCAGGAGAACGAGCAGGAAGATGCCGGCACCTGTCGCAATACGAGCCAGCGTATCGTTCTTGATATAGGGCGTGACCAGCGGCAGCACCCGCGAGAACAGCAACAAGGTGGCTATTGCGGCAGCGGCCCAGGCGGCAATGGCCAGAACTTCGCGGGTGAAGCCTCGTACCATTGCGAGAAGGGCCGAAATCAGCATGACGCCGATGACGATCAGATCCAGCAGCGTTACGGGCATTGGCGGTCTATCCTGATTTGGAAGCAGTGTTTCCCGGTAAAGCCCGCGAATGGGTTTTACCGGGAAATACTGCAAATACCTGCATAGGCGACGCGACAGACAAGGCCGCGCGCCTTTCTATAACGACGGTTCGACACGGCGTCACCCATTTGCTGCAGCGCAATCGGCGGAAATGCCCGCTTCATGGCGAAACTTTAGTGGATTTCCGCCTTTGGCTTTCACCAGAGGCGGCAATATCCGCAACAAGTGTCGCAAGTGAGGCAACGCCGTTCACCTGCATGCCACTGTCCGAACCCGACTCGTTTCCGGGCACAGGACAGACGGCACGATGGAAACCGAGCTTGGCCGCTTCCTTCAAACGGGGCCCCATATGCGCAACCGGACGGACGGATCCAGACAGCGAGACTTCACCGAAATACACGGCATCCGCGGGCAGGGGAGCGCCCGTCAAAGAGGAGATCAAAGCTGCCGCTACGGCAAGATCGGCCGCGGGCTCCTGGATGCGCAAGCCGCCGGCCACGTTGAGATAGACATCGTGCCCCCCCAGCTTGACGCCGCAATGGGCTTCTAGCACGGCCAACACCATGGACAGGCGGCTGGAATCCCATCCCACGACCGCACGCCGAGGCGTACCGAGGCTCGTCGGCGCTACCAGGGCCTGCATCTCGACCAGAAGCGGCCTCGTGCCCTCCATGCCGCCGAACACGGCCGTGCCTGGAGATCCGAGATCGCGTTCGGACAGGAACAAGGCGGAGGGATTGGTCACCTCGCGCAGGCCGAGCCCGGTCATTTCGAACACGCCGATCTCGTCGGTGGGACCGAAGCGGTTCTTCACGCCGCGCAGGATGCGGAAGTCACGTCCGCCATCACCCTCGAAGGAGAGTACGGCATCGACCATATGCTCAACGACGCGCGGGCCGGCGATCTGCCCGTCCTTGGTGACATGGCCGACGAGAATGACGGTACTGCCGGACCGTTTGGCGTAGCGGATCAGGGCCTGCGCCGAACCGCGCACCTGCGTGACGGTACCAGGCGCCGATTCGACCGTGTCCGTCCACATGGTCTGGATCGAATCGATGACGACCAGGCGCGGCGGCGGGCCGTGCTCGAAGGTCGCCAGGATGTCCTCGACCGAGGTCTCGGAGGCCAGTTCCACCGGTGCACTGGCAAGCTCCAGCCGCTCCGCCCGCAGCCGCACCTGCGCCGCAGCCTCCTCGCCCGAAATATAGATGACCCGGGCGTTGCGGTTGGCAAGCGCCGCGCAGGCCTGGATCAGAAGGGTGGATTTGCCGATGCCGGGATCGCCTCCCAACAGGAGGACCGAGCCTCGCACGAAGCCTCCACCGGTGACCCTGTCGAGTTCCTCGATCCCCGAGACCAGGCGCGGCGCTTCGTCGGTCGATCCCGTCAGGCTTTCGAGCGCAAAGACGCGTCCCCGTCCTCTTGGACGCTGCGAGGCGGGAACGGCTGCGATGGCGCTGGCTTCCTCGGCAATCGAGTTCCACTCGCCGCAGGCATCGCATTTGCCCTGCCAGCGATTATAGGTGGCACCGCAATTCTGACAGATGAAGGAGGGGCTTCGTTTGGCCATGATGCCCTTCTAGCGGGCGGGTCGAGTCTGATCAAATCCGACAGACCGCCCCTGGCCTGTCGCCGCCCAGGCCTGCAAGTGCAATCCACAGGCCAAGAATTGAACCCACAGGCCAGGAACGACCTCCCCTTGCAGGCACATCGAGCCACAACCTATATCTTGGCAACCACGCACCACCCTGGAACAGTCCATGTCGCGCCCGCTGACCGTCACCATTCCTCACAGCCTTGGCCGTGCAGCCGCCCGCAAGCGCATCGAAGATGGCATTGCGCAACTGCGCGACAGCTATGCCGGGCAATTCACGGCGCTCGAGGAAACCTGGAACGGTGACAGGTTCGAGTGCCGCCTGAGCGTGTTCAAGCAGACCGTTTCGGGTAGCGTCGATATCGGCGACGATACGGTGACGGTGAGCATCCTGCTGCCGATCTTCCTGACGATGCTGGCAGACAAGGTGACCACGCTGATACAACAGCGCGGCCAGGTGTTGCTAGAACACAAGAGCTAAG
This sequence comes from Labrys sedimenti, assembly GCF_034424805.1. Taxonomy (NCBI): domain Bacteria; kingdom Pseudomonadati; phylum Pseudomonadota; class Alphaproteobacteria; order Hyphomicrobiales; family Xanthobacteraceae; genus Labrys; species Labrys sedimenti. Next base: position 746,293 of record NZ_JAXOUF010000001.1, read on the forward strand.
GCCCAGCCGCATTCCCGAGCAGCAGCCTCACTCGCCGCCGGCCCGCTCCGGGTGCAGCATCATGCGTTTTGTCCGCGCGACGCTACGCCGTATGGCGACAGCGCATTTCACGATCGGGCCGAGAAAGCACCACCAGATCCTCTGATAGTCGCCGCGCTCGTCCTCCACCGTGCCGATGCCGTATTTCTGCACTTCATCCCGCGTCGCCAGATAGGCCGTGCCGGCGATCCAGTCCCAGATCGACAATCTCGAACCCATATTTTTGTCCCAGTGCTTGCGGGCCACGCTGTGATGGACCTGATGCATGCGGGGACTGATAAAGATGCGGTCCAGGATCCCGAAGCTGATGGAAAAATGCGTGTGCTGAAGCGTGCCCAATGTCAGCAGCGAGAAGATCAGCGATGCGCTCGCCTGCATCGCCAGGAGCTCGACGATGGATAAACCATAGAAGAATACGATCAAGGTAACCGGTATGACCCGGCATAGGCCAATGAATACGGCATCGAGAAGTACACCTACCGGATGCACGCGCGAGGCGGTAAGCGGCGTCAGGAAGGTGGCCGAGTGATGAATCTTATGGAATTCCCAAAGATAACGATTTTTGTGCTGGGTATAATGACTTATGAACTCTCCAAGATCGGAAAACATGAACATAATTATACATAATATGACAATCGTCACCGGCCCGGCTTGCAATTTCTGATCGAACTGGAACCAGGCACTCAGCGCCGCACCGGCCTTCTCCGCTAGGAACGTGGTCAGGATCGCTGCGAAAAGAGCCACCCATCGAAAGGAGAATTTGATGATGAAGTACAGGAGAACGTCGATTTTCGTCGAGTGACTAAGCCATCCCGAAACAGGCATAAAAAAGCGAAGAAACCCTCGAATATTTCGGCTGGCATTCGTATCGGCCAGCAAGAACAAGAAAGCAAACACACCACCCGACACGAACGTTGCCATCATCAACAATATATTGATGCGCGCCATCGCAAAATCTGTAATAGCGGCGATGACATCCGAAACGATCGGCATGAGATTACTTTCCGTAAGCTTCCAAATGGGAGACTAAAAGCAGCGCATTGCAAAATCTCGATTGTCAAAGATGGTGATGAAAGTCAACATCGCCGGCGAAATCGAGGTCTCCCGGAACAATCTCGTAGAAAATATGCTCCGTCGACGCGACATATGCGTGAAACGAAAGTCGACGACACCCGTCTTCATCGGGCTCTCGAAAGCGAGATTCCGTCAGCCGGGCAGGTGGCAGACCGCCTCGATATTATGGCCATCCGGATCGAGCACGAAGGCCGCATAGTAGTTGGGATGGTAATGAGCCCGAATTCCAGGCGGGCCATTGTCGCGCGCACCAGCGGCCAATGCGGCGGCATAAAAGGCATCCACCGCCTTCCTGTTTTTTGCAGCGAAGGCAATGTGGAAGCTGCCCTCCCTGGTGTCGCCATCCCCAAGCCAGAATTGAGGCCGCCCGTCCGTGCCATAGCCGCACTGGGCGGTGTTGCCGGTCATCTCCCGCGTGACTTCTTTTTGCACCGAATAGCCGAGCGGCGCGAGAACTTGGTCGTAGAAGGCACGGGAACGTCGATAGTCACGAACCGGAAAGCCGAAATGGTCGATCATTGCATTCTTCCCGAGCAACGCCTGTGGTGACCGACGGCAAGGGCAGGCGCTATCGCCTAGACCGCCAGGTGCCGATCATAGCGAGTCCCCAGGCTGGTGAGTATCTCATAGCCGATCGTACCGGCACGGCGCGCCACCTCATCGACCGGCAGATTGGGCCCGATCAGTTCAACCCAATCGCCCCGTTTCACCGTGTCTGCCGGCAGATCCGTCACGTCGATCGCCGTCATGTCCATCGAGATGCGTCCGGCGATCAGGCAGTATTTGCCTGCGACATACGCCAGCGCTGAGTCGAAATCGTCGGAGGAGGAGCCCGAACGCATATAGCCGTCGGCATAGCCGATAGCCACCATCGCAATGCGGGCGGGCTGCCGACTCGTCCAGGTCGCGCCATAGCCGACATATTCGCCGGGAAGCACGTTGCGAACCTGCAGGACCTGGGCTGAAAGGGTGATGACCGGCCGCATCGGATTGGGTTGACCGGGCAGGGGGTTGGAGCCGTACAGCGCCACGCCCGGACGCAGCAGATCGTAGCCGATCTCTGCCGGCAGGAAGGTGCCGTAGGAATTGCAGAGCGAGGCGGGCACATCCGGATAGAGCGATCTGACGCCGGTAAAAGCCTCGAACTGCCTGGCATTGAGCGGATGTTCGGGCGTATCGGCGCAGGCGAGGTGGCTCATCAGCAGGGAAGGTCTGAAGAGCTCTCCCTCCGCGGCCAGGGCATGGGCTTCGTCGATGCGCAGCCCGAGCCGGGACATGCCGGTATCCACGTGCAAGGCGGCACCTCCCTGCCAGCCGGTGGCGGCAACGAAGGCGGACCATTCCCGCAATTCTTCGCGCGAGCCCAAGGCCGGCCTCAGGGCATTCGCGGCAAACCTGTCGCCATGGCCGGGCGCAAGGCCGCTCAGGACATAGATCGTGGCATCCGGAGCGAGCTTGCGCACGCGAATACCTTCGTCGATCTGGGCGACGAAGAAGGTACCGCAGCCTGCCCGGCTAAGGGCGGGTACGACATTGTCGATGCCCAGGCCATAGCCATCGGCCTTCACCACGGCCGCACATTCGGCCTTAGGCCGCTGCTGCCCGCAACGCCGCCAATTGGCGGCGAGGGCGTCGGTGTCGATGGTCAGGCGGGCATAAACGGGAGGCAGGGAATCGGTCATGCGCAGACCATAGAGCGGGTTGGAATCTGGCGGAAGGCGGGACCGCAAAGATCGCGCCTTCCAGATGGTCGACGCCTATTCGCCAGTCTGGATCGGCAGATGATCGGTGCGGGCAAGATTGCCGAAACGAGTGACGTCGGCGTCGAACTGCACCTTGACGGTGCCGGTCGGACCGTGGCGCTGCTTGCCGATGATCACTTCGGCGACACCGGCCAGGCTTTCCATCTCGGCCTGCCATTTGAAGAACTCCTCGCTGCCTTCCTTCGGCATCTTGTTCTTCACGTAGTACTCCTCGCGGAACACGAACATCACCACGTCGGCGTCCTGCTCGATCGAGCCGGATTCACGCAGATCCGAGAGCTGCGGACGCTTGTCGTCACGCGATTCCACCTGACGCGAGAGCTGAGACAGGCCAATGAGCGGCACATTCAGCTCTTTGGCCAGCGCCTTGAGGCCCGTCGTGATCTCGGTGATTTCCTGCACGCGGTTCTCGCTGCCCTTCTTGCCCGAACCGGTGAGGAGCTGGATGTAGTCGACGATCAGGAGGTCGAGGCCGCGCTGGCGCTTCAAGCGCCGTGCGCGCGCCACGAGCTGGGCGATGGAAATGCCGCCGCTGTCGTCGATATAGAGCGGCGTCGCCTGCATGTCCTGGCTGGCGGTGACCAGGCGGCTGAACTCGTCCTCCGAAAGATCGCCGCGGCGGATCTTGTAGGAAGGCACGTTGGCCTGCTCGGCCACGACGCGGGTGGCGAGCTGTTCGGCGGACATTTCCAGCGAGAAGAAGCCGACCGAACCGCCATCGATGGTCTTGCGTGAACCGTCTGGCAGGATCTCGAACTGGTAATTCTTGGCGATGTTGTAGGCGATATTGGTGGCAAGCGAGGTCTTGCCCATGCCGGGACGACCGGCAAGAACGATGAGGTCGGACGGCTGCAGGCCGCCCATCATCCTGTCGAGATCGTCGAGGCCGGTGGCAAGACCCGACAATTGCCCATCGCGCTGATAGGCGGCGGAGGCCATGTCGATGGCATCCTTCAGCGCATCCGAGAAGGTCGAGAAACCGCCTTCGTTGCGTCCCGTCTCGGCCAAAGCGAACAACCGGCGCTCTGCCTCCTCGATCTGGTCCCCGGGGGTCATGTCGACCGGGGCGTCATAAGCGACGTTGACCAGTTCCTCGCCGACCTGGATCAGGGAGCGCCGGAGAGCGAGGTCGTAGATGATCTGGCCATAATCGGCCGCGTTGATGACTGTGGTCGCTTCAGTGGCGAGGCGGATGAGATATTGCTGCGTGGTGAGCCCGCCAATGTCCTGGTCCGGACCGAGAAAGGTCTTCAGCGTGATGGGCGTCGCCATCTTGCCGGCGCGCACGAGGCTCGAGGCGATCTCGAAGATCCTGCGATGGAAAGGGTCGAAGAAATGCTCGGGCAGCAGGAAGTCGGAAACCCGGTAGAATGCTTCGTTGTTGACCAGAATGGCGCCGAGCAGGGCCTGCTCGGCTTCGACATTGCTGGGGGCCTGCCGAAAGGTCACGGCTTGGCCGGTCTCGAGCTTGTGTACGGTGGCTTCGACAGGTGTGGACATCAGGCTCTTGGGATCGTGATTCGTCGGGCAGCAAGCTTAGCACGCTCGCCGCTCCCCTTGGCCTTTGATCGGCAATTCACAGTGATTCACAACCGGGCAAAATAAAAGCCGGGCGACAAGCGCCCGGCTCTTGATCGTGTCGAAGGGTCGAGAATCAGACCTCGGGCTGCTCGCCGGTGCCGGGAACGCCGGGGATCTCGATGTCCTCGGGGTTCTCGAAGGTGTCCTCGTCGTCCTGCGGGGCCAGCACGTCTTCGCCGCGGATCTGGCGCTCGGCTTCTTCGGGCGAACGGGCGATGTTGGCGGTGACGGTGACTTCCACTTCCGGATGCAGGTGGACGAGCACCTTGTGCAGGCCGATGGTCTTGATCGGGGTATTCAGCACGAACTGCGAACGAGCCACGGTGAAGCCGCCGGTGGTCGAGGTCTCGGCAAGGTCGCGAGCCGTGACCGAACCGTAGAGCTGGCCGGTCTCGCCAGCCTGGCGGATCAGCGTGAAGGTTTGGCCTTCCAGCTTGGCGGCAACGGCTTCGGCTTCCTTCTTGAGCTCGAGATTGCGGGCTTCGAGCTGCACGCGCTCGTTCTCGAAGCGCTCCTTGTTGGCCTTGGTGGCGCGCAGGGCCTTGTTGTTGGGCAGAAGGAAGTTACGGGCATAGCCGTCCTTCACCTTCACGGTCTCGCCCATCTGGCCAAGCTTGGAAACGCGCTCCAGCAGAATGACTTCCATGTTCATCTCCTTTGTTCGTCTATCGGGGGGTACTGGGGGTATTGGAGCGGTCGCCAAAGCGGCCGCGCAGATTGAAGAAAGTCTCGACCAGGCCGAACACGATCATCAGCGGCATCGCGATCCAGGACAGGAACACACACAGCAGATAGGTCACGGCCAGGATCAGCGGACGCATGGCTCCGCCACGCGTAAGGACATGCACCGCGGCAAATCCCTGGACCAGGAAGGCACCGAGCAACGCCGCCAGCAGCAACTGCCCGGCAAAGCCGACCGTGCCTGGAAGCAGCGAGACGGCGCTGGCAATCGCCAACAGGCCGAGCGACCAGATCGGGAGGCGGAGTTCAGCCGCCACGTCGGGCCAGGGGCGGGGCAGGCGGCCCGAGATCAGGGCAATGCGTGCCGACAGCCACAGGCCTCCAAGATTGGACACCGTGGTGAACAAGGCGGCGAGCGGCAACAGGATCACGCTGAAGACCTGCAGGAACGCTTCCGGATCCACGCCGTCCTTGGCGGGAATCGGTTGATCCTTCGATCCGCCCATCATGATGCGATAGGCCTGCATGAGTTCGGTGCGCAGATTGGCCAGCGCCTGTTCGGGGGTCGAGCCGAGTGCGAGGATGCCGAAAAGGGTCCCTGCCATTCCCAGCACGGCAGCGACGACCGCCAAGGTGCCAAGCGAGAGGGGCGCACGATCAATCGCACTGTCGCCATAACCGGCGACGGCGAGATAAGCCAGTCCCCAGGCCGGCAGGGCTCGGGAAACACCGAACTGCAGGGCGAGACGGAAGGGGGAGGAATCGGAAGATTGGGCGGCGACGCCCGAGGCAACCAGGGCCAGCACTGCCATGGCGGCGATGGCGGCGGCAAGGCCGGCACGGTATCCCCAGCACAGCGTGGCCAGGGTGATCGGCAACGCGGAGAGAACCGAGAGCAAGATGCCGAAGCCCGAGCCGCTCAGGGGAGCGAGCGCCAGGATGGCTGCGGCAAGGCCGGCACCAAGGCCGATAGGAATATCGCGTTGCATCGTCGAGCTGTCCCGCTGTCGCGGTTAGAGGTCTTGTGGTGAAGACCCCAGCCATGGCCGGATCGCCCGGCTGACTGTCGTTGGAGATAGGCGGCGAGGCACAAAAGCGCCTCGCCGCAAAGTCATCAGCCGATCACGTAGGGCAGCAGGCCCAGGAAACGGGCGCGCTTGATGGCCTGAGCCAGCTCGCGCTGCTTCTTGGCCGAAACCGCGGTGATACGGGAAGGAACGATCTTGCCGCGCTCGGAAATGTAGCGCTGCAGGAGCTTGACGTCCTTATAGTCGATCTTCGGCGCATTCGGGCCCGAGAACGGGCAGGTCTTGCGGCGACGGAAGAAGGGGCGGCGTCCAGGTGCGGTAGCCATGATCACTCTTCTCCCTGCTGCTCTTCCGAAGAGCCTTCGAAGCGCTCGCGGCGCGGGCCACGATCATTGCCGCCCGAACGGGGGCCGCCACGGCCGCCGCCGAAGCCGAAGCCGCGGTCGTCGTCGCGACGCTCGTCGCGATCGGACTTGCGCAGCATGGCCGAGGGACCTTCCTCGAGCTCGTCGACGGAAAGGGTGAGGAAGCGCAGGATATCTTCGGAGATCGACATCTGACGCTCGACTTCAGCCAGGGCCGCATGCGGCGCGGTGATGTTCAGCAGCGTGAAATGAGCCTTGCGGTTCTTCTTGATGCGATACTGCAGGGACTTGACGCCCCAATATTCGGTCTTGCCGACGGTGCCGCCATGCGCTTCGATGACACCCTTGAACTGGGCGGTCAGCGCTTCGACCTGCTGGGAGGTCACGTCTTGGCGAGCCAGGAAGACATGCTCGTAATTCGGCATGAGATGGCCTGTCCTTTGGTTACAACGCGTCGTGGTTGTCACGTTCGCCTGGCGCGAAGCCCCTCGTGACCCGGCAGGCCGTCGAGGAATGTCTTAAGAGGGCGAAGACACGGGATGCCGGAACCCTGGGGGTTCCTCTGCGCAAGCGCAGCCATCCGTTCAGCCTCCGGCCGAAGCGAAGCCGGGTCCATACAGAGTTTGCCGCATCAGCGCAAGGACTAAGTTGTCTATACCAGATGCAGGCCGCCGTCGCATGCGATCAATTCGAACATCTACACGACGGGGCGTCGCCCGATCCGGTTGATGCGATCAGGTTTTCGCGGAAGTCAGGATCGAGGCGAGGATGGCGATCCCCAGCGTCGCGAAGGTGATCGCCATGGTCAGCACATTGTCGAACTCGCCGACGAGGCGCTCATAGAAAATCACGACGCCGATAAAAACCAGCAATGCCGCCAACGCGACCTTCAGATAGCGAAATTTGGCGATGAGCGCGTCGATGACGAAATAGAGCGCCCGCAGACCGAGAATGGCGAAGATGTTCGAGGTGTAGACGATGAAGGGGTCCTGCGTCTGGGACAGCACCGCCGGCACGCTGTCCACGGCAAAGACGATGTCGGCCACGTTGATCACCGCAAAGGCGGCGAACAGCGGTGTCGCGTGGAGGACGGGCTTGCCGTCGCCATCGAGCAGGCGGACGAAGAAGTGCTCGTTCTCGATTTTCGTCGTCATGCGCAAATGGCGCATGAACCAGGCAACCGCCCTGTTCTGGTCGAGGTCCACCTGTTCGTCCACGCCGCGCAGCATGCGCAGCCCGGTCACGACCAGGAAGAGGCCGAACAGATAGAGTACCCAGGCAAATCGCGCCACGATTGCCGCGCCCAAGCCGACGAAGACGCCCCTGAGGACGATGGCGACGACGATCCCCCAGAACAGCACGCGATGCTGATATCGGCGAGGCACGCCAAAAAAGGCGAAGATCACCGACATCACGAAGACATTGTCGATCGAAAGCGACTGCTCGAGCGCATAGGCGGTGAAGAACAGCGATCCTTTCTCCGGGCCGAAATACAGCCATGCGCCGCAACCGAACATGGCGGTCAGCACGGCATAGGCCGCCGTCAAACCAATCGATTGGCCGAGCGACAGCACCGGAATGCGGCGATTGAGATAGCCCAGATCGAAGATGAGAATGACGGTGATGGACGATGCGAAGATCGCCCAGAACCACGGGGGCGCTCCGAGCATATCGGTGGACGCCAGAGATAGTCCGGACCATTCCATGGATCGCGCGCTCGTTTTCGGCTTCCGGCTCGGCGATGTGGGTGGTTCATGCAGTGATGGTGCCGGGGAGGGGATGTGTCAACCGCCGGCCGCCCCCTGCGAGATCGCATGGTGGACGGACGTGCCTGCGCAGACGTTCTTGTGGGCACCCGGGCCTGGAGACGAAAATATTCTAGCGCCGGGGTTATGTGGCGATATGATGACGCTCCCTCAGTAGAGAATCCGAGCAGCGTTGGCTTCATCACCTCCTATACCTTCCGGCAATCCGATAACCCCGCAGCAGAAGCGGCTGGCTTTCGGTGTGCATCTGTTTACGGCCAGCGGCGTGCTGTGGGGATTTCTTGCCCTGATAGCGGCTGTCCAGCACGATTGGCGCACGATGTTCGCCTGGCTGGCGCTCGCCCTGTTCGTGGACGGCATCGACGGCACGATTGCCCGCAAGATCAACATCACCGAAGCCTCGCCCCGCTGGTCGGGCGTCGCTCTCGATCTGATCATCGACTATCTGACCTATGTCATCGTCCCGGCCTATGCCCTCTACAGTTCGGGCATGCTGGGCGGTTCGAGCAATGTGCTCAACCTCATCGCCATGGCCGTGATTCTTCTCACCAGCGCGATGTATTTCGCCGACAACGAGATGAAGACGGAGGACGCTTGGTTCAAGGGCTTTCCGGCGGTGTGGAACCTGATCGTGTTCTATTTCTTCCTGCTCAGCCCGGCCGAGCCGACGATCCTCTCCATGACGATCATCTTCCTGGCGGTGCTGGCACTCGGCCTGATGACCTTCGCATCCTTCGTCTTCGTGCATCCGTTGCGCGTGGCCAAGCTGAGGCTGCCTACGCTGATCCTGCTGGTGGTATGGTCCGTGCTGGCAATCATGGCGATCTGGGAGAATGTCGATCCGGCCCCCTGGGTCACCTGGGCGCTTTGCATCATCGGCGTCTATTTCCTGATCCTCGGATATTTCCGCACGGCGCCGGTTCATGATCGCATGGCCAAGTAGTGTCCGAGGCCCGGGTGTTTCCATGACTTCCGGCGGCCCTGGACATCATCGCAAGCGTCGGTAACATCGTCGGGTGGCAGGACGTCGAGCCATGCTGCAAGCCACCTGAAAGCGCCCCTTCGTTTCATCACGTGATTTCAACCACAGGTATTTGCCATGCCCGCAGCCATTCGCGTTCATCAGACCGGCGGCCCCGAGGTTTTGACCTATGAGGAGGTCGCCACGCCGCTGCCCGCCGCCGGCGAGGTCCTGATCCGCCAGCATGCCTGCGGCGTGAACTATATCGATACCTATTACCGCTCCGGCCTCTACAAGGCGCCGTCCCTGCCGTTCACCCTCGGCGCGGAAGGGGCGGGGGAAGTGATCGCGGTCGGCGAGGGGGTGGGCAACTTCAAGCCCGGCGACCGCGTGGCCTATGCCGGTGCCGTCGGCAGCTATGCCTCCGAGCGCACCTATCCCGCCAACCGGCTCGTGCCGTTGCCGGAGGCGATTTCCTACGAGCAGGCAGCCGGCATGATGCTCAAGGGCATGACGGCGCAATATCTGATCCGGCGCACTTTCAAGGTCTCAACCGGCCAGACGGTCCTGGTGCATGCGGCCGCGGGCGGTGTCGGGCTGATCCTGTGCCAATGGGCCAAGGCGCTCGGCGCGACGGTGATCGGCACGGTGGGCTCGGAAGAAAAGGCCGCGCTGGCGCGCGCCAACGGCGCCGACCACACCATTCTCTATCGCAGCGAGGACTGGGTGAAGCGGGTGGCCGAAATCACCGATGGCCGCAAATGCGAGGTGGTCTATGACGGTGTCGGCAAGGATACCTTCCCCGGTTCGCTCGACTGTCTGAGGCCACTCGGCATGTGGGTTTCCTTCGGCAATGCCTCCGGCCCGGTCGAGCCGGTTCCCATGCTGCTCCTGTCCCAGAAGGGTTCGCTCTTTGCTACCCGCCCAACCTTGGGAACCTATGTTGCCGAACGCGCCGACCTGCTGGCGACGGCCGGCGACCTGTTCGAGACGGTCGCCTCCGGCAAGGTGAAGATCCCGGTCAACCAGCGCTATCAGCTCAAGGATGCCCGCAAGGCGCATGAGGAACTGGAAGGGCGGGGCACGACGGGATCCTCGATCCTGTTGCCGTAGGGCGTCACGAAACGTTAGTTGCGGTGGCGAATGACCGAAGACATCTATGACCCGCAATTCGTGAAAGGCGTCTTCGATCGCTGTTCCGATAAATATATCGCGTTCAGCACCTGGTGCTCGCTCGGCTTCACTGAACGCTGGCGCCGGCAATGCGTCGAGGCGCTGCCAGCGCCGCCAGCCCCGGCTGCCATGGGCTATGATCTCATGGCCGGCACCGGCGAGGTCTGGCCTCATCTCCTGAAACGCCATCCGACGACCGCAAGCATCATCGCCGTCGATATCTCCACGGGCATGCGTCAGCGCGCGATGGCCCGCCTTCATGCTCACCGGGCCCACAAGATCGCCTTCATCGAGGACGACGTCCTGTCCAGCAATTTACCGGACAGCAGCGCGGATTTCGTGATTTCGACCTTTGGTCTGAAGACGTTCAATCCTGGCCAGCATCGCAAACTTGCAGCCTTGATCGCCCGCTGCCTCAAACCGGGCGGTTGTTTCTCGCTGATCGAGGCCTCCGATCCCAAGGGATGGTGGCTTCGTCCGCTCTATCTGTTCCATCTCAAGATGGTGCTGCCCATGATCGAGCGCTTCCTGCTGAAGGGAGCCCAGGACTTCGCCATGATCGGCACCTACAGCACCAATTTCGGCGATGCCTCCGCCTTCGCCCGCATGCTGGAGGCGGAAGGCCTGCAGGTTGACTACCTGAAGTTCTTTTACGGATGCGCAACCGGTGTATGCGGACGCAAGCCGGCATGAGCAGGTGCTTTCATCGTCAGGGCCGCTCGCCTCACGCATGCCATGTTTTTCGGCTCCAGAGCATTCGGTAAGAGTCGCGAATAACCCTTTGAAAGACAAATCGAAGAATGCTGTTGGCACCGGAAGCGCCAGGGTGGTACCGGGGGGCGGAATGGGCTAAAGCGTTTGGCGATTTAATGGAATCACTGAGAGTCGCCAAAGCGTGTTGCGATTTGAACGGACGACTTCAAATCGCAAAGATGCGTCGAAACAAGGTGCTAGAGCAAATTGGCGTTCACGTTTGAGCGCATTTTGCCTTGGGACGCGTCGAGAACGAAGAGCGTGAGCAAGGAGCGTTTCCCAAGACGCGATTTGTTCATGAGGACGCCGCAGAATCGGTTTGAGGCCGTGCATTGACTGACGAAAACGACAAGAGGCCGGATGACGGGGAACCGTCCGACATCCGCTCGACTTCCATCACCGACGAGATGAGGCGCAGCTATCTCGATTACGCCATGAGCGTGATCGTGAGCCGTGCCCTGCCGGACGTGCGTGACGGCCTGAAGCCGGTCCATCGGCGCATCGTGCATTCCATGTACGAGAACAACCACACGCCCGACCGCAAATACGTCAAGTCGGCCAACATCGTCGGCGCCGTCATGGGTCAGTATCACCCCCATGGCGACCAGTCGATCTACGACGCCCTGGTCCGCATGGCCCAGCCCTTCTCCATGCGCCTGATGCTGGTGGACGGGCAGGGCAATTTCGGGTCGGTGGACGGCGATCCGCCGGCGGCGATGCGCTACACCGAGTCGCGCATGTCGAAGGCCGCCGTGGCGATGATCGACGACATCGACAAGGCTACGGTCGACTTCCAGGAAAACTATGACGGCACCAAGGAAGAGCCGTCCGTCCTGCCGGCGCGCTTTCCCAACCTGCTGGTCAATGGTGCCGGCGGCATCGCGGTCGGCATGGCCACCAACATCCCGCCCCACAATCTCGGTGAGGTGATCGACGGCTGCCTAGCCTATATCGACAATCCGGCCATCACCATCGACGATCTGATGGAACTGATCCCGGGCCCCGATTTCCCGACCGCCGCCAACATCGTCGGCCGCTCGGGCATCCGCTCGGCCTACAACACCGGCCGTGGTTCGATCATCATGCGCGCCAGCGCCACGATCGAGGAAATCCGCAAGGACCGCGACGCCATCATCGTCACCGCCATTCCCTACCAGGTCAACAAGGCGACGTTGCAGGAGCGCATCGCCGAACTGGTGCGCGAGAAGCGGATCGAGGGCATCGCCGAAGTCCGCGACGAGTCCGACCGCCAGGGCATGCGCCTCGTCATCGAGCTCAAGCGTGACGCGGTCGGCGAGGTGGTGCTGAACCAGCTCTACCGCTTCACCTCGCTGCAGACCAGCTTCGGGGCAAACATGGTGGCGCTGAATGGCGGCCGCCCCGAGTTGCTCAACCTCAAGGACATGATCTCGGCCTTCGTCGACTTCCGTGAGGAGGTGATCAGCCGCCGCACCAAATATCTGCTGAACAAGGCGCGCGACCGCGCCCATATCCTGTGCGGCCTCGCCACCGCCGTCGCCAATATCGACGAGGTCATCCGCATCATCCGCACCAGCCCCGACCCGAACACGGCCCGCGAGGCCTTGATGGGCCGCGATTGGCCGACGGGCGATATTGCGCCACTGATCCTGCTGGTCGACGATCCCAAGCACCCGATGAACGAGGACGGCACCTACCGCCTCTCGGATGCCCAGGCCCGCGCTATCCTGGAACTGCGCCTGGCCCGCCTGACGGCTCTCGGGCGCGACGAAATCGGCGACGAGCTGCAGACTCTGGCCGACCAGATCCGCGACTATCTCGACATCCTGCGCTCACGCGCGCGCATCATGGCGATCGCCCGTACGGAACTCGAGGAGATGAAGGCGCTGCACGCCACGCCGCGCCTCACCGAGATCCTCGATTCGGATGCCGATTTCGAGGACGAGGACCTGATCCAGCGCGAGGACATGGTGGTGACCGTGTCCCACGCCGGCTATGTCAAGCGGGTGCCTCTCTCCACCTATCGGGCGCAGCACCGCGGCGGCAAGGGCCGCTCCGGCATGCAGACCAAGGAAGAGGATTTCGTCACCTATCTGTTCGTGGCGAACACCCACACGCCGGTGCTGTTCTTCTCCTCCAAGGGACGCGTCTACAAGGAGAAGGTCTGGCGTCTGCCGCTGGCGGCGCCCCAGGCGCGCGGCAAGGCCTTCATCAACCTGCTGCCGATCGAGGCGGACGAGCGGATCACTTCGATCATGCCGCTGCCCGAGGATGAGAACCAGTGGGCGACGCTGCACATCATGTTCGCCACCTCCTCCGGCACGGTGCGGCGAAACGACCTCTCGGACTTCGTCCAGGTCAACCGCGCCGGCAAGATCGCGATGAAGCTGGAGGAAGGCGAGCAGATCCGGGACGTCTCGATTTGCACCGAGGCAGACGATGTGCTGCTCACCACCGCTCTCGGCCAGTGCATCCGCTTCCCCGTACCCGACGTGCGCGTGTTCAAGGGGCGTGACTCCATGGGCGTGCGCGGCATCCGGCTGGAGGGCGAGGACACCGTCATCGCCATGGATATCATCGCCCACCGCGAGATTTCTCCCGAGGAGCGATCCGCCTATTTCAAGATGCGGCGCGCTGTGGCCGGTGAGACCGAAAACGGCGACAACGGCGTCGAGGATACCGAGGAGACGAGCGACACCTCTGTGGAAATCTCCACCGAGCGTTACGCCCAGCTCTCGGCCGAGGAGCAGTTCATCCTCACCATTTCCGAAAATGGTTATGGCAAGCGCTCTTCCTCCTACGAGTATCGCATCACCGGACGTGGCGGCAAAGGCATCGTGGCCATGGCCGTCAACCAGCGCAATGGCAAGCTGGTCTCCTCCTATGCCGTCGAGCACAGCGACCAGATCATGCTGGTGACCGATGGCGGCCAACTCATCCGCTGCCCGGTCGAGGGCATCCGCATCGTCGGACGCGGCTCGCAAGGCGTCATCGTCTTCAACACGGCCGAGGGGGAGAAAGTCGTCTCCGTCGAGCGCGTCAGCGATGAGGGTGACGAAGACGAGGAAGGCGGCGAAGAATAGCCCCAAACAAAAAAAGCGGCACCCCGCGAAGGGTGCCGTTTGTAAGTTCCGGAAGGGCTTTTGCGATCAGCCGAACCGGCGGTCTTGGAGGGAGGAAGCCATCACATCACCACAGGTTACGGATGATGCGAGGGATAATAAGGGGATCATTGCGGCAGCTTGACCTTGACCAGCGTGGTCTTGCCGGTGTCCTGATAAACTTGGATCAGCGTCACCGGCGGCATCGCCTGCTTGGCAGCGGCATCGCCTGCGCAGGCGGCAATGATTGAATTCTTGCTGCAATCGGCAGCGAGGGATGCAACGTTCAGCCTGTCGCCGCGGCTGGCGGCAACCTGTTGGGGCTGCATGCGGGCCACATCGAGAAGAGAGGCGGCGGCGAGGGCGAAGAGGCTTGCACCGATTGCCAGAGCGGGGCGAAGGGTTGTCATAGCCATGCATCCTATCAGTTCAGGTATGTCTCAACCTTGTTTGATCACTTATGACTCATTAACCATGATGCGACCGTGACTCGCCGTGCGCTTTCGCACACGCCGTCCTCGCGGGTTGGGCGTTTGCGCGACAAGGGCGTTGGAGACGAGAACAGCGAGGGCCATGTGCATCAACCGTTTTGGGGCAGAATTTACCCGTTGGATCGTAAATTCCGAGGCATTTCGCTTGAACTGTGTCGTGCCCCGGATAATGCGATGGCCGGCCAGAAAGTTCCCTGAGCGGTCGATCATCGGAACGATTTTCGTTGCCTTCCGCAGACGGGCCTCGCCTCAATGGTCGGCGCAGAGTGTACCAAAATGAAACATTCCGGATGCCTGGACCTTCGGCTTAAGCCTTAGGGCGTGCCATCGGTTATAGTCTGGAGTTTGACGAGGTTAATAATGGTCGGATGGGAAGGGCAAGCGTTGCCGAGACTTCGCGTCACGGCAAGCAAGGCGGCCAGGCTGCAAGGCTTTTGTCCTCGATTGCCTTCCCCTCGGCGATCACTACGCCGTCAAACCCGAGATTATAGCCAACGATACGCTCCAACGATGAGAGTGCCATGACTTCAGCCCATGCCACGCCTAGGACGGCCTTCTATGCGGGCTCTTTCGACCCTCTGACCAACGGCCATGTCGACGTCATCCGGCACGCTGCGGCCGTAGCTGATCGATTGGTGGTCGCTATTGGCGTGCATCCTGGCAAGGCTCCCTTGTTCACGGCAGAAGAGCGCATGGACATGATCCGCGAGGATTGCGGCCCCTTGCTCGGTCCTGACCAATTGGAAGTCGTCACCTTTGCGGATCTCGCCGTCGATGCGGCCCGGCGCGTGGGAGCGACCTTGCTGATCCGCGGCCTCAGGGACGGCACCGATCTCGACTATGAAATGCAGATGGCCGGCATGAATGCGGCCCTGGCGCCCGGTGTGCAGACCGTATTCCTGCCATCCTCGCCGATCGTGCGCCCTATCACCGCCACGCTTGTGCGCCAAATCGCGGCCATGGGTGGCGATGTCTCCGGATTCGTACCGGCAGGCGTGCTGCGCCGCCTGAAGGCGCGGTTCGCCAAATCGACGCCCTAGGGCAAAACCCCGCAATCCATTCCGTCTTCGAGGGAGACAATCCTTGCTTCGTATTCTTTCTGCTTTGGCCGTCGTGATCGGCCTTTTCGCCGTGGCCCCCGCTCAGGCTGCGCAAGCCGATGCCAACACCGTCTATCTCGACACCCAGTATGGCCGCGCCACCATCAAGCTGCGTCCCGACCTCGCACCCAAGCATGTCGAGCAGATCAAGACGCTGGTGAAGCGCGGCTTCTACAACGGCATCGTCTTCCATCGGGTGATCGAGGGTTTCATGGCCCAGACCGGCGATCCCACCGGCACCGGCACCGGCGGCTCGGACCTGCCTGACCTCAAGGCCGAATTCACCAACAAGGCCAAGTTCGTGCGCGGCGTCGTCGGCATGGCCCGTTCCTCCGATCCGAATTCGGCGAATTCGCAGTTCTTCATCATGTATGCCCCGCAGGCCAGCCTGGATGGCCAGTACACTATCGTCGGCGAAGTGGTGTCCGGCATGGACGCCATCGACAAGATCAAGAAGGGCGATTCCAGCGACAACGGCATGGTCAGCAATCCCGACAAGATCATCAAGATGCAGTTGGCCAAGTAGATATGTCGTTCCAGGCGCATTGCAGCATGAAATGGTGCAATGTCGACCAGTAACCGCGCTCCAAATGAAGCGCCTCATTCGTCATACGGTTCCGGATCTGCGCAGCATCGCTTCGCGCCGCAGCGCATCCGGGATGACCATGGCACCATTCGCCAATTGCAAGAAGGGCGGCCAGGCACTATCTAGCCGTCATTCCACTTCACTTTCCGAAAGAAAGGAGCGTGCCGATGGCCGCTGATCCCGAAAACACGATCGTCATGGAAACCACGCAGGGCCGTGTCGTCATCGAACTGCGTCCGGACCTCGCCCCCCAGCATGTCGAGCGCATCAAGCTGCTCGCCCGCGAGAAGTTCTATGACGGCATCGTCTTCCATCGGGTGATCGATGGTTTCATGGCGCAGGCCGGCTGCCCCGACGGCCGCGGCACCGGCGGCTCCAAGCATCCGAACCTGCCGGCCGAGTTCAACGACGAGTCGCATGTGCGCGGCATCTGCTCGATGGCCCGTTCCTCGATGCCGAACTCCGCCAACTCGCAGTTCTTCATCGTGTTCGACAACGCCAAGTTCCTCGATCGCCAGTACACGGTCTGGGGCAAGGTCGTCGAAGGCATGGAGAATGTCGACAAGATCAAGCGCGGCGAGCCGGTGGTAAACCCCGACAAGATCGTCTCGATGCGCGTTCAGGCCGACATCGTCTGAACAAAGCCGAGACAGAAGATCGGGCACTACCGGAGAAATCCGGTGGTGCCCTTTGCAGTTTAAAACGTCATTGCGAGCGCCGCGAAGCAATCCAGGTGCCATGAAACGCAGAGCCTGGATTGCTTCGCGGCGCTCGCAATGACGCCCTGTAACAAAGCACCGTTAAATTGGGTTGCTTGGACGTTGACTATGCGCGTTTCCGATTTCGATTTTCATCTTCCTGCCGAAAACATCGCGCTTCGCCCCGCCGAGCCGCGCGATCAGGCGCGCCTGCTCGAAGTCGATCCCCTCGGCAACACGCTCGCCGATCGCACCGTGTCCGAGCTGCCGACGCTGCTGCGTGCGGGTGACATGCTGGTCTTCAACGACACCAAGGTCATCCCCGCCAGGCTGGATGGCCTGCGTCGCCGCCCGGGAGGGGCAGGGGCCGCTATCGAAGCGATGCTCCACCAGCGCCTCGGGCCGGCGCAGTGGAAGGCCTTCGCCCGCCCCGGCAAGCGCCTGGCCGTGGGTGACACCATCGAATTCGGCGAAGACCTGAGTGCCGCCGTCGAGGAAAAGGGCGAAGGCGGCGAGGTCACGCTGCGCTTTTCACTCGAAAGCGCCGAGCTGGACGTGGCGATCGCCACGGTCGGCCACATTCCCCTCCCGCCCTATATCGCCTCCAAGCGAGCCGAGGATGCCCGGGATCGCGAGGACTACCAGACCATCTATGCCAAGGCTGATGGCGCGGTAGCCGCTCCCACGGCCGGGTTGCATTTCACCCCGGACCTGTTTGCAAGGCTGGATGCGGCCGGCATTGCCCGCCATTTCGTCACGCTGCATGTCGGCGCGGGCACCTTCCTGCCGGTGAAGGGCGAGGATCTGTCCGAACACAAGATGCATGCCGAGTTCGGGGTTGTGACCGCCGAGACGGCGCAAGCGCTCAATGAAGGCAAGGCGAGGGGAGGGCGCATCATCGCCGTCGGCACCACGTCGCTGCGCCTGCTCGAAAGCGCTGCTGCGGCAGACCGCACGATCAACGCTTTCGCTGACGAGACCTCGATCTTCATCACACCGGGCCATGACTTCCGCACGGCCGACGCCTTGATGACCAATTTCCATTTGCCTCGCTCGACCCTGATGATGCTGGTCTCGGCCTTCGCCGGCTACGACACCATGAAGGTGGCCTATGCCCATGCCATCGCCGAGGGCTACCGCTTCTATTCCTATGGCGATGCCAGTCTGCTATGGCGGGCGCCATGCTGAATACTTCGACACCGACGACCGCCGGCGAGGTCTCCTTCGCCATCCATGCCACCGAGGGTGCCGCTCGCACCGGCGCCCTGCATCTGGGGCGCGGCAGCGTGCGCACACCGGCCTTCATGCCGGTCGGCACCGCCGGTACGGTCAAGGCGATGTATATCGACCAGGTCAAGGACCTCGGCGCCGACATCATCCTCGGCAACACCTATCACCTCATGCTGCGCCCCGGCGCCGAGCGGGTCGCTGCGTTCGGCGGCCTGCACGAATTCTCGCGCTGGCAGGGCCCGATCCTCACCGATTCCGGCGGTTTCCAGGTGATGTCGCTGGCTGGACTGCGCAAGCTCGACAAGAACGGCGTCACCTTCCGCAGCCATATCGACGGCTCCTCCCATCGCCTCACGCCCGAGCGCTCGGTCGAAATCCAGACCCTGCTCGATTCCGACATCATCATGCAGCTCGATGAATGCGTGCGCCTGCCTTCGACCCGTAAGGATATCGAGCGCGCCATGCGGCTGTCGCTCGATTGGGCCGAGCGCTCGAAGCGCGCCTTCGGCACCCAGCCCGGCAAGGCGATCTTCGGCATCGTGCAGGGCGGCGACATTCCCGATCTGCGCATTGCCTCTGCGCAGGCGCTGGCTGGCATGGACTTCCCCGGCTACGCTGTCGGAGGGCTCGCCGTCGGCGAACCGCAGGCCGTGATGCTGGAGATGATCGAAACGGTTGAGCCGCATCTGCCGCGCGAAAAGCCGCGTTATCTCATGGGTGTCGGCACACCGGACGATCTGATCGAAAGCGTATCGCGCGGCATCGACATGTTCGATTGCGTCATGCCGACCCGTGCCGGGCGCCATGGCCTGGCCTATTCGCGTTTCGGCAAGGTCAATCTCAAGAATGCCCGCCATGCCGAGGATCCGCGCCCGCTGGACGAGGCCTCGTCCTGTCCCGCCGCGCGCGACTACAGCCGCGCCTATCTGCACCATCTCACCAAGGCCAACGAGATCCTCGGCATGATGCTGCTGACCTGGATCAACCTGGCTTACTACCAGGAGCTGATGGCCGGCATGCGCGCCGCCATCGCCGAAGGGCGCTTTGCCGAGTTCAAGGCCGAAACCAAGGAAAATTGGGCCCGGGGCGATATCGCCAGGCTGTAGGCTCCTGGTGTGCCGATCTTCAGACCGGCACGGCACCGCAGCGTCCTCTGAGCGAAGATTGCCGATCTGAAGATCGGCACACCCGGAAAAGCGACCTCTATCCTCCGGCCCAAGCTCTTGCCTGTTTCTATTGTCGCATATACCCTACCCCCCTATGCTATGGAGGATGCCATGAGCCACACGATCCAGGAAAAGGCCAAGTTGTTGGCACGGGTCCGCCGCATCAAGGGGCAGGTCGAGGCGATCGAGCGGGCGCTGGAGAATGAACTGGGCTGCGATCCCATCATGCACATGCTGGCCGGGGTGAGGGGGTCTATCGCCGGCATGATGGCCGAGGTCATCGAGGACCATGTCCGCGACCACATCATGATGCCTGGCCTGGACGAAGCGGGCCGTCGTGAAGCCGCCGAGCATCTGATCGACGTCGTGAGGAGCTATCTGAAATGACCATGCCCACCGCCAATGCTCCCTTCGAGCACAGCCATGTCTTCCTCGGCGCCGATCACGATTCCAACGAACGCCGGACCTGGGCCGTCATCATCCTTTGCGTGGCAATGATGGGCCTGGAGATCGTCGGCGGCGCCATCTATGGCTCGATCGCGCTGATGGCGGACGGCCTGCATATGTCGACTCATGCGGGCGCCCTGCTGTTGACGGCGTTGGCCTACCGTTACGCGCGCCGGCATGCCTTCGATCGGCGCTTCACCTTCGGCACCGGCAAGGTCGGCGACCTCGCCGGCTATACCAGCGCCGTCATCCTGGCGATGATCGCGCTGCTGATCGCCTATGAAGCCGTGATGCGCCTGCTGGCCCCGGTGCCGATCGACTACGGCCAAGCCATCGCCATTGCAGTGCTGGGCTTGGGCGTCAACATCGCCAGCGTATGGCTGCTCAACGGAGGCGGCCATCACCATCATCACCACGCGCATGGGCATGGACATGATCACGGCGACCATCACCATCACGAGGAAGCACGTCGCCTGTCGACGGCATCCGGCTCGCTCGAACTGAGTATTTTCGAGGAAGGCGTCCCGCCACGTTTCCGCCTGCGGTCCCTGCAAGGCCCCATGCCGGAAGCGGCCACAGTCAGCCTGAAGATCATTCGGGAGGATGGAACGAGACAGCGTTTCATCTTCACGGACCACGACACCTATCTGGAATCGCAGGAAGAAATCCCCGAGCCCCATGCTTTCGCCGTCAGGCTCGATCTCGGTGGCGAGCGGCTGACCACGGCCTTCGCGGAAGCACATACCCATAGCGGGCACCATGACAACAACATGCGATCGGCCATTGCCCATGTCATGGCGGACGCGGCGGTTTCCGTGTTGGTGATCGTCGGCCTCCTGCTCGGTCTGCTGGCCGGTTGGGGCTGGATGGACCCGGTCGCCGGCCTGGTCGGCGCCACGGTCATCCTCAGTTGGTCCTATACGCTGATCCGCGACACCGGCGGCATCCTGGTCGACATGCTGCCCGACCGCCGGCTGGCGGACGCCATGCGCCGGACGATCGAGGAGGAGGGCGACAAGGTCGCGGACCTGCATCTGTGGCGGCTCGGCCCCGGCCATCTCGGCGCCATCCTGTCGATCGCCTCGGCCCATCCCAGGGAACCGGACTTTTATCGCGGCAAGCTGGCAATGTTTCCTTCCCTCTCGCATGTCACGATTGAGGTTCAGCCTCGATAGATCCATCGATCGCGATCGGGCGGATGCTGGGGCCACTGCAGGCATTGCAAAGGCCGGCTCGACAAAACAAGCTTTGGAGATGCGCTTGCATCTGGGCACGGGAGGCTTGCCAGTGGGATTGTTGACGGATGTGCTGATCGCAGACGCTGCCGAGGCCAAGCTGATCTGCGAAATCTGACCTCGGGAGAGGCGCTGGCCTGCCATCGAGACCAAGGGCCTCGACAACAGCAAGTTCGCAGCCCTGGCGGCGGCATGGGGCGATCACGAACTGTCCGACGCTCTGGAGAGCGGCGGGTACATCGCCGCGACGCGCAGCGATGAGGGGCCATGGGTCTTCGTATTTCCGGACTCCTTTCGGGATCGGATCGCGGCAATAGAGCCGGCGCGAATTCCTGAAGTCGCCAAGGCATGGTCGGGCCAGCGAGAACTCGAGCTCGATGGCTGGAAGGCCGATGATCTCGATGGCCCTTTGCTTCAATTGCGCGAGTTTGCCGCGCGTACCGTCAAGCAAGGCAAATCCCTGCTGCTCTGGATGAGCCTGTGAAAGTCGGGAGCCGGTAACGCGCCGATCACGATCGCGCACATCGATTTTACCTCCGATCTTACGTGATCGTGAGAAACATCCATCCCTGCAAGGGCGTATAAGGAAAGTAAGTCCACGCCCATCGACCAGGGAAGATCATGCTGATCCGCCACGCCCCCGACCTCACCGAGGCCCATGTCACGCCGAAGCAGGCCTATGTCGACCGCAGGCATTTTCTCGCCGGTATTGGAGCCGTCGCCGGCGCCGCCCTTCTGCCTGTCTCGGCCGAGGCGGCCAAGCTGTCGGGAGCCAAGAGCGCCTATTCCACCGACGAGAAGCAGACCAGTCTGGAAGACGTCTCCAGCTACAATAATTTCTACGAGTTCGGCACCGACAAGTCCGATCCAGCCGCCTATGCCGGCAAGCTGACCACCACGCCCTGGAGCATCAAGGTCGACGGGCTCGTCAACAAGCCGGCGACCTATGCGCTGGAGGACTTCGTCAAGCCCTATCGCCTCGAGGAACGCATCTACCGCCATCGCTGCGTCGAGGCTTGGTCGATGGTGGTCCCCTGGCTTGGTTTCGCGCTCGCCGACGTGATCAAGAAGGCGGAACCGCAGGGCGCTGCCAAGTTCGTGGCTTTCGAAACGCTGGTGCGGCCCTCGGAGATGCCGGGCCAGTCGGCCTTCTTTCCGGCCCTGAAGTGGCCCTATGTCGAGGGCTTACGTCTCGACGAGGCGCTCAACCCGCTCACCATCCTCGCTGTCGGCCTCTATGGCGAAACTCTGCCCAACCAGAACGGCGCACCGCTACGCCTGATCGTGCCCTGGAAATACGGCTTCAAGGGTATTAAGTCGATCGTGCGCATCAGCCTGGTCGAGAAGCAGCCGGCCACCTCGTGGAACCTGGAGAACTCGAGCGAGTACGGCTTCTATTCCAACGTCAACCCGGAGGTCGATCACCCGCGCTGGAGCCAGGCGAGCGAGCGGCGCATCGGTGCAGGCCTGCTGGCCGGCCGGCAGCCGACCTTGATGTTCAACGGCTATGGCGAGCAGGTAGCCGCAATGTATGCCGGCATGGATCTGAAGGCCAACTACTGATGCAACCCTCGCGCGCCAGCCTGCAAGCCGTGCTCAAATGGCTCATCTACGTCGTCGGCATGCTGCCGGCCGTGTGGTTGTTCTATCTCGCCTTCACCGGGCGTATCGGCGCAGATCCCGTCGCACAGCTCGAATGGGGACTGGGGCTGTGGGCCCTGCGCTTCCTGATTGCCTGTCTCTGCATCACGCCGCTGCGCCAACTTCTGCGCATCAACCTCTTGCGCTATCGGCGTGCGCTCGGTCTGGTGGCCTTCTATTACGTGCTGCTGCACCTGAGCGTCTGGCTCTGGCTCGACCGTGGACTCGATCTCCATGCGGCCGTTCAGGACATCCTGCGCCGGCCTTACATCACCATCGGCATGGCAGCCTTCACTTTGCTCGTACCCCTGGCACTGACGTCGACGAATTGGTCGATCCGCAAGCTTGGCGGCAAGGCCTGGTCGAAATTGCACAAGCTCGTCTATCCCGCCATCGCGCTCGGAGCGCTGCATTTCATCATGATCAAGAAGGTCTGGCTGATCGAGCCGATGGTCTATGCGGTGATCGTGCTTGTGCTGCTGGCCTGGCGCCTGTTGTGGCCGCTGATCGGCAACCGTCGCCCAAACGCAAGGCGGGTTGCGTCAACCTAATACAAGCGACGGCACCATCCGACTGCCGCCACCTTCTCCTCAAAAGGAGAGGGGCAGTGCATTCGATCGGGCTCACTGCGGCCGAAAAAATCGGTTGCTTCGGTGCGAATCTCCACCTATCTTGCGCTTCCCGGTTCACACTCAGCATGAGGGAGAATTGCATGACCACATTTCTGATTCTCGCTCACGTGTCGAACGCTCGGCCATATGAGATCCTGACGCGTTAGGTCGCGTCCTTTTCTCCCGAACACTCTCCGGGTCTTTTTCCTGAACATATTTTGCGTCGCACTTTTGTGCGCGCCTTGCATTTTGGAGACGGCGCGGGGCTGCGCCGGTTACCCCCATGACTCTTTCTCGCAAAGAGCCTGGCCGCAATCCCATGGCGGCTGTGCTTGGATTCACTTTTGATCACTGGCGAACCCAGGCCGATCTCGTCGCCCTGATCGTGGTCGCCGTCGGCGTGGCGACGGTGGCCGAAGTGGTCGTCCCGATCTATGCCGGCCAGATGGTCGATGCCGTCACCACCGGCCTTGGTGGAGCAAGCGAGGCCTGGTGGGCGCTTGGCGCCATGCTGGTCCTCGGTGCGGTTGCCGTGGGCTGCCGGCAGCTGTTCTTCTATGCCATCACCATCCTGACCACACGGATGATGAGCACGATCGCCCGCGAAGCGTTCGCGCGGGTGCAGCGTTTCTCCACCGACTGGCACGCCAACAATTTCGCAGGCTCGACGGTCAGGCGCATCACCCGCGGCATGTGGGCACTCGACATGCTCAACGATACGCTGCTGGTGGCCATCCTTCCCTCCATCCTCGTCCTGCTCGGCTCGACGGTGGTGCTGGCGACGGTCTGGCCGATGCTGGGCCTGGTAGTGCTCATCGGCTCCATCGCCTTCGTGGCGATGACGGTGGTACTGTCGGTGAACTATGTCGCGCCGGCGGCGCGCCTGGCCAATAGCTGGGATACGCGCGTAGGCGGTGCTCTCGCCGATGCCGTCACCTGCAACGCGGTGGTGAAAGCCTTCGGCGGCGAAACGCGCGAGGATGCCCGGCTGACGGCCGTGCTGGCCAAATGGCGCTCGCGCACCAATCGCACCTGGATGCGCGGCACCAATGCCGGTACGGCCCAGAACGTGTTCCTGCTGGGGCTGAGGGCCGCGGTGCTGGGCGTGGTGCTGTGGTTATGGGCGCGCGGGCAGGCCGGCGTTGGTGACGTCGCGCTGGTCCTGACCAGCTATGCCGTGGTCCATGGCTATCTGCGCGACATCGGCATGCATATCCACAACCTCCAGCGGTCGGTGAACGACATGGAGGAACTGGTGGCGTTCTACGACCAGCCGATGGGCGTGAAGGACAGGCATGATGCCATGCCGGCCATGATCACGGACGGACGCATCGCCTTCGAGCATGTCACCTTCCACTATGGCGGCCATGCCGATGCCCTCTATCGCGACTTCTCCGTCGAGATCGGGGCAGGGGAGAAGATCGGCCTGGTGGGCCGGTCAGGCTCGGGCAAGACCACGTTCGTGAAGCTGATCCAGCGTCTCTACGACGTGAATGCCGGCCGCATCACCATCGACGGCCAGGACATCGCCGACATGACGCAGGCCAGCTTGCGCAGCCAGATCGCCATCGTGCAGCAGGAGCCCATCCTGTTCCACCGCTCGCTTGCCGAAAACATCGCCTATGCCCGCCCCGGCGCCAGCATGGCCGAGATCGAGCACGCGGCAAAGCTCGCCAATGCGCATGCCTTCATCTCGGCCTTGCCCAAGGGCTATGGCACGATGGTGGGCGAACGCGGCGTAAAGCTGTCCGGCGGAGAGCGCCAGCGCGTGGCGCTCGCCCGGGCCTTCCTGGCGGATGCCCCGGTGCTGATCCTGGACGAGGCGACCTCCAGCCTCGATTCGGAATCGGAGCATCTGATCCAGGAGGCGATGGAAAGGTTGATGGCAGGGCGCACCACCATCGTCATCGCCCATCGGCTCTCGACCGTACAGGCGATGGACCGCATCCTTGTCTTCGACAAGGGCAAGATCGTCGAGGAAGGGGACCATGCCAGCCTGATCCGCCATCCCGACGGCATCTATCGCGGTCTGTTCGAACGCCAGGCCCTGGAACTCGCCAAGGGCTGGGCGGCTTAAGACGAAGAGACAAACAGGGATGGGGCGCAAGGCGTGCCCCATCCTGACAACCGATCCCTGACGAAGCGGTCTGGATAGCGCCTCCGGCAGAGGTCCTCACTTCGATGAATGAAACTCTGCGCACCATCGTCGCCGAGGCCTATGACCTGTTTCCCTCACACCGTTTCGGGGCGCGGCTGCATAATGTCTGCACGGGTTGTTGTGTTACCGCAGAGGAGCAGGCGCTGCTGATCGGCACGCCGCGCCAGGCCATTCCCGTCCCGCTGATGCAAGCCTATTATGGTGCGGCATTCAACGGGTGCCTGAGTGCAGAGGAGACCGAGCATTTCCTGCCGCGCTTGCTCGAACTCTCCGCCGAGGGGTATCAACTCGGCACGGGTGGTTTCGAGTGCAATTTCAATCACCTCGGCACGCGCGGGGCTGACTATCGGCACAATTGGAGCCGGGAGAAGACCGCACTGATCGATCGCTATTTCCTGGCTCTGGCCGAATTCTCCTGGCAGGCTGGGCTCCCAAATCCGCAATGGCAATGCCACGCAATCGAAGATGTGTTGTGCGCCATTGCACGAGGAAGTGCTCGCCTGCCTCGCATCCTGTCGGCGTGGCAGGCAGACCAGTCCCGGCAAGCGACCATCCGGCTGGCGAACACGATCTCCAATTTGCATTGGTCAAGGCGCAAAGTCGGCTTCGCCAAACTCACCAACGCCTTCTGGGCCGACGTTCCGGATCAGGAATATCTCTGTGTCGCCTGGCTGTGCAGCCCTGGCCACTATACCCGTTTCGACACGACCATGAACCAGGAGGAAGACGACGAGGTTTTCGCGCTCCTCTCTCTGGCCCGAGACGTCGTGAGTGCGCCGCCATGATCCGACCGTTCGGCATTGCCTGGCCGGCTATGAACGAACCGTCAAGCCAGTGCGATACGCACCCGCCGGTTCTGCTTGCCCTTCTTTTCGATCTGCGTCACCGCGATGCGGCCGATCTCGTCGGTGTTGCGCACATGCGTGCCGCCGCAAGGCTGCAGGTCGAGGCCTTCGATCTCGACCAGCCTGATCACCCCCGAGCCGCGCGGAGGCTTGACCGACATGGTCTTGACCAGGCCGGGATTAGCGTCGAGTTCGGCATCGGTGATCCAGCGCTCGCTGACCTCGGCACCCTGGCCGATCATCGTGTTGACCTTGTGGGCGATCTCGTCCTTGTCGAGGCCGGCATCCTGGATGTCGAAATCGAGCCGCCCCTCGCCATCACCGATGGATCCGCCCGTGACGGGGTAGGGCAGGGCGACCGAAAGCAGATGCAGGGCGGTATGCACTTTCATGCGGGCGTAGCGCCGGGACCAGTCCAGCGCCAGTTCGACCGTATCACCCACAGCCGGCAGCAACCCTTCCGGTGGCACGACATGCGCGATTTCGGTCTTGGTCTCGTCGTTCCACACCGCATTGGTGATGGCGATGGTGCGCCCGTCCGACAGCGTCATGGTGCCGACATCGCCGGGCTGGCCGCCGCCCATGGCGTAAAAGACCGTGCGATCCAGAATGATGCCATGTTGCGACAGCCCAATCACCGTAGCGCTGGCGCCGGGGCTGTAGGGATCGTCTCTGAACAGCAGATCTGTCGCCATGTCGTCACCTATTCCAACGGAGCCTTGATGGTGGAACGCTTTTCAAGCCATTCCGGCACGGGCAGGTTCTTGGAACGCATGAACGCAGGATTGAACAGTTTGGACTGATAGCGCGAGCCGTGGTCGCACAGGATGGTCACGATGGTGTGGCCCGGCCCGAGTTCCCTGGCCATGCGGATGGCACCGGCAATGTTGATGCCGGTCGACAAGCCCACGCACAGCCCTTCTTCCTGCAGCAGATCATAAACCAACGGCACCGCTTCTTCATCAGCGATCTGATAGGCGAGATCGACCGGTGCGCCCTCGATATTCTTGGTGACCCGGTTCTGGCCGATGCCCTCCGACATCGACGAACCAGAGAATTTCAGTTCGCCATCGGTGAACCAGGAATACATGGCGGCCCCCATCGGATCGGCGACGCCGATCTTGATGGTGGGATTGGCCGCCTTCAGGGCGATGCCGACGCCGGCCAGCGTGCCGCCCGAACCGATCGAGCAGATGAAGCCGTCGAGCTTGCCGTCTGTCTGTTCCAGGATTTCCGGTGCCGTGGTCTCGATATGGGCCTGGCGGTTGGCGACATTGTCGAATTGATTGGCCCAGACCGCACCGCCCGGTTCGGTTTTCGCCAGTTCGGCGGCCAGCCTGCCCGAGACCTTCACGTAGTTATTGGGGTTGGCATAGGGTACCGCAGGCACCTCTACGAGTTCTGCCCCCGCCAGGCGCAGCATGTCCTTCTTTTCCTGGCTCTGGGTCTCGGGGATCACGATCACCGTGCGAAAGCCCATGGCATCGGCGACCAGCGCCAGACCGATGCCCGTATTGCCGGCCGTGCCTTCGACGATGGTGCCGCCGGGCTTCAACTCGCCGCGCGCCACCGCATCCTTGATGATGAAGAGCGCCGCACGATCCTTCACCGACTGGCCCGGATTCATGAATTCGGCCTTGCCAAGAATGGTGCAGCCCGTCAGCTCGGACGCGCGGTTGAGGCGAATGAGGGGCGTGTTGCCGATGGCATCGACGAGACCGGTACGGAAAGCCATGTGTGATCGTCTGCTGATTTGAGGGGATGCGACCCTAACCCGACTTTTCTGATCGGCATAGGGGAGAGACATATCGACTACGGGTTTTCCAAGCCGCGGTGCCATGATAGCTCTCGCCCCCGCAGGCAGGCTGTCCCGACAGGGACTGCCGCTATCGATCCTCGCCAGAGCAAAGCGCGTTTAGACGGAAACGCTATTTTGCTCTAACTCTTTGGTTCGACGCATCTTTGCGATTCTTGGCGATTCCGCCAAATCGCAAAACGCCATAGGAAGCCGTCATGTCGAAGGTGACACGCGCCACCCAGATGCTTGCCAAGGCCGGCGTCGCCTTTTCCGTCCATAGCTACGACTACGATCCAGACGCCGACAGCATCGGCCTGCAGGCCGCCGAGGCCCTCGGAGAACCGCCCAGCCAAGTGCTGAAGACCCTGATGGCTCTGGTCGACGGCAAGCCCGTCTGCGTCGTCGTGCCGTCGGACCACGAAGTCTCCATGAAGAAGCTGGCGGCGGCCTTCAATGGCAAGTCGGCGCAGATGATGAAGCCGGCCGATGCCGAGCGTAGCAGCGGATACAAGGTCGGCGGCATCAGCCCGTTCGGCCAGATGCGCAAGGTGCGCACCGTCATCGAGGAAACCGCGCTCGGCGCCGACTACATCTATGTCAATGGCGGCCAGCGCGGGCTGCAGATCCGGCTCGCTCCCGGTGATGCCAGGGCTGTCCTCGACGCCACCGCCGCTGCTCTGGTCGCGGCTTGACCCGTCCACCCCCCACCATCGACGAGCATCGATAGGTGACTGCAGGGCACCGAGAGCAAAGCGCGTTTAGACGGAAACGCTGCATTGCTCTAACTCTTTGGTTCGACGCGTCTTTGCGATTCTTGGTGATTCCACCAAATCGCAAAACGCTTTAGCCGGATGCCCTCCGGGCATCGATGAGCACTGCAAGTCCGGCCAGAACACAACGCCTGAAAAGACGGAGGCAGCGAAGGATCAATCGCCAATAGGCGATGCGCCCTGCCGTGCCGCACAATAGAACCGAATTTCAGGTGAAAAGGAGAATGGCTCCGCGAGCAGGACTCGAACCTGCGACCCAGCGATTAACAGTCGCTTGCTCTACCGGCTGAGCTATCGCGGAACAGAGGGTGTCCCCCGGTGGAGCGGGTGTATAGCTCCAAGAATCTCACTTGCCAAGACCTATCCTGCCCTCATTGCATCTTCTTTTCGGATTAATATCTAAGGGTAAGGGAACACAACCGGATCAAAGGTCCGGTTTTGACCGTCTGGAGGGCTTTTTGGCACCCAATGAACAGATCAATCGTCCGAAGGTGAAACTCGCCGGACGACATTTTCATCTGCCGGCCTCGCGAAGCCTGCGAGTGATTCTGGGTGTTCTGCTGGTGATAGGCGGTTTTCTGGGCTTCCTGCCGATTCTGGGCTTCTGGATGATTCCGCTCGGCCTGCTGATTCTGTCGATCGATATTGCGCTGGTACGGCGTCACCGCCGCAAGCTCGCGGTCTGGTGGGGGCGCCGGCGTCAGCCACGCCCGGTGGAGGATCGCTGATTCCGTCAGCGCTTCAGGCGTGGCCGGCTACCACGCGCGTTTCCTCGACAACAACCAGGTGATTGACGACCCGTTGAAGTTCCTTGAGCGCAACCAGCCGATCTCGGCGGGAAATCTGCTCGAGGTCTTCATTCCCTTCGACGGCACAAGCGCGGGCAAGGAAATCGGCCATCTTGATCTGGCCGAGGAAGAGTTCGAAGGCAAACACTTCCAGATAGAGGCCATAGGGCTGATCCGGCGCCGCATGGCAAGGGCAGATCTTGATTTCCAGCTCGCTCGCCTCGAGCACATCGAGATCGCTCCGTGTCGGCACACCCGGCTTATCGCGGTTGCGCGTCAGCCATTCCCGCTGACGGTCGACTTCGTTGGGAGCTCGATCTCGACCGAGCGGATAGTAGCTGTCATTGGCATCCGTCATGCACAGTATTCCCTTGGCTGGCCGCGCCGGTCGATCCAAGCGGCGCCCGGCCGGAAGGCCGACGGTCGCAATCAATGGACCGGCTTGCGTTAACAGACTCTCATCCAAGGTCCCCGGACAGCATGCCGTCCGTGGAATCATGGCGCGCAGCTAGTGTTTGGCATGACGCAAAGCCGAAATGGCGGTATCATACTGCATCAGGCTAGCGACGGCTCTTACCTGCCACCACAGAAGCAGGCTGCAGCCGGTTCGTCTCTCTCGCTTGAGCTGTTTGGCTATCACGCGCCGATCACGAGCGTAGTCGCCTGATGATAAAAAAGGGGGAGGTATCCGATGGTGGACGACTTCAGCACGCTGCAACAAAAGGCGCAGGCGCTACAGGTCGAGATCGAGAGCCTGTATGCTTTGCTGGGAGCAATGGCCCGGGCGCTCGAAGAAACCGACCAGGATTTCAAGCAGCGTGTGGCCCAGTCGGCGGGGGCGGCCATTCGGGCTCAGATGGTGGATGACGATACGCAGGTGATGCGAAACCACTGCCTCCATTTCATCGCGAGCACGCTGAAAGTGCCGCTGTACTGCGTCATCCGCTGAAGGGCGGATCCTTTCTGCCTTCTTCCGGGACCGACAACTCCGGCCGTTTGGATTTGCCGTTGGAAGTCCCTTTGCGACGCATGGACGCCACGAGAATCACGCTATGCTGCGTCGGGATCGGCAGGTGTCATTGCTCGATGCCCCCGACAACCGACGATGACAATGCCTCGCTTTCAGGTACGAGAGCGATCTCGTCGGCGCTCGAAAGGCGCAATGGAGCAGGGGGACAGCAACGGCCTGGGATATTTCCAGTCGTTTCAGGTTGCCTGAGCCGTGGCAAGCCGCGCTGGAAAACTCGTCGCCACGCTATGCTTGTCATTCAGGCGGCATTCAGCTCGTCCCCACTACTTTTACGCGAAGAATAGCAAGGAGATACGCCATGTCCCGATCGGTTCTCGTCGGCATGCTGGCGGGTGCAGGCATCATTTTTTCATCGGCTGCCGGTGCTGCAATATCGGCCCCCTTGGCCGCCCCCAATGCGTCGCCAGCCGTGCAGGTTCAATATTATCCTCCTTGCCCGCCCGGCTATAAGGTGACCGGCCATGGCGTCTGCAAGCCGAGCCGCTACCTCAAGAGGCATCCCGGTCAGGATCCCTATAGCGAGAACTATCAGCGCACGCGTCGGTATTACCGTTATGACGATGATCAGTCAGGTTACGATCGTCGCTATCAGCGCCCCGATTACAACAACAATGGCGATGACGACGGCGATTACTGATCACCGTTCCTTGCGATCAGTCCTGGACATCACGCTCCCAGCTAAGCTGTCTTGAGAGCCGCCCAAATCGCCACATGGTGGCGCGATGGCCTGGGGATGGCGCGGCCAAGCTGCCTTGAATTCTCGATCCAGGCCTGGATTGCGTCCTGCGCCTTGGCGACCGCGCCCTCAGGTGTTTCGCCATTGCTCACGCAGCCGGGAAGATCAGGGACGATTGCGGCGAACCCGCCCCCATCCGCAACGGACCGCGGCTCGACCAGAATTGGGTATTCCAGATCGCCCATGTCGCCCCCACTAGCAAACGCACCATATCGCGCGTGGGCGTCATTTGGATGTCAGCAGGCGCAGCATTGCTCGATACCGCGTCCTTGCGATGAAGGGAGATCGCGAATCGATCGTGCCCTTGCCGCCGCGGGCGCCGAAAACGGCCGCCCTTCGCACAAACCGTATCGCATGGTCATTGAGGGGTAAGCCCCATAGCCAAATTGCCGGACGCCCCGGGGCGTCCTAGGCTTCAGACGCTCTCAGCCGGGGCCCCGGCTGATCGAGCAGGGAGGCCCGGGAGACGATCCTGCAAATCTGCCCTCCGGGCCTCCTGTTTTCTTCCAAGGCGAAGGCCCTGGCCGATCTCGGGGAAATCTCGCGCCGCGAGGAAGAAAGGGAAGTGGGCGAGAATCGCCTGAACCGCGAGCATCATGCCGAACCGGTGCAAGGTGAAAGCGAACAACGGACGCATCCATTCCGCCGTCGCTGTCGCCAGCAGCCCAATCAGGACGCCCGATGCATCAGAAAAAAGTGGAGGCCACGCCCGGAATCGAACCGGGGTGCAAGGATTTGCAGTCCTCTGCGTAACCACTCCGCCACGTGGCCATCCATTGTCGCGCTGTGCAGGACAAAGCGGAGGCAGGCGCTATAACAAGCAAGCCTCACGCGTTCAACCGGTTTTCTCAGCCGAAGCAATATTTCCGTGAATGCGGATTGCGGGCTGCAAAACTGAAGCCTCCCATCTCGCTGCAAGGCCAGCCTTCTTGCCTTTTGCGAGGCCATGCCGCAAACAACGCTGTGACAAACAGAGATATCGAGCGATGACCGACTTCATCCAAGCGCGCCGCACCATGGTGGATTGCCAGATTCGCACCAATGACGTGACCGAGGCGCGCGTCGTGGATGCCTTCCTTGCCGTTCCCCGCGAGATTTTCGTGCCGGCCTCCAAGCAGCCCTTGGCCTATCTCGATGCCGATCTGGCAGTGGGGGGCGAGGCCGGCCAGCGCTATCTCATTCAGCCGATGTATCTGGCCAAGCTCGTCCAGGCCGCGGGCATCAAATCCACCGACACCGTACTCGATATCGGTACGGCGACCGGCTATTCGGCAGCGATTCTCGCAGAACTCGCGGAGAAGGTCGTGGCGCTAGAGAGCGATGAGGGGCTTGCGGCGTCGGCAAAGACTGCGCTGGCGTCATACTCCAACGTGACGGTAGTGACCGGCCCGCTTGAGCAGGGAGTGGCCGGATCCGGACCTTATGACGTGATCCTGATCGAAGGCGCTGCCGAAGAAATTCCACCCACCCTGTTCGCCTCACTCAAGGAGGGTGGTCGCCTCGTCGCGGTGGTCGGCGGTGGTCGCCCCGGACGGGCCACCGTGTTCGTCAAGGTCGGGTCGGACCATACCGGCCGCATCGCCTTCGACGCCTCAGTGCCGGCCCTGGTAGCCTTCGCCAAGGCCCCCGCCTTCTCATTCTGACTATCAAAACAGCACCTTAGGAGAAAATTAACCACTAATTAACCGAACCCGGGGTTCACTGTCTCTTTTTTGCTTCAACCTCGGATTTATCTCTGGGCAGCCGAAATCAGTTGTTGGTGAAAGCTGCCTGACAGGCTATTTTTTTAAAAAATATGGCGGTTTGTCTGCCTCTTTTGATTTGGGTCGGGTCGAGTCATGAAAACTGTAAGCGTATTTTCGTTATTGGCTGCAAGTGCTTCGCTTGTTTTCTTCATGGGCGGAGCGCAGGCTCAGTCCTTGCAATCGGCCCTTGCCCAAGCCTATGCGGCCAACCCCACCTTGAATGCGCAACGCGCCGGCACGCGGGCCAATGATGAAACTGTCTCGCAGGCGCTCAGTGGTTACAGGCCGAACGTTTCGGCTTCGGCGAGCATCAGCGCCGAACGGGATTTCACCAAGTCCCTGCAGGGGAGGCGGTCCAACGACACCCGATTTCCGCGCGGCGCCGACATCACGGTAACGCAGAATCTGTTTAACGGCTTCCAGACCGCAAATTCAGTGCGTGCTGCCGAATCGGGCGTGCTCAGCCAGCGCGAGACGTTGCGTGACACTGAGCAGTCGGTACTCCTCAACGCCGTAACGGCGTATATGAATGTGTTGCGCGACGCCGCTCTGCTCAATCTGCAGAAGAACAACGTCGAGGTGCTCGAAGAACAGCTCAAGCAGACCAAGGACCGCTTCAATGTGGGCGAAGTGACGCGGACCGACGTCGAGCAGGCCAATTCCAGTCTGGCGAGCGCACAGTCCCAGCGGGTCGCCGCCGATGCGCAGCTCAAATCGTCGGTCGCCATCTATCGGCAGATCATCGGCTCGCAGCCCAAGAAGCTGCAGCCGGTCAAGGTGCCACGCTCGCTGCCGAGGAACCAGAACGCCGCAATCCAGGCCGGGCTTGCCAATCATCCCGGTATCACGGCCGCGCTTCATGCCGTCGACCAGGCCGCCATGCAGGTGAAAGTCGCCGAGGGCGCACTCTATCCCAGCCTGAACGCCCAGGGCACGATCTCACACAATTATGAGCCATCCGGCGCGAAGATGGGCACTTCAGCCGCGATCGGCGCCTTCCTCACCGTGCCGATCTATTCGGGCGGCGGCGACTATTCCAAGATCCGCCAAGCCAAGGAACTGCTCGGCCAGGCGCGCATCCAGGTCGACGTCAACCGCGAATTGGTACGCTCCAACGTGATTCAAGCCTGGGGCTCCCTGGACGGCGCCCGTGGCGAAATCCAGGCCTTCCAGGCTGCCGTCAATGCGCAGGGTGTGGCCCTCGCCGGCGTGCGTGAGGAAGCCAAGGTCGGCCAACGCACCACCTTCGACGTGCTGCAGCAGCAGCAATTGCTGCTGCAGGCACGGGCCAGCCTGATCCAAGCGCAGCGCGACCAGATCGTGGCCGCCTATACTGTGCTGTCGACAGTCGGCAAGCTCAACGCCGCGGCGCTCGGCCTCAAGGTTGCCCGCTACGATCCCACCACGCATTATGATCAGGTGCGTGACAAGTGGATCGGCACCGACATTCCGGATGGGCGCTAAGCGGCGCCTGCCCACAGGAAGATGACGGCAACGCCCTCCGTATCCTTGCGATCGGAGGGCGTTCTTGCTTGAAGTGCCACCATGCCGTTTCGCGCTTGGATGGACTCGTCGAGAGCCGCCAGGACAGCTCGAAACGAGGAACCGGCGCAAAGCGCGATTCGAAGACATTGCACTTTGCTCCAGCGCGCCATCGGGGCACGGCGCGCTCGATGTGGAAGGAGTCGCCCGATGTCGTCACCTACGCGGGCAGATCCGCCTCGTACCCTCAAGGAACCCTCGATGGACGAGATTCTAACTTCCATTCGCCGCATCATCTCCGACGATCCGCCGGCAAAACCAGGACGCCGTTCCGCTGCCGAGACTTCTTCGCTCGCGGACCTGCCAAGTGCGGCCGCCCTCCCTCGGGAAGAAGCGGCTTCGCCTTCCATCCCAGCCGGCCTGGAGCGGGGTGCCGGCGGCCTGCTCTCGGCGGAGCCTCAATCCGAGGCGGCGTCCGCCTTCGCCTCCCTCAATCACACGGTATTTTCCAAGAACGCGCGCACGATCGAAGATGTCGTACAGGAGATGCTGAGGCCCATGATGCAGACCTGGCTCGACGCCCATCTGCCGTCTCTGGTCGAGCGCTTGGTGCGCCAGGAAATCGAACGCATATCCGGGCGATCGTGACGGGCTGAGGCTCTCTGTCACAAACCGTCAGGCATTTTGATTTCTCACCTCATTCACGAAGCCCTAAATCCCTCGCGTCTAGAGTTCGTCTCGAATCGATGAAGGGTAGGGCGTATGTGCGGCATTGTCGGTATTCTGGGTAAGGAAGCGGTTGCGTTGCCTCTGGTGGACGCCCTGCGGCGCTTGGAGTATCGCGGCTATGATTCCGCCGGCATCGCCACGCTCGAAGATGGAGCCATCACACGCCGTCGGGCCGAAGGCAAGCTGCGCAATCTCGAAAGCAAGCTTGATCGCGATCCGCTCGCCGGCATGATCGGCATCGGGCATACGCGGTGGGCAACCCATGGCAGGCCGACCGAGGAAAACGCTCACCCGCACGCCACGGCCCGAGTCGCAGTGGTCCACAACGGCATCATCGAGAATTTCCGCGAGTTGCGCGAAGAACTGAGCGCAGAAGGCGCGCGCTTTCGGAGCGAGACCGACACCGAAGTCGTGGCCCATCTCGTCAATCGCGAGCTCGATCGCGGCCTGCCGCCGATCGAGGCGGTGCATGCCAGCCTCAAGCGCCTGCGCGGCGCCTTCTCGCTGGGTTTTCTCTTTGCTGGCCAGGACGACCTCCTCATCGGCGCGCGTTTAGGCTCTCCGCTGGCGATCGGCTATGGCGAAGGCGAGATGTTCCTCGGCTCGGACGCCATCGCGCTGGCTCCCTTCACCAACACCATCGCCTATCTCGAAGACGGCGACAGCGTCGCCTTGACGCGCGGCTCGGCGACCATCTTCGATGCCTCCTTCAAGCGTGTTCACCGTCCGATCCAGAAATCGCAGGCCTCCGCCACTATCGTCGACAAGGGCAACCACCGGCATTTCATGGCCAAGGAAATCCATGAACAGCCGGAAGTGGTTTCCCATACGCTGACCTCCTTCATCGACATGGTCGGCGAGACGATCCGACTGCCCGAGAATCTGCCTTTCGATTGGGCGGCACTCCACCGCGTCACCATATCGGCCTGCGGCACGGCATCCTTCGCCGGCATGATCGCCAAATACTGGTTCGAGCGTTACGCGCGTCTGCCGGTCGAAGTCGATATCGCTTCCGAGTTCCGCTACCGCGAAGCCCCCCTCGACAGGGGCGGCCTATCGATCTTCGTGTCCCAATCGGGCGAGACGGCCGATACGCTCGCGGCCTTGCGCTATTGCAAGGAACAAGGCCAGCATACGCTTGCCGTCGTCAACGTGCCGACCTCGACCATCGCCCGCGAGGCTTCGGTGATGGTGCGCACCTTGGCTGGCCCGGAGATCGGGGTCGCGTCCACCAAGGCCTTCACCTGCCAGCTCGCAGCTTTGGCGGGCCTCGCCATCGGCGCCGGCAAGGCGCGCGGTGTGTTGTCTGCCGAGGAAGAGAGCGAACTCGTGCACGCCTTGATCGAGGCGCCACGCCTGATGGCCGAGGCGCTGCGCCTCGAACACGAGATCGAAACGTTTTCCAGAGACCTCGCCAAGGCCAAGGACGTACTCTATCTCGGCCGCGGCACCAGCTTTCCTCTCTCCTTGGAAGGTGCACTGAAACTCAAGGAAATCAGCTACATACATGCAGAGGGTTATGCCGCGGGCGAACTCAAGCATGGCCCGATCGCCCTGATCGACGAGACCATGCCGGTGGTGGTGATCGCGCCGTTCGACACGATCTTCGAAAAGACCGTCTCGAACATGCAGGAAGTTGCCGCACGTGGCGGCCGCATCATCCTGATGACCGACGAGGCCGGGGCGGCAGCTGCCGCGATGACGACCCTGAAGACGATCATCCTGCCTTCGATGCCCACGATTCTGACGCCTCTGGTCTATTCCATTCCGATCCAGCTTCTCGCCTATCACACCGCTGTGATCATCGGCACCGACGTCGACCAGCCGCGTAATCTGGCCAAGAGCGTCACCGTCGAGTAGGAATACTCGCGGGCGTCGCCCGATTGGACCGGTTGCACAAATTTGCATCGACAGGCGGTGACAAGGGCGTGCTAGAAGCGTGACATGGTACGAGATACGCCTCCCCATACGGTGACACCTGCCGGTCCGCCTCAACGGGTCAGCAGATTTGGCGGTTTGCACAGCTACTTTCTCACCGGCCTTGTGGTCACCGGGCCGGTCGCGATCACGCTCTACCTGATCTGGACTTTCATTCAGTGGGTCGACGGCTGGGTCAAGCCATTCATTCCTGAGCGTTACCTGCCCGAGACCTATCTCCCTTTTCAGATCCCGGGTTTCGGCCTGGTCGTGGCGATCACCGGCCTTACCCTGATCGGCTTCTTCACCGCCAATCTGGTGGGTCGTACCCTGGTGCGCCTCGGCGAGAAGCTGCTCGACCGCACGCCGGTGGTGCGCGGCATCTACAAGGCTCTCAAGCAGGTGTTCTCGACCATCTTCTCGCAATCCGGAACCTCGTTCCGGAAAGTAGGGCTGGTCGAGTTCCCTCAGGGTGCCTGGTCAATCGTCTTCATCTCCGCCGAACCGAGCCCGGTGGTGGAGAAGAGGCTTCCCGGCGGCAATGGCGAAGCCTGGGTTTCGGTCTTCATGCCCTGCGCGCCCAACCCGACGACAGGATTCTTCTTCTTGCTGCCGAAGGCAAAGGTGATCGAATTGCCCATCAGCGTCGAGCAAGCCACCAAGCTGGTGATATCAGCCGGCTTGATCCAACCCGAGACGTTGACCGTCTCCGAAGAATTGCGGCCGAGCTGAGCTTGCTGACACGCCTGCTTCAGGGCTCGATCAGGGCATTGTTCCAGGCCGTGTCGAGCATGGCCGCAAGGTGCTCCTGGGCGCAGGCTGCAATATCGGCTTCGTCGCTGACACGCTGACCGTTGCGTTGGAAATGGAGGGCATCTCCGGCCGCCTTTGCCTTGAGGTAATCGAGCAACTGCCCGCGGGTCAGCGAGCCGTCCATCACAGGCAGGACATGCTGCGCCACCACGCCGAGATCGAAATTCTCGTGGCGCGGGTTCACCGTGCGCGTGCGGCCGCTGGCGGCATCCTTGCGCGCGAGCGCGGTCGCCTTGGGACGATCCTCGTTGGCCGCGCCAAGCGTGACCGGCGCGGTGGACGCAATCGCCAGGCCAGAGAGAACCCCCTGGAGCAAAGCGCCCCGAATCTCGCTTCTTTCCAGCTGCGTGAGCTTTTTCCCGTCGGCGGCCTCGATGTCGGCGATCAATTGCCGATAATTCGCGGTCGCCGGACGCCTTTGTGCGATCAATTGATAGGCCTTGCGAACCACCTCCGCCCGCGTGCGGATCTGCCGGCCGTTTCGGTTTTCGAAACAGTAGGGCATCTCCGGCTCACTTGAGGAAACCTGGCTGATATCGGCGATGAGATGCAGATCCTCGATCCGCTCCGCATCGATATTGCGCTTGGTGGCCGCAGCGCGGGCAGGGGGGATCAGCAACGTCTGGCGGAAGGTGCGCCCGGTCAGGACATCGATGTAGTTTTCGGTCTCGAGCAGCGTGTTACCACCCAGCATTCTCAGGGCCTTGGCTGCCTCCGCGCCGAAATTCTCGGGTACCATCATGTGAACATCGCTCTCGCCGAGATAAGCGAGCTGATGCTGTCCGGCCGCATACATGAAGTCGTGGAACGAGCACGGCGTGTTTTCGAGTTCCAGGAACTCATGCGCGAGATAATCGTCCGATACCTTCTGCAGTTGGGCAACGCCTTCCTTGACTGCGGCACCATAGGGTCCGGGCGGAGCATGTTCGGCCAGGAAACTCATGAACTCCCGTGCCTTGGCGATACGCTCGCGCTGATTGCTGGCCTTCCCGACATGCGCCATCAGGGCATCGCGCAGGACCTGCTTGGGCCGCCAGCCCGGCAATACGTTGAAGCTCACATAGGCGATGCCCTGGAATTCCAGATATTTCGAACAGATTTCAAGAATGGCGTGGCGCACGGATTCGGGAACCCAGGAGTAGACGCCATGGCAGAGGATGAAATCGAAGCGATGGCCGGGATCCTCGAAGAATGTGATGTCCTGCTGGCGCAATTCGATATTGGTCAGGCCGATCGCGTCGATCCGCCTGCGCCCGTCGGCGATCTGGATGCCGGAAAGATCGATCCCGAGAAAGCGCCCCTCGGGATAGGCGGCGGCAAGCGGAATGAGATTGCCGCCGCTGGCACAGCCGATCTCGAGCACGCGCATCTTGTCGAGCGACGGCATCTCGAGGCCGAACAGCCTGGCTGTGGCGGCGAGCCTTGCCGGATGGGTCTGCGGGAAGGCATGGGAAACATAGGGTATCTCGTCATAGCTCGCCTGGTTCCTGGCTTGGGCTTCGGCAAAACCGCCTGGGCAAGCTCCGGTGATCATTATTATATCCTCTGCCTGCGAACTGAAATGTCTCTGCAGATTACACCGTCACTTCCCTTACGCTATCCCGATCGTAGCAGACGCACGGCTTCATCCCGCTCGAACAGATAGAGCAAGGTCCGCAGGGCGACGCCGCGCGGCGAGACCAGTTCCGGATCGCGCGCCAGCACCAGCCTGGCATCGTCATTGGCGGGAGCCAGCAGATGGCGATGGCTGTCGAGATCGGCCACCCGGAAGCCGGGCATGCCGGATTGGCGCGTGCCGAGCACGTCGCCTTCGCCTCTCAGTTTCAGATCCTCCTCGGCGATGCGGAAGCCATCCTCCGTCTCGCGCATGATCTCGAGCCGCTTGCGGGAAATTTCCCCAAGCGGGCCCTTGTAGAGCAGCAGGCAGGTCGATTTGTCCGAACCGCGCCCGATGCGCCCGCGGAGCTGATGGAGCTGGGCGAGGCCGAAACGCTCGGCATGCTCCACCACCATCACCGTCGCCTCCGGCACATTGACGCCGACCTCGATCACGGTGGTCGACACCAGGACACGCAGGTCGCCCGCCACGAACCGGGCCATCACCTCGTCCTTGGCCGCACCCTTCATCTGGCCATGCAGCAGGCCGACCTTGTCGCCGAAGAGCGAGACGAGATGAGCATAGCGATCCTCGGCGGCTGCGACATCGAGGGTCTCGGATTCCGCGATGAGAGGGCAGACCCAATAAGCCCGTGCGCCGGTCTGCAGCAGGCGCCCCAACCCGTTCACCACCTCGTCGAGCCGTTCCAGCGAGATCAAGCGCGTGTCGACCGGCTTGCGCCCGGCTGGCTTTTCGCGGAGCTGGGAGGAGTCCATGTCGCCGAAATAGGTCAGCACCAGGCTGCGCGGAATGGGCGTGGCCGTCATCACCAGCACGTCGATACCGGCATTCTTGCGGCTCAGGGCCAGGCGCTGATGAACGCCGAAGCGATGCTGCTCATCGACAATGGCAAGGCCGAGATCGCGAAACTCGACATCCTCCTGGAACAGGGCATGGGTGCCGACCACGATGTCGATGCTGCCATCCTTCAGCGCGGACTGCATGCGCGTACGTTCGCGGGCCTTGTCACGCCCGGTGATCAGGCCGACGCGCAAGCCGGCGGCTTCGGCCAGCGGCTGGATGGTAGCCAGGTGCTGGCGGGCGAGGATTTCCGTCGGTGCCATCAACGCCGCCTGCCGGCCGCCTTCCACCATGGTCGCCATGGCAAGCAGGGCCACCACCGTCTTGCCCGAGCCGACATCACCCTGCAGCAGCCGCAGCATCCGGGTCGGCGCCGCCATGTCGGCCCGGATGTCGGCCAATGCCATAACCTGGCTCGCCGTGAGCTTGAAGGGCAGGGCGGCCTCGATCCGGGCTGAGATCACCCCCGTTCCGGTGACGGCAAGGCCGGGCAGGGCCTTGTTGTGGGCGCGCACCATGGCGAGGGCGAGCTGCGAAGCCAGGAGCTCGTCGTAAGCGAGCCTCAGTCGGGGCGCCGAGTCCGGCGCAACGACCTGCGGTGTCTCCGGCGAATGCAGAGCAGCGAGGGCCTCGCGGAAGCCTGGCCAGCGCTGAGCCTTGAGCCAGGCAGGATCCTGCCACTCGGTGAGCTCGGCAGTGCGGGCGAGCGCTTCCTGCGCCGCCTTCTGGATCTGGCGCGGATAGAGCCCTTCCGTCAGCGGATAGACCGGCTCGACCAGGGGCAGCGATTTGAGCCCTTCCTCATCGACGATGCGGTCGGGGTGCACCATCTGGCGCATGCCGTCGAACAGTTCGATCTTGCCGCTCAGCCAGCGCTTCTCGCCGACCGGCAGGGCATGCTCGATCCAGCTCGTCTGTGCGGCAAAGAAGACGAGGGTGAGATCACCCGTATCGTCATGGACATAAACGCGATAGGGGCCCTTGCCACCACTGGGCCGATGGCGCTCCACCACGACTTCGACCATTACCAATTCGCCGATCGGCGCATCCGCCAATTTGGGGCGGCGGCGGCGATCGAGCACGTTGGCCGGCAGGTGGAACAGGGCATCGACGACCCGCGCTCCAACCGGCTCCGCGCCTCCCAGAAGGCGGGTGAGCAGCTTCACCAGCTTCGGCCCGATCCCTGGCAGGGATGAGACGGAAGCGAACAGGGGGGTCAGAATCGCCGGACGCATGAAAGCCTCGCCGGCTCTTTTGACCGGGCAGGCGGCAAGAGGCAAGTTTCAGAGGAAGGAAACCGGTCGCATTGCCTCGAAAGAGAACAGGTGGCGGCACCGTGCAATCCTGTGTTTTGGTTTGCTTGAGCGCTCTGCATTTCCCCCTCATCCCCCTGCCGGGGCCTTCTCCCGCAAGGGGAGAAGGAACTGGATTGAGATAGAGCGCGCAGCGGAATGGCTCTCAAATTGTCACCGCCCACCAGATTAATCCCCTTCTCCCCTTGCGGGAGTAGATCCCGGCAGGGGGATGAGGCAAGGCAAGGCAAGAAAAACAAAATGGATTGTCGTACTTAGACCCGCATGCGCTCCAGTATTCCTCTGATTACCAGCGCATGGGTATGCTCGACATCCCTGGCTGCATAGATCAGGGTGGCGACCTTGTCCCCGATTAGGCGGCGGAGCGCGACAACAGCCTCTTTGTTGTGGGCGAGCTCACTTTCGTAGCGGGCCTGAAATTCCTGCCATTTCGCCGGGTCGTGGCCGAACCATTGCCGCAGGGCAGGGCTGGGGGCAACATCCTTGGCCCAGACGTCGATATGCGCCTCCGGCTTGGACAGGCCCCGGGGCCACAGGCGATCGACCAGGATGCGCAGGCCGTCAGAGGAAGCGGGTGGATCATAAGCGCGTTTCAATCCGATCGGCATCACGGCTCCCAGTCACCCCGCAGCCCGCGCCCAGGGAATTTGACCGCACGGATGATATTTCGGTCATCCATGGTTTCCACAACGCTTCTTACTCTCTATACAGCGAGCCAACAGGATCGAGAACATGTCCGGAACGATACGCACTTCTGAGGAACTTGACCCGCGTCGCAGACGGATCGTCTACCGGGCCTGGCATCGCGGTTTTCGCGAGATGGACCTCATCATGGGCAGTTTCTGCGATGCCGTCATCGTCGAGCTGTCCGAGGAAGAAGTCGCCGACTTCGAGACTCTCATCGATGCCCCCGATCACGAACTCTACGCCTGGATCAGGAACGAAGAGCCGGTACCAGGCGAATTCGATACGCCCGTGTTCAGGCGGCTGCGCGATTACCATTTTACCATGAAGCCGATGTTTGCATGAAAGCCGCCGATCGACTCGCCGAAGTCCTGAATCGCCCCGGCGGACAACTCGTTTTCTCCAATTGCGCCGACGGCCAGGATGGCCTCGTGCTCGCCGATTTGGCGCGCAAGCTGGTGGCGCAGGCCCGAGAGCGGCCGGCGGCCCTCCTGCACGTCGCGCGCGACGGCACGCGCTCCGCTACGCTGGAAGCGGCCCTCCAGTTCTACGCGCCGGATATCGACGTCATCAGTTTTCCGGCCTGGGACTGCCAGCCCTATGATAGGGTTTCTCCCAATGCCACCGTCGTGGCGCGGCGCATGACCGCGCTGTCGCGATTGGCGACCACGAGGGGCGGGGACAAGCCGCGCATCGTGCTCACCACCGTCAATGCCGTGCTGCAACGCGTGCCGTCCCGTGATCTCGTCGCCGCCCAATCGCTCTCGGCTGCGCCCGGCAATGCCGTCAACATGGATCGGCTGTCCGCCTGGCTGGAGCACAATGGCTATCTACGCTCCTCGACGGTGCGCGAGACCGGCGAATATGCGGTGCGCGGCGGCATCCTCGATCTCTATCCGCCGGGCCTCGCCATTCCGGTGCGTCTCGACTTCTTCGGCGACACGCTCGAATCCATTCGCAGCTTCGACGTCGAGACCCAGCGCTCCCAGACCCAATTGCGCATGCTCGACCTCGTGCCGATGAGCGAAGTCCAGCTCACCACCGAGACGATCAAGCGCTTCCGCCAGGCCTATCTCGCCGAATTCGGCGCCCAGACCCGCGGCGACCCGCTTTATGAAGCCATCTCGGAAGGACGGCGCTATGTCGGCCTCGAGCATTGGCTGCCGCTGTTCCACAACAAGCTCGACACGCTGTTCGACTACCTGCCCGAGGTTCCCGTCGCGCTCGATGCGCTGGCCGAGGATGCTGCCGGCGAAAGGCTGGCGCAGATCAAGGACTATTACGACGCCCGCCGCGACGTGCTGGGCAAGCCCGGCGAGAGCGTCCCTTACAAGCCGCTGCCGCCGGATCGTCTCTACATCGCCCCCGAGGAATGGCGCCGCCGCCTCGACGAGGCCGCCCTGGCCCGTCTGACGCCTTTCGCGTCTCCTCCAACGCCCGGCCGCGAAATCGTCGACTGCGGTGGCCGGCAAGGCCATAATTTCGCAGCGGAACGCGCTGCCGAGGACGCCAACGTCTTCGACGCCGTGGTTCGCCACATCAGAGCCCTGCAGGGCAATGGCCAGCGGGTCATCGTGGCGGGCTGGACCGACGGTTCGCGTGAGAGGCTCGGCGCCGTACTGGCCGATCACGGCCTCACCCAAGCCAAGCCGGTTCCGGACTTCGCCCGTGCCCTGGCCTTGCCGAAAAGCGAGATCGCCCTCGGCGTGCTGCCGCTGGAAACGGGCTTCGAGACCGCGGATCTGGCCATCGTCTCCGAGCAGGATGTTCTTGGCGATCGCCTGGTGCGCCGCGCGTCCAAGCGCAAGCGTGCCCAGAACTTCCTGACCGAGATCGGCACGCTCTCGCCCGGCGACATCGTCGTGCATGTCGAGCACGGCATCGGGCGTTTCGTCGGCCTGCAGACGGTGACCGCCGTCGGCGCCCCGCATGACTGCCTCGAAATCCACTATGCGGGCGGCGACAAGCTGTTCCTGCCGGTGGAGAATCTGGAGCTGCTGTCCCGCTACGGCTCGGAAGACGCCGAAGCCCAGCTCGACAAGCTCGGCGG
Organism: Labrys sedimenti; assembly: GCF_034424805.1. Lineage (NCBI taxonomy): Bacteria > Pseudomonadati > Pseudomonadota > Alphaproteobacteria > Hyphomicrobiales > Xanthobacteraceae > Labrys > Labrys sedimenti. The sequence continues at coordinate 791,078 of NZ_JAXOUF010000001.1, forward strand.
CCGCGGTTGGCAGGAACGCAAGGCGCGCATGAAGAAGCGCATCCGCGAGATGGCGGGTGAGCTGATCAAGATTGCCGCGGCACGTGCCCTGCGCGAGGCACCGAAGCTGGTACCGGCCCAGGGCATTTACGACGAATTCGCCGCGCGCTTCCCCTATAGCGAGACCGAAGACCAGCAATTCGCCATCGACTCGGTGCTCGAGGATCTCGCCTCGGGTCGCCCGATGGATCGCTTGGTCTGCGGCGATGTCGGCTTCGGCAAGACGGAAGTGGCGCTGCGCGCCGCCTTCGCTTGCGCGCTGACGGGCAGGCAGGTCGCCGTCGTGGTTCCCACCACGCTGTTGGCGCGCCAGCATGCCAAGACCTTTGCCGATCGCTTCAAGGGGCTTCCCGTCAAGGTCGCGCAGCTCTCACGTTTCGTACCGGCCGACGAGGCGCGCAAGACCAAGGCAGGCCTGGTCTCGGGCGATGTCGATATCGTGGTCGGCACCCATGCCTTGCTCGCCAAGACCATTGCCTTCCGCGATCTCGGCCTCCTCATCATCGACGAGGAACAACATTTCGGCGTGGCCCACAAGGAGCGCCTCAAGCAGCTGCGCTCGGAGGTGCATGTGCTGACCCTCTCGGCGACGCCGATCCCGCGCACCCTGCAGCTCGCCCTCACGGGCGTGCGCGAATTGTCGATCATCGCCACCCCGCCCGTCGACCGCCTGGCGGTGCGCACCTTCGTCACGCCTTTCGATCCGGTGGTGCTGCGCGAGGCGCTGATGCGTGAACGCTATCGCGGCGGCCAGAGCTTCTTCGTCGTGCCGCGCATCGAGGACATCGCGGACGCCAAGGCCTTCCTCGACGAATATGCACCCGAGGCCAAGGTCGCCATCGGCCACGGCCAGATGGCCGCCGGCCAGCTCGAAGACGTAATGACGGCCTTCTACGAAGGCAAATACGACATCCTGCTCTCGACGACGATCGTCGAATCAGGCCTAGACATCCCCACCGCCAACACGCTGATCGTCTGGCGGGCGGATATGTTCGGCCTTGCCCAGCTCTACCAGCTGCGGGGGCGCGTCGGACGTTCGAAGACCAGGGCCTATGCCCTGTTTACCCTGCCGGCCAATCGCACCATCACGCCGGGTGCCGAGCGCCGGCTCAAGGTGCTGCAGTCCCTGGATACGCTGGGTGCAGGCTTCCAGCTCGCTTCGCACGATCTCGACATTCGCGGTGCCGGCAACCTGCTCGGCGACGAGCAGTCCGGCCATATCAAGGAGGTCGGCTACGAACTCTACCAGCAGATGCTGGAAGAGGCGGTCTCGGCCCTGAAGGAAGGCGGCGTCGAGACCGAGGTCGAGGAACAGTGGTCGCCGCAGATCACCATCGGCACTCCGGTGGTGATCCCGGAGGACTATGTGCCGGACCTGACATTGCGCCTCAGCCTCTATCGCCGCCTGTCCTCGCTGGACACAGATGCGGAGATCGATGCCTTCGGCGCCGAGCTTACCGATCGCTTCGGCGAGCGGCCGGCCGAGGTCGACCAGCTCCTCAAGCTGATGTCGATCAAGGCCCTGTGCCGGCGCGCCAATGTCGAGAAGGTCGATGCCGGCCCAAAGGGCGTCGTGGTCTCCTTCCGCGACAACGCCTTCGCCAATCCGGACGGGCTGGTGCGCTACATCGCCGAGCAGGGCTCCTTCGCCAAGGTCCGCCCCGACATGCGCATCCTGTTCCAGCGCGATTTCGACAAGCCCGACGACCGGCTCAAAGGCACGGCCGTCATTCTCAAGAATCTCGCTCGCATCGCCGAGACGAAGAAAGCCGCCTGATCGGACACAACGATGGCAATGTCCTCCCTCTCTTCCGTCGAAACCCCCTTCGTCCAGGTCGACCTCGATATCGCCGAGCGCAATATCGTGCGGCTCCAGGCCTATTGCGACGGACACGGCCTCAAGCTGCGGCCGCATATCAAGACGCATAAACTGCCGCTCCTGGCCCGCTTCCAGGTCGAGCAGGGCGCGGTCGGCATCACCTGCCAGAAGCTGTCGGAGGCCGATGCCATGACCGATGGCACCGGGCTCGACGATGTCCTGATCACCTATAATCTGGTGGGGGAAGCCAAGCGCGAGCGCCTGCGAGCTCTTTCCGAACGCATCCGTCTCAGCGTCGTGGCCGACAGTGCCGCCGTCGTCGACGAATTGGCGGCCGCCATGAAGGGAACGGGGCGCAAGCTGACCGTGCTCGTCGAGTGCGATACCGGCGCCCAGCGCTGCGGCGTTCCCACGCCCGAAGCGGCGGCGGAACTGGCGAACCGCATCGCGGCATCATCCGAGCTCACTTTCGGCGGGCTGATGACCTATCCGCCGGTCGGTGGCACCGACGCGGTACAGGATTTCATGAAAAGAGCGAAATCTCTGATCGAAGCTTTTGGAATTCCTGTCGAAACGATTACAAGCGGTGGATCGCCAGATATGTGGCGGGCGCATGAAGCGCCCATCGTCACCGAATACCGGCCGGGCACCTATGTCTACAATGACCGTTCCCTCGTCACACGCGGCGTCTGTGGCTTCGATGATTGTGCCCTCAACATAGTTGCCACCGTCGTATCGGTACCCGATACGCACAGGGCCATTATCGATGCCGGCTCGAAGGTCCTGACCTCCGATCTGCTCGGCCTGACGGGCCATGGCCATGTCCTCGGCCGTCCGGACATCGCGATCGACCAGCTCTCGGAGGAGCACGGCAGGCTGGTCACCGAACAGCCGATCAACCTGTCCGTGGGTGACCGCGTACGCATCGTGCCCAATCACGCCTGCGTCGTCGCCAATATGCTGGACTTCGTGGTCCTTTGCCGCGGCGAGACCCTTATCGGTCCCGAGCCTGTCGCAGCGCGCGGCCGGGTTTGGTAGGAAGCAGTGGTTTCTTCAGCTCCATCGAGAGATGGAGCACGACCGAACACGTCGTCCAGTGCCTCCGATAGGGGCGATCCGAAGATCGATCCGCCTGTTTTTGGTCTGGTATCAGGCCGCGCCCGCAAGCGGCTGGCTGGACTTAGAAGTATCGACACTTTGGCCAGGCTCATGGAGCTGCGGTGCCTCTTGTGCGCTCATGGGCTTGCCAAAGCGTGCGCCCGTGACCTCAAGGAGGCCGACGCCTCGCTCCGTGGCTCCCGAAGCAGGGTAGGAGGTCGATACCCACCCCTCCGCCCCGAGGGGATAGGAAACCTCCCGCTCGCTGACGTCGAAACCGATCCCCGGCACCTGCTGGCCACGTAGAGCGAGATAGCCACTTTCCTCGATGCCGGCCTCGACAAGCGGCCGGGCGCCATCTTCCGGCGACGAGACCAGGGCGTCGAGCCCGAACCTGCCATCCGCCAGCGGGCGCATCGGCACGATGCCGATCTCACCGAGCACGGCGAAATGCGGAACGGGGCAGGGAACATCGGCCGGAACGACGGCTGTGTGGGGTGCACGCGCAAGGCCTGCGACCTTCTCGAGCTTGCCGCTGTCGAACAGGCCGTCGACGAGGCTGGCGCGCAGCACGACATCGGGCAGCAAGGCATGGGTGACACCATGCATGGTCATCTGAACGGCAAAGACCGTCGCATCGAAAGCCTGGTGCAGGACGAGCTGGCATCCCGTGCTGAGCCATGACACCAGGCCGCCGGCAAGCCCGGCAAGCCCCGATGGCGCCATCGGACACAGCATGCGCGAGGTTCTCGACAGGCCGAGTTCGGCTACCAGGATGGCTGCAGCCGCATGCCATTCCCGGTGATTGCGGGCGACGGCAAAATCTCCCTCAGGGCCTCGATCGATCGTCATGATCGCCAGGCTTTCCTCAGGACGCTCGCGCCGCGACAGGCGGGTGATCGCACCCGTGCGCGGATAGCCGATGCAATCTTCGAACGAGACCGTCCCGCCGGGCAGATCCGCGCCGAAGGCTCCGATGAAGCGAATATCGGCGATGGACTCATCGACGAGATGACGCAGGGACCGCAGGGGCTGGACATCGCCCATGCGCCGCGCCGCCAGGATCGCCTTGGCGTTCAGGCGCTCCGCGACGCCGACGATCTCGGCCGGAGAGAAGTCGATCGGAACGATCACCGCCACCAGACCGGCCCGGATGCAGCCGAGCAGTGCGATCAACGTATCGGTGACGTTGAGCCCCTGCACGCAGACCAGGGCCTCGCTCGGCAGTCCCATCTCGAAAAAACGACCGGCAACCGCGGAAACGGCGGCATCGACCTGGTTCCAGGTCAGCCGGCGAGGCGCGCCGTCCGCCCAGAGCGGGCGATCCGGGGCATCGACCAGGGCCAGCGTATCACCGCCACGCTGGGCACTGAGGCGCAGCAGCTGGTCGAGGGTAGGGGGAGCGGGGGCAATCCTGGGCGTGATGTCTGACGTCATGGGGCCTCAGGTATTCACGGGGCACGAATCAGATCCAGGCGAGTCTAACCCCGGATGAGGGCAAAGCCATAGCCGGTTTGTCGATCCGGGTCGTCCCGCGTGCGGACGCCATCCACACCTTGAGCAGATATCATCCCGCATGCCGGTGCAGATGGGAGACCTCGCGCATCAAAGCATTTGGCCTGCCCCGCCGGGCAATCCATAATCACCAACATGATTCCCGGTCAGAAATTCCTCACGCTCCTGCGCGACATCGCCGCCGATAAGCGACTCGCTTTCATGCTGTTGCTCGGCTTCAGCGCCGGCCTGCCATTCCTGCTGATCTACAGTACGCCGTCGATCTGGTTTACTGAAGCCGGCTTCTCCGAGGGTGTGATCGGGCTGACATACTATGCAACCGTCGCCTATAGCTTCAAATTCGCCTGGGCGCCGTTGCTCGACCGTTTTGACCCGCCCTTTCTTTCACGCTCCTATCAGCGTTGGCGCGGGTGGCTTTTGTTGGCGCAGGGGACGATCACGATCGGTTTGTTGGGTGTCGCCGCCAGCAATCCTTCGGCCGCGCTCTGGCCAACGGTTGCGTTCACCACTCTAATCGCCATAGCCGGAGCAAGCCAAGACATCGTAATCGATGGCTGGCGCATCAACGTCATGCCTGCCGATCGCCAGGGCGTCATGCTCGCCTGCTACCAACTGGGCTATCGATTCGGCCTCATTGCGGGCGGAGTGGGCGCTCTATTCGTTGTCTATTACGCGGGTTGGCACATTGCCTATTGCGTGATGGCGCTGCTGATGCTGTTGGGTATCGCCGCCACACTCTGGGCACCGGACCCGGATAGACTTGAAACGCCGATAGAAATTTCCAAACCGACAGCACCAGCGAAGGTGAACCGCATCGACACGGTCTCGTCCAGCTCTGGACGGAGACTTCCGCCTTTCATGGCCGCCTATGAAGAACCGCTCGCCGATTTGTTTAGACGGTTTGGGCAACTCATCGTCCCCATCCTGCTGCTGGTGGCCCTGTTTCGATTGCCAGACTATTTGTCCGGCGTAATGGCCAATCCGCTCTACACCAAACTCGGTTTCAACGTGATAGAAATAGCGACGGTTACCAAAGTCTATGGTATTCCGATCGCCCTTTTTGCGGCCTTCGTCGGCGGAATCTCAATTACCTGGTTGGGTTTGATGCCCACTTTGATTATTGGCGGCATCGCAGGCGCGGCATCCAATCTCGCCTTAGCCGCGTTGGCGACGAGAGGGGGAGACTTCACCTTCTTTACGATCGCCGTAGGCGCGGAGAATTTTGCCGGCAGTTTCGCGGGGACGGCTTTGATGGCCTATATGTCGAGCCTGACGAGTCGGACTTATGCCGCAACTCAGTATGCGTTGTTGAGTTCCCTCTATGCGCTTCCCGGCAAGTTGGTGGGAGGATTGTCCGGCTTCCTGGTTATGGCTTGGGGATATCCTACCTTTCTGACATCGACCGCGCTAATTGGCTTGCCGATTGTCGCTCTCTCCCTACTGATATGGTGGAGGGAGACCAGGCGAACGGCTGCGGCAACTTGATCATGCCGCCGGTCACTTTTTCTTCAATTTGTCATGCACAAGCTGCGGCACCGTCGCCATAGGTTGTTTTCGAGGCTGGAAACCCGTGCCCGCTTCGTTTAAGGACCTTTCCCGAAATCGTCATCTTGGCGCCTTCGTCGGCGATGAGAGACATTCAGCCCCATCGGTGCGTTGCCAACCCGCGCTTGCCCAGCGCGTTGCGGCGGCGGACTTAGGACCCAAGGATTTTGCATGATGTCGTTCCGCCTCCTTGCGACTGCAGCTCTTGCGGCGCTCAGCCTTGCGGTGACACCCGCATTGGCACAGGATACGCCCGCCAAGCCGGCCGCACCCGCCACGAAGCCGAAGGCACCTGCAGCCAAGCCGGCGCAGAAGCCTGCAGCGGCCGCTCCTGCGGCAGCTGCAGCACCCGCTGAGCCGGTTCCAGGCCTGGAAGGCGCAACCACGCCCGCCATCTCCAGCTCCCAGCCGGATTGGGTGAAGCTGTGTCAGGCCGATCAGGCCAAGAAGGAAATCTGCCTGACCCGTCGCGACCTGCGGTCCGATACGGGGCAGACGATGATGACGGCCATCCTGATGCAGAACGTCACCGACAAGAAGCAGATCCTGCGCCTCGTCCTGCCGGTCGGCGCCCTGATCCAGCCTGGTGTCGGCCTCTATCTCGACAATGCCGCCTTCTCTACCGGCAAGTATGCCGTCTGCTCTCCCGAGGGCTGCCTGGTCGAACTGCCGATCGATGAGGCACAGCTCAAGGCCCTCCGCGCCTCCAAGACCCTGGCGATCGCCTTCAAGACCCCCAACCAGGGCGTCCAGCTGCCCCTGGGCACCGAGGGCTTCGCCAAGGCACTCGACAACAAGCCCCTCGATCCCCAGTCGATCGTCGACGAGCAGAAGAAGCTGCAGCAGCAGTTGCAGGACGCCGCCGAGAAGGCGCGCCAGCAGCTCAACGCCAATCCGGCGCCTGCTCAATAAGACCGCCCAGGAACAGGAATCCAGATTATGCGAAACTCTCTGATCGCTGGCGCTGCGGCAGCCTTGATCCTGTCGACCGGTACCGCGCTGGCCCAGCAACAGCCCCAGCCTGCTGGCCAGCAGCCCGAACTGCCCAAATTCGACCAGCCGGACTGGACCAAGATCTGCGCCAAGACCCCCGACGGCAAGGACACCTGCCAGACCGTGCGCGACCTTCTGGCGCCGACGGCCGCCTGGATGATGACCGCGCAGGTCGGTCAGGAGAAGGGCGGCAAGCCCAAGCTCACCGTGATCATTCCGGCCGGCGTGGTGCTGCCGCTGGGAGCCCGCGTCCTCGTCGATGACCAGACCATCGACACGGCCAAGTATCGCATCTGCACGGGGCCGAGCTGCATCGCCGACATGCCCTTGACCGATGCCAATCTGGCAAACCTCAAGAAGGGCAAGAAGCTGAAGGTGCAGGCGATCACCTTCCAGGGGCAGCCTATTTCTCTGGAGATCGGGCTGGACGGCCTCGGCAAGGCCCTCGATGCCCAGGGCATCGACCAGGCCGGCTATGCTGCAAAGCAGAAGGCCTATGGTGAGAAGCTGCAGGCGATTTTCCAGCCCCTGATTGATGCCCAGCGCAAGCAGCAGCAACAGCAGGGCGGTGCGGCACCAGCTGCCCCGGCAGCTCCCGCAGCGCCGGCGCAATGAGATGACAAAGGCCGGCCTTCGGGCCGGCCTTTTCATATCGGAAGGTGGCTGCCTCGCACCGGTCGCGGAAGCCGCCGATACGTTCAACGGGCCCGGTTGTCAGTGCCGCGTACCGGGCTTCAGCCGATAGCCGCCATCGTCATCGCGATCGAATAGTTCTTCGATCTGCGTGTTCCGGACCGGCCTGCCGCTGTCGTCAATAACCAGGTTTTGCTCGGAGACATAGGCGACATATTCAGTCTCCTCATTCTCCGCGAACAGATGATAGAAGGGCTGGTCCTTCGAAGGGCGCACATCTTCCGGAATGGACTGCCACCATTCTTCCGTATTGGCGAACTCCGGATCGACATCGAAGATGACGCCGCGGAATGGATAGATGCGGTGACGCACCACTTGACCGATAAAGAACTTTGCTTCCCGCGCTTTATTCATACGCCGTTCAATCGTCATCTGTGCTCGGCAAGCTTGCAATAGTGATGCCTGCAGCCGGGCGATACCAAAGCCCGCCACAATCGGACGAGCCTGTTATCTCGTTACCAGGATAGCAGTATTATCGTCAAAGTCGTCCAATATTTCATTAATTTCACGTGGTAGGAGAGGGATGACGCAGCCCGCCGTCACCCCCAGCGCCGGTGTGCCCACATCCATTGTTCGGGATGTTCGCGGATCCACTGCTCGAACAGGGCATGAATTCTGCGCGTCGCTTCGGCAATGTCGGCATCGCGGTCAGCGGTACGCGGCACTTCGATGGCCTCAGCCTCGATGTAGAAATGTACGCCGCCGGTACGCACGCATCGCGCAGCGAGCAGTACGGCATCGGTGCTACGGGCCAGCAAGGCGGGAAAGGGCGTGGTCGGGGCAGGGCGCCCGAAGAATAGCGTCGTGATGCCCCGGCGGTCACGCAGATCCGCCAGCAAGGCCACCGAGCCGCCCTCCCGCACGATGCGCATCAATTTGCGCCCGATGTCATTGCCCTTCGGGAACAGGCCGCGCGGATAGCGGTCCCGGCGAGCCAGCGTGACATAATCATCGACCCTGGGGTTCTTCATGCGCTGGTAGACGCCGGCTGCCTTGATGCCGTGAAGCAGTGTCGGATAGATCACCAGTTCCCAATTGCCAGTGTGCAGCGAAACGAAGACACTGCCCTTGCCGGAGGTTTTCAGCGCACCGAGCTGATGGCCGGCGCGGTCTTCGATGCGGCCGGCCCGGAGGATGCGCTCGCTGATCAGTGCTTCCGCGAAGGTCCGGCCAAGCTGCATCCACATGGCCCGCGCGATGACCTCGATCTCGGCGCGCGATTTTTCGGGATAGGCTGCTGCGAGATGACGAAGGGCACGTTCGTGGCGACGCAGATGCGGCGCGACGAGTCGCCAAATCGCCCCCATCACCCATGAGCCAAAGTCGATGGGTAATATATGCAACAAGCCGGCAAGGGCACGCAGTGCACTATATTCAAAGGCGTATTTGATCCGCCGCGCACGGCGTCGCCCCCCCTTTTCGTCAGTGCCGCCCGCCACGATGCCTTCCGCTGTTTCCACGAATTGTTCGTCCCGCCGGCCATTGATAGCAGAAGCCGGAAGAATTCAATGCTCGGCTGCGCGCGCAAGCCCCTGCCGCATCATTACCCGTCTCAGGGGACCGACCCGCTCAAGGGCGTAGAGCCCGAGGCCGCGCAGCCCCTGCAGAGGAAAATGCCCGGACAGCAAGGAGCGGTTCAAGAGATCGACAGCCGAGTGGCGGGTCCCGATGTCGAGCCGCCTTGCCTTGGCATAGGCCTCGATCACGCCGGCATCGCCGGGATCGCGGGCGACCTCCAGGGCCTTGGCCAGGGCTGCAATGTCGCGCAGCGTCAGGTTGAATCCCTGCGCCCCGATCGGCGGCAGCACATGGGCGGCCTCGCCGATGAGCGCAACCCGACCAACCGCCTGCGTCATCGCCACGACCGCACTCATCGGCCAGAAGGAGCGCCGGCCGTCGACCTCGACATGGCCAAGCAGGGCGTGGCTGCGGATTTCGATGGCCCGGGACAGGGCGGCATCATCCAGCCCCCGCAACTCTTCGGCCTTTTCAGGGGAGACGACCCAGACGAGACTGGCCCGCTGCCCCGGCAGGGGCACCAGTGTGAACGGGCCGGACTCGGTGTGGAACTCGGTGGAAATGTCGCGATGGCTGCGACCGATCTTCAGATTGAGGGCCAGTGCCACCTGCGGATAGTCATGGCTGCGCGTCTCGATCCCGGCAGCCTGCCGCACGAGCGAGCCGCGTCCGTCCGCGGCTATGATGAGATCGGCAGTCAGATCAGGCTGTCCGTCGAGCTTGAGAACGAGACCGGCTGGTCCCGGTTCGGCGGCAAGCACCCGCACCGGCAGATGTTCAACACCGGCATCCCGCAGATGGGCCTGCAGGATCCCGGTCAGAGCGCCGTTGGGGATGTTCCAGCCAAACGCCTCCAGACCGATCTCCTCGGCCTTGAAGGCGATCGGGCGGGCCCGCAGGAGCCGCTGGGTCGCATCGACGATGGACATCACCCGCAGCGGCGCAGCCTCGGAATGACCGGCAATCGCGATGCCTGCCCTTGCCAGGGCCTGGATGCTGCCATCGAGCAGGGCCGTGGTGCGTGTGTCGCCCACATTGCCGGGCGGGCCGACCAGGGTGGTCCTGAAGCCTTTTGCAGCAAGGACCACGGCACAGGCCAGGCCCGCAAGCCCGGCCCCCACGATGACGATCGACCGATGATTTGATTCACGATTGGCTGGCATGATGCTCAACGCAATTAACGCCCTCTGAAGCGGACGTCACCTGTTTTCCGAATGCCGCGGACCAAGCGCAATTGCACCGGAACGCGTGAATTTGGTAATATCGGACGGAACGGACATCGGCGATGAAAAGCTTTGTCATCGGGCTCTTTCTGGCGGCCGCTGTGCTGGTGCCGCCGCTCCGTGCGGAGCCGTTCACCACCACCGCGCCGATCGCCCTGGTGATCGAAACCGGTTCGGGTACGGTCCTGCTCGACAAGAACGCCGACAAGCCGGTCGAGCCCGCCGCCATGGCCAAGATCATGACCGTCGCCGTGGTCGCCGAAGCTCTGCGCAAGGGCCAGGCTTCGAGAGAGACCGAATATCCGATTGCGGAGGACATCTGGCGCAAGGGTGGTGCCCCCTCGGGCAGCGCCACCATGTTCGCCGCCGTGAGGAGCCGGGTGCGTGTCGATGATCTCCTGCGCGGGGTTATGGTCCAGGCTGCCAATGATGCCTGCCTGGCGTTGTCGGCGGGCCTCACGGGCCAGCTCGAGGGGCTGGTGCCGCGCATGAACACGCTGGCCGCCGAGATCGGCTTGCAGCACACGCAATTCCGCAATGTCACCGGCTTTGCCGATCCGGCCCAATTGACCACGGCGCGGGATCTCGCCCGGCTGCTCGGCTGGCTCCGCCGGAACGAGCCGGACATCTATGCCATCTACCAGGAGCGGGACTTCACCTGGAACAAGATCCGGCAAACCAACCGCAATCCCCTGCTCACACAGGGCTTGGGGGTCGATGGCGGCGTCACCGGCGCATCCGACACGGCGGGCTATGGCGTGGTCGTTTCGGCCCTTCACGGCGACCAGCACTTCATCATGGTGCTGCACGGCCTGCAATCGAATGCCGAACGGGCGACGGAAGCCAAACGCGTCCTTGAATGGGCCGAAAATTCATTCCGCCCACGTCTCGTCTTCACCAAAGGCGAGATTGTCGGCGAGGCATCCGTCTATGGCGGCACGGCCAATGTCGTGCCCGTCGTGGCCGATCGCGACGTCTCCATGCTGGTGGACAACAGCGGTCCGGAAAAACTCAGCGCCAGACTGCTCTATGATGGGCCTCTTGAGGCGCCGGTACAGAAAAACACCTCCGTCGGCCGGCTCCAGATCCTGCGCGAGGGACAGGTTTCACTGGAAATTCCCCTGTATGCAGCCGCCGATGTGCCAGTCGGCAGTCTTCCCCAACGCGCATTCGGTGCTATCTACGAGCTTGGCATCGGATTGATACAGGGTGGGCACGACAAGCGATGAAGGGTCGGTTCATAACGTTCGAAGGCGGCGAGGGCGTGGGTAAATCCACCCAGATCCGCCGGCTGGCGGCATCCTTGAACGCGCTCGGCGTCGAGACCCTGCTGACTCGCGAACCCGGCGGCTCGCCGCATGCCGAGGAATTGCGCGAAGTTCTGCTTTCCGGCGGCGCCAAGCATTTCGGTCCCTTTGCCGAGACTATTCTGTTCTATGCAGCACGCGATGACCATCTCAACACCACGATCAGGCCTGCCTTGGCCAGGGGATTGTGGGTCCTGTGCGATCGCTTCATGGATTCGACCCGTGCCTATCAGGGGGTGCTGGGCGAGGTCGAACCAGCCCTGATCCGCTCGATCGAGCGTGTGGTGGTTGGTTCGACCGTGCCAGACCTCACGCTCATTCTCGATATGCCGGCCCGTGACGGGCTCGCCAGGGTCCGGTCCCGCGGCACGACCATCGATCGTTTCGAGGGCGAAAGCCTGAATTTCCATGAGAAGCTGCGCGAGGCCTTTCTGGCCATCGCCGAATTCGAACCCCGTCGCTGCGCCGTCGTCGACGCCTCCGCCTCCCAGGATGCGGTTGCCGCGGCAATTCTCGGCGTGGTGCGAAGAAGGCTCAACCTCGATGCGGCCCGGGTGCCGGCATGAGTGAACGCCTCGAAAGCGATATGCTGGCCGACAGCCCGCATCCGCGCGAAACCACGCATCTGATCGGCCAAGAGCGGGCGGAGCAGGCTCTGCTGAGCGCCTATCGTTCGGGCCGCATCCATCATGCCTGGCTGCTGGGCGGCCCCGAGGGCGTCGGCAAGGCGACGCTGGCCTATCGCATGGCCAAATTCGTGCTGACCCATCCCGATCCGTACCAACTCGGCGGTGCAACGAGCCTCTCTGTCGCTGCCGACGCCACGGCTGCACGCCAGATCGTATCGCAATCGCATGTCGACCTTGCGGTCCTGCGTCGCCTTCCCAATGATAAGACCAAGGGGTTCTATTCCAACATTCGTGTCGACGACGTCCGCAGCGTGGTGCGTTTCCTCGGCTCCACCGCCGGGGCAGGGGGGTGGCGCATCGCCATCATCGATTCTGCCGAGGACCTGGCACGTGAGGGCGCCAACGCCCTGCTCAAAGTGCTGGAAGAGCCGCCGCCGCGCGTGCTCTTCTTGATGATCTCGCATCAGCCGGCCCGCCTCCTGCCGACCATTCGCTCGCGCTGCCGGCTACTCACGCTCGATCCCCTCGGCGACGCCGATGTCCTCAAGGCCGCGGCACAGGCGCGTCCAGATCTGTCCGAGCAGACGCTGGCTGCAGGGGCTGCCTTGGCGCAGGGCAGCGTCAGGCGCGCCTTGACCCTGGCGGATGGGGAGGGGGTATCTCTGCACCGTTCCCTTACGGACCTGCTGGCCAAGCTGCCTCGGATCGACGTAGCCGCAGCCCACGCTCTCGCTGACCGCTGCGCCAACAAGGCAGGCGACGAGAATTTCGCGCTCCTGCTCGACTTCCTCGACGAATGGCTGCACCAGCGCCTGCTGGCGGCGCGTGGTGAACCCGTGGCCCGCCTTGCGCGCTGGGCTGAGGTATGGGAGAAGGCCCGTCATGCTGCGCGTGATGTCGAGGCCTACAATCTCGACCGCAAACCTTTCGTGCTCGCGACCCTCGGCTTGCTCGCCGAAGCTTCTGCAGCCTAAAGGGCTTTGCGTTAGACGCAATCGCGTCGACTCGCGAAACGCCCCAGGCATTTTCCGGCGAAAAGTCTCCCAACTTTCCCCGAAAATGCACTACATCAGGAATCCCTGATGCGCGGCCTGACTGGCGGTGTCGCGCATCGTTGTCAGGAAAAGCGTCATCGATGGCCGAGAAAGACACCTATTACATCACCACGGCGATCTCCTATCCCAATGGCAAGCCCCATATCGGGCATGCCTATGAGCTGATCGCGACCGATGCCATCGCCCGCTTCAAACGGCTCGACGGGAATGATGTGTTCTTCCTCACGGGCACCGACGAGCACGGCCAGAAGATGCTGCAGACGGCGGCCAAGCAGGGCACCACGGCCCAGGCCCTGGCGGACCAGAATTCGGAATATTTCCGCGAGATGGCTCGGGTGCTCAATGCGTCGAACGACGATTTCATCCGCACCAGCGAAGAGCGCCATCATCGCGCCTGCCAGGAGATCTGGCGGCGGATGGAAGCGGCAGGCGACATCTACCTGTCGAAATATTCGGGCTGGTATTCGGTGCGCGACGAAGCCTTCTTCGACGAGAAGGACCTGGCGCTCAATTCGGATGGCTCCCGCAGCGTGATCGAGACCGGTGCCAAGGTGGAATGGGTGGAGGAGGAAAGCTATTTCTTCCGCCTTTCCGCCTATCAGGATCGCCTGCTGAAACACTACGAGAGTCATCCCGGCTTCATCGGTCCGGAGGAACGCCGCAACGAGATCCTGAGCTTCGTGCGCTCGGGTCTGCGCGACCTTTCCATCAGCCGCACCACCTTCGATTGGGGCGTGCCGGTTCCCGGCAATCCCAAGCATGTGATGTATGTCTGGGTCGATGCGCTGACCAATTACCTGACGGCGACCGGCTTTCCGGACACCGATACCGAACGTTCGAATTTCTGGCCGGCCAGCGTGCATATCATCGGCAAGGATATCGTGCGCTTCCACACGGTTTATTGGCCGGCCTTCCTGATGTCGGCCGGCATCGAGTTGCCGCATCGCGTCTTCGGCCATGGCTTCCTGTTCAACCGCGGCGAGAAGATGTCGAAGTCGGTCGGCAACGTGATCGATCCCTTCACGCTGGCCGAGCATTACGGTGTCGACCAGTTGCGCTATTTCTTCCTGCGCGAAGTTCCTTTCGGCCAGGATGGCAATTATTCGCATGAGGCGATCGTCAACCGCATCAATGCCGACCTCGCCAATGATTTCGGCAATCTGGCCAATCGTTGCCTGAAGATGATCGCGGCCAATTGCGGCGGCAAGGTACCCAGCCCCGGCGATCTCCTGCCGTCCGACGAGCAATTGCTGAAGGCGGCGGACAATCTGATCTGGCAGGCTCGGGACGCCATCTTCAATTTCGCCCTGCACACCATCCTGGCCGATCTGTGGAGCGTGGTGGGCGAAGCGAACCGCTATTTTGCAGCCGAGGAACCCTGGAAGCTGAAGAACAGCAATCCGGCTCGCATGGAGACCGTGCTCTATGTCACCGCCGAGGTGGTCCGCCAGGTTGCCATCCTGGCCCAGCCGGTGATCCCGGCAGGGGCAGCGCGCCTGCTCGATCAACTGGCCGTGCCGGAAGATGCGCGCGACTTCGACCATCTCGGCATTGACGGTCGCCTGTCGCCGGACATCGAGCTGCCGGCGCCGACGGCCGTCTTCCCCCGCTATGTCGAGGCGGCCGACAGGGCAGGCAAGGCCTGAGACGGACAAACTGAACCATGCTGATCGATAGCCACTGCCATCTCGATTTTCCCGATCTGCAAGCCGAGATCGATGACGTCGTCGCGCGTGCGCGCCAGGCCGGGATCGGGCGCATGATCACCATCTCGACCCGTATCCGCCAGTTCGAGAAGATCAGGGCGCTGATCGAGCGCTATGACGATGTCTTCGGCTCGGTCGGCACGCATTGCCTGCATGCCCATGAGGAGGACGACATCCCGCTCGAGGCCATCCTGGAACTTGCCGCCCATCCCAAGGTGGTGGCGATCGGCGAGGCCGGGCTCGACTATCACTATGACTACGCCCCGCGCGACGTGCAGGCGCGCGGGTTTCGGAAACATATCACCGCGGCACGGCTCACGGGACTGCCGCTGGTGATCCATGCCCGCCAGGCCGACCAGGACATCGGCGACATTCTCGAGGAAGAAATGGGGAAGGGGGCTTTCAGCGCCGTTCTCCATTGCTATTCGTCCGGCCCTGACCTGGCCCGTCGAGGGTTAGCGCTCGGTTTCTACGTCTCCTTCTCCGGCATCCTCACCTTCAAGTCGGCCGAGGAGATCCGGGATATCGCCCGCTTTGTCCCGCATGACCGGCTGCTGGTTGAAACGGATGCGCCCTATCTGGCGCCCATGCCATTCCGCGGCAAGCGCAACGAGCCCGCCTTTGTGGCCAATACCGCGCGCATCCTGGCCGAAACCATCGGCCTGAGCGAGAGCGAGGTGGCGAGGCAGACCAGCGAGAATGCCTTCCGTCTCTTTGCCAAAATGCCGCGTCCCGACGGCATCAAGGCGGCAGCCTGACGCCGATGACGTTGACAGCGACATTGCTGGGCTGCGGTTCCTCCGGCGGCGTCCCTCGAGTCGGGTCTGGCTGGGGCAGTTGCGATCCCCACGAGCCGCGCAACCGGCGCCGGCGCTGCGCCTTGCTGCTCGAACGGGATGGAGCGGAGGGCGGCCGTACCACCGTGCTCATCGACACCGGCGCCGACATGCGCCAGCAATTGCTGGACGCCGAGGTCAAGGCGGTCGATGGCGTGCTCTACACCCATGATCACGCCGATCACACTCATGGCATCGACGATCTGCGCGTGCTGGCGCTCTATCAGCGCAGCCTCGTCGATGTCTATGCCGACCGGCGCACCGCCGCCCTGCTGCGGAACCGCTTCGACTATTGCTTCGAGACGCCGCCGGGCTCTTCCTATCCCCCCATCCTGACGCTCAACACGATCACGGTTGGACAGGCCGTCAGTATCGGGGGCGCCGGCGGTTCGATCACCGCCTTGCCGTTCGAGCAGGACCACGGAGATATCCAGTCTCTCGGATTTCGCATCGGAAACTTTGCTTATTCCAGCGATATCAATGGACTGACGAAAGAAAGCGAAGCTTTGCTGGAGGGATTGGACGTCTGGATCGTGGACGCCCTTCGCCCCACGCCGCATCCCAGCCATTGGTCACTGCCGGAGACGCTGGCCTGGATCGAGAGATTGAAACCGCGCCGCGCCATCCTGACCAACATGCATACGGACATGGACTATCAGACCCTGCGGCGGACGCTGCCTGCCGGCGTGGAGCCGGGCTATGACGGCATGCGCATCGAGCTGGCACCACCACACGGCAGGCACGTTTAGACGGAAACGCTCCTCTGCTCACACTCTTTGGCGCGACGCGTCTTTGCGTTTTTGATGCGGCTGACGGATCACAAAACGCTCTGGAACAAACTGACCGAAAAGCTCAAAATGTGACATTAATGTTCATGCTGTTTCAATTGCTTATGTGATAGATTCGTCTTTCTCGTCATGAAGAGGATTCGTCCTTAAGGAATTATTCGGTTGGCTGGTCAGCACGTTTTTCTCAATCTTCTCGCCGGTATCGCACTCCTGATCTGGTCCACACGCCTGGTGAAGACGGGCATCATGCGGGCCTTCGGCGAGCGATTGCGCGGCGTGATTTCGCGTGCCACTTCCAATCGATTTTCGGCCTGCCTGGCAGGGGCAGGGGTGGCCGCGGCCCTCCAGAGTTCAACCGGCTCGACCCTCCTGGTGATGTCCTTCGTCGAGCGAGGCTTCCTTACGCTCGCCATGGCTCTGGCCGTCTTGCTCGGCAGCAATGTCGGTACCACGCTCGTGGTCCAGGCTCTGTCCTTCGATCTTTCCGCCCTGATGCCGGTCCTGATCGTTGCCGGTGTGGCCTCGTTCATGCTCGGGCGCTCTTCCGTCGCCCAGAATGTCGGCCGCGCCATGATCGGCCTCGGCTTGATGATCCTGTCGCTTCACCTGGTTGTCGGGATCGCCGATCCGATCCGCCAGAGCGAGATCATGACCTTGATCTTCGAACGCCTCAACGGCCAGCCCTGGGCAGCGCTGCTGATCGGAGCTGCGCTGGCCTGGCTGGTGCATTCGAGCGTGGCGATCCTGCTTCTGGTGATGTCGCTGGCCGGGGCAGGGGTGGTAGGCATTCCGCTCGGCCTTGCCCTGGTGCTGGGCGCGAATATCGGCTCGGGACTGGCGCCTCTCGGTCTGTCCCTGGCTGCCCCGATCGAGGTGCGGCGAGCACTGCTCGGCAATCTCGGCACCCGCCTGGTCGGAGCCGTGGTGCTCTTGCCCCTGATCGGCCTCATCCAGCCTTGGCTGGCGCAACTGGAAGCCTCGGGGGCCCGCCAGATCGCCAATTTCCATGTCGGCTTCAACTTAGCGCTTCTGATCGTCTTCCTGCCCTTCATCGACCAGACCGCCCGGTTGCTCGAAAGGCTGGTGAGGGCACCGGAAGCGCCGATCGGCGAGCGTCCTTCGCCCGTGCTCGACGAGGGGGATTTCGACAGCCCTTCGGTCGCGCTGGTGGCTGCCTCGCGCGAAGTGATCCGGCTCGCCGAACTGGTTGAGATCATGCTGCGGGAATCGATCATAACCTTCGAGGAACAGGACGATTCCAGGCGCAAGCAGATCAGCCAGCTCGATTATCAGGTCGACCGCCTGCAGGAGAACATCAAGCTCTACCTGACCCGGCTGACGCGTACGCCGCTGGACAAGGACATGAGCCGGAAGGCGTTCGAGCTCATCCTGTTCACCACCAATCTCGAGCATGTCGGTGACATTCTCGACAAGACCCTGCTGGAACTGGCGGCCAAGAAGCAGCGGCTCAATCTGAGTTTCTCGAGCGAGGGCTGGGCCGAAATCAAGGCCATGCATCGCGAGGTGGTGGCGCAGATGCGCCTCGCCATCACGGTGTTCATGACCCAGGATCCCGTCATGGCCCGCCAATTGGTGGTGGCCAAGGATCATATCCGCAATTTCGAACGCTCGGCGGCGGAGAGCCACCTCAATCGCCTTCGGGCCGGTACGCTGGCCTCGATTGAGACCAGTTCGCTGCATATGGACGTCATCCGCGACCTCAAGCGCATCGTCGCCCATCTGACGGCCGTGGCCTATCCGATCCTTGAGGCAGCAGGCGAGCTTTCGACGTCACGCCTCAAGGATGCCGGATAAAATCCAGCCTCACCAATGTGATAAATGGTTTTTTTCGAGCGATTAATCGACTAGAGCGGGTTGGGATCACCCCGGCGCAGCGGTGAGATTTCGCACCACGTCGAGAAGCACGCTTGCACCGGCGAGAAGATCGGCATCCGGCGTGAACTCCTTGGGATTGTGGCTGATTCCGGCAACGCTGGGCACGAAGATCATGGCTGAGGGCGCAATCCGCGCCATCATCTGGGCATCATGCCCCGCCCCGGAAGTCATCCGGCGGCAGGGCAGGCCGCGCCGGCCCGCCGCCTGTTCGATCTGATCCACCAGTTCCCTGTTGAAAATGACCGGCTCGAAGCGGGCGAGGCGCTCGACGGACACCGTGACGCCCTCCGACCGTGCGAGCACGTCGAGAAATGAGGCGAGGGCGCCTTCTGCCTCGCGCAGGCGCATCTCGTCGGGATCGCGCAGGTCCACGGTAAAGGTCGCCCGTGCTGGGATGACGTTGATGGCATTCGGCTCGAATCGAAGGCTGCCGACGGTCGCCACCGATGACGTATTGGCGGCAACGGCCCGCTCGCGCAGAAAGGTTATCACGCGCGCCGCGGCATGGCCGGCATCATGGCGCAGCGACATCGGGGTGGTGCCAGCGTGGTTGGCGACACCCTCTATGGTGATGCGCTGCCAGGAGATGCCCTGCAGCGTCTCGACGGCACCGATGGCCCGGCCTTCGCGTTCGAGCACCGGGCCTTGCTCGATATGAAGCTCCAGATAGGCATACGGCTTGAGGAAGCCGGGCTCCCGTTCGCCCGCATAGCCGATCCGCAGCAACTCGGCGCCAAGCCTGGTCCCATCGGTGCCGATCGAGGCAAGCGCCTCCTCGACCGGCAATCCGCCGGCATGGACCAGGGAACCCATCATGTCCGGCGCGTAGCGTACGCCTTCCTCATTTGTGAAGGCAGCCACGGCGATCGGGCGGCTTGGGTGCCAGCCCGAGGATTTCAGCGTCTCGATGACTTCGAGGCCCGACAGCACACCATAGCAGCCGTCATAGATTCCGGCGTCGATGACGGTGTCGATATGAGAGCCGAGCAGGAGCGGGGCCTCGTCCCGTACATCGTCCGGCTGCCAGATGCCGAAGATATTGCCGATCCTGTCGATAGCGACCTCGAGGCCCGCATCATCGAGCCATCGAACCAGACTGTCGCGCCCTGCCTTGTCGGTGTCGGATGCCGCCAATCGGGCCAGTTGGCCATCGTCGCCACGACCGATCGCCCCGAGACTGCACAGACGCCCCAGCAAGCGCTCGGCCTGGATGGACATCTCGCTCATGCCCGGGCCTCCCCATTTGCCATCCGCACATCCTCCGGGTCGAGGCCGACAAGATCCCGGTATCGCGCGGGATCGGTGGCGCCTTCGCTGTTGATCACCAGAACGCGGGCATGGGCATCCAGGCCGAGTGCCTGGCGCATGACATCGTCCCGAGCAGCCTGAAGCAAGCCGGCAAAACCGGCCGCGCCGCTCTCACCCGCGACAATAGCGGGATCGCCAGGCAAAGGACGCGCCAGGGCCTTCATCGCGGCGATCGCTTCCTCGTCCTCCACCGTCATGAAACCGTCCGCCACCCGCTCCAGGATCCGCCAGGCAACCTGGGACGGCTCGTAGCATTCCAGCATCGCCATCACCGTAGGAGCACCATGGCCGACCTTCACGGGTCGGCCGGCCTTCGCGCTGGCGAAGACACAGGCCGAAAGCGCCGGCTCGACCACCACCAGCTTCGGGCGTCGGGCATCGAGGACCAGTGCTGCATGGCCGCCAAGCGCTGCCGCGATGCCGCCGACGCCGGCCTGGACGAATAAATGCGTCGGCGGTTTGCGCATCTGCTGCAGGGCTTCGCGCAAAATGGTGGTATAGCCCTGCATCACAAGGCTCGGGATGCGCTCATATCCAGTCCAGGACGTATCGGAGACAACGGTCCAGCCCCTGGCTTGGCTGACGCGCGCGGCTTCGGCAACGGAGTCGTCATAGGTGCCATCCACCCGTATGATCTCGGCCCCGAAGGCTGCGATCGCTTCCACGCGCCCCGGACTCACCCCGCCATGCACGAAGATCACGGCTTTGGCTCCGACAAGCCGGACTCCGTGTGCAACGGAACGACCGTGATTGCCGTCAGTCGCACACGCGAAAACCATCTCGGAGGCAACCGATCTGACGTCGTCCTGCCCGAGTTCTGCGTAATCGACTTGCCGACCCAACTGCCGGCTTGCTCTCTCGATGACCAGCCGCACCACGGCATAGGCTCCACCAAGAGCCTTGAAACTACAAAGGCCTAGGCGATGGGCCTCATCCTTTACGAGGAGCTCGCCGATGCCGAGCCGTTCCGCCAAAGCGGGCAGGGAGAGCAGGGGGGTCGGGCGATAGTCGGCACGGATAGCTAGAAAGCGCTCGACCTCGTCCGCACCGGCACTTCCCAGCATGTCACGGTCTTCGGCGAGGATGGCGGAACGATAGTGCGGGCCGGAATTGACCAGATGCATCGGGGACCTCCATTTATCAGGCGCAATTCTATTGCGTAGCGGCCGATGAAAGCGCTCTGATCGGGGATCTTTGGTGCAATTTTGTCTCGTCAGGTCTCCATGTCGCGCATTTCCGGCTCATCTCTCGAACTTGACGGCTTCGACGTCGCCATCCTGGCTATCCTGCAGCGCGACAACCACACGCCTCAACGCAAGATCGCCGATGCCATTCACCTGTCAGCGCCGGCCGTACAACGCCGCATCCGACGCCTGGAGGAGAGTGGCGTCATCACAGCCAATGTCGCCATGCTCGATCCGGCCAAACTTGGCCAGCCGTTGACCATCGTGGTCAATGTCGACCTGGAGCGCGAGCGAAGCGCCCTGATCGACGAGGCAAAGAAGGCTTTCCTGGCCGAAACCTGCATACAGCAATGCTATTATGTCGCCGGAGAAACGGATTTCGTGCTGATCTTGAACGTGCCGTCGATGGCTGACTACGAAGCACTGACGCGCCGGCTGTTCTTCGCCAACAGCAACGTCAAGCGCTTCCGGACTTTCGTAGTGATGGACCGGGTCAAAGTCGGCGCCGCCTTGTCCCTGGACAAGGTCTCGGGCGTCTCGACGTCTCTATGACTTTTCAAGATATTAGATTTGAATAATATTATACTCTATTGAATTATAACGATAAATTTTAAATTGCACGCCAAATTCTCATCGCCTTCATGACCAAGATTTCATATTGGCGGCCTTGAAGCCGCCGGGTTCTTGGCACCACATCCGGCCGTGCTGATCGATCCGGTCGAATCCCAAGATGGAGACGTCCGAAAGTTCGTGGCGAGCTCGGGCTGGGCGATCGTAGAGGAGCAAGAACGGATAATGGATCTGAACAATCTGCTTGGAAAAGTGCTGGGTGCCGGCGGTCAAGTTCTCAACACGCCGGGCAAGAAGCTGGCGGCTGGTGGCGCTGCGGCAGGCATCCTGTTTACCGAGACCGGCCGGGATCTGGCCGGCGCTGCCGTCAAATATGGCGGCATTGCCGCTATCGGCGCGCTGGCGCTGCATGCCTGGCAACGCAGCCAGGCAGGGCAAGCCGGTGCTCCGGCAACAGCCGACAACGGCGCCACGGCGGCCAATAGCGCACCAGGCGGCTTCCTGCCGCCACAATTGTCGAGCCCACAACCGCTGCCGCCCGTCATCGAGGCCCGTGCGGTAGAGGCATTGCCCGTGGAAACACCCGCCGCGGCTGAAAGCCATGCCAAGCTCTTGCTAGGCGCCATGATCAATGCAGCCAAGGCCGACGGCAATGTCGACGCCGAGGAGCAGAGCCTGATCCTCGGACATGCCGACAAGCTCGATCTCTCCGATGACGAACGCAACTTCCTGTTCCAGGAGCTGAGCAAGCCATTCGACATGGAGCCGATCGTGCGTGGTGCGAGCACGCCGGAACTGGCGGCCGAGGTCTACGCCGTTTCGCGCATCGCTGTCGGCGCCGCTTCGCCAGCCGAGAATTCCTATCTGCATGTGCTGGCCAGCCGCCTGAAGCTGCCGCAGGCCGTCACGGGCCAGATCGACAACGGCCTGGCTGCCGCCGTCAGCCGATAGCGCGGCCGGGGATCAGACCGCGTCGATCCCGAACACCAAGACCGGGCTTTTCCCGAAAAGCCCGGTTTATCAGGCCCTTGGGCCGGTTGGGGGGATGGGTTTATGTTCCATAATATATCTTATGCGAATTAAAGACGTCGTCCACTACCCCACTCCTAGGCTGGTTTCGGCCGGCATTTGCGACGAGCTTGATCGCTGCTCGCCATCGAAATTGCCAGCTGTCGTTCAAGGTTCTTCAGCGCCTCTGCATCATTTGCAGCGCCGACCATCGACGGCCGTTCACAGGCATGCCAATTTTGGCCGCTAGGACCGCCGTTTCCCTGGAGGTCGTCCAATGCGCTGCATGCTCCTTGTCTGCTTGCTCTTGCTTGCGCAGCCGGTTCGGGCCGCTTCCGACTTCACCGATGGCGTATGGCTGACGACGGGATACGGCCATGCCTATGCCATCGACGGCGGACATTTGCAGCGTTTCGAGATCACGGCAATCAGTTGCCAGAAGTCGGTCTCTGCCGAACGCATTGCGGCCTCCGAAAATTCCGCTCGCTTTGTCGGCTCCAGCATCAACAACGACACCGGGGTAATCGATGCCTTCGCGTTCCGGCGAGGTCGACAGCCGAACCGGCTCGTACTGACTGTGGACGGCGTCGCCACCCAGACCCAACTCACACGCACCGATGCACTGCCAACGGCCTGTTCGCAGGCCAATTCCACGGATCCCATCGTCAATTTCGACATTTTCGCGCGAACTTTCGCCGAACAATATCCGTTCTTCAAGCAGCATCACGTCGATTGGGCGGCCGTGACAGCCGCCCATCGGATGGCTATCGGCCCTACCACGGACGATCAGACGCTCTTCAGGCATTTTCGCGAGATGCTGGCGCCCCTCGAAGATGCCCATGTCTGGGTCGAGGCACCAGCCCTCGGCCTGGAGTTCAGCGGCTGGCGCCCACCCGCAGCCAGGAGCGAGGCAATCCATCAGCGCGCGCTCACCATCGTTGAAAAGCGGTTCCTGACGACGCCCCTCGCCTGGTACTGCAACCGGCAGCTTGCATTCGGCATGTTGCCCGACGGTGTCGGCTATTTGCTGATCGTCAGTTTCGAGAACTACGACAAGAATGCCGAAACTGCCGCCCAGACTGCCGCTCTCGATGCGGCGCTGGACGACATTTTCGGTAAGGTAGCCGGATTGCATGGGCTCATCGTCGACATACGCCTCAATGGCGGCGGCACCGAAATGTTGGGCTTGCAGATCGCGGCACGCCTGACCACCGTATCCTATCCTGCCTCCAGCAAGATCTTTCGCATCGATCCGGCGGATCCGACGAAATTCAGCAAGCCGCAGCCGATCATGGTGACGCCTTCCCCGCGCCCGGGCTTCTACGGACCGATGGTGCTGCTGATCGGTCACGACAGCGTCAGTGCGGCCGAGGCTTTCGCCATGTCGCTCCAGGGGCGCAGGCACAAACCCGTCTTCATCGGTGAGAACACGCAAGGCGTCTTCTCCGACGTGCTGATCCGCCATTTGCCGAATGGCTGGCGCTTCGGCGTTCCCAATGAAATCTACTTGAACCAGCATAAGCAAGCCTATGATATAACGGGCGTTCCACCTGATCTTCCGACCACCCTGTTCACTGAGGCCGATCTCGAGGCCGAGCGTGATCCTGCTCTTCAAGCCGCGATGCATGCCATTGACGAAGCGCACCGATCGGGGCAATTTCCGGATCTTCCAAACCGATAATAAATTAAATTAAATGTATGATATTATATATTGAAAAATATATGTTTTTGTATATTTTTAGCTCGAAATCCGCTTGATCTCGGCAATCATCTCGTCGGTGCTGCGTGTCCGGCAATAATGCCCGTTCATGCTGTCGATCGAAGCCAGATGATTTTCCGGTGTCTCGGCCGCACAGCAATCCTCTATCTGTGTCACGAGGAAGCCGCGGTCGGCTGCGTCACGTATGGCCGACTCGACGCACTGGTCGGTCACCACGCCATAGACGATCAGGAACTCCACACCGAGATTGCGCAGCACATACTCGATATTGGTGGCGTTGAAGATGCCGGATGCCGTCTTGGGGATGATGATCTCATCGCCCCTGGGACCGACAGCCTCGATCACCTTCGCTTCCCAGCAACCCTTCGGGAAATTCAGCCCTGAGATCTTGTGGTCGAGGCTGCGGTCGCGGCCATCCTGGGTCAGGCTTTCCAGCACGGTGAAGATCACCTCGATGCCGGCGGCCCTCGCCGCTTCCTGCAGGCGGGCCTGATTGGGGACCACCACACTGTCGATGCGCTCATAGAAGTCTCGCTTGGCCGCTTCCGGCGTGCCCGGCATGCGGGCCCGCGCCAGAATCTGCGCGTTGAACTCGCCATTCTGCATATCGACACTGAGCAGCGCCGTTCGGGCCGCAACAATCTCGCGCTCGCGGTATGCGCCGCCCGGCGCGTCGATGGCTGGAAGGCCGGCCATGATGTCCTCACAAGATGGAATGCCCTGCTGTAATTCAAATTACGGTTTTGCCCGCAATTGACCTATCCTGTACCGAGGCACTGTGAAAGACAATGGCATCCGCGCGGGTGTCAGGAACATCCGCTCGGACATAGAGAAGAGGTATCTCCATGGAGCCCCCGAGAGCCGCCCTGCCCCAGACCGGCACGACGCTTGCCGATCGCGTCGCGGCGACCATGCCGTCGCTGAGCGACGCGGAGAAGCGTGCGGCCCGCGCCCTTCTTGCCCGCTATCCGACCACCGGCATGGAGACGGTGGCGCTGTTCGCCGAGAGAGCCAAGGTCAGCGCCCCCACCATCCTGCGCTTCGTGGCCAAGCTTGGCTTCCCAGGCTATGCCGACTTCCGGCGGGCACTGCGCGAGGAAATGGAAGCCCAGGCCGAGTTCCCCCTCACGCGCCCGCACGCCGATGCCTCGACCTCGGCGCTCATCGAGTTCGCCGGCGCTCTGGCCGAGACGGTGCACGGCTCGATCGCCATGATCAATGAGGCGGAACTCACCCGCCTGGTCGACATTCTCGTCGATGAAAGACGTCAGGTCTTTCTGCTGGGCGGCGATTTCACCGAGCCGGCCGCACGTCATCTCGAATTCCACCTGCGCAAGCTTCGCGGCAGGGTCAGGCTGTTCTCCACGGGTTTGTTGCGACGCGCCGACGAACTCGCCGAACTTCGGCGCAAGGACGTGGTGATCCTGTTCGACATTCGCCGCTATCAGGCCGACACGGTGCGTACGGCCGAGGTGGCCAAGAACCGCGAAGCCGTGGTCGCCCTCTTTACCGACCAGTGGATGTCGGATGCCGCCCAGGTCGCCGATATCGTGTTGAGGGCCCGTGTCGACGTCCCATCGCCATGGGACAGCCTGATCGGAGTGATCGCCCTGGTGGAGGCGGTCGCCCTCGCTATCGACGCCCGGCAATGGCCGATTGCCAGGGCTCGATTCGAAACCATCGAGGGTGTCCGGCAGAAGCTGCTTCCATAGCAGCCACTGTTTGCAAAAAATTACGACATCGTGCCAATAACATCGTCTTGTAAGAAATAATTCTCGCGTGCTAGCGTTCGTCCCTATTGGAACGGGAAACGGCACGCCAATGGCAACAAGGCCTGAGAGAATCATCACGGTCTGCTGCAGCGACATTGCCGGCCAGGTCAGGGGCAAGGGATTTCCCGCAGCCGACCTGGAGAACCGCCGTCGCTTCGGTGTCGGCTGGACCCCGACCAACATCATGATCAATTGCTTCGGCCGCATTCCCGCCACTCCTTTCGGCGCGGAAGGCGATCTCATGCTGGTGCCGCAACCCGGCGGGGATATCCGCCTGCCCTATGACGACGGCACGCCCGCCGAGCACATCATCCTCGGCGACATCACGACCATGGCGGGCACTCCCTGGGATTGCTGCCTGCGCAACCTGCTCAAGCGAGCCCTCGCAGCACTCGAAGCAGAGGCGGGCCTGCGCCTCATCGCCAGCTTCGAGCATGAATTCTGGTACGAGGCCGGAGAAGAACGCCCGGGCGACTCCTACGCCGCCAGCAGCCTCAGGGGCATGGAAGGCTTCATCGGCTCCTTCCTGGCTACCCTGCGCGCCAACGATATTGTCCCCGATACGTTCCTACCAGAATATGGCCCAAGGCAGTATGAAATCACCATCGATCCCGCCGAAGGCCTGAAGGCGGCCGATCAGGCGGTGAAACTCCGCGAGATCTGCCGCTCTCTGGCCCGCCGCCATGGCAGCCATGCCAGTTTCTCGCCCGTGGTGACACCGGGCATCGTCGGCAATGGCGTGCATATCCATTTCAGCCTGACCGATCTTACCGGCAAGCCTGTCTGCTATCAGCCTGGACGACCGGGAGGCATGAGCGAGATCTGCGCTTCCTTCTGCGCCGGCATCCTGCGACATGCTCGCGCCCTGTGTGCCGTCACCGCACCGAGCGTGATCTCCTATGAGCGGCTGAAGCCGCATTCCTGGTCGGCCTATTATGCCAATCTCGCCGATCGGGACCGCGAGGCGCTTTTGCGCATCTGCCCCTATCCCGAGATCGAGGGCATCGACGTCGCCAAGCGTTACAACATCGAGTATCGCGGCGCCGATGCCACTGCGAGCCCCTATCTGCAGCTGGCCGTGCTGGTCTTTGCCGGTCTTTCGGGCATACGGGACGCCCTGCCCGCCCCCTTCATCTCCAGCGGCGATCCCGGGCGCTGGAATGCAACGGAACGAGCCGAACGCGGCATCGGCGACCTGCCTCGCAGCCTGGACGAAGCCCTGGACGCCTTGAAGGCAGACACCGCAGCCACCGCCTGGCTCGGTCCGGTTCTGACCGAGGCCTATCTCATGCACAAGCGCGGCGAGATCGAAATGGCCGGGGACACAGGCCTGGAAGACCTCTGCGCCCTCTATGCGAGGGCCTATTGATGATTTCGCCCCTGCGACCTCCCCCGACCGGCCTGCTCGCTGCCGGCGATCCACCGCCGGTCGGCTTGCACAATGAAGAGGCCTTCTCGCCCTTCCTGATCATCTGCGACCATGCCGGCAATGCGGTTCCCGCCGCCCTGGCGAGATTGGGCCTACCGCAATCAGAGCTCGACCGCCATATCGGTATCGACATCGGCATCCTGGGCGTCAGCAAGGACCTCTCCGATCGGCTGCGGGCGCCCCTGATATTCCAGCGTTATTCGCGCCTGGTGGCCGAGTGCAACCGGCGGCTCGACTCGCCGAGCTTCATGACGCCAATTTCCGACGGAACGACTGTGCCGGCCAACCGGGATCCCACGGCCGATGACCGCCAGGCTCGTATCCGCGAGATCGTCGAACCCTATCATGCCGCTATATCCACCCACATCGATCATAAGCTCGCGGCCCGCCTGCCCCTGATCCTGGTGTCGATGCACAGCTTCACGCCCTCCCTTTTAGCCGCTCCCGCGCCGCGCCCCTGGCATGTCGGCCTTTGCTTTCACGACAACAGGCAATTCTCGGATCTGGTTCTCGCTGAACTGGCCAATCAGCGCGATCTCGTGATCGGGCGCAACGAGCCCTATGGCGTCAACATGGCCGAGGACTATTCCGTGCCCGTCCACGGTGAGGAGCGACGATTGCCCTATGTCGAGTTCGAGATCCGCCAGGACCTCATCGCCGATGCATCGGGCCAGGCGGCCTGGGCGGAGCGCCTGGCGCCCATCCTGAATGCCGCCTATGCTCGCTTCAGCCTGGAGACCGGCCGATGATCCCCGATCGCAAGGCGCCCCTCGATCCCGTTCGGACCGCCATCCTGGTGATCGACACACAGGACGGCATCTTCAACGCACAAGCCGAGGCAACACGGCCCTATTTCTACCGCTCGGCCCGCGATGTCGCCATTCCGAACATTGCACGCCTGCTGGCCGCCGGCCGGGCTGCAGGCACCGAGATCGTCTATACCGTCATCGCCAGCCTGACCCGGGACGGTCGCGATCGCAGCCTCGACTACAAGCAGACCGGCTTCCATTTCGCCCCCGGCAGCCCGGAAACCCGCGTCATCGCCGAGCTCGCGCCCGGCCCGGACGACATGGTGCTGCCGAAAACCTCGTCCAGCCTCTTCAACTCCACCAATTTCGAATATCTCGTCCGCAATATCGGGCTCGACACCCTCGTGGTAACGGGATTCCTGACCGATCAATGCATCGACCACACCGTGCGCGACGGCGCCGATCGCGGCTTTCGCATGGTCTGCCCCGTCGACGCCTGCACCACCGATACACCCGAGCGACACGAGCGGGCCCTGAGCGCCTTCAAGGGCTATTGCCGGCAGGCCAGCACCGACGAGTTGGTCAAAGAACTGGCGGCCCCGTGGAGGCGCAGCGATGGCTGAACCGACCTCGTCGCAAGTCGCCCCCCTGCTGCGCACGGCCGATCTTACCAAGGCCTTTCGCGGCCTAGTCGCCCTGCGCAATCAGGCCATCAGCGTGCGGGCCGGCGAGATCGTCGGCATCATCGGCCCGAACGGATCGGGCAAGAGCACTTTTTTCAATCTGGTGACGGGCTTCTCGCGCCCCAACGCCGGCACGATCGAGTTCCTGGGCCAATCGATCGCCGGCCTGTCGACGGCTGCCATCGTCGAGCGGGGCATCGCCCGAACCTTTCAGGGCTCTCGCCTGTTCGGCTCGCTGAGCGTGCGGGACAATGTGCTGGCTGCGGCCCAGCTTCGCCATCCCATCGGCCCCTTGGCGGCGATCCTGCGGGGCGCACACTACCGCGAGCGCCTGGATGCCGCCCAGCGCTCTGCCGATGAATTGCTCGACCTGATGGCCCTCCAGCCGAAGGCTCGGCAACCGGCATCGGCCCTGCCCTATGGCGACCAGCGCCGGCTTGAAATCGCCCGTGCTCTGGCAACTCAGCCACGGCTGCTGCTGCTCGACGAGCCCGCCGCTGGGCTCGATTCCAACGAGACCCGTGTCCTCGCCGGGTTGATCCGGGCTATCCGGGATCGCTACGGCATCGCCGTCGTGGTGGTCGAGCATGACATGGATCTGATCATGACTCTGTGCGAGCGCATCCAGGTCCTGGCCACCGGCGAGGTCATCTGCACCGGAACGCCCGCGGAAGTGCGCAACAACAGCAGGGTCCGGGAGGCCTATCTCGGCCATGCCTGATGCCCGTTCCTCCTCTCCCTTGCTCCGGATCGACGGGCTCGAAGTCAATTTCGGCGCGGTCCGTGCGCTCAAGGGTGTCTCCCTCGATGTCGGCCAGGGCGAAGTCGTTGCCCTGGTCGGCGCCAACGGCGCCGGCAAGAGCACGACCTTGCGCACGATCTCCGGCCTGAATCGTCTAAAAGCCGGAGCCATCACCTTCGCGGGCCAGGCGATCGCAACCCTTCCGCCCGCCGAGATCGTGCGGATCGGCATCTCCCATAGTCCGGAGGGCCGGCGCCTGTTCGGCGGCCTGACGGTGGCCGACAATCTGCGCCTCGGCGCCTGCACGCGGCGGGATCGCGACGGCATCGGCCGCGACCAGGAACGCATGTTCGCCCTGTTTCCGATCCTCAAGCAGCGCCTGGCGCAATTGGCCGGCACGCTCTCGGGCGGCGAGCAGCAGCAGCTTGCCCTCGCCCGCGCCATGATGGCGGCCCCTCGCCTCCTGCTGCTCGACGAACCCTCGCTCGGCGTGGCTCCCCTGCTGGTCCGCCACATCTTCGATGCGCTGTCCGAACTCAAGCGCCAGGGCATGACCATGTTGCTGGTCGAACAGAACATCGCGATCGCCCTCGAACTGGCCGACAGGGCCTATGTGCTGCGCACCGGCCGCGTGGTGCTCTCCGGCAGCTCCGCCGAACTGACGGCCAATGACCGCGTGGCGCAGGCCTATCTGGGGGCGGATGAATGAACAGCTTCGAATATATCCTCCAGCAGATCATCAATGCCGTCAGCCTGGGCAGTCTCTATGCCCTGGTCGCGGTCGGCCTCTCCATCGTCTTCGGCGTGCTCAAGCTGACCAATTTCGCCCATGGCGATGTGATGATGGTGGGCGCCTTCACCACCGTGATCCTCGGCGTGGCCGGCATGCCTTTTGCCCTCGCCATGCTCTGTGGCATCCTCGCGGCGGCCCTGGCCGGCTTCGTGATCGAGCGCATCGCCTACCGGCCGATCCGCAACGCGCCGGACGTGACGCGGCTGCTGACCAGCCTCGCCGTCACCTATATCCTGGAAAATCTCGGCATCCTGGCCTTCACCTCTTCGCCGCGCAATTTTCCCCTGCCCGATTTGCTCAACGGCTCCTGGCAATTGGCGGATGGCGCCATCACCTTCACCAACATCAACATCCTGACCATCGCTCTCTCCTTCCTGTCGCTGCTGGGCCTCGGCTGGTTCATCACCCGCACCACCATCGGGCTCGGTATGCGCGCGGCAGCCGAAGACATGTCCGCCGCCCATCTCGTCGGCCTCGACGTCAACCGGGTGATCGTGATCGCCTTCGTGGTTGCCTCCGCCTATGCCGGGCTCGCCGGCGTTCTCTGGGCCGCCCAGGCCGGCGTGGTCCAACCCCAGATGGGCTTCACGCCCTTGCTGAAGGCCTTCGTCGCCGCCATCATCGGCGGCTTCGGCTCGATCTCGGGCGCTCTTGTCGGCGGCTATATGCTCGGCGCCCTCGAGATCTTCATCGTCGCCTTCCTGCCGGATGCGGTGACGCCCTACCGCGACGCCATCGTTTTCAGCCTGCTGATCGCCTTCCTGCTGTTCCGTCCCGGCGGCCTGCTGCAGCCCAATCGAGAGATAAAGCTATGAAAGCCGGCCTGCCCATTCCCCTGCTCGCGGCCGTCGGCTTGGTGGTTGCCGGTGCGATTGCCGTCGGCGCTCCCCTGGTACTGAGCGACTATTTCACGCGCATCCTGATCCTGATCGCTCTCAACTCGGTCCTGGTTCTCTCGCTCTCGCTGAGCAATGGCTTCACCGGCGTGTTCTCGCTGGGCCATGTCGGCTTCGTCGGTGCCGGCGCCTATGCCTCGGGCATCCTGTCGCTGACGGTGCAACAGAAGGCTGCCCTGCTGCCGCATCTGCCGGCGCTGCTGTCGAGCTTCAGCCTGCCCTTCCTGCCGGCCACACTGGCGGCGGGCCTGTTCACC
This sequence comes from Labrys sedimenti, assembly GCF_034424805.1. Classification (NCBI taxonomy): domain Bacteria; kingdom Pseudomonadati; phylum Pseudomonadota; class Alphaproteobacteria; order Hyphomicrobiales; family Xanthobacteraceae; genus Labrys; species Labrys sedimenti. The sequence continues at coordinate 822,849 of NZ_JAXOUF010000001.1, forward strand.
GCCCTGCTCGCGGTGATCGTCGGCTATCCCCTGATGCGGCTGTCGGGCTATTTCGTCTCGGTGGCGACGATGGGTTTTCTCATCATCGTCAATGTCGTGCTGATCAATGCGGCCGATTTCACCCGCGGCTCGCGCACCTTCACCGGCGTGCCCCTGCAGACCAACCTGCCCTGGGTGATAGCCTGGCTGGTGGTGACGCTCATCTTGCTGGCGCGCCTGGTCTATTCGCCTTTCGGCCGCTCGATGATGGCCGTCAGAGACGACACCATCGCCGCCGGCGCCGTCGGCATCGACGTGCTGCGCACGCGGCTGATCGCCTTCGTGATCGGGGCCTTCTTCGCGGGCGTCGGCGGTTCGCTCTATGCCCATTATCTCGGCTCCTTCTCGCCGATCACCTTCTATTTCGCCATGACGCTGAACCTGATCGCCATGCTCGTCCTGGGCGGCATGGGCTCGCTTTCCGGCGCCTTGATCGGCGTCGTCTGCGTCTCCTTGCTGTCCGAGGTGCTGCGCTCCGCCGAGCGCGGCTTCAGCCTGCTCGGCGTGACCGTGCCGCCTCTGTTCGGGGCGAGCCAGATCGTGCTCGGCATCGTCTTCATCCTGATCATGATCTTCCGGCCGAAGGGGATCATGGGCGACCGCGAACTGACATTCGGGGCGACCAAAACATCGGCGAGCAGTCCATCAATTGAGAGGTGACCAGATGTTGACGTTGAGCAGACGCAGAACCCTCGCCCTAGGCCTGTCGGCCGCCGCCTTGCTGGTACATGCGGGACCCGCGCTCGCGGCCGATCCGATCAAGATCGGCTATTCGGCCAATCTTACCGGTGTGCAGGCCTCGCTGGACGGGCCGATGCTGAACGGCGCCAAGCTGGCGGCGCAGGAGATCAATGCCGCCGGCGGCGTGCTGGGCCGGCCGATCGAGCTGGTGACCTACGATTCCAAATCGGACGCCACCGTGATCTCGACCGTCGCCAGCCAGATGATCGACAGCGACAAGGTCGTCGGCATCATCGGTTTTGCGGATTCGGATTCGGTGCTCGCCATCGGTCCCCAGGTCCAGAAGGCGGAAATCCCCTTCGTCACCCCCGGGGCCACCTCGCCCAAGCTGCCGGCTCAGCTCGGCAACGAGGTTTTCCTCGCCGCCTTTGGCGACAATGTCCAGGCAGCCGTCGGAGCCGAGTTCGCGCTGAAGACGCTGAACGCCAAGACCTGCTATCTGCTCACGGATATCGGCACCGAATACACCACCCTGCTCTCGGACTATTTCGTCAAGGCCTATGAGCATGGCGGCGGCAAGATCGTCGGCAAGGACAGCTACAAGATCGGCGACAAGACCTTCACGGCCCAGATCGCCAAGATCAAGGCCCTGCCCGAGAAACCAGCCTTCATCTATGCGGCCGCCAATGCGGAGGAAATCGGCCTCATCCTCAAGCAGTTGCGTCAGGCCGGCATCACCCTGCCTGTGGTGGGCGGCGACGGCTACGATACGCCTTTGCTGCTGCAGGTGGGTGGCGAGGCCGCCAACGACACCTATTTCACCACCCACGCCTTCATCGGCGACGGCGCCAGCGCCAAGGTGAAGGCCTTCATGGACGCCTACCAGAAGGCCTACAACACCGCGCCGGAAAATGCCTTTGCCGCGCTCGGCTACGATGCCGTGAAACTGATGGCCGACGCCGTCAAGCGCGCCGGAGCGCCCGAGCCCGCCAAGATCCGCGATGCGCTCGCGGCCACCTCCGGCCTCGATGGCGTGACGGGTACGATAACCTATCGCCCGAACGTCTCGGTGCCGGACAAGTCGGTCTCGGTGATCGGTGTGAAGGGCGGCAAGCTCACGCTCGCCGGAGAGGCCGCGCCCTCCTTCGTCGCGGAGCCCTGACATGGCCACTTCCCTGTCCTTGTGGGAGGTCTATCGCGCCGCATTCGCCGGCGCGATCTTCACCGATCTGAGCCACGCCTTCCACCCCGGGCAACCCCGCTTCTCGGCCTTCCCGGACGAGGAGCGCCAGCTCGTGTTCGACTATCCCAAGGGCGATGCCTTCCAGGTGCATCGCTATGCCTTTGTCGGGCAATGGGGCACGCATGTCGATCCGCCCGTGCATTTCATCGAGGGCGGACGCGCCGTAGACGACCTACCAGTCACCGACATGCTGCTGCCCCTGGTGGTGCTGGACATTCGAGAGAGGGTTGCCGGCAATGCCGATGCCACGCCGGAACTCGCCGATCTCGCAGCCTGGGAGAGCCGCAACGGCACCATTCCCGCAGGCTGCTTCGTGGCCCTGCGCACCGGGTGGTCGAAGCGCTGGCCTGACAATGAGCACTTCTACAATCGCTCGGCAGACGGCGTTTCCCATTGTCCCGGCTGGTCGCGAGCGGTACTCGAAGAGCTATTCGAGGGGCGGGGCATCGCCGCAATCGGCCACGAGCAGATCGACACTGATCCCGGCATGGCAACATCGAAGGGCGATTTCAGCCTTGAGCATTACGTGCTGTCGCGTGATCGCTGGCAGATCGAGCTGCTCGCCAACCTCGACGCCTTGCCGGAAGCCGGCGCCCTGATCATGGCAAGCTGGCCCAAGGCCAAAGGGGGATCCGGATTCCCGGCTCGTGCCGTCGCCATCCATCGCTGATCTCGAACTGTTTCGGCATCACGTCGCTATTGCCGCGACCATGCCGAAGCCCGTCTCTCAATGCACGCCGGACCAGTATTCGCGCACAAGAAGCGCCTACTCGATGTCGCTTCACCACAAAGACAGGCTTTTTTTGTCCTTCTTGACTACGCTGGCAATCTCTTCGACAGGCACTGCACTTGCCGGCTCCGTCACACTCGAATCCGTGTGACCACACAACCGTTCCATGCTAGCCTGCCGCTAGGTAATTTTGCCTAACACGCCTGGAGTGAACATGGGACTGTTCAATTTCATCAAGGACGCCGGCCATAAAATGTTCGGTTCGAGCAAGGCCGAGGCGGCGCCAGCAGCGCCAGCGGCAGCGGCTCCCACCGACATTGCCGCGCTGGTGAAAAAGCAGATCGAGGAAGCCGGCCTCAAGGCCGAAGGCCTGAATGTATCGGTGGATGGAGATAAGGTCGTCTTGGGTGGCATGGCGCCGTCCCAGGAAGTCGCCGAGAAGATCATTCTCACCGCCGGCAACAACAATGGCGTGGCGCAGGTCGACAGCCAGCTCGGCGTCAACACCCCAGGAACGCCCTCGACCATGTATACGGTGGTGAAGGGCGACACGCTCTGGGCCATCGCGGAGAAGCATTACGGCAAGGGCAAAGGCAATCTCTACAAGGAGATCGTCAAGGCCAATACCCCGCCGGTCAAGGATCCCGACCACATCCTCCCCGGCTGGGTGCTGCGCATCCCGCCGATCGGGCAGGCCTGAGCCATCTCCTCACGCAGCAGCTTCGAACCCGGCGAGCCATCTCGCCGGGTTTTTCTTCGGCGAAAGCGCGCGCAACAATTGGTGCACAGCAATTCAGTTCCCAAAATAAATCAGAGAGATATGAAGGAATGAAAAAGCTGTAGCTTACGGCGATTGCGGTGATCGGTGTCTGGATCACCCTTGTCGTATTGAAGAACCTATTATCGATTGCCAGCCCAATGCATATCGCCATTACAGCCTTGATATTACTTGTGTGCGCTTATGGCACCTACAAGGCGATTAGGGCCGCATACTGCGAGTGGAGGGAACGGTCCTAGTACCCCCGCCCCTTTCAAATCGGGCCTTTTACCCGCAAACGGATCCAATTGCCCGCAGGTCATTCCCCCTACGCGAATCCGCTTCGCCGTTGCAACGCGGATGCCGCCTCCAATGCATCCCACCGAATCTCCCATCCCTGAAGCCACACTTCTCTCATTCGATTCAGCCTGCTGGGAAAACACCAGCCGCCTACTTAACCGCCCCCGCCGTCAGGCCCGCCACGATCTGGCGTTGGGCGAACAAGGTCAGCAGCAATACCGGCAGCGTCACCACCAGCGCCGCGGCGGCGAGCGGGCCCCAGCTCACCTGCTCGAAGGACAGCATGTTGTAGACGGCGACGGGCAGCGTGCGTGTCTCTCGGCTGGCCAGCACGATGCCGAAGACGAAATTGTTCCAGGAGAAGATCACGGCCAGGATGAGGGAGACCACGATGCCCGGCTTGGCGATCGGCAGCGCCACCTTGTAGAAGATCTGCCAGCGCGAGGCGCCGTCGATCATCGCCGCCTCCTCCAGTTCCAGAGGCGTGGTCTCGAAATAGCCGATCATGATCCAGATCACGATCGGGATCGTCACCACCAGGTGGATGATGATCTGCGGCCACAACGTGCCGAGCAGGCCGAGCGACTGGAACAGGAGGAACATCGGGATCAGGAAGGAGAGGCCCGGCGTCATGCGGGCGATCATGATCACCATCGCCGCCTTGTCGGCCTTGATGCGGGCGATGCCATAGCCCGCCGGCACGCCGACGATCAGCGCCAGCACCGTGGCCGCGCCGGTCACGACCACGCTGTTCCAGAAATAGCGCAGGAAATCATTGGTGGCGAAGATCTCGGTGTAGTTCGACCAGGCGAATTGCTCGGGGATCAGGATCGGCGGATAGGCTCCGTTGTCGATCTCGTATTTCAGCGAGAGCGACAGCATCCAGATGAAGAACAGTAGGGCGGGCGACACCACGACAAAGCCGAGGAACAACGTGCCGGCGAGGCGTGGGAGATCTCGAAGCTTGATCGTCCGAAATTTCATCATCCAAATCCTCATCATCCTGGCCTCAAGCATTCCATTTCGCGCGCTGGCGCAGATGCAGCAGCACCAGCGACATCATGATGATGATGATGAAGAACACCACGGCGATCGCCGAGCCGTAGCCGATGTCGTAATAGGAGAAGGCCACGTTGTAGAGATAGAGGTTGATGGTCTCCGAGGCCGTGCCCGGACCGCCCTGCGTCATCGCATAGATGATGTCGAAGCTCTTGAGCGCGTCGATCGAGCGGATGATCACCGCGATCATCATGAAGGGCAGGATCAGCGGCAGCGTGATGTAGCGGAATTTCTGCCAGGCATTGGCCCCGTCGATCTCGGCGCCCTCGAAAGGCTCGCGCGGCATGGAAGCCAGCCCGCCGAGCACGATGAGCATGATCAGCGGCGTCCATTGCCAGGTTTCCACCAGCACAAGCGACGGGATCACCGTGCCCTGCTCGAAGATCCAGGCCTGAGGCGGAATGCCCACCAGCGACAAGAGGTAGTTCAAGACGCCGAGCTGGGGATGGAACATCATGGTCCACACCAGGGCGACAGCGACGGGGGTGGCCATCATCGGCATCACGAAGATGCCGCGCAGCACGCCACGCAAGGGCATCTTCGAATCGAACACCAGTGCAGCCAGCGTGCCCAGGACCAGCGGCGCCACCACCGAGAGCACGGTGTAGGTCAGCGTGTGCCACATCGACTCCCAGAACCGGATGTCGCCGGCCAGGCGGATATAGTTCTCCAGCCCGACGAAGCGCGGCGCCGAGCCGACCTGCCAGGCATTCGCGCTCATGCCGATGGTAAACAGCCAGGGAAAGACGATCACCGCCGCCACGAGTATGAGTGCCGGCAGGATGAAGGGCCAATAGCCCTGCCTCAGCGGGCCGGACGCACTGTTGTTCGCCTGGACGGACGCCACGGCCGGGCTTTCGGCGCTCATTGCGCCTCGCTGCGGGCGAGCACGGGTTTGAAGGCTTCCGTCGCCTTCTTCATCTCGGTCGCCGGATCGCCGCCCCCGAGCAGATTGGTCAACCCCACGCCGATGATATCCCGGAACTCGGTGACCGGGATGATCACGGGAAGCCCGAGCTGGCTGATCGGTGCGGATTGCGCCACGCAGTCCACCCAGGCGCCGGGCATGGTCACGCCTTCGCGCACCTTGGCGTCGTTCAGGATCGAATTGCGGAACGGCACGCCCGCTCCGGCCTGCAGCAGCCGAGCCCCCATTTCCTTGGAAATCGCCCACTGGCAATAGAGATAGGCCGCTTCCTTCTTGGCCGAGGCCTCGGTGACGCCGATGCCGTCGCCGAAGGTGGCGGAGGCCTGCGCAGCCGGCCCCTTGGGCATCACACCATAGCCGACCTTGCCGACCACGCGGGACTTCTGCGGATTCTCCAGCGGCGGGGCAAAGCCGACACCGTCGAGCCACATGCCGACCTTGCCCTGCAGGAAGGCGGACTGGCATTCGGCCCAGTTGAAGCCGGTAACCCCACGCGGGGCCGACTTGGTCATCAGGCGCTGGTAGAGCGCGGCAGCCTCGATCGCCTCCGGGCTGTCGGTCTGCAGCGAACCGTCGGCACCGACGGGGTTCTTGCCATTGCCGAGCAGGAAGCTGGTCCACACCGGCACATTGGCATTCTTGGCGCCCCGCGCCACGAAGCCCGCAATGTTGTTGCTGGCATCGGTGATGGTTTCGGCCGCCTTGACCATCTCCTCGAAGGTCTTGGGATATTCAAGCCCCTTGGCGGCGAACAGGTCCTTGTTCCAATAGACGATCCAGTAATCCACCGAGAAGGGCAACGCACCGAAGCGGCCATTCCTGTCCTTGGCGAAGGCCAGGCCCGCAGCGGCGAAATCGCTCTCGACCAGGGTGGGATCCGTCAGTTCGGGGTTCTTGAGGAAGGGGCCGAGATCGGCCAGCCAGCCGGCTTTCTCGAACTGGCGCTTCTGGACGTGATAGCTGACATGGATGACGTCGAAGCTCGGCTTGCCGGAGGTCAGCTCGATCACGGCCTTCTGGCGCTGCTGCTGCTCCGGCGTCTGCTCGGCATTGACCTTGATGCCGGTAAGTTCCTCGAATTCCTTCTGGTATTTCTGCAGCGTATCGCCACGCGGGCTCTTGATCAGGTTCACCTCGAGCGTGGTGCCGGCATATTTCTTCCAGTCGACTGCCGCGAAGGCCGGCCGGATACCGGCGAGGCCGGCAGCGCCGAGTGCGGCGGAACCGGCCAGGAATTGCCGGCGCGACGGCTTCAACAAATCAAAACTCATAGGTTCCTCCTCCCAAAGCTTCTTCTGGATCGTCTGTCTTGTGTATCGTCCCGGCGCTAGACCTTGAGCGCCAGGGCACGGGCGTTGTTGATGTGTTCGGCAATGGCGTCCACCGCCTTTTGCGGCTCGCGGCTCTCAATGGCATCGAGGATGGCAAGGTGCTCGCGCATCACCGGCACCACCCTGCCATCGATACGGAAACGCTCCTGGTTGATCAGGCGCATCTTGATCGAGTTGACGCGATAGGCCTTGGCGATGATCTCGTTGCCGATGGAATCGATGATGGTGTCATGCAGGTTCCAGTCGGTCGCCTGCGCTTGTTCCACCATCTCGGGGGCCAGATCTTCCGACAGCCCCCGGGCCAGCATGTCCTCGTGCTCGCGGCGCAGCTTCGCCAGCAGGCCATCGGAGGCCGACACCGTGAAAAGAGCCACGGCCTCCTTCTCCAGGAAGAGGCGGAACTGGAAAGCGTCCTTGATGAGGTTGAGGTCGATATGGGCGATCTGGATGCCACGCTGGGGAATGGTGGAGAGCAAGCCCTCCGCTTCCAGGCGCGGCACGAGTTCACGGATTGCTCCAAGCGGCAGGCCGGTCAGCGCCACCAGTTCGCGCTGGGATACGAACTGTCCGGGACGGACATCGCGCGCCAGCAGATGGCGGGTGAAACTGGCATAGGCCTTTTCCCGCAACCGCAGCGGTTCGCCGCCTTCTTCCATCCGCCCCCTCCCTGATCCGGAGCAAATGCGATTTTTCGAACCGCACTCTTCTCCAGCTTCTGTTTTGACGCCTCTCTAGGCCGCCTTCGTTTGCCCGATGCGGTCAAACAGGCCAGCCAGCTTCTTGGCATCATGCTCGGGCAACGTCACCAACGGCGCCCGTGTTGCCGACCATGCTGCATCGCCGGTACGATAGGCAACCATCGCCTTAATCGCCGGGATGACCGGATAGTGGAGGAGTTCGTCGACGAAGGCGACCACCCCTGCGTCGTCCCGTCCTTCGTGAACCATGGCAAGCAGGCGCCCGGGACAGATATTCGCCATGCCGGAAATCGCCCCCTGCCCGCCCATGCGCACGCCCGCCGCCAGGCCTCTCTCGTCGCCGATCAGGATGGCAAGGTCACCATGGGCTTCCAGCAGAGACTGCGTAAACGGCCAATTGCCCGAGGAATCCTTGACGCCGGCCACCACCGACGGGAACGCCTGCTTCAGTCGCCCGATCAGGTCCACCGAAAGCTCCACGGCGGTAACCGAGGGAATGTTGTAGAGATAGACGTCCCTCGCTTTCGGCCCGACCGCCTCGAACACGGCGGCAAACCAGGTGAACAGGCCATCGTCCTGCAAGCCCTTGAAATAAGAAGGCGGTGCCAGCAGCACGCCACGGCAACCGACATCGAGAGCCTGCCGGGCTTGAGCCGCTGCATCGGCAATGGCATTCGCCATCACGCCCACCACGATCTGCCGCGCCTCGATGCCGTCAGCCAGGAAAGCCGACAGCAGAATTTCACGTTCAGTCGACGCGATCGAGGCCCCCTCCCCGGTGGTACCGAACAGCGTAACGCTGCCGCAGCCATTGGCGAGGCACCAGCGCGCATGGGCGACGGCACGGGCGACGTCAACCTGCCCTTGGCCATCGAAGGGCGTGGCCAATGCCGCTGAAAGGCCAAAACGGTGGTGCGTCATCCCTGTCTTTCATCGATTTTTCAATATGCAACTACCGATAACAGACTAACATGTCAGTCGCAAGTCGGATGGAAAATTTTGTCTGATCAATTTCGGCTGCCGGGCTTGACCGGTTGCCGCGAGGCGGCGACATTCGCGGCATACAACCCGCGGCTCTCGCTTTGGCGAGCAGGCCGTACGGGCTCATCCCTTCAACCACCATCCGCTCATGACATTCCCCCTTGGGCTCGCAGCAACCTGGCCGGCTCTTGCCGGCAATCCGGATTTCGCCGCCCTGCTCGACCGCAGCCTCCGCCGCCTGACGGGGCGCGGGCTTTTTCCAACTCCGCCGGGCGAGCGGGCAGACGCGACATGGCTCTACGCCGAGGCGCCCTTCTGCCTTCTGGCCCATGACACCTATGCCGATCCCGTTTTCATTTATGGGAACAAGGCCGTACAAGCATGCTTTGAATATGATTGGGAAGAATTGACGCAATTGCCATCCCGTCTGTCGGCGGAGTTTCCGGATCGAGACGAACGCCAGCGCCTGCTCGATACGGTCAAAAGGCAGGGTTTCATCGCCGACTATCGCGGCGTGCGCATCGCCAAATCAGGCCGGCGCTTCTTCATCGAGAATGCCACAGTTTGGGAAGTGATCGACGATGCCGGCAACCGCCATGGCCAGGCCGCCATGTTCGCCTCCTGGCGCGATCTGCCCTGAGCCGTCAGCGGATGATCAGGGCCGTCCCCCACAGGCCGATCGCAAATACCGTATGCGCGACCAGATTGAGCAGGCGTACCTTGGTGGGATTGGGTGTTTTCGACGCGGCCCAGCCGATGCCGAGCCCGGGTTGCAGCAGGAACCAGCCGGCGCCCACCGTGACGATGCCGAGGATCCAGGCCGGCAGGAATGTCGGGTTCGCCAGCCAGGCGGCTCCGGCGAAGATCACCAGGATCACGCCATAGAGGATGCCGACCACGTAATGGCCGATCCATCCCAACGCCAATTCATGGGCATAGGGCTCGGCCTTGCCGATATCGTCATGGAAGACGCGGCCTTTTTTCAGATGCCAGAACCATCGGCCGACAGGGGCCCAGTTGGGCAGGTTCTCACCGAAGAATTTGTGCAGCACGATCGCCCATAGATCCATCAGGACCGTTGCACCAACACCGATCGCAACGCCGCGCCAGAAAAGTTCGAACATGCCGATTCCGCCAAGAGGACTGTATTCATCATACAAAACACGCCGCAGCCGGCGGGCGCAAGATTTCAAATCTCGAGAAGAGCGCGGATTTCGTCTGGATCAGCGATAATGATGCGGCGGGCCAGCGAAACGGCAAAGCCGCCGCGTGCCAATATGGCGATTTCCCGCTCGACCTCGGCGTCCCTGTCCGCCCGTCGCCAGGGACCGATGCGCCGGCGCTGTGCCAGCCGGGCGGCAGCCCTCTCCTCGGCCTTACCACGGTCCTCCCCTGCAAGCGCCTGGGCCACCAAGGCGCGATCGACGCCCTTGGCAGCCAAGGCAGCGCCGATCCGGCGAGCCGAAAGGCCGCGGCTGCGCCCGGCATGAAGGCGTGCCTCCACGAAACTGGCGTCGTCGATGAAACCGAGCTGCCGGCAATGGTCGATCGTGCGCTCGATCAGGTCTACGACGTCAACTTCCGGCCCCAGTTTGCGGCGCGCCCGTCGCTGCAGGACCAGACGGAGATTGGCGACGCTGGTCGATCGCTGGCCGAGATAATGGAGCGCCGACTTGCGCATCCAGCTTTCTTCGCGGCTCAGCGACGGGATGATGGACATGGCAGCCTCGAATCGTTGGAAAGAACTTGCCGGAACTCACGGCTGCGCGCCATCATCCTGCGGCTCGGACCTGGCTTGACAAGAATCGCGACACGCCGGCCTCTGCACGTCTTCTCGGATCAGGCGGTTCCCATGTCCTTCTCTCTGGTGATTTTCGATTGCGATGGCGTTCTCGTCGACAGCGAGATCCTGTCGGCGGAAGTCGAGGCCGAAGCCCTGTCGGCGCTCGGCGTCAAAGTCACCGCCCATGACGTGATGCAGCGTTTCCTCGGTCTGACCCAGGAGGCTTTGGAAGAGCGCTTCGAGCAGGATTTCGGTCTCAGGCTGCCGCCTGACCATGCCGAGACCACGCGTCGCATGCTTCGGGCAGCCTATATAGCCCGACTGGAACCCATTCCGGGCGTGCGCGAGGTCCTCCAGAGCCTGCCGATGCCCTTTTGCGTGGCCTCCAACAGCCCCCCCGCCAAGCTTGGCCTCGGCCTCAGCATCACCAACCTGTTCGAACTGGTCTATCCCAACATCTTCAGCGCGAAGCTCGTAGCGCAGGGCAAACCGGCACCGGATCTGTTTCTCCATGCAGCGAAGGCTCTGGGTGCGGCCCCCGCCGACACCGTGGTGGTCGAGGACAGCGTGGTCGGCGTCAAGGCGGCCAAGGCAGCCGGCATGACGGCGATCGGCTTCGTCGGTGGGCTGCACCATATGCCGCCGAGCGAGGAAACCCTGGTAGCCGCCGGCGCCGATCACATCGCCGAGACGATGGACGAGGTGAAGGCTCTGATCCTGGCGTAAGATCGGGGCCTGTCTTCGGACCAGCCAAAGCTTTTCTGTAAACGCCAAGTTTCCGGCTGCGCCAAAGACCAGCCCCCCGATCTCAATCCATCGAGATCCTGCCGCCGCGCAGCGATTTGACGTTGGAGCGGCGCGATTTGGACTCGAGGCGCCGCGCCTTGGCCGCTTTGGAAGGCTTGGTTGCCTTGCGGGGCGGCGGTGGCGGCGTGGCCGCCTCGCGCAGAAGCGCGACCAGCCTCTCGCGGGCATCTTCGCGATTGCGCTCCTGGGTGCGGAAACGCTGGGCGAGGATGACGACAACCCCTTCCTGCGTCAGCTTGCGGCCGGCGAGCTTCTGGGCCCGGATTGCGACATCGTTCGGCAGCGAGGGCGAAGTGCGGATGTCGAAACGCAACTGCACCGCCGTCGACAGCTTGTTGACGTTCTGTCCGCCGGGTCCGGAGGAGCGAACGAAATCCTCGATGATTTCGCGCTCGTCGATGGACAAAGTTGAGGTGATCTCGATCATGGAGCCTGCATAACGTATGGCCTTGGACCGTGCTGCTAAATTCTGCGGATAAGTTCACGAATTGTTCTTGTCTTTTCGTCCTTGCTCCTTCAATTTGCGGACCAAAGAGCCTATCTCTCGGCAAAAGCCCACAGGATCGTCCGTATGTCTGGCCGCCCCATCTCCGGCAGCGCTGTTCCATCGCCTGCCGATCGCCGCTTCATTACCGTGCGCGGCGCTCGCGAGCACAATCTCAAGAATGTCGATCTGGAAATCCCGCGCGACAAGCTGGTGGTGTTCACCGGCCTTTCCGGCTCCGGCAAGTCGTCGCTCGCCTTCGACACCATCTATGCGGAGGGCCAACGCCGCTACGTCGAGAGCCTGTCGGCCTATGCGCGCCAATTCCTCGAAATGATGCAGAAGCCGGACGTCGACCAGATCGACGGCCTGTCGCCCGCCATCTCGATCGAGCAGAAGACCACATCGCGCAATCCGCGCTCGACGGTGGCGACGGTCACCGAGATCTACGACTATATGCGCCTGCTCTGGGCCCGCATCGGCATTCCCTATTCGCCGGCAACCGGGCTGCCGATCGAAAGCCAGACGGTCAGCCAGATGGTGGACCGGGTCATGGCCATGCCGGAAGGCACCAGGCTGTTCCTGCTTGCTCCCGTCGTGCGTGGACGCAAGGGCGAATACCGCAAGGAACTCGCCGACTTCCTCAAGCGAGGCTTCCAGCGCGTCAAGATCGACGGCACCTTCTATGAAATCGCCGACGCCCCTGCCCTCGACAAGAAGCTCAAGCATGATCTCGACGTGGTGGTTGACCGCATCGTGGTCCGCGCCGACATCGCCAGCCGCCTGGCCGACTCCTTCGAGACCGCGCTCGAACTCGCCGACGGCATCGCCGTGGTCGAACTCGCCGACCAGAAGGAGGCCGACGGCTCGCCCAAGCGTGTGATGTTCAGCCAGAAATTCGCCTGCCCCGTCTCCGGATTCACCATTCCGGAGATCGAGCCGCGGCTGTTCTCCTTCAACAATCCCTTTGGTGCCTGCCCGTGCTGCGACGGCATCGGCACCGAGATGACGGTCGACCCTGTCCTGGTGGTGCCGGACGAGACATTGTCGCTGCGCAAGGGCGCGCTGGCCCCCTGGGCGAAATCGACCAGCCCCTATTACAGCCAGACGGTCGATGCCCTCGCCAAGCACTACAAATTCGGCGTGACTACGCCCTGGAAGGACCTGCCGGAAAAGGTGCAGCAGGTGTTCCTCTACGGCTCAGGCGAGGAACAGATCGTATTTTCCTTCGACGATGGCCTGCGCTCCTACGAGACCCGCAAGGCCTTCGAGGGCGTGGTCACCAATCTGGAGCGGCGCTGGAAGGAAACCGATTCCGAGCAAGCGCGCGAGGATATTTCGCGCTTCATGGCCAACACGCCCTGCAAGGCCTGTGCCGGCTTCCGCCTCAAGCCCGAATCCCTGGCCGTGAAGGTCACGCACAAGCATATCGGCGAAATCTCGGCGATGTCGGTGCGCCAGGCCCAGCACTGGTTCGAAGCACTGCCGGCCGAGCTCAATACCAAGCAGAACGAGATCGCGGTCCGCATCCTCAAGGAAATTCGTGAGCGCCTGCGCTTCCTGGTCGATGTCGGTCTGGATTACCTGACGCTGGCCCGCAATTCCGGCACGCTGTCGGGTGGTGAGAGCCAGCGCATCCGCCTGGCCTCCCAGATCGGCTCGGGCCTCAGCGGCGTGCTCTATGTGCTGGACGAGCCATCCATCGGCCTGCACCAGCGCGACAATGAGCGCCTGCTCGAAACGCTGCGGCGCCTTCGCGAACTCGGCAACACCGTCATCGTGGTGGAGCATGACGAGGATGCCATCCTGCAGGCCGATTACGTTGTCGATGTCGGGCCCGGTGCCGGCGTGCATGGCGGGCGTGTCGTAGCCCAGGGCACACCGGCCGAGGTGATGGCCAATCCGGCCTCTCTCACCGGCAAATATCTGACCGGTGAACTCTCGGTCCCCATGCCTGCCGAACGGCGCAGGCGCCAGAAGGGCAAGGCGCTGAAGCTCACCGGCGCTCGCGGCAACAATCTCAAGGATGTTTCGGTCGAGGTGCCGCTCGGCCTGTTCACTTGCGTCACTGGCGTCTCGGGTGGCGGCAAGTCGACCCTGCTGATCGATACCATCTATAAGGCCGTCGCCCGCAAGCTGAACGGCGCGCTGGAGCACCCGGCGCCCTACGACAAGCTCGATGGCCTGGAACTGATCGACAAGGTCATCGACATCGACCAGTCGCCGATCGGCCGCACCCCACGTTCCAATCCGGCAACCTATACCGGTGCCTTCACGCCGATCCGCGAATGGTTCGCCGGCCTGCCCGAGGCGAAGGCGCGCGGCTATCTGCCGGGACGCTTCTCCTTCAACGTCAAGGGCGGGCGCTGCGAAGCCTGCCAGGGCGACGGCGTCATCAAGATCGAGATGCACTTCCTGCCCGACGTCTACGTCACCTGCGACGTCTGCAAGGGCAAGCGCTACGACCGCGAGACGTTGGACGTGCGCTTTAAGAACAAGTCGATCGCCGACGTGCTCGACATGACGGTCGACGAGGGAGCCGAATTCTTCAAGGCCGTGCCGAACATTCGCAACACCATGGAAACGCTGGCGCGGGTGGGGCTGGGCTATGTCAAGGTCGGCCAGCAGGCGACCACCCTGTCGGGCGGCGAGGCCCAGCGCGTCAAGCTCTCCAAGGAATTGGCGCGCCGCTCGACCGGGCGCACGCTCTACATTCTCGATGAGCCAACCACAGGCCTGCATTTCCACGACGTCGCCAAGCTCCTGGAAGTGCTGCATGAACTGGTCGACCAGGGCAACACCGTGGTGGTGATCGAGCACAATCTCGAAGTCATCAAGACGGCCGACTGGGTCATCGACATGGGACCGGAAGGCGGCGACGGTGGCGGCGAGGTCGTTGCCGAAGGCACGCCGGAAGCGATCATCCGGGAACCGCGTTCCCATACTGGGCGCTTCCTGCGCGAGGTGATGGAGCGCCGTCCCCAGGGGCGCCGAGGCGAAGCAGCCGAATAACCCCTTAAGATGCGGGCGCCCTCGTCTGCATCCCAGATGCCCGCGGACATGCGCGGCCAAGAGCCGGAGAGATTCCGCGCTCCGGGTTGCGCTTTACGTCGGCGCCCCGATCTCCCGTCATGGCAAAGCCATTGCCAAACGAGTGTTTCGCTGGTTAACGCTATAGCCATTCATATATAGCGAGTCGGCGCGACCGCTCCGTTTCCGGGAGAAGCAAATGTTCAGGATCCTGCTCGCCGCTGGTCTGGCCCTCGCCAGCACCGCTGCCCGGGCTGACGAAGTAGTGCTTTATGGCGCCGGCAGCCTTCGTGCGGTGTTGACCGACATCGCGCAGGATTTCAGCAGGAAGAGCGGCGTCAAGGTACGCACCGACTTCGGTCCTTCAGGCCTGATGCGGGAGAAAATCGAGCAGGGCGACAAGGTCGACATCCTGGCTTCGGCGGACATGGCTAGTCCCCGCAAATTGCAGAAGGATGGCAAGGCGAGTGCCGTCGTCATGTTCACCCGCAACCGGCTTTGTGCTTTCGCCCTGCCTGAAGCCAGGCTCGCCAGCACCAACTTTGCCGAGCGCCTGCTCGATCCTGCCGTGAAGCTCGGCACGTCCACGCCCAAGGCCGACCCCGGTGGTGACTATACCTGGGCCATGTTCCAGTTGATCGACAAGCGAAACCCGGGCGCCTTCGCCAAGCTGGATGCCAAGGCCCAGAAGATCGTTGGTGGCTCGACAGCGCCTATCCCCGCCGGTCAGGATCCGATTGCCGATGGCTTCAAGAGTGGGCAGATCAACGTGATGATGGGCTATTGCAGCGGAGCGGCGCAACGCAAGGCGGCCACGCCGAACCTGGAGGTCATCCAGGTCCCCGAAGCCTATGAAACCGGCCCCGAATATGGCCTGGCTCTGGCGCACACCGACAACGCCTCTGCCGTGGCGCTGATGCTAGCGATCCTCTCGCCGGAAGGTCAGGCCACCTTCGGCCGATATGGTTTCGCGCCGGTCGGCCTGCCGTCTCAACCCTGAACGCAGCGAAGGAACAGGTGGCATTCCCAGCATTGGTATATGCCGCCCCGTCATTTCCATCGGCCTTCGGGTGGCGCGTACAGCGGCGCCAGCAAATCTCCCGGCAATGCCAACGGGAAATTTGGTGCGCATATTACCGGCTGCTCCCAGCCACAGATGGCGCCAATGAACCAGAATGGCGCGCAGGCGCCCCGCCATCGGTCTGCGCAGCGGCGCTGCCGCCAGCAGGACGAGAGCCCATGGCAGCAAGCTTTTTCGGCCACTCGACTCACGTCCAGACCGGCCAACGGCCGAGAATGGCGTGGCCCGCAGCCAGGGCAGGCGAAACTGCGCAAGAATGGCGTGGATATCGTCCTCATAGAGCCGCCCGTCGGCAAAACCGTTGGCACTCTTGTTGCCGCCCACCGGCTCGGTATGCCGAACCGGAAATTCATCGATCACGGCAAAATCGCGAGGGCTTTCAGCGACGAGGTTGCACCAGATGAGGTCGATGCCGCTTTCATAGCCAAGAGCGTAGAGCGGCGCGATCCGTTCGAGAATGTCGCGCCGAAAGACGGGACACATCATCTCCACGAAATTGACATAGCGCAGAGCGTACCGTCTCTGTCGAAGCAGGCAGGCATAGGTGAAATGGCTATCCCATGTCAGCGCCGGTTGGGCAATCTTGAGATTGTGCTGATCGCAGCGGGAAAAAATCCCATTGATGGCAGCTGGAGATGCCTCAATATCCTCATCAAGAAAGCATATATATTTATATCTACTGATAAACTTCGCGTTTTCGCGCAAGAATCCGTCATAGCCGGCAACCTTTCTACCTAAGCGACGCTCAAAATAGACCCCATCTTCCTGGATGGCGGGCGAGTTGGGTTCGTAGCTGCTGAGAAAGACATCATAATTTCTATCCACACCAGTGGCCAGCCACTTCGCGTGAAGACTCTTTGGCCCGATCCGCGCAACCAGCAGATATTTTCGGGCTCTTTTCTCCGAGCCATCTCCTGAACCATTCGTCGTCATTGCTTCAGTCTCCCGCTAACCTTCCAGGGGTTCGGCGCACTTCGGCGTCACGTAAGCTCAGGACCCAATCAAAATAAATAAACAACCCCAAATGAAATGAGACTTATCACATTTTATAGGATCTTAATGAATCTATACTCGAATATATCTTCGATAAATACGCCAGTGAACGCATCAAAGATTCTTGATTATTCCTATTTTTCGAGTTCCCTATAGCATGCCGGCACCTTGGGAAGCCAAGTCCAACTTTGGTGTATAGCGGTACTACTGGCGGGGTAACGTACACTACGTCTCGGCGAGCATTCTTGGGTGCCGGATTAGGGCTGCCTCCTGCCAATTGCGCCGAGCGGTATTACCAAGCGCTGCTGGCGGTATGCGGCCGATACCACCGCCACTTTCTGCGATATCCCGCCCTGGGCCTCTCAGCCGCTACAGTCCGAAAAAGATATGCACGGTGCGCATCACAGTCAGGCCATCATTGCCATTATGGACGATTTTTAAATGATGACAGCATTACGACATGCAAAAAATGCATGATTGTTGTGCGATGCAGCATCTACCTCATTCGAGGAAAAAACGGCATATAGGGAATGTGAACGGCGTTGAGGAATTCGCTTCAACGCAGGTTCGCAGAAGAGGAACCTTATCATGTTGTTCGCAGCTTTGATCGAACGTGTCCGCATCTGGCGCCGTGAGCGCGAGACGCTGGCCGAGCTCAGGCGCTTGAACGGACGCGATTTGGCCGACATCGGTATCAACCCTGCCGACGTTCGCGCAATCGCGCGTCAGGCCGCCCGCGCCTAATCTTGCAGGTAATGACCAATGGGCTGCACGGCTCATTGGTACAGTTTCGACGATCCACCCGCGTGTCCATCTTTTGCAGTGGAAAGTCGTATCGCATTTGCCAGCCGGTGGTATGCCGGCCGGCGATCGGGCTGCGATGATATCGAGCCTAAGCGAAAAGTCGTAGGCGCCGCCTTGCAGGACGAGGGCCGAGTGCCACATAGCCGCCCTTTTTGGGGCGGCTTTTTGTTGGGTTGATGCTTCAATAGCCGCCCCCGATGGTCTAAAAGCCGGGGCATGAGCATTACCCCCATTCATATCATCGGCGGCGGTCTCGCCGGTTCCGAAGCCGCCTGGCAGATTGCCCAGGCAGGCGTTCCCGCCATCCTGCACGAGATGCGCCCCGTTCAAGCGACCGAGGTCCACAAGACCACGGACTTCGCCGAGCTCGTCTGCTCCAACTCCTTCCGCTCCGATGACGCCGAGACGAACGCCGTCGGCCTGCTCCATGAGGAAATGCGCCGACTGGATTCGGTGATCATGGCCTGCGCCGACAGCCACAAGGTTCCGGCGGGCGGCGCGCTGGCGGTGGACCGAGACGGCTTCTCGGCTGCAGTGACGGAACGGCTGACGTCACACCCCTTGATCGAGATCCGGCGCGAACATGTCGACGGCCTGCCGCCGGCGGATTGGGACAATGTCATCGTTGCCACCGGTCCTCTCACCTCCAAGCCTCTGGCCGATGCCATTGCCGCGCTAACCGGCGAAACCTCGCTCGCATTCTTCGACGCGATCGCTCCGATCGTGCACCGCGAATCCATCAACATGGACATCGCCTGGTTTCAGTCGCGCTACGACAAGCCCGGCCCGGGCGGCACCGGCGCCGACTATATCAACTGCCCCCTCAGCAAGGAGGAATACGAAGCCTTTCTCGACGCCGTTCTGACCGGCGACAAGACAGGCTTCAAGGAATTCGAGGGCACGCCCTATTTTGATGGCTGCCTGCCGATCGAGGTCATGGCCGAGCGAGGTCGCGAAACCCTGCGCTTCGGACCGCTGAAGCCGGTTGGCCTCACCAACCCCCGCAACCCCGAAGTCAAGCCCCACGCCATCGTGCAGTTGCGCCAGGACAATGCGCTCGGCACGCTTTACAATATGGTCGGCTTCCAGACGAAGCTGAAATATGCCGAACAAGTTCAGGTCTTCCGCCTGATTCCGGGGCTCGAGAATGCCGAATTTGCCCGCCTGGGCGGGTTGCATCGCAACACCTATCTGAATTCGCCGGTATTGCTGGACCCGACGCTGCGCTTGAAGACGCAACCGCGCTTGCGTTTTGCCGGCCAGATCACGGGATGCGAAGGCTATATCGAAAGCGCGAGTGTCGGCCTGATGACGGGCCGCTTCGCCGCCGCCGAACGCCTGGACCAGCCGGTAACACCGCCGCCGGCCACCACGGCCCTCGGTGCCTTGCTCAACCACATCACGGGAGGGCACCTCGTCAGCGAGGATGCAGGCCCGCGCTCCTTCCAGCCGATGAACGTCAATTTCGGCCTGTTCCCGCCTTTGGAGGCCTCGCCGAAGGGGGAAGGCGGAAAGCGCTTGCGCGGCAGCGAAAAGACCCTTGCCAAGAAGCGGGCGATGAGCGCCAGGGCCTTGGAAGCGTTGGAGGCCTGGAAGAAGACGACGGCCGGCGAGCAGCTCCACGCCTGAGCATCGCGGTTTGCTTCAAGCCATTGCCATCCCGGGGCAAGAAGCAGGATGGGCACGGGCTTGAGAACGATGTAGCTTGCATCTGGTTCCGGCCCGCGTCCTCGCTGGAACTGACGATCCGATCGACGACGTTCACAATCCCACCTCGTCCTCTCCGAACAGGATCCTGCCATGCCCCGCCTCCATGGCCTCGCATCCGCCCTGGCCCTGCTTCTCATTGCAGGCCAGGCCTCGGCTGCCGACACCTCATCCGGTGCCCCTGCCGCAGCTGCAACCTCCGATCTCGCCCCCATCCGGGCTCAGATCAAGGCGGAGGACTATAAGGCTGCCATAGCGGCCCTCCAGCCCCTGGCTGACCAGGGCTCGAAAGACCCCGACGTCTACAATCTGCTCGGCTTCAGCCTGCGCAAGAGCGGAGACCGCACGACCGCGCAGACCTTCTATCAGAAGGCGCTCGTCCTCGATCCCAACCATAAGGGAACCCTGGAATATCAGGGCGAACTCTTCATCGAGAATGGCGACCTTCCCAAGGCTCAGCAAAATCTCGCTGCCCTGGTCAAGCTATGCCCCAATGGCTGCGAGGAGCGAGAAGACCTGGAGAAGGCGCTGGCCCAGGCTGCCAAACCGAAATAGTTCGGGGCAACCTTGCCTTCAGGTTAACGCAGCTTGCGTGAAAACCGCCATAGGTGCCATTGACTGCGCCATTGCGGCAGTTCGGCCTCCTGGCGAAACCAGTCAAAGCCCGGGCGCGTCATGCGCTTGAGCAAAGGGCCAACCAGCGCAAGACCGACATAGGCGGGTGCAACTGCAGTGGGCACGGCAGGCAGCAATTGCTCCGCCTGGTCCAGATGCCGCAACGCTACCCCGGCAAACTCGGCAAACATGGCCCGCATCTCACCGGTGTTGCGTCCGTTCAACAGATCCTCCCGGGCCGTTCCGTGCTTGAGCACGAGATCGGCCGGCACGAAGATCTGTCCCCTCGCCGCATGCCGGGCAGCCTGTTTCATCAGGCAGGCCATGCCATAGGCCACGCCGGCATGCCCGGCAAGATCGGCAGTGCCCGGGTCGCCGCCATCGGCGAGAATGAGGCTGGCCAAACGGAACAGACTGGAATAGGTCTCGCCGCAATAGCCTTCCAGATCGGTAACGCTCTGCAGCAGGTCGTCATAGAGATCGTGCGCATGGGCATCGATCAGGGTTAAGAGCGCCGAAGCCGGGAGGTGGTAGCGATCGATCGCGGCCAGAAGCTCGGAGGCAACGGGATGCCCCGAGATATGCCCCCTCGCCTGCCCCTCCAGCAGGTCCCGCCACCATTGCAACCGGACTTCGCCCGGCAGAGGCTCCGACACCATATCCCTCACGCGCTCGATCTCGCTGTTGAAGGCGTAGAGCGCATTGAGGCCGCGCCTGTGCTCGGCCGGCGCAAACAGATTGGCAAGCCAGCGATTGCGGTCATGTTCGCGCAGCAGGCTCGCGCAATAAGCTTCGTTCGTCATACTAATATTGGAATTGGCCAGGGAATTGGCCGGGCGGTCGGCGCTCATGGCACGGCGATCAAGGCGGCAGCCACGCGCCGATCCTCGGCGAGCAGGACATTCCAGGTGCGGGTCGCAGCACCGGTCGGCATTGCATCGACGACGATCTTGAGATCGCGAAAACGCCAGCGCAGCGCTTCGGGGAAAAATGCGACGTCGGGACCGGTGCCGACGAGCAGGATCTCGATGGCATCGGCCTCCACGAAGACCGGCTCGAAGGCCTGCGCCGAAAACTCGGCCACGCTCGTCACCGGCCAGGCATGCATGCCCGAGGGCAGGCAAAGAAGCGAACCGCGATGCGACATCTCCGCAAAGCGGAACCCACCGGTGCCATAGGCATCGATCGGCGCCACGCGCGGCAGGAAGCGGCGTTCGCCTCCGGTCATGGCAGCTTACTCCGGCTTGTCGCCGCCTGCCGTCTCATGGCTGCCCGGACGCAGGCCCAGATAGATCAGGACGGGCGAGGCAATGAAGATCGAGGTGTAGGTACCGACCAGCACGACGCCGAACAGCATGGTGGCGGTGAAGCTGTGAATGGCGTGGCCACCGAACAGAAGCAGGGCCAGCAAGGCCAGTGCCACGGTGACGTGGGTGATCACCGAGCGCGACAGCGTGGCATTGATCGACTCGTCCAAGAGCTCATCCATCGGCTTCTTCTTGTATTTGCGCAGGAGCTCGCGGATTCGGTCGTAGATCACCACGGTATCGTTGAGCGAATAGCCGAGGATGGTCAGCAGCGCTGCAACGCTGGTGAGGTCGAAATCGATCTGCGTCACCGACATAAAGCCGATGGTGAGCACGATATCATGGACGTTGGCGATCATGGCGCCGACAGCGAACTGCCAGTCGAAGCGGAACCACAAATAGATCAGAATGCCCAGAATGGCGACGAAGATGCCGACTGTGCCGACCGTCACCAGTTCCTGCGAAACGCTCGGGCCGATGATCTGGATCTGGTCATCCTTGCCGGAGATGTAGTCCGGCGCCAGCGTCTGCTTGACCTTTTCGGCAACCGCATTCTGCTCGGCATCACCGCCCGGCTGCAGGGCAATGCGCATGAGCACCTGCCCCTTGTCGCCGAAACTCTGGATCTGGACTTCTCCCAGCCCGAGCGGCGTCAGCTTGTCACGAATGGCCTGCACGTCGGGCTGCCCCGATTGAGCCGTGACGCCAAGGGCGATACCGCCCTTGAAATCGATGCCGTAATTCAGGCCGTGGGTGAAGAAGAGCACCAGGGCCAGGATCGACAGCACCGCCGAAATCGGAAAGCTGATACGCCGGAACCGGATGAAGCCGAAGCTGGTATTGTCGGGAACAATGCGAAGATGGCGCACCGCGCTCACTCCATCAATCTATCAAATCGGGATGGAACGAGGCTTGACCCCGCGATACCACCAGGAAACCAACAGGCGCGTGACCGTGAAGGCGGTGAACACCGTCGTGATGATGCCGATCCCCAGCGTCACCGCGAAGCCCTTCACGGCGCCGGTACCGACGAAATACAGCACGGCGGCGGCAATGAAGGTGGTGATGTTGGAATCCAGGATGGTCGCCAGCGCCCGGGCAAAGCCGGCATCGAGAGACATCAGCACGGTTCGTCCGGCCCGCACTTCCTCGCGTATGCGCTCATAGATCAGCACGTTGGAGTCGACGGCGATGCCGACCGTCAGCACGATGCCGGCGATGCCCGGTAAGGTCAGCGTCGCGCCGAGCAGGGACAGGATGCCGAAGATCATGCCGACATTGAGCGCCACGGCGACGGAGGCGATGATGCCGAATAGGCCATAGCTGGCGATCATGAAGCCGATGACCAGGATCGAGCCGACCAAGGCGGCCATCTCACCGGCGCGAATGGCGGCCTGGCCGAGGCCCGGACCGACCGTCTGTTCCTGAATCACCGTCATGGGCGCGGGCAAGGCACCCGAACGCAGCAGCAGCGCCAGATCCTGAGCCTGCTGGGTGGTGAAATTACCCGAGATCTGGCCCGAGCCACCGGTGATAGGCTCGCGAATGACCGGCGCCGACAGGACCTTGCCGTCGAGCACGATGGCAAAGGGCTTGTTGACATTCTCGGTGGTGACACGACCGAACTGGCGCGCGCCATTGGTGTTGAAGCGGAAGGAGACCACTGGCTCGCGCGTATTCTGGTCGAAGCTCGCCTGGGCGTCGGTGAGTTCGTCGCCGGCAACCATCACCTGGTCTTCGATCAGATAGTTCTGGCCTCCGTCCGATGACGGCAGGACCGTGGAACCGACCGGCGGGCGGGCCCGCATGGCCTGGTCGACCGGCATGCTGAGATCCACGAGGCGGAACTCCAGCTTGGCCGTCTGGCCCAGCAGAGTCTTGAAACGATCCGGATCTTCCAGACCCGGCAACTGCACCACGATGCGATCTTCGCCCTGGCGCTGGATGATCGGCTCGACCACACCGGTCTGGTTGACGCGGTTTCCGACGATCTCCACAGAACGCTGGACGATGCGGGTCATGCGGTCGCGCAGGCCTTCATCGGTCAAGGCCACACTGACCTGCCCCGGCGTCGAGGAGGTGACAGTCGCGGTGCGGTTGCCGGTGCCGAACAGATTGCCGTCAGCCGGATTTCCCAGCACCTGCAGCAACTGGACGGCCTTTTCGGTGTCGGCCGGATTGGGCAGTGTCACCAGGATGCCGCGTCCCTGCAGGGCGGCCTGGCTGCGGATCTTGTTGTCGTTCAGGATCTGGCGCGCCTGCGAACGCAGGCTGGCGACCTGTTCCTTGATCACCGCATTCTTGTCGATCTCGAGCAGGAAGTAGGAACCGCCCTGGAGATCGAGCCCGAGCGTCAGTGTCTTGTGCGGCAGCCAGGACGGCATAGCCTTGACCCAGTTGGCCGGCATCAGATTGGGTGCAGCCAGCCATAGGCCGATCAGCAAGGTAAGAAGGACCGAAGCCGTCTTGGCGGGAGAAAAGTGCAGCATAGCGGAGCAATTCCGAGCCTTGACAGGCTATTCTCAGGACAGTCGGGAGATGAAGAACCGCGCCGACCCTATCCTGAGTCTCTTATCGTGTCTTGTGATCGAAGCCAAAGAGGGGAATTACCCCAGAACGCTTCAGGCCGCCTCGGACTTCTTCACCGGCTCGGTCTTGGAGCGGACGCTGACCACCATCTCACGGATGACTTTCACCCGAACGCCTTCGGCAATCTCGGCCTCGATCTCCGACTCGCCTTCGACAGCCTTGGTGACCTTGCCGATCATGCCACCCGACATCACGATGGTGTCGCCACGACGGATCGCCTTGAGCAGAGCGGCCTGTTCCTTCGCCTTGCGCTGCTGCGGGCGGATCAGCAGGAAGTAGAAGATCACGAACATCGCGATCGGCAGCAGCAGCGTGCCACCGAGACTGGAGAACAGATCGCCGCCGCCCTGGGCTGCCTGGGCAAAGGCTGGTGTCGTGAACATGGGATCGCCTCTCAAGAGAAGCGGCCGGGACAGCCCGGCCGCGAATTCGCGCGGAATATAGTGAACCAGCCACCGAAAGCAAACAGAACGCCACTTTTGCCTGGCACATGACGAAAAATTCATGGCTAACGATGTGGGAAACCATCCATTCGGGTATCATGGCAGTGCATCAAAAGCCGGTAGCCCGGGAATCGTGGGCCCTGCGTCAAAGGCGCCAGCGCAGAGGTCCCGGCCCTGCCAAGAACGCCCCTCGGCCACGCGCCAGCGTTGCTACAGCGCGCATCGCGCCTCGCCTGAAAGGCAGGCGCGGCATGCCGCCGCTTTTCAGCGCCCCATTGGCGCGTTAGAGACGAAGAGCTTACTCAAGTTCATCTCACCTGGTTGCCATGACTGATTTTTCATCCCGCGAATTGCCGCAATTGCTCGCTCGTATCGCCGACGCCCTGGAGCGGTTGGCACCGCCCGCCGCCATCAAGGCCGACTTCGATGCCGCCGAGGCCTTCATCTGGCAGGCAGGCGAGAAACATCTTCAGCCCGTGCCCAAGGTGAACAGGGTTGCAATGCCGCTGCTCAAGGGTATCGATCTGGTGCGGGATCTCCTGGTCGACAATACCGAGCGCTTCGCGCGCGGGCTGCCTGCCAACAACGCCCTGCTCTGGGGCGCCCGGGGCATGGGCAAGTCGTCGCTGGTAAAAGCCTCCCATGCCGACATCAACGCCAAGCTTGGCGGCATCCTGAAGCTGATCGAAATTCACCGCGAGGACATCGACAGCCTGCCGGAACTGATGAACCTCACGCGCCAGGCCCCCTATCGCTTCATCGTGTTCTGCGACGATCTTTCCTTCGATAGCGACGACACCTCCTACAAATCGCTCAAAGCCGCCCTGGAAGGCGGCGTCGAGGGGCGCCCGGACAATCTCATCTTCTACGCGACGTCGAACCGGCGTCACCTGATGCCGCGCGACATGATTGACAATGAGCGATCGACCGCGATCAATCCCGGCGAGGCCGTGGAAGAAAAAGTATCGCTCTCCGATCGTTTCGGCCTGTGGCTCGGCTTCCACCGCTGCAGCCAGGACGATTACCTCGACATGGTCTATGGCTATGCCGAGCACTTCGGCCTCGACCTCGATCGCGACACCATGCGGGCCGAGGCCCTGGAATGGGCGACGACCCGTGGCGCCCGCTCGGGCCGCACAGCCTGGCAATATGTGCAGGATCTTGCCGGCCGACTGAGCAAGACGTTGAACTGAACCCAATCCACCGGCCCAATAGAAAGTGGCCCGGACATCGCTGCCGGGCCACTCGAGCTGCTTCGGGGTCTCGCGGAGAAGCAGATTTCGGTATCAGGTGCCTGAGAGATAGCGGGTCGGATCGACCGGCGCGGCGCCCTTGCGTACTTCGAACAGCACCTGCGGCGAGGTCACGTTACCGGTCTGGCCGGCGGTCGCGATGGTCTGGCCACGCCGGACGGTTTCGCCTTTCTTGACGTCGAGATCCTTGGCGTGGCCGTAGGCCGTGACATAGCCGTTGGCGTGGCGGATGAGGATCAGGTTGCCATAGCCCTTCAACTCATTGCCGGCATAGGCAACGACGCCATCCTCGGCGGCCTTCACCTCGGTTCCTTCCGGTACCGATATATTGATGCCATCGCTATTGCGGCCGAAGTTCTGGATGATCCGTCCCTTCACTGGCCAACGGAACTCGGGGCTACCCGGCGTGGCGGCATTGGCATCCTTCGGCAGTTCCGCGGCGGGAGCAGCCTGCTGGGGCAGATTCGCGGAGGGCGAGATCGTCCCAGTCGCAATCGGCGCAGGCTGGCTGACTTCGGCGGGCTTGGCCGGCTTGGCAGCTGCCACCTGCGCAGGCTTGCTGGCGGGCACCTTCTGCTTGGCAGCGGCCAGCTTCTCCGCCTTGAGCTTGCTCGCCTTGGTCGGATCGACCGGCTTGGCAGCCGCCACCTGGGCAGGCTTGGCCTTGGCCTCGACCGGAGCGACCTTTGCCGTCTGAACCGGCTTGACCGTCACCGGCTTCACGGTGGCAGTCTTGACTGCCTGTCCATGCGGGGCCGCGACCTGCATCGCCTCGGCGGCAATCGACTTCTGCGTCTTGGCGGCCCTCACCGGAACCGGAGTGGCGGCACGCGCCGCCTGCACCGGCTTGGGAGCAGCCACAGGCCTCGGCTGAGCGGCGGCGGCAACCGGCACGTCACGCGGCGGACGGTTGTCGACAACCTCAGCAGCCGGCGCCGGCGCAGCGGCATGGGCCGTGCCGCGCACGACCAGCTTCTGGCCGATCTTGACGCTCATCCATTCATCGATGCCGTTTTCCTTGGCAAGGCGGGGGCGCGTCGTGCCATAGGCCTTGGCGATCGACGTGAGCGTCTCGCCCGGCTTGACGACATGAACGCCAGAGGCCGCGGCAACGGGAGCCGGCCTCGGCTTCGCACCGGCGGCCGGCGTGGTCGCAACAGGGCGAACCTTGACCTCGCCAACGCTGCCGCGTGACGTCTCGGGTACATCGCCCGGATAGGGTTGCTCGGTGGCGGCGGCGACAGTCGTCACTGCGCCGTTGCCATTCTGGGCCGCGTTGTAGACGGGGATGATGACCTGCTGACCTGGTGTCAGCGAACGGGAGGTCAGGCCGTTGACCTTCATGATCGCGTCGGAAGGCACACCGTAGCGATTGGAGAGCGTGTTGATGGTCTCTCCTGCGGCGGCCGTGACCGGCGTTCCGCCCGTCGCGGTCCAACCACCGGCCTTGAAGCCGCCGATCTGCGGCGCAGGCGTCGAGATCGCGCCAGTCACGATCGGCTGCTCGCCGCGCGCCAGGCGATATTGCGTGGACGGTGCGCTCCGTTGCGCCACGGCACCAACCGGCGGCAGTGGCTGCGAGGCGACCACACCGGCCGCCGGCACCGTGTTGACGGCATAGCCGGAGTTGTCGTAACGCGGCCTCGCCTTGGAAGGCTGCGGCTGCGCATAGGCCAACTGGTTGTCACTCGCGGTGAATGGATTGGAGAAGGGGTTCTGGGCGAACCTCGATGTATCGCTGCAGCTTGCTGCGAGGCCAGCCACTAGGGCGATCACGGCGACGCGCGACAAATGGCGCGAACGGACCAATTCGATCGGAAAACGCATAGGACGCTCACACCCACGCTTGAGAAGAAGATGGGGTGATTAAGCCTCTATTGGGGTAAACAACGCCTTAAGAGCCGGACTCAATTTGGACAAAATCCGGGAATGGCGCCGATCGCGGGCAACCGGGCACCTTGGGACCCGAGCCACTCATCTCATTGAGATCACTGAACTTTACAACCGGCCGCGTGATGCTCATGCCAGTTGCATGACAGGAGATCACAATCAGGAAACCGGACAGCCCCCGCCTCATGCGTTAAGGTGGCACCGCGCCGGCGTTCGCTGGGAATCAGCGTGGCCGGCGCGACTCACAAATGGTGTCAGCGCGTCCATTCCAGGCGCAGATCCTCGGCGCTGCGAATGCCGCCATGGCCTTCGACCTTTAGCTCGCCGACGAGCCTTGCCTGCGGAATACGGCTGACGAGCGCTGCCAATCCTTCTTCCAGTTCGGCTTTTGCCAGGGCCTCGCCCAGGCAGCGATGGGCACCGCCGCCAAAGACATAGTGCCAGCGCGTGTGATCCGTCCGCCTGATGTCGAATCGATCCGGCTCGCCGAAGACCTCTGGATCGCGCAGGGCCGACATGGTGGAGAGCATCAGCAACGATCCCGGCGCCAAAGTATGGCCGCCTATCTCGATATCTTCCAGCACCAGCCGCGGCAGCGAGGCCACCGAAGGCTCGAATCGCAGGGCCTCGGAAACCGCGCCGGGAATGAGGCTGGGATCGCCGCACACATCCTGCCATTGTTCGCGATGCTCGAGCAGAAGTGCCGTCTGGATCGCCATCGAGGCCCGGGTGGTATCGCTGCCACCCAGCACAACGATGATGATCTGCATGATCGCCTCGAGCGGCGTCATCTCGGGATTCTCGTCGATGGCGGCGATATAGTCGGACAGGAAATCGCCGCGCGGGTTCTGGCGGCGTTCCGCCACCAGTTCATACATGTAGTCGGTCATCTGGCGGCAAGCATCCTCGAGTTCGGGGATGTCCTTTTCCGTCCACGAGGTGCCCAGACTGCGGGCGATGACGTAGATCCAATCCGCGAACTTCGGAATATCGGCCTCGGGCATGCCCAGAATGGCGGCGACGGTATGGGCCGGTATGATCGCGGAATAATCCCTGAACAGGTCCATCCCGCCGGCCTCATAGTGCTGGTCGATCAGTTTCTCCGCCATCGCGCGTACCTTGGGGCGGACCTCGGCAACCATCTTGAAGGCGAAGGTCCGCGCCATCGGGCCCCGTCGCCGCCTATGGGCAGCCCCATTCGAAAGCAGCATGCATTTGTCGTAAAAGTCGAAGAGCGGTCCGGAGGTGACTCCCCTCAATTGCAGGAGCTCGGTTTCAATCTGGCGGGTGCGCTCATCGGTGGTGAGGCTGACGACATCCTTGGCGCGCAGCACGAAGAGCGGCCCATCATCCCGCCGGATGAAAGGCGTTTCCGGTCGAAATTTGCGGAACAGAGCATGCGTGTCCTGATCCAGTTCGGCAATGCTGAATGTTGGAATATCTGAAGTATATTGTTGTGCTGCCTGTTCGGTCATCTCAAATCCCCCAACCGACTTGTGGCTCTGACTGAACGGCCAGGGGTGATCTTGAAATCAGACCTGAGCTGCCAGCCCCGCACCGTCGGAAACCGCCGCATACTGCACGGGATGGAGGTATCCCGCC
Source organism: Labrys sedimenti (assembly GCF_034424805.1). Lineage (NCBI taxonomy): Bacteria > Pseudomonadati > Pseudomonadota > Alphaproteobacteria > Hyphomicrobiales > Xanthobacteraceae > Labrys > Labrys sedimenti. Next base: position 851,984 of record NZ_JAXOUF010000001.1, read on the forward strand.
ATCCCTCCGTGACCTGAATTTGTCTGCATTCGCCGCGTCAGAGCCTCGCCCCCTGCCCTGCAGTCGAGCGATTGAAATCCGGCTCGACAGGAAAGACAGGTTTGTACTGTGATACCGGCGATGATGGAGCCGAATCTCGCTTCCGCTCCAAACTCGACGGCGGCTTAAAGCCGGTCGGCCACGCCCAGAATCATCGAAGCGGCACGGATGTCCATCAGCGGCGTATGATGGAAACCGTCGGCGTCGCGCACGATCATGGTCAATTGCTGCTCTTCGCCGGGCGGGCCGATCGGCGCGATCATCCGTCCCCCCAAGGCCAGTTGATCCAGCAGATCCTCCGGCACCTCGCTCATCGCCGCCGTGGTGACGATACGATCGAAGGGCGCCTGCTGGCGCCAACCGGAACTGCCGTCTGCCACCATCATGGTGACATTGAGGATGGTGACGGCCCGCAGCCTTTCCTCGGCCTCTGTGACCAAGGTGCGCCAACGGTCGAGCGTAAGGACCCGCTTGGCGAGGCGCCCGAGCACTGCGGTCAGATAGCCGGAACCCGTACCGATCTCCAGTACACGGTGCAGGGGTTCGACATCCAGGCGTTCGGCAATGGTGGCCGCGAGCACAGGCGGTGTGATGGTCTGGCCACACTGGATGGGAAGGCTGAGGTCGCGCCAGGCGAAATCGGCGAATTCCGGCAGCACGAAGACAGGGCGCGGCAAAGTGGAAACGGCATTCAGCACCTTCTGATCCGTCAACCCGTGGCGGCGCAGGCGCAGGATGAAAGCCATCATCTCCTGCGCGTGTTCGTCATCGGGATTCACAAAGGGCTCGTAATCCGTCATGTTGTCCGTCATCGCACCGTTTCAAAGCTATCCGAAAGCCGTTGCAGGGCTGGCACGTCGGTCAGGTTGAGATGGAGGGGGGTCACGGAAATCTGTTTGTTGAAAAGCGCGGCCAGATCGGTGCCCTCGAGCCTGGGCGGCGTTTCCCGCCGCGGTGCCAGCCAATAGTAGGGACCACCGCGAAAATCCTGCCGCTCCACCACGTCGACGAGGGCCGCATCGCGCTGTCCTTGCGTCGTGACGGCAATCCCGACGACCTCCTCGGGCTCGCAATCGGGAAAATTGACGTTGAACAAGGTTCCCTTGGCAAAACCGTGGGCCAGGAGCTTGCGGATCACGCCGGGTGCATGCTGTTCGGCGCAATGCCAACGCATGCCGTCCCTGCCCCCGATGCCATAGCCCTGGCTGAGCGCAATCGACGGTATTCCGAGAACGGTGCCTTCCATCGCGGCTGCCACCGTGCCGGAATAGATGACGTCCTCGGCGATATTCTGGCCGCGATTGACACCGGACAGCACCAGATCCGGCAGCTTGCCCTTGAGTAGATGCTGCACGCCCATCAACACGCAATCGGTCGGTGTCCCGCTGACCGCATAGCGCTTTTCCTCGATCTGCCGCAGACGCAGCGGCGTGCTGAGCGAGAGGGAGTGGGACACGCCGGACTGATCCGTCTCGGGCGCTACGACGATCACGTCGTCGCTCAGGCTGCGGGCGATCTTCTCCAGCGAAACCAGGCCTGGCGCATGGATGCCATCATCGTTGGTAATCAGAACTCGCATCCGCCGTTCGTCCCTTGTTCGCTGAGTCCACACCAGTGTGCCACAGGAAAAGGAGCTCCGGCGAGGGTTTGTCTTACGCAATCCCCTGCCGTTACGAAAATCCCTGCAGAAACAAAAGACTACCTCACCCTTCTTGATTCTGGAATCAAGGAGGGTATGGCAGGATGCGCAGAGTCGAGGCCTATTGTCTTTCGATCCGGCGCAGGCCGCCCATATAGGGAACCAGGACATCCGGAACGGTGATGGAACCGTCTTCGTTCTGGTAATTCTCCATCACGGCCACAAGCGCGCGGCCGACAGCCACGCCCGAGCCGTTCAGCGTATGCACGAAACGCGGAGCGCCACCGGACTTCGGACGGGTCCGTGCGTTCATACGGCGGGCCTGGAAGTCGCCACAGACCGAGCAGGACGAGATTTCACGGAACAACCCTTGCCCCGGCAGCCAGACCTCGATGTCATAGGTCTTCTGCGAGGCAAAGCCCATGTCGCCCGTGCACAGCGTCATCACCCGGTAGTGTAGATCCAACCCCTTCAGCACGGCCTCGGCACAGGCGAGCATGCGCTCATGCTCGTCGCGGCTCTGCTCGGGGGCTGTGATCGAGACGAGCTCGACCTTCTGGAACTGGTGCTGGCGGATCATGCCTCGCGTATCGCGCCCCGCAGCGCCGGCTTCGGCCCGGAAGCAGTGGGTCAGCGCGGTATAGCGCAGCGGCAACTCCTCCTCGGCAGTGATCGCGTCGCGCACGAGATTGGTCAGCGAAACCTCGGCCGTCGGAATCAGCCAGAAATCGCCGGGCTGCACTCGGAACTGGTCTTCGGCGAATTTCGGCAACTGGGCCGTGCCGATCATGGCATCGTCGCGCACCAGCAAGGGCGCCGCGACCTCGGTATAGCCGTGTTCGCCGGTATGCTTGTCGATGAAATACTGACCGATTGCCCGCTCGAGCCGGGCCAGGCTCTTCTGCAGCACCACGAAGCGGGAGCCGGAGAGCTTGGCGGCAATTTCGAAATCCATCAGGCCGAGCGCCTCGCCCAGCTCGAAATGCTCCTTGGGGGCGAATGTATAGGCCCGCGCCACGCCATGGCGGTGTCGTTCGACATTGCCGTGTTCGTCGGCGCCGGTAGGAACCTCGTCGAGCGGCAGGTTCGGGATCGAGATGAGCTGGTCGTACAGAGCCTTGTCGGCGACGCGCAGCGCCTCCTCGTCAGCCGGCATGGAGGCCTTGAGCGCATTGACTTCGGCCATCAGGGCTTGCGCCTTGGCCTCGTCCTTGGCCTGCTTGGCCGCACCGATCTCCTTGGAGGCGGCGTTGCGGCGTTCCTGGGAAGCCTGCAGCCGGGCGACGAGCGCGCGGCGGCTCTCGTCGAGCTCGAGTATGGTGGCGGACAGCGGCTCGAGCCCTCTGCGAACCCGGCCTTGGTCGAAGAGACCCGAGTTCTCGCGGATCCACTTCACATCATACATGAGATCAACTCCAGAACGGTCGTCGGGACACCGACGGGCTATTCCGAAGCCTGCGTATCGCTTTCCGCGCGCTTCTTCTCAACCCACCGGACCGAATAGATCGAGAGTTCGTAAAGGAGCACGCCCGGCACGGCAAGCGCGATCATGCTCCACGGATCGGGCGGCGCCAGCACGGCGGCGATCGCGAACACGATGACGATGGCATAGCGACGCTTTTCCGTCAGGAAGGTCGAGTCGACCACACCAATCCGGCCCAAAAGGGTCAGCACCACCGGAAGCTGAAACACCAAACCGAAGGCGAAGATGAGGTTCATCAGCAAGGACAGATAGCCATCGACAGTCGCCAGCAATTCGATGGTGGCGATCCCGCTGCCGCCCAGTTGCTGCATGCCCAGTGCGAAATGCATCACCGCGGGCATCGCCAGGAAATAGACCAGCAACCCGCCCAGGAAGAAGAAGAGTGGAGTGGCAATCAGATAAGGCAGGAAGATATTGCGTTCGTGCTTGTAAAGGCCAGGAGCGACGAAACGATAGATCTGGATGGCGAAGAAGGGAAAGCCGACAAAAGCAGCGGCGAAGAAAGCAACCCGAATCTGCGTGAATAGGAAATCCAGCGGATGATTGTAGATCAGCTTGACCGGATTGCCGGCTGCCGCCCATTCATAGGGCCACAGCAAGATGAGATAGATCGATTTGGAGATCGCGAAAGCGCCGATGAACAGCACGATGAAAGCAATGCCGGATTTCATCAGGCGTGAGCGCAACTCGATCAGGTGATCGAGAAGCGGCGCCTTGGAGGCGTCGATGTCGTCTTCGGTCATCTTAGGACTTGAACGCTGCAAGGGGGGCGAAGGCGGAGGGGATTTCGACCCCGACGAGTTTGGCGGCCAAGGACGAAGGGGTCGGCCCGTCGATGGAAGGCTCGCCTGACGTGGCACCTCCTGCTCCGTTCTCCAGAACCGGTGCGATCGCTGCCGGGCTGAGCGGCGGCTCCGAATCGAACACCGAGGATTTCAGGGCGTTGCGCGCCAGGCCGGTGGGGCTGCTGATGCTACTCAAGGTTGCCGCGGATTGGCGTAGCGTGTCGAATTCCTTTTTGACATCCTCGAGATTGGCTTCCTTGAGCGCTTCGTTGAACTGGCCCTGGAACTCGCCTGCCATGCGGCGCAGCTTGTTCACGCCCCGCCCGAGGGAGCGCATCGTGCTGGGTAGCTCCTTGGGGCCAATGACGACGACAGCCACCGCCCCCACGATCAGGATATGGCTCCAGCTGATATCAAACATGCAACGCTCGGTCTGGCGAAACGAAACGCTCCGCGCATATACGCGGAGCCTAGAAAGATCCAATCTTCAGGCTGAGGCCACCGGCGCAAACCGCGCCGGATCAGCCCGCCTTGGTCTGCTCGGCCGGGTTGACGGTCGTACCGGCCTGGGTATCGATCGTCTTCACAGGCTGCTGGGCCGTCGCCGGTTCGTCATCGGCCATGCCCTTCTTGAAGGATTTGATGCCCTTGGCAACGTCACCCATCAAGTCGGAAATCTTGCCGCGTCCGCCAAACAGAACGAGGACGACGACAGCCAGAATGATCCAGTGCGTAATACCCCATGTACCCATGATACCCTCCAACGCGGCAAAGCCGATTGCAACAACACAACAACGGCGCCGCTCGCGACCCGATGATCCCAGCAGAATCTAGGCGGGCTTCACGGCAAAAACAAGAAGGTTTGCCGTTCTTACTCAACCTTCATGTTCGGGTTCCGGTTCCGGAAATGCGAAGGAAAGGTCGGCAGCCTCCAGCGGTTCCTCATCCGGCGTCAGCGCGCTGTCATCATTGGGCATGGGCACGCTGAAGCCAGGCGGCAGCCGGCCGTCGAGCAGCCCCGCTCCCTTGAGTTCATCGAGCCCAGGCAGATCGCCGACGCCATCCAGGCCAAAATGCTCCAGAAATGCCGGCGTGGTACCATAAGTTACCGGCCGTCCCGGCGCGCGGCGGCGGCCGCGCAGGCGCACCCATCCGGTCTCCAGCAACACGTCCAACGTGCCCTTGGAAATCGAGACCGAGCGGATATCCTCGATCTCGGCGCGCGTCACCGGCTGGTGATAAGCGATGATCGCCAGGGTTTCCATCGCCGCCCGCGACAATTTGCGCGTCTCATAGGCATCGCGCGACAGGATCCACGCAAGGTCGTCGGCGGTACGGAAAGCCCAGCGCCCGCCCAGCCTGACCAGATTGACGCCACGGGAGGCATAGTCGGCCTGCAAGGCAGCGATGGCGGCGCCGACATCGGCCCCCTCGGGCAGCCGGGACGCCAGCGTCGCTTCATCCAGCGGTTCCGTCGCCGCGAACAGCAAGGCTTCGATCAGGCGCATATGCTGCTTCAGATCGGTCTGCGCTATGTCTTCCGGTTGGAACGATGCTATTTCGCCCAAAGCCTAATCCTTCCCTATGCGGGCTGCGTCACAAGAATAAAGCGCGGGCCGCATGGCCTACCAAAACCTGCCTCGTCCCCGGACCGGCACCGCCCCAGGCGGTTTGCCGCACAAGGGGATAAGATGCTGCCGATCCTTCCTGATGAAACCCTGGTTCGATCAGGAAGAATCGGCCTGGCCAGTCTCCCCGCGCGACCGCAGATAGATCGGCGAGAAGGGGGTGGCCTGGCGTAAATCGAGCTTGCCTTCCTTCACGAGTTCGAGGCTCGCAGAAAAGCTAGAGGCCCGAACCGTTGCCCGTGTCGAGGGCTCGGCCAGATAGTCCACCAGAAATTCGTCGAGACTGAGCCAGTCCGCCGCCGGCCCGATCAGCGCTTCCAGCAATTCACGCGCTTCGGCCAGTGTCCAGACATTGCGTTCGGGCAGCTTGACATAGCCGACCATGGCGCGCTGGCGCTGCTGGGCATAGGCCGAGAGCAGATCATGCAGCGTCGCCTCGAATCGCCCGTGATTGTTGAGCCGGACACCTTCCGGCATGCCGCGCTTGAAAACGTCGCGGCCCAGAACGGCCCGCTCCTGCAACTGGGCGGCGGCATTGCGCATGGCCTCCAGGCGCTGCAGGCGGAACGCGAGGGCCGCAGCCAATTCGGCGGCGGGCGGTTCTTCGCCCTTGGGCGATTCCGGCAGCAGCAGGCGCGATTTGAGATAAGCGAGCCACGCCGCCATCACCAGATAGTCTGCCGCCAGTTCAAGCCGGAGCCGGCGGGCCTCCTCGACGAAGGCCAGATATTGCTCGGCAAGGGCGAGGATGGAGATGCGCGTGAGATCGACCTTCTGGCGTCGCGCCAATTCGAGCAGCAGATCGAGCGGTCCTTCGAAGCCGTCGACATCCACGACGAGCGTAGGATCGCTGACCGCCTTGTCCGCCCTCACCTCCTCGTCGAATTCATCGTTCATTCAGACCGTCTCTCCGCTGGCGAGCGCCGCCGCCAGCCGTTCCCGTGCCTCGCCGATGTCGAGCGGCTCCGGCAGGTGCCGGATGCGGGCCAAGGCGGCATCGGCACGGCGGCGTGCCTTGCCTGCCAGAGCCGGGGCAGCACGCGCCACTCCGATCATCTCGTCCATCTTGCCGTTGCAATGCAGGCCGAGATCGCAGCCCGCAGCGAAGGCCGACGCAGCCCGCTGCTCCAAGGTTCCCTCGAGGGCCTGCATGGAAAGATCGTCGCTCATCAAGAGACCATCATAGCCGATTACCTTCCTGATCACATTCCGGATCACCTTTTTGGACGTCGTAGCTGGGGATGACGGGTCCAAAGCCTGGTAAACCACATGTGCGGTCATCGCGGCGGGCATATCGGCCAGCATGCGAAAGGGCAGGAAGTCGAGTGATTCAAGTTCGGCGCGGCTCGCCGCCACGACCGGCAGCGAGAGATGACTGTCCACGCCGGCCCGGCCATGACCGGGCATGTGCTTCATCACGGGTAGCACGCCGCCGGCGATCATGCCCTCGGCCGCAGCCCTGCCAAGCGTGCCGACCGTGGTTGCGTCGAGACCATAGGCCCTGTCGCCGATCACGTCATGGGCTCCTGGCACGGGGATGTCGAGCACCGGCAGGCAATCGACATTGATGCCGACCTCCAGAAGATCATGCGCGATCAGCCTCGCGGCCAGCCGGGTGATCTCGCGGCGTGTCACCGGATCATTGGCATGGATCTGGCTATAGCGCCGCGCTGCCGGATATTTCGGCCAATGGGGAGTCGTCAGCCGCTGGACCCGCCCGCCCTCCTGGTCCACCAGAACGGGCGCATCGCGTCCCACCGTTTCGCGCAGCGAATCCGTCAGGACCCGAACATCCTCCGGCGTACCGACATTACGCCGGAACAGGATGAAACCCCAGGGATCCGCATCGCGATAGAAAGCGCGCTCGTCGGGGGTGAGCGACAGGCCGGAACAACCCAGGATCAGCGCTGATTGGGGCATGACAGTCTCTTCGGCTTTCAGGAAAATATGAAGGACGGGCAAGCCAACTGGATCGGGGCGATCGGAACTCGGCCCCGATCGCCCCGATCCAGTTGGCTTGCCCGAAATCTCTCGGACCTCTGGTTCCGTCGCCGCGCCGTAGAAACAGCGCCAGGATCGGGCCAGCCGGTACTCAGTTGCGAGCGATCACGCAATCCCCGCCGGCAGCCTTGAGCTTGCCACAGAAGGCCGTTGCCTCGGCCGGGCTGGACCAGCCGCCAACACGCACCCGGTAGTAGGTGCCGCGGTCAGGCAGATCGACCTTGCGGATCGAAGGCTTCATGCCGCCCAGCACACCTGCAAAGCGGCGCTGCAGCGACTGGAACGCGTTCTGGGCGTCAGCCGGCGAACGTTGTGAGGAAACCTGGACGACATAGCTGCCACTGGTGACCGGGGCAGCTGTCGGACCCGACGCCGCGGCCGGGGCAGCCCCGGCGGCCGGTTCGGCCGACGCCACCTGCGCCGGCTTCGGCGCCGGCGGCATGTGGCGGGGGCGAACCGGTGGCACCGCGGGCGGCGCTACCTGGATTTGGGTCGGTTCGACGACCGTGGTGGCCCCGCCATCCTCCTCGCCCGGCAAGGCCTGTGCCGGCGCCTGCTCATCCGGCAACCCCGCGGCAGAGCCTGCAGGCACGGTTGCGACCGGGGCAGCAGGAGCCGCAGGCGTAGCCTGGCCAGCCTCGCCCTGGACGAGCGGAGCGGTGTCGGGGGCACCGGCGGGAGCCGTTGGCGTTGCCACGGCTGAAGGCTGCTCAGCAGGAGGGGTCGGCGCCAAGGCCGAAACATCCACGGAACGGGTCTGCGGGGCGCGCGGCTCGGCGTTGGTGATCGGCGCTTCGCCAGTCACCACCGAGCTATCCGGCATGATCTTGATGGTCTTTACCCGCCGAGGCTCGTCGGGTGCCTGTGCAACCTGGGATTCAGAAGCATTGCTGGCGGTCTGGTCGGGTGCGGCAGCCCCCTCGGGATTGGGGAGCACGATGTTGCTCGTCGTCACCGGACGCGTCGCATTGGCATCGGGCGCCGCCGGGGTCGGGGCTGCTGCCCCTTCGGGTCGGGTCGGCACCACCGCAACCGGCTGCTCCTCATGACGCACCAGCCGCTCATTGGCGACGGAAGCGGTCTGGTTGCTGCGATTGAAGATCTCGTGAGTCGGCTGGCTGGCCGCAGCCGCGGTCTCGGCCGGCTTGATCTTGACCGGATCCGTGCTCGCCTTGATCACCGGCGGCGCGCTGCCGATACCCGGAATGTCGCTGCCGACGAAGCCGCCCTTCTTCCAGACATAGGCCAAGCCGCCCCCTATACTGGCGACGAGAACGAGAGCGGCGAGGCTGACGGCGCTGCCGCGGGACTTGCGCCGGGGCATCCGGGTCTCGGCGCGCGGCGCCAGATATTCGTCATCGGCGGCCGGCGCATAGCGATCTTCCTCGCCTTCGGGATAGGCTTCCACATAGGGATTACCGTCACGATCGACCCAGACGCCGCGCTGTTCGTCATAGACCCATTCAGGTCCTTGCTCCTCGCGCTCGTCATCGAAGACATAGGCCTTCGATTGGCGCGTAGCGACATCCTGGTAGTCGTCGTAGTAGTCGTCTTGATGAGCCTGCGCCTGCTCGGCCTGTGCATGTTTGGACACGGTCTCGGGATGGCCATCGCGAATCTCGTGTCCATTGCGATCATAGCGATCCGTCATGCCCGCCTCCCGCGAACGCAAAACGCCGGCCGAAGCATAGGCCTTTGTGTCACGCCTTTCAGCATAAACATCGCGATCGCCACCTGCAGTTGCCAGATCGGACAGCCATTGATCGCTGTTGCTGGCTGCGACACGGCGATGTTCGGTTTCAATCATGACTCGTTCCTGACCAGGCTGGTCGATCGCCAGGGGCGATCTGCGGCCAAAACGGCCGATCTCGTTTCAGCGCATCTCGTCCGGCGCAGAACTGCCGAGCAAGCCGAGTCCAGACTTAAGAACCGTCTCGACCCCGCGCACCAACGCCAAGCGGGCGCCTGTTAACAATCGATCATCATCCCTAATGAAGCGTAAATGAGGAGCCCCGAGACTGCGATAATATTGCTGGTGCAGCCCGCCAGCCAAGCTGCACAGATAGTGGAGCAGCCTGCAGGGCTCGCGCTGCCTCACGGCGAGATCGATCTGGCTTGGATATAGGGCAAGCAAGCGCAGAATCAACTGCGCGCCCTCATCCTCGAAAGCCCCAACATCCCAATGATTTTCATCGCAATCACCATGTCCCCTGATCTCCCCTTGTTGGCGTAGGGCGCAGCAGCGGGCATGGGCATAATGCAGCTCAAAGACGGGGTTGGCATGGCTCTGATCGAGCAGAAGGTCGAGATCGAGCGTGAGCGGGGCATCGGCAGGCTGCATCAGCATGCCCAGACAAGCGGCGTCGTCGCCGATAATGCCGGCGACCATCGAAAGGTCGAGCTCGTCGGCGCGATGGCCGGCGATTGGCGGGGAGTTTCGCCCTTTTAAACCCAAAAGCGGCCCGAGTCGGACAATGACATCGGCTTGCACCGCACCTGTCCGGAAGTGCCTGTCCGCGCGAGAACCGAGATGGTCCAGCATATTGGCCAGGGCAGTGCCGACCGCTTCGCAGCGCGCCGGCGACAGGGGCCTGCTGCTCTGCGGATCGGTGGCCCCGAAGTCGATCGTGGAGTAGCCTGCCCCCTCGCGCGTTCTGGCGCCATAGCGGCTGCCGGCCCTCAGCACGCCGGCAAGCATGCGGGCCCAGATCGCCGGCGCCAGGGTCAGGTTCAGAAAGCCAGGCCCGGCAATTTCGACTCCGGCGATGCCATCGATGCTCTCCAGCGTTTCGGCAAGAAGACCGGCCAGGATCCAAGATGGCATCCCTGCCGGCCGGCTCAGCACGAGGGCAGCATTGCTGGTGAAATCTCCCCGCCCGATCTGGTCCGCCACCTCGACGCCGATCGAAGCAGCATCGAGACCGCCGGGCAGACGGCCCGCGGCCTGAAGCGAAGCGATAGCCTCCTGTACGCCACCCCTGAGCCATTCGATCGGGTCCATGGCAGCGACGTCAGCGCAGATCCGGCGCCGTTCCGAACAGGCGTCGATGCTCGTTGATGGCGAAAGTATCGGTCATGCCGGCAATATAATCAGCGACACGGCGCGCACGCTTGTCCTCCCGCGCGCCTTCCAGGCCCTCGCACCATTCGGCCGGCATCTGGCTGATGTCGGCGAACAGGCGGTCGAACAGGCTGGTGACCACCTGCGCAGCATGCATGCGGACGTTCATCACCCGTTCGTGGCGATACATGTTGGGATAAAGAAAGCCCTTGATTCCCTTGTCGGCCAGCGCGACGGACGGCGAAAAGGCAATCAACGTCTTGCCGGCTGCCCGCACATCCTCGCTCGATCGGTAGAGCCCGGAGGTGAAGGCGGCCTTGCCCATGCCGATCACATCTTCCACCAGCCGGGTGATCACTCGGCGCATCAATTCGTGGGTGGTGCGGCCACGATCGAGGTCAGGATGACGATCGGCGATCTCGGCGAGCAATTCACCGGCGAGCGGCACCTGCCCGAGATCCGCGAGTTCGAACAGGCCGGCACGCAGCCCGTCATCGATGTCATGTGCATTGTAGGCAATGTCGTCGGCAATGGCGGCGGCCTGCGCCTCGGCACTGGCGAAACTCTCGAGTTCGAGATTCTGCTGGGCCTGATACTCCAGAATGGCGACGGGAATGCCCCGCTCGCGATAGCGCGCCACCGGGGTGCCGTCCGGCTGCAGCAGAGGCCCGTTGTGTTTCACCAGCCCTTCCAGCGTCTCCCAGGCCAGGTTGAGCCCATCGAACTCGGCATAGCGCCGCTCGAGCCGGGTGACGATGCGCAGCGACTGGGCATTGTGGTCGAAGCCGCCATAGGCGCGCATCGCCTCGTCCAACGCATCCTCGCCGGTATGGCCGAACGGCGTGTGGCCGAGATCATGCGCCAGGGCCAGGGCCTCGGCGAGATCCTCGTCGAGCGCCAGGGAACGGGCGATCGAACGGGCGATCTGGGCGACCTCGATCGTGTGGGTCAGCCGGGTGCGGTAGTGGTCACCCTCATGCGCGACGAAAACCTGAGTCTTGTGCTTGAGGCGGCGGAAGGCCGTGGAGTGGATGATGCGATCGCGGTCGCGCTGGAAATCGGTCCGCGTCGGCGACTGCGGCTCGGCAGACAACCGCCCGCGCGATTGGGGCGCCACCGCCCACGGACCGCGAGGCCGGATCACGCAATCGGGTATCTCGAGTTCGGCCATCGCGCCTCACGCCTTGCTTGCGCCTCAATAGAGGTTGCCACGTGGCAAGGCAAAGCTTCTTTACAGCGCGATCGAGCATTGAACCTTTGGCCCTTCGCACATATTTTCGGTACAAGATGCAGCCAAGTTTACAGGATGCCATGACCAGTCCCGTTTCCGTGAGCGACCGCGCTGCGCGCCGGATCGCCAAGATTCTCGAAAGTGAACCGTCCGGCTCGATGCTGCGCATCAGCGTGGAGGGCGGCGGCTGCTCCGGCTTCCAGTACAAGTTCGTGTTCGACACCGAACGCCACGAGGATGACCTGGCGATCGCCAAGGAAGGCGCCACCGTGCTGATCGACGAGATGTCGCAGCAATATATGGAAGGCGCCGAGCTCGATTATGTCGAGGATCTCATCGGTTCTGCCTTCAAGATCAACAACCCGCAGGCCACTGCCGCTTGTGGCTGCGGCACCAGCTTCTCGGTGTGACATGGTGCGTGTTGCCAGCTGGAACGTGAACTCAATCCGCCAAAGGCTTCCCCATCTCACCGGCTGGCTGAAGGACGCCCAACCGGACGTCGTCTGCCTCCAGGAGATCAAATGCGTGGACGAGGCATTTCCCGCCGCCGAGATCGAGGCGCTCGGCTATAATGTCACCGTCCATGGCCAGAAAACCTTCAATGGCGTGGCCATACTCTCCAAGCACCCATTCGACGAGGTGAAGACGCGGCTGCCGGGCGACGATGGCGACGAACAGGCCCGCTATATCGAGGCCGTGATCTCCACCGCCTCCGGCGCGTTGCGTGTCGCTTCGATCTATCTGCCGAATGGCAATCCGGTCGGCACCGAAAAATATCCCTACAAGCTCGGCTGGATGGAGCGCCTCAGGCAGCACATCAGCGGCCTGCTCGCGTTCGAGGAACCCTTCGTGATGGCGGGCGACTACAACATCATCCCGCAGGCGGCAGACGCCAAGAACCCGGCAGAATGGGTGAATGACGCTCTCTTCCTGCTGCAGAGCCGCTCCAAGTTCCGCGAATTGCTGGCGCTCGGCCTGACGGATGCGTTCCGGGCCTGCGAGGATGCGCCCGGACACTATACCTTCTGGGACTATCAGGCCGGCGGCTGGCAAAAGGACAACGGCATCCGCATCGATCATCTGCTGCTGTCGCCGCAAGCGGCCTCACGCCTCCAGGGCTGCGCCATCGACAAGGCGATGCGCGGGCAGGAAAAGGCCTCCGACCACGTGCCGATTCGCTGCGACCTCGCCCTCTAGCGTGTGTCGTCAGTCGCGCTGCTGTGGCGGGTTGAAGGTGGGGAAGTTGAAGCCCGGCCGCCTCTGGCCGTGATTCTGGCCCCCCTTGCCGCCATAACGTCCGCAGAGTTGGGCCCCCGCGCTGGCCTCGGCACAATGGGGCGAGAATACCACCGGCGGCCCGCCCCTTCGCGACCTACTGCCGGGGAAGATGGTAATCGTCTCTCCCCGCCGTTTCAGAAGCGGGCAGCGCCGCCGGCGTTCCTGGTCGATGGAAAGCCCTCTCTGGCGAGGACAGACCTCGATGGCGCCTTCCCAGATGGTGAAACGCTCATAATTGTCGCTGATTTCGGCCGTGAAATTGGTCCCTCTCACACCGATCCCGGCGAGCGGCGTCTGGATCCAATAGGCCTTCTTGGCGGAGACACCGCTGGCAAAGCGAAACACCCCCTTCGACAGGCCGATCACCACATCCCTGGCCTGCCCCCCCGAATAGACGAAGCGGTCAAGCTTGGCCGATGCCGAAGAACCGAGCGCCAGGCGCGTCTGGTCGAGGAATTTGATTTCAAGGGCCCCGGAAGGGCCGGTGCGCACGGTCTCGTCGCGATAGACAGCGATATCGACCCCGAGTTCTCCGGCAACCGTGCCGATGGCGGCAGGGGTCACGCCGACCGTGTTCCCCACGGTCTCGGCAGCGTTGGCGGACGTGAAGGCCAAGCTGCAGGCTGCCGCCAGTCCAAAGAAGCGGGGTGTCAGGAAGCGCGATCGTGGCATGCCGATAATCCGCCCTATGTCCGGTCACTGTATTGTCGTTGGCGAAAACCGGCCTCCGACCGCCGGTGCCCGAGTTGAGCGAGCCGAAGGGGTGGCAGCGATGCCATGACCATCATGACGCATTCCCTTCCATGATCAAGAGGCGAGACTTCTGCGGCCTACAACCCAGCCACACCGGCTGCCGCCAGGGAAAAGCTGATAATTCACTGGCCGAGCGGGGCGAATTCCTCCAGTAGTACCTGCTGTGCTGGAGTATGAGCGTGACATCGACATGCGGCTGAAGCGCTTCCTTGGATATCCGCTGGTGGTGGCTCTGCCGCTGCTGATCTTCAGCCTGTTGACGTTGCTTGGTCCCGCCCCCCTCCCCCGGTTGCAGGACATCGTCTTCGACACTTATCAGCGCTGGCACGCCAAGGGACGCGATCCCGATTCGCCCGTGCGCATCGTGGCGATTGACGAGAAATCGCTGTCCGAAATCGGCCAATTCCCCTGGCCGCGCAGCGTGATCGCCACGCTCACTCAAAAGCTGGCCGATGCCGGTGCCGTCGTGGTTGCCTTCGACGTCTTGTTCAGCGAGGCCGACCAGACCTCGCCAGGACTGTTGGTCAAGAAGCTGCCCACCAGTGCCGAACGGGAAGCGCTGGAAAAAGCCATGAGCGCCTCCACCGCCTCCTACGACGTCATGTTTGCGCAGACCATGGCGAACATACCCGTCGTGCTCGGTCTTCTGGGAACCGATGCCGGCGAGCCGGTCAAGATCAAGAGCGGATACGGGCAGGTCGGGGATGACCCCGTCAATTTCCTGCCCTCTTTCCCAGCCGCTAAAATGCCGCTGCCCGTCCTTTATGATGCGGCCCGGGGAGCGGGTGCCATCAACTGGTTTCCCGACGGCGACAGCGTCATCCGCAAGGTGCCGACCTTCGTCGCCATCGGCGGCAAGGTGGCGCCATCCCTATCGCTTGAAACCATTCGCGTCGCCATGGGCGCCGACACCCTCATGGTGCGCGCTTCCAATGCCAGCGGCCAGCCCGCCTTTGGCGTCCAAAGCGGCATCAACACCATCCGAATCGGCGACGGCGACAGAAGCATCTTCATCGATACCGACAGCAATGGCGAGGTCCGCCTGGTTGCGCGCCGATCGGAGCCGTCATCCTGGATCTCGGCCGCCTCGATCCTCGACGGCAGCTTCAATCCGCAGGACATCAAGGATCATATCGTCTTCGTCGGCGCAGTCGCCATCGGCCTGCGCGATCAGCGAAGCACCTCGGTGGAAGAGGCGATCCCCGGCGTCGAGGTGCATGCCCAGATCGTCGAACAAGTGCTCGCCGGCGCCAGCCTGGTGCGACCTGACTGGATGCGCGGCCTAGAGGCATTCCTCATCCTCGCCCTGGGCAGCCTGCTGGCCTGGATTCTCAGGCGCACCCGCAACATGCCGTTGGTTTCGACCGTGGCCGGCCTCTCCATCCCGATCATGATCGCCTGCTGGAGCTGGATCCTCTATGTGCGGCAGGGCGTGCTGTTCGATGCGGTGATGCCGAGCGTGGGCACCCTCTCCGTCTTTCTCGCCGCCACGGTCTATCACTACCAGGAGGCCGAGCACCGGCGAGCCGAGGTACGCTCGATGTTCGGCCGCTTCGTGACGCCGGCAGTGGTGGAGCGCCTGGTCGAAGCTCCAGATCGCATCGTGCTCGGCGGCGAGATCCGCGAACTCACCATCATGTTCTCGGACGTGCGCAACTTCACCGGCATTGCCGAGACCCAGTCGCCGGAGGGCGTGGTGTCGCTGATCCGCCGCATCCATACGCCGGCGACGGAAGCCGTTCTCCGCCATAGCGGCACCATCGACAAATTCATCGGCGACGGCATGATGGCCTTCTGGAATGCGCCGCTCGACATGCCGAACCATGCGACGCTCGCCTGCAAGGCCGCGCTGGATATAGCCGGCATGGCACGCGAGTTTCGCGATCCGCCGATCCAGATGGGCATCGGGCTGCATACGGGCGAGGCCTGCGTCGGCAATCTCGGCTCGGAACAGCGGCTCGAATATTCGGCCCTCGGCGATGCGGTCAACCTCGCCTCGCGCCTGGAGGCTCTGACGAAGCTCTATGGCGTGGAGGTTCTCGTCACCGAAGCCACCAGCCGGGCGGCGACCGGCATGCCCTTCCTTGAGCTCGACCGTGCCATGGTACGCGGTCGGCAGGGTGCTATCGGGCTGTTCGCCCTTCACACCGGCGAGGCGGATACCGACTTCTTCCGGCTGCAGGTCGCCCAGGCGGAAATCCTGGCGCCCTATCGGGCCGGCGATTTCGTGGAGGCCCTGGCGTTGCTGGAAAAAAACGCAGGAGCCTATCAAAGGGGCTACCAGCGCCTGTTCGAATATTACTCAAAGCATTTCAATAGATTGATAGGAAACCCTAAACTTGATTGGCAAGGCGTGACCCAGCTCTGATAGGCATCAATTATCCTTCAGAGACATTTGCCGCCCAAGGGATGGCTCGCCTGCTCCACTCCGGAGATGCAGGGGACAATGTTCGAGCAGATTGCTCCGACCTTGCTAATGCCGGCAGCGCCGGTCGGCTCAAGATTGCCAGCAGATAACGAGCGGTCCAAGGCGTCAGCTTCGGTCAGCAAACACGAACCATCCGCACTTTCGATCTGCGCCGACCTATGAATGGTCCTTGAGGAACTGCGCCAGATAGGTCAGGCACATCTCGCGCTCGTCCGGCGTCGCCTTGGCGAAGGCATCGTCATAGAGATCGATGATCCACTGGTCGCGCTCGCCATTGGCACCGTCGCGCGCCAAAGTCAGATACATCAGGCCCCGCGCGCCCTGGCGCGGCATGTCGTTGCCCGACAGCAGGAGGTGGCCGAGCACGGCCTGTGCCTGGCGATGGCCCTTGTCGGCGGCCAGACGCAGCCAGCGGCCAGCGGTGATGGCATCGCGCTTTTGCACGGCATTGCCGTCGAGATAGATGCGGCCAAGATTATATTGTGCGTCGCTGTCGCCGAAATAGGTGGCGGCATACTGGAACAGCTCGGTCGCGTGCCTGGGATTGGGCTTCACCTCGTTGGGGATGCCCGAAACGTAATAGGAGCCGAGCGCGACGATCGCACTGGAAACGAAGCGGGCCTGGGCAGTGTCCGGGCTGTCCTCGCCATGGGCGTCGACGATAGCCTGGTAATAGTCGAACGCCCTCTTGTCGTCGCGCGGAACGCCATCCCCTTCAGAATACATCCGGGCGAGTTTCCACTGGGCCAAGGCATGGCCCTTGCTGGCGGCGAATTCCAGCGCCTGTGATGCTCCGGCAAGGTCGCCGGCCTTATAGGCCTTGGTGCCGTTGCGAAAGGCCTGCATCGGAGAAGGATCGTCCGCCGGCGTCTTGGTACCGTCGAAGGCCTGTGCCGCCACGCAGCCCAGGGACAGGAAGAGGCCGAGGCCGCTCGCGCGCAGAAGACAGCGCATCGAGGCAAGCGATTTGCCATGGCGCGCCGGGCCCCGATCAAGGGGTCCGCCTGCGGTCAGCCGGCCGGCCAAGGGAGAAATCTGGTTCATAGTGAAGGACATAGCCGACACTTCTGCCGATTCTTTGACCGATTCACGGCGGCTCTTCTGCCAAAGCCGCAAAGTTGATGGCTTTTTCGCGACGGCACCGGTCGGCCGGCGGAATCCTCCGGGCACGTGGACACGACCACTGGCAAATCCGGCGCTGTCCATTGCGTGTTCGCGAAAAGCTCTATCCAAGTTCGACCGCCACTCAAGCAACTCAACTGCGTTCAGCACGCTGGAGATCTTGACGCTCCAAAATGCGGGCTGAATTCAGCGGTCACTTTGTGGCAGGAACGCGGCCAAGTCGACGGCTGGAGGTCGGCAACGTAAGACTTCGAATCCGTGTTGCTCTATTGCCACACCGGACAGTGAAGAATTAACCATAGCATTTACGGGCGCACACGAGGATAACGTGCCATCGCCTCCAGATCATCAAGGTCTATGGTGTTGCGCATATACTGCCTGGAAGCGTCCTTGAAAGGTTGAAAGTCCCACGAAGTCGCTTTTCCAGAGTTCAAGGCGTCGTCCACAACCCGACGACGACGCTGGCTGGCGCGTACATCGGCATCGATAGCAGCAAGGCTCCAGCGCGTTTCTATTTCCTTACGAAAACCTGCCACGATTTCGGCATATACCGGCTCCGCCGCAAGATTTGTCAGTTCGGCGGGATCAACAGCCAGATCGTAGAGCTGATCGGGATCGGCAGGTGAATGCACGAATTTGAAGTTGCCGCGGCGGAGCATCAGCAGAGGCGCCACAGTACCTTCGGCAAGATACTCGCCGCGAACTTCATCATGCCCGCCCTCTCCGAGGCAATGCGGCACCAGGCTGGCTCCGTCGATGCCAGTCAGCTGCGCAGCCGCGCCAGGTTCGGCCATATCGACCAGGGTTGGCAGGATATCGACCAGCGACACGCTGGCAGCGACGCGATGCGGACGATAGAGCTGAGGCGCACTGATGATCAGCGGCACCCGGGCTGAGCCCTCGAACCAGCTCATCTTGTACCAGAGGCCGCGCTCGCCCAGCATTTCGCCATGGTCGCCGGTAAACAGAATGATCGTTTCCTTATCGAGGCCCGTCGCTTCCAGGGCCTTGAGCAGCTTGCCGACATTGGCATCGACATAGGAAATCGCACCGAAATAGGCATGCCGGGCATTGCGGATGTGTTGGTCGGTGATTTCGGCCTTGTCCATGTCGCAGACATGGCGCAGGCGCAGGGAGTGCGGATCGAGCTCCTCGACCGGAACCACATGACGAGGCAGGGGAATTTCCTCGTCCCGATAGAGGTCCCAATAGTCCTGCGTGATCGCGTAGGGATCATGCGGATGGGTCAGCGACGCCACCATGCAGAAGGGACGCTTGTCGGGACTGCGCACATGTTCATAGAGGGCGCGCTCGGCTGCGAACACCACCTCATCGTCGAAATCGAGCTGGTTGGTGCGCACGCAAAGGCCGGCATCGGTCACCGATGACATGTTGTGATACCAGCTCGGGCGTTCGTGCGGATGATCCCAATCGGGAGTCCAGCCATAGTCCGCCGGATAGATGTCGGTTGTCAGCCGCTCCTCAAAACCATGTAACTGGTCAGGCCCGCAGAAATGCATCTTGCCCGACAGCACGGTGCGGTAGCCTGCTCGCCTGAGATAATGCGCCCAGGTCGGGATGTCGGCGCGGAATTCGGCGGCATTGTCGTAGACACCCGAGCGCGACGGCAATTGCCCGCTCATGAACACGGCGCGGGAGGGCGAACACAAAGGCGAGTTGCAATAGGCGCTGTCGAACACCACGCCGCGCTCGGCCAGGCTCACGATATTGGGCGCCTTGACCAGATCGAAGCCGTGTACCGGCAGGAAGGCCGGTGCGAGCTGATCCACCATGATGATGAGGATGTTGGGCTTGGACTGGGACATGAGGACCTGACGCGCTGGGCTGGATTCGCAAACGGGAATAGCAATTGTCGGAACACATCGCGAGATGGCCTTGCTTGCATCCGACACGGGCTGGCCTCGGCGGCGCATTTGGGCTTATAGGGACGAGCCCAGTTCGAGAGATCGCGATGTCCCCTGCCCGCCTCACCACGCTCGCCTTCGATGCCGACGATACGCTCTGGCAGAACGAGCAATATTTCAGGACGGCCGAGGAAGAACTGGTCAGCCTTCTTGCCGACTATGCCGACAAGGATACGCTGCTGGCGCATCTTCTCGAAGTCGGCAAGCGTAATGTCGTCAGCCACGGCTTCGGCATGAAGACCTTCACCTTCTCGATGATCGATACCGCCATCGACGTCAGTGGCGGCCGGGTGCCGGCACAGGTCATCGGGCGCATCCTGGCGCTCGGCAAGGAGATCCTCAACCATCCGGTCGAGTTGCTGCCTGATGTCGCCGACACGCTGGAAAGCCTGGCGGGCAGCTACAGGCTCATCCTCATCACCAAGGGCGATCTGTTCCATCAGGAGAACAAGATCGCTCAGTCGGGGCTGCGCGGATTGTTCGAGGCGGTGGAGATCGTCAGCGAGAAGAATGCCGATACCTATGCGCAGGCCTTCGCGCGGCATGGCGATGGTCCCGAGGCCTCCATGATGATCGGCAACTCGTTGAAGTCCGACGTGATTCCCGCGCTCCGGGTCGGCAGCTGGGGCGTCTATGTCCCCCATCCCCTGACCTGGGCCTTCGAACATGCGGACGCGCCCCTGCACGAGCCTCGCTTTCGCGAGATCGAAACGCTGACGCAGACCGTCGACGTGATCCAGGCAATCAAGGATTAGGCATCGGGCGACTACGCCTCCCCGGACCCAATGCGGTTCGCCTAAGGAGGTTTCACGCGGACCGATAGACCTGTGCTACCGAGCCTCCGGGAAAGGCCGTCGAGATGATGGGCTCGAGGCGCCTTGGCGAGGTGATGTCGGAGAAGATCGGCATGCCCTTGCCGAGGACGATCGGATGCACCACCAAGGCGTATCGATCGACCAGCGCCCGGGCGACGAGGCTGCGCGCGAACGCAGCGCCGCCATGGGCAACGATCGGCTTGCCGTCGCTGGCCTTCATCCTGGCGATCTCGTCGGCCAGATCGCCGCTGGCCACATGGGCCTCCTTCCAACTTTCCGCACCGGGCTGCTGTTGTCCCGATCGGCCATTGCCGGCGCTGGCGGGGGCGTCAACCACCTTCAGGGTCGCAGATCCCTGCCTTGAAAAGACGGCCTTGGGTATCTGGTTCATTGCTGGCGCGAACACGCTGGTGGAAGTTGGCCAATGGGCGGCCATGGCCTGGAAGGTTCGGCTACCCATGATGTGCAGGCCCGCCTTCGACACAATCTCCAGCTTCCAGGCGATAGCCTCCTGGTCACCATCGAAGATCCAGTCGAGTTCCCCCTCAGGGCCGCAGACGAAACCATCGAGCGACATGGTCATCGTCAGGATCAATTCTCTCATTGCCTTCTCCTCGCATCCATTCGCTCCAAGGACGCGCGAGATCGATCGGTTCCGACAATGCCCGTGAATTCGGTCTCAATAGCCGATGGCAAGTCCATCCTTTCTCGGATCGGAACCGCCCGTCAGCGTTCCCTTGTCCCAATCGATGAGAACCATCTGCCCGCCACCCAGCGGCTCCTCGGCCGGGCCGACTTTGTGGCCGCGCGCCTCGAGGGCGCGAAGCGTGACCGCGGGAACGCCGCGCTCGGCGACGAGTTCGCCCTGCTGGTAGAAAACCCGCGGCAGATCGATGGCGGCCTGCGGATCCATGCCGTAATCGAGCAGATTGCTCAGCACATGGACATTGCCGAAGGGCTGATAGTCGCCCCCCATGACACCGAAGGGCGCAACCACCCGGCCGTTGCGGGTTGCCATGCCGGGCATGATGGTGTGGAGGGGACGCTTGCGCGGCGCAATGCAGTTCGGGTGGCGGCGTTCGACGCGAAATCCCTTGCCCCGGTTCTGCAGGACGATCCCCGATTTCGGGCCGACCAGGCCGCTGCCGAAGGAATGATAGGTCGAGTTGATGAAGCTGACCGCATTCCGATCGCGATCCACGACGGAAAGATAGACCGTATCCGACGGCTCCATCACCGCTGCAGGCAATTCACGGCTGGCACTATCGGGATCGATCCTGCGCCGCAGTCCATCGGCGTAGGACGACGCCAGCAAGGCCTCCACGGGAACGTCGGCATGATCGGGATCAGCGATCAACTCGTCCCTGATGCGATAGGCGAGACGCCCGGCCTCGACCTCCAGATGCAACCGCTCCGCTCCCAGCGGGTCGAGCCCGGCAAGATCGAAACCTGCCAGCAGGTTGAGCATCACCAGGGCCGTCAGCCCCTGATTGCTCGGCGGCATCTGCCAGACATCGACGCCGCGATAGCTGGTCCTGACGGGCTCCGCGTACTCGCCACCGGCGGTAGCGAAGTCATCCAGCGTATGCAGCCCTCCCACGCTGCGCAGATGAGCAACCAGATCCTCGGCAAGCTCGCCCTCGTAGAACGCCGTCCGCCCCTTGGCGGCGATGAGGCGCAGGCTCCGGCCAAGCTCCGGCTGGCGATGGACATCGCCTGCCCTCGGGACAGCGCCACCAGGCAGAAAGATGCGGGCAGCCGCGGCATCCTGCGCCAAAAGATCCTTCGCCTCGTGCCAATCGGCCTCGACCCGGTCGTGAATGACATACCCCGCCTCGGCATAGTGGATGGCGGGGGCCAGTACGCGATCGAGCGGAGTGCGGCCATGGTCGGTCGAAAGACTGCACCAGGCATCGATCGCACCTGGAATGGTGACGGCATGCGGACTGTCGGCCGGTATCTCCGTAAATCCCCGCCCCTCATACCAGTCGAGGGTTGCCGCCTCTGGCGCCCGCCCGGCCCCATTATAGGCGAGTACCGGGCCTTCTCCACCGGGCACATAGAGGCAGAAACAGTCGCCGCCGATACCCGTCGACTGCGGTTCGACCACCGCCAGGACCGCAGAGGCGCAGATTGCCGCGTCGATGGCATTGCCCCCCTCGCGCAGCAGGGCGAGGGCGGCCGCGCTGGCCAGGGGGTGGGACGTCGCGACCATCGCGTCCATGGCGCGGACGGGCGAACGGCCCGGAAGCTGAAAATCCCTCATGGTACATCTTCCTGAAATGCGTTGCGCAGAAGGTCGATCGTCGGGGCTTCCCCATCAGCAGCGTCTGTGCCGGCATCCTCGAGCAGCAAGGCGTGCTGGACCGAGCGCAGATGCCGCCGCATGGCGGCTTCTGCGGCTGGTGGATCATGCCGGGCAATGGCATCGACGATCTGTCGATGGTGGAGCGTGAGTTCCTCGAAACGCTCGGTCGTGGTGGGATCGTTGCGCAGGCTCCGCCAGGCCCCCTCCTCCCGCACGGCATTCAGGCTGTCGAACACGGCGAGGGCAAGGGCATTGTGCGTGGCCTCGGCGATGGCACGATGCAGGCGCACGTCCCAGATATCCCAGGTGGAGGCATCGCGAGCGGCGGCGCTCTTGTCGAGGAGATAGCGCAGATTGTCGATGTCCATGCGGCTCGCCCGCGTGGCGGCAACCCTGGCATAGGTCGGCTCCGTCCACAGGCAGAGATCCATGAGTTCGGCCGGACTGGTGCTGGCGGTGATCAGCGACATGCCCAGTTCCCGCTCGGGCGGGCGAGTGCCGACGAAGGTGCCCTTGCCGACATGCCGCCATAGGCGCCCCTCGGCCTCCAGCTGCTCCAGCCCGAGCCGGAGCGCCCGGCGGCTCAGCCCCAGCCGGAGCATGAGATCACGTTCCGGCGGCAGGCGACTGCCGGGAGGATAGGCACCGCCGTTCAACAGGCTGCGAAGATTCTGGCTGGCTTGCTGTTTGCTATTCATTTTGGAACCAATTTAAATATTGGTCTCATAGATTAGTATCGATTTTCTTGCATTGTCCATACGATTCTTCTTGCTGGCATGCCAATGTTATGTCCCAATAACGGTATCAATAATAAAATTGGTTCCAAACAAGGACCTGGAACAAGTCATCCGGAGCACCACCATGCGCGCATTCCGTGCCGTACTGCCTCGCCTTCGCCCTGACCTTGCTTTCCTATCGGCCGGCCTCGTGGCGGCGAATATCGCCACCATGGCCTGGGCACAGCCCATTCAGCCACCGGCTGCCATTGCCGAGGCCAAGAAGATGGTGATCTGCGCCGATATCGGATCGCCGCCGCTGTCCTTCTACAAGGATGACGGCTCGTTGACCGGAGCCGAGATCGAACTTGGTAATGCCATTGCCAAGCAATTGGGCGTCAGCGCGGAATGGAAGCAGGTGCAGTTCGACGGCATCATCCCGGCGCTGATCGCCAAGCAGTGCGACGTGATCATGTCCGAACTCTATGACAAGCCCAAGCGCCGGGAGGTCGTCGATTTCGTCGATTACCTCGCCTCCAGCCAGTCCCTCGTGGTGCTGAAGGGCAATTCCAGCCATATCACCGGGCTCGCCGACCTCTCCGGCAAGAAGGTTGCCGTCGAGAACGGCACCACGATCCAGTCCCTTGTCGATGAGGAAAACAAGAAGCTCGCCGGCGAAGGCAAAGCACAGGCACAGGTCGTGGTGTTTCCTAAGGACACCGATGCTTTCCAGGCCCTGCGCATCGGCCAGGTCGATGCCTATGGCACCACCATCAAGACGGCCGGCTATTATTTCAAGCAGGCTCCGGACCTGTTCGAAATGGGCGGGGAACCTTTCGCCCAGGCAATCATCGGTGCCGCTTTCCGCAAGGAGGACACCGAGCTGCAGAAAGCCTTCGCTGCGGCGCTCGACGCAGTCCGCAAGGACGGCACCTACAAGAAGATCCTGGAAAACTGGGGTATCGAACGCGACGCCTTGTGAGGTCTTGCCATGAACTTCAACTGGGCCTTCTTCTTTCACTATCTGCTCGAACCCTCCAGCATCTACTTGCACGGCCTGTGGCTGACGCTCAGCATCAGCATCGTCGCCCAGATCGTCGGCACCACCCTCGGCCTGTTCGTGGCCCTGGGGCGCCTGTCGTCCTGGCGGGTCCTGCAGGCGATCACCTCCTTCTATGTCTGGGTGATGCGCGGCACGCCGCTGCTGGTGCAGATCGTGTTCATCTACACCGCCCTTGCCGCCGCAGGCATATTGCGCTTTCACGACATCGATCTCGGCTTCATGGTCCTGCCGGGCAATGTCCAGGCGGGTATCATCGCCCTCAGCCTGAACGAAGCGGCCTATATGGGCGAGATCATTCGCGCCGGCATCACCTCGATTGATCGCGGGCAGACGGAGGCGGCCAAATCGCTCGGCATGACGCCTACCAAGCTCCTGCGGCGCATCATCCTGCCGCAGGCCGCGCGGGTCATCATTCCGCCGCTCGGCAACAATTTCAACGGCATGCTGAAGAGCACGACGCTGCTGAGCGTCATCGGCGTGCCCGAACTGCTGCTGGCGACCCAGATGGTGACGTCGGCAACCTTTCGCGTCTTCGAGCTCTATTCGGTGGTCGCGCTCTACTACCTCTCTCTCACCACCCTCTGGGGTTTTCTCCAGCGCTACATCGAAGCTCGCTTCAGCACGCCCTTTGCCGAGACGCGCAGCAAGGCGCCGCGCGGCCGGCTTCTGACCAGCCTGTTCGGAGTCAGCCCATGAGCACCATGGATACCCCGTGGACGGTCGAGGCCGAAGGCGTCGAGAAGTGGTTTGGCTCGATGCAGGTGCTCAAGGGCGTTTCGCTCAACGTCCGGCGCGGCGAGGTCGTCGTCATTGTCGGTGCCTCCGGGTCGGGCAAGACCACCTTCGTGCGCTGCATCAACCATCTTGAGAAGATCCAGAACGGCCGCATCCGCGTGAATGGCCATCTCATCGGCTATCGCGAGAAGAAGGGTCGCCTCGTCGAGGACAGCGAGCGCAATATCGCCCGGCAGCGCCGGGACATCGGCATGGTCTTCCAGCGCTTCAACCTGTTCCCGCATCTGAGCGCGCTCGGCAACATCATCGAAGCCCCGACGCAAGTGCTGGGTATCGACCCGGCAACGGCCCGTCGCGAAGCGATGGAATTGCTGGCGCGCGTGGGCCTCAAGGACAAGGCGGATGCCTATCCCGCCCAGCTCTCGGGAGGCCAGCAGCAGCGCGTGGCCATCGCGCGAGCACTCGCGATGAAGCCGACATTGATGTTGTTCGACGAACCGACCAGCGCGCTCGATCCCGAAATGGTCGGCGGGGTGCTGGAAGTCATGAAGGAGCTCGCCCGCGACGGCATGACCATGGTCGTCGTCACTCATGAAATGGGCTTTGCCCGTGAGGTCGCCGATCGCGTGGTGATGATGGATGACGGCCTCGTGGTCGAGGAGGCACCGCCCGAGACCTTCTTCACGGCACCCCGCTCCGACCGCTCGAAGGCCTTCCTGGCCCGCGTGTCGTGATCGCCATTGTTGGTGTGCCGGTCTTCAGACCGGCACACCATTCCCTTACAGGCTTGCCAGGGCGTCCTGCAGCTTGGCGCGGCGGGCTGTCGCCTCTTCGAGGCGCTCGCGATTTTCCTCGATCACCTCTTCCTTGGCCCGGGCAATGAAGTCGGGATTGCCGAGCTTGGCGTTGATCTTGGCGATCTCGCCGTCGATCTTGTCGGTTTCCTTCTTCAAGCGGGCCTTTTCGGCCTCGATGTCGACCACGCCTTCCAAAGCCAGGGCCGCCACCGCGCCGCGGGCGATGATCTGCACCGAGCCCTTCGGGGCTGCCGGGGCAAAGCTGATCTCGCTGATGCGGGCCAGGCGCTTGAGCGTCTCGCCATGGGCCGCGACGCGCGCCTCGATGGCCGGGGACGCGTTCACCATGACCAGCGGCACCTGCGCACCGCCGGGCACGCCGACCTCGGTACGGATCGAACGGATCTCGGTAACGAGATCGACCAGCCAGCCGATCTCCTCGTCCGCCGCCGCATCGAGCAGGCCACCAAGGTCCGGCCAGGCGGTCAGCGCCGCCATCTGGCTGCGCGAAACCGGCCCTGCCGTCACCGACCAGAGCTCCTCGGTCATGAAGGGCATGAAGGGGTGCAGCAAGAGCGTCGACTGGTCGAGGATGAAGGCGACCATGGCGCGTGTCTCGGCCCGTGCCGCCTCGTCCTCGCCCTCGATGATCGGCTTGGCAAGCTCGACATACCAGTCGCACACCACGTTCCAGATGAAGCGATAGACCGCACTGGCGGCATCGTTGAAGCGATAGGCCTCGATGGCGCGCTGGATTTCGCCCGCAGCCTTCTCCGCTTCGCCGGCGATCCAGCGGTTGAGCGCGATCTTGGCCGATTTCGGGTCGAAGCTGGGATCGCGCACGCAGCCCTTCATCTCGGCAAAGCGCGTGGCGTTCCACAGCTTGGTACCGAAATTGCGATAGCCCTTGACGCGGTCGATCGACAGCTTGATGTCGCGGCCGGGCGCGGCCATCGCGGCCAGGAAGAAACGCAGGGCGTCGGCGCCATAGCGCTCGATGCCGTTCGGATAGGCTTTCCGCGTCTCCGAGGTGACATGCCCGACATCGGCCTTGTTGGCCAGGGCCGAGGTACGCTTGGCGACGAGGGCATCGAGCTCGATACCGTCGATGATATCCAGGGGGTCCATGACGTTCCCCTTGGATTTGGACATCTTGGCGCCCTTTTCGTCACGGACGAGGGCATGGAGATAGACGTCCTTGAACGGCACGTCGTTCTGGGTAAACAGGCCCGTCATCATCATGCGGGCAACCCAGAAGAAGATGATGTCGAAGCCCGTCACCACCACGGAAGTCGGGTAATATCTGGCAAGCTCTGCCGTCTTGTCCGGCCAGCCGAAGGTCGAATAAGGCCACAGCGCCGAGGAGAACCAGGTGTCGAGCACGTCCTCATCACGGGTGATCGGCGTGCCGGCACCCCATTTCTCATCGGCCTTGGCGCGCGCTTCCGCTTCGTTGCGGGCGATGACGTAGCCGCCATCTGGCCCGTACCAGGCCGGGATCTGGTGGCCCCACCACAGCTGGCGCGACACGCACCAGGGCTGGATGTTCTCGAGCCAATCGAAGAAGGTCTTCTCCCAGTTCTGCGGCACGAAACGCGTCTGGCCGCGACGCACCGCCGCCAGGGCCTCCTCGGCGAGCGGGCGGACATTCAGATACCACTGGTCGGTAAGCCAGGGCTCGATCGGCACGCCCGAGCGGTCGCCGTGCGGCACCTGATGCTTGTGCTTCTCGATCTCGACCAGGCGGCCGGCAGCCTCCATGTCGGCAACGATGCGCTTGCGCGCCTCGAAACGATCCAGGCCACGATAGGCTTCAGGCGCGGCGTCGTTGATACGCGCCTCGGCCGTGAGGATGTTGATCACATCGAGGTTGTGCCGCCTGCCGACCTCGAAATCGTTGAAGTCGTGCGCCGGCGTGATCTTCACCGCGCCGGTACCCTTCTCGGGATCGGAATATTCGTCGGCGACGATCGGAATCAGGCGCCCGACCAGCGGCAGCCGCACTTGTCTGCCGACCAGATGGGTGTAGCGCTCGTCAGACGGATGCACTGCCACGGCAGTGTCGCCGAGCATGGTTTCCGGGCGCGTGGTGGCGACGGTGATGGTTTCGCCGGTTTCATTGCCTGCCTCGTCCACCACCGGATAAGCGAAGTGCCACAGGCTCCCGTTCACCTCGACCTGCTCGACTTCGATGTCGGAGATCGCGGTCAGCAGCTTGGGATCCCAGCTGACCAGGCGCTTGTCCTTATAGATCAGGCCGGCTTCGTTCATACGCACGAAGATCTCGATCACGGCCTTGGACAGGCCTTCGTCCATGGTGAAGCGTTCGCGCGACCAGTCGCAGGAAGCGCCCAGGCGCTTCAACTGATTGACGATGGTGCCGCCCGATTCCGCCTTCCAGGCCCAGACATGCTCGAGGAATTTCTCACGCCCGATCTCGCGGCGATGGATCTGGCGTTCCTGGAGCTGGCGCTCCACCACCATCTGGGTGGCGATCCCGGCATGATCGGTGCCGGGCTGCCAGAGCACGTCCTTGCCGCGCATGCGCTCGAAGCGGCAGAGAATGTCCTGCAGCGTGTTGTTGAGGGCATGGCCCATATGGAGCGAACCGGTGACGTTCGGCGGCGGAATCACGATCGAATAGGGAGCAGCGCCGGCCCGATCCGGGCGACCCGCGCGAAAAGCCTGCGCCTCTTCCCAGGCCGCGGACACGCGCGGCTCGACGCTGGCGGGATCAAAGGTGGTTTCGATCATGATCTTCTTTCAAGGCAGGTCAGCTGGCATGGGCGGCAAGCACAGGCACCGGCGGCTCCGTGATTCGGCCTGCCGACATGCCCGTGAGCGAGTAGTCCACGCAATTCACGGCCGGTAGTGGCAGAAACGCCCCCTCAAAGTCAACGAAACAAGCGCCAAGACCGCTGCGCCCGGGAGCTTTCCGGCATTTTCCAACGCGATACGCCCTGCGATCTTCCGACCTCTTCCTCCCCTGGTGCCGGCCTTCACCCCCAGGCACGGAGTCGTCTTGTGACAAGAAAATAGAAAGCCTCTCCCTCTACATCATGAAGTCGTCACGATTCTTCGGTTGAAGGCCGGCGGTTCGGGTGTGGGATGGTCGGGGACGATGTCGCGAATACACCCGCCAGTTGTTGCCGGCGACCGTATCACCTATGGTGCCCCGATGATGACCCGACGCCTCCTCCCGAGGGACGTGGTGCCGTCCCTTGCCCAGCCACACCTATTGCGCATGCCGAAAGCGCGTTAAGAAGACCATGAACAGACGCGACTTCTTGAAATTTGCCTCGATTGCCACCGGTGTGTTGGCCGCGCCCCAGGGGGCCAGGGCAGCGATCGACGCCCCGGGCCTGAAGGAAGGCGAGGTTTTCTCCCGCGACAAGCTCCTGGACTATGCCAGGAACCTGGCCAAGGCCCCCTATCAGGCACCGGATGCCACGCTGCCGTCCTCGCTGCAGAACCTGGACTACGAGCAATATGTCTCGATCCGATTCCGGCCGGACCGGGGCATCTGGAGCCAGGATCACCGCGGCTTCGTGATCGAACCGCTGCATCGCGGCTTCATCTACGCGACCCCTGTCGATCTGTTCACTGTCGAGGACGGCCGCGTCCTCATTGTGCCCTATGAGCCGGCGATGTTCGACTTCGGCAAGATCGCTGCACCGCCGCCTGATTCCAAGCTGGGCTTTTCCGGCTTTCGCCTGAAGGCGCCGATCGACATGCCCAATCGGCTCGATGATTTCGCCATCTTCCAGGGCGCCAGCTATTTCCGCGCCATCGCCAAGAACCAGGTCTATGGCGCAGCGGCGCGCGGGCTGGCGATCAATACCGGCGAATCCAGCGGCGAGGAGTTCCCCGCCTTCCGCGCCTTCTGGATCGAGCGTCCGCCTCAGAATGCCGAGAATCTGGTGGTGCACGCTTTGCTCGATTCGGAAGCGGCGACGGGCGCGTTCCACCTGACGCTGCATCCGGGCGAGATCACGACCATCGACGTCGAAACCACGATTTTCCCGCGCGCCAAGATCGAGCATGTCGGCATCGCGCCGCTGAATTCCATGTATCTGTT
Organism: Labrys sedimenti; assembly: GCF_034424805.1. Lineage (NCBI taxonomy): Bacteria > Pseudomonadati > Pseudomonadota > Alphaproteobacteria > Hyphomicrobiales > Xanthobacteraceae > Labrys > Labrys sedimenti. The sequence goes on from NZ_JAXOUF010000001.1 coordinate 881,869, forward strand.
TGGCTCCAACGACCGTAAGGGCGTCGACGACGTACGCGTGGCCGTCCATGGCTCCTCCGGGCTGCAGATGCTGTCCGGCGGCGGCGAATGGATCTGGCGCCCGCTGCAGAATCCGGAGACGCTGCAGATCTCGGCCTTTGTCGACAAGACGCCGCGCGGCTTCGGTCTGCTGCAGCGCAATCGCGACCCGGCCGACTACGAAGACAGCCGCCACCGCTACGAGATGCAGCCCAGCGTATGGATCACGCCCAAGGGCGACTGGGGTGAAGGCTCGATCCAGCTCGTGGAGATCCCGACGGATCAGGAAATCCACGACAACATCATCACCTATTGGCGCCCCAAGGATGCCCTCGAGGCGGGCAAGGACTATTCATTCGCCTATCGCACCAATTGGTGCTGGACGCCGGCTGAGCGCCCGCCAATGGTATTGGTGCGCGAAACGCGCATCGGAGCCCTGGGCTCCAAGCGGCGCCTGTTCGTGATCGACTTCCAGGGCGACTTGTTCGCCAGTGCCGACAATCTCAACGGCGTCACGCCGGAGATCACCGTGAATCCCGGCAAGCTGAGCGACGTCAGTTTGACTCTGGAAACGGAGCGGCGCATCGGTCGCCTGAGTTTCGGCCTTGACCCGAGCAGCGAAACCTATTCGGAAATGCGTGCCGTGCTGGTCAAGGACGGCAAGCCTGTAAGTGAGACATGGCTGTATCGATGGACACCGTAGAGGAACACACCGGCGGCACAAACCCTACCTCGTCGCAGGAATGGGTCTATCAGCGCCCCGCCATGCCGGATGAGAATCGGCTGGAAATGCCGGTGCAGTCGCTGACCAAGTGGTCGCGCTCGGAACGCCGCTCCTGGATCCATCCGGCCCTGCATCACGGCTCCTGGCTCATCCGGCTGTTCGTTTTCGGCGGCATGCTTGTGCTCACCGCTTTCGGCGCCTGGGAAATGTACAAGGTCGTCGAAGTCGGCGGGGTCACCTTTCTCGAATGGGCCCTGGTCTGCCTGTTCGTGCTGAACTTCTCCTGGATCGCCCTCGCCTTCACGGCAGGCGTCGCGGGCTTCGTCTATCTGCTCTTCCACCGGCGCAGCACCCAGCCGCTGCCGCAGCAATTGAGCACCCGCACCGCCGTGCTCATGCCGATCTACAACGAGGCGCCGAGCCGGGTTTTCGGCGCGATGCAGGCCATCATCGAATCGGTGGAGCAGACAGGGCTCGGCCGCGCCTTCGACTATTTCTTCGTCTCCGACACCACCGACCCGAATGTGTGGATCGCCGAGGAACGTGCCTTCCTGGCGATGCGCAAACGCCTGGGACCTGACATCCAACTCTGGTACCACCATCGCCAGCGCAACACGAACCGCAAGGCGGGCAACATCGCCAACTGGGTCACGCGCTGGGGCGGCTCCTACGACCATATGCTGGTGCTCGACGCCGACAGCCTGATGACGGGCTCCTCCGTCGTGCAACTTGCTGCCGCCATGGAGCGCGACCCCGATGCCGGCATCATCCAGACATTGCCGCTGATCATCAACCGCAACACCCTGTTCGCGCGCATCCAGCAATTCGCCGCGCGCGTCTATGGTCCGGTGATCGCCGAAGGCCTGTCGCTGTGGATGGGCCATGACGGCAATTACTGGGGCCATAACGCTATCATCCGCACCAAGGCCTTCGCGGCGCATTGCGGCATGCCGGATCTGTCCGGCCGGCCGCCCTTCGGCGGCCACATCCTCAGCCACGATTTCGTCGAGGCGGCGCTGATCCGCCGTGCCGGCTACGCCGTCTACATGCTCAACGACGTCACGGGCTCCTATGAGGAGAGCCCGCCCTCGCTGATCGACCTGTCGGCACGTGACCGGCGCTGGTGCCAGGGCAATCTGCAGCATGCCCGCGTGATCGGTTCCAAGGGTTTCCATCCCTGCACGCGCCAGCATTTCGCCAACGGTATCTTCTCCTATCTGGCAAGCCCGCTCTGGCTGCTCCAGCTCCTGGTCGGTCTGACCATCGCGCTGCAGGCCCATTTCATCCGGCGCGAATATTTCACCGACGAATTCTCGCTCTTCCCGACTTGGCCGGTGTTCAACGCCGAACTCGCCTTGGCACTGTTTGGCGGCACCATGGGCATCCTGCTGGCGCCGAAGCTCTTCGGGCTGATCATCATGCTGCTCGACGGCCCCAATCGCCGGGCAAGCGGCGGCGGCATCCGGCTGACCCTGTCGGTGCTGCTCGAGATCATCCTCTCGGCCCTGCTCGCTCCGGTGATGATGCTGATCCAGTCGGGCGCCGTGTTCGAAATCCTGGTCGGGCGCGACTCGGGCTGGAAGCCGCAACGGCGCGACGACGGTTCGATCCCCTTCCGCGACATCGTCAAGCGCCATCGCTCGCACACCGTTCTCGGTCTCTTCGCGGGCGTGGCCGCCTATGTGATCTCGCCCTATCTGTTCACCTGGATGTCGCCGACCATCCTCGGCCTCCTCCTTGCCATTCCGCTCTCCTGGGCATCCGGCCAGCTCGCGCTCGGCCTGTGGCTGCGCCGCCACGGCATTCTGGCTACGCCCGAGGAGACCCATCCGCCGGAAGTGGCGACCCGGGCCAACGCCCTCAGCACCGAGCTCGCCGCCGTCGGCGAGGATGACAGCGATGCCATCGAGGTCGTCTACAAGGATGCCGGCTTCCGAGCCCTGCACGAGACCATGCTGCCGACCTCGGCTTCCCGCGAGCGCGGGCGTTTCGAGCAGGATCGCGTCATGGCGCAGGCCAAGATCGCGGAAGCCGCCTCGATCGAGGAAGCTGCCAAATGGCTGAATTCGAAGGAACGCTTCGTGGCGCTGCATGATCGCAGCCTGATCGCCAGCCTGTCGCGCCTGCACGAGCCGGCCAAGGCCGAACCAGCCTAAGCCGTTCACTCAAGGCCCATCATCGGCGTGCCTTCGCAACGGAGGCAGCGCTATGGGCCGACGGCTTCACCACTCAGGCCGGGTTCGGGCTGCAGGCCGTCCTGGAGGCGCGACTTCAGCCGATTTTCCTGGCGCCTCTTGGCATAGGGCGTGCTGCGATCGGCGGTTTCCTGGACCAGCGGGTCCAAGCGTTCATCGACGGCGGCGATGGCCTCGTCGGCATAGGGGAACTCATCCTGGCGCCCCCATGCCCGCCAGGCCTTGGCCACGCTCAGGCGCAGCCGGCCATAGGTGTAGGCATAGGCGCCCATCGTGCGCGCAAAGCGCCAAGCATAACGGGCGTAGAAGCGCAGCGGGTTTTCGGCTGGCAGCCCGTAGCGCCGCTCCCTGCGATCGATGATGCGCCCGAGGCCGAACTCCGCGAAGGCGACGCCTTCGCGCCGTGGCCCTTCGCGATAGGCGATCAGATTGTAGAGCGTGGTCAGCCGCATGCCGTTCCTGAGCTGCACCCGGCGCTTGAACACCCGCTCCATATGTCCGAAATCATAATAGCGCCGGCTGGCCTCGTGGAAGACGGCATCGAGCTCGGCGTCACTCATCTTGGGATGATGGGTGACGCGATGATTCAAGTCATATTTGTTGAAGTCCGGGTCCATCCATACCCCGGCTTCCTTCATGCGCTTGTGATCCTCGCTGCCGGGCAAAGGCGTCAGAATGTTGAAGTAGAGCACGTCGATGGCGAGTTCCCGCTTGATCAGATCGACGTCACGCAGGATCGATTCCCGTGTATCGGCAGGAAAGCCGATGATGTAGCCGCAGCTGATCACCACAGGATGGCGCTTCCACGCCAGCACCATCTCGCGATATTCCTCGATGCGGTTCTGGCGCTTCTTGGCCGCCTCCAGATTATCGGGATTGATGTTTTCGAGCCCGATGAAGATCAGCCGCACGCCGGCCCGCACCACCTTGTCGATGAAGCCGGGAATGCGATGGGCCATGGTGTCGACCTGGATCAGCAGGCGGGCTTCCAGCCCCTCGTGCTCACGCAACTCGATCAGCCGGTCGCAATAGGCCTCCCAATTGCGATTGCGAGCGAAATTGTCGTCGGTCACGAAGAACTTGCTCACGCCTTCCGCAGCGTTCAGCCGGAGGATGGCCTCCAGCTCGTCCGCCGTGCGGAAGCGGCTCTTGCGTCCCTGGACGTTGATGATGGTGCAGAAGGAGCATTCGAATGGACAACCACGGCCGAGATCGAAGCTCGACCAATGGGTGAAGGAGCGCCGCACGATCGGTCCGGGCAGCAGCGGCACCGGTACGTTCTGAAGGCCGGGCTGGTCCTTCAAATGATTATAGAGTGGCTTCAGGGTGCCGGCCAAGGCATCGCACAGCACGACGTCGAGGCGGTCGGGCTCGGCCTCGCCGGCGAACTGGCTGACACCGAGCTCCCGAGCCAGAGCGAGTTCCTCGGCATCCTCACCGAGCATGGCGACACAGCCGGACACATGAAAGCCGCCAATGCAGACCGGCACGCCGGCGGCTCGCAGCGGACGCGCAATATCCATCGCCCGCGGATATTGGTTGGTCTGCACACCGACCAGCATGACGATGGCCTGCGCACCCTCGCCCTGATGGCTTGCCAGAATGGCAGGAATGTCCACCCGGGTATTGGTCTCGTCGATGGCGTGCACCCGCGCTTCGACGTCGGGACCGAAGACTTGCCGGGAGATGGCGTCTTCCACCAGGGCCCACACGCAGGCAAGCGAGTTCGACGGAATGGCCGACCTTATCCAGCGGATAGGATAGCCGTCATCGTCATATCGCGTAGTCTTGATCAGCCAGATATCGACATGGCGCGTCTGCCGCCCCGGCTGGGCGCCTAGTCTACGCGGCCCTGCAACTGCCTGCCCTTGCATGCCTTGGCCCCAAGGATATTTGTACTTTTGTAGAGACTTCCATTCCGGGAGCAAGATGATTTTTGCTTAGTGCTGCGCCAAGCCCCGCATTGCTGGGTGTTTTACGCACATGCTGCTTCGCAGGGACCACCAACACCCGGCACCGAGGCGGGTGAACAAGTAGTAAGACGGCAAACCTCAGCATACCCGCCACAATGATCTCTTATTAACACACGCACTCCTCTCCTGATCGGGAGTCTTGGCACGTTGTCACCAACGCCGATCGAAGCTGCACAGCCAAATCAGCCTGCAGAGGTAAAAAATATATAATTTCCATAAACTTTATAGAAAAACATTGACATTCTTAAGCTGAACACAAACGATCAGCCTCGATCCATTGCCGTTGGAGACCGCCATGGCTACGCCCTCTGCGAACCGTCGCCACGAGTTTGGCGTCACGGGCCGACCACGTGAACGCTGTCGATAGAGGGACGGACGCTCCGACCTTCATCCTTGACCATTCCAGACGTTTGAGCCCACCATGTCATCTTCCGATGTTTCACCCATTGCACTCAGCAAACGATATCGTTTGACACGCATTGCTTTTATTGCCGTTCCAGCCCTGGTTGCCGTGGCTATCGCAGCAGGGCTTTGGTACGCCCCCATCGACTGGAACGCCGCGCCCGCCGAAATCGGTTCGGGCCTGGTCTCGCGTGGCTTCTGGACGGCCGTTGCCGTCGGGCTGCTGGCCCAGATCGTCGACGGTGCTCTCGGCATGGCCTATGGCGTGACCTCCACGACCTTCCTGCTCTCCACGGGCGTGCCGCCGGCCGCGGCTTCGGCCTCGGTTCACATCGCCGAGATCTTCACCACCGGCTTTTCCGGCCTCTCGCATTGGAAGCTGGGCAATGTGAACGGCAAGCTGTTCGCGCGCCTGCTCGTTCCCGGCGTCATCGGCGCGGTGATAGGAGCCTATCTCGTCACCGCCATCGACGGCGATCTGCTGAAGCCGTGGATATCAGCTTATCTGCTGCTGTTGGGTCTCTATATCGTCAGCAAGGCCTTCCGGGCCATCCACGTCCGCACCGAACCGCCGACTTTCGTCGCGCCGCTCGCCGTTACCGGTGGTTTCGTCGATGCGGTCGGCGGTGGTGGCTGGGGACCGGTGGTCACCACCTCGCTGCTGGGCACTGGCCACGACCCGCGCACCACCATCGGTTCCGTCAACGCCGCCGAGTTCTTCCTCGCCATCGCCAGCGGCTTCTCCTTTGCCCTGCTCGGCGGCTTCACGCATTGGACGACGATCGCCGGCCTGGTCTTCGGCGGATTGTTTGCCGCGCCCTTCGCGGCGCTTCTGGTCAAGAAGCTGCCGACCCGCGCCCTCCTGATCATCGTCGGCGTGCTGATCACCGCGCTCAGCGCCTGGAATCTCTGGAAGGCCCTGGCATAAGCCGGGCGCCCGTCGTCACGCGGGTGCCGAATTCATCGGCAGCCGCGTAACGTGAATCGGTGATCCATGCCGGTTTACGCTCCCACGCCGAGCGATTTGAGCTTGCGGTGCAGAGCCGAGCGCTCCATGCCGACAAACTCGGCCGTACGGGAGATATTGCCGCCGAAACGATTGATCTGCGCGATCAGATATTCGCGCTCGAACAATTCGCGGGCATCACGCAATTGCAGTCCCATCAACTGCTCGCCCCCCTGCCCGTTCGGGCGGGTCGGCATCAGCGCACCGATCTCCGGCGGCAGCATTTCGGCAGTGATGGTCGCATCGGCATCGCCCCCCACCAGGATCATCAGCCGTTCGATATTGTTGCGCAGCTGGCGGACATTGCCGGGCCATTCATGCGACTGCAGCACTGCCATGGCATCGGGGCCGACCACGCGGCGCGGCAAGCCAGTCGCCTGCGCGATCTGACCCTGGAAATAGTCCACGAGTTCGGGAATATCCTCGCGGCGCTCGGACAGGCCGGGCACGCGGATCGGCACCACGGAGAGGCGGTGCAGGAGATCCTCGCGAAAGCGGCCGTCAGCCACTTCCTCAGTCAGGTCACGCGAGGTCGAGGTGATGATGCGCACGTCGACATGCACCTTGGTGGCGCCGCCAACGCGGGAGAAATTCTGGTCGATCAGCACCCGCAGGATCTTGCCCTGCGTTTCGCGCGGCAGATCCGCGACCTCGTCGAAAAACAGCGTGCCCCCATGGGCTTCCTCGAAAGCACCGACCTTGCGGGCACGGCCATCGCCGCCTTCGACACCGAACAGTTCGGTTTCCATGGTATCCGGCAGGATCGACGCCGAATTGAGCACCACGAACGGTCCCTCAGCTCGTTGAGAGGCCTGATGGATGGTTCGGGCCGCCAATTCCTTGCCTGAACCGGGCGGGCCGGCGATCAGGATGCGGCTATTGGTCGGCGCGGTCTTCTCGATCACCTGCCGGAGCTGGTTCATGGCCGAGGAGCGCCCGATCATCTTGGAGGCGCTGCCCGAGATCTGGCGCAGTTGGTTGACCTCCCGGCGCAGACGCGAGGTCTCCAGGGCACGCTCGGCAACCAGCACCAGCCGATCCGCCTTGAACGGCTTCTCGATGAAGTCGTAGGCACCGATCTTGATCGCGGCTACGGCGGTTTCGATATTGCCATGGCCCGAGATCATCACCACCGGAACTTCGGGGTGCTCGGCCTTCAGGACCTCCAGAAGCTGGAGCCCGTCGAGGCGAGACCCCTGCATCCAGATATCGAGAAAGATGAGATGCGGCCGGCGCTGGGCGACGGTCGCCAAGGCATCGTCTGCGTCCTTTGCCGTTCGCGCGCCGTGACCTTCGTCCTCGAGGATGCCGGCAACGAGCTCTCGGATATCGGCCTCATCGTCAACGATCAGAATGTCGGTCGCCATCGTCTAGTTCCTACTTGCATGAGGTGAATTCAGCGCCACCGCCCTGCACAAGGCCGGGTGTGCCGCTCGCAAATGCCTTGCGATCGCGCTGGAAGAATGGGCCTTCGCCCTGATGAAATCGGATGTCACCATCATTGCGCGGCCTCGTTGCTGGCCGGCGCCTCCGCCGGAAACCACAGGCGCATCATGGCGCCATGGCCGCCGTCGGCCACATCAGGCGCGTCGAGCAGCTCGATACCGCCGCCATGCTCCTCCATGATCTTGCCGACGATGGCCAGGCCAAGGCCGGTGCCCTTCTCGCGCGTGGTGACATAGGGTTCCAGCAGCTTCTGGCGATTTTCCTTGGGCAGGCCGATGCCGTTGTCGACAACCTCCACGGCGATATCGGTTCCCTTGCGCAGCGCGCGAACCTCGACGGTGCCCGGTCCCTGCCTGTCCTCGGGACGGCCGGCGATCGCCTCGGTGGCATTCTTGATGATATTGGTGACCGCCTGGGAGAGCAGGCGCCGATCGAAACGGGCGATGATGGGTTCGGGTGGTGGCTGATAGGTGAAAGTGATGTCGGGATAGCCGATGCGCATCATGAACACGACCTGCTTCACCATCTCGCCGAAGTCTTCGCTCTCGATCGAAGGCTTGGGCATGCGGGCGAAGGAGGAGAATTCGTCGACCATGCGCTTGATGTCGTCGACCTGGCGCACGATGGTGTCGGTGCACTGGTCGAAGACCTCGCGATCCTCGACGATGACCTTGCCATACTTGCGCCGGATGCGTTCCGCCGAGAGCTGGATCGGCGTCAGCGGATTCTTGATCTCATGGGCGATGCGGCGGGCCACGTCCGCCCAGGCCGAACTGCGCTGTGCCACCACGAGTTCGGTGATGTCGTCCAGCGTCACCACATAGCCATGCTCGCGCATGGTGGACTGCTCGGAGGTGACGCGCACGGTGAGATTGCGCTCGCGCCCGTCGCGATTGATGGTGATCTGGCCCTGCACCAGCCGCGACCGCGTACCGAGGGCGTCGGCGAGATAGGTCGACAGCTCCGGCATCACTTCGGCGAGGGGCCGACCGACGGCGGACTGGCGCGACTTGATCCAGGTGCTGGCGAGCGGATTGACCACGGTGATCTTGCCCTCGTCGTCGATGCCGATCACACCGGTGGAAACACCGGACAGCACCGCCTCGATGAAGCGCCGCCGGCTGTCGAGCAGGTCATTGGCCCCAAGCAGGTCGTTGCGCTGGGTGCGCAGCGTATCCGTCATGTTGTTGAAGGTATCGCCAAGCTTGCCGAGGTCGCCCGAGCGCCGCTCCACCGGCACATGCACGTTGAGATTGCCGCTGCCGACCTGGTCGGCGGCACTGATCAGGCGCCGGATCGGCTCGACCAAGCGATTGGCGAAGGACAGGCCGATCCAGATCGCCGCCAGCAGCATGTTGAGGGCGATGATGGCATAGAGCAGCGCGAAATTGACCTGGGTCGGGAAACGGGACGCCTTCAGATTCTCGAAGCGCTCCGAATCCTCGCCGGTCTGGCGGATATATTCGGCAATCTTCGGGTCGAAGGGCCGGACGATGAAGAGATAGCGGTCGGTGTAGGCGGCCAGCTTGATGATCTGGCCCGTGACGTTCTGCGTACCTGGGTCGATGCGCACGGCTGGTTGCTGGTCCGCGGCGGCAAGGGCCGGATAAAGCTTGGCCGGCAGGAAGAAGGGCAGGCTCCCGGGCACGTAGGACTGGTCGGTCACCTGGCCGTCCCGCGTCAGGATCATGGCGCTAGACAGGCCGTAATTCACGGCGAGCATGTCGAACAAGCGCTGATATTGCGACCTGTCGGCCGCATAGAGCGGTGAATATTTGTTGAGGTCGGCAGCCATCGACAGACCGGCAAACCGTAATTGCAGGGCCTGCTCGTCCTGGTAGGAATTGGCAACGGCAACCGACGTGTTGACGATATTGCTGACGCGCGTCGAGAACAGATTGTCGAGGCCGCGGTCGAGTGAGATGATCGCCACCGTCGCCAGCAGCAGCACCGGCACGGCGGAGACGACGGAGAACAACCCGATCACTCGCATATGCAATGCGGCCCCGGCCTGCCCGCGACGCCTTGCGACGATCAGATTGCCTGCCTCGACCGCCAGCAGCACCAGCAATGCCACGATGAAGGAGGCGTTGACGATGAATAGCGCGTCGATAGCGTTGCTGTAGGCGATATCGGTGTTGGGCGCCTGGGCGACGCTATCGATACCCAGATAGAAGCGCAGATGGGAGACCGTGCTCTTGAGCAGCAACGAGACCGGCTCGACGTCAACCAGCACGAAGAAAGTGCCGATAGCCGACGCGACCGAAAGAATGACCAGTCCGAAACCAAGCAGGCCGAGGCGCCGTGCCGGCATGCTGGCGACGTCTGGCACCGTCTGCTGGGCATTGTCTGCAACTGCCATTCGAACGCCGTCCTCGCCCCATTGTCGATCGGTCAGCCCGGACGATTCCCGGCTGAGTGATTCTTGCAACACTGTTGCCGAATTGTAACAGAATCAAGGCGAAACTGACGAAACGGGACAATCAACGTTTCAGGCAAACGCGTCCTGTTCGCCGATCATCGCTTCGGCCGCCGCCCTGGCGGCATTGCAGAGCCAGTCTTTCCCGCGCTTACGCAAGTCCTGCTGCAGCAACGGCAACCGATCCGGATCATCGGCATGGCAATTGGCGATTTCATGTCCCATCAATGCGAGCATGCGAGGCGACAGGAACGCGTGGATCGCCGTTTTCACTTCCAGCTTGCGGCTGTTGGGGGACAAGCGCCGCACGAGGATGGCATCTTTCACCCCATAATGCGGGTCCGGTGCCCGGCAGCGGCCGGTTGCAATCGTCGCGGCCAGGATCGCCTTGGCCTTCCGATCGAAGCAAAGGGACCAGGCCGAGATGGTCAACCTCTTGGCCTCGCGCAGTACCGGCCCGCCCCGCCACTCGCCACAAGCCAGGAAACGCGCCCGGCCGAGACTGCCGGTGCCCGCCCGTCTGGGGAAGAAATGATATGTGCCCTGCGGATCGGGCATCGATGCCCGCAACCTCTCCTCGTAATCAGGTTTGATCGGCTTTCGCGTCTTGATGTCAAACTTGCTCCAGAACGCCTTGCGCTCCGATTCCGGCAGCAGCACGGCCCTGCGTAGCCACTTGTGATCACGCTCGAGCACCACCGGAGCGGGATTGGCCAGCCCCGTGACATAGCCGGCCACGACGGCCCGGCAGATCTCCGCCGCCGATGGATCGCCGCTGCCCCGTGCCAGCAACGCACTGGTGGCAAGCCGCACGAGATCGAGCACATAGGGCATGAAGGCGGCATCGTCGAAATCGTTGGCGCCCCAGACCAGGCGCCCTTCGCTGTCGCGCCAGGTGCCGAAATTCTCCAGATGGGTGTCGCCGATCGCCAGAACTTCCGGTGCGTCGGCGAGCTCAGGGCAGATCTCCAGGATCGTCTCGGCCCAACGCCAATAGGTCGCACGCAGAAAGGCAAAGGCGCTGCCGCACATCTTGCGGTGTTTTTCTTCCAGGTCCACCTCGACGAAATCGGCCCCGATCTCATCCCTCAGCCAGTTTTCATAGGCTCGCACCGAGGCCCTGATTGCGTTCATGCCTGCATCCCATGTCCGGGTAGTCGAATGTAGGAGGCAGCGGAGCCGAACGATAGCTGATTTGTCACCTTCCCGACGTCACGCAACAGTCGAACGCCCATGCTCTATTTTATCTGCACAGGTCCAACCATCGACGCATGAAGCGGGAGAAGCAGGCATGCGAGCGGAAGCAACGAATGGTGATTTGGCGCTTCGGGCCATCTCCGGCAGCCATGTGGTCCTGCTGGCGCTCGACGCCACTGCCGAGGCCCGCCAAGGGCTGCTCGGCTTTGCCATCAAGCGCACCGATGTCATCGAAGACCAGTCCTATTGGCTGAGCGGCACCAAATTGTTCCGCGAGGTGGTTCCAGAACCGCGTCCTGGGCAGAAATATTCCACCCTCGAACATCCGATCCAGAGCTTCTTGTGGAGCGACTACACCGCCAAGCCCGGCCGTTCCTATGGTTTCCTGATCCGGCCGGTCTACGGCACGCCCAAGAACCTGCGCTATGGCAACGACATCGAGATCGAGGTCACGACCGAGAGCGAGGATAGCGGTAGACACGCCGTCTATTTCAATCGCGGCGCCATCGCGAGCCAGGCCTTCGCCGAGAAATTCGGCAATCGGGGTCCGGCCGATCCCGATGACCGCCATGACCGCACGACCCAGTGGCTCTCGCGCGGCCTGCTCGAGGCCGTTCTCGATTTCATCGCCGATGCCCGCCCGGGAGAAAGCCTGCGCATCGCCGCCTATGAATTCAGCTATCCGCCGGTGCTGAAAGCCCTGGCTGCCGCCCATGAGCGCAAGGTCGACGTCGCCATCGTCTATGAGGCCGGCCAGGAAACCGTGAAGGGCGAGCGCAAGGATACCGAGGCCACCAAGACCAACGCCGCCGCTATCAAGGCAGCCGGCCTGTCCAAGACGATCTTGCTGCCGCGCACCCGCCGCAACGATATCCCGCACAACAAGTTCATCCTGCGCCTGTCGGACGATCCGGCGCGCATCGCCCTGTGGACCGGTTCGACCAACTTCACGGCGTCCGGCTTTCTGGGGCAGAGCAATGTCGGCCATCTCGTGCGCGATGCGGCGCTTGCCGCCTACTATCTCGCCTATTGGGAAAAGCTTGCTGATGACACCGAATGGAAGCCGCTGCGCCAATGGGTGGGGGCCGAAAATGCCGCGCCCCGAGACGAGATTCCGCCAGGCACGATGACCCCGCTGTTCAGCCCGCGTCCCGATGACAGTCTGCTCGACTGGTATGCCGACCGCATCCGCTCCGCCCGCCAGACCGTGATGTTCACGGCCGCCTTCGGCGTCAATGCCACCCTGGCCAAGGCCTTTACCGAGGACGTGGATTTCCTGCGCTACATCCTGCTCGAAAAGCCGCTCGACACCAAGGCGGAAAAATTGCTGGGCGCCGACCTCGATCTGCAGATCGCCAACGGAGCTGCTCTCGGCAAGACGACGCTACGCGCCAAGGTCCCCGGCTGGAAACTCGACAGATGGTTCCTGGAGGAGGGTCATTACCGCTATGAAGGCAACGTCTTCTACATCCATACCAAGATCCTGCTGGTCGACCCGCTGTCCGACGATCCTCTGGTCATCAGCGGTTCGGCGAACTTCTCCAAGAACTCGCTCGTCAACAATGACGAGAACATGCTGCTCATTCGCGGGGAGACGCGCGTCGCCGACATCTACATGACGGAGTTCGATCGCATCTTCCGGCACTTCTACTTCCGCAATGTCGCCAACCAGCTCGCACTCAAGGGCAGCGAGGGGGCACAGGCAATCTTCCTCGACCCGACCGACGGATGGGTCAGCGAGAATTTCGATCCCGATCGCATGAAGTCCAAGCGACGCAAGCTTTTCTTCCCGCAATCGCCGAACTGAGCCCCACGCCGCGCCTCACCGGATGGCGCGGATGACCTGGATGTCGAGGTCGCGGATCTTCTTGCGCAGTGTGTTTCTGTTGACGCCGAGGAGTTCGGCCGCCTTGATCTGGTTTCCGCGCGTCGCCGCGAGCGCGGCCCCGATCAGCGGCTCCTCGATGTCGCGCAGAACCCGGTGATAGAGCCCGGGAGGCGGCAGATCGTCGCCGAACTTACTGAAATAACGCGTCATGTGCCGCTCGACCGAGGCCGACAGGGTTTCGTCGACCGAGCTCTCCGCCTCCAGCGGCATGGTCTCGGAGGTCGCCAATTCCTGCTCGATGATCGCGGCCGTCAACGTCTCCTGCGGATAGAGAGCGCAAAGCCGGCGCACCAGGTTTTCGAGTTCGCGCACATTGCCCGGCCAGCGATGACGCTTGAGGCGTTCGACGGCGGAAGCGTCCAAGTGCTTGGCCGGCAGGCCCTCCCGCTCCACCAGCTTGAAGAAATGGCGGGCAAGATCCGGCACATCCTCGGCCCTCTCGCGCAGGGGCGGCAGGCGCAGCGGCACGACATTGAGGCGGAAGAACAGATCCTCGCGGAACAGGCCCTGCTGGATCAGGATGCGCAGATCCTTGTTGGTGGCGGCGACGATGCGAACATCGGTCTTGATCGGCGTGCGCCCGCCCACCGTGGTGTATTCACCCTGCTGCAGCACACGCAGCAGCCGCGTCTGCGCCTCCATCGGCATGTCGCCGATCTCGTCAAGGAACAGCGTGCCGCCCTCGGCCTGCTCGAAGCGCCCGACCGAGCGGGCATTGGCGCCGGTGAAGGCCCCCTTCTCATGGCCGAACAATTCGGATTCGATCAGGTCGCGCGGGATCGCCGCCATGTTGATGGCAACGAAGGCGCCGCTGCGGCGCTTGCCATAATCGTGCAGGGCCCGGGCCACCAGCTCCTTGCCCGTGCCGGACTCTCCGGAGATCATCACGGTCAGGTCCGTCTGCATCAGGCGGGCGAGGACGCGGTAGATCTCCTGCATCGCCGCCGAGCGACCGACCAGCGGCATGCTCTCGGCTTCCTCGCCCGAGCGCGGCGTCGGCTTGCCGCGAGGCTCGCTCAGCGCGCGGCCGACGATGGCGATCAGTTCCTTCAGGTCGAAAGGCTTGGGCAGATAGTCGTAGGCGCCCTTCTCAGACGCCCGGATCGCTGTCATCAGCGTGTTCTGGGCGCTCATCACCACGACGGGCAGTTCCGGCCGCACCTTCTTGATGCGCGGCAGCATGTCGAAGGCGTTCTCGTCCGGCATCACCACGTCGGTGATGACCAGATCCCCCTCGCCCTGGCTGACCCAGCGCCACAGCGTGGTGGCGTTCCCTGTCGAGCGCACCTCATAGCCGGCACGGGACAGGGCCTGGTTGAGCACCGTCCGGATGGCGGCGTCGTCATCGGCGACGAGAATACTGCCTGCCTGCATACTCGGTTTTCCTATGCGCTAAAGCGTTTTGTGATTTGAGCGTTTCAGTTCAAATCGCAAAGACGCGTCGAACCAAAGAGAAAGAACAAACAAGCGTTCACGGCTGAAGGCGCTTTGCTTCGGAATCGGAACGATACATGGGGAGAAGGATGCGAAAGACCGTACGCTTGTTCTGGCTTTCGCATTCGACGATCCCCCCGTGATCGCCGACGATCTTGGCGACGAGGGCCAGTCCCAGCCCGGTACCGCTGGTCTTGGTGGTGACGAAGGGATCGAACAGATAGGGCAGGAGATCCGGCGCCACGCCCGGCCCGCTATCCTTGATGCACACTTCGATGGGCAGGCTGACCCGCGAGGACGATCCCGGTACCGAAAGGCGCACGCCCGGCTTGAAGCCGGTGGTCATGGTGATCTCGCCATCCGCCTCGCCGTCAATGGCCTCGGCGGCATTCTTGACCAGGTTGAGCACGACCTGGACGAGTTGGTCCTTGTTGGCATGCACAGGAGGCAGCGAGGGATCGTAGTCCTCGATGAATTTGATCTTGCGGGCAAAGCCGGACTGGGCCAGCTTCTTCACATGCTCCAGCACGACATGGATGTTCACCGGGCTGCGCGCCACCGGACGCTCGTCCGAGAACACCTCCATGCGGTCGACCAGCTTGACGATGCGATCGGCCTCCTCGCAGATCAACTGCGTCAGCTCGCGATCGGCGTCCTCGACCGACTGCTCCAGGAGCTGGGCTGCGCCGCGAATGCCGGAGAGCGGGTTCTTGATCTCATGGGCCAGCATGGCTGCCAGCGCCGTCACCGAACGGGCGGCGCCCCGATGGGTGAGCTGGCGGTCCATCTTGTCGGCGATGGTGCGTTCCTGCAGCATGATCACCACGCCGCCGGACTGGTCCTGCATCGGCGCAACCTGGATGTCGACATGCCGCTCTCCGCCGAGCCGGGGCGAGCCGAGATCGACGCGATATTCGTTCACGGGCGCATTGCGCTCGCGGACCTGGTCGATCAGGGCCAGCAGCGGCGAACCGAAAGGCAGCAGGTCCTTGATCAAATTACGCCGCATCATTGGCGCGCTGACGTCGAAGAAGGCCTCGGCGGCCATGTTGGCATCGAGTACCCTGCCCTGCGCATCCACCGAGAGAATGGCGTGCGGCAAAGCATTCAGCACAGCTTCGTGATTGGGCATGTGGCGCGGCAGGGCTGTCATGCGGCCACCCGGTCGAGGCTGGCGAAATAGGCGGTGAAGGCGGCCGCCACCTCGCCGGGCTTGTCGCCCGTCAGAACCGACTGGCGCAGTTCGGCATTGCCGCCACCGAAATAATCCTGAGCCGCCTCCATGGCGGAAGCCAGATGCTTGCGGGCATGGCGGATCCCATGCGCCGGCCCGTAGAGATCGAGCAGGCCATGAAAGTGCTCGAGCGTCAGATCGCGCTGCGCCGGCGCATCAGGCACGGGTAGAACTTCGCCTGCAGCGAGCTCGCGGGCGATATGCCCCGGCAGCCATGGCCGTCCCTGGGCAGCCCGGCCCACCATCACGGCATCACAGCCCGATTGCTGCAGCATGGCGAGGGCATCGCTAAGGCTCCGGCAATCGCCATTGGCGACGACCGGAATACCGACGGCCTGCTTTACGGCCCGGATGGCCCGCCAATCGGCGGTGCCCTTGTAGAATTGCATGCGCGTGCGCCCATGCACGGTGATCATGGCGGCGCCCGCCTGCTCAGCCCGGCGGGCGAGCTCAGGTGCATTGAGGCTGGCCTGATCCCAGCCCAGGCGCATCTTCACCGTCACCGGAACCTTCACGGCCGACACAGTCGCCTCGATCAGGGTGAGCGCATGATCGAGGTCACGCATCAAGGCCGAACCGGACCAGCCACCAGTGACGCGCTTGGCCGGACAACCCATATTGATGTCGATGACATCGGCGCCGGCATCGACCGCCACGCGGGCTGCCTCGCCCATCCAGTACGCCTCGCAACCGGCGAGCTGCACGACATGCGGTCCGCCGCCGGGCGCTTCGGCTCGCAAGCGAGCCTCCTCGTCACCGGTAGCGAGGCGATCGCTCGCCACCATCTCGGAAATCACCAGACCTGCGCCCTGGCGCTGCGCGATGCCGCGCAGCACGGCATCGGTCACGCCCGACATCGGCGCCAGGACCACCGGATTTGCCAACTCGACCGTCCCGATCCGCAGCCGTTTTGGCGGCGCAGATTCGATCGTGGCCGTGATTTCCTTGCCTACCATGAATGCAGGGCTCCTCTATGCTCACAATCTAGCCAGTCACATGGACGGCAGCAAGCGGAATTCGCCTCCTAAACAAGCATGCCTGCAAAACGGGCAGCGCAGGGCAGATTCATCGCACCGCCACTTCCGATACTCCGATTTGCACATTGCCCGCGTTTGGCAAATGATGCGGTTGCGCAAGGGCACCTCATGCTGCCTCTTACAGCCACGCCCTGGAGTAAAATCGATGAAGATCAAGCTATCACAAGTTGTTATAGCCGCTGTCTCAAGTACTTTGTTGGTAGGCGCCGCCCACGCCGGCGATGCCTCCGGGACCTGGCTGCGGGAGAACGGCGAATCGAAGGTGAAGATCGCTCCCTGCGGCGAAGCTCTGTGCGGCTCCGTCACTTGGGTCAAGGATCCCAAGCATCAAGACAATGTCGGCAAGCGCGTTTTCTACGACATGGCGCCGTCGGGCGACGATAAATGGAAAGGCAAGGCCTTCAATCCTGAGGACGGCAAGACCTATACCGGCACCATGACCCTTTCGGGCAACCGCCTCACCACCGCCGGCTGCGTGCTTGGCGGACTGATTTGTCGGTCCGTCACCTGGAACCGCCAGTAAACATGGCAGGCGCGCCGTCCCCGATGCCGGCGCGCCTTTTCACCTCGCCGGGAAGTCTTGCTCGGCCGGAAGCACGAAAGGGTATCGAGCGATGACGGCAGACAACGAGCCTGCGGTACGCCCGATTTCGTCGCATGACGTGGCTTGGACGGAATGGTCCGACGTGCCTCGTTTCGGCGTACGCTATCGTCATCTCACCTTGGCTGCCATGGGTGAGCCCTATCATGTCGGCGTCGCCATCGAGGAGCTCGAGCCCGGCAGGCAGAGTTCGCCCGCACATTTTCATATTTTCGAGGAAGAGCACGTCTTCGTCCTCGACGGAGAACTCACCGCGCGGGTCGGCGTCGAGACGCATGTGATGAAGGCGGGCGACTATATCTGCTTTCCCGCCGGACAAAGGGCCGGGCATTGCCTCCTCAACACCGGCACAGCAACGGCCCGCTACGTGATCATCGGCGAGCGCAACCCCAATGAGGTCGTCGTCTACACCGACTCGAACAAGGTGCTGGTGCGAGCCCTGGGACGGGATGCCATCTTCGACCTCGCGGCGGCCCGCAGCTACTGGGATGGCGAAGTGACCGGCCTCGACAATCCTGCTTTTCCCAGGCCCGACGTCATCGCCACGCTGTCTCAGCCGGCCAAGCCTCTCCTCCCCATCTCGGCGGACGACATCCCCTGGAACGGCGATGGCGCCGGCCCGCAATTTGGCGGTTCTTCCAAGCATTTGACCCACGCGGTGGCCGGCAGGGCCTATCGCGTCGGCGTGCTGATCGAGTCCCCGGCTCCGGGCATGCGGCTCTGCCCGACCCATTACCACATGCTGGAAGAAGAGCATGCACTGGTCCTCGAAGGAGAGCTGACGCTCATCCTCGGCGAGGAGCGCCTCCCCATGAAACCCGGCGACTATGTCTGTTTTCCCGCCGGGCGGAAGATCGGCCATTCCTTCGTCAATAGCGGCACGGGTCCCTGTCGGTATCTGATGATCGGCGAGCGCAATCCGAACGAGGTCTGCGTCTATCCCGACTCCAACAAGATGGCCGTCGACGCCCTCCGCGTGGAACCGGGGGTTTTCGACATGTCGGCGACCAGGAACTATTGGGATGGCGAGAAGACCGCCTGAGTCGAATCAGGCACGATATGCCGTCTTCTCCGCTCCATCGAACCATGAAGCGAGATCGGCACACCGCTACCTCTTCCTCAAAGTCCGAGCTTGGCCTTGAGGATATCGTTCACGGCCTGCGGGTTGGCCTTGCCGCCGCTCTGCTTCATCACCTGGCCGACGAACCAGCCGAGCATGGTCGGCTTGGCCTTGACCTGCTCGACCTTATCGGGATTGGCCGCGATCACCGCATCGATGGCGGCCTCGATCGCCCCGGTATCGGTGACCTGCTTCATGCCGCGGGCCTCGACGACTGCGCGCGGATCGCCGCCTTCGGTCCAGACGATCTCGAACAGATCCTTGGCGATCTTGCCCGAGATGACGTTCTCGCCGATGAGATCGACGATCGAACCGAGTTGCGCGGCGGAAACGGGCGAGGCGGTGATGTCGAGCCCTTCCTTGTTCAGCCGGCCGAACAATTCGTTGATCACCCAATTCGCAGCAATCTTGCCGTCGCGCCCCGTCGCGACCGCTTCGAAGAAGTCGGCGGATTCGCGCTCGGCCGTCAGCACGCCGGCATCATAGGCCGACAGGCTATACTGGTTGATGAAGCGGGCCTTCTTGGGATCGGGCAGCTCCGGCAGATGGCCGGCGAGATCATCGACATAGGCCTGGTCGAATTCGAGCGGCAGCAGGTCCGGATCGGGGAAATAGCGATAATCATGCGCCTCTTCCTTCGAGCGCATGGACCGCGTCTCGCCCTTGTTGGGATCGTAGAGGCGGGTCTCCTGGTCGATCGAGCCACCATCCTCAAGAATACCGATCTGGCGGCGAGCCTCGACGTCGACGGCCTGGCCGATGAAGCGGATCGAGTTGACGTTCTTGATCTCGCAACGCGTACCCAGGGGATCACCGGGCTTGCGCACGGAGACGTTGACATCGGCACGCAGATTGCCCTTGTCCATGTCGCCATCGCAGGTGCCGAGATACCGCAGGATGGTGCGCAGCTTGGTGACATAGGCGCGCGCCTCGTCGGCCGAGCGCAGGTCCGGCTTGGAGACGATCTCCATCAGGGCGACGCCCGAGCGGTTGAGATCGACCAGCGATACGTCGCCCACATGCATGGACTTGCCGGCATCCTGCTCCAGATGCAGGCGCTCGATGCCCACATTCAGCGTCTCACCAGTCTCCGGCACCTCGACGATGACGGTGCCCTCGCCGATGATCGGCTGCTTGTACTGCGAGATCTGATAGCCCTGCGGCAGGTCCGGATAGAAGTAATTCTTGCGGTCGAACACCGACTTCAGATTGACCTGTGCCCGAAGGCCGAGGCCGGTGCGGATCGCCTGGCGCACGCACTCCTCGTTGATCACGGGCAGCATGCCGGGCATGGCGGCATCGACCAGCGAGACATGGGAGTTGGGCTCGCCGCCAAACTTGGTGGAAGCTCCGGAAAAGAGCTTGGCCTCGGAGGTGACCTGGGCATGGATTTCCATGCCGACAACCACTTCCCAATCGCCCGTGGCGCCCTTGATCAGCTTCTTGGGATCAACCGTGGCGTTCATATCTAGGCTCCGGTTCAAAGTAGAATTCAATGTTTGAGCGGGCTGATGTCAGCCTCGTTTATCCGTGGTCAGGTGCCGGTTCTCGTAATCGATGATCCAGGCCACCATGTCGCGCCAGATGAGCTCGGCGAGTTCGGGCGGCAATCCTTCCGCCTCGGCCTGCTTGCGGGCCGAGGCCACCACCTCCTCGACGCGTTCGGGGATGTTGGCGGGCAGGCCGTCGCGGTTCTTCACCTTGACCACCCGTTGCACGACCTTGAGGCGGCTGGCCAGGAGATGCACCAGCTTTTCATCGATGGCATCGATCTCCCGGCGCAGATCCGCCAACGTCTCGGTCGTGCCCGATGTTTCGCCGGTGTTCTGGCCGCCGCTCATGCTCAGGCCCACCAGCGCTCGGGCCGGCCGAGCGAACCGGCGGCCTGTTCGACGGCGTGGCCGAGGGTGAACAGCGTTTCCTCGTCGAAAGGGCGCCCGATCAGCTGGAGGCCGAGCGGCAGGCCACCCGAGGACAGCCCCGCCGGCACGGACAGACCCGGCAGGCCGGCCAGGTTCACCGTCACCGTGAAGACGTCGTAGAGATACATCTCCACCGGATCCGTCCCACCCTTTTCGCCGATGCCGAAGGCGGGCGACGGCGTGGCCGGCGTCAGGATGGCGTCGACGCCGCTGGCATAGGCCTGTTCGAAATCGCGCTTGATCAGCGTGCGGATCTTCTGGGCCCGGACGTAATAGGCATCGTAATAGCCGGCCGAGAGCACATAGGTGCCGATCAGGATACGGCGCTTCACCTCGGCGCCGAAACCGGCGGCGCGGGTGTTCTCGTAGAGCTCGGTGATCTCGCGCCCGGCAACCCGTTCGCCATAGCGCACGCCGTCATAGCGGGCCAGGTTGGAGGAGCACTCGGCTGGCGCCACGATGTAATAGGCCGGCAAGGCATATTTGGTATGCGGCAGGCTGATCTCGCGAATTTCGGCGCCGGCATCACGCAGCCAGTCGATGCCCTTCTGCCAGAGCGCGTCGATCTCCGCCGACATGCCTTCCACCCGGTATTCCTTGGGAATGCCGATGACCTTGCCCTTGACGCTGCCGCCGATCGCCGCCTCGTAGTCGGGTACGGCGATATCCATGGACGTGGTGTCCTTGGGGTCGTGCCCGGCCATCGAATTGAGCATGATGGCACAATCGCGCACGGTATGGCCGAAGGCACCGGCCTGATCGAGCGAAGAAGCGTACGCAATAATCCCCCAACGTGAGCACCGGCCATAGGTCGGCTTGATGCCGGTAATGCCGGTGATGGCGGCCGGCTGGCGAATGGAGCCGCCGGTATCGGTACCGGCCGCACCGGGGCACAGGCGCGCGGCCACCGCAGCGGCGGAACCGCCCGAGGAGCCGCCGGGAACCAGGAAGCCGTTCGGCGCCTTGCCGGCAGCGCGTGCCTCGACGAGTTTGCGCTTGCCTTCCTCGGCGCTCCAGCCCGGCGGCAGCCAGGGCGAGACCGCCGCGCCGAAGGCAGAGGTCTCGTTCGACGAGCCCATGGCGAATTCGTCATTGTTGGTCTTGCCGAGCATCACCGCGCCATCACGCCAGAGCTGGCTCGTCACCGTCGACTCGTAGGGCGGTACGAAATTGTCGAGGATGCGCGAGCAGGCCGTGGTGCGCACGCCCTCGGTGGCAAACAGGTCCTTGACGCCGAGCGGCACGCCCTCGAGCGGACCGCCCTCGCCCTTGGCGAGCCTGTCATCGGCCCGGGCAGCCATGGCGAGCGCCTGCTCCGGCGTTTCCAGCACATAGGCGTTGAGGCCACGTGCCTTCTCCATCGCGTCGAGATAGGCCTTGGCCGCCTCGGTTGCGGTAAACGTCTTGGCCTTCAGGCCGTCGCGGATTTCAGCAAGGGTGAGATCGGTAATATGGCTCACGGAAGGATGTCCTGAACGGATACGGCCCGGATTCGGAGCAGCCAGGAATACAGCAGCTCGAACGCGCGGGGCCTGGAAACGGCGTAACTCAGTCGACGACCTTGGGAACGAGGAAATAATTGTCCTCGGAAGCCGGCGCGTTTGCGACGATCTTCTCCGCGATATTGCCGTCCGTCACCACGTCCTGGCGCTTCTTCATCACCATGGGTGTCACCGACGTCATCGGCTCTATGCCGTCGACGTCGACTTCGTCGAGTTGGGCCACGAAATCGAGGATGGCATTCAGCTCGCCCTGCAAATGCGGAACGTCTTCTTCGGTGACGGCAATGCGCGCAAGACGCGCGATACGCTTCACCGTGGCGGCATCGACAGACATGAAACCCTCGATTGTGCGCAAAATCACGGAACGGCGCGGTCTATCACGCGTAGCTTTGCAGGCGCAACCAGTCTTGTCCTCCATGATGCCGCAAGTCAGGAGAACGAGTCACGCTTGTTTGACGCCGCCTGCGCAATGGCTCTCGCAAGAGGGCGCTGCGCAAGCTATCCTGCCTCCGCGATTGGGGAACCTCCATGAGAGCACGCTGTGTCCTGCTCCTGCTCGCGCTCCTGGCTTTCGGGAGCGGCATGACGCCGGCCTCCGCCAAGCTGCTCGCCCTGATCGTGGGCAACAACGCCTATCAGGAAGTGCCGCCGCTGCAGACGGCCGTCAACGATGCTCAGGCGATGCGGGACGCCCTGCAGCGGGCGGGCTTTACGGTCACGCTCGTGGAGAACGGCACCAAGCGCCAGATCAGCCGGGCCATGGCCACGGTGGAGGGGGCGATCAGCCCGGGCGACACCGTTCTCTTCCACTACTCCGGCCATGGCGTCGAAATCGACGGTCAGAACTGGCTGTTGCCCGTCGACGTCCCCACGGCGAAAGAGGGCGAGGCCGGTCTCATCAAGGACGAATCCTTCAACGCCGCCGACATCATCGAGCGCTTCCGTTCCAAGGGCGCACGGCAGGTGGTGGCGATTCTCGATGCCTGCCGCAACAATCCGTTCGCCCAGGGCGGCACGCGCGCCCTGCCCGCGACCCGGGGCCTTGCTCGCATGGAAGCGGATGGCGGCGTCTTCATCATGTTCTCGGCCGGCAGCAAGCAGGAGGCGCTGGATCGCCTTTCGGCGGCCGACTCGGAAAAGACCTCCGTCTTCGTACGCTCCTTCCTGCCGCTGCTGGAGCGGCAAGATCTGACGCTGATCGACATGGCCAAGGAGACCCAGGAGAAAGTGCGTGCCCTTGCCCGCAGTGCCGGGCGGGAGCAGGTGCCGGCCTATTATGACGGGATCGTCGGCCGGGTCACGCTTACGGGCGACCTGCCTGCGGCGCGTGCGAGCGCCCAGCCGCCTGTCGTCACGCCCGACCCGCTCTCCGGAGGCAACAGCCAGTCGGAAAATCTGTTCTGGCAATCGATCCAGAGCAGCTCCGATCCCGCCATGTTCCAGGCCTATCTCGACCAGGTGGGCGCCGGCACGTTCACGGGCACCTACAAGGTGCTCGCCCAGATCAAGCTTGCCGCACTGCAGCCCAAAGCGGCGCAGCAGCCGGCCCCGAAACCGGTTCCTTCCGCGCCTCCGGCAACCGAGCAGGCCGCCTTGTCGCCGCCGCCCACGCCTGGCAATGCGCCCGCCGACGCGATGGTGACTGCCTGCGACGCAGTAGCTGCCGATGCGCGCGACCCCGACAAACCGGCCGCAATTACCGGAGCAAGGCTGTCGGCCGACGGCGCCTCGGCGGCCATTGCCGCGTGCAGCAAAGCCGCTGCAGTGCCTGGATCGCCACGCCGCGTCTATTATCAGCTTGCTGTCGCCTATGGACAGAACGGACAGGATGCCCTGGCACTGGCCCAGCTCCAGAAGGCCGCCTCGCTCGGTCACGGCATCGCTCTGTACGAGCTTGCCGGGCGCTATCTGGCCGGCCGCGGTGTTCCCAAGGATGCCATCAAGGCCCTCAGCCTCTACTACAAGGCGATCGATGGAAACTATGCGCCGGCCATCAGTCGAATCGCCTGGATGTATGCCAGCGGCCTCGGCGCCAGCCGCGACTATCGCAAGGCCGCCGCGATCTACGAACTCGGGGTCAAGGCCAAGGAGCCGACGGCCTATTCCGGGCTTGGCCTGCTCTACCTCAAGGGCCAGGGCGTGACCAAGGATGTCGGCAAGGCTTGCGACCTCTTCAGGCAGGGTGCGTCGGCCGGGGATGCCGACGCAGCCGGCAATCTCAATGCCAAATGTCCACCGGGCTGAGCGACAGGCATGGGCAGCGCCATCGGACGGTTAGAAATGAGCGGAGAGTACGGATGTCGATGAAACTGCTGGCAGGTTCGCTGTTCGCCACGGCGCTGGCGCTGTCGTGGAGCGCGCCGGGGCTGGCGGATCCCGCCCGTCCCCTGCTGCTTGCCCAGGCGAGCCAGTCGGCCGAGGACATCTTCTGGCAGTCGGTGCAGAACAGTACCGATCCTGCCATGTTCCAAGCCTATCTCGACCAGGTGGCCAACGGTACCTTCAAGGGCGTCTACAAGCCCCTGGCCGAAATCAAGTTGAAGGCCCTCGGCAAGGCTGCCGCACCAGCCACGCCGGCGACGGAAACAACGGCACAGGACCGGGCTACGCCGCCGCCGGCAACGGAACCGGCAACCCCGCCGCCGCCCGCCCAGACTGCGCAGGATACGGTGTCATCGCCGGATATCGAGGCCTGTGATCGTGCGGCGGCGCATGCGATGGACGAGCAGAAGCCGGCCAACCTGCCCGGTGTCACCTTCGACAAGCTCGACACCTCGGCGGCCATCACCGCTTGCCTCAAGGCGACGCAGCTTGCCGACGCGCCACCGAGGGAGTTCTTCCAGCTTGGCCGCAGCTATGACAAGGCTGGGAACTACAAGGAAGCCATGGTGGCTTACAAGGCAGCGATGGAAAAAGGGCACAAACGGGCGATCTACAACGTAGCGACCGGCCTGATGAAAACCCAGCGCGGCGTCAAGAAGGATCCTGCCGCGGCATTGGCGCTGATGGAGAGGGCAGTGGACGAGAAAGTCATGTTCGCCCTGTCCGGCCTGGGCGACTATTACCGCCTCGGCGTCGGTGGCCGCCGCAACTACCCGAAGGCGATCGACTACTACAACCAGGCCATCGCGGCCGGCGATTCACAAGGCTATGTCGGCCTCGCCATCATGACCTATGACGGCACGGGCGTACCGAGAAACCGCAACAAGGCCTGCGATCTCTGGCAGAAGGGCTCCAGCCTCGGGGACGTCAACGCTGCCGATTACAGCAAGCGCTACTGCCGGTATCGCTGAGGCCGCGGCACAAACAGCCACCGCTTTGGACAGAGGGCGCAGGCAGGCTGCCTGCGCCCTCCAAGCATTCTCACCCGAGCATCCTCACCCGACTTCCACGCTCTCGCCGGATCTGGGAGCAAGCACCCTCGTCTTGGTGCCGGCAAGCCCTGCGGCGAAGGTGTCGGCATTGCTCACCAGGCCGGGGAAGGTCGCATAATGGCAAGGAATGGCGACATCGAGATCGAGATAGCGCTTCACCGCCAGTGCCGCGGTCTGCGGTCCCATCGTGTAGCGGTCTCCGATCGGTACCAGGCCGATCTTGGGCTGATGTAATTCGGCGATCAGGGCCATGTCGGAGAAGATGTCGGTATCGCCGAGATGATAGAGGGTCGGCTGGCCCGGCGCCTTGAGAATCAGGCCATTGGCGTTGCCCACGGCAATGCTGACGCCATTGTCGATCAGGCTGGCCGAATGATCGGCTCTTACCATCGTGACGCTGAATCCAGCGAGATCGACCGTGCCGCCGGTGTTCATCGGCTCGACCTTCTCGACCCCCTTGCCCGCCAGGAAGGTCACGAGATCGGCGTTGGAGACCACTGTCGCACCCGTTTCCCGCGCCAGCTCGATCGTGTCGCCGACATGATCGGCATGGCCATGGGTGAGCAATATATGGCTGATGCCGGCACTGACGGCGGCGCGATCTCCCTTGAAAGAGGGATTCCCGCTCAGGAAGGGGTCGAACAACACGGCCTTGCCGTCGAATTCGACCCGGAAAGCGGCGTGGCCGAGCCAGGTAATACGCATTTGGACAATTCCTTGAACAATGAGGTTGGTGCTTGGATCAGAAAACCATAACGCCCAAGCGGCGCAAAATGCTATCGGGATTCTCGCAGGGTTCCACGATGAGGTGCCCTTCCCTGGAGTGCGGACGTCCTCGTCCGCATCCAGGAACGTGACATTCAATGGATGGGAAGAGCGGACGAGGACGTCCGCACTCCCAGGGATATTCCCTTGATTGTTGATCTCTTCGACCTCGCCGAAAACCTGCCCGCCAACCAGCGCCTGCTCGGCCTCGATCTCGGCACCAAGACGATCGGCCTGGCACTATCCGACGTGATGCTCACCATCGCCTCGCCCCTGGAGACGATCCGCCGCACCAAATTCACCGCGGATGCCGAGCAATTGCTCTCACTCTGCGCCCGGCACGAGGTCGGCGGCCTGGTCCTCGGCTATCCCCTCAACATGGATGGCAGCAAAGGCCCGCGCGCCCAGGCCTCGGAGAGTTTCGCCCGCAACCTGCAGCGCCTGAGCGACCTGCCAGTTGCCCTCTGGGACGAGCGCCTGTCGACAGCCGCCGTAACCCGGACCTTGCTCGAAGCCGACGCTTCGCGTCGCAGGCGGGCAGAAGTCGTCGACAAGATGGCGGCATCCTTCATTCTGCAAGGCGCACTGGATCGCCTGGGCTATGGGCGATAACCGCGCGAAGCCTCTGGCTTCGATATCGCCAAGCCACCGCCGCGCCGTCATGACCGATTTAGCAGCCGTGTCATGCCAACGGCCGCGACGTTGACCCGCGCGTCCTTGCGAGCGCAGTGAAGCAATCCAGGCGCCACGGCCGCTACGATTTCCAGCACTGGATTGCTTCACTGCGCTCGCAAGGACGGTGCTTGATCGGTCAAGCATCAATGCCATTGGTGTCATTGCGGGGAGGAACCGAGATGGCGGAACATGTCAGCGCCCGTGCCGTTCCAGCGCCTCTATCACCGCCTTGGGAACGTCGATGGCCTCTCCTGCCCGCCCGCGGCCGGGAATGTGCACGCCCTTGCCGGACAGCCTTTCCAACTGCTTTTTCAGGCGGTCGGCAAAGTCCGGCTCCAGGAGATCGGGCTTGAGGGCGAGGACGAACAGGCCCGTACCCGGGCTCTTCTCTCCGGTCATGAAACGGGGAGCATCGAGCGACCAGTTCGCCCCGCTGATGCCGGCTGCCAGGACCTCCACCATCAGCGCGATATTGCCTCCCCGCGCGCCGCCGAAAGCCAGGAGCGCTCCCTTGACGGCCTCGCGCGCATCGGTGGTTGGCTGCCCCTGTGCGTCGATCGCCCAGCCTTCCGGAATGGTCTCGCCCTTCTCTGCAGCCTTCCGGACATTGACGAAGGCGGTGGCGCTGGAAGCCTGGTCGATCACCAAGGGGGGCTCGCCTGCAACAGGCGCCGCGAAAGCCAGCGGATTGGTACAGTAGACCGCCTCGCTTCCCAATGCGGCCGCCATCAGGGCCGGGCCATTCGAAGCGGCGATGGCGACCAATCCCTGTTCGGCCAGGCGGCGGACATAATAGCCCAGTTCGCCGGTGGTATAGCTGTTGCGCTGGGCGAAGACCGCCAGTCCGTAACGGCCGGCCCGGCTGCATAATTCCTGGAAGGCCCGGTCGAAACCGAGCTGGGCAATGCCGCCCTTTGCGTCCGAGCGGATGATGGCCAAGGCCGGATCGTCGAGCTCCGGCTCCACATTGGTGGCGATACGCCCCGAGGTAAAGCCGGCCAGATAATCGCGCAGATGCGCAAGGCCCACCGAGGGGCGCCCGACCCATTCGGCAGCGACGATGGCATCGGCGAGCGATCTTGCCATCGCTTCACTGGCACCCGCCCTCCGGCAAGCGCCATGGGCGAGCGTCCAGGCGGCCTCTCGCCCCAATCTTACGACATCCGACATCTGCGATACTCACCCCCCGAACCGTCCTGCGACCTTCCGGAACACAGGAGAAACCATTCAACAAAGAGTTAGAGCAAACGAGCATTCGGGTCCGAACGTTCGGTTGTTCTAGAAGGCCGAAGCCGGATCCGGCCGGCTGCTCGCCAGCTTCATACGATAGATGAGCAGCGCCGCAACCAATCCGCAAGCAGCCGCCAGCGACAACCACAGCCCCGGAGCGGCCTTGTTCTGCAAAAGGGAGATCAACCAGGTGCAAATCGCCAGCGAGAAACCGCCGAGCGCCGTGGCGAAGCTGTAGGCCAGTGAAAAGCCCGTCGTGCGGACATGGGCTGGCACGATTTCGGTCAGGGCCACCACCATCGCACCGTTATAGCTGCCATAGAGGAAGGAAAACCACAGCTCGACCTCCAGCATGCGCGCAAAGCTCGGCGCGCTGACCAGCCAGGAAAGCGCGGGATAGGCGGTCACCAGCATCAGCAGGGAGAAGATCGCCAGGATGGGAAAGCGCCCGATGCGATCCGACAACGCTCCCATCACCGGCAGCCAGATGAAATTGGAAATGCCGACGCACAAGGTGACCACGAGAGCATCGGACTCGGAGAGCTTGAGCACGCTCTTGCCGAAAGTCGGCGTGTAGACGGTGATGAGATAGAAGGAGACGGTGGTCATCAGCACCAGCATCACGCCGAGCAGCACGACCTGCCAGTTCTGCAGCAAGGAAGACACGGCCTGCTGCAAGGTCGGACGGACATGGCGTGCCTCGAACTCGGCTGTCTCCTCCAGGCTCCGGCGCAGGAAGAACAGCAGCGGCACGATCATGCAGCCGATGAAGAAGGGAATGCGCCAAGCCCAATCGGTGATGGTCTCCGGCACGAACAGGTGATTGAGCGCATAGCCGATCAGGGCCGAGACGACGATGGCGACCTGCTGGCTCCCCGATTGCCAGGAGACATAAAAGCCCTTGTTGCCCGGTGTCGCCATCTCCGCGAGGTAGACGGAGACGCCGCCCAGTTCAACGCCGGCCGAAAACCCTTGCAGCAACCGCCCGACCAGCACCAGGATCGGCGCCAGCACGCCAATGGTCTGATAGCCCGGCACGAAAGCGATCAGCACGGTGCCCATCGCCATGATGCCGAGCGTGACGATCAGCCCCTGCCGCCGCCCGATGCGATCGATATAGGAGCCCAGGAACAGCGCACCGAGCGGCCGCATCAGGAACCCGGCCCCGAACGTCATGAAGGCCTGCAGGAGAGATGTCGTTTCGTTCTGGGACGGGAAGAAGGCCTGGGAAATCTGGGTGGCGTAAAACCCGAACAGAAAGAAATCGAACATTTCGAGGAAATTGCCGCTGGTGACCCTGAGAACGGTCCCCGCTTTCGACTGACCTGCCGCCGCGCCTGCCATGAGCGTTCTCCCCCGCTGTTCTTGTTCGGCGCCCCCCGGCATGGGCATTAAGAGCCAGCCTCCCCGCCCGGACAAGGGAAATTTCGGGCCACCGACAGGGCGAAAGGCGCTCTTCAAGCCCCATGGAGAGGCCCCAGCCACAAAATAGGGGCAATACCGGCTATCCCGCCGGTCCTCCTGATCGTGCCCGTGGCTCGAGCAGGAGGACCGGCCAGGAAGGATCAGCTTCCCGCTTGGCTGATGGAAGCGAAGAATGCTTCCGGCCCCTCCAGCTCGATGAGCCGCCGGCCTTCGATCAGCCAGAAGCGGTTGCCGACGGCCCGCACGAAGCTCCTGTCATGCGAAACCAGCAGGCAACTGACATTGGGACGCAGCAATTCCCCTTCCAGCGCCTCCTGCCCCTCGATGTCGAGATGATTGGTCGGTTCGTCGAGGAGATAGAAGTTCGGTTCGGCCAACCGAAGCATCAGCAAGCCCAGACGCGCCTTCTGGCCACCGGAAAGCTGGCCGATCGGCCGGGTCTGCTTCTCGATGGCGATGCCGGCTCCCGCCAGCAGGGAGCGTCCCCGCTGGTCGCCGACCTCGAAGCGATGGGTCAGGGCGTGGTGCGGCGTCTGCCCATCGTCGAGATCGGCAAGGGCCTGGTCACCATAACCCAGCACCAGCGCGGGCGTTGCCTTTATGCCCTCAACGCTGGTCTCCGGCTGGGCGATGGCGCGGCGCAGCATGGCGATGAGGCGGCTCTTGCCCGCGCCGTTCCGGCCAAGCAGGACGATACGGTCGCCCTGACAGATGAAACGCTGTCCGGTCCGGAACAGCAGGGCCCCATCCGGAATGGTCACGGCGGCATCCTCCAGCGTGACCAAAACCTTGGCATGCGTACCCTGGCTGGCGAGACGGACTGCCCCCGCGGAGCGCTCCTGATGCGCGGGCTTTGCCGCCTCTTCCAGGCGCCCTGCCCGCTCCTTGAGTTGTTTGGTCTTGACCACCAGGAGATCGCTGCCGGAGTTGATGCCGATATTGTTCAGCTTCGCCGCCTGCTTGCGCAATTGCTGGGCCGTCTTCATGTCGCGCTGATAGCGCCGTTCCTCCGAGGCGTCGGCGTCCTCAAGGGCAGCCCGTGCCCGCGAATAGGCCAGGGGGAAGAGTTGCGATCGCTCCGGGCGCAGGAACAGGGTGCGGTTCGTGGTGGCATCGAGGAAGGCACGATCATGGCTCGCCACCAGCAGCGGCACGTCGCGCGGCAGGGCATTGAGCCAATCTTCCAGCAGGGCGATCTTGGCAAGATCGAGATGGTTGGTGGGCTCGTCGAGCAGCAGGAGATCGGGCTCCCTCACCCAGACTCTGGCCAGCATGGCGAGCCTCAGCCAGCCGCCGCTCAACTGCCCGAGCGCTCGCTGGCGCAGATCGTCCGGCACCTGCAGCGAGTCGAGGGTGACGTCGACGCGCCAGGCCTCGCTCGCCTGCATTTCTTCGGGCAGTGCTGCCAGTACGGCGTCATAAAAGCGCGCTGCCAGGAGGGCTGGCGGGACCTGCTGTTCGACATGTCCGACCGTCAAGCCCCGTGATCTTGTGATATCGCCCTCCCCGGCTTCCATCGTGCCGGCGATGCAGCGCAGCAAAGTGGACTTGCCTCGGCCATTGGCCGCCACCAGGCCGATCCTGTCACCGGCATTGATGGAAAGGTTGAGTTGCGAGAAGAGCGGTGCGCTCAGCGTCACGCCGAGGTTGCGCAGGGTAATCAGGCTCATGGAAATTCTCTGGTCCGAACCGGCGATCGCAATATCCCGGGCATCAAGCCATCAAGGGATACGGGGCGAAGGCACGGCGTTTGACAATGCGCAGTCACGAGCTGCAGCTCGTTCTGCACGGCCATGAAGGGCAGACCAGTATGGGGAGATACGACCTCTGGTCAGCCCTGCAAACGCGTTTGCAGGGCCTGGACTGGGCCACGCTGGCGATGATGATCGCAGCGAATAATCATGCGCAGCCCTCCTTTCCCGGTTCGAATATCCCTTCGCCGATAGCATTGGCCGGAGGGATAGGCAAGGTCGTCTGGAGGGGCGATCTCCAGTTCGACCGCGTGCAAACACGGCTGTCGCCGTAAGAAAATGGTCGCCCGCGCCTATCATTCTGTGGAGCCGAGGAGATCGCCCCTCCAACGCCCGCGGTGGAAAAATGCGCAAGGCGCATCTCCTGCCTTGCTGCCGTCACCGGTGCAGCCTATGAAATCGGCTTTGATGACAAAGACAGCCCCAGCGACGTATCCGCATCGCCACCTCCTCGGCATCGAAGGCCTGACGGAGAGCGATATCATCAGCCTGCTCGACGAAGCCGACGAGCACATCGCCTTCAACAGGCAGGTCGAGAAGAAATCGTCCGCCCTGCGCGGGCGCACCCAGATCAACCTGTTCTTCGAGCCCTCGACGCGCACCCAGTCCTCCTTCGAGCTGGCGGGCAAGCGGCTCGGCGCCGATGTGATGAATATGTCGGTCGGCTCGTCCTCGGTGAAGAAGGGCGAGACGCTGATCGATACCGCCATCACCCTCAACGCCATGCGGCCAGACGTGATCGTGGTCAGGCACAACCAGGCCGGCGCCGTGCATCTCCTGGCCCGCAAGGTCGATTGCGCCGTGGTAAACGCCGGCGACGGCGCCCACGAGCACCCGACCCAGGCTTTGCTGGATGCCCTCACCATCCGCCGCAACAAGGGGCGCATCGCCGGGCTGACGGTGGCCATCTGCGGCGACATCCTGCATTCACGCGTTGCCCGCTCCAATATCCTGCTGCTCGGCACGCTGGGGGCCCGCGTCCGCCTGATCGCCCCTTCCACTCTGCTGCCGGCCGGCATCGACCGCTTCGGCGTCGAGATCCACAGGGACATGAAGGAAGGCCTGCGCGATGCCGATATCGTGATGATGCTGCGTCTCCAACGCGAGCGCATGGCCGGCGCCTTCATTCCCTCGATCAAGGAATATTTCCGCTATTTCGGCCTGGACGAAGAAAAGCTCAGCCATGCCAAGCCGGATGCGCTGGTGATGCATCCCGGGCCGATGAATCGCGGGGTAGAAATCGATACCGCGGTCGCAGACGGTGCCCAGTCGCTTATCCGCGAGCAGGTGGAGGCGGGCGTCGCCGTCCGCATGGCCGTGCTCGAAGCGCTCGCCCGCAACCTGCCGAATGTCTGAGGGGAATGAAAAGTTGACGAACGCTCGCCCTCTGCTTCTGGCCAACGCCCTGCTGACCGATCCCGCTGCCCGTACCCAGCAGCATGGCGGTCTGCTGATTCGAGACGGCGCCATCGCCGATACCGGGCGTCATCTCACCGCCGGCGCCGTCGGATCGGACACTGATGTCATCGACTGCGAGGGCCAGGTCGTCGCTCCCGGCCTGATCGACATGCGCGCCGTGACGGGGGAGCCCGGCGCCGAACATCGCGAGACGCTCGCCACCGCCTCGCAGGCCGCGGCGGCCGGCGGCGTCACCACCATCGTATGCACGCCGGAAACCCATCCGCCGATCGATGATCCCGCCGTGGTCGATTTCGTGCTGCGCCGTGCCCGCGACACCGCCATCGTGCG
Source organism: Labrys sedimenti (assembly GCF_034424805.1). Lineage (NCBI taxonomy): Bacteria > Pseudomonadati > Pseudomonadota > Alphaproteobacteria > Hyphomicrobiales > Xanthobacteraceae > Labrys > Labrys sedimenti. Next base: position 914,956 of record NZ_JAXOUF010000001.1, read on the forward strand.
GGTCCATGCCATGGCGGCGCTGACCAAGGGGCTTGCCGGACAGGAGATGACCGAGATCGGCCTGCTCGGCGAGGCCGGCGCTCTGGCCTTCACCGACGGTGCGCGCAGCGTGATGAATGCCCGGGTGATGCGCCGGACGCTGACCTATGCCCGCGACTTCGACGCCCTCATCATCCATCACACCCAGGACAAGGACCTGGCCGGTGACGGCGTGATGAACGAGGGTGAATTTGCCAGCCGCCTCGGCCTGCCCGGCATTCCCGCCGAGGCCGAGGCGATGCTGCTGGAGCGCGACATGCGCCTGGTCGCCCTGACCGGCGGCCGCTATCACGCCGCCACCGTCACCAGCCGCGCCTCGATCGAGGTGCTGCGCCGGGCCAAGAAGGATGGGCTCAGCGTCACCGCCTCCACCTCGATCAACCACGTCACCCTCAACGAGAACGACATCGACGGTTTCCGCACCTTCTGCAAGGTGTCGCCGCCGCTGCGTCATGAGGATGACCGCATGGCCCTGGTGCAGGCTATCAAGGATGGGCTGGTCGATGCGATCGTCTCCGATCACAATCCCCAGGACGTCGAGACCAAGCGCCAGCCCTTCGCCGAGGCGGCCGACGGCGCCATCGGCCTGGAGACTATGCTCTCGGCCGGCCTGCGCCTGGTGCATGACGGCTCGCTCGACCTGATCGGCCTGCTGCGCGCCCTCTCGACGCGCCCCGCCGAGATCCTGCGCCTGCCCGGCGGCACCCTCGCCAAGGGCGCCAGCGCCGACGTCATCGTCTTCGATCCCGACGTGCCCTTCGTGCTCGACGCCGCCAAGCTGCGCTCACGGTGCAAGAACTCGCCCTTCGACGGTGCTCGCCTCAGCGGTCTGGTCTCGCGAACCTTCGTCGCCGGCAAGCAGGTGTTCGAACGGAGCTGATACCAGCGTCCCCGTTCGCTGGAGCTTGGGAAACGCCATGCCAGGTCACGTATTGCCCGACCTGGCGCTACGAGGGTGGTCATTGGTGTGCCGGTCTTCAGACCGGCAACTGCGCTCCGAATGCCGATCTGAAGATCGGCACACCAGACCGCACTCAGCCATTATTCGTCAAATGTCTGGTCCAGAACCTGCTTCTGCGCCGCGCTGGGTCCGCCCAGATAGACCGGCTTGTCGCCGTCGCGGATCTCCGCCCAGGCCCGACGGCCATCGGCCGTGAACAGGAAGACGCTTCCATATTCGGCACAGGTCACATTGGTGGGGCAGACCATGGCGACGCGATAGGCCGAACCATCGACGCTCACCTGCTTCGAGCCGAAGGTCATATAGTCACCCTTGCGCCGGAGCACATCGGACAGATAATCGGGAACGGGTGACAATTCCTTCAGAAGGGTACTGTAAGCTCCCTTGTAGGGCTGGGCCTTCACCAACTTGTCCAAGGCGGGAAACTCCTTCTCGACCTGCTCGTTATAGGTCGGCTGTTGCGCGAAGGCAGCGCTGGCAAAGCCGAGAAACAAGGCCGAAGCCACGATGGCACGCATTCAAATCTCCTTCAGTCGGCCGGCTCCCGCATATGCGGCATGTCCCTGCGTCATACAGCATTGAACCAGCACGGCACACAGGGAAAGCCTTAGCGTGCTCCCGGGTCATCGCAACCTGCCGCCCCAACAAAGGCTGAGGAAAACTCCCGCCTCGAAGTCCCACCTCGCCCCGAAGTAAAAATTTTCGTGGCCGGGCCTCGTCGAGTGGCGATAGTGTGCGGCACGGACCTTTTCTTCCCAAAGCGAGCTGCCGATGTTTGCCGACCTGACCCTGACGACGACGCTGGCGGCGCTGCTGCTCGGCTATCTGCTCGGGTCGATCCCCTTCGGCCTGATCCTCACCCGCCTGGCAGGATTGGGCGACATCCGCGCCATCGGTTCGGGCAATATCGGCACCACCAATGTCCTGCGCACCGGGCGCAAGGACCTGGCGGCCGCCACCTTGATCCTCGACGCCCTCAAAGGCACGGCCGCCGTGCTGCTCGCGCGCCATTTCTGGGGCGACGGGGTCGCTGTCTTCGCGGGTCTCGCCGCCTTTGTCGGCCACCTCTTCCCGATCTGGCTGAAATTCAAGGGCGGCAAGGGGGTTGCGACCTATCTCGGGCTGCTTGCCGCCTTCGCTTGGCCCATCGCCATCTTCTTCGCACTGGTCTGGGTCCTGGTGGCCTTCACCACCCGCTATTCTTCCGCCTCCGCCCTGACGGCCAGCCTGCTGAGCCCGATCGGACTGCTACTGATGGGCTACCAGCGTGAAGCCCTGCTCTTTGCCCTCCTCTCGACGGCTCTTTGGGTGATGCATCGCGCCAATATCGGCCGTCTCCTCAATGGCACGGAGAGCCGCATCGGAAAGAAGGCGTGACGTCGCCAGCGTTAACTCTCTCGGATGAAGAAAAGCTGGATTGGCTGCGCCTGATCCGCTGCGACGGCATCGGCCCCATCAGCTTCAAGGGCCTCATGGAAAGCCACGGCTCCGCCAGGGCGGTAATCGAAGCCTTGCCCGAGATTGCCAGACGCAGCGGCCGAGCCCTCAAACTGCCGTCCGAAGCCGGCCTTCGGCGGGAGCTGCAAGCCATGGCTGCTCTTGGCGCCCGCTTCTTGGCCGTAGGCGAAGCGGACTACCCCGTCTCCCTGGCAACTATCGATTCGGCCCCGCCTCTCCTCGCCGCCTGGGGCTCGCTCGCCCCCCTGTCCCGGCCGATGGTCGCCATCGTGGGAGCCCGCAATGCCTCCGCGCTCGGGCGCCGATTCGCGGCTGCAATGGCGAGCGAACTGGCCAATGCCGGCTTCACCGTGGTTTCCGGCCTGGCCCGCGGCATCGATGAGGCAGCCCATAGCGCCACGGTAGGAAACGGCACCGTCGCCGTGGTCGGCGGCGGTCTCGGCAATATCTATCCTCCCCAGCACATACAGCTCGCACAGGATATCAGCGAGGCAGGCTGCATCCTGTCCGAGATGCCGTTCGGCTGGGTAGCGACGGCACGCGATTTTCCCAAACGCAACCGCATCGTCTCGGGCCTTTCGCTCGGCGTCGTCATCATAGAGGCCGCTGCGCGCTCCGGCTCCCTCATCACCGCCCGCCTTGCCTTGGAGCAAGGCCGGGAACTGATGGCAGCCCCGGGTTCCCCGCTCGACCCGCGCAACGAAGGCAGCAACCGATTGCTGCGCGAAGGCGCCATCCTGGTTCGGCATGCCGGCGACGTGCTGGAAGCCCTGACACCGTTGGTCGAACGCCCCGCAGCGACGCCGCGGCGGCCCATTCAACCTCGTTTCAATTTCGAGGCTCCTTCCTCCGAAGCCCCGCCCGCCCCACCGGACGCCTCGACGGGCGATCCCGACCAGGATCGGCTGATCGCCGTGCTCGGCCCCTCGCCCGTAGCCATGGATGAGCTGGTGCGCGCCTGCGGCCTGGATGCAAGGCGAGTTCAGCTCGCCTTGCTCGAACTCGACATGTCGGGCCGAATCGAACGGCACGGCAATGGCATGGTGTCGCTGTTGTACGCCGGTCGGCCGAATTGACTTGAGCCCGCCTTTTGCCCATCTTGCCGCCGCCTTGGTGGTTGCAACACCACCTAATCTGACAAATGCGCCAGTTTGCAATTTTCGGATTTACCCTTATTTGGCAGTTAGTCGACGGCTCCAGGGCGCCTATTCGCGCCGAAAAGCCGGACGGCCTGCTCGTTTCCATGCCCTGTTTGGCCGGCCACCGAGGTGAGCTCCTGGCAGGGGAGATTTCGTTTTCCGCGTATTGAACGGCCCGCCCATGCCTGTCGTCATCGTTGAGTCGCCTGCCAAAGCACAGACGATCAACAAATATCTCGGTTCCAACTACCAGGTGATCGCCTCCTACGGTCACGTGCGCGACCTGCCGGCCAAGGATGGTTCGGTGGAGCCCGACGCCGATTTCGCCATGGTCTGGGAGAACGACGCCAAGGCCGGCAAGCGCCTGTCCGACATCGCCAAGGCGGTGAAGGAGAGCGACAAGCTCATTCTGGCAACCGACCCTGATCGCGAGGGCGAGGCGATCTCCTGGCATGTGCTGGAGATCCTGCGCCAGAAGCGCGCCATCAAGGATATCCCGGTCGAACGCGTGACCTTCAACGCCATCACCAAGGACGCTGTCCTGAAGGCGATGAAGGCGCCGCGCGAGATCGACGAAGGCCTGGTCGACGCCTATCTCGCCCGCCGTGCCCTCGACTATCTCGTCGGTTTCCGCCTGTCGCCGGTGCTCTGGCGCAAGCTGCCGGGCGCCCGCTCGGCCGGCCGCGTCCAATCGGTGGCCCTGCGCCTGGTCTGCGACCGGGAACTCGAGATCGAGCGCTTCGTCGCCCGTGAATATTGGTCCCTCGTCGCCACCCTGACCACGCCGCGCGGCGATCTGTTCGAAGCGCGCCTCGTCGGCGCCGACGGCCAGAAGATCCAGCGCCTCGACGTCGGCACGGAGAAGGAGGCACTCGCCTTCCGGGATGCCCTCGACCGGGGCCGCTATGTGGTGGCGGGTGTCGAAGCCAAGCCCGCCCGGCGCAATCCCTTCCCGCCCTTCACCACGTCGACGCTGCAGCAGGAAGCCAGCCGTAAGCTCGGCCTGTCGCCCAACCGCACCATGCAGATCGCCCAGCGTCTCTATGAGGGCGTGAATCTCAATGGCGAACAGGTCGGCCTGATCACCTATATGCGTACCGACGGCGTCGATATGGCGCCGGAGGCCGTCGCCGCTGTGCGCAGCATGATCGGCAAGAGCTATGCGCCGGGTTACCTGCCCGAAACGCCGCGCCGTTACATCACCAAGGCCAAGAACGCCCAGGAAGCCCATGAGGCGATCCGGCCGACCGATCCTTTCCGTACGCCCAAGGACGTCACCCGTTTCCTCGACAACGAGCAGGCCCGGCTCTATGAACTGATCTGGAAGCGTACGGTCGCGAGCCAGATGGCTTCGGCAGAGCTCGAGCGCACCACGGTCGACATCCTGGTCGAGGCAGGCGGGCGCAAGCTCGATCTGCGCGCAACCGGCCAGGTCGTGAAGTTCGACGGCTTCCTGACGCTCTACAATGAAGACCGCGACGACGATGGCGACGAGGAGGACGGCAAGCGTCTTCCCGCCATGACTGCCGGCGAGAAGCTCGACAAGAAATCGATCGCCGCCACCCAGCATTTCACCGAACCGCCGCCCCGCTACAGCGAGGCGACGCTGATCAAGCGCATGGAAGAACTCGGCATCGGGCGGCCCTCGACCTATGCCGCGACGCTCGCCACGCTGCGGGATCGCGAATATGTCTCTGTCGACAAGAAACGTTTGAAGGCGGAGGACAAGGGCCGCCTCGTCACCGCCTTCCTCGAGAGCTTCTTCGCCCGCTATGTCGAATATGACTTCACCGCGGCGTTGGAGGAAAAGCTCGACCGTATCTCCAACCACGAGCTCGACTGGAAGGAAGTCCTGCGCGATTTCTGGCGCGATTTCTCGGCTGCCATCGACGGCACCAAGGAATTGCGCACCACCCAGGTCCTCGACGCGCTCAACGATCTGCTCGGTCCCCACATCTTCCCCGATCGGGGCGATGGTTCCAATCCGCGCCAATGCACCGTTTGCGGGACCGGCACGCTCTCGCTCAAGCTCGGCAAATACGGATCGTTCATCGGCTGTTCCAACTATCCCGAATGCCGCTATACCCGCCAATTGTCGGCCGGCGCCGACCAGAATGGCGATGCGGAAGGCGGCGGCGAGGCCGGCACGAGGAAGCTCGGCAGCGATCCGGAGACTGGCCTGGACGTCACGCTGCGTGACGGACGTTTCGGTCCTTATGTCCAGCTTGGGGAGGGCGAAAAGCCCAAGCGCTCCAGCCTGCCGAAGGGCATGAGCGCGGCCAATGTCGATCTCGAACGGGCGCTGGCCTTGCTCTCCCTGCCGAAGGAAGTCGCGGTGCATCCCGAGAGCGGCAAGCCGATCCTGGTCGGCATCGGCCGCTACGGCCCCTATGTCCAGCACGAGAAGACCTACGCCAATCTCGACAAGGATGACGACGTGCTGTCGATCGGCTCCAACCGGGCCGTCGACCTGATCCTCACCAAGGAAAGTGGCGGTTCGGGACGCCGCTTCGGGGCGGCTGCACCGGCCGGGCGCCCTCTCGGCGATTATCCGGGCGGTGGCAAGGTCGAGGTCAAGCCGGGTCGCTATGGCGCCTATGTGACCAACGGCAAGGTCAACGCCACCCTGCCCAAGGGCATGGAAGCCGATGCGGTGACCCTGGACCAGGCCATCGAGTTGATTGCCGCCAAGGCCGGCAAGGCACCGACGACCAAGAAGGCACCGGCCGCCAAAAAGGCGCCAGCCAAGAAAGCCACGGCCGCCAAGAAGCCTGCCGCCAAGAAGGCAACCAAGGCAATCGTCGATTCCGACGAGGTGCCATTCGATACCGATTGAGGCGGCGTTTCCGGGTGCACGGGCATCTTGCCCGTTCTTCTTATTCTGCGAATGCCGCGTTTCCAGGAACGGGCAAGATGCCCGTGCACCCGGAATTCGCGATGCGGATCCCCCTCCTGTTCCGATCGGCACTTTCTTCTGCTCGCGCACAACTCTAGCTTGCTTGAGGCAAGCAAGCGGGAGGTGGGTCATGGTTCGTTACACTGTGAGGCTCTTCGGCGTCATATTGTCTTGCAATCTCGCCGCCTTGCCGGCCCTCGCCGGCGATGCCGCCACGCCCGACATCATCGGCTTTTCCAAAGACGGCCGTTATTTCGCCTTCGAGGAATACGGCACGCGCGATGCCTCCATCCATCCCTACAGCACGATCTTCGTGCTCGATCTCGACACCGGCAAATCCGTGCCCGGCGCGCCCTTCGCCATCGAGCATGACAAGGAAGGCCCCGAGGACGCCGCCCGGGCCGAGACGAGAAAGCAAGCGGAGCCTTTGCTGGCCCGGCTTGGCATCGGCGAGAAGCCGACCAGGCAGGTCATGCACGAGGACGCACGCTTGTTCGATCCGCCAACTCCCGACCAGGCCTATGCCACCATGGCCGCCGAAGTAACGAATCTCAGCATCGGGAATGCCCTTCCCGGCGGCGACGTCACGGTGGACGTTCTGTCCCGCACGATCACCGACGCGGCTTGCGCGGCTCGCGGGCGTGACAAGCTCAAGAGCTTTTTGCTGGTGCGCACCCTGCCGGAGAAAAACCGGAACAATGAAATCGTCTATGTCGACGAGGCTACCGGACAGGAGCGCGGCTGTTCCCAGTCCAATGGCCTGAATGCGCTTTTCGTCTACAGGCCGGCCAATGCCAGGCCGCGGCTGGTGGCATTGGTGAGCTATTGGCCCCATAGCTGGGAGGAGCCCGACAGACGCCATCTTGCCATCCCTGTTCCCCTGCCGTGATGGAACCAGGTCCGCTACCACCGCCCGTGGCGCTTGTTCCAGGCGAATAGAAGGTTTGCGAAGCGATCATAGGCAAAGCGGGTCAGCGTGCGGATCCCCGGCGCGCCGAGCAGGCCGGCAATCCAGGCCTGTCCCGGTGTGCGCCGCCAGACGGCCAGGGCGACGTCGGCGCCGACCAACAAACGGCCATCCTCGTCCGTCGCATGCAGGCGCCGCCTGATGTCGTCGAGGCTGGCGCCGAAATGCGCGAGGGCATCCGGTTCGAGATTGATGTCCAGAAACTCGATGCGTCCGGCCTTGACCGCTTCCAGGAGCCGGTTGCGTTGATGCCGGATGCCGGCATCGCAGACCGGACATTTGGTGTTGTACCAGACCGTCAGGGGACGGACGCCGCCGGCTTTTGCAATCTCACTGGCCATCCCAGCTCTTCAGCGCCTCGATCTTGAGCTTGCGTTGCTCGTCGGCAGAAAGCTCGTAATTGCTCTTGTAGGGCGCGGATTCGAACGAGCCATAGGTCGGATTGGCGATCACGATCCAGTCATGCCCCCAATGGGACGCATTGTCTGCAAAGACCTTATCGCGCTCTTCCGGCGTGCCCTTATAGGCATCGGTGAAGTCCCCGAGATTGTCACCGACCAGCAGCAGGATGCGATAATCCTTGGCAATCACTGCCCGCCTTGTGCCCTTGGCCGACTTCCAGTCCGGCTGTTCCTTGGCGCTGAGGAAGGTGTCAACATTGCCGCCATCCGGGAAACCAAGCTTCGTCATCAACTGCACCGTCGGTTCTTCCTCCTCCTTGGTGCGGTTGGTGACATAGAAGACCTTCACGCCCTTGGAGGCGGCATATTGGGTGAATTCAACCGCGCCGGGAATGGCGGTATCGACCTGCGCCTTGACATATTTCGTCCAGGTCTCCGGCGTGAACCTCGTTGCCGCCTTGACGTTCCAGGCCTGGTAATTGGAGGTGTTGAGCAAGGTATCGTCGACATCGAGGACGATCGCCGGCGGATGATCCTTGAAATCACCTGTCTGTTCCGCGGGCGCGGCCGTCCAGGCAGGGTCGGCGAGGGCCTGGTCGAGCCTGATCCTCGCCAGGGCGAACATGGCTGTCGCATTGGCCTTGGCTTCGACAGCGGTCTGGTCCCAGAGCACGGCATTGAGATTGTCGTCGGGCTTGGTGCTGTCCTGCGCTTGGGCCGAAGAAAGGACGCTCGAAACCGCAACGAGCGTCGATGAGAGGCAAAGTCCGATCAATGCACCACGCATACCGCACTCCCAGTTTGGACCCGCAAAAACAGGAACGATATCATCGCTCCCCGACGGGTCAACGCGACATGTTCCCGGGGATGGCGGCAAAAATGCTGCAACGCAGCATTTTCATTGACAGATCACGAACATGAACCTATATGCCCATGTGTCCGGTTCGATCGAACCATCCCTCCCCCCCGCCCGTGCCGGTGGAACGCTTGAGGGTTTTGGACAGTCTGTCCCGGCACGTTGAGTTTCCTGCCGTTCCGCGTTTTGCCAAACACGGCTCTGACGCGCAGTGGGATCCGTTGGGATCGCCGCGCAGAGCGCTTCGACAACCTCTTCCTTCGACAGACACAGCTGCCAATCGCGCAGGACGTTGCGGAAATGCGCAATGTCCACGATTGGCTTCGACAAATACCCCATGCGTTGGTCTATGATGACACTGGATCCACTGCCCGCTTTCCTTGGGCATGCCGGGCCGCCAACGCCAATTCGGAATAATTTCTGTGGTTCGTAAAAACAAACAAGCCGAGGCATTGGAACCCGCCCTGCCCAGCCGCGAAGACATTCTCGCTTTCATCGCCCGCTCGCATGGCCGCGCCGGCAAACGGGAGATCGCCCGTGAATTCGGCCTGGGCGGGGCCGAAAAGATCGCCCTCAAACATCTGCTCAACGAATTTGCCGACGAAGGCGCGGTGCAGCGCAGCCGCAAGGGCTTCAATGCGCCCGGCGCCCTGCCCTCCTCCCTCGTCGCCGACATCACCGGCCGTGACCGGGACGGCGAACTCGTCGCCGTTCCTTCCGACTGGAACGAGGACAATGGCAAGCCGCCGCGCATCGTGGTGACCGTTCCCAAACGCTTCGGCGGCGCGGCGCCCGGCGTGGGTTCCCGCGTTCTCCTGCGCATGGCCGATGGCGGCTCGGATCATCAGCCGACCGGCCGGGTGATCAAAGTGCTGGAGCGGCTGCGCCAGCGTATTCTCGGCGTCTTCCGCCGCCTTCCCAATGGCGAAGGCCAGATCGTGCCGATCGAGAAGCGCAATGCCGGCCGCGAGATGCTGGTGCGGCCCGACGATGCCGCGAAGGCCGAGGATGGCGAACTCGTCGCCATCGAGCCTCTGCGGGCCCCCCGCCATGGCCCGCCGATGGCGCGCATCGTCGAACGCGTCGGCAAGGTCGGCAGCGAAAAGGCGATCAGCCTGATCGCCATCCATGCCCACGACATTCCCTATGTCTTCCGCAAGGACACGCTGGAAGAGGCCGAAGCCGCCAAGCCCGCCACCTTGTCCGGCCGCGAGGATTGGCGGCGCCTGCCGCTGATCACCATCGATCCGGCCGACGCCAAGGATCACGACGACGCCGTCCATGCCGAGCCCGATCCGGCCAATCCGGGCGGTCATATCCTGACCGTGGCGATCGCCGATGTCGCCGCCTATGTCAGGCCGGATTCGCCGCTTGACCGCGAGGCCCTGATCCGCGGCAATTCGGTATATTTCCCCGATCGTGTCGTGCCGATGCTGCCGGAACGTATCTCCAACGACCTGTGTTCGCTGCGGGCCAACGAAGACAGGCCGGCGCTGGCCGTGCGCATGATCATCGCCGCCGACGGGCGCAAGCTGCGCCACAGCTTCCATCGCGTGATGATGCGCTCGGCCGCCAAGCTCTCCTACCAGCAGGCCCAGCGCGCCATCAACGGCGATACTGACGAGGTGACGGGCCCGCTGCTCGCTCCTGTCCTCCAGCCCCTGTGGGCCGCCTATGCCTGCCTGAAGACGGAGCGCGAAGGCCGCGGGCCGCTCGACCTCGATCTGCCGGAGCGCAAGATCCTCTTGAAGCCCAACGGCATGGTCGACCGCGTCGTCGTTCCCGAGCGCCTCGACGCTCATCGGCTGATCGAGGAATTCATGATCCTCGCCAATGTCGCGGCGGCCGAGACGCTGGAGGCCAAGAAGACACCGCTGGTCTATCGCGTGCATGACGAGCCTTCGATGGAGAAGATCATCGCTTTGCGCGAGTTCCTCCACACGCTCGACATTCCGCTCTCCAAGCAGGGCTCGCTTAGGCCGAACCAGTTCAACGTCATCCTGGAAAGAGTAGCAGGCACCGATAACGCCCATCTCGTCAACGACGTGGTGCTACGCTCGCAAAGCCAGGCTGAGTATTCGGCCGACAATATCGGGCATTTCGGCCTCAATCTGCGGCGCTATGCGCATTTCACCTCGCCCATCCGCCGCTATTCCGACCTGATCGTGCATCGCGCCCTGATCCGGGCGCTGCATCTGGGCGATGACGGCCTGCCAACGGAGATGACGCCTGCCATGCTCTCCGAAATCGCCGGTCGGATTTCGGCCTGCGAGCGGCGAGCCATGACGGCGGAACGCGAGACCATCGACCGCCTGATCGCCCATTTCCTGGCCGATCATGTCGGCGAGATCTTCCAGGGGCGCGTATCCGGCGTGATCAAGTCGGGCCTGTTCGTCAAGCTCGCGGAAACCGGAGCCGACGGCTTCGTGCCCGCCGCGACGATCGGTCACGACTATTATCGCTTCGAAGAGAACGCGCATCAGCTTATCGGTGCAGCCACGGGTGAATCCTTCCAGCTTGGCGACACGGTGTCGGTGAAGCTGGTGGAGGCAGCGCCCTTTGCCGGTGCACTGCGCTTCGAGATCGTCTCGGACGGTCAGCGGCGCCGAGCGCCCGGCCGAAAGGTCGGCGTGGTCAAGCGGCCGCGGATCACCGATCGCAAGGGCAATGCGGCCAAACGCAAGGCCAAGGCGCTCAAAGGCGAGCGCGCCGGGAAGGGAAGTCGGCGATGAACGAATATCGGCCCGAGCAGCGCGACGCGGCGCTCGCCATGCGGCGGGGCGCCTTTGGGCGCTGCCCCAATTGCGGCAAGGGCAGGATCTTCACCTCCTACCTCAAGGTCGCTCCCCGCTGCAGTGTCTGCGGAGAGGACCTGTCGCATCATCGCGCCGACGACGCTCCGCCCTATTTCACCATGCTGATCGTCGGCCATATCGTGGTTGCAGGCATCCTTACCTGCGTGATCGAAACGGAGATGCCGCTCTGGTCGCTCGGCGTGATCTTCGGTACGCTGACCATCGTGCTGTCGCTGGTCCTGCTGCCGATGATCAAGGGTGCCATCATCGGGCTGCAATGGGCAAACCGCATGCATGGTTTCTCCGGCAAGCCGGATCCCGATACGCTTTCTCCGTACTGAGCCATTTCCTTCCTGCTGAACCCATGCCCGAAATCCCGTCCTCGCCGTCAAAACCTCGTCCCGTCCACCCCCGCGATGCCGCTTCGCTGATCCTGCTCGACCGCACCGGCAGGAAACCGCGCATCCTGATGGGAAGGCGACATTCAGGCCATGCCTTCATGCCGGGTGTGATGGTATTTCCCGGCGGGCGCGTCGAGCCGGCCGATCGCAGCATGAGTGCCTATGGCACGCTGGCCGCCCATACCGAACGCGGCCTGCTCACCCGTGTTGTCAGCCCCTCCCCGGCCAAGGCCAGGGCGCTGGCCCTGTGTGCGATCCGGGAGACCTTCGAGGAAACCGGCATCCTGCTCGGCGAGACCGGCCTCGGAGCTCCGTCCACCAGCAGCGCCCATTGGCAGGCCTTCGCCGAACACGAGGTGTTCCCCTCGCCCGAGAGCCTGCATTTCGTCGCCCGAGCCATCACCCCGCCGGGCATGAAACGCCGATTCGACACGCGCTTCTTCGTGGCCGATGCGAACGCCATCGCGCACCAGACCGAAGGCGTCGTCGGTCCCGACTCGGAGCTGATCGAAACGAAATGGCTCTCCTTCGACGAAGCCCGCGCGGAAGATCTGGTCTGGATCACCCGCACCATTCTCGAGGAAGTCGCCAAGAGACTGGAAATCGGCCTGGAGAAGGACGTTCCCGTACCCTTCTATCGCGAGCAGCGAGGCGTGCGGAGCCGGGAAGAGATCTAGAAGAGCCGCGAGCGGCCGGCATGACCGCACAATTCCCGCTGGCGCGCTCTTCTTTTGGTTGACTTCGGCGCTTCCATGAGTAGTGTGCGCCAAGATTCAAAAGGGCCGCGCCATTGCGCGGCTTTGCTGCCTTAGCCGATACGGTCCGGTAGCAATATTCGGAGCATCACCATGGCCAAGGCCGCAACCATCAAGATCAAGCTGCTTTCGACGGCAGACACGGGCTACTTCTACGTCACCAAGAAGAACACCCGCACGAAGACCGAAAAGCTCGCGATGAAGAAGTATGACCCCGTCGCACGCAAGCACGTCGAGTTCAAGGAAACCAAGATCAAGTAAGATCGGTTTCCGGATCGAAATCAAGGGCGCCTTCGGGGCGCCCTTTGTTTTTGCAAGGCTCGTGGGAGGCTACAGATGTCGATGTCCGGCGAAACCCAAGGGCCCTCCCGTGGCTTGCAGTTCTTCATCCTCGCCTGCACCCTCCTGGTCATCGGCTTCGGTTCCGGAGCTGCCTCGATCAGCCTCTCGGCCATCTTTCAGGAATTCGCGCTCTCCTACGCACTCATAGGCGCCGTCACCTCTGGCGTTTTACTGTTCCTGATCCTGTTTCTCGCCCTAGGCGGGCGCCTGCGGGCACTGGTTGGCGACAAGCCCCTGCTGCTGGCGGCAACTGCCGTCTTCGTCGCCGGCGAAGCCCTGGGCGGACTTGCCCCCGATTTTTCCGTCTGGGCCATCGGGCGCCTGCTTCAGGGAGCAGCAAGCGGTTGCCTCCTTTCCGTCAGTCTTGCATTTGCGGCCGACAATGCTCGCCGGCGATGGCGGGGCGACGTCATAAGTGTGCTGCTTGCCCTCTATTTCCTGGGCACGGCACTTGGCCCCGGCGTGGCAGGCTACGTCACCGCATTTTACAGCTGGCGTGATATCTCCTACGCTTCCGCAGCGGCCGGCGCGATCGTGCTCATCCTGCAGGCAGCCTTCGTCACTGCGCCCAGAAGGCCGGAAATCGAGACCATTTTCGACTGAGCCGCACCCGGGGGCGATCCAGGCCGCATCCTGCCGCTATGCCGCCTTGCGGACATGGTCTTCCGCTGCCTCGCGAATGGCGGCGATATTGCCCGCATAATCTGCAGCCCCGCCCCGGAACACGGCCGATCCCGCCACAAGGGTATCGGCGCCGGCCGCGGCGACTAGGGCTGCCGTCTCTGGATTGACGCCGCCATCGACCTCGAGACGGATCGGCCGTGTTCCGATCATCGCCCGGATGCGCCGGATCTTGTCGAGCTGCGAGGTGATGAAGGCCTGCCCGCCAAAACCCGGATTGACCGTCATCACCAGGATGAGATCCAGACGGTCGAGCACATAATCCAGTACGCTTTCCGGCGTAGCCGGGCAAAGCGTCGCTCCCGCCTTGCAGCCGAAAGAACGGATCGCCTGCAGTGAGCGATCCAGATGGGGGCCGGATTCGGCATGTACGGTGATGATGTCGGCGCCGGCCTTGGCGAAGGCTTCCAGATAGGGATCGGCCGGCGTGATCATCAGATGCACGTCGAAGGGCTTCTTGGTGTAGGGCCTGATGGCCTTGATGACATCGGGCCCGAAGGTGATATTGGGCACGAAATGCCCGTCCATTACGTCGCAATGGATCCAGTCCGCCCCGCTGTCGTCGATAGCCTTGATCTCCTCGCCCAGCCGCGCGAAATCGGCCGACAGGATGGAGGGCGCGATCACGATCGGTTCTGCCATAATGGTCTTCCTTTCCTTTGTGCTCCTGGTCAGGCGCTGCCGCCATCGGGCTGCGTGCCCTTGGCAAACACACGGCTCGCCAGCACATCGGCCGCTTCGATGGTCATGATGTCGTCCGCGGTCAGCCTGCGGTCGAGGTCGTCGACGAGCCGGCTCGCCTGGCGCAGGCGGATGCGGTCGAGGGCGTTGCGGATGGAGCGCGCATTGGAAAACAGAGGCTGGGTCTTGCGCAGCTCGATATAGCGGACGAACGCCGCCCGTGCCTGCGCATCGAAGCGGTAGTTGCGCTCCTGCAGCATCAGCTCGGCAATCGACAGCAGTTCGCCGTCCTCATAATCGGGAAAATCGATGTGATGGGCGACCCGCGAGCGGAAGCCGGGATTGCTGGCGAAGAACTTCTGCATGCGATCTTCGTAGCCGGCCAGGATCACCACCAGATCGTCGCGCTGCGTCTCCATCACCTGCAGCAGGATCTCGATGGATTCCTGGCCGTAGTCGCGCTCGTTCTCGGGACGATAGAGATAATAGGCCTCGTCGATGAACAGCACGCCGCCCATCGCCTTCTTGAGGATCTCCTTGGTCTTCGGCGCTGTGTGGCCGATATACTGGCCGACCAGATCGTCCCTGGTCACCGAAACCAGATGCCCGCGCCTGATGAAGCCGAGGCGGTGCAGGATGTCGGCCATGCGCAGGGCCACCGTGGTCTTGCCGGTGCCGGGATTGCCGGTGAAGGACATGTGCAGGGTCGGCGGATCGTTCGCCAGGCCGATCTTCTGCCGGATACGCTCGATCATCAGAAGCGAGGCGATCTCGCGGATGCGTGTCTTCACCGGCTTGAGGCCGATCAGTTCGCGATCGAGCTGGGCGAAGACGTCGGCGATGCCGACCGCCTCGAACTCCTGCCTGAGATCGATGGACTGCGCCACCGGCGTTCCGGCCTCTTTCACGGTGTCTGCATCGAGCATGGAAATTCTCCCGAAAGGCTCCGCCGCCCGGTCGGCGGCGGAGCAAGTTGTCCAGTTGGTCGCCAGGGACGGGAGGCACTGCCGTCACCAACCGGACTGGGACGTCTCAGCCGTAACGCTGGCCTTCCGGCCGGTCCGCGGCATAGCTGTGGGTGGTGTAGCGGATGTTGCGTCCGACGCTCTCCTGGCGTTCGAGGCGGAACCCGGGCTCGTCCTTTGGGCGATTGACGATGAAGGAGATACGCACCGACTCCCAGCCATGCGTGGAATCGAAGCCCGAGATGCGGATATAGCGATCACCATAGACGCGCCGGCATTCGGCGAGTTCCATCATCACGCCCGCCGAATCGCGCAGGTCGAACATCGGCAGGCCCCACATCTCCCAATAGGTGTTGCGGGGATGGGGATCGTCGGTGAATTCGATGTTCACCGCCCAGCCCATCTCAAGGCAATATTGCACCTGCCGGCCGATCTGCTCGTCGGTGAGATCGGGCAGAAAGGAAAAACATCCTTGTGTGATACGCATTGTCCCTCTCCTTTCAGGCCGTGACGGCGACGGTGGGCACGAAGTCCGGCGTGTCAGTGGATTCGTAGTTGAAGGTGACGTCCTTCCACACTTCGAGCGCCTGCTTGAGCGGGGTGCAGCTATTGGCCGCCTTGGCCAGGATTTCCGGGCCCTCATGCAAGTAGTCGCGCCCTTCGTTACGGGCGAGGATCATGGCTTCCAGTGCCACGCGGTTGGCCGTTGCGCCGGCAGCGATCCCCTGCGGATGGCCGATGGTGCCGCCGCCGAATTGCAGCACCACGTCCTCGCCGAGCAGATGCAGAAGCTGATGCATCTGGCCGGCATGGATGCCGCCGGAGGCCACCGGCATCAGCTTGTTGAGGCTGGCCCAATGCTGGTCGAAGAAGACGCCATGTTCGAGGTTGGTCGGATTGAAGTCCTCGCGGCAGATGTCGTAATAGCCGCGCGTGGTGTTGGGATCGCCTTCCAGCTTGCCGACCACGGTGCCGGCATGGATGTGGTCGACACCGGCCAGCCGCATCCATTTGGCGATGACGCGGAACGACACGCCATGGCTCTTCTGGCGCGTATAGGTGCTGTGGCCGGCGCGGTGCAGATGCAGGATCATGTCATTGCGGCGCGCCCAGGCCGCCATAGACTGGATCGCGGTGTAGCCGATCACCAGATCGATCATGACGATGTTGGAGCCGATCTCCCGGGCGAAGTCGGCCCGCTCATACATCTGCTCCATCGTGCCAGCCGTGACGTTGAGATAGGTCCCCTTGATCTCGCCGGACGCGGCCTGTGCCTTGTTCACCGCCTCCATGCAATAGAGGAAGCGCTCGCGCCAATGCATGAAGGGCTGCGAGTTGATGTTCTCGTCGTCCTTGGTGAAATCGAGTCCGCCCTTCAGCGCCTCGTAGACGACGCGGCCATAGTTGCGGCCCGACAGGCCGAGCTTGGGCTTCACCGTGGCCCCCAGCAGCGGCCGGCCGAACTTGTCGAGCCGTTCACGCTCGACCACGATACCGGTCGCCGGCCCCTGGAAGGTCTTCACATAGGCCACGGGAAAGCGCATGTCCTCCAGGCGCAGCGCCTTCAGGGGCTTGAAGCCGAAGACATTGCCGATGATCGAGGCCGAGAGGTTGGCGATCGAGCCCGGCTCGAACAAATCGAGGTCATAGGCGATATAGGCGAAATACTGGCCGGGCGCGTTTGGCACCGGGTCGACCCGGTAGCACTTGGCCCGGTACTTTTCCGCCGCCGTCAGCCTGTCCGTCCACACCACCGTCCAGGTGGCGGTGGAGGATTCGCCGGCCACGGCCGCCGAGGCCTCGATCGGATCGACGCCATCCTGGGGCGTCACGCGGAACAGCGCGATGACATCCGTGTCCCTGGGTTCGTAGTCGGGCTCCCAATAGCCCATCTTCCTGTATTCCATCGTGCCGGACCGGTAGCGATCCTTGCCGCGGACGGTTTGTGTATTCACGTTCATCTCGTCCTCCTTGACTGGATGGATTGCGCTATGCTGCGGCCGCCAGGCCAGCGAGTTTCGATTCCAGGCTGCCGGCTCGATAGCGCCGGGCCATTTCGGGCAGCGGAACGACCTTGATCCGCGAGGCGTGTCCCGCCGTGCCGAACGCTTCGAAACGTTCGCGGCAAAGGGTTTTCAATCCGTCCATGGCGGGTTTGAGGAACTTGCGCGGATCGAACTCGCTGCGGTTCTCGCTGGCGACCTTTCGGAAGGCGGCGGTCATGGCGAGGCGGCAATCGGTATCGATATTGACCTTGCGCACGCCATGCCGAATGCCCCGGACGATCTCGTCCACCGGCACGCCCCAGGTCTGCGACATCTCCCCGCCAAAGGCGTTGAACATGTCCTGCAGTTCCTGCGGCACCGAGGAGGAACCGTGCATGACCAGATGCACGCCGGGCATGCGGCGATGGATCTCCTCGATCACATGCATGGCAAGGATGTCGCCATCGGGCTTGCGGCTGAACTTGTAGGCGCCATGCGACGTGCCCATCGCGATGGCCAGGGCATCGACCTTGGTGGCCCGCACGAAATCCACCGCCTGGTCGGGATCGGTAAGCAACTGGTCGTGGCCGACCTCGCCGACGACGCCGTGGCCGTCCTCCTGTTCGCCGCCCCCCTGTTCGAGCGAACCGAGCACGCCGAGTTCGCCCTCGACGGAGGCGCCGACCCAATGGGCAAGATCGACGACGCGCCGGGTGATTGCGACATTGTAGTCGTAGCTCGCCGGCGTCTTGGCGTCGGCCTCGAGCGAGCCGTCCATCATCACAGAGGTGAAGCCATAGCGCAGCGCCGTCGCGCAGGTCGCCTCCTCATTGCCGTGGTCGAGATGCAGGCAGAGCGGGATCTGCGGATACATCTCCTCCAGGGCTTCGACCATCTTCGCCAGCATGATGTCGTTGGCATAGGAGCGGGCGCCCCGCGAGGCTTGCAGGATCACGGGAGCATCGACGGCCGCCGCGGCCTCCATGATGCCGAGTGCCTGCTCCATATTGTTGATGTTGAAGGCCGGCACGCCATAGCCATGCTCGGCGGCGTCATCCAGCAATTGCCTGAGAGTGATGCGGGCCATGACAGCCTCCGTTTCCATTGCAGCTTTTGAAATTTACAGACTTACAAACCCTATTCCCGTTTTCCCGACGCGAGCCGGCGGGCGGTCTCCACGATGGTGCCGGGCGTGATGCCGAACTCGCGATAGAGATCGCCGGCCGGTGCCGAGGCGCCGAAGCCCGTCATGCCGATGAAGACCCCATCCTCCCCGAGCAGGCGGGACCAATCGGCCTCGACTGCCGCCTCCACGCCGATGCGTGGAGCCGTTCCCAGCACGGCCTGGCGATAGACAGGTCCCTGACGCCGGAAGAGCTCGAAGCAGGGTGCCGAAACCACGGCGGTACGAATGCCCTCCTTCGCCAGGCGTTCGGCCGCCTCCACGGCGATCGAAACCTCCGACCCCGTGGCGATCAGGGTGATGTCTCGCACCCCCGGTGGCTCGACCAGGACATAGGCGCCGAGAGCGACCCCATTCACGCCGCAGTCGGAACGCAGCGTCGGCAGGGCCTGGCGCGACAGGCAGAGCACCGACGGTTGCCTGTCGGCCATGAGCGCGCACTCCCAGGCCTCGGCGGTCTCGACGGCGTCAGCCGGCCGGAACACCAGCAGATTGGGAATGGCACGCAGCGCCGCCAGATGCTCCACCGGCTGGTGGGTCGGTCCATCCTCGCCAAGACCGATGGAATCATGCGTCATCACGTGGATCACGCGCACCCCCATCAGGGCTGCCAGCCGGATCGCCGGCCGTGAATAATCGGCAAAGGCCAGAAAGGTGCCGCCGAAGGGGATGAAGCCGCCATGCAGGGCGATGCCGTTCATGGCTGCGGCCATGCCGAATTCGCGCACGCCGTAATGGATATAGCCTCCCGTGAAATCGTCGGCCTGCACCGGCTGTAACCCCTTTGCTTGGGTGAGGTTGGAATGGGTGAGGTCGGCCGAGCCCCCCAGGAGATTGGACTGAGCGGCAACGATCGCATTGATGACCTGCTGGGACGCCTGCCGCGTGGCGATCGTTGGGCATTCGCTGGCAAAGCGCTGCCGGATGCCGGCCAAGGCACGCTTGAGCTCCGCCCCCATCCCGCCTTTGAGAGCTTCCTCGAACTGGCGTCTTTCCGTTTCGCCGACATCGTGCAGCCTCTGCTGCCAGGCTTCGTGCTCGGCCTTGCCGCGGGCGCCAACCGCCAGCCATGCCTCGCGGATTTCGGACGGAATCTCGAAAGGTTCATATGGCCAGTCCAGAGCCTCGCGCGCGGCCAGACTCTCTTCGGCGCCCAGCGGCGCACCATGCACCTTCTCCGTGCCCTGCCGATTGGGCGCGCCGAAGCCGATGATGGTCCGGCAGGCGATGAGCGAGGGCCGCTCCGTCGCCCGTTCCTCGGCGATCGCCTTGGCCACGGCCTCGCGGTCATGGCCATCGACCCGTCGCGTCGACCAGCCGGATGCCGCGAAGCGGGCGAGTTGATCGTCCGAGCAGGAGAGCGAGGTGGCCCCGTCGATCGAGATCTCGTTGTCGTCGAACAGCACGATCAGCTTGCCGAGCCTGAGATGGCCGGCCAGCGAGATTGCCTCGTGGCTGATCCCCTCCATCAGGCAGCCATCGCCGGCGATGACGTAGGTATGGTGGTCGACGAGATCGTCCCCGAAGCGGGCATTGGCGAGGCGCTCGGCCAGGGCCATGCCGACGGCCGTCGCCAGCCCCTGCCCGAGCGGGCCTGTCGTGGTTTCCACGCCTTGCGTGTGACCATATTCGGGATGCCCCGGCGTCCTGGAGCCCCATTGCCGGAAGGATTTCAGCTCTTCCAGCGTGAGCTCGGGATAGCCGGTGAGATGCAGGAGGCCATAGAGCAGCATCGAGCCGTGCCCGGCTGAAAGCACGAAGCGGTCCCTGTCCGGCCAGGCGGGGTCCGACGGATCGAACTTCAGGAAACGGGAGAACAACACGGTGGCGACGTCGGCCATGCCCATGGGCATGCCGGGATGCCCGGACTTGGCCTTTTCCACGGCATCGATGGCCAGGAAACGCAGGGCATTCGCCATGTCGCGATGTGGCACCGAGGTCTCGAAAGTGGCTGATGGCGTCGAGATATTCACGGACATGTCCTCCCATTCCGCTGCCGAGGGCAGACGGTGGTGTGGTTCACGGAAAGGCTCTGTGTCTTGCGGGCGCGCTTCTAGGCGGCCCGTTTCTTGCGATCGACCAGTTGCAGGATCAACGGGGTCAGGATGAGCTGCATGGCCAGATCCAGCTTGGAGCCATGGATGACGATGGAGTTGGCCCGCGACATGAAACTGTTGGGGATCATCGACAGCAGATAGGGAAAATCGATCCCCCTTGGCACCTGAAAGCGGATCACCACCATCGATTCATCCGGCGTCGGGATCCAGCGCGCGATGAAGGGGTTTGAGGTATCCACCGTCGGCACGCGTTGGAAATTGATGTCGGTATGGGTGAACTGCGGGCAGATATAGTTCACATAGTCCGGCATGCGCCGCAGAATGGTGTCGGTCACCGCTTCGGTCGAATAGCCCCGCGTGCTGCGATCGCGGTGTAGCTTCTGGATCCATTCGAGATTGATCACCGGCACGACGCCGATCTTGAGATCGGCATATTTGGCAACGTCGACCTCGTCGGTCACCACCGCTCCATGCAGCCCTTCATAAAAGAGCAGGTCGGTGCCTGGAGGCAGCGGCTTCCAGGGTGTGAAGGTCCCGGGCGGGGCCCCGTAGAGAATCTCCTCCTCGTCATCATGGACATAGTGGCGCGTGGTGCCGGTACCGTGATTGCCATAGTCGCGGAACAGCGCCTCCAGCTCGGCGAACAGATTGGTTTCCGGGCTGAAATGACTGAAATGCTTGTTGCCCTTGGCCGCCTCATCCGCCATGTGGGCCCGCATCTCGGCCCTGTCATAGCGATGAAAGGAATCGCCCTCGACATAGGCCGCCTCGATGTTCTCCCGGCGGAAGATCTGCTCGAAGGTCCGCTTGACCGAGGTGGTGCCGGCGCCGGACGAGCCGGTAATGGAAATGATCGGATGCTTGATCGACATGGTATTCCCTGACGGCGAAAGCATTTTCCAGAAGAGCTGACAGGCTTTTCGATTAAGAAAATGCGTCAGAACAAAGAGTTAGAGAAGAGGAGATCTGAAGGGATCGCATTTTGCTCTAAACGCGGAAGAGACCGCGATTGGCGAACAAGGGCGCCGAGGTCGGTGGCCACAAACCCGGCCTGTTATGCAACGTTTCCAAACGGGCGACCTTATTGGAGGCCCCGAGGATCAACGGTACGCGCTGATGCAACGAGGTCGCACGGATGTCGAGAATACGGATGCGGCCGTTCGACCCCGCCCCTCCCGCGCGCTCCATCAGGAAGGCCATGGGATAGGCTTCGTAGATCAGCCGCAGGCGCCCCTGCCCGTAGCCGGTCCTGGCGTCGGCCGGATAGAGATAGATACCGCCTCGGGTGAGGGCCCTGAAGGTGTCGGCCACCAGCGCCCCATGCCAGCGCATGTTGTGGTCGCACCCCGACGGACCATCGGCACCCGCCTGGCATTCGTCGATGAAGGCCCGCACCGGCTCCTCCCAATGCCGATAGTTGGAGGCGTTGATCGAATATTCCGGCTGGTCCTGGTCCGGCAGGCGGACATTGGCCTGGGTCAGTCGAAAGTGGCCGCTGCGGCGGTCGAGGGTGAAGATGTCCACCTCCTCGCCGAGCGAAAGCACCAAGGTCGTCTGCGGGCCATAGATGACGAAGCCTGCGGCAAGCTGGCTGGTGCCGGCCGGCCAGACCAGGGTGCGGTCGGCCGCCGAGGCCAGCACGATTTCATCCGGTGTCGGCATGACGGAAAAGATCGTCCCCACAGGCATGTTGAGGTCGAGGTTGCCGGAGCCATCGACCGGATCGATGGCGACACATAGCGGCTGACTCGCATCCCAGATCTCCAGCTCATCGACCTCCTCCGAGGCAAAGGCCGCAATGGCGCAAGCCTTCAGCGCTTCCCGGAACTGGCGGTCAGCCCAGACATCCATGTCCTTTTGTTCGTCTCCGCCGGCATTGTGGCCACGGGTTTCCTCGACGATCTCGGCAAGGGCGCCGAGCGACACGGCTTCCGACACGCGAATGGCCGTTGCGGCCAGGCTGGCGACGACTTCGGCAACCGCAACCCTGAGCATGTCGCTGCCGGCGTGGCGGGAGAGATAGGAGTCCAGAGTCGGCTTGTCGGTCATCGGCATTTCCCCCGGATGACGCCTCGTGAGAGGCATCGTCATTTCGCGATCTTTCGAGGAGCTTGACCGAAAATAGAAAATAAACGAAATTTTGTTTTCTTCGCCTTTGCGAAAGTTTTCCTTATATGCCTGTTCGCCTGCGCGACATCACCCGCCGGCAGCTCCGCGCCCTCGCCGCCATCGCGGCAAGCGGCTCGGTGACTTCGGCCGCCAAGAACCTGCATCTCACCCAACCGGCAGTGACATTGCAGCTTCGCAATCTGCAGGACCTAGCCGACCTACCCTTGCTGCAGCGGACGGGCGATGGGATGATCCTCACCGACGCCGGCATCGAGATGCTGCAATTGCACAGCCGCATCGAGGCGGCCATTGCCGATTGCGAAGCCACGCTGGGCATCATTTCTGGAAAGACCGCCGGGCGTGTCTCGATCGGGGCCGTCAGCACGGCCAAGTACTTCGTGCCCTTCATCATCGCGGCCTTTTCGCGCGCACATCCCCGGATCGAAGTGACATTGTCGATCGGCAATCGCGCTGAAATCATGCAGGCCCTGCGCGACTACAAGCTCGACGTGGCCATCACCGGCCGCCCTCCTCCCGACATCGAGGTCGAGAAGCACCTGATCGGCCAGAACCCGCATGTCATCATCGCATCGCGCAACCACTGGCTGTCAAAGGAACGAGGCCTGGCCGCGGTCGATTTGTCGCATGAGACCTTCCTCACGCGCGAGCCCGGCTCGGGCACGCGCATGCTGATGGAACGCCTGTTCGAGCAGACGGAGCTTGCCCCCCATATCGGCATGGAGTTCGATTCGAACGAGACGATCAAGCAGAGCGTGATCGCCGATCTCGGCATCGCCTTCCTGTCGGCCCATACCGTCGCGACCGAGCTGGAGGATGGGCGCCTGGTGACATTGGACGTGGCCGGCCTACCTGTGACGCGCCAATGGTTCGTGGTGCGCCGGGTCGACAAGGTACTGCTTCCTCCGGCTCAGGAAGCCCTGGATTTCATCGCGAGAGAAGCATCGCAATATCTGCCGCGCCCAGTCCTCAGCCACGACTGACTTGAAAAAAGGGAATTCCGGGATCGCAGGCATCCTTGCCTTAGCGAATTTCGAACGGCCTATTCTCCCAGGAAGCCTCGCACGGTTTCCAGGAACTTCGCCACCGAGATCGGCTTCGACAGATAGGCCTCGCATCCCCCCTGGCGGATGCGTTCTTCGTCGCCCTTCATGGCGAAGGCGGTGATGGCGACCACCGGGATCGACTTCAGCTCGTCGTCGTCCTTGAGCCAGCGCGTCACCTCCAGGCCGGAAACCTCCGGCAGCTGGATATCCATCAGGATCAGGTCAGGACGATGCTCCCGCGCCAGGTTCATCACATTGATGCCGCTGCGGGTTTCCACGATGTCGTAGCCGTTGGCTTCCAACAGATCATGGAAGAGCTTCATGTTGAGCTCGTTATCTTCCACGATCAGGACTTTCTTGGCCATGGAGACCCTCGTCTGCGCCAAAGCATCTCGCGATCCGGCAGAATCGCCAGGAATCGCAAAGACGCGTCAATACAAAGAGTTAGAACAAGGAAGCGTTTTCAGCAAAACGCACTTTGCTCTAGAATGAACCGCGGATATCGGGGCTGCGAATCTGTTTTCAACCACGCCCGCTTACAGGCACTTTGTTAGCAGTCAGTCCTTACCAAACGGGAAATCAAATGTTCAGGCAAAACGCCGGGCAGGCAGCACAAAAGCAACGCGCCGAAGAAATTGCGACGGCGGCTCTCGGCTTCATTGCGTCCCATGGAGATCGACTCAATGGTTTCTTCATGGCGACCGGCCTGTCGCCCGACGAGATTCGCAGCGCGGCCGCCAAGCCCGGTTTTCTGGCTTCGGTGCTGCAGCATGTTCTCTCGGATGAGGAGAGCGCCGCCGGATTTGCCACGGAAAACGGCTTGTCCCCCGAGGACTTGCAACGGGCGGCGTTCCAGCTCGGCCTTCGTTGGGACTGATGAGCGCGCTCTGCCGGGACTGTCTTGGCGAGGCTGGCGAGGCGGATCGCTGCCCAACCTGCCGCTCGCCCCGCATCATCCGGCATCCACAACTCGAGCGCCTCGCCATCGCCCATGTCGACTGCGACGCCTTCTACGCCACGATCGAGAAGCGGGACGATCCTTCCCTGGCCGACAGGCCGGTGATCGTCGGCGGTGCCAAGCGCGGCGTGGTCTCGACCGCCTGCTACATTGCCCGCACCTTCGGTGTCAGATCCGCCATGCCGATGTTCCAGGCTCTCAAGCTCTGTCCGGATGCGGTGGTCGTCAGGCCCAATATGGAGAAATATGTCGAGGTCGGCCACCAGGTTCGCGACATGATGCTGGCCCTGACGCCCCTGGTCGAACCACTTTCGATCGACGAGGCCTTTCTCGATCTCAGCGGCACCGACCGCCTGCACCATGCCAGCCCGGCGCGCACGCTGCTTCGCTTTGCCAACCAGGTCGAGAAGGAACTGAGGATCACCGTCTCCATCGGGCTCTCCACCAACAAATTCCTGGCCAAGACGGCCTCCGATCTGGAGAAACCGCGCGGCTTTACCGTGCTCTCGTCGGAGGAGGCACCGGACTTTCTCGCCCCACGCCCGATCTCCTTCATCTGGGGCGTCGGCAAGGCCGGCGCGGCGCGCTACGAAAAGGACGGGCTTCGCACCATCGCCGATCTGCAGAAGGCCGGAGAGCTACCCCTGATGCGCCGCTACGGTGTCGAAGGACAGCGGCTCGCCCGTCTCGCCTTCGGCCGCGATACCCGCAAGGTCGATCCGGAGGGCGACCGCAAATCCGTCTCGGCCGAAACGACGTTCGAACATGACCTGGCCAGCGGCGAAAGCCTGCTGCCGATTCTCTGGCGCCTATCGGAAAAAGTCTCTTCGCGCCTGAAAAAATCCGCCATTGCCGGCTCGACCGTGACGTTGAAGCTGAAATCGGCCGACTTTCGTATCCGCACCCGCGCCCAGAGCCTGCACGAACCTACACGCCTGGCGGCGCGCATCTTCGAAACCGGCAAGAAGCTGCTCTCGAAGGAGACGGACGGCACCCAATATCGCCTGATCGGCATCGGGGTCACCGGTCTCACCGACGTGGCCGACGCCGATCACGGCGATCTCGCCGATCCTCACGCCAAACGCCTGGTCGCAACGGAAGACGCCATCGACGCTGTCAGGGCGAAATTCGGCAGGATGGCCATGCAAAAGGGCATCGCCTTCAAGCCCGATAAGGGAGAAGCCTAGAGCAAAGCGCGTTTAGACAGAAACGCTTGTTTGCTCTCGCTCTTTAGTTTGACGCGTCCTTGCGATGCTCGGCGATTCCGCCAAATCGCAAAACGCTATAGCCAACGCCTCAGGCAACGCTACGGGCTGCGATACACGCCGATATCCAGCTTCTTGCCGCCATTGATGTTGATCCCCGCAACCCTGGAAACCAGGTCTGCCTTGATTCCGCTCGCGGCGAGGCGGGCCAGAAAAGCCGGCTCGAAGCGCTTGTCGACGAAAGCCGTGCGGCAGGCACCCTGCCCCAGGAAATCCGCTGCGCCTTCGGGGCTGGGCATATCGAGGTCCGTCCCGGCCAGGAAGACCAGGCTCGGTTCCCGGAAGCCGACGCTCGCGGCTGTGATATCAGGGCATTGAGCCGTCTGTGCCGCCGCGGCCAGGCGCGGACTGATGGCCATGGCCTGCAGCTTGGGAATGGCACCGGCATAAATGCCCCAATAAAGCAGCAGGCTGCCGGCGAGACAGGCCAGAACGGCCTCGACGCCCCTGTCCTCGCCCAGTCGCCTCCAGGCCAGCCATGCCGTCGCCACGGCCACGATGGCAAAGGGCAGCGTCAGCCATGCGATCTCCCGCTGGTAGAACCACACCGCGCCGATCGCTACGACCGCGAGCACCAGGGCCAACAAGGGAATGAGGCCAGCCGCGATGCGGGCCCACAGGCTCCGCGAGAGCCCGTCGTCGCAAACAGCCGCGGCGATCAGGATGGCGATCGCCGGATAGACCGGCAGGACGTAATGCGGCAGCTTGGTCGGGAAGAATTCGAAGACGAGCCAGAAAGGCACCAGCCAGGCGAGCAGGAAGACCGCCGAGGCGGTTCGGCGCTGCCGCCAGACCCATGGCGCGGCCAGGGCGGCCAGCGGCGCGAAGGGCCAGAACGTACCCCAGAAGACCGCTAGATAGGTGCCGGGCCAGCCGCCATGGGATTCCTGGGCGCCCGCCACCTTGTTCAGCATGTCCTTGCCGACCGATTCCTGCAGGAAGGCGCCCTTGGTCTGGATCATGATGGCAATGAACCAGGGCGATACCAGCACGAGGGTGAACAGGATGCCCCAAAGCCAGCGCAGTTGCCCGAGCCAGCGCCAGTCACGCGTGGCAGCCACCGTACCGGCAATGGTCAGGGCGACCAGAAGGGCGCCGATCGGCCCTTTGATCAGAATGGAGGCCGCCATGCCGATCCAGAACACCGCCGGCAGGCCCAGGCCTGTCGGCAAGGCTTCGCCACGACGGGAGGCCATGAAAAAGCGGGCAAGCACGCCCACCATCGCCATCACCGTCAAAAGCTGGGTCGCATCCGTCTTCGCCAGGCGCGCTTCGACGCCAAGCAACAGGCAACCGGCCATCATCAGTCCCGCCAGCAGGGCCGTGCGGCGGCCCACGAGCGGAATGGCGGTCCACCAGGTCAGCAGCACCGCACCGATCGCCGCGATCAGCGAGGGGATGCGATAGAGCCAGATCGTGGTACGCGCTTCGGGAACGCCAAGGCTCTCGCCGAGGCTAACGGCAGCCGTCTGCAGCCAGTAGATGCCGACCGGCTTCTTGAGCCGGGCCTCGTCCTGGAAGCGGATACTGACGAAATCGCGGCTCTCCAGCATCTGCTTGGAGGCCTGCGCGAAACGCGGCTCGTCCCGATCCATCGGCGGCAAGCCGGTGAAGCCGGGTGCGAGCGCCAGGATGGCTACCAGCAGAAGTGTCGCAAGCGCGAGCAGGTTGGAACCTGCCAGCCGATCGAGCATACGGGCCGACCCACGAACGGCAGCAGGTGCTTCGGATAAGGCGGCCATGCTAACCTCCACCGGTCTCGCCGGTCTTCGATGAGAAGTGGAGACCGCCGCACGCCACCGCGATATTGCCCAGGGCCGTGGCCGGGTTGTCCAGCGGGATGGCGACCCCAGCAGGGCTCGAACCTGCGACCTAGCGCTTAGAAGGCGCTCGCTCTATCCAGCTGAGCTATGGGGCCAGTCCAAAGCCGGGCGCAGGCGTTCAATGCGTCCACTGACCGATGCGCGAAACCTTGAAGTTGTCCGAATAGGACAGGATCTTCGTCGTCGCCTCTTGAGGCTCGAAGATCTGGTAGGCGATGCCGTTGCGGGTGGCGTAGGCGATGGCCTCTTCCTTGGTGGCGAAATGCAGCTTGACCTGCTGCTTCATGTCGCCCGAGGACGTCCAGCCCATCAGCGGCTCGACCGAGCGCGGCTCTTCCGGCTCGAATTCCAGGAGCCAGTCCTTCGTCTTCGCCGAACCGGACTGCATGGCCGTACGTGCCGGCTTGTAGATTCTGGCTGTCATCGTTCGCCGTCCGCCTTTTGTCTCATCCGTCGCTGGTCGGGGCAGCAGGATTCGAACCTGCGACCTATAGTACCCAAAACTATCGCGCTACCAGGCTGCGCCATACCCCGTTCAGGACGAATGTGAGCTTACTAAGGGGCCTCGCCGAGAACCGCAAGGGCCTGGGTGCCCCGATTTCAAAAAGTTGTACGACCGGATCGGGTCGTCAAGGCTTGAAGATCGGATAGCTCACCTTGTCGCCGGGCTTGATGCCCAGCTTGTCCGCCGTTCCAGCCACCACCTCCAAAACGGCAAGCACGGGCGCGCCTGACATGATTGTACGCGTCGACAAGGGCTCGGCACGCTTCTCGATACGCTGGATCGTGCCATCGCCACGAATGAAGATCATGTCGAGCGAGACATAGGTATTCTCCATCCAGAACGATGCGACGCGCTCCGCCGTGAATGGAAAGAGCATGCCCTTGTCCGGCTCCAGGCTGCGCCGGAACATCATGCCGCGCCGCTGCTCGTCTTCGGTCCGCATGACTTCGACCTGGAAGTCGCGCTGACCACCTGCGGTGGCGATCGACAAGGGTTCGAACACGCCGTCCTCGGCCGGTGAAGCCGAAAGACCGGCAATGCTCACAAACAGAGCCAGGACAGCAGCATAAACTATTGAAAAAAGAGGACTCTTGCGCATTCTCGTCAATGAGACTGGGGGCCAGCCGGGCCGTCGGCAAGCTTGAGCTCTGCGGCCATCAACCCCTTGGGTCCGGTGCCGAAACGCACCATCAGGATCTGCCCGGGCTTGAGATCCATGATGCCGAACCGCCGCAGGGTCTCCATATGAACGAAGATATCCGGCGTGCCATCCCCCCGCGAGACGAAACCGAAACCGCGCAGGCGGTTGAACCATTTCACCGTGGTCGGCTCGAAACCGCCCGTCGGCGTCACCTGTACATGGGTACGCGCAGGCGGCAGCTGGGCGGGATGGACGGCTGTCGATTCATCCATGGACAGGATGCGGAACACCTGCAGGCCCTTGGCACGCTGCGTGGCCTCGACGACGACGCGCGAACCCTCGAAGGCGGCCTGATATCCGTCCCGGCGCAAGACACTGACATGAAGCAGGATATCCTGGCTGCCATTGTCCGGAACGATGAACCCGTACCCCTTGGCAATGTCGAACCACTTGATGGTGCCGGCGACCTCCAGCAAGCCTGCCGGCCTCTCGTCCGGATGCCCCCCGGAGTCGCGAACTGGCTCGAACCTCGCTTCAAAATCGTTCGTACCCATCTACGCCATCCAACACATTGCCCACGGACTGGGCCGCCGCACGATTCTTGAGGCTGCTACGATAACACCCCCTGGCTCAACGGAAAGCCCGAATTAACATTTTTGTGCCTCATCTTCATACAATCGCAAAACGTCCCTAAAATCGACGAACTCTCGATAAACCGGCCGGATTTACAGGATAAACTCCCCGAGCAGATCGCCAATTTCTCCCCTCAGCAACAACTCGGCATAGGGGTCGCCCGGAGTCTCCTCCCGGTTGACGATCACCACTCGCGCGCCTTGGCGATGGGCAAGACGCGGCAGATCGGCAGCCGGATAGACGACCAGGGACGAGCCGACGACCACGAAAAGATCGCAGGTCCTGGCGAGTTCGGTAGCCCGTCGCATCGCCGCCTCCGGCATGGGCTGCCCGAAGGATATCGTCGCCGTCTTGATGAAACCGCCGCAATCATCGCAGCGCGGTGCCTCCCCGCTCGCCAGGAACGGGTCCCGCAGGGCCGCGATCTCATAGCGCCTGGCACAGTCGAGGCACGTCGCATAGGTGGTGTTGCCATGCACTTCCACCACGGCATCGTCGGGGATGCCCGAATCCTGGTGCAGATTGTCGATATTCTGCGTGATCACCGCCGGGCATTTGCCTGCCTGCACCCAGGAGGCGATCGCCCGATGGCCCCGCGTGGGCCGGGCCAGGCGGATCTCGTCATCCATGTCGAAGCGCCGGCGCCAGCTCTCGCACCGGGCCGCGTCATCGGCCAGGAACGCTTCGAAGGGAATCAGCTTCATCCGGCTCCAGCGACCACCGGGCGAGCGAAAGTCGGGAATACCGGCCTCCGTCGACAGCCCGGCACCGGTGAAGGCGACGATGCGTTCGGCTTGCGCCAGCATCTGCGCAAAGCGAAGAAGCTTTTCACGATGCACGGCATCCTTGTCGGCGGCGGCAATCGGCATTAGGCCATACCTCTCCAATTGCGATGAGGATCCAATGAAATATTTGCACACCATGGTTCGCGTTCGCGACCTCGATGCCTCGCTCAAATTCTATGTCGACATCTTCGGCCTGGTCGAGGGCCGTCGCTATGAAAACGAGAAGGGCCGTTTCACCCTGGTCTTCCTGGTCGCGCCCGAGGATCTCGACGCCTTCAAGGCGGGCAAGGCCCCTGCCCTCGAGCTGACCTACAACTGGGATACGGAAGATTACGGCAGCGCCCGCAATTTCGGCCACCTCGCCTATGAGGTCGACGATATCTATGCCTTCTGTGCCAAGCTTCAGCAGGCCGGCGTCACCATCAATCGCCCGCCGCGAGACGGCCACATGGCCTTCGTGCGCTCCCCCGATCTGATCTCGATCGAGATCCTGCAGAAGGGCGATTCTCTGCCGCCGGCCGAGCCCTGGTCGTCGATGGCAAACACCGGCGTCTGGTGAAACGGGGCATTTTTGCCCCAAAACCGGCACCAAAAGCGCCCGGCACAACTAATTTCACAAAGGCGGCATATTCCTCTTGCCGCCTGCGATTCCCCCCTCTATATGTCCGCCCCGCCGCGCCCTTCGTCTATCGGTCAGGACGCCACCCTTTCACGGTGGAGAGAGGGGTTCGATTCCCCTAGGGCGCGCCACACTGCTAAGTCACCTCAGGCTTATCAGTCACTTGCTGACCGAAATTGTCGCACCTCCTGCAACCCGCTTTCAAGGTGCGACACGGCTGTGCCGTTTCCGTTAAAACCTTGGCTGCAACGAGCGTCTCCGCGATGCGTTCGAAGCCTTTGGTTGCTAGGACGAACGCCCTCGCCTTCTTCGTGTACGTGCCTGACTGGCGGTTGTTCGCCCAGCCATACATCGCCTCGACCCGTGGCAAGGGCATCGCGATAATCAGGCACACGCCCGTCTGCTGGTCTTGAAGCTGACCCTTCTCGATCTGGCATACTGGCGCCCGGACTTGGTTGCGTCTGATCGGCGAAGGTCGGTGAAGAGCAACACCATGCAGGCCGGATAGGGATGAACTCAAGGAATAACGGCACGATCTGCCCGCAATCCTGGTCCTCCGGGATTGGGATCGCTTTCTTATTTCACCGGGACCGACACATGGGCGAGCGAGGAGCGAGCCCATCCTTCGGTGCAGCCGCACAACATTATTACGGACGGCGACCTCACCGAAATGAAAGGAAATGAAAGAAAATGAAAGGAAAAGTAAAGTAATCGCTATAATCTTATGTTGAATAAAATTATTCAAAGCTACACATAGGAAGCGCGTCAAGTATATCGAAAGGGGACAAATGCCACATCATGTTTTAGTGGCTTGTATGCCGAAATCGGCCTCGACATTCATTTCCAACGCCATCGCGAACATAGCCAGCCTCGAACGGGTGCAATTGGTGCCCAGTTTTGGGCGGCGCGAGCAGGAACTCTGCGAGGTCTGCCTCGTCGACAACAACCGATCGAATTATGTCTCCCAGCTCCATATCCGGGCAAGCAGTTGGACCGATCAGCTGTGCCACGAATATAATATTTCGGTAATCGTTCTGGTCCGAAGCCTGTTCGACGTGATCGTGAGCCTGCGAGATCATGCTCACCGCGAGAGTCCAGAGGGCTCGATCATGTTTCTGGAGCGGCAGCACCTGAACCGGAGTAGCGTCGAACTCGAGCACTTAATCGCGACCCTGGCGATGCCCTGGTACATAAATTTCTACATGGGCTGGCGCAGCTCGAAGGCAGGCCAGATCTTCATGTACGAAGATTTTGTCGCGGCCCCGGACAAGACTGTGGCTGAAATGCTCTCCTACGCCGGGTTGTCCGCGATGCCTGAAGCCATTTCAGCGGGCCTAGCGGCAGCAAGGACCGGCGGAAGCCGTATCAATGTCGGCAAAGCAGGGCGCGGCGCCGGGCTTCAGCCCGAGACCATTTCGTTGGTGCTTGACATGCTGAAAGCCTACCCGGAAATCCAGGACGACCGGTATATCGTCATGATGAGGGAGCAAGCGGAGCGGATCCTGTCCGCCCGGCAGGCAAACGCTTCGGCTGCCACAGCGAGCGCCCCCGAAATCGTCGTACCACCGAAGCTGAAGCTGTCGGCATTCGACCGGGCCAAGCGCTGGCTCCGCAGGAAATCTCGGTTGTTTGGTCGAAAGCAGAACCAAGTCGTCGCTGCGGGGTTGATTGCGTTTGCTGCCGTCTATTATTCGCTTTTCAGAAATCTGATCCCTAACTCAATGACTGGAGGGCGGGTCGACGACTTCCTGGTCACCGCAGGGTGCATTTTCGTTGCCTCACGGCTGATCACCCGGAGCAAGACTAGGCCAGTTCCGGTGACGCCGCGAAGAGCTTGAAGCGTTCTGGGATTTGAATGAATCACTTCAAATTCAAAAGACGCCTCTAATCAAGGGCATAGAAAGAAAATGCGATTCCATGAAATCGCACTTTGCTCCAGGGCGCGCCACACTTTCGAACCCAAGCATCGATATCAGCCAAATATCTCGCGAATTCGATGCTTTGGTTCCCGCACATCTCCCATGACAATCGCTGACATCTCCCAGCCCATCATCGCTTTCGTTCGCACGCATGAGGGCTGGGGTACCCTCGTCGTGCTGCTGCTGGCCTTTGGGGAATCACTCGCTTTCGTCTCGCTGCTGCTGCCGGCAACCGTCATCTTGCTCGGCATCGGCTTCCTGATCGGCGAAAGCGGCATGTCGCTCTGGCCCTTCTGGGCGGCGGCAGCGCTGGGGGCCTTTCTGGGCGATTGGCTGTCCTATTGGATCGGCCTGAAGCTCGAGCATCGCGTGGCCCATTACTGGCCGCTCACGCGCTATCCGGACCTGCTGCCCCGCGGCCATCGCTTCTTCGAGAAATGGGGCGCGCTCGGCGTCTTCTTCGGCCGCTTCCTCGGGCCGCTCAGGGCCTCGGTGCCGCTGGTGGCCGGCATCTGCGAGATGCCGGCGCTGACCTTCCAGCTCGTGAACGCCGCATCGGCCGTGATCTGGGCATTCGGCGTGCTGGCGCCCGGCGCCCTGGGACTCAACTGGCTGCAATCGCTGTTCTGATCGGGTTCGGATGCGCTGGCATCTTCGAAACCCGGCCGGAAGAAGCGTTACACCATCAGCCGAACCGGCGCCTCCAATTCCCCCTTCACCGTCTTGATGAAAGCGGCAGCATCGAAGCCGTCGACGATGCGGTGGTCGAAGGAGGAAGACAGGTTCATCAGCTTGGCGACGACGATCTGGCCGTCTTTCACCACCGGCCGCTCCACGATCTTGTTGACGCCGACGATGGCGACCTCGGGTGGATTGATGATCGGTGTCGCCGCGATGCCGCCGAGCGCCCCAAGGCTGGACACAGTGATGGTCGAGCCGGTCAGCACCTCGCGGCTCGCCTTGCCGGCCCTGGCGAGTTCGCTGAGCTTGGCGATCTCGGCGGCAAGCTGGTGCAGCGTCAACATTTCGGCATGCCGGATCACCGGCACCACCAGGCCGCGGGGCGTCTGCGTCGCCACGCCGATATGCACGGCGTTGTAGCGGTGGATGACGGCCGCCTCGGCATCGTAGCGGGCATTGACGATGGGGTGCTGGGCGATACCGCGCACCATTGCCTTGATCAGGAAGGGCAGCAGCGTCAGCTTCGGCCAACCGACGGCTGCGGTGTTGATCTCGGCGCGCGCCGCTTCGAGGGCAGTGACGTCGATCTCCTCGACATAGGTGAAATGCGGCACACTGCGCTTGGCTTCGAGCATGCGCTCGGCGATCTGGCGGCGCAGACCGATCACCTTGATCTCCTCGATGCCGTCATCGCCGAACGCAGGCGGTGGCGGCACTGGTGGGCGGCTCAGCTGAGCCGAGGGCATAGTCTGGGGCTGGGACTGGCTGCGGGTCAGATAGTCGTCGAGATCGGCATGCTCGATCCGCCCCTCGGGCCCGCTGCCGTGGATCTTGCTGCCATCCAGCCCGAGAGCGGCCAGCCTGGCGCGTACGGCCGGAGCCGCCAGAACCTTGCCTGAGCCTGCCGGAGCAGCCGGCGGGGAGGACACGGCAGCCGGCGCCGCGGCCTGCGCCGGAGCCTGAGCAGCCTTGGCCGGCGCCTTGGAGGGCTTGGCCGGCGCTGATGCAGGGGCAGGCACTGGCTCCCCGGCAGAGGCCTCGGCTTTGCCGCCGGTATCGATCACCACCAATTCGCTGCCGATCGAGGCCATCACGCCCACTTCGGCATGGCGCGAGAGGATGCGCCCCGAAACGGGCGAGGTGATCTCCACCGTCGCCTTGTCGGTCATCACATCGACGAGCGGATCGTCCTCCTGGATCTCCTGGCCGATCTCCGCGTGCCAGGCAACGATCTCGGCCTGGGCGATGCCTTCGCCGACATCCGGCAATTTGAACACGAAATTGCTCATGATCGTCTCCGCTCAACCTGCCATCACTTTGCGCATGCCTTCTCCCACCCGTCTCGGACCGGGAAAATACTGCCACTCGAAGGTATGCGGATAGGGCGTGTCCCAACCGGTGACACGCTCGATCGGTGCCTCCAGGTGGTGGAAACAGCGCTCCTGCACCAGAGCCGACAATTCGGCGCCGAAGCCACCCGTCCGTGTCGCCTCATGCACGATCAGGCAGCGGCCGGTCTTCTTCACTGATTCCTCGATCGTCGCGATGTCGACAGGCAGGATGGTTCTGAGATCGACGATCTCGGCATCGATCCCCGTCTCCTGCGTCGCCGTGAGCGCGACATGCACCATGGTGCCATAAGCAAGAATGGTGAGTTCGCTGCCCTCCCTGATGATCGCAGCCTTGCCGAGCGGCACCTTGTAATGGCCCGCCGGCACGTCTGCCCCGGCCTGGTCGGTCCAGGGCTTGAGCGGGCGGTCGTGATGGCCGTCGAAGGGGCCGTTGTAGAGGCGCTTGGGCTCGAAGAACAACACGGGGTCATCATCCTCGACCGCACTGATTAACAGGCCCTTGGCGTCATAGGGGTTGGACGGGATCACCGTCTTGAGGCCGCAAACATGGCTGAACAGGCCTTCCGGGCTCTGGCTATGGGTCTGGCCGCCAAAAATGCCGCCGCCATAAGGCGAGCGTATGGTGATCGGCGAGGTGAACTCCCCACCCGAGCGGTAGCGCAGGCGCGCCGCTTCCGAGACGATCTGGTCGAAGCCGGGATAGATGTAGTCGGCGAACTGGCATTCGACGATCGGCCTGAGCCCATAGGCGCCCATGCCGATGGCGACGGCGATCAGGCCGCCTTCGGCGATCGGGGCATCGAAAACGCGCTGCGAACTGTAGCGCTGCTGCAGGCCGTCGGTGCAGCGGAACACACCGCCGAAGAAGCCGACATCCTCGCCGAAAACAAGCACGTTGGGATCGTTCTTGAGCAGGACGTCCATGGCCGAATTGAGGGCCTGCACCATGTTCATGGCCGGCATTATTCGCCCTCCTTCTTCTTAGTGGCGGCTTCCTTGGCAGCTTCGAAGCGGGTGAGCTCGTCCAATTGTTCCTTGAGATGCCAGGGCATCTCCTTGAACACGTCCTCGAACATGGTCTCGTTGCCGTGGTGCGGGCCATCGCTGAGAATGCCATGGCGCTGGGCTTCGGCGTTGGCGGCCTTGACCTCGGCTTGCAGTTCCTTGGCCTGCGCCTGGTGGCGCTCCTCGCTCCATTCGCCCAGGCCGATGAGATGGCGCTTCAGGCGCTCGACCGGATCGCCGAAGGGCCAGTATTTCTCCTCGTCACCGGGACGGTAGCGGCCGGGATCGTCGCTGGTGGAATGGGCGGCGACCCGATAGGTGAAGAGTTCGATCAGGGTCGGGCCATGATTGGAGCGGGCACGCTCGGCGGCCCAGCGCGTCACGGCATAGACGGCAAGCAGGTCGTTGCCGTCGACCCGGATGCCGGGCATACCGAAGCCGATGGCACGCGAGGCGAATGTCGCCTCCTCGCCGCCAGCGACGCCCTGGCTGGAAGAAATCGCCCACTGGTTGTTGACGAGATTGATCAGCACGGGCGCGTGATAGACCGAGGCGAACACCATGCCGTGATGGAAATCACCCTCGGCGGAGGAACCGTCGCCGATCCAGGCGGCGGCGATGCGGCGGTCGCGCTTATAGGCCGAAGCCATGGCCCAGCCGACGGCCTGCGGCACCTGGGTGGCGAGATTGCCGGAGATGGAGAAGAAGCCTGCCTCCTTGGCCGAATAGAGCACCGGCAATTGCCGCCCCTTCAGCCGGTCTTGCCCGTTGGAATAGATCTGGGACATCATGTCGGTGAGCGGCCATCCACGCGCCACCAGCAGGCCCTGCTGGCGATAGGTCGGGAAGCACATGTCGCCGGCTTCGAGCGCCAGCGCCTGGCCGACCGCCACCGCCTCTTCGCCTGTGCACTTCATGTAGAAGGAAGTCTTGCCCTGGCGCTGGGCCTTGAACATCTGGTCGTCGAAATAGCGCGTCAGCATCATGGCGCGCAGGGCTTTGCGCAACATGTCGGCATCGAGCTTGGGGTCCCAGGGGCCGACCGCCTTGCCCTCGTCGTCGAGCACCCGTACCAGGCCGAAGGCAAGGTCCCGGGTTTCGGACGCGACGGCAGTCACGGGCGGGCGCTGGGCCTCGCCCGCTCCCGGCAGGTTGAGATAGCTGAAATCAGGCGTATCGCCCGGCCGGAAGCGGGCTTCCGGGATGTGCAGACTGAGCGTGGTCTTCTTGGTCATC
Source organism: Labrys sedimenti (assembly GCF_034424805.1). Classification (NCBI taxonomy): domain Bacteria; kingdom Pseudomonadati; phylum Pseudomonadota; class Alphaproteobacteria; order Hyphomicrobiales; family Xanthobacteraceae; genus Labrys; species Labrys sedimenti. Next base: position 952,112 of record NZ_JAXOUF010000001.1, read on the forward strand.
GAACGGGCGCTCCCAGGACGTCTGGAGCAAAGCGCGTTCAGGCATGAACGCTTGTTTGCCCCAGCTCTTTGTTTCGACGCGTCTTTGCGCTTCGACGTGAGGACGTCTCATCGCAAAACGCTTTGGCTGTCCGGCTAGCTTGAGGTTGCGTCTGGTCGGGTCAAAAGGGGAATGGGGCTCGATCCGATGATCGAACCCCACTCGATGGTGTTTCCAGCAGCGTCAGCTCGTCTCGCGAAAGATCTCGCGGCCGATCAGCATGCGCCGGATCTCGGAGGTGCCGGCGCCGATCTCGTAGAGCTTGGCGTCACGAAGAAGGCGTCCGGCCGGGAAATCGTTGATATAGCCGTTGCCGCCCAGGGCCTGGATGGCCTCGAGCGCGACCTTGGTGGCATTCTCGGCCGAATAGAGAATGCAGCCGGCTGCGTCCTTGCGGGCGACCTCGCCGCGGTCGCAAGCCGAGGCGACGGCATAGGTATAGGCCCGCGAGGCATTGAAGATCGTGTACATGTCCGCGAGCTTGCCCTGCATCAGCTGGAAGGTGCCGATCGCCTCGCCGAACTGCTTTCGCTCATGCACATAGGGCACCACCAGATCGAGGGCCGCAGCCATCAGCCCGAGCGGACCGCCCGCCAGCACCACGCGCTCGAAATCGAGGCCGGACATCAGGATACGCACGCCGTCGCCGGCCTTGCCAAGCAGGTTGGCGGCGGGCACGAAACAATCCTCGAACACCAGTTCGCAGGTGCTCGAGCCACGCATGCCGAGCTTGTCGAGCTTGGGCGAGGTGCGGAAGCCGGCAAGCCCGCGCTCGACGATGAAGGTGGAAATACCCTTCGGACCTGCAGTGGGGTCGGTCTTGGCATAGACCACCAGCACATCGGCATCGGGGCCGTTGGTGATCCACATCTTGGTGCCGTTGAGGACATAGCCGCCGTCCCGGGCCTCGGCCCGGAGGCTCATCGATACCACGTCAGAGCCGGATCCGGCCTCCGACATCGCCAGCGAGCCGACATGCTCGCCCGAAATCAGCTTGGGCAGATAGCGCTGCTTCTGCTCGGGAGTGGCATGGCGGGTGAGTTGGTTGACGCAGAGATTGGAATGGGCGCCATAGGAAAGCGCCACGGCACCCGAGGCCCGGCTGATTTCCTCCATGGCGATGCAATGGGCGAGATAACCCATGCCCGAGCCGCCATAGTCGGCCTCCGCAGTGATGCCGAGCAGGCCGAGGGCGCCGAGTTCGGGCCACAGGTCGCGCGGAAAGGCATTGTCGCGATCGATGGCGGCGGCGCGCGGCGCGATCTTTTCCGCTGCGAAACGCTGCACCATGCGGCGCAATTCCTCGATGTCCCCACCGAGATTGAAGTTCAGGCCGCCATCATACATGAGCCCTCTCCCTGACATTTCATGTTATTTTATCTTGGCCGCTAGAGCCTGCCCCGTGCGCGAGCGTGGGGCCGAGCCGAGCGCCGCACAGACCGCCCTGCCCGCTGCCGCCACCCTGTCGAGATCGACCCCGGTTTCGACGCCGAGGCCGTCAAGCATGTAAACGAGATCCTCGGTTGCCAGGTTTCCGCTCGCCCCCGGCGCATAGGGGCAGCCGCCGAGACCCGCCACCGAAGCGTCCACCACGACGACGCCGAGTTCCAGGCAGGCCAGGACATTGGCGAGCGCCTGGCCATAGGTGTCGTGGAAATGCACGGCAGTGCGCCGGATGCCGATCTCGCCGGCCACCGACGCCGTCATCGCGCGTGCCGCGTCGGGCGTTCCCACGCCGATGGTGTCGCCGAGAGAGATTTCCTCGCACCCCATCGCGGCCAGCGCCGTCGCCACCGAAACCACGGTGGAGACAGGGACGCGCCCTTCATAGGGACAGCCAAGCACGCAGCTGACATAGCCGCGCACCTTCAGGCCCTTGGCCCGGGCCTCGGTCACGATCGGCCTGTACTCGGCGAGGCTCTCTTCGATGCTGCGGTTGATGTTGCGGCGGCTGAAGCTCTCGGAGGCCGCGGCGAACACGGCGATATACTTGGCCTTGGCCGCAAGCGCATCGGCAAAACCGCGGGCATTGGGCACCAGCACGGGCAGATGCACCTGTCCCGCCAAGGAGGATAGCCCGGCCAGCACTTCGGCGGTCTCAGCCATCTGCGGCAGGTTCCTGGGCGAGACGAAGCTGCCGGCTTCTACCGTGCGCAACCCGGCCGCAGCCAGATCACGGACCAAGGCGATGCGGGTCTCGACCGGCAGCACCCTGCTCTCGTTCTGGAGGCCGTCCCGGGGGCCGACCTCGAAAATCTCGACGCGCCCGGCACGACTCATGGCTCGACCTCCAGCACCACCAGTTCGGCGCCGGCGACGACCTGATCGCCGACGGCGACATCGACAACCTTGACGACGCCCGTGCGCGGGGCAGAGACGGTGTGCTCCATCTTCATGGCTTCGATCACCACCAAGGGCTGCCCCTTCTCGACCGTCTCTCCCGCAACGGCATTGACCGACAGCACAAGGCCGGGCATGGGCGACAGGATGCGGCCTGCCCCATCACTTTCGACACCACGCGGCTTGCGGGGATCATGCACGACGAAAGCGTAGGATCGGCCATCCACGAACAAGGTCAGCGTTTCGCCGAACAAGGCAGCGCGGGCCTTCAGCACTCCCTCGCCGATCCGCAGCCTTGCCGTTCCGTCGGCCTCGAGGCTGCCCTCGACATTGACGAGCCGATCGCCGAGGCGCAGTTCATATCCCCCTGCCCGCCAAACCGCGTCGACACCGATCAGCGCTTCGCCCCAGGCCAGATCCAGCTTGCGCCGAGCCGAGCCGGACAGGCGCCAGCCGCCAGTCTCGCCCCACGGTGAATGGGGATCGGCCGGATCGGCAGCCTTGGCCTGGCGCTCGGCGGCCCCCAGGGCCACGAAGGCCGCCGCTGCAACCACCTCGTCTGACGGATGCGGGGCCGATGCCAGAAGATCGGCCTGATGGTGCTCGATGAAACGCGTGTCGACCCCGCTCTCGGCGAAGGCCGGATGACGAATGATGGCGGCAAGGAAATCCCTGTTGGTATGGGGTCCCACCACCTCGACGGTATCGAGCCCACCCCCGAGGCGGGCGATGGCTTCGACACGGTCGGCGCCAACGGCGATCACCTTGGCGAGCAGGGAATCGTAATGCATCGAGATGGTGTCGCCGCTGCGAAAACCGCTGTCGACGCGAATACCGGGAAGCTGATCGGGGAGTACGAGATGCTCGATCCTGCCGATGCTCGGCAGGAAGCCGCCGGCCGGATCCTCGGCGCACAGGCGCGCCTCCAGGGCATGCCCCGTGCAGGCGATCGCCTCCTGCGCCAACGGCAGCGGCGCGCCGCCCGCCACCCGCAACTGCCAGGACACGAGATCGAGGCCGGTGACTGCTTCCGTCACCGGATGCTCGACCTGAAGCCTCGTATTCATCTCCATGAAATAGAAATGGTCGTCGGCAACCAGAAACTCAACGGTGCCGGCGCCGACATAATCGACCGATTGCGCACAGGTGATCGCCGCCTGATGCAGGCCGGCCCGCAACGCCGGTGGCAGGTCCGGCGCCGGTGCTTCCTCGATCACCTTCTGGTGGCGACGCTGCACGGAACAGTCGCGGTCGAACAGATGCACCGTGTTGCCGTGGTGGTCGGCGAAGACCTGCACTTCGACATGGCGCGCGGTCTGGAGATAGCGCTCGATCACCATGCGATCGTCGCCAAAGGACGAGCGCGCTTCGCGCTGGGCGGCCAGCAGGGCAGCTGGCATGTCCTCGACCCGCCTCACGATATGCATGCCCTTGCCGCCGCCGCCCGCCGAGGGTTTCAACAACACCGGAAAGCCGATCGCCTCCGCCGCCGCGACCAGCGTATCGACGCCCTGGTCCTCGCCCTCATAGCCCGACAGCACCGGCACGCCAGCTGCCGCCATGCGGGAACGCGCCTGAGCCTTGTCGCCCATGGCCAGGATGGTCTCGGCCGACGGCCCGACGAAAGTGATATCAGCGGCGGCGCAGGCCCGGGCGAACTCGGCATTCTCGGCCAGGAAACCATAGCCGGGGTGAATGGCATCGGCACCGCTGGCCTTGGCAGCAGCAATCAGCTTTTCAATCGACAGATAACTTTCGCGCGACGGTGCAGGGCCGATGCGCAGCGCCCGGTCCGCTAGCGACACGGCGAGACTGTCGGCATCGGCATCTGAATAGACGGCGACCGTACGGATACCCATGGCGCGGGCCGTGCGGATGATGCGTACGGCAATCTCGCCGCGATTGGCGATCAGGAGCACGCGAATGGGTCTGGGCTGAGGAGCGGTCATGACATCCATCCCGGCTTGCGCTTGGCGAAGAAAGCGGCGAGCCCCTCGCGCGCTTCGATCGATGAGCGGATCGAGGCGATGCGTCGGGCGCTCTCCTCGATGCGCTCGGCCGTGATCGGGCCGGCCATGTCGACCGCCAGTTTCTTTGCGGCAGCGATGGCCTCCGGACCACCGGCGAGGATGTCCGAGAGACAGCGTTGCACCGCCTCGTCCAGCGTTTCTGGCGCCGCTATTTCATGGACCAGCCCGTATCTCAGCGCGTCCTCGGACGAAAAGCGCTCGGCGGTGAGGAAAAGGCGGCGCGCGGCGCGCTGGCCGATCGCCCTGACGACATAGGGGCTGATCGCACCGGGAATGAGGCCGAGGCGCACCTCACTGAAGGAAAACCGCGCCTGCGGCACGGCAATGGCGATGTCGCAGCAAGCGACCAGGCCCACGGCGCCGCCGAAGGCCGCGCCCTGTACCCTTGCGAGTGTCGGCTTGGGGCAGGTATCGACCACGCGCATAAGTTCGGCAAGCTGGCGCGCATCGGCGAGATTGTCCTCCGGCGAGGCATCGGCGGCACGCCGCATCCAGGCGAGATCCGCCCCGGCCGAGAAGGCCTTGCCCTCTGCCCGCAGCAGGACCGCACGCACGCCTGCGTCGGTGCCCGCCTCGGAAAAAGCCCGCGTCAGTTCGGCGATGAGCCCTTCATCGAAGGCATTCAGCACCTCTGGACGGTCCAGCGTCAGGATCGCGACCGCTCCGTCCCGCTCCACGCGCAAACTCACATCCGGAACACGCCGAAGCGTGTCTCCCTGGTCGGAGCATTGCGCGACGCCGACAGCGCCAGCGCCAGGACCATGCGCGTTTCCGCCGGATCGATGATACCGTCGTCCCACAGCCGCGCCGTCGAGTAATAGGGGTTGCCCTGTTCCTCATACTGGGCGCGGATCGGTGCCTTGAAGGCTTCCTCAGCCTCCGCGTCGATTTTGGACTCATCGGTCCCGGCCGCATCCCGCCGCACCTGCGCCAGCACATTGGCGGCTTGCTCGCCCCCCATCACGGAGATTCGGGCATTGGGCCACATCCACAGGAAGCGCGGATCATAGGCGCGGCCGCACATGGCGTAATTGCCGGCACCGAAGCTGTTGCCGATCACCACGGTGAATTTCGGCACGTTCGCCGCCGCGACGGCCGCCACCAGCTTGGCGCCGTCCTTGGCGATACCGCCCGCCTCATACTCGCGGCCGACCATGAAACCGGTGATGTTTTGCAGGAAGAGCAAGGGAATGCCGCGCTGGCAGGCCAATTCGATGAAATGGGCGCCCTTGAGCGCCGATTCGGAGAAGAGAATGCCGTTATTGGCGATGATGCCGACGGGATAACCCCAGATCCGAGCGAAGCCAGTGACCAGCGTATTGCCGAAATCGGCCTTGAACTCGTCGAATTCGGAACCATCGACCAGCCTCGCAATGATCTGCCTGACGTCATAGGGCTTGCGCGGATCGGCCGAGACGATGCCGTAGATCTCCCTGGGATCGTAGAGTGGCGGCTTCGGCACCTCGATTTCGCCGGTATCGTCCTTGCGGCGATTGAGATTGCCGACGATTTCCCTGGCGATGCCGAGGGCATGGGCATCGTTTTCGGCGGCATAGTCGGCCACGCCCGAAGTTCGGGTGTGGGTATCGGTGCCGCCCAGTACCTCTGCACTCACCGTCTCGCCCGTGGCGGCCTTCACCAACGGCGGACCACCGAGGAAGATGGTGGCCTGGTTACGCACCATCACCACCTGGTCGGCCATAGCCGGCACATAGGCCCCGCCCGCGGTGGAACTGCCCATCACCACGGCGATCTGCGGGATGCCGGCCGCCGACAGGCGTGCCTGGTTGAAGAAGATGCGGCCGAAATGCTCGCGATCGGGAAAGACCTCATCCTGCTTGGGCAGGAAGGCCCCGCCGGAATCGACCAGATAGACGCAAGGCAGATGGTTCTCGGCGGCGATAGCCTGCGCCCGCAGATGTTTCTTCACCGTCATCGGGAAGTAGGTGCCGCCCTTCACCGTGGCGTCGTTGGCGACGATCATGCATTCGCGGCCCGAGATACGGCCGATGCCGGTGATCAGCCCGGCCGCCGGCACTTCGTCGCGATAGAGGCCGAAGGCAGCCAGTTGGGACAGCTCCAGGAAGGGAGCTCCGGCGTCGAGAAGCAATTCGATGCGGTCGCGCGGCAGCAATTTGCCGCGCTTGAGATGTTTTTCTCGAGCGGATACGGAACCGCCGCCACCGGCGTGCTGATTGCGCTCCCTCAGTTCAGCGGCGAGCGCTGCCAGCGCATCATGATTGCGCTGAAACGTCTCCGACCGCCGATCGATTGTACTCCCTATGATCGGCATGCAGACCGCCTTGCCTGTTGCAAGCCGCTTGCGATGCGGCCTTGATTGGATCATAAACGAACGAACGTTTGTTTCTATAATCGGGAGCGGATTTCTCCGCAAGCGGAATAGGGCCTGTCTTCAGCTATGGTTTGGAGTTTGATGAGGTCAAAAATGGTTGAATGGGAGGAGCTAGCGCTGCAAAGACTGCTGTCTTGGCAAGCGAAGCAACGCTGCAGGCGACCATTTTTGACCTCCCCCTTCTGGGGCGGGGCGATTTTGGCCGATGAGTGCGTCGTTCTTCGTAGCAAGCCGAAAGGCTTGCGTCCTCGAACTCCTCCTTCTCGGCCAAAATCGCTCCCGTCAAACCAAAACCATAGCTGAAGACAGGCCCTAATATGGCACGCAGGGTGGGAGCAGATGGCAGCAAGACAGCGGAGGCGATCCGCGCCGCGGGCCTGCGTCTGATCTTCGAGCATGGCTATGAAGGCATGAGCCTGCGGGATCTCGCCCAGGTCGTCGGCATCCAGCCGGGCTCGCTGTACAATCACATCACCACCAAGCAGGCCCTGCTGTTCGATTTCCTGGTCGAACACATGACGCGGTTGACCGAAGCCCTCGACGCCGCATTGGCCGGCATCGAGTGTCCCCTCGCCCGTCTCGACACCTTCATCGAGTTCCATCTGCGCTACCATCTGACCCGGCGGATGGAAGTCTTCGTCAACAATTCGGAACTGCGCAGCCTGGAGCCTCAGAACAGGGCTGTCGTGACCGGCCTGCGCCGCGACTATGAACGGCGCCTGGAACAGATCCTGGCCGAGGGGACCAGGAGCGGTGCTCTGGCGGTGCCGGATGTGACCGTCGCCACCTTCGCGATCATCGCCCAACTTACCGGCGTGGTCGGCTGGTACGATCCCAAGGGACGTCTCGGCGAGGACGAGATCATCGCCATCCATCGGCATCTCGTCGTGAAGGGCCTCCTGCCGCGCCTCCCCTAGAGCAAAGCGCGTTCACGCGCAAACGCTTGTTTGCTCTAACTCTTTGTTCCGACGCGTCTTTGCGATTCTCTGTGATTCCGAGAAATCACAAACACTTTAGTCTGGAGATTTTTTCTTCATCAAAGGCTGGCCTTTGCCCGCGGTCGGAATATCATCTGACAATTGGCTTCACTCCTGAGTTCGTTGTCGGGGTGCCAATCGAATTTCGTTTCAATACCAGCATATGTTTCGAATGCCGGCGATCGAGATCGTCGCGAGCCGGCTTCGTTCCGTAAATGAGGAAACTCCATGGAATATCGTCAGTTAGGCGGCTCGGGCTTCAAGGTACCCGCGCTTAGCCTGGGAACCGGCACGTTCGGCGGCGGCGGTGATTTCTTCAAAGCCTGGGGCTCGACCGATGCGGAAGGCGCGCGGCGCCTGCTCGACATCTGCATCGACGCCGGCGTCACCATGTTCGACAGCGCCGATATCTATTCGTCAGGCCTCGCCGAGGAGATTCTCGGCAAGGCCATCGCCGGGCGCCGCGATCGGGTGATCATCTCAACCAAGGCGACCTTCCGCTCCGGCCCCGGGCCGAACGATGTCGGCTCTTCCCGTTTCCATCTCACCGACGCCGTCGACAAGGCGTTGAAGAGGCTCGGCACCGACTATATCGACCTGTTCCAATTGCACGGCTTCGACGCGCTCACACCGGTGGAGGAAGTGCTGCAGACCTTCGACGACCTGATCCGTGCCGGAAAGATCCGCTATATCGGCGTCTCCAACTTCTCCGGCTGGCATCTGGCGAAGTCCCTGGCGGCGTCGGACCGTCAGGGCCTGCCGCGCTATGTCGCCCACCAGGCCTATTATTCGCTCGTCGGCCGCGACTATGAATGGGAGCTGATGCCGCTCGGTCTCGACCAGAAGGTCGGCGCCGTGGTGTGGAGCCCGCTCGGCTGGGGACGCCTGACCGGAAAGCTGCGTCGTGGCGTGCCATTGCCGGAGCGTAGCCGCCTGCACCAGACCGCCGCCGATGGTCCGCCGGTTGCCGATGAACTGCTCTATCGTGTCGTCGATGCGATCGACGCCATCGCCGGCGAAACCGGCAAGAGCGTACCCCAGATCGCCCTCAACTGGCTGCTGCAGCGCCCCAGTGTTGCCAGCGTGATCATCGGCGCACGCGACGAGGCGCAATTGCACGAAAATCTCGGTGCCGTCGGCTGGTCGCTGACGCCGGAGCAAATCGCTCGTCTGGACGAAGCCAGCACCGTCACCCTGCCCTATCCCTATTGGCACCAGCGTGGTTTCGCCGAACGCAATCCGCCACCGGTGTGAACAGACAGAACCGCTCTCCGGTCAGGTAATGGCGGGGGCAGCGTCGATCACGCGCAATTGCACGCGTTCACGCCCGCCATAGCGGTCGACACTCAAGGTGCCGGCGACATGTACCGCCTTGCCGCGATGGCCGACGAGGCCATCGCCCAAGGGCTGCCCGACCGAGCGGAAGGCGATAGCGTCGAGCATCGCGCCGTCATGCGCCTTAAGGCGCAGACGCAGATGCGCTTCCCCGACCGTATCGACGAAAGCGAGCTGGTGGCCCGGCAGCGCCAGCACGGGCTCGGGATTGCCCTGGCCGAACGGGCCGGCCTTTTCGAGCATCTCGATCAGGCCGGTGGTCGCGCCGCCAGCTGCGAGTGCGCCATCGATCTCCAGGGCTGCGTCTGCCCGTGCCGTCTCGACGGCGGATGCGAGTTCCGCCTCCAGATAGGCCCGGAAAGCGCCGAGCTGGTCCTGGCCCAGAGTGATGCCAGCGGCCATGGCATGGCCACCGCCCTTGACGATGAGACCGCGCTCCACCGCCTGCCTTACGGCCTTGCCCAGATCCACGCCCCCGATCGAGCGCCCGGATCCCGTGCCGACGCCATCCTTGTTGAAGGCAACAGCAAAGGCGGGACGTCCGAAGCGCTCCTTGAGACGGGCGGCTACCAGGCCCACGACACCCGGGTGCCAATTTCGCGAGGCCGTCACCACTGTCGCGCCCGTCTCCTCGAGGCCAAGGGCCGCGACCGCCTCGGCCAGCGCTTCCTCCAGCATGATAGCCTCGACCGTCTGGCGCTCCCGGTTGAGCCGGTCCAATGTCGCGGCGATCGAAGCCGCCTCCTCGCCGTCTTCTGTCATCAACAGCCTTGCCCCGAGTGCGGCATCGCCGATGCGCCCACCTGCATTGATGCGCGGGCCGAGCAGGAAGCCGAGATGATAGGGACGTGGCGGCCCGTCCAGGCGGGCCATGTCCATCAGCGCGCGCAGGCCGGCACGCTGGCGCTGGCGCATGACGGCGAGGCCTCGCGCCACGAAGGCCCGGTTAAGTCCTTTCAGCGGCACTACATCGGCCACCGTCCCCAGGGCGACCAGGTCGAGGCGTGCCATCAGGTCCGGCTCGGGGTGCTCCCGCCACCAGCCGCGCTTGCGCAGGCTTCGACTGGCGGCGACGAGAAGCATGAAGGTGACGCCACAGGCACACAGATGCCCCTGCCCTGAAAGATCGTCCAGACGATTGGGATTGACCACCGCCACCGCCGGCGGCAGCGCTTCGCCGGCCTGGTGATGGTCCACGACCAGCGTCTCGAAACCGAGCTCAGCTGCCTTACCGAGGACGTCGACGCTCGTCGTGCCGCAATCCACCGTCACCAGCAGGCTGGCGCCTTCGGTCCGCAGCAGTCGAATCGCCTCCTCGTTCGGACCGTAGCCTTCATAGATACGATCGGGAATGTGGATCCGGGCCGGCACGCCGACCTCGCGCAGCCACCCCGCAAGCAATGCGGAGGAAGTGGCGCCGTCGACGTCATAGTCGCCGAAAATGGCAATGCTCTCACGCGCCACCACGGCATCGGCCAGCCGCTCCGCCGCCTTGTCCATGTCGGTCAGGCGCGAGGGATCGGGCATATAGTGGCGCAGGGTAGGAGCCAGATAGGCGTCGGTCTCCTCGGCCGTCACGCCTCTGCCAGCAAGGATGCGCGCCAGCAGGTCGGGCTGGCCGGAGCGCTGGGCCAGGGTCATGGCCTGCATCTGCCCCTGCGCATCCAGCCTTTCCCGCCAGGCCTTGCCGGTGAAAGAGGATTGCACGCCGAGAAAATAACGAGAGAGGGAAGCGGATGACTGCATGCGCGGACCATATCGGCGAAGCCATGGCCCAAGCCAGCGGAAATGCTTTGAAGACACCGCATAACACCTTCGGCATCCTTGACCGCGTGCGACAATCTGCCATCAATCGCAGAATTCCCGAAGGTTCACGGGGCGATGGTGATGACGACTGCGGCGGGCGCTAACGGATCTCGTTTTTCACCTGGACTGGCCCTGGCGGCGCTCGGCGTCGTCTATGGAGACATCGGCACCAGCCCGCTCTATGCCTTCGCACAGGCCATCGGCGCCAGCGGCGATGGCGGCGCGAGCCAGGCCTGGATCGTGACCGGTGTCGTCTCGGTAATCTTCTGGGCCCTGATCCTGATCGTATCCCTGAAATATGCCATCCTGATCCTGCGCGCCGACAACAAGGGCGAAGGCGGCATCGTCGCCCTCCTCGCCATTCTGGGCGGCAGCGGCCGCCGCGAAGGCCGTCACCATGTCGTCTTCCTGATCATCGGCCTGGTCGGTGCGGCGCTGCTCTATGGCGACGGCGCCATCACGCCAGCCATCTCGGTGCTCAGCGCCATCGAAGGACTGGAAGTCGCCACGCCCTCTCTGGCCCATATCGTGGTGCCCCTGACCGTCGCGATCCTTCTGGTCCTGTTCATGGTCCAGCGCTACGGCACCGGCATGATCGGCCGTTTCTTCGGCCCGGTCATGCTGGCCTGGTTCGTCCTCATCGGGCTGCTGGGCCTGGCAAGCATCGTGCGCAATCCTGCCATCCTCGCCGCCCTCAACCCGTTCGTGGCCCTGCATTTCCTGGTGACGGCCAATCCGGCCGTCAGTTTTGCCATCCTGGGGGCGGCCTTCCTTGCCGTCACCGGCGGCGAGGCGATGTATGCCGATATGGGGCATTTCGGCCGAAACCCCATCCGCCTGGCCTGGTTCACGATCGCCCTCCCCGCCCTGGTCCTCAATTATTTCGGCCAGGGCGCCCTGCTGCTCGGCAATCCCACCGCCGCCTCCAATCCGTTCTACAATCTGGTGCCCGACTGGCTGCATTTCCCGGTCATCATTTTTGCGACGGCAGCCACCGTCATCGCCAGCCAGGCCATCATATCGGGAGCATTTTCGCTGGCGCGCCAGTCCATACAACTTGGTCTGCTTCCGCGGCTCACCATCAAGCAGACCGACAACCAGGAATTCGGCCAGATCTACGTTCCCCTGGTCAACTGGCTGCTGTGCATCGCCACGCTGGGCGCCGTGCTCGGCTTCGGCTCGTCTGCCGCGCTGGCGGGTGCCTATGGCGTCGCGGTTTCCCTGCTGATGGCGATCACCACGCTGCTGGCGGCGTTGGTGGCCCGGCACTGGGGATACAATCTCTTCCTCGTCATCCTGGTCAATGGTGCCTTCTTCGCCGTTGACCTGATCTTCGTCTCCGCCAATGGCGTCAAGCTCTTCGAGGGCGGCTGGTACCCGCTGCTGTTGGCCATCTTCGTCGCCATGCTGATGCTGACCTGGCGCCGCGGCCAGATCCTGGCCGAACAGGCCCGTAAGCATCTGCGCGTGGAGGAGACGACCTTCTTTGCGGCGATGAAAACCCAGCGTCCCGTCAGGCTGCCGGGCACGGCCGCCTTCCTGAGTTCGGCCGCCATCGGCATGCCCCTTTCGCTGAGCATTTTCCTGCGCCACACCCAGGCCATTCCCGAACGCGTACTGCTGGTCACCGTGCAGGGGGCGGAGATCCCTCGCGTCAACGACGGGGACCGCGTGACGGTGACCTCGCTTCGGCCCGGTTTCGAGCGCATCGTCCTGCGCTTCGGTTTCATGGAGGAACCAGACGTGCTCAAGGGCATGCGGCTGGCCATCTCGCAAGGCCTGATCTCGGGCTTCGACCTTGCCGAGATCTCCTTCTATATCGGCAGCGAGACGATCATCCCCTCCAAGAGGATTGCGGGCATGGCCTTCTGGCGCGAGGTGCTCTACGCCATGCTCCAACGCAATGCCGAGCGCTCGGCCTCCTATTTCCGCATCCCGGCGCCGCAGGTGGTGCAGTTCGGAACTGAGATCGAGATCTGAACGGGCTCAGGAGCCGATCGGTCCCTTGAACACGAAGAAGGCACCGGCACAGATCAGGCCGAGGCCGGTGGAATTTTCAGGAAGGAGCAGAAAGTTTCTCGAGCTTGTCGCGCAGCAGATCTTCATTCAGCACGAAGGCCTGATCGTAGTCGCCCGGCTCGCCGATGAGCCAGCTATAGTCGAGGCCAAGCCGCTTGCTGAGCCATAGATAGGTGCTCTTGGTGAAATTCTCGGGAAAAAGCTCGATGACTTGCGTTCCGGGGCGGCAGAACGCCAGATTGCCGAGCCCGGCGCCATGCACGCCGACAACCACCTCGGCCTGGGAGAACAGCCGAACCTGTTCGGCATGATTGTCGCCTTTGGCCTCGAAACGCTCGAAACCATGGCCTTTTGCAATCTCCCAGAGCGCCTCTTCATTGAGCAGGCGCCGGATCTTGCTGCCTCCCCGCGAAAAGAAGATGCGCCGGCCGCCGCCGGGCTCCACCCGGTAATGTGCCCGGAAGAGTTCTGCCAACCGCCATACCGGAGCGGCATCGGCAAAGCTCCATTCGGCATTGCCGGCATCGAAGGAAAGCCATAGCGCCTCCTCGACCGCCACTTTGGCGTCGTCCGGCATGGCGACCACGCGCACGCCCGGATAGGCCTGCTCGAGCAAGGCACAGCCGAGATTCAGGCTTTCCAGGCGGGAAGGCGGCAGCAGCAGGGTGAGCGGCATGCCCTCGGGGTGAAAGCGCTCGAGATAATCGATCACCGGCACCAGATCTTCAAAAAGCGCGTGGTAGTAGTTGTCCGTGCGGGCGAGCAGATGACAACGCCCGGAAAGGGCGGGCAGGACCCGGAGCCGCTTGGCCCTGGCGAAATTCCAATTTACCCATTTCACATCGCGTATCACCACGCCCTGCTGGCGAGGTGCGAAAATGCGGCTGACATGGCCGAGCAGCTCGGCCGGCTTCACCGTCACAGCCAGCTCTTGCACCGGAACCGTGACGCCGCCCGTCCACTCGCGCGCCAATGTGTCATAGGACCAGCACCGGTCCCGCACGAAGGTGCTTTCCTCCGGCGTGAACGACGTCGCCATCTCGGTTTTGCGATCCTCGATGACCAGTGCCGCGGCGATCCCGGGATCGACCCCGCGCGGATAGAACGAAAAACGCCGCCGCAGTAGGCCAATCCGGCCAATGGTCGCCCGCGCCAGCAGCCAACGCCAGTAGCGGATATTGAAGCGCTTTCGAAATCCGGATTTGACGCGGGCCATTTCTGCCGTTTGATTGCCATTGAACAGCCAAGCGGCTATAGCCGCGCCACCACCCTCTGTCTATCGGATCAGACCTTGAAAGCAATCATTCTCGCCGGCGGCATGGGCACGCGCATTTCCGAAGAATCGCATCTGCGTCCCAAACCGATGATCGAGATCGGAGGCCGGCCGATCCTCTGGCACATCATGAAGATCTACAGCCATTACGGCATCAACGATTTCGTGATCTGCCTGGGCTACAAGGGCTATATGATCAAGGAGTATTTCTCCAACTACTTCCTGCACAATGCAGATGTGACGATCGACGCCGAGAAGAACGAAGTCATCTATCACAACCAGAAGGCCGAGCCCTGGCGGGTCACCATGGTGGATACCGGCGAGACCAGCATGACGGGCGGCCGGCTCAAGCGGGTCGCGCCCTTCCTGGCGCCGGGCGAACCCTTCTGCTTCACCTATGGTGACGGCGTCGCCGATGTCGACATCGGCGCCCTCATCGCCTTCCACAAGAAGCACGGCAAGCGCGCCACGCTGACCGGCGTGATCCCCCCCGGCCGTTACGGCTCCCTGTCGCTGGAGGGCGACAAGGTCACCCGCTTCATCGAAAAGCCGCCCGGCGACAACGCGCTGATCAATGGCGGTTTCTTCGTGCTGGAACCGAGCGTGGTCGATCTGATCGAGACGGACCAGACCTCCTGGGAAGGTGCGCCGCTCGAGGCCCTCGCCGCCTCCGGCGACCTGATGGCCTACCGGCATGGCGGCTTCTGGCAACCCATGGATACCCTGCGCGACAAGAACCATCTCGAGCAATTATGGGCACAGGGCAAGGCCCCCTGGAAGGTCTGGCCGTGAGCGAGGCACTCGCCGCAGGCGCATTGCCTTCACCCGGCTTCTGGCGGGGCAAGAAGGTGCTTCTCACCGGCCATACCGGCTTCAAGGGGAGCTGGATGGCCCTGTGGCTGCATCGGCTGGGAGCCGAGGTCACCGGTTTTGCGCTGCCGCCGGCCGCCGACCAGCCGCTGTTCGCCGCAGCCGGCGTGAAAGAAGCTGTCCACTCCATTCTCGGCGACCTGCGCGACACCGACGCCGTGCGTCGCGCCGTGGATGCGGCGCAACCGCAGATCGTGCTGCATCTCGCCGCCCAGGCCCTGGTGCGTCGCTCGCTCGCCGAACCGATCGAGACCTTCGGTTCCAATGTGATGGGCACCGTCCATCTGCTCGATGCCCTGCGCTCCCGCCCCGGCCTTGCCTGTATCCTCGCGGTGACCTCGGACAAGGTCTATCTCAACCAGGAAGAGGGAGCGGCCTTCCGGGAGGACGACAAGCTCGGTGGTAAAGACCCCTATTCCGCATCCAAGGCGGCGGCCGAGATCGTCACCTATGCCTATGCGCGCTCCTATTTCGACAAGGCTGGGGTGCCGGTTGCCACTGCACGTGGCGGCAACGTCATCGGCGGCGGCGACCATTCCGCAGACAGGCTGGTTCCCGATATCGTACGCGCCGTGCGCAGCGGAAAGCCGCTGGAACTGCGCCATCCCGAGGCCGTCAGGCCCTGGCAGCATGTGTTGGACTGCGTGAACGGCTACCTCGTCTATGCCGAGCGGCTGGCCACCGTCCCGGACACACCGCGCTCGCTCAATTTCGGCCCGGATCCCTCCCGGCCCCTGCCCGTTTCGGCCGTGGCCGATGCCGTCTTCCAGGCCCTCGACCGCAAGCCGGACTGGCTGCACAAGCCGGTGCCCGGCTCCATCGAGATGAAGGCCCTGACCGTCAATTCGGAACTCGCCCGCCAACTGCTCGGCTGGCAGGACCGCCTCGCCGGGCCGTCCAGCCTGGAATGGACGGCGCAATGGTATGCTGCCGAGGCCATCGGGCAGGACATGCATGCCTACACCCTCGACCAGATTTCCCGTTTCTCGACGCTCTGAGACCGCTGCCATGACCGCTGCCACGACGACGCTTCCCCATTGCCGGTTCTGCGCCACGCCGCTGACGACCACTTTGTGCGATCTCGGCTCGATGCCGCTCGCCAATGACTATCGCCTGCCCGACGACAGCAATCCCGAGCGCAGCTTCCCGCTGCATGCCCGCGTCTGCCCGAGCTGTCTGCTGGTCCAGGTCGACGATTCCGTGCCGCCGGACGCCATCTTCTCCGACTATGCCTATTTCTCTTCCTATTCGGACAGTTGGGTCGCGCATGCCAAGCGCTATGCTGACGCGATGATCGAGCGCTTCGGGCTCGGCGCCAACTCCCTGGTGGTCGAGATCGCCTCCAATGACGGCTATCTGCTCCAGCATTTCAAGGCTGCAGGCGTGCCGGTGCTCGGTGTCGAACCGGCTGCCAACGTCGCCGAGACGGCCCGGGCCAAGGGTATCGATACCGAGGTCGCTTTCTTCGGTGTCGAAACCGCCAGGCGCCTCGTCGGCCAGGGCAAGCGCGCCGACCTCATGGCTGCCAACAACGTGCTCGCCCATGTCCCCGACATCAGCGATTTCGTCGGCGGCTTCGCCACCTTGCTGAAGCCCGAAGGTGTCGTCACTTTCGAATTCCCGCATGTACTCAATCTGATCGAGAAGGTGCAGTTCGACACCATCTATCACGAGCACTTTTCCTACCTCTCGCTGGTGACGGTGGAGAAGGTGTTCGCCGCCGTGGGCCTCAAGGCAATCGATGTGGAGGAACTGCCGACGCATGGCGGCTCGTTGCGCCTGTTCGCGGCTCCGATTGCTTCCAGCCACCGGCCCTCGGCGCGGCTCGATGCGCTGCGCGCTAAGGAGCATACCGCCGGTCTCGACGCGCTGGCAGGCTATGAAGGCTTTGCCGCCAAGGTCGCCGAGGTCAAGCGCGGCTTCCTTGCCTTCCTGGCCGAGGCAAAGGCGGCCGGCAAGACCATCGCCGCCTATGGCGCCGCAGCCAAGGGCAACACCTTCCTGAATTTCTGCGGTGTCGGCCCTGCCGATATCGTGGCGGTCTTCGACCGCTCGCTGGCCAAGCAGGGCCGCCTGCTGCCCGGCAGCCAGATCCCGATTCTCTCACCCGACAAGATCAGCGAGATTGCGCCGGACTATCTCGTCATCCTGCCCTGGAACATCGCCGAGGAAGTGATGGAGCAGACGCGCCCCCTGATGCCATCGGGCAGTTCCTTCGTGACGGCAGTGCCCAGCATCAGGCTCACGCCGTGATCTTCAGCGAAACGCGGATCCCTGGCTGCTTCCTGATCAAGCCGGAACCGCGGCGTGATGATCGCGGCTTTTTCGCCCGCACCTATTGCCCGGACGAGTTCGCCGCGGCCGGCATCACCTTCGCGCCTGTGCAGACCAATCTTTCGCGCAACGACAAGGCCTTCACGCTGCGTGGCATGCATTTTCAGGACCCGCCTCATGCCGAGGCCAAGCTCGTCCAGGTGGCACGGGGCGCGATCCATGATGTCGTGGTCGACCTCAGACCGGACAGCCCGGCTTTTCGCCAATGGATCGGTGCGGATCTGAGCGCCGACAACCTTCATCAGCTCTATATTCCCGAAGGCTGCGCTCACGGCTTCCTGACGCTCGAAGCAGGGACGGACGTCTTGTACGGCATGGGCCGCAAATATGTTCCCGGCCACGCTCGCGGCTATCGCTATGACGATCCTGCCTTCTCTATCGAATGGCCCCGCCCACCCGCAGTGATCGCGCCGGCGGACGAAGCCTGGCCCTCTTTCGGAGCTTGAAAGGCCGTCCGCCACGCCTCAATCGCAGCGGACGGGTCCACTATTTCGCGTCGAAAGCCGGGTGGTAGGCCACGTTTCCGTGCGGCGTCTCGGCCCCGAAGGGCAGGCACTGGAAATAGACCTGCGGCAGGCCGGGAAAGCAAAGCTGCTCTTCGTTCTTGAAGCCGAAGCGGCCGTAATAGGCAGGATTGCCCACCACGACGCAGCCATCTGCCTTTTGCCGGCGAAGATGGGCCAGGCCTGCCTCGATCAGCGCCCGGCCAATACCACCCTTCTGGCGATCCGGCCGCACCGATACGGGCCCCAGCCCATACCACTGCCGGAAAGCGCCCTCGATGGTGACGGGCGAGAAGGCGGCATGACCGACAACCTCGCCGTCTTCTTCCGCCACCAGGGACAAAGTCAAGGCTCCGGCCGCCCGCAAGGCGTCGACGATCGCCGCCTCCGTCTGGCTGCTGTACGGCTTACCTTCGAAGGCCGCCTTGGTAATCGCGCGGATGGTATCGATGTCATCGGCACGTTCTGGTCGGATCTGCATGGTTTTTCCCCTATTCAGCGATTATCGGCCTGCGCGCGCACGCTCTCCCGCCCCTTGCGCGAAATACGGTAGGGACCGGAGGCGTGGGATTCGATCAGCCGTTTGCGGTGGAGTTTGCCGAATGTCTCCAGCGTGCAATCGGCCAGACGATGGCCGTCGCGGGTGAAACAGTCGACATGGTGGATGCGGCCACTATCGCCGCGGTGATGACGGATATGCCCGCCCTGGGCCAGCACGTGCAGCACACGCTGCTCGCCCCGTGAGATATTCATGATGGTGGAGCCTGTCGCAGAAACCATGACAAGCATCGCCCGCGCACGCGCCCGATCCGGCCGCAGTGCCTCGCAATGCTTTCTCATGTCTCGTCAAATCGAGACGGTCAGCGGTTTCCCACAAGCTCTGACATAAAACCTTCCGCTCAAATCAGCAGGCCGTAATCGCTTAGTTCGGCATCGGTCCGATGTCAATCCGACCCGGCCACGCGCGATCCTCCCAACCCAACAGGACATAGAGACGCCGTGCATCGATTTCGACAAGTGACGCCCGGCCGGCGAGTGCCTGAAACGACCTCGCCGTGGAACCCCGCGCCTCGCTGCGCATTTCATTGATGAATGCACTATTCAGGACGACTCGAATGACCCAGTTCATCATCATGAAACGCCGCGGCGCTCACGTCGAACCATTGCCGGATGCACCGATTTTCGATGATCTCATCGAGGCGGAGATTTGGGCGGCCACCTATCTGGAAGGCGACCCGGCCTTGTTCGACAAGGGCCTGGACTCGATCGAGGTACACCGGCAGGAACAACGGCTGGTACCGCGCCAGTTAGCATCAGGCAGGCGCTGAGCGCGCGCTACACACAAATCGACGATTCTGAATATTCAATGAATGGTGGGCGGTGACGGGCTCGAACCGCCGACCCTCTCGGTGTAAACGGCGAGGCCTCCCCTTTTAGGCCATGATTTCCGCTTCAGAGCGTCGAAATCACCCCGATTCGTGCATGTTCGTCGCCGGGGTTTATGGTGCATTTCTGGTGCGGGGTCCACCCCCAGCGATCAATACGACCCCACTGCGTCCACGACATCGCGAAGGAAGTCGGGATGGTGGTGCCCATAGACGTCACGAACGATCTTCTCTGAGGTGCCGAGCGCGCCGGCGACGAGCGGGATCGGCTGGCCGCTCTGCATCGCCCAGGTCGCGAAGGTGTGCCGGAGAACGTGCGGCGTCACATCGTCGGACAGGCCAGCTCTCAGCACCGCCGAAGCCCATGAGCGCTTGATGCTCGCAACAGGTGCGCCCTCGAACTCGATGACGTGCGTGGTGCTGTGCCGCTTCCAACGCTTGAGGTGCGGCAGCAGCCGGCTGCTGATGGGAACTGGCGTCTGCCTCTTGTTGGTCTGCGCCTGGCGCTGCGACTTCCGGTAGATGAGCCGGCGTTCGAGATCGACGCGGCCGCTCACCGTATTTGGCAGCCATTGCAGGCCGAGCGTCGCGCTTTTGCGGGTACCAGTATAGAGCGCGCAGAGAATGAAGCGGGCAAGGTGGCGGCTCATGTATTTGAGCTCCTGCCAATTCCTCTCCCTCATGTTCGGCGGCTTTGTCTGGCCCCAGCACGGCTTCCACGCCGCCCAAAGCAGGCGGGCGGCTTCGTTCCTAGTCAGCCAGCGATCGACGGCATCTGCCTTATCGGGGAGATGGACGACCGGCACGCGGTTGAGCTTGTTCTCGCCGACTGCATACCCAAGTGCGGACCGGAGATCCTCAAGCTCGCGGCGAGCCGTCTGGTCGCTGATCCGCGGGGCCTTCTCCGGATCCTTGTAGCGACTATCCGGCTGGGCCGTTCGCCACTTCACATATTCCTTGCAAGTGTTCTTCGTGATCTGGGCAACCGTCATCCCGGCCCAGAACTCGCCGAGGGTCTCGACCGACCCGAGAATGACATCGGGCCGCTCGACAGTTGGTGCATGCTCATTGGCATAGAGTGTCAGGGCATCGACGATGCTTACTTCAGACGGATCACCGCCGCCGAAGTCCGGTTGGTGTTTTTCGGCGAGGTAGTCTTTGAGCTTTCTCTCAGCCGCTGCACGGTCCGGCTTAGCGCAGCCAGTTCCTCGCTCCTTTTGTCCGTCCCTGATGAACCAGAGGCCACGGTTTTCACGGAAGACGAGGCGGGCGCCTTTTGTCGGACGAGGCATGACTCTCTCATTCTCTTGATCGCACCGAGCGTCGTGTACTCGCGATTTGCCACACGCTCGACAGCGAGAGTCCCCCGATCCCGCTCTTTGCGCAAGCCGCTCACCGACATTGATCCATCGGGATATGCGAGTTGTGCAGCGATATGAAGCTGCAGCGGTGTGTCGTCGTTGATCAGCGACGGGTCCGGGAGACGGGGAGAGCGCGTCATGCTGCTCCTCCGAACCCAGAACGGACCACTATTCCACGCCTTTCTTTTCCCGGAGAGAGAGTAAATACCGCCGACATGCATCCGTTGCTGGCCGACCTATTGCAAGCGACAGTTGTTCTGATGTGGGATGAACTTGACCCAAATTGGACTTCAACAAAACTAAATGCATACCCAAAACTTTCTTTCCATGATTGAGCACCGCAGCGTGCGGTTAATGCTGAAGACATTAGGCTCACAGTTCTCCCACGCCATTGTGGTGAACATGCAGCATGATGTGGGTGGCACCGTCGCGGTCCTTGTTGAAGAAGCGCTGCAGACGCTGAGATTTCGGTCATACCGCCTCCTTCAGCGCGTCGATATTCTGCGTATGCACGGCAAAGGTCAGCGCTACCACCCAGGGGTTTGCCTCCCAGGAGCCGGGGCCGTTGATGTATTCCCAAAGATCACGGAAGGCGTCGCGCGCAGACCCGTAGGTCTCAATGATTGCGGCAGCAACATCGCCATCGGACGCGCCGGGCCAATCCAATCTTTCAGCGCTGCGATGGAAGGAGATGATCCCCTCATCCCATGCATCCACCTCGCTGATGTCCCGCAACCGCTCGACCTTGACGCCAGTCACGGTCAGCGTGAGGCGGCTGGCCCAGCGGGGCATGTGGATCGAAGGCAGTGTCGGTCGGCGCCATGACCACACCATGTTGCCGAGATCCGGCGGAACGGCGTGGTCAGCCGCATAGCTGATCCATCGCATGCCCTGATCGTTGTGGTCCGCAGCCAATGCCTCCCGCACCCACAGGCAGTCACCGACGCGCCAGGAGTAGGCATCATCGCGCCACTTCTGATTGCCGGGGTCGAGCACGTAGCTATCCGACCAGGTGCCGTCGAACAGGTTCGGCCTATTCGGGTTATGCCGTGGCTTGATGATGCGGCGCGTTTGCGTCTTCGTGCCGGCGAGTAGGGCGCCGACCATCGGCGCAGACATGAGAATCGGGCGATCGGTCATTTGGTGCCCCTTTCCGCTCTCGATACGGTCATGCCGAAGGGGGTGACCTCGTAATGGACTGCGAACCCTCGGCGCCAGGGCTTTGGTGCCGCTTCACGCCACAAGCCTGCGGCGATCATTTTTTTTGCTGTATGGACGCCCGTTCCCACTTGCCCGACGGCGAACGTGTCGCCGCGTGCCGTGCATACCTTAGCCTTTTCGTGGTAGCGCCACTGTGCGGGCGAGAGAGCGATTTCCATTAAATACCCCCTGCCGCTTCGACGGCACTCCCGTTGAACCTGTCGATAAGCCCTCCCCACCCCCACGGCAGGTGATTGAAAGAGCGCAGAGACTCGGCCCAACGTCGTGAGATCACGCGGGGAGCGAGACGATGTCGAAGGCGCCGAAAGCTTCGGACGACAAAGGCGCGATTGCCGCCGCAGCGGTTCTGATTTTCATCGTGCTGGCTGGCTTGTTGTGGCATCCGGCAAACGCCGCCCTGTGCCCGCCGACCGACGCTATGCTCAAAGGGAACCCGGCGTTGAATTGCTTCGATTTTTGGCTGAATCGATATCAGACCTTGCTGACAGGTATTTTCACCCTCGCAGCAGCAGCAGCGGCATTTTTCGCTGTATCCGTCCAAATCCACCACAACGAGAAACTTGCAACCCGGGATGGCCGACACGGAGCGCGTGCATTGGTGGCAATACTTAGATTGTGCCACCAAAGAATGGTTGAAAATTACGGCTCCCGACTTTCTGACGTGTCGCGAATTAATGCGGATTTCGTTACTGACGGATGTGTCGCAACAATCGATGTCGTTATCCGAAATATTGATGCTATTAGAGATCGACTGTTTTCCGATGATCTCGCTGAGGCACTTAACGTCTACAACAATTTCATTTTCTTCAAAGAGCGACTGATTGCGAACAAAAATGAACTCTCTTACTTCAAAATATTCAAAGATCTTGTGCGTATTGAAAATGAAATCGAGCGCCAACTTGCGGTGTTGATCGCCGCCATCCAACACAATGCCGCGGCTCGCAGCGAGTAGAACCCGGAGGCAGGAATGCAAAGCGCTCATTCCACCTCACTCCCACACTGAAACTTCCCTCCCCGCACGGACGGATAGTCGCCGGCATCGCATCGCTGTTGGGATAGGTCGCAGGAGCAGAGCTCGACAGGCGGTAGGCCAATCGCAGTCAGGCGGTCGGATGGCACCTTCAGGTAGCCGATCGCGCCCTCCTCGAAGCCCTTCTCGATCTCCTGGTCCTTGTCCAGGACGACGGTAGCCTTGCGCTGATGCCACGAACGGATCACGCCCCGTCGGGTTACTTCCCTCTTACGGAAGCCCGTAAATTCGTCGGGCTCAGGGACGAGATCGAACGCCTTCACCTCGACGACGGCACCTGGCGGGAAGTCTTTCTGCGGCAGCCGGCATTGCAGCGTTGCCTTCGTGATGCTGAGGCCCTTGAGAGCCGCCAGCGTCTTCGCGCGGATGCTGCAATCGGGTTTGCGGTGGCAGTTGTGGCAGGGGTGCAGGACCGTCATGCCGCACCTCCAGCCGGAACCTCAATGCCGGAGGCCAGTTGTAGGGCCGAGGTACGTTCATGCACATTCATCTCTGGGCACGGCCGGTCGACCTGCAAACCTACATCGGCGATTACCGCAGGATCGCCTCGACCGAAGAAGCAGTGAGTTTCCTGCTCAAAAACTGGCCAATAGATTCCCGCGGGCAGCCGGTCCGCGGGCGCCAGAAATTCATCGTCGCGATTAGAAACGCCACGTCGACTGAGGACGCCCGAGCGACCTTCATTGAGGCGTGCATGCATCTCGGGGTGGAGATAGTCGAAGGTTCCTAGTGGCGTGGCTTCCTCCCGTGGAACCAGATCGCCCCGCCGACGTTGAAAGCGCGGAGGTGCGCCATGAACGACAAAACCTGGACTCACCCTGTCAAATTCGAGACCGGGGTCGGAACCTTTCGGGTCGCAGCATCGCCTGAGGAAGCCGCCAACGTATTGCTCAACCATTGGCCCATTGAGGGGGGCGAGAAGCATATGCTTGCCCGGAAAGCCTGCCTGGATGCCTTGGCCGGAGCGGTGCCTGCTGACCTGGCGCGTAAGGCGTTCATCGAGGCCTGCGACGAGGCTGGGATGTATGTCGTTCAGTGAAGGCATGCACCCAGCCCTCCATCCGATTTGACTTTCCTCAGGCTGAGGACCGACAATCTCAAGGGATGGGCCGAACCGTTTCAGCGGCCACGGACTATGACAATGCGATTTCGTCGATGGGCACCTGTGGTCTTCTCCGTTTCCGTGGCGACGTTGGTCCTCATGATGCCGGCGCCGGGACAATCGACGGCCAGCAATGAATCCTGGCTCGTAAACCTGATAAAGGCATTGGCCGTGGCCCTGTTTTTGGGCGCCGTTGCTCCTTGGATCGCATCCCGCCTTGAGGCGAGATTGAATCACGCCCAGAAACAAAAAGAGCTTGCCCAAAAGCGGCGGGACCAGCCTGCGGATTAGAGGGGGCTTTAGCTTCTTCCTGTCGTCTGTAACGCGACGCGCAAGGCCTGTCTCGATGCGTTGCCTGGATCGGCCACCGTGGCCTTGTCCCGCAAGGCCTTTATCGTGGCGTGCGAGGAAGCCGGCATTTATGTGATGGAGTGAGATCATGCCGTCACCTCGGGGACACCGTTGCGCTCGACACCGTCAAACAGCCGGCCGGCAGCCTTCTTGCCGACCTTGAACATGAGAGCTGGGCGGACACCGTCCACACCCGAAGGAACGCGCTGCCATTCCACGCGGGCGCCTTCCTTGAAGTGGGCGCGCTCCGGCATATGCGCCCATTGCCCCCATTGCTTGCCGAGGTAAGCGACATGGGCATCGGCGCACTGGAGGCGGATCGACCTTTCCCAGGTCGGATGCATCGGCCGCGCGCCATGTCCGCTTTCGCCACCGACGATCGCCCAATGGATGCCGGTGAAATCGATATTCTCGATCGGCCCGAGCAAGGGTTCGAAAGAGACGAAGCGAATGGCAGCCGGCGTGCTTCTGAGGTCGGGCAGACGCTCGTCCGCCCGCTTCTGATCCTCTGCTGAGACGCCGAGCCAGACATTCGGCAACGGCATGTCCAGCGGTTGCGGTTCCTTGAACCCGGTTCCGAATTGCTCGACAGCGGTCTTCGCCCAATAGGGGAAAATACGGCCTGGCAATGCACCATACTCATTGGCGAGAAACTGGTTCATCCTCGCGGAGCGCTTGGTCAGCACCTGAAAGGTATGTTGCGGCGCCAGTGCCATGACGGCGAAAACTCGATTGATCCATTCGTCCGGAACATCCTCATGAAAGAGGTCGGCCATGGAGTTGACGAAGATCTTGCGCGGCCGTTTCCAGCGCAGCGGCTGGGTGAGGATATGCTCGGGCGCGAGCGCAACCTTGCCAGTCCAGACTGCCTGTCCATTCACCTTGCGGGTGGTGCCGGCATAGTGCGAGGCCTTCGGGTTGCCGTCGAGAAGGCGCGCAGCCTGCTTCATGGCATAGCAGTTGGTGCAGCCGGGCGAGACGATTGTGCACCCAACCACGGGGTTCCAGGTCGCATCGGTCCATTCGATCTTGGTGCTGTCACCCATGGACAGTTCCCTTTGCATTGGTACTGTCGAGAGCTGAAGGAGAGCCGTCATGCCGCTGCACGATTTTGTCGGAGAGCCGTTCGTTCGCCTCCATGGCGTGGGCTTCCGGATGCAGGGCGACGCCGAAATCGTGCATTGCTTCGTGACGGCTGAAGCACTCGAAGACTTCCTCGGGCGAACGGAAGTGGAGGCCGGCTATGCCGCGACTTTCAATGAACTCCGAGCGAGAATCGGCGCCCTTGCAAGTAGGCTGTTCGATAAGGGAGATCTCGAAGGCGATGTTGTCGTTGTGAACAGTTGGGACTTGAATCCTCAGCTCTTCCCCAATCTCCATATGCGGGATCACCCCCCCTAATTTACTCATGCCGCGCCCCCATCAGCCTGCTTAGCGGCCTGGTCCAACCCCTTGAGGTGCGGCTCGATCTCGGCCATTTCGGCTTCGGTCAGCTTGCCCTTCCAGAACCTGAATGCCTTTGTCCCTTCGATCGATTTGGCACGAGCCTTCCCCAGGAGGCTGTCGTCATCCGGCAGGTCGTCGTCGTTGTGCTCGGCACCGTCCTGGTCGGTTGACGTCTCGGCCACTTCGGTTGCCGCATCGCCCGTTTCGGTTGACGGTTCCCCATCCGCCGGCACCTGATCCAGCACCTCGCCAGTCTCGGCATCGACATGTTCCTGGGAGAAACCTTCGATCTGTTGTGCCGGCTCCTGAGCGTTTCGCAGCCGATGGACGAGCCCGGTCGGCTGTTCGGCCTGCAGCTCGAGGTGATGTTCGGCTCTGTCCTCGATCTGGAGCGCGGTGCTGAGATCGGGTGATTGCGGCAGCCGCTTCATCAGCCGGCGGATGCAGGTCTTCTTTGCCATCTCGTCGTAGTCAGTCGACCAGGGCGTGCTCTTGATCTTGCCCGCCTTGAACGCCCGGAATCCGTCGGATTTGTCCCGGATCTTGTCGATCTGGACCGTCGTCATTGGCTCGAAATCGGTCTCGCCGTCCTTGAACTTGACCACCGCGTAATAACCGACGATCTCGCCACGGTCGCCGAACAGGTCCGGCTTGTGCTTCAAGCGCTTCTCGTCACCGAGGACGCACTCGATCTCATCGTTTTCATAGACTTCATGGGCGTAGACGCTGGCTATCTCTCCGGACTGTCGGGCGAGTTTGATCAGCCCCCGGTAGCCGATGCGAGCCTGCGGGCCGGTCGCCGACGCGATCAGATAAGCCTCACCGAGCTGAGCATCGAAGAGAAGGCCGAGCGCAGCAACCTTGGCGACCTCGCGGAAGACCTCACGCGGATTGAGGGTCATCAGCTTCGGCTGGTTCATGATGGCGTTGGACAGATTCCGCTCGAACCGCTCGAACGGAACGTGTGCAGGCAGGACTGACTTCACTGCCTGCTTGTCTGCGGGTGGCAACACGCGGCCCATGAAGGCCTGGAGTTGGGATGGCTTCTGGCGCTCTTCCTGGAGCGCGACGGCGGTGCTCATTCTGCTGCTTCCTGATAGGTGTTTTCGATTTCCGGAAGGAGACCGAACTTCGTCTCCGTCTCGACCCGTTTTCGGAGCCAATCCGGCATGGATGTCGTGATTTCAGAGGGGTAAGCAGGCCATTCGCCCGACTTCAGGCAGGCCGCGAACTTGTCGATCGCGCGCCGGTTGCGCCGGGCGCCGTAGCTGATCCACTCCGGATCGACGGGCGAGACATTCACCGCCCAGGGGGCGTCGCCTTCGATCCAGACCAGCACGAAGTCGGTCATCTCGAAGCCAAGCACCTGCCGGAAAGCCTCACCGACGAGCGCACCCTGGGCGTCGTAGCCCCAGGACTGAACCGCACGCTGGATCTTGTCGGGCGAGGCATCCGTCGTCGTCTTGATGTCGCCTGCGATGCCGTCGGATACCGGGATGACGTCGGGCCGGCACTTCAGCCAGACGCCGGTCTTTCGGTCCTGCCAGAATATCGAGCGCTCGACATGGCCCTGAAGCAGGCCCGCTTGGATGCTGGGATCGCGCGCCAGGCTCGCCGCCATGCCGCGGATCGCAACGAGGTCATCCGGCACCAGGACCGTTCGGCCAGCCTTACGCATCTCATCGCGCCAGGCCTTCGCATCCATCGTTCGCCAATCCGGCCATTCATCCGGCCGCACCGCGTAGCGCTTCTTGAAATCGGACTCGCCGAGCAGGAGGGTGTGAGCGGCCCGCCCGAAATCGAAGGCGTCCTTCTGCTCCTCCGGCTTGCGCTTCGGGTTCAGATAGGACTGCGCCCAATAGTGGGCTGGCGACCGGCTATCGAGCAGCCGCAAGCCAGATGACGAAATGCTGGGCCCCTCGCAGATATTGGAGTGGTAGGCCTCCATCGGCACGCCGGAGTAAATGCCCGGCTTCGTGATCTTCTGGCCGTTCCAGGGAATTGCGTCGATCATAGGCCGAGTTCCCTCTTGATCTGCTGGGTCCTGAGGGCAACCATGCGGTCGTCGAAGCTGCTGACCTTGCGGTGGCGCTTGCTTGCCTCGGCGCGCTGCTGACGAAGCGTCTCGATCTCCTCGACGATCGGGCCCACGAGCTTCTTCCACCGCCATGCGCGCCAGGCCGCAATGACAGAGCGGATCTGGTCAAACGGAGGCATGGCGCTTCTCCACCGGCTGGCAGACGAAACCGCGTTTCTGATCGCGCATCACGACCTTTTCCGAGACCGACTTGCTGCCGGCTTCCCCGTTACAGTCCCTGCATGCCAGTACGAGGTTCGACGGATGGTTGGGGCCGCCGTGGGCCTTGGGTACGAGGTGCTCGATTGTGATCGCGGCGCTGTCAGGCGACAGGAATCCGATCTCGCAGAACCAGCACCAAAGCCCGTCTCGCTTGGAGAGATCTTCGATGAGGTGACGGAGGCGAACCTTGCTTTTCAGGTCTGGCGACAACGCCACATCCTGCTTCGCCTTGTAGGAATTCAGGATATCGACCAGTTCATCCGGCCAAGTCTGCCGGCCCGCCTTGTTCGTGTAGACGACGAACGGTCCAAAGCACGTCCGGACGCGCAGGACTTCCCAGACGTTTGTCGGCGGATCGACGATCGCCCCGCGTTTGGTCAGCCAAGCCTTGAAGGCAGCGACTTCCTTATCCGACAGCATGGCTTGCCTCCATCTGCCGGCGGCGAGCGCGGGCGCCTTCCAAAGCGTCGTCGAAGCAAGCAAGAACCTCGACCGGATCGAAGGGAAGCGCCGGCACCGGGCCTTTCTGGACCGTGAGCAGTTCCAGGCAGCGCGCCCGGTCGTCGAGATCGACGCCCGACACGGCCAGGAAATCGCCGATGTCTCGGACGGACTGGACCCGGGCGACAACGGCCTGGGCCGCTGAGCCGATCGTGCGGAAGGTTGGGAGGAGCGGGCCGGTCATGGACCCTACTCCGCGGCGACCAGAGACGGAGCAGCTTCAAGCCACCTGCCCTCGACGATCTCGGAGACCCAGTCCGGCACGACCTTGTAATCCTGCATCAGGCGCAGGCGATTGCCATCGCAGTGCAGTTCGTTCGCCGCGATGTAGTGCTCGGCCTCTTGGCAGATCGCCTTGGTGACGTCCTTGCAGGTGCCGACGGCCGGATCGATTTCCAGGACCTGCAGCAGCCCCTGCCCGCGCTTATCGCTGGGATCAAACTCGCCGTTGACGAAACGCTCGACGATTTCCTTGCGGGTAAGTGAGGCGGCGCACTCGTCGAAGGTGACGCCATAGCGACCAAAGCAGGTCTTGGTGATGAGGTGAGGCATTTGAGCTCTCCATCCGGTGTCGACCGGGTATGGAGAAGATAATGAGCGATATTTTTATCTTGTCAACGCCAATAGCGATAAATTTATCTTCGTCGCATGATTTTGCAACACAGCAATAAAAAATCGTCCCACCTCCGTTGACTCCTCGTTAGCCATGTTCTTGAATTGTTCTAGTTCAGTGAGCGTTTGGGGGAAGCATCGTGGCCAGCATCACGTACTTCGTCGTTCTGCCATTTGTTGAGGGAATGCGAGGCAGGCTTTTGCCCGGTGAAGCGCGCGAGGCACGCGATCGAGATCATGCAATTAAGCTTGCCGCCGCTATAGGCCTCTCTGTGGGAGCCATCGCATTTTCACGAACGGGCGACCCTGATCTGGGCGAATTCCAGGATGCCGAGATTATCGCTGAGGTCGGCCGTATTCCGCCGGCTGGAGCAGAGGCCTATGCGGCCTAGCGGCGACCAACAATCACGTGGATCGCCTTGACGAGAGGTCTATCAATATTGAATTCCTCTGCAGGATTCCACTGCCAAAGCAAAAGCTTACTGGGGGACCACCCCCTAAATTCCTTGATATAACCCTCTGGCGGATCGCCTTCCACATCCGGGTGGAGCTGCACCACTACGTCGTCTTCGCGCTTTGGCGACTTGCCGGGATGGATCCACACCAGCTCGCCCGCCTTATAACGCGGGAACATGCTGTCCCCTTCGACGTACAGGCCATAAGCCCCTACGACCCCGCGCAGAAAGTCTGGGCGCGGAATAGTTTCGACGACATCGCCGTTGAATTGAAAGCGCCCATCGGCGCCTCCTTTTGCCAATCCAAGGACGTTTATATGATCGTCCAGCATCCTCGGCGCTGGCACCGTCGAGAGGGATGAATTCGGCGGAGGCAAGGTTTGCCTTGGGGGTAGCGACGGCTCGGCAGAAATGACCTCCAGCTCCTTTGGTCCGCGGTTTTCACCAAGCCAATCCACCGTTGTCTTGAGGACGCGAGCCAATCGAACCAGGGTGTCATTCCTGGGCGATTTCGACTTACCTTCTAGGATGTTACGAATGGCACTCGAGGACAGACCCGCTTCCAATGAGGTTGGAGTTGGATCCAATTTCAGATCGCTTAGCCGGATCTGAATTCGGCCGGCAAGGGTGCTGTCATCGTTCATGAGATAATATTATCGCGCACAACAATATCCCGCTTGCGCTAAATTTACCCTTGCGAAAGGGCTATTTTTATCGCATCGTGGCGATATGAGCCAGATAAGCACCCTTCTGAAGTTGGCATCGGCCTTCGCCGACCAGCGCAAACTCTCGGAATCCCGCGTATCCACGCTGGTCTTCGGTGACGGCACTCGCTTGAATCACCTTCGCCAGGGTGGCGACATGGGTTCACGGCGCGTTGAGCGGGCAATCCAGTGGTTCTCCGACAACTGGCCGGAGATCGCCCCCTGGCCGACCGACGTGTTGCGACCGGTTGCGTTGTCACCTGCCGAGGTGGCGGCATGATCTGGGCCATCGTCCTCGCCTATCTCATCGCTGCCATGGCTGGCGCGAGCCTTGTGGGCAACCTGCTGAAGGAACGCCCCTGATGCAGCAGCCCGACGACCCCGGCATCGACCCCGACTACAACACGCTCGCCGAGCCTCTCGCCGGCGGCAATCGTGTCGTCGCGCTCGCAGCCGTGATCTTCATCGGCTTCGTCATCGCCGGCCTGATCGGCCTCGCCACTCGGTGGCTCTCATGAAATCTCCCGTCGCATGTCCCCCTCCCTGCGACGGCACTAGCCGGCTCCCTGCAAAGGGGCCGGCCTTTTCCTTTAGCTCTCGCGTCCTCCGCCAAGATGCCGCTCGAGCTCCTTTCACGCCGTGAGTTCTGACCATGCAAGGTGTCACTGTTCTCCCTGATGGCCGTCCTTCGATGCAATCAGCATCGTTGGATAGGTCTGGAATGTCCCACCTCCAAAATTCCTCTCGCGGCAATATCAATTCCTTGTTTGGCATTTGTTCCGGTCCCGAGTTGCGGGATCGGGTCACCGCACATCTGCGGAAGATCTATCCAAACAAGCCGGCCGAACACGTCGCCGCAGCAACCGATCTTCCTGTCGACACTGTCAGGAAATGGTTTGCTCGCCAGAACACACCCAACGGGCCCGCGATCGTTCGCCTGACATTCGTCTACGGCATCGAGTTCCTATGCGCGATCATGGACAAGCCGCCGCGCTGGCTCGACCGCGCCGCCGAGGCCGCGGAAAAAGCCGCGATCGATGCCGACCTTGAGGCCCTCCTGAAACGCCGGGAGGCGCTCCGTTGAACCTGGTCCGCGCCATCTACTTCCGGGTTGGAATTGCCTTCGCGCTACGCCGCTATCGGCGCGCCGTTCGGCTGTCCGGTCACTACACCGATGACGCCCTGCACTGGCGAAGCGTCGCCGAGGCCTTGATCGCCAAGTCCAAATCCCCAACCGCCAACCAATAGGAGAGCCCCATGGCCCGCGGCCGGAAGAAGAAAGAGAAAGTCGAACGCGTCATCAAGATCAAGCCGTCGGAGTTCCGGGCTGCGATCAATGAGGCCTCTCGGCTAAAGGAGCAGTCTTCGAGCTACAGCGGCTTCCATGGCCGCCACGTCAAGACCTTCGTCGAGCGTACCGGTTTCAGCCGCCACGCCTTCGCCGTCATCTCCAAGATGGAGAAGCTGGGCGATGATCTGAAACGGCAATCCCTGATGGACGAGATCATCATGGGGTTCGACCTCATGGGCTGGAACGACCAGGGCAACCTGTTCGATCGCGTGACCGCCAAGCTCGAGAACGACGTCGAGAAGGAGGAAGGCGAGAGCGAGGAAGACGAGGACGTCGACGTCCGGCCGTCCTTCCTGCAGAACGCCATGCCGCTCGATGAGGCGAAGGAGAAATTCGACGCCGCACTCGAGGTCGCCGAAGCCAAGAAGGCTGTTGCCGCTAAGGCGAAGGCGGCCAAGCCGGATGCATTGTCTGCCTTGACGGCCGAAGAGCCAGCAACCGCACACTGAGGTCAGCATGGCATTCGATGGCGATATCATTGCGCTCGACGTCTCGTCCAGCCGGACGGGGATTGCTCGCGGCAGGCCGGGGCAGATCCCGGTCCTGACCTCGCAGGAATTCACAGGTCTGGGTCAAGGTGTGACAGCCGATCATACGATGGCGTTCGGCCAATGCCTTCGTTGGTGTGCGGCAGAGTTTGCCATCAAGCCGGCGCTCGTCGTCCTTGAAGCTCCCCTTGTCCGTTCCGGCGACAAGGACGGTCAGAACCGCGCGATTTTATTGCTGGGATTAACGGCCGTGGTGCGCTCGGCCGCCAACTCTCGCTCCATTCGATGCGAGCTCGCCCACGTCGGGACTTGGCGCAAGTACATGCTCGGCAATGGAAACCTTCCGGGTGCAGACGCCAAGAGGCGCGCGATGGCCATCTGTAAACAGATCGGCATGCCGGCGAAGAACCACGATGAAGCCGAAGCCTGCGGGGTTTGGCTGTGGGCCTGCGGCAAATTCGCCAAACAGCACGACGATCGTCTCCTTCCTCTCCTCGCCAAAGCAAGGTTGCAGGCAGCATGAGCACCTATCCGAAATCGCAGGTGAACATCTCGCTCGACGGTCGCGTCTACGCCGGCCTCCAGAAGCTGGCCAAGACCGCCGGCATGACGACGACGGGGTATGCGACGCAGTTGTTCAGCGCCGCATATTCTGCCCGTCACAAACCCACCGGCGACCGGGAACTGGATGAGGCAGTCGCCCAGATGTCGAAGCCCGCAGCGGTGCCTCAGGCAGACCCGTCGCCGGTCAAGACGATCGCCGAACTGACCGCCAAGGTGAACTCGCTCCGGGCCCAGCTGATGGAGGCCTCGGAGCACAGGCGTCGGATCGAATGCTTGGTCGTTGAGGATCAAACCTACAAGCGCCAGCTCGATGCAGCACGCGATGAGATCGACCGTCTCCGCGCCGAATTGGATGCGCGACCGGTGCTCTCCATTCCCAACACCGCCATCGGCCGCTTCCTGCACGCCTGGAACGCCGATCTGAGGAACGCCGCATGACTGAAGACGAAATCCAGAAGGCCGCCCGGCTGTGGCTTCAGGGCCGCAACACCGTTGAGATCGCGGCCGCACTCGACCTCGACGAGCCCCGGATCTGCACGAACCTGAGGCGTATCCGCTCTGAAGCCCATTTGATCGCAGCGAGGGCAGCCTGAAATGTTCAACTGGGATGAACCAGCTGTCGACAGTCTGAAGCGCCTCCGTTCGGAAGGCTTGAGTGCCAGCGAGATTGCCACTGTTCTCGGCACGACGCGCAACGCGGTTTGCGGAAAGGCTCATCGCCTCGGCATCCCGTTCTCGCCACCAAAGAAGTTCGGCCAGGCTGGCGGCACACCTCAGGCTGCTCGCGCCGCGGCGACAGCTCGCTCGGCAGGGTCCCGTAAGCCCGAGATCACGCTCGCGCCCTCCAGGCCGAAGCCCCTCGTACTGCGCGAACCGGAAAAGGTCTCGATCTGGATTGCGCCACCGGTCCCTGCCCCACAACCCGGCGACTTCGGCCCCCGCACGATCCTGGACCTCGGACGCCGGCACTGCCGGTTCCCGCTGTTCAAGGGTCACGAACCGATCGACCAGAAATTCTACTGCGGCGAGCCGAAGTTCGATGGGTCGTACTGCATGCATCACGCCTCACTCTGTTCCGGCACCGGGACGCCTGCGGAACGTCGGGCCCACCTGGAGGCAGCAGAGTGACGGCAGTCGCCAAACAGGCACATGTCTGGGAGCGATCAAGCCTCGACTGGTATCAGGAGGAGGCCTGGTGCTCGTCTGCCCTGGCTCGCGTCGAATCCTTTCACGGCCAGGTCTGGGACCCCTGCTGCGGTTCAGGAACAATCCCGAGGATGCTGCACCAGGCAGGCATTTCCGCCTACGGCACCGACATTGTCGAGCGCCGGCAGCGCGAGAATCCGCAGGGCTTGGACTTCTTCGAGGACGCCAAGACCCGGGAGCCTGAGAGCATCCCCAATATCGTCTCGAACCCTCCCTACTTCAGCGGCAAGGGCACAGAGGCTTTCATCCGTGCCGCCTTCCCGCTCGTCCAGCACAAGCTGTGCGTGTTCGTCGACAAGCGCTTCCTCGGCGGCGACGATAGGGCGGCTGGCCTTTATGTCGAGATCCCGCCCACGAGGATCTGGATGCTGACGCCCAGGCCTTCCTGCCCACCAGGCGAATACATCGCCGCCGGCGGCAAGGTGGGTGGTGGCACGGCCGACTATGTCTGGATCGTCTACGACAAGCAGGCGTCGTTCTTCGGAACGACCTGGGGCTGGCTGCGGAGGGATGCGGTATGAACGTGCATTCCTCCATCCAGCCCCCCACAAGACCGGCCTTGCGTTGGCACGGCGGCAAATGGCGCCTGGCTCCATGGATTCTCAAGCACCTCCCGCCGCACCGTGTCTACGTTGAGCCCTTCGGCGGCGCCGCCTCCATCCTACTGCGGAAGGAGCGCAGTTACGCCGAGGTCTACAACGACCTCGACGACGAAGTGGTGGGTCTCTTCCGAGTCCTCCGGGATCCTGGGCAGTCTGAACGTTTGAGCCGTGAGCTCGAGCTGACGCCTTTCGCCCGCACAGAGTTCCTGTCTGCCTACGAGCACACTGACGACGAGGTTGAACGCGCGAGGCGCTTAATAATCCGAGCCTTTATGGGCTTTGGTTCCAATGCGCACAGCAGCCAGCAGAAAGGGCATCGCTCAACCGGATTTCGCGGGAACTCCTCACGCTCCGGAACCACACCGGCAACGGACTGGCGCAACTATCCAGCTGCGCTGCCGGCCCTCATCGCGCGGCTCGCCGGTGTGGTCGTCGAAAATCGAGACGCCAAACTGGTGATGGCCACCCACGATGGACCGACGACGCTCCACTACGTCGATCCCCCGTATCTACCGGAAACTCGAGCTCGCGGAAATAAGTACGACCTTGCCTGGCGCATGTATCGCCACGAGCTGACGCCGGCGGATCATGAAGAGCTGCTCGTGTTCCTGTGCGAGCTCGAGGGAATGGTGGTCCTCTCCGGCTACCCCGCACCACTATACGATGAGTTGCTACCCGATTGGCGTCGTATCGAAACCGTCGCTATGGCCGACGGCGCACGCGAGCGCACCGAAGTTCTCTGGATCAATCCACAGGCCTGCGCAGCGCTGGACCAGGCCCGTCCGATGGCAAGTCTCTTTGACGGGGTGGCGCAATGAACGCGATGGCCCCTCTCCCGCCCCGCCCGATCGCGTCCGTCGAAGCCGAACAGGCAATGCTCGGCGCCATCATGCTGAACAACGAAGCCTATGGCGCCGTTGCTGATGTCGTGAAGCCGGAAGACTTCTACGAGCCCCTGCATCGCACGATCTTCGATCTCATCGGCCGCCAGATCCGCGACGGGGTCAAGGTCGACGCGATCACGCTTCGCCAGGCTCTGCCGGATGTCGAGGTCGCCCCTGGGATCCGGACCCAGCAATACCTAATCCGCCTCGCCGCCGAGGCTACAACCGTCATCGGTGCCAAGGACTATGCGCGGGCTGTCAGGCAGGCTTTCGTCGCCCGGCAGATCGCCGCCGTCGGCGAAGAGCTCCGCGCTGCACCCGACAACGCCAAAACAACAAGTGAAGCCCTGGATGAGGCCTGGAAGCGTCTCGACAAGCTTCGCGAGGATACCCAGGAGAGCGAGGACAAATCCGCGACCGTCGGCGAGGCTGCCCAGAAGGTCGCCCAGCGCATCACCGAGATCAGGGCCGGCAAGTCCGAATCCGTTGTCAGTACCGGTCTCGCCGAATACGACAAGGCGATCGGTGGCGGTTTCAGGTCCGGCCGCCTCTATGTCCAAGCCGGCCGCCCCGGGCAAGGCAAAACCGTTCTCGCCCTAGCGCAAGCGCGCCGCATCGCCCGCGCCGGCCATGGCGTCATGTTCTTCAGTTTAGAGATCGACGACGAGGAAACCGCGGCGCGCGTAATCGCTGCTGACCTGGCCCGATCATCGAGCCCGCTGAGCTATCGCGACATCCTCACCGGACAGGTCGACGACCACAACCACGAGCGGGTGTCCGAAGCCGCGCTGCGCATGCAGGAATGGCCTCTGCGTTTCGACTGTACCGGCGGCATCTCGATGGCCCAGATCGCAGCCAGGGCCCGGCTCCAGAAGGAACGCCTGGCCAAGATCGGCAAGGAGCTCAAGGTCGTCTTCATCGACTATCTCGGGCTTCTTAAGGTCACCGATCGCTACAAGGGCAACGCCACGATCGAGCAAGGTGAGCTCGCCCTCGCCGGCAAGACTTTGTCCAAGGAACTCGGTGTCGCGATGGTGATGCTGGCCCAGCTCAACCGCGGCGTCGAAGGGCGCGAGGACAAGCGGCCGACGATGGCCGATCTCCGCCAATCAGGAAATATCGAGGAGCACGCCGATTGCGTCGGACTGCTCTACCGGCCGGCCTATTACCTGGAGAAGACGGCCAAATACAAAGCCGACGATCCGGACGCGCTCGACGAGATGCTCCGCATCAAGAACGACTTCGAACTCATCATCGACAAGAACCGCCTCGGCCCGACCGGGACCCGCCATTTCTGGTGCGAAGTCTCGTTGAATTCGGTCGAAGACAAGACGAGGTACTGACCGTGGCCAGGATCCGCACCATCAAGCCCGAATTCTGGTCATCGGAACAGGTCATGGAGTGTTCGCCGAACGCTCGCTTGCTCTTCATCGGACTCTGGAATTTTGCTGACGATGCCGGGCGGATGACGAACTCGGCCAAACGCATCAAGGCTCAGATTTTCCCCTCGGATGATTTTTCGTCGGAGACTGTTCGTGGAATGATCGACGAATTGGCGTCGAATGGTCTCCTACTGATCTACACCATTGAAAACATTGAATATATCCAGATCACAGGGTGGAAACACCAGAAGATCGACAAGCCTCAACCGTCGAAAATCCCCGCTCCGTCGACGAATGCCCCCTCAAATATCAAGCCCCATTCGCCGAACGCTCTACGAACGGTAGCCGACGGAAGGGAATGGAATGGAAGGGATCTTAAGGGAGAAGAACCAAATCCTGAGCAGCAGCCGCCTGAAGGCCGCGCGTCGCAAGCTGCGCTGCTTGAAGATCTCGAAATCAGGTGCCGGGAGGCAGCTGGGATTGAAAACGATCCCTCCCCTGGATTGCTGGTCATCGGGCCCATAGCCGACCTGATCGAAGCCGGATGGTCGCTAGATCGCCACGTCCTGCCGGCGCTGCGCTCAGCCAAGGCCGGGGGCCGCAAGGGCAAGACCTGGACCTATTACGCCAAGATCATCACCGACGGCGCCGCTGAGCCACCCAGGGCTGTTGCGCCGCCTACCGAGCAGCCCAAGCCCGAATTGACCGAGCGCCATCTCGTCCAGCAAGCCCGACAGTACATCGAGCGCGGCAACGACTGGCCGTTCAACTCACCGCCACCAGGTGCGCCCGGAACCAAGATCACCCCCGAAATCCTCGAAAGAGCCCGCGCCGAAGTCAGCGCGGAACGTCAACGCCGTGCCCGCCCCGGAGAAGCCGCATGACCGCCGATACCGATGAATTTTACCTCGTCTGGAACCCCAACGGCCAGAACCCGCGGTACCGCCACACGAGCTACGAGTCCGCTGCGGCCGAAGCCAAGCGCCTGGCCGAACAGAACCGGGGTCAGAGCTTCTTCGTCCTGGCCGCCCTCGCCTTCGCCAAGGTCCGGGATCCAGTCGAATTCACCACGATCAACCGCGATCTCATCCCGTTCTGAGGTGCCAACGATGACCGCCGCCAACAAATCCGCCCCCGCTGACCTCGCAAAGTATACGGGTGAAAAAATAGAAACCATGAGCATTTCGGAGTTCAGGGGCTTCGTGCTCTACCTCTCGAAGACCGAGGGAATGAGCCAGCGCGAGATCGCAGCCATCACCGGCCGCACCAACCAGGCGATCGGGCGCATCCTGAAACGCATGGAGGCGGCACCCGGGCGCCGCGGTGCAACGCGCATCATCAGCGGCCGGTCTCATCATCGGATCGCGAAGAAGTTCGCCGAGATGGCCCAGGCTAGCAACCGCAGCGTCGGCAGCTATCACGACCTCTGGATGCGCGCGATCACCGAGGATCCGGTCGGGGCGACGCGGTTTCTGGGAAAGATGGCGAAGGGGGTGCGGTGATCGTCCCTCTCGCCAAGGTCATGGCCAATTCTCGGTCAGCACATGCGGAAATTGATCCAAACCGGTCATTTCGAGGAACGTCCGCGCGAACTCCTCATTTGCGTCCTCGGACTCGACCTGGAGCTCGAAGAATTTTGCAGGGCTCGCCGATATCTCAAACATCGTTGACCAGCGGCCATAGCAAAACTCGCCGAACATCGACAGGAAGGTTCCCAGGCCGTCCTCGCTCCGCTTCTGGAAGGTTAGGCCTAGAGCCTTCTCAATGTCGGCAGCCTCCGCGTAAAGCGCCGCGATGCTCCACTCCAAGGAGCGAAACTTACGTCGAGGCGGAACGACCGGTCTGTAGGAGGCTGTCACAGGGGCCCTCTTTGGCTGCAATCCTGGGTTCGGCGCGGAGGGCGCGCCTGGGGTCGCTATTGCTCGAAGCGCACCCCTGCCCCGCCTTGCCGCATGTCACCTGGCTCGAGGAAAACGACGCCGGCGCCACGGAAGGCTTCCTGGATCGACGCGAGCGTGCTCGCCTTCGCATCGGTAGCGCCGCGCTCGATGTTCTTGATCGAGATTTCAGAAACGCCAGACGCCTCGGCCAGCTG
Source organism: Labrys sedimenti (assembly GCF_034424805.1). Lineage (NCBI taxonomy): Bacteria > Pseudomonadati > Pseudomonadota > Alphaproteobacteria > Hyphomicrobiales > Xanthobacteraceae > Labrys > Labrys sedimenti. Next base: position 991,030 of record NZ_JAXOUF010000001.1, read on the forward strand.
GACCTGCTTCCAGCCGAGGAGCGCCCGAGCGGCACGGATTTGGGCCGGGGTGATCATGGCCGCAACGTATGCGGCGGTAGCGCCCTGGTCAATCACGATGAACCTCACGTATATTTTTATCCTTGAAGGCGTCCACAATATACGCTAGGGATATTCATGTAAACTTTTTCAGAGGCGCACATGTCCCCTCCCGCATCTCCGGCCACGCTGCTCACGGTCTTTGCGATCTGCGCGATGGCCTACCTCTCCGCTCTCGGCATCGGCGCGCTCTGCCAGGGATTGCTGAGATGAACGCCATCGTACCCCGCGCCACGATCGACGGCATCGTTGCACACCGAAACATGGCGATCGAGCTCTACGAGGCAGCGCACGCCGCCCTCGGCAATGCCAGCGAGGCCTTGCGCGCGGCCTTGGACGCCACCTTGCGAGCCGCGCCGACACAGACCGGCATGAACCACCACGCCAAGGAAGAAAAGAGCGGCTTCCTGTCCGGCCTGGCGCTGCCGCTGCGCGACGATTTCATAACCACCGCGCGCCGTATGATCGATACCGACGTCTGGGCGCACCTGATCGTGATGACCGATCTCGAAAGCCTGATGGACAAGAAAGCCAAGGATGAATTCCGCGCCCAATTGCAGAAGGATCCGCCCGAGGTCACGATCGAGAACGTGGTCGCCACGCTAGAGAAGTTCGCCTTGGACGCGGACACCATATTCAAGCGCGGGATTGCCGAGTGCTTTTCGAACCTGGACCGTCGATTCCGGTCGCATGACGGATGGAAGATCGGCGGCCGGGTCATCCTGACGATGGCCTTCAACTCCTACGGTTCCTGGAACTATTACCGCAACGAGCGCGACACGATCCAAGATATCGAGCGGACGTTCATGGTGCTCGACGGCAAGCCCGTTCCGAAAAACTATGCCGGCCTCGTCGCCGCCATCGACCAATCCCGCAGCGGTTGGGGTGCTCGGCAATCCTTCACCGAGACCGAGTATTTCCGGGTCCGCGCCTTCAAGAACGGCAACGCCCATCTCTGGTTCAAGCGGGATGATCTGCTGCGCAAGGTCAACCAGTTACTCGGCGAATATTACGGCGCGCCGATCCCTGAAGATCGAGAGGCCGACGACGATGGCGGCCTGAACACGCCGAAGACATCGCTTGCGAAGAATTATGGCTTCTACCCCACGCCCGATGCCGCTGCCGATCGCGTCATCGATGCCGTCCCCCTATTCAAGAAGGACGGCTATCCACCTCTGACGGTGCTGGAACCGTCGGCAGGTACCGGTGCCCTGGCTCGCCGGTTGGTGGCGGCCGGCTGCATCGTCGACTGCGTCGAGATCCATGGCGAGCGGGCGCGCGAGCTGAGGGATAGTCGCCGCTATCGCGAGGTCAGAACTGCGGACTTCCTGAAATTGATGCCGCCTTCTGATGGCGATCTCTACGACCGTGTCGTCATGAACCCGCCCTTCGACCGGGAACGCGACATCGATCATGTCGTCCATGCCCTGAAGTTCCTGCGCCCCGGCGGCTTCCTGATCGCGGTCATGTCCGCCAGCACTGAGTTCCGCGACACGAAGAAGAGCAAGGCGTTCCGGCAGCTGATGGTCGACATGGAGGGATCCTTCGCGGACCTGCCGGCCGGATCGTTCGCCAGCGTCGGAACCTACTGCAACACAATCATCGTGCGGGTCAGGAAACCCCATCCGGACGACAGCCAGCGCTATTCCCACAATTCCTATTGGGGCCAAAAGTTCGAGGTTGTGACGCCATGACCCCAGACCTCACCCACCCCGACCTTGAGAAGAAAGACGCAGAGCTACGGGCTTTGGCGAAAGGTCAACCAGCGACCAAGTTCCGCGTCCTCGACCTGTTTTCTGGCATTGGCGGTTTCAGCCTCGGCCTTGAACGGACAGGCGGCTTTGAGACGGTCGCCTTCTGCGAGATCGAGCCATTCCCCCGCAAGGTACTCAAGAAGCACTGGCCCAATGTCCCCTGCTATGAAGACGTCCGCACGCTCACCGCAGAGCGACTGGCAGCAGATGGAATTTCCGTCGATGTCATCTGCGGAGGCTTCCCCTGCCAAGATGTCAGCAACGCCGGCCCGAGACTCGGTCTGGCTGGCGAGAGGTCTGGGCTTTGGTCAGAGATCACCAGACTGGTTAGCGCGATACGACCGCAATTCGTCATCGTGGAGAACGTCTCAGCTTTGCTTGGTCGAGGGCTACACCGTGTACTCGGAGACTTGGCCGAGATCGGGTTTGATGCGGAATGGCATTGCATACCGGCTTCCGCCTTTGGTGCCCCTCACGCCCGGGATCGCGTCTGGATTATTGCCTACCCCGACCAAGAGCATGCGCAAAGGCAGTTCGGCGGGAGCGATGGTTCGAAAGAGCGGAAAGAGCCGGCTTCGCGACCGACTGGACTATTACATCGAACAGGGCGCCTCCCATCTTGGCCGGTTGAACCCGTTGTGGGTCGAGTGGGTCATGGGTTTTCCAACCGGATGGACCGAGCTGCAGCCCTCGGAAACGCCGTAGTCCCCCAGATCCCCGAACTGATCGGACGCGCCATCCTTGAAGCGAGGCCCCACCCATGACCAAGACCGCGACCGGCGGGGCGTTTCCCGCGTGGCAGAGACCCACAACCTACTACGGCTGGGGCGGCCATACGATCGACGCTGATCACCTGAACGGCATCGCCCGCAAGCTTCGCACGTACGCCGGAATTTACACCGGCGACAAGGAAGCACGCGAAATGGCCAACTGGTGCGAGCGCGCTGCAGCCGCCCTCCCGCACCCGGCAAGGGAGGCAATAGCGATGTCGGTTGAGCTGAAGCCGTGCCCGTTCTGCAATTCGGACGACATCCATGCCATGGAGACATCCGTCTTCTGGTATCGGTGTGAGGGATGCCTGGCTGAAGGCGCAGCAGAATTAACCAAATATGGCGCCATCACAGCCTGGAACACCCGCGCCTACGAGCCCGACCAGGCCAGGATTGCGGAGCTGGAGACCGCGCTTCGCAATATCGCCGAAGGCAACCTCGGGGACAATCGCTGGCAGGCGAACTATGCCCGCATCAAGCAAGTTGCCCGCGCCGCCCTGGAGAAGCGCCATGATTGATCGGGAAGCTGACTTTTGGTGTCGCCTGTTGGGTAAGGCGCTTGATTGCCTCGACGAGTGTGCAGGAGACGATGAAGAAGGATGGAACCGGCAGGAGCATGCTCATAATTCTGCTGCGGCGATCCGAGCACAGTATGAAAATCGACCTCTCACCGCCCTCGCCAGCCGGGAAGGCGCGCAGGCGGGGGAGAGGGAGTTCGCTTACGTCGAAGGCCCCAAAGGTTTGGTCAGGTTTGATCTAGGCTCTAAGGCTACCCCTCCCGCCCCCTCAGCGCAGGCGGGGGAGGTGGATGGGGCAAAAGATTTGCCTGAGGCAATGATGAATGCTGGATACGAGGTGATCCAGTCCAAAGCCGTGCACCTGATAATGGCTGGCTTCTGTCTAGGGCACGCTGCTGAAATCTACGAGGCAATGGAACGTGTACGTATCGCGCACACCCCACCCGCCCCCGGCGATGCAGTGCTGGCGGCGCTGAGGGCCGAGCGAGCCGATTTGGCAGGACACATGCATGTCCTTCGTCATCACTGCTTATGGCTGCCGGATATCGACTATCGAGAGGATATCCGAGAGGTGGCGCAAACCCTGGTCGACAAGACCTTAGAGCGAGTTTGCAACAGGATCTTGCGCGAGAATAAGCGCCAAGATTGGGAAGCAAAGCGCGCCCGCAAAGGCGGTGCGGCATGACACCTAAACAGAAGACGGGCGTGCATTTTAGCCAACGCGCCTACGAATGCATGATGGCCCAAGCCCGCGCCGAGGCTCGTACGGCAGCGCTTGAGGAGGCGGCCAGTCTGCTAGGTCTGAATGCGGACCAGCTATTGCTGATGGCCGGAGAGATGACAGCGCAAGAGCTGCGGACCGTGCGCGCTGTGTTGCGCAACCGCGCCGCCGCCATTCGCGCCCTGATTGAGGAATCCCCATGAACCGAGAGATCTTTGTTTTTGGGTCAAATCTTCGAGGAGCCCATGGCAAGGGCGCAGCGCTCCATGCTCGCCAGCACCATGGCGCGATCTACGGCCAGGGCGAGGGATTGCAGGGCAACAGCTACGCCATCCCGACGAAGGATGAGTGGATACGTTCGTTGAACCTCTACCAGATTGAGCTTGGAGTCGTCCGGTTTAAGGACTTCGCCACTAGCTATCCCGAACTGACCTTCCGCCTCACGCCGATCGGCTGTGGCCTGGCCGGCTACAAGCCCGAGCAGATCGCTCCGATGTTCAAGGGCGCTCCTTCGAACGTGATCATCCCTGACGAGTTCAAGCCGTGGATCGAGGAATCCCCATGATTACGGAAAAAATGAAGCGGGCTGCCGCAGAGGTGCTGCAAGAGATAGCCCGCAAGGCCGGCGCCATCCAGCCGCTAGAGGCGTTCTACGCAGAGGCCACCGCCGCCCTCGAAGCGGCCGAGCGGGCTGCATGGAGGCCGGTGGAGGAAGCTGACCCAGAGATGGAATATCTGCTGTACTATCCGGAGAAGGTCACGGGCGCCCATAAGCAGGCGAAGCTACCGGCTCGAGTTGTTGTCGGATATCCCGGAGACAGCCCTAATCGGCCACCCACCCACTTCCGCCCCCTTCCATCACCACCGGAGGCCCCGAAGGGGGAGGACCTATGATCAGGCTTTCGGAAAGGGAACTGCGTTCCTTGGTGCTTCTTAGCAAGAAGGCCGCTCATGAGCTTCAAGACAAGCCGCTGGTTGTTTTGCTCCGACTGAAAGAAACCGGCCTGTGCCAAGTCACGAGCTATTATCAGGATATGAGCCGGAGCAGAAAAAAGGTTTGGAATTGCCAAGTAGTAGAAATAACTCCGGCTGGCCTCGACTACCTGCGTTCTGTGGGTGCTCTCCAATGACCCCGCATCCTCCTCCTTCTCGCGCTCATGGCGGGGTGTCAGTGCAACAGGCTTTCCCTGATGTCCGCCAGTAGCGCCAGCGCCATTGGCGACATCTTCTGGACATTGAGATCCATGTGCTCCCGCAACGCTTCCGGATACTGCCCGCGCTCCAGCACCCCATTCCGCTCCAGGCAAAGCACCAGCACCTCGATCGCAGCGGCGTTGGCCTCGATCATCGATTTCATAACGTCGCGTTCTTCGTCGGACATGGCGGCCTCCCTGCCCTCACATCATCTGCTGGCGAAACGCTGCGAGAAGTTCACGGGCCATTGGTGGCAGATGAAGGTCGGGATTTTCAAGATCCGCCGAGAGAGATGCAGCGTACTGCCCAGGCATCAGCGTTCCGGCAGCTTCCAAGGATCGCACCAACGCCTCGAGCGCGACGGTCAGCATAGTGATCTGGGCCCGCATAACCTGGTCTCCCGCTTCCGACATCGTGCTCGACCTTTCTGCAGCTTTTCAACGCCGGATCTTAGATCGACCTTATCTCATAGGAATGGAATTTGATGCTCGCTCGCGATCTCGCCCGAAGCCATGATGTTCAGTTGGATATCGATCTCAACTCCCCTGCCGGTGCCGACAGGATCAAGGCCGTGATGACCTGCATGGTCGACGCCTTCGAGACGCTGCGCCGAATCCCTGGCGCTGTCGGCCCGAAGCACCCCGGCAGTGGCTGGCCGGCGATCGTGCGCGAGATGGGCGAGGAGTATTCCTTCCGCTCTGACGGCCGGGAGTATCAGCGCGCCCTCACCAAAGCCCAGATCAGCCGCATGGAAGAGGTTCTGGCCTGGCCGGTGCAGTTCCTCTCGGATCAGCCCCTGGCAGCCGACGCGCTCAATCTCTGGGCGATGTGCAAGGCCTGGGGTCGCTCGATTGATGGGGTGCTGCAGGGGCGCGCGAAGGAAGCGGCCGAGATCGCTCGTGTCGTCGAGCGCGAGATCAATGAGCGACGGGGTGTGCAGCGGAAGGCGGCGGCCGGCGAAGTTGCGGCCTGGGCGAACATGAAGTTGGCGGCTGCGGACGGTGAGCGGGTCGAGCGCATCCGCGCGAATGCCGTCATCCGCCTTGAACGCGAACTGGCGAACAAGGGCCTCATGCAGGCGACGGTCATCGTGAAGCCGGCTGAGTGCTCGCCCGACAAGGTCATCAGCCGGACGAGTCTGGATCGTTGGCGGTTTGCGGGGGCAAGGGTGATTGCCGAAGGCCTGAGCCATCGTTGAACATATAAAAACGGGTCGTGCAGGCACAAATTGCTCGACTAGATAATACTTGCTAGTCTCCCCCGATCACGGCAGTTTTATTTCATTGATTCTCACTATCTTGAATTGATTTTAAATGTAAAATTCGAACTTTCTTTAATGATTTCCAGGAACCATCGTTCACTCGGCCCCGAAGATTCACAACACTTGGTCTGTCAACATGGACGTCGATCATAGGAATTGGGAGAAGTGCTCCATAGTCCGGTCCGGTTACTTCAATTTCGGAATCGAACTGAGCCAGGGGCTTTTTTCTGCCGTCTAACAGAACTTCAAAAACGACCTTTGATGATCCTATCTCAGGCATATCGGCCACGACTACCCAAGATAGGGGCACCTTGGCGGGTAACTGCGGGACGCCAACTACGCTATGATAGCACCCGATAAGTATAAGTTTCGAGCCAACCTCAAACCGCACCTGATCGCATACGATTGCCGTGATCAGCTTGATCATGTGCACGGAACCAGATGCGATTTGAATCGAGCCTTTTCAGACACGGGCTGAGATACAGCCATCTCTACCGGCGAGTGCACGATGAAATAGGAATGGCTGCTCATCGTCACCGATGGAATTGCACGCGTCTCCACTTTAGGATGGAGCACACTGAGGGCGTCGTTCTCCAGAGATGGCATCTCTTCATAGGGAACTGCCGCAAGAAACAAATCGTGTTCCAAAACGGCGAGATAAGCGGCAAGGGACTCCAAAGTCATGCCAGCGCCGGCGCCGTTCAACAAGCGCGAAACCTGAGATTTGTTACGATCTAGTTTCTCGGCCAGCTTCGAAAGCGTCATGCCCTTTTCGGCTCGCAGATTGAACGCCTTCTTGAGCACCGCATACGCGTCCAATTGGGCGTGGGAGACCGCTTCCGCGATGGGAAGTTCCGCTCGGAGCCAATCCAGTTTTCTCTTCTTAGTTGACATTGGATGCCTCAACACACAGGGACTCGATGGAAGTGTTGCAACGATTGAAGTTAGGAAAGAGTTTCAGCCAAAGCTCGCAACACATATCAATGGCTTCGTTATAGTGCCCCGCCAAATCAGCGCGAGACGCTGCAACCAACCCAATGAAATCACCGGGAACGATGAACCCCCCGATTAAACGAGCTTCTGGAAAACCTTTATATTGCAATTTCCAGACTCCCAGTCCGGGGGAGCCGTTACGCTTCGTGGCTCTGGCTGGCGCCAAAAGGTGGCTATCAACGACGGCACCACCCTCGCAGAAATGCTGGATCGACGTTGAAAGACCCAACCATACGCCATATTCGTCACCATCTCGGTCAGCGAGACCTTCATCCAAACGTCGTGCGACTGACTTGTACAACCAGACGCGACGCACAAAGCGCCTTCGCCGTCGACGATCAAAAAGCACGAGCTCTCCGTCGTCCACCAGCGCTCGCAGATGGTCATGAGTTGACATCGTTGTCAACCCATCGTTGCGTATATGTAATGCGCGCCACGAACCTACCTCAGCCCAGAATCCCCATTTAATGGGACGATTCAGGCCTATCCTGCAATCGGCGCGTTAGACGGCGAGCTATCATTTCACGTTTGTGTCACATGCCGCCCGTCGTGCGCGCGAAAACACGCCTTGACGCCTTACTTCCTCGGTAACTACGCCACCGCCTCCTTCTTCGGACGCCCCGCCTTCCTCGGCCGGTAATGCGCCTGCATGATCAGCGGATCCCGCATCGCCGCCCGTAGCGCGATTGCTACTACTTTGGCGCCCCTGCCCAGCTCCCCGGCCTTGTACAGGTTCCAGGTGCTCAGAGAGACCCCCAGCAGATCGGCCGCCTCGTGGTTCGACAGGCGCGCCTTTTCCTGCCATGCGGCGACGTCGATCGGCGCCTGCTCCTCGGCAAGAAGCCGCAGATGCTCGGCATCGATCATCCAGTCGTCATCCTCGCCCCAGGCAACGGAGGTTCCATACTCAGCAACATGAGCGGAGGCGAACAGCGGAGCGTGCGCAAGCGGCGCCAGGAGATCACCACCGGTCGCGATCCAACCCGAAAGATTGACCGTCGACACGCCCCCGGCCTTCCACTTGATCTGCAGCGTGAGCGGGACCAACGTCTCGACGGACTCGATCCTCGGCAGTTCCTCAGTCATGGCTCTCTCCTCTCACGCGATCGGGAAGCGGGGGTTGATCCGATTCCACTCCGCCTTGATCGTTTCGATGTTGGCGGAAACCCAGGCCTCGACTTCCTTGCGGTTGGACTTGATCGAGCCTTTCAGCACGCGCTGCGTCTCGATCTCGACCAGCGCCTGGAAGTCAGGGGCGACGACATGGAAGTGCGGGGGCAGATGATCATTGGCATACACCCGGATGATGATGTTGCCGATCTGAAAGAGTTTGCCCATCGCCGTCCCCGTCGTTCGATGAAACAAACCTAATCCGAATTTCGGACAATGTCAATAAATATAGTCCGATTTTAGGATGATATAAAAACAAAATATGCCTCCAATCAAACCGTCCTAGGGGGTTTGAATGAGAATTTCGGGCCTCCGAAGGGGTGGTGACAATAGCCGCGAATATTGGCATCAAATCGCCACTGTCGCCGAAGGTGTGAGCAACGCACCTTCCACCGAGCGCACCGCGCTCCCAGAGAGCCGAGAGGCTCTCAGCGGCAGCCTTTGCCGGAGTAGAGCAGCCAGGTCAGCTCGCCAGCCTCATAAGCTGGAGGCCGCAGGTTCGAATCCTGCCTCCGCAACCAATTCGCCTGAACAGGCAATCGACTTCAAGCAGGCAGACGGACGAGGCTTTGGCCCGTATGTCTGCGCCAGGGCGTGGGAGCAAGGGGCCGACCTGGGCTCCTCGGCGGCAAACCACCGAAGGCGCGGGCGAACCGGGGTGGGTAGCGAGCGGTCTAGCCTGCTTGATCGTGCTATTTCTTGGCCCGCCTGCCGATAGGAAGATTAAGCGCGATTGTCACCAAGGCGCCCCCACCCAATCCTACAATCAGGCATGCCTGCAGCGCGTCGATTGGGTCCGATACGAGGCGCTGCCAGTTGTAGGCGGCGCGAGAGACCAAGACGGTCAATGCGAGCACCAGACTGTAGAAACCGAATTGTCTAAGCTTGGACATGAGGGTTCGCGCTCGGAGTTGCCGATCATCCTAGCATGGGCGGCGTGGCATTCAGAGGCGATCGCCTCGAAGAACCGTAACGGAAGCCTTCAGCGACTGAGCCTGATCTGCCTTGAGTTCATCGAGCGTCTTCGTTGCGCCTACCGCCATCAAGGTCGAGTGAAGTGCCTCTTCCTCTCGCTTGCAGGAGGCCATTGCCTTTGAGACAACCGCGTCGACCGACTGGTTGGTTCGCGCCATGGACCATGCAGCGGCGCGTGTACACCTTTGATACTCGGCATAGGCTGGAGCAGCAGCGCTATCGCCTCGCTTGGCCGTATGTGTGCATGCAACCAAACCTGTGGCGGCGATCACCACCGAGATCGTTAACAACTTAGACATGATGGCTCCCCAGCCAGCTTAACGTCACCGCAGCTATACCGACTGGAGCGAGACGCGCAAGGCGCCGCAGTAGGTTTCGGGCGGCCGGATGGGGTAATCTAGCCTGCTTGATGGGGCGAGAGATATCGAGCGAAGCTGCAAAAAACGAGATTGACGAAGCTAAAGGCCATTTCGACGGCGATAACGGTCAGCACCATCGACCCGAACCATGCGAAGGGGTGCTCATAAAAGGGTGCCCGCCCAACCATGAACACCAATATCGAGACCCATGCGGCCGCGATCCCGGTGGTCTTCAAAGCTCGCAGCAGAGTGCTCATCTGAACCGCCTTGTTTAGCAACGACTTCCTATCACATTTTCGCCCCGCCGGCCCAGCCGCGCGGGGTTTTTGTTTGGAGAGAGCTAATGACTGAGGAGCAGATCAAGCACCTGGCGAACCGCTTCCTCAGTTGGAGGCTGCCGGAGCATTTCAGACCAGACGGCGGGATCAGCTTTGACCCTATCGCCAGCAAGGGAACGCCCTACGAGTCCAAACGCGAGCCAGTGGGCACAAACCTTCTGAGTGCCGAACAGGCCGAGGCGATGGTCCGTCATATGGTCCAGGGGATGCCAACTTAATGCCGACCGAACAGGAAAAGCGCAAGGTCGTCGCCAACTGGCTGGTCAAAGAGAACATTGCAGATCCGGCCCTCGCCAATCTGCTGGCGCCGGCGGTGACGGAGCTGTTTTGCCCGGAACCGAAGCGCATCAGCATCGAGCACTGGCAGTTGATCGCCAAGAAGGCCGGGCCGACCGAGAAACCCGAGTGAATCCATGACCGACGAAACGCCAAAGAAAAACAAGGGCGGAGGTCGTCGACCGGGGTCTGGCCGCAAGAAGGGCGTCCCGAACAAGATCACGCTGGCAGAGAGGAAGAAGGCGCTCGAAGGCGGTTTCTCGCCCCTCCAGATCCTCACCAACCTCGCCCGCGACCACTACGACGCCTACCTCAAAGAGCGGCGTAAAGGGATCAAGGTCGACGACGCAAAGCTGATGGAAAAAGCCAAGGCCGCCGAGAGCGCCGCTGAAAAGGCCGCTCCCTACATCCATTCGAAGATGCCGACGGCCCTGCACCACAGCGGCCCAGGCGGAGGCCCGATCCCCACGCTGGATCTCACGAAATTGACCGATGAGCAGCTTGCCGCCCTCGAACCTGTCATCTCTGCGCTTGCCGCCGCCGGCGGTCTTGCTGGAGCAGATCCGGAAGGAGAAGGCACGCCGGAAGCGTGAGGCAGAGCTTCAGCGGCTCGCCAATGACGCCGAGGCCACCCGGCAGCGCTGCAAGACCTTCGCCGGCTTCGTCAAGGAAGCCTGGCCGATCATCGAGCCCAATACCCGGCTGATCTGGGGTTGGGAACTGCAGGCGATGTGCGATCACCTCGAGGCGATCACACTTGGCAAGCTGCATCCTCGCCTGATCATCAACGTTCCGCCTGGGTCGTCGAAGTCTACGATCGTTTCCGTGCTCTGGCAGGCATGGGAATGGGGCCCGATGGGCATGAGGTCCCATCGCTTTGTCTCGACGTCCTATGAGACCGGGAACGTCACGCGCGACACCCGTAAGACGCGCAATCTCATCCTGTCGGAGTGGTATCAGACACTCTGGCCCGAGGTGAGGCTCAACCGCACTGGCGAGACGAGCTTCGAGAACACCGACACCGGTTTTCGTGAGGGCGCCGCCTTCAAGTCACTCACCGGCAAACGCGGCCGGCGCCTACTGGTCGACGATCCGCATAGCGTTGATGGCGCCGAGTCCGAGAAGGAACGCGCATCAGCTGTGCAGAGCTTTCTGGAAGGCGGCCTCAATCGTATCGAGAGCGAAGACTCCGCAATCGTCGTCGTGATGCAGCGTCTGCACGACAGCGACCTAACCGGCACATTACTCGCTCGAAATTGGGGTTTCCTCCACCTCAGGATTCCGATGGAATTCGAGGTGAAACAGCGTTGTGAGACACCCCTGCCCTGGCGCGATCCTCGCTCCTTCGAGGGCGAGTTGATGAACCCGTTGAGGTTCACGCAGGCGGGCCTGGTGCCGTTCAAAGCACAGGCCTTCGTCTGGGCTGGGCAGTACCAGCAGCGGCCAGTCCCGCGCGAGGGTGGTCTCTTCAAGCGTTCCTGGTTCGATGGGAAAATTATCGACACGGTACCGGCTGGGACAATCTGGGTCCGACATTGGGATCTTGCAGCGACGAAGGGCGGAAACGGTGCCCGGACCGCGGGTGTGAAAATGGGTCGGATGCCGAACGGCTCCTATGTCGTTGGCCACGTCCGCACCTGCCGAGAAGACGGTGCCGGCGTCCGCGGGGCCATCAAGCAGCAAGCGGAGATCGATGGCAAAACCGTCAAGATCAGCCTGCCGCAAGATCCTGGACAGGCGGGCAAGGTGCAAGTCAGCGACTATGCCACCCTGCTCGCCGGATGGACACTCACGGCTGAACCCGAAACTGGCGACAAGATCACAAGGGCAGAGCCGTTTGCCGCTCAATGCAAGCTCGGGAACGTCTACCTCCTCGCCGGGGAATGGGTGGACCCATATCTCGATGAGCTCTGCCTGTTTCCCGGATCCGCCCTGAAAGACCAGGTCGACGCCTCGTCCGGTGCGTTCGGTCAATTGGTCAGAAACAAAGCATCGGGCCCCTCTTTTGGAACCTATGGACAGACCTGATGGAATCCGAACCGAACCCGCAGGCGATGGCGTCGGACCGGGCCTCCATGTCCGCCTTTTGGGAAATGGTGGATGCCATTCTCGGGGGGGCGGAGACGATGAGGGCTGCGGGCCCCATCTATCTGCCCAAGTTCGAAAACGAGACGGCCAAGGACTACGACGAGCGGAGGAAAACGGCTCCATTCACCAACATCTATGCCGACATTTCGCGGGATCTGTCCGCCAAGCCGTTCTCGAAACAGCTCGTTGTCGGCGAAGGCGCATCCCAGAATATCGCCGGCAAGATCGACGGCGGGAAGCGCAGTGACGGCTTCGTCGATAACGTCGATGGGCGGGGCAATAATCTTCACGTTTTCGCAGCCGACAGCTACAAGGCCGGCATCGACTACGGGCTGGATTGGATCCTCGTCGACTATCCCAAGGCAACTGCCGATCGGGCGCTGACGCAGGCCGAAGAGGCCCAGCGCGGCTTGAGGCCATACTGGGTCCACGTCCGCGCCAAGCGTGTCCTGGCGGCCTACAGCGACTTCGTCAATGGCAAGGAAATCCTCGTCCACGTTCGGCTCGATGAGAGCGCCACTGTTCGCGAGGGCTTTGAGGAAAAGACCTATGAGCGGGTTCGCGTCATCGATCGCGTGCCCATCAAGGGCGACGACGGTGCCGTTGTCAGCTACGGGCCGGCGACTTGGACGATCTACGAGAAGCAGAAGGTAGCGAGCTCGGATCGAGAACAGTGGCTCGCGATTGAAGAAGGAACCTACACGATTGGGGTGATCCCACTCGTTCCGTTCATTCCTGGTGATCGCATTGGGACCTCCTTCGCGGTCCGCCCACCTCTCAAGGACATCGCCTACGCGCAGGTCGAGGAGTTCCAGCAGGAATCCAACCTCAAGGCGATCAAGAACCTGACGGCGTTTCCGATGCTTGTCGGCGAAGGTGTCCAGGCCAGCGACGAAAACGGTACCAAGATCGTTGTCCCGGTCGGCCCGCGCGCAGTGCTCTTGCCCGGCACGAACGCGAGTGGGGAGAACGCCACCTTCAAATTCATCGAGCCGGCGGCGACGTCCCTGACTTTCCTTGAGGAGAGCCTGGCCAAGCATCGCAAGCAGATGCGCGAGCTCGGCATGCAGCCGCTGACTGAGACGAACATAACCGTCATCACGTCGGCAAACGTCTCTCGCAAGGCCGGGTCGGTTTCGGAATCCTGGGCAATCAAGTTCCAGGACATGCTGGAGCAATGCTTCGTGCTGACCTCGATGTGGCTGAAGGAAACGCCGTCCGCGGAAGCTCTTGTCCACACCGACTTCACGGTCGACCTCGACGGCGCCGCCCAGCTGGATTCTCTCCTGAAGGCCCAGGCTCAGGGCGTGCTTTCCAAAGAGACTGTCCAGTCCGAATTCAAACGTCGCGGGGTCGTTTCTGATGAATTCGACCCGGCCGTCGAAAAGAAGCGCCTCGAGCAAGATCAACTCAGCGCAGTTCCCGCAATCGACCCTGTGACCGGCGAACCGGTGCAGCCACTGACCAGACCCCAGAAAGTCTAGCCGGCCCGTTGCTGCGGATACAGCAGGGCCATTCCGAGGCGGATGCCTCAACACCAGCGGTCGGATGACCGGAGACCACCATGAAGTTGAAACTTGATGATGCCGGCCACGTTGTCGTGGCGGACGGCAAGCCCGTCTACGTCTATGACGACGGCAAGGAAGCCCCCTTCGACGCAGCCCATACCATGGCCACCATCACGCGCCTCAACGGCGAGGCAAAGACCCACCGTGAGGCCAAGGAAGCCGCGGAGACCAAACTCAAGGGCTTCGAAGGCATTGAGGATGCGGCTGCGGCGCTGAAGGCACTGGAGACCGTCCGCAACCTCGACCAGGGCCAGTTGGTCACCGCCGGCAAGGTCGAGGAGATCAAGGCAGCCGCGAAAAAGGCAGCCGAGGAGCAGGTCGCTGCCGCCGCGAAGGCCAGCAACGAGACCATCACCCGGCTGAAGACGGAGAATGGCAAGCTCACCTCCGACCTATTCAGCGAGAAAGTTGGCGGCGCCTTTTCCAGGTCGAAGTTTATTTCGGACAAGGTCGCCGTCCCTCCGGACATGCTGCAGGCAGTCTTCGGCAATCGATTCAAGATCGAGAACGGCAAGGTCGTCGGCATCGGCCTCGATGGTCAACCGATCTATTCCCGCACCAAAGCCGGGGAAATCGCGGAGTTCGACGAGGCGATCGAGAGCATGGTCGATGGATATGCTTTCCGGGATTCGATCCTGAAGGGAAACAATCACAGCGGCGGTGGTGGAAAGCCCGGCAATGGTGGCAATCACGGGAACAAGACCATGAGCCGCCAAGCCTTCGACGCCCTTGATCCGGCTGCGCGTGCCACGAAAATGAAAGAGGGATACACCCTCACCGAATAGCGCCACCAGGCGCGTAATGCCCCACGCGGATGCGGGACGGGGCGACCGGGCTGGATGGCCCAGACACCCTGACATCAATCCCAATCCCAAGAGGCAATAACCATGGGCAATACGCTCACTGGGCTCATCCCGACTATCTACAACGCCCTGGACGTCGTGAGCCGGGAATTGGTGGGGCTGATCCCCTCCGTTTCTTCGGACATGACTTTCGAGCGCGCTGCCGTCGGCCAGACCGTCATGTCGCCGGTCGCTCCTCCTGCCACCGGCACCGACATCACCCCCGCGGTGATCCCGCCGAACGATGGTGACCAGAACATCGGCAACGTCCCGATGACAATCACCAAGGCCAAGCGCTCCCCGATCCGCTGGAACGGTGAGGAGAAACTCGGCCTCGACAACAACGGCGCCTCCTACAACGTGATCTTCCGCGACCAGATCGCCCAGTCCATGCGTTGGCTGGTCAACCAGGTCGAGGCCGATCTCGCCGCGCTGTTTCCAGCCGCATCTCGCGCCTACGGCACTCCCGGAACGACCCCGTTCGCCTCCGATCTGTCGGACACCGCGCAGATGCGCAAGATCCTGGCTGATAACGGGGCGCCGATGGGCGATCTGCAGTTGGTGTTCGATACCACTGCCGGCGCCAAGATGCGCACCCTGACGCAGCTCACCAAGGCCAACGAAGCGGCCGATACGTCGCTTCTGCGTCGCGGGGTGCTTCTCGATGTCCACGGTTTCGCACTTCGCGAATCCGCGCAGATCAAGACCAGCACCGCAGGCACCGGCGCCGGTGCCACGACGAACGCCACCGGCTATGCGATCGGCGCCACCGTCATCACGCTGGCCTCGGCCGGAACCGGCACGCTCGTTGCCGGCGACGTGATCACCTTCGCCGGTGACACCAACAAGTATGTCGTCGCGGCCGGTGACGCAGATGTCTCGAACGGCGGCACGATCACGCTCGCAGCGCCCGGTCTGCGCAAGGCCATTCCAGCCGCTGCCACGGCAATCACCGTGCTCGCGGCCGCCGTGCGGAACATGGCATTTGCCCGTACCGCCATTGCGTTGGCTACTCGTGCACCGGCTCTGCCGCCCCAGGGCGACAGCGCAATCGACCGACAGATCGTCACCGACCCGGTGTCTGGCCTGTCGTTCGAAATCGCTATGTACGCGCAGTATCGCCAGATGCAGTACGAGGTCTCTCTGGCCTGGGGTACGGCGGCGATCAAGCCCGAGCACATGGCCCTCCTTCTCGGCTGAGGCGAGCAATACTGAGGGCGCGCTTCGGTGCGCCCTCCCTCCCCTATTTCGCGAGATCAGACATGAAAACGATCAAGGTAAAGCCTTGGGGCGAAGGTCAGGGCGAATTCGTCGTGATCAATGTGGACGACCTCACCGAAGGCCACGAGGTTATTTCGGAAGACGGCACAGTCGATCCGGCCGTTGAGAAGCGCGCCCTGTCCGACAGCATCATCGCCAAGATCTTCGCCAGACGCGCCGGCATCTCGCTCGATGCGTGGTATGCCCTGCCGATCGAGGAGCATATCGACCAACTCCGCAAGGCCGAAATCGAGATCGATGGCGCAGCCCCGGTCGATGAAATCCAGGACGCCCTTCGAGTCGCTAAGGGACCAGGCGGCAGACTCTACCTGAAACGCGGCAAGGAGACCGTCGGCGGCCCATTCGAGAACGAAGAAGCCGCTCAGGCCGCCATGCAGGAGTTGCTCAACCAGGAGGCCGGCGCCCGACAGACCGGCGATCAATGAGCAACATCGTCACCCTCCCGCGACGCGACGCCGACAAGATCGTGTGGCGTTGCGATTGCGGATGCCTGACGCACTTCATACGTGCCGACGACGAGGTGGAATGTGCTCAGTGCGGCACTCTCGCCAACGGCAGCGGAGGCGAGTGGCGGAAGAACCTTCCTGATGTGCCAGCCATAATCGGAGAAGTGGAGAGCGGCGACGTCAAAGTCACCGACCTCAACTCCGCTGATGCCGCGATCAAGCGCGTTTTGCGCAAGGTCGATGCCGAACAGATGTTCGCCCTGATCGTAGTGAACACCGACGGCTCGCTTTCGGTCTGGGGGCGAACGCTCAAGACCGATGATCAGCGTGATTGGTTCGACCGCAAGATGGCTGACGCCAAGGCCTTTCTGTCCAGGGGATGATGACCGATGGCTTTCATCGTTGAGGACGGGACCGGTCTGGCGAACTCCAATAGCTATGTCAGCGTTGCCGACGCCGACAGTTATTTCGCCGATCGCGGTGTTTCGACTTGGGCAGGCAGCGACGCGGTCAAACAGGGAGCGCTGGTCAGAGCCACGTCGTTTATTGACGTCACTTTCCGCCAGCGCTTCACAGGCTATCGGGGAAAGCGGCATCAGCAAGCATTGGAATGGCCGAGGATCGGAGCCTACTACGACAATGGCATGCCGCAGACTCCGCCGGACGGATTTTTCTATGGCATCGGGTATCGGCTGTACGAATACGAGCCGATCGATCCAGCGACGATCCCGAAGGAACTGAAAAACGCCACATGCGAGGCCGCGCTACGAGAGCTCGCTGGCGCCGGTTCCCTGACACCAGACCTCGATTCCAATGGGGCAGTCAAAAGGGAGCGCGCCGGCGATACCGAGCGCGAATACGTCGGCTTTTCCTCGCTGACCAGGACCTATCCAGGCATCTTCGCAGCGATCTCGGGTCTACTCGGCAATGACTATGGCCTTGCGGCCCGCGCCGTGCGGGGCTGACCACAAACAGGTGATCCGAGATGTCCTTCCTCTATCCCAGGACGATCGCGGTCACCCGGCCGGTCGAGAACCTCGCCGTCGGCATCCAGCCCTATAGCGGCGTGCAGCAGGCAACGGAGACGCCGGTCGTCTCCGGCATTCCGGCATCGGTCCAGGCCGCCAGTGGCTCTGCCAGGCCCCGTGGCGGCGATCTTCCTGCCTCTCCGCCGGCGCCGATCCAATGGAACATCTTCATTCCGCGCGGCAAGGTCGCCAAAGGCGTCATCGAAGACCGTGACATCGTGACCGACGACCTCGGCGACCGCTATCAGGTCTCCGCAGCGTATTGGAACTCCATGGGGTGGAAGCTCCTGACCATTCGCCTCGAGGCGCACTGACATGGCCGATGAAGCAGATGCCGGCAACGCACTGGTCGCTCTGATCGCGGCGGCGGTCTATCCCAACGGCACAAGCCAGCCCTCGGCCCTCGGCGCGCCGACATCCATCATGCGAGGCTGGCCGGTTCCTGCCGTGCTCGACCAGGCCATGAACGCCGGCCAGGTCGTGATCTCGGTCTTCGGCCAGAACGGCACCGAGAAGAACGTCACCCGGTTCTCGCGGGACTGGGCGCAGTTGGTGCCCGCCGTCGAGACAATCACAACCACCGTCGTCGACAACGTCTTGACGCTCGGCGGCGCCATCCAGACGCCCCAGAACGTTGCCGTCATTGTCGGCGATTATCCGCCCACGAAGATTTCAGCGATCTATCCGGTGCAGCCGGGCGACACCTTGGCCTCGATCGCAACTGGTCTCGCGTCTCTCCTAACCGCTCAAGGCGTCACCGTGTCGACTGCCGGCCCGGTGCTGACCTTCGCTCCCAATGCGCGGGTGGTCGCCCGCGCTGGTGGCTACGGAACGATCGTGCGCGAGCTGAAACGCCAAGAACGCTGCTTTACGATCACGGTTTGGTGT
Organism: Labrys sedimenti; assembly: GCF_034424805.1. Classification (NCBI taxonomy): domain Bacteria; kingdom Pseudomonadati; phylum Pseudomonadota; class Alphaproteobacteria; order Hyphomicrobiales; family Xanthobacteraceae; genus Labrys; species Labrys sedimenti. The sequence continues at coordinate 1,009,578 of NZ_JAXOUF010000001.1, forward strand.
AATTCGCCGGCTCAGCGGGACCATGTCTCGCCAATCGTCGATATAGCGCTCGCTCGCCCGGAGAACCTCCGTTTTGCCGATGGAACTGTAGGCCGGCTGCTCTACGAGCGGACCCTCGTTCTCGATGAGCGCCAAACGGTCGAGATCTACCGGCGCGATATCCAGTACCGCGTCGAGTACCCGACGATCGAGACGCAGGACGCCACCAAGATCCTGGTGGTTGAAACCGACATCACCGCGAACTGATCACGTCGACCAGTTGATGCAACCGAGCCGCCGCAGGGCGGCTTTTTCTTTTGGGAAGAGCCCATGCCCATCGTTCAGCAAGGCTTTCTGAATACGACCGCGCTGAGTGTCAGTGACGTCTACATTCAGATTGTCCCGCCCCAGTTCCTGATCAACGGTGTTCCGTCCAATGTCCTCGGCCTGGTCGGCTCCGCCACCTGGGGCCCGGTCAACCAGCCTCAGATCGTCGGCTCGCCGGCCCAGTTCAAGGCGAAGTTCGGCCCTTATCAGGCCCGGCAGTATGACATGGGCACCTGGGCTACTATCGCCTTCCAGCAGGGCGCCACGGCCATTCAATGCGTGCGCGTCACAGACGGCACCGATATTGCCGCCACCGTCCTGGCCCAGGCCAGCGCGCCCAAAGCCGCCGGCAAGATCTCCTTCAGCGGCCAGCCGACGGCATCGCAGACGATCACGCTGAACGGTACCGCCGTGACCTTCGTAGCCTCTGGCGCGACCGGACTGCAGGTCAACATCGGCGCCAACCTCGCTGCTACCCTGGCTTCGCTGCTCACCCTTCTCCAGGGCTCCAGCGACACGCAGCTCGTCAAGTTCACCTATGCCCTGTCCGGCACGGATCTGAACCTGACGGCCGCCACAGGCGGCACGGCCGGCAACTCGCTCACTGTTGCCACCACTGTCACCGGCGCGACCGTCACGAACATGTCTGGCGGAGCTGCTGCGGCCCCCGCCCTAACGCTGACCTCGAAATATACCGGCAGCTTCGGTAACGGCATCATGGTCACGATTCAGCCTGGCTCGGCGGCCGGCACCTCTCAGGTCCTGATTGCCGCCCCTGGTCTGGCGTCCGAGAAATTCGACAACATCGGTGGCAGCGGGGCAACCTTCTGGGCCAATGTCGTCGCGGCCATCAACAACGGCCTGAGCGGCTCGCGCGGCCCGTCGGACATCATCACGGCGACCATCGGCACCAGTTCCGCCTCTCCGCAGACCGCAACCTACTATTTGCAGGGCGGCACGGATGGCGTTGCCGGCCTCAATGCCACCGCCCTGCTTGGCGTGGACACCGTGCCACGCACCGGGATGTATGCACTTCGCGGCCAGAGGGTTGCCGTGGGCGCCCTCTGCGACGTCACCGACACCACTTCCTGGGCGGCGCAGGTCGCTTTCGGGCTCGGTGAAGGCGTCTACATGATCACCTCCGGCCCTGCCGGTCAGTATCCGCAGACGGCAGCAACCGCCAAGGCCACGGCCGGCATCGACAGCTACGCTATGAAGATCATGCTGGGCGACTGGGTGTATTGGAACGATACCGCGAACGGTCTGCCGCAGCGCCTGGTCAGCCCGGCGGCCTTCTCCGCTGGCTTGCTCTCGGCCCTGTCTCCCAACCAGTCAACGCTGAACAAGCAACTCCAGGCGGTTGTCGGTACCGAACAAAGCGCTTCCGGGCAGCCCTACACAACGGCCGATCTCCAGATCCTGGCCGGCGCCGGCATCGACGTGATCTGCAACCCGGTTCCGGGCGGCAACTACTTCGGCTGCCGGAATGGCCGTAACGCCTCGTCGAACGACGTCATCCATGGCGACAACTACACCAGGATGACGAACTACATCGCCACGACGCTGGACACGGCCATGGGGATCTACGTCGGCAAGTTGCAGAGCGCGACGACCCGGCGCCAGGCCAAGACCACAATCGATTCCTTCTTCGGCAACCTGCAGCAGCAGGGCCTGATCGGGACGCCGAATGGTCGCGACGATGCCTGGGCTTCGGTCCTCGACGACAGCAACAACCCGGCCTCACGCGTGGCCCTCGGCTACATGCAGGCCGATGTGCAGGTCCAGTACCTGTCGGTGATCGAGTACTTCCTCGTGAATCTGGAAGCCGGCCAGTCCGTCCAGATCGAGCGCAAATCCGTCAATTTCGCAGTCTAAGGAGCGCTGACACATGCCAGCCAATACCGGCTTTGGCGTCCTGACGATCGGCAAGGACGTCTCGATCGACGTCACCTTGCCGAGTGGCCAGGTGCTCAACATCGACAGGGTCACCTCCTTCGATAAGAAGCAGGAGACCACCTCCCTCAATTCGAAGGGCCTGGATGGAATCCACCGCTACGCCGAAATCCCGGACGGCTGGACGGGCTCAATCGGCATCGACCGCGGCGGACATTCGCTCGACGACTTCTTCGCGGCGCTGGAGGCGGACTATTACGCCACCGGCACACTGAACAACGTCCGGATCACCGAGACGATCGAGGACACTGACGGCAGCGTCACGCAGTTCCGGTATGACGGCGTCGCTCTGAAATTCTCCGACGCAGGCAAGTCGCAGCCCGACGCCTATGTCACGCAGCAGCTGAGCTGGAAGGCCAGCAAGCGTATCAAGGTGCTCTGATGACGACGGTGAAACTCAATCCGGTCCGCGAAGCCGCCACGGCCAAGTCGCCGTCGCAGCAGATCGTCGAGGAAGCCAACCGCATCGTGTATGTCACCGATGCGCGCGGCCGAAACCTCGGCGTCCGCAGGATTACGACACCTCTGCGCCGCAGGATCTTCAAGGCCCTCTCGGCCGAGTCCGCGGAAAAGCGTCAATATCTCGGCATGGTCTTCGTTGCCGCGTCTTGCTGCAGCATCGACGGCGAAGAAATTCGCCTTCCGGCTTCCGAACTCCAGTTTGACGCCCTGATCGATCGCATCGATGACGACGGTGCCGAAGCTGTCGCAGACGCGATCCGCGAGCATTTCCGGGTCGAGGAAGAAGGCGCCGGCGAAGCGGGGGAATAGCGGGGGACGGCGATTTCCGGATGAGGCTCTACCTCGTCAAGAACGGCGTCCCCTATGATGTTGCCCTGAGCCTCAGTTCCACCGAAGCCCTCGCCCATTACGTCGTCTTCGGCGAGCTCGACGGCAACAAGTGGAATTGGAACGAAATGAAATGGGAGCCGCGGCGATAATGGGCTCTGTATACGCCTCCGATATGCCCAATGCTCACCGGTTCCCCGGTGCCCCTGCGCGAACGTCCAAGACGCTACCGGCTGCGATCGCGACATATCACATCAGGCGGCAGTTTTCACCGCCTGATCGTCAGTTTGAGTGCCCCAAGCACAACCATAGCAGCGAACAACACCGGCACAGTGGGAAAAGAGCTATCGCCAAGGTCCAAATGTACGCCCATCGCTGTCCAAACGACACCGACAACCAAAGCGAAAAACAACAGCGACCATAGGAAGTGGCGCAGCCCAAGCCATCGCATCGATCTGAGTACCCCCAATGGCCGAATTCACACTTGCCGGTTTCGCGGCACATCTGACCGCCCTTGCCAATATGACCATAGCCGAGCACGAGGGTCTGGAGAAGGCAGCTGTGATTGTCGAGACCGAGGCCAAGAGCGTCATCGGCACCTATCGGTATGGATGGCCCCCGTTGGCCCCTTCAACGCTCGCCAAAAAGTCGGCGAACACCCCTCTCCTCGAAACCGGTGCGATGCGGGAATCCATCCAGCACAGTGTCGGCGATAAGGAGGCCAGGATCGGTTCGAACGACGACAAGGCCGTGTGGCAGGAGCTTGGCACGTCTCGCGGCATCCCTCCCCGATCCTTCCTGGCCGGCGCGGCCCGGCACAAGGCGAAGGAGGTTGTCGCGGCTATCGGCGATGCGGTGTATGGTCATCTGACAATGACTCGGTTCCTCCGTTGAAGATCGCCCTCGCCCTTCTTTCTCTGCTTTTGGTCACGCCCGTCCTGGCTGAGCCGTCGCGCAGCGCCCCGCCGCCGGCCGTGTCGGTTTGCTTCACGCCGGGCGAGAATTGCGAGGCAATCATTGTCCGCGAGATCGCACGCGCGAAGCGCCAGGTTCTGATCCAGGCCTATGGCTTCACCTCGATCCCGATCATCACGGCCGTGATGGAAGCGGCTGGCCGCGGCGTCGAGGTCCTGGTCATTCTCGACAAGAGCAACGATCGCGGGAGGTACAGCGCGGCGACCTATCTTTCGAATGCTGGCATCCCGGTCTGGATCGATACGACCCCTGGCATCGCCCACAACAAGGTGATGATCATCGATCGCGAGCGTGTCCTCACCGGGAGCTACAATTTCACGAAGTCGGCCAAGACCAGGAACGCCGAAAACCTGCTGGTGATCTCCAGTCGGCCGGTCGCGCTGCGGTTCGCGGCGAACTGGGAAGCACGCCTCAAGGCGTCGAAGTCGTATGAGGGCCTACCTGCCGCCGACCTGGATCAGAGCGGCACCGCCTCGAACGGTCACGCTGTGACGAACGCCAGCAACTGATAGCTCTTCGGCTATTCCGGAGGCGGTAGCCTTAGCAATCGCGTCGGATATCGGTTTCGACGTCTGCGAGACCTTCACCTTTTGCCCGGACAGCAAAGTCTCGATTGTCGAGAGGCTGGTCGTCCCGTAGGCCGTCGACGCGGTATCATTGCCGAGAACGACGGTGAAGTGGCTCAGCTCCTCGTTGGGAGCAGGAAAGACGGCCATGAATTTGAAGACGTTCTTCTTCGTGGGGGTGTCGACATAGACATCGCAGACGAAATTCTCGTCTTTTTGGCAGTTATCTGCTCGAAACTTGGTGCGATACCCGAGGCTCTTCGCTGCTTTGGTCAATGCCGTATCGACATCTGCTGAAATCGGATTGGCGGCGAAACTGGCGGTCGACCATAGAGCACATAAGGCAACCAACAACGTCCGTTTCAATCCGGCCTCCCTGATTTGCTTTGAGTTGACACTTGAATGATCACGTCGAGGCGAGCCAAATCACCGACACTCCGGCAACAGCAGCCGGAAAGAGGATGAAAAGCCAAGTCGCCAGCCCTATCGAATCCCTCGGGATCGCATTGAGCCCCCGGCGGAATGTCTCGCTGTCGGTCGTGGCGATCGGGAGTCCGAAATCCGCAGCGACCTCGTTGACGGTGCGTTCGGCCACTTCAGGCGAGCAATCGAACCATTCGCCGGAGCAGCGATAGTTGTCGAGTCGGCGGTGTACTTCGCCCTCGATCTGGCGAGCATCGATCTGCACGGCCAGCGCATAGGTCGGGCGCAGCGGAAAGGCTGATGCCGTCCGCAACTGCGCGAGACGTGCATCCATGTTGGTGGTGACACCGATCTTCACCAGGCCGTGGTCGCCCTGGATGACATAGACGAATTCGATGCCAGCCGCCCCCATCGTAGCGCCGCCTCGACGGCTCTGGCGAGGACCGCTGGCGCCCATAGGGAAGCTCAACCCGGCGCGAAGACCAAAGGGAAGGCGTCTCGAAATGAAAAATCGCATGGCTGGATTCTACGCTGATGTCTGACGTTTACAAGATCGGCGTGCAGCTCGCGTTGACCGGTAACATGTCCGCTGCTCTGGCAGGAATCGCCAGCCAGTTGATCGACATCGACAACAAGACCACCTCCCTGATGTCGAAATGGGAGAAGCTGGGCACAAACCTGAAACTCGCCGTCGGCGGGGCTGTTGCGACAGGTGCTGGCGTCGGCTTGCTCGATGGTCTCGGCAAGCTGATCGATCGAGGAAACGACCTCGTCCACGTCCAGCAGCAGTTGATGGGGGCAACGCAGAATCAGGCTCAAGTCGCCGAGGCGACGGCCGTCGCGTGGGAGAAATCGGCCAAGTATGGGCTCAGCGTTTCCTCGGTGCTGTCCGATATCAAGGAAGCTCGGACTGTCTTTGGTTCCACGGAACATGCCATCGACTTCATCGATCCGCTGGAGAAAATGCGCGTCGTGCTCAATGGCATGACCGAGGGATCGGGCAATAAGGCCGTCGAGGCAGTCTACAACATGGCCCGCGCCGGCGAACTCAAGGGCCTCACGAGCCCGGACGAGTTCATTCGTTATTTCGACGGCATGACCAGAGCCATCACGGCTTCCGGGGGCAAAGTCGACCCGCATGCCTTCATGCAGGCGACCCAGTACGGCAAGCTTGCCTCGAAGGGATGGAGCGAGGAGTTCTATACCAAGATCCTGCCCTCCATGATCCAAGAGGCGGGTCCATCGACCGCTGGCACTCAGCTGATGTCGCTGTATGGAACCGTCAACCAGGGCCGCGTAACGCAACGCGCTCTGGAACTGTGGGAAAAGCTGGGGCTGATCGAAGATCCATCGAAACTGATCTTCGACAAACAGGGGAATACGAAAGGTTTCCAGCCCGGCGCCGTGCAGGGAACGGAACTCTTCACTCGCAACCCGTTCGAATGGGCGCAAACCGTACTGAAGCCCGCGATTGAGAAATCCCTCGGTCACGAGATCAAGCCGGGCGACACCGAAGCGATCAATCTGCTCGGCGGCATGTTCGGGAACCGGAACTCTGCTGCAGCGATTGCAGCACTGCTGCTCGAGGGGCAGCGGATCCGGAAGGATGCCGCCATCACGGGCCAGGCGAAGGGGCTGGACGCAGTCGACGACTTGCTCGGCAAGGACCCGAAGATTGCAGCTGCAAACTTCAAGTCAGCCTGGGACAACCTGCTGACCTCTCTCGGCTCGCCTTTGGTCCAGCCCGCGATCAGCGCCATGAATGCGATGGCAGGTGTCATGAAATCCTTGACAGCTGTCGCCGCTGCGCATCCCGACGCCGTGAAGGCCCTGGGCGTTGGTGCCGCTGGCGCCGGCGGTGCTTTGGCTATCGGCGGTACCGCGGCAATGAGCGCCGCGATCTGGCGGACGCTGTTTGGTTCTGGCGGGTTGAACGCGTCGGCAGCGGCCCTGAACACCTCGGCAGTCATGTTGCAGCAAGCCGCTGTGGCGCTAGGTGCCAAGGGTGTCCCCGGTGTCGGTGGTGTCGCCGGCGCACCTTCTGCCGGGAAGCCTTGGGGAAGCGCCCTGGGTGCTCTGCTGGCCTATTTCGGCGTTGAGTATGCCGACGGCAAGATGGGCCAGTTGATGAACTGGCTGCCTCACGCCAGGACCGACTACTACGGGAAGTCCTACGATCCAGAGGCCGAGCATAGCAAAGGACTTGGCGGCCGCGTCGAGCGCCTGATCAATGACCTGCCGGATAAGATCGCCGGGGATACCCCCTGGTATCGCAGAGCCTTCAGTGATCCGAAGTTCTGGTTCAATCGCGATGCCATGCGCAGTGGGATGCAGAACATGGGCGGTGCCGTTGCACCTCCTCCTCCGCCACCAGTCAACGTCAACCAGCAGACCCAGGTGAAGGTGCAGATCGGTAATCAGAGTATCGACGCCTACATCATGTCGGTGGTGACGAAGGCGATGGCAGGCTTCGCAACGAGTACGCCGGCTCAGAACACAGGCTCGACGATGCCCGCGGTGGATGGTGGGCATTAAGCCGCCAAGCCAAATGCACGGTGGGTCGCAATCTGATCCACAGCCGCCCCCCTCAATAACTCCACCCCTTCACCCCTGGATCCAATTTTCGCTGGCTGGCTTCGTCGGCCAATTGTGCAAAGTCGTCAGGGGTGAAGACACTTGGACCGTCCTCGCTTTGTGGCTCCAACATTCCCCGATCCACCGTCCACAAGCCATAAACTGAGAAAGAAAGATTGAAGTTCGCCCTGCAAATGCCAGTCGTCTTTGCAGGGTCGGACTTGCTTGCGAACCTGAATTGACCAAAAGCCTCTTTCTTTCCTTGCTTTAATGTATCAGTGGTCGGGAGAAGAGAGGTTATTTCTGATGGATAATCATCGGACATCAATTGATGATTTGTTCGCCAAGCGGCTATCACACCGGCTGACGTAGGAAGCGGTTCCTGGCGCTCGTTATAAGCTAACGCCAGTACAAGTTTTTTGCTGAATAACTTTAGATACCAATCGAATACAGGATTAATCTTTACAAATTTGAATCCTGCTTCCCGAGCCATAGGGGAAGCCTGGCTCTTTAGAAAGAACTTTTCTGCGGCCCGTCGCTGAAGCATGCCGACTAAAACATCGGGACGATTGTTTCGGATGCCGCGAAATATCCGCTCCAAGTCTTCGTCGACTTCGCGATATTCTTCATCTGAAGCAAAAAATCTGGTTGCTAGCGCGGCTACGAGATCAGCGTGTCCAGTACCGTTATTGCATCTCACGCATGCAGGGATCTCTAGCCCAGGCGGACGGTCTTTCTTCCGAAACATGATCTTAGGGGGCATATGCTCCTCAGTTTCGGCGGGTGTCATCGCGCAATAGGCACAGAATTTACCGGCAATATTTAGTTTTACCGCAGAACGTCGTCTAGAAGCTTCGCCCATGATCTTTTCTCGGAAGTCCAATCCTCAGCAGAGTAACTTGTAAATTATCTGATACCTTAGTTTAAAGGGTTTTCAAGCGACAGTTGCTGTCTGCCCACATACTGACTCTGCGGACTGATCAGATCAGACCAGTTTTCAGGTCGCGGCCAAAGCTAAACAAGGAAGACCAATGGCTGATACCCAGATCATCATCGGTCCCTTCGTACTTCAGGGCTGGGAGATCCCGGAGAAGATCAACTTCGGCGGCAAGCACGAACTTCCCGTTCATAAGCTGATCGGCGGCCGGCGTGTCTTCGATGCAATGGGTGGCGTTCCGGATGCGATGGAGTGGAAGGGGCGCTTCCGCGGCCCCGATGCTCTGTCGCGTGCTCAAGCCTTGAACCAGTTGCGCATCGCCGGCGCGCAGATCGAGCTATCCTGGTTCGATTTCTTCAAGACGGTGGTGATCACCAAGTTCAAGGCGGACGTCGAGCGCTTCTACGAGGTTACCTACGACATCACCTGCGAGGTCATCACCGATGATGTCGACGATGCCCTGGGCGGCCTTGCCGGAGCCCTGGACGGCCTTGTGACGGCAGATCTTCGCTCGGCCGCCAGCGCAGCCCTGATAGCCCCTGCAGCGGTTTCTGTCGCGCTCGGAACTGTCCAGGCAGCAATGACGGCATCAACCGGGCTGACACAATCCAGCAACGCCGACCTGCTCGCCTTCCACTCCACGGTGGCGGGCGCCGCAGGAACGATGACCGGGGTCGCGGATGCATCGGAGGCAGCGATCTCAACCACAGCTGGCATGGAGTCCGGCACTGACCCCGATGTCATGGCTTCTTGGCTGGTCGGGCAGGTATCGGCGATCCAGACCGAGAGCGCTGTTCTCGACGTCGTCCCCTACGTCGAGCGGATAGCGATCAATGTCGCCGGAACCGGAGCCTGACCGATGCCTGAGGCCAACAACATCCAGTCGCCGATCACCAGCCGTGTCGTCACGGTTGCCGGCGGCAACCTGTTCCAGGTCGCTGCTGAACAGCTCGGCGAAGCCACCCGGTGGAACGACATCGCTGCGCTCAATGGGCTACGCGATCCATTCCTGACCGGCGTCGTCACTCTCAAGATCCCGTCGGGCATTCGCCCCGGCAATGGCGGAATTCTCTGGACATGACCTATCGCACCCCGCGCGCCAATCTGGTCGTCAATGGCCAGCCCATGCGATGCGAGGAGATCAATGTCGACCAGAGCCGAGACGGCAAGTCTGACACATTCAGCGCCAGGGCGCCGCTCTGGCACCTTCCCGAAGGCCTCGATGCTGACTGGTGGTCGAGTGCCACGGACATCAAGGTCCAGGTCTACGTCGACATCGGCCAGGGCGCGGTAAAGCTCTTCGACGGTGTCGTCGACGACGTCGAGCATGACTTCGATTCCGGCGTTCTGAACCTCAATGGTCGAGACAAGGCGGCGAAGCTGCTCGACAAGAAGTCGTCGGCAAAATTCCACAACAAGAAGCCGCACGAGATCGTGCAGCAACTCGCGAAGGAGTCGGGGCTCGAGGCGGATGTCGATGACGTCGCCGACCGGGCAGGCAAGATCTACCAGATCGACTATGCCGCGATTCAACACCGGATCTCGGATTGGTCGTCGATCCAGGATCTCGCCGATAAGCACGGACGAGTGGCCTACATCTCCGGCGGGAAGGTCTATTTCAAGAAGCCGGATGAGCAACTGCCGGTGCTGAAGGTGACATATCGGCCGCCGACACCGGACGGCCCTGCCGACAGCAATGCGGTGAAGCTGTCGGTCAAGCGGAGCGTCACCCTGGGCCGACCGATCAAGCACAAGGTGAAGAGCTGGAACCATCGCAAGGCCGAGTCCGAAGACGGCGAGTACACCGAGCCTGGTGACGGTGACGAGTTGGTATGGCAGCACCATTATCCCGGCCTGTCACGCGACCAAGCGGACCGCCGCGCCAAGGACCAGTGCGACAAGACCACCAAGCACGAGGTCGGGCCAACCGTGACGATGCCGGGCGATCCAACGGTGACCCCGCGGTTCATGCTGGAAATCAGCGGGACCGGCACCGCCTACGACCACCAGTACGAAATCAAGTCCCTGAAGCACCGCCTGAAGCAGGGTGAGCCCTACACCATGTCGGTCAACTGCAAGGCGAAGTCGAAGAAACGAGGGAAGTCGAAGGGATGAGCGAGTTCCAGGACTATCTCCATCGGGAGATCGATCGGCACCTCGCACGGCGTTCCGGCATCAAAGCGGCCACGATCACCAGCTACGACCCCAAGCGTCATGCGATCAAGGCCACGATCCAACCCGACGGCTTTGAAACCGGATGGTTTCCGCATTCGGTGGCGCATGTCGGGAATGGTTTCGGAATTGTAGCGGGCCCGACGCCAGGCGATCAGATCATGGTCGGCTTCATCGACGGCGACCTCGAAAGCCCGGTCAACCTCGGCCGTGTCCATTCCGACAAGGAGCGTCCACCGGTCGCCGAGTCCGGCGAGGTCGTGATCCAGTCCAAAGGGGTCACGATCAAGATCGACAAGGACGGAAACATCGGGATCACCGGAGGTGCCGGCCTCAACTTCACGGGCCAGAACATCAAGCTTTCCGGCAATGTCGCGATCGAAGGCGGAACGCTGACTCATGAGGGCGTGAACATCGGCCACGACCACGAGCATACCGCTGTCCAGCCCGGGCCCGCCAACACGGGGCCGCCAGTCTCCTGAGGTCCTGAATGCCCGATCTCTATCATTTCTGGGGGGAAGACCTGTCGGTCAGCCCCGCGGGCGATCTCGCGCTTGTCGATGGCGACGATCTAACCACGCAGCGGATCATCCGGCGGCTGATGACAGCGGTCAAAGGATACATCTGGCATCTCGATTACGGCGCCGGACTTCCGCAGCGCATCGGTGATCTGCTCGACGCCAATGCGATCCGTGGCGTCATCAAGACACAGATCGCGCTGGAGGAAGCCGTCGCCCGGCAGCCCGCGCCCAAGATCACCGTCTCACCTCTCACGAACGGCGTCTCGGTCACGATCGAATACGCCAGCGCGATCACCGGTCAGCAGACCACCCTGTCCTTCGACGTCAACAATTGAGGCCGCGCGGTGGCACTGAACGTAAAGAGCTTCGCCCGCCTGGTGCAGGATCAGGCCGCGGCGATCCAGACCAAGTCGTCGAAGCTGGTGGCGTTTGCCGTCGGGTCGCTGCTTCGCGCCGTCATCGAGGCCAATGCGTCGGTTGCCCTATGGCTCCAGGGGCTGGTGATCTACGTCCTGTCCCTGACGCGGCTGTCGACCTCGATGGGGGCCGATGTTGACAGTTGGGTCAACGATTGGGGCATCAGCCGGCTAGCTGCCACGCTTGCGAGTGGACAGGTCACCTATTCTCGGTTCACGCCGACCAACTCGGCAGTGATCCCGGTCGGTGCCCAGGTCCAGACCGCCGACGGCTCCCAGACGTTCGCGGTCGTTGCCGATCCCTCGCACTCGTCCTGGTCGACCGATCAGAACGGCTACCTTCTGCCGGCCGAAGTGGCGAGCGTCACGGTTTCTGTCCAGTCGGTCACAGGTTCCACGGCTGCCAATGTCATCGCCGGCGCCGTCAACGTCATGTACACGGCGATCACAGGCGTCGACTATGTCTCGAACGCCCTGCCCTTCGCCGGCGGCGCCAATGCCGAGAGCGATGCCTCCCTCAAGGCTCGCTTCGTCGCCTATATCGCTTCCCTGTCCAAGGGTACGATTCCCGCCATCAAATACGCGGTGTCGAGTCTGCAACTCGGGCTAGAATGCACGATCATCGAAAACGTGACGCCCGATGGTGTTGCAACGCCCGGGTTTCTCTGGGTGACGGTCGATGATGGTTCCGGCGCTCCGCCCCAGAGCACCTTGGACGAGGCCGCACTGGCTGTCGGCAACACCCGCGCTGGCGGCATCATGTGGGGCGTGTTCCCGCCCATCGTGCTGCCTGCCGACATCGCTATCCGGCTCGATACCGCGACTGGTTACGATCACCAGGTCGTTGTGGCGACCGTGGCCGATGCTGTGACCAAGTTCGTGAACACCTTGCCTCTCGGTGCCGATCTTCAATTCCTGCGGCTCGCCCAGGTCGTCCAGAACGCCTCCGCGGGCGTGTCCGGGTTGTCGATCATCGTGAACGGCACCTCGCTGGACATCACGGCTGAGCCTCAGAACGTGGTCAAGATCTCGACCCTTACGGTGACCTGATGGCTACGGGCGATACCAACAATGTGCTGGCTCGCCTCAAGGCGGCTCTGCCGGTCCGCTGGTTTCCGGACACATCGCCGATCCTGGATGCCCTACTGTCCGGCTTCGCGTCGGCAGCAAGCTGGATCTACCGCCTGATCCAATATGCAAAGCTGCAGACCAGGATCTCGACGGCAACCGACGGCTTCCTCGACCTCGCCGCCTACGACTTCTTCGGTCGCCGGATCAAGCGCCGGAAGAGCCAGACCGACACATCCTTCAGGCGCACGATTCAGGACGAGGTTCTGAGGGAGCGGGTTACCCGCCCCGGCGTCCAAAAAGCTGTTGCCGATCTCACCGACAACAAGGTGACAGTCTTCGAGGCCTTCAATCCCCACGATACCGGGGGCTGGGGCGTCATGTTCGCCTTCAATATGGCCGGGGCTTGGGGCAGCAATACCCTGCCCTACACGATATTCATCACTGCCGTGCAGCCTCAGGGGGCGGGCATTCCGAATATCTCCGGCTTCAACAGCCCCCAATCCGGCTGGGGCGCCGGCATGTTCTTTCTCGCTGATCTCTCCAGGGTTACGGGCGAAGTCACCAATCAAGACATCTACGACACTGTCGAAGCGTCTCGCGCCGCAGGCGTGACGTGCTGGGTGAACATCGCCCCGCCGCCGCGCAATGCCAGCCGGCTCGGCATCGACTTCATTCTCGGCAGCAGCGTTCTAGGAAGCCCATAAATGACCGCTTTTGTAGACGGCCAGTACCTGACGGGTGAGGACCTCAACAATGCCTTTGCTGGCAAGTTCGACGCTGGCGGCGTGTCGGCTTTCAGCGCGACCGTCCTGGCCAAACCGACCGCGCAGCAATGGAAAGCGGCCATCGGCCTTGTGGGCGGGCCGCTGTCGACGACCGTGAACAATGTTGTTCTCTGGGACAGCACCGACGGCACGACGCTGAAGGATAGCGGTGTCGCCTGGAGCATAGTCGCTAAAACCAACGCGGCGCAGACCTGGACCGCGGCGCAAACGTTCAATGGTGGCGCTGTTGTCCCCAATCAGTCTGTAGGCGCGGGAGATGGAAATGCCGCCAACACCAAATACGTCTTCGATTTCTTCAATTCGGTGTTCAATGTCACGGTTGCCCCGTTGGCTTCGCCCGCTTTCACCGGCAACCCAACGGCACCGACCCAGTCGGCCGGCGACAACGACACCAGCATCGCCACAACCGCCTTCGTTCAAACCGCGATCAACAACCGAGTTCCTGCTTCCAACACGCAGTATGGCCTAATCTACGGCAATGGAACTGGTGCCCTTGCCGTTACCGCAGCAATGACGAACGGCCAGGTGCTCGTTGGTCAGACCGGCGCCGCTCCGCTGCCCAAGACAGTGTCGGGCGACGCGACCATGGCGGCGAGCGGCGCGCTGACCGTCACGAAAATCAATGGCCAACCCGTAGGCACTGCCGCCAACAACATCGTGGCACTCACAGCTGCTGCAAAGCTGCCGGCCGTCGACGGCTCCCTCCTAACCGGCATTGCCTCGACCTGGGCGCCGGGCACGCTCGTCGGCTTGACGCTTTCCCGAGTCTCGGCAACGACCGTCGGAATCGCCACCGGCTTCGCTCGCAACGAGGATACCGGCACGGCGTCCAACATGACGCTGGCTTCGGCGATCACGAAATCGCTGTCGACCTGGGCGGCTGGCACCGGCAATGGCGGCCTTGATACCGGCTCAATCGCGGCGAGCACCTGGTACGAGGTCTGGCTGATCCGAAAGGACAGCGACGGCTCGATCGATGCTCTCCTGTCATTGAGCGCGACCGCTCCGACAATGCCGCCCGGCTATACAGCGCGGCGGCGGCTGGGTGCGATCAAGACGGACGGCAGTTCCCAGGTGATTCCTTTTGTTCAGGACGGCGACGATTTTCTATGGAGCACTCCTATTGCGGATGCCTCCAGCGCCATCACCTCAAACGTTGCTCAGTTGGTCACTCTATCTGTGCCGCCTGTCGCAGGTGTGTCGGCTGATTTTGAGTTCAGCGGGGTCAGCAATACGTTCGGGCACATACTGGTATCATCTTCGCTCGTTCCAGACGCAGCCCCTTCAACAACGGTGGCGCCGTACTTCACAGTCATCGCGGCATCAGGCGACGGTCGAGGTTATGCCCGGCTGGGCGTCAAGACTGGCTCAAGCGGTCAGATCCGGTACCGCAATGACACGACTGCTTCGACCACGATTTATGTCATCACCTACGGTTGGGCAGACCCCAGAGGGAGGCTCTGATGCCGTTTGTTCAGCGTGAGAACGGCGCCATTGTCGGCGTTTATGCAAACGAGCAATCAGGCTACGCCGAAGAGTGGCTTGAGGTCGATGATGCCGAGGTCGTGGCTTTCCTCGCCTCCATCGTCCCCAAACTGACCGTCATCTACAAGGCTGACATCTGGCGCAGGGCTACTGAGGAAGAAGCCGAGATCATCGACGCTCAGCTGAATTCGCAGCCCATCAGGCTTCGGCGGATGTGGCAGGACAGTCAGACCCTAGCCACAACCGACGAGATGTATGCGTCGGTAAAATCCGCCTTCGAGAGTGCCTTCGGAGCGGAGCGAGCTGCCCAATTGCTGGAGCCCACAGCCTAGTCCCCACTCTCCGCACCGTCCTGTTCAGCCGCCTCACAAGGGCGGCTTTTTCTTTGGAGCTTCCCCTTGGACCGCACGATCGTCTATGCCGGCCAACAGCCGACCGATACCATCTGGCTGACCCACGAACGCAACGCCATGATCGCGCTCGGCTACCTGGCGC
Source organism: Labrys sedimenti (assembly GCF_034424805.1). NCBI lineage: Bacteria > Pseudomonadati > Pseudomonadota > Alphaproteobacteria > Hyphomicrobiales > Xanthobacteraceae > Labrys > Labrys sedimenti. The sequence continues at coordinate 1,025,046 of NZ_JAXOUF010000001.1, forward strand.
AAGGCGTGCTCGGGACCAACACCATTGCCGATGGCCTCACGGTTACACCAACGCTTCCGGCGTCAATGGCCGTGCAGGTCGCTCCCGGATCGATCTATACCGTCGAGCCTGTCGACGCGACTGGCTACGGCTCGCTCCCGGTCGATGCCGTGCATACCGTCGTCAAACAGGGCATCAGCCTCGATGTCCAGGCCCTGACGCTCGTGCCGCCTTCCACATCGGGCCAAGCCGTCAACTACCTGATCCAGGCTCAGCTCTCGGAAGTCGATGACGGCGACGCGGTTCTGCCCTACTTCAATTCGTCGAATCCGCTGATTCCCTATACCGGCCCCAACGGTTCCGGTGTCGCGCAGCCCACCAGCAGGACCTGTAAGGTCGTTGTTCAGGCCAAGCCCGGCATTGCCGCGACGGCCGGCAGCCAGGTCACGCCCTCGCCGGATCCGGGTTGGGTTGGGCTCTACGCCGTCACGGTGGCCAACGGCGCTTCGTCCATCGTGTCGGCGAATGTTGCCTTGCTGCCGACAGCACCGCTGATCTCGGTAAAGCTCCCGGACCTGCCGAAGTGGGTCCAGGCCGGAGCCTGGCAGTATGCAACCGACACCGGCACCGCCAACGCCATGTCGGTCACATTGAACCCGCAGCCCTCTGCACCGCCGGCTGCGTTCTTCGTCCGCAAGATGGCTTCGCCGAACAATGCTGGCATGACGATCACCATCGCGGGTGTTGGCACATTTGCCCTGTTGAACGCCGATGGCACCGCACTCGGCAACGGAGCAATGACCGGCAACTATCTCGCCCACGTCGCCTTTGACGGCACCTCCTATCGTTTCATCAACACCACGACATCCACCTCGGTCGGTTCGTTCTCGGGCACGTCCGGCGAAGGCATCAACGTCAACGGATCTGGCGTCGTCGCGCTCAACCTGCCGAGCCTCACCGATCAGCCCAATATCGTGGCGGCCGACCTGCTTCCGTTCTACAGCCAGGCTGACGCCCATCACCGGGTGCTGAAATATTCCGAGCTGCTCGCGGTCGTGAAAACTGGCCTACCAGGCTCTCTCCTGAATATCCGCGTCTTCACCAGCACGCAGACTTTCACCAAGACGGCCGGTGCGAGAACCGCCTTTGTCATGGCTACGGCCCCTGGTGGCGGCGGCGGTGCAGCAAGCAGTATCGATTCGGTCGCCGCTGCTGGCGGTGGCGCTGGCGAGACAGCATTTGCATTTGTCGACATGACATCAGTCACAACGGTGCCGATTACGATCGGTCTGCCTGGCCTGGGCGGCTCGAAATCCGGCAATGCAAGCGCAAACGGCGCAGATGGTGGCCAGGTCTTGTTCGGAGCCTATGCCGTCGCAAATGGCGGCAAGGGCGGCCTTCGCAACGGTGCCACTCATAACTTTGGCCAGGGTGGCGCTGGCGGAACAGGCGGAACGGGTCTTTGGACTGCTGACGGAGGCGCTGGCGGCTGCGGAAACTCAGTCGCTTCCGGTCATGGTGGCAATTCGTTCTGGGGTGGCGGTGCGTTGGGGTTGACCACCAACACAATCAACGCTGGCACTGGCAACGGCTTCGACGGCGGCAAGTACGGCGGCGGAGGCGGCGGCGGTGAAAATCAAGCCGGCGCGGCCGTTACAGGCGGCACTGGCGGTCCTGGCGTCGTCATTGTGATGGAGTTTTCCTGACCACCCATTCACGTCCGACCAACTGGGCCCCGCCGAAGCGGGGCCTTTCTTTTGGAGTTCTGTGCATTGCTCGATCGCCGAGATATCCCGGCCATTTCCCTTGCAGTTGGCCTGGTCTGGGCAGTGTCGGCGATAGATCCGGCCTTCGGTGGCCAGACAGGCATCGCATCCTGGTATGGGCGAGAAAGTGGCCGGCGCACTGCCAATGGCGAGCGGTTCCCGACCTCTGAGCGGACCTGTGCTCACCGTTCAGCCCGGTTCGGGTCTCACCTCAGGGTAACCGTGCTCGCGACTGCCCATTCCGTTGTCTGCCGAGTGAACGACCGCGGCCCCTTTATTCGAGGCCGCATCGTCGACCTCAGTCCGGCTGCAGCACGCGCGATCGGGATGTCTGGACTAGCTGTCGTTCGAATTGAGCATTTGAAATGAACTAGAGGGCCGGCGGACAGCTTGCAGGCTCCGCCACATCCGGGCCTCCAGTTCCGATTTTTGCGCCTATCCCGGAGCACACGGAAGCTACCGGAACACCTTGCCTCCGGCAATCTGGCCATACGGCTTACCTCGATCCTCAAGGAAACGACCCATGCTCCGTACCCTGCTCGCCGGGCTGCTGGCGCTCGCCCTAGTGTCATGTGCGACCCGCCAACCCGATGCGCCAATGTGGGCAGCGGTCTCCAAGGAGATCCGCAAATGGTGAGGCTGCTGTTGGTCCCAACTTTCGCCGCCGTGCATCACATCCGAGGCGGCGGCGGGCTCTTCAGATCGAGGTTCGTTGCTCTTCTCCAGCGCATCCCAGGCAACGGCGATATCACCGCCACACCATTCGTCGCGCTGATGGCATGGACGGCCGGCGTGTCGGCTTTCGGCCTGCCGAGTTGGGCGTCATGCCTGATCTTTGGCTTGTGTTGGCTCGCCTGGTCGACGCCGGCGTGGGGCTTCCTACAGGGGCTTGGGCGTGGGCCCGGGCCAATCGAAACCCGGTCGCCGAGTTGGTACGAAGCGTTATTCATCCGGTGGTCGTTCGGCAGCCCGCATCTCGCCTACGGCTATCGGACGACGCTCTTTCTGATCCCCATGGCGCTATGCTTCGGCTGGCACTGGCTCCTACTCGGCCTCTTGCAGGTCGCCGCCTATGAGATTGGTTGGCGGGTCAGGCCATCTGGCGGAATCGCCGTCGGCGAATTGATCACCGGTGCGTTGTGGGGCGCTGCTCTTGCGATCGGAGCCTGACACAAGTGCGGCCCGGCCCTTGGGATCTTGGGTCGATCTGTACGGGCCGAGCCGCCGCGAAGTTGGACTGCATCCAGACCTCGCACTTTCCGAACGCTCCTCCCCGCTCCTGGTTCCCAAATAGTCCGCCACCTCAGCCCAACACCCGGGAACTGCTGAAATGGTATCGAGCCATTATGCCGGGCAACCGAGAACCTTCGAATAGACGGCACAAATCAGAGCGTTCGCGGTAGGATGAACTGACAGCCTCAGTTTCATGTTCCAAGGCCTTTTTTCACCGTGCGGCCCGGCTCGCTGGGTCGGGTCGGAAGCCGGGCCGCGGTTGGCGCCAACGGGCAAAGCCAGCGCAGGGGCGCACATCATCGCCGGCTCTGCGCGCTAGAAACGACGATTAGAGATCATTGTTCCTTGAAAAATTTGCGGCCCAATCAGTTTTGCTCTGGCGGGAAAACTGACTGGGCCGCGGCGTCAGGACATCCCGGTACACTGACGTCACGAAGGCTGCCTTCACCCTTCGTGGCACAATAACGGGCTACCTCTCGCGAGGTTCCAAGCCGGCACGTTTTTTTGGTTCGCCCGCCTGAAATCTCCCCACGAATTCCACCGAGAAAATTATCGAGGCTTCCATGGACGTGCTGGCCATCCAGACACGATTGAAAGCGCTTGGCTTCAATCCCGGCCCTCTCGACGGCGATCCCGGGCCACAAACTGCGCGCGCTGTCCTGGCATTCGAACGCTCCAAAGGGCTCGCCCCCGATGGCAGGATTGATCAGGCCATGGTGTCTGCCCTGTTCGCCGGGCTCGATTTCAAGGAGCCGCCCTGGCTCACTGCGGCGCGCAAAGATCTCGGCATCCGCGAAGGTGTCGGTGCTGCCGATAATCCGCTTGTCGTGAAGATGTTCGCTGAAGCCGGTCATCCCGAAATCAAGCACGACTCTGTTGCGTGGTGCGCTGCAGCCGTCGGCGCGTGGCTCAAGCGGGCTGGCATCAAGGGCACCGGATCACTGTGGGCGCTCGACTATATGAAATGGGGCGTACCGCTGCCTGGGCCGATCCTCGGCGCAATCGCCGTCAAGAAGCGGCAGGGCGGCGGACATGTCACGTTTGTCGTCGGCGCCAGTTCCGGACGCGTCTTCTGCCTCGGCGGCAACCAGTCCGATTCGGTGTCGATCGCCGCCTACGACGCCTCGGTGTTTGCCTATCGCTGGCCGGCCGGCGTTCGCATTCCGAGCCCAGCCCTTCCACTTCCGAAGACGATTTCCGGCGCCCGCGCCGGCGTATCGGAGACCTAGAAGGGCAAGGCATCATGCCTCTGGAAATTATCGGGAGCGCCTTTGGCTTGGCGCTTGAGGCGTGGGCCATCGCCGTCGTCCTCGGGCTGCTCCTCCTATCCCTTTCCCGTTTCCTTGACTGACCGCGCCCGGCGGCACCGGGCAATTTCCCTGATCAGGAATCCAACACGATGAACCGCTTCTATCTCGCGGCGCTGCTGGCGTTCGCGCTGGCGACGTCTGTCTTCTTCCACCCCATCGTCGGCCTGGTGGTCTTTTCCGCCGGCGTCGTCGCCCCAATGCTTCCGGCCTATGCCTGGGCTGGCGCCGTGGCGTTCGTCGCTCTGGTTGCTCCGGCCTGGGCCGCCGACGACACCACCGTGTCCCTCGGCGGCCTCGTCACGGCCCTGCTTCCTTATTTCGAAGCCGCTGTCGCTGCCCTACTCACGGCTCTGATTGCCTGGGCCGCTCAGGCTATCCAGAAGTGGCTTGGCATCCAGCTCGATCAGTCCAGCCGCGATGCCCTGCACAGCGCCGCGATGACGGGCGTCAACATGGCCCTGTCCAGGCTCAGCCAGTCCGCCGCCAACCTCACCTTTGACGCGAAATCGGCCGTCATCGCCCAGGCGATCGAGTGGGTTGAATCCAGCGTTCCCGACGCACTGAAGCATTTCGGTCTGACGCCGGAGCAGCTCGAGGCTCTGATCGAATCCAAACTCGGCATCGCTGCCGCTGCCGCCGCGCCGGCCGTCGTTGCGCCCGCGCCGGCGCCTGCGGGATGAGCGCATTCTTCAAGGCCTTGCTGGAGGCGCTGCTTAGCGGCGTCGCCAGCGCGCTCCTTGCTTGGCGAGACAAGGCGAAGGCCGACAAGGATGCCCAGGTTGCGGCGGTCGAGAAGGCCGCGAATGACACCCTCCAGGACACAGCGGAAACCGCCGATGCTCAGGCCGAAAACAATGCGCGTGATCGCGGTAGTGCTGCTGACGTCGCTCGCCGGGTGCGCGACAGTCTTGCCAAGTCCAAAACCGGTGGTTCAGGCAGCTGATAGGGCTGCCCGGGCCGCCATCCTTGCTCCCCGTTGTCCGACACCGACCTCGGACGGCAAAGCCGAGCAGATCGCCGGATACATCGAACAGGCGCCACCGTCCAAGGGCCTCGATGTCCTGGCGACGGAATGGGAGAGGCTCGATGACGGGGCGCGGATCTGCCGAAAGGGGAAGGCGCTATGATTGTCGCCCGGGTTGTCTCCGGCGCCAGCAAGCATTTCCAGTCCAGGTTCTGGGAGTGGCTGCATACCGGAATGCTCTTCGGGTCATCGTTCGCGATCTCGCAGTCGGACATGACCTTCCAGATGTCGCCGGCGTACGTGTTCATGCGATCGATCGCCTTCGATGACTTCTGGATTGTGGCATTCGGCGTCATCGCCATGTTCCGCCTGATCGCGCTCACCCTCAACGGCACGTTCCAACCGTTCCGGCGATACTCCCCGCTTGCCCGCTGCATTCTGTCCGGTTTGTCCGCGCTATGTTGGGCCAGTCTCGCACTCGGTCTGATGCAAGCTGAACAGGCCCGGCTTGGGCTGGTGACTTTCGTGGGCCTCACCTGCGGCGAGCTGTTTCTGTTCATGAAGATCGCCGAAGAAGCTGGGGACGTGGAACGGGGTTATCGAGATGGGGCCGCCTGAAATCCCAGCCTGGGTCTATGGCTGGCTCGCATTTATCGGCGGCATCATTGCTGCCATCGGCCGTGGTGCCTGGCTCTATCTGCAACGGGCCAATCGCGACCCTGAACCGGCGAAACAGATGGTGATCGACCGCGCCAGTGTCGCGGACATCCGCCCTATCACAGAGATCCGGGACGATGTCAGGGCCATGCGCAAGATGATGGAAGACGCAGCCGAAGCACGCGAGGAACGCGAGCGCGATGCCAGATTGCTGGATCGACTGGCTCGCATGCAGGCGCGGAAGCGGCGCCGCGGCGAAGATGAAGACGAGGAAGAGAACGACAACGAAGATGTTGACCGCCGCGGTGGTCCACCTCGACGACGATAGATATTCGCCGCACTGACAGCGGCACACTGGCCCCTGGTCCTTCGGGATCGGGGGCCTTTTTTGCGTTTGTGGCCAAGCTAGACTTGCAAATCGACCACACACGTCTGAGTTGAATATTCGTTTCGAGCTAGAAGGGAGTGGCGGATCGCTGTTTTTTAACGAAGTTGCACAAGGCACTTCATCCCCGCCACAGATCTCACCACTCCCTTGCCCCTTGCGGGACCTCGGAAACTACGCCTCCCAACGGTAGGGAGTGCGATCAAGCCATATTCGATGAAGGATGACGGCTAGACGACGGGACACGGCAGTGCGGGCAATTTTGGCGCCGCGTCGCTCTGCAACCCGCGTTCCCCAGACTTTCAGGGGAGATGGCTTTGCATTTGGCCGCAGAATAATCGTAGCAGCGGCCCTCAATATGTGCCGCAAGTAGCTATCCCCGAAATGGGAGATTTTGCCCCGCCGATCGACTCCTCCAGATTGGTATGTTCGCGGTGTCATTCCAAAATGCGCGCCCATCGATCGTGAGCGTTTGAAACGAGTGGGGTCGTCTACCGTCGATCGGTAAACCAATGCCACAAGCGGCCCAACGCCAGGCGCTGTCATCAGAAGGTGGCAAATCTCATCCGAGTGGGCTGCGGCAAGCACCTGTTTATGCAGAGCCGTGAACTGCTCCTCCAGGGTTTGTCTGGCATGCAACAGAGGTTGGATGATCTCGCTCAGCGCCGGGTGTTTTACGAGAAGCTTTTGGACGTGCGCCTTATAGCCTTTGCGTACGACGTGGCCAAGTTTGATACCGAAAGCGTGCAGTGTTCCCCGAATGCACTGCTCTGTTGCGATCAATTTTTGCTGGACAAACCGACGGTTGTTCAAGAGCGACTTGATTACCTGACGATCGAGCGATTTGACATGCACTGCCTTGAAGAACCCAAAGCGCATTATTTCAGCGATGCCGCGGGCATCATTGCGATCGGTTTTGTTGAGACGGGCTTTGAGCACTGAATGTGCATGTCGTGTTTCAAGACAGGTCACTGGAAACTTACGCTGCTGCAACTCGCGATACAGCCATTGAGAGATTGGACCCGCCTCCAGTCCCACAGCCGCGCATCGACGTTTTTCTTTAGCAAGGAACTTCGCAATAGGTTTGGGAGAACTCTCCACGATCCCTTCCCGAACAAAGTTGCCGGCGTCGTCGACAACGCAGACACTTGTCGTTTCGATCGAAATATCCAGCCCCACGTAGAACTTCATCACTCCGCCCTAGCCAAAGAAATTGGCGATGCATAGCGGCATTGTTTGCATTGAGAATGACATTGAACGAAGCAGCTGAGAGCTGCCCTGAGAATGCAGCGTACAAGCGTCAAAGCTATCTCCGCTCCGGTCAACCCCACGCGCGTTCGTGGCAACGCTCCCCCGGATCATCAATGACGAGATCAATTTGAATGGGCGGTAAAATTTCACCGCAGCACTGCAGCTGCGATAGCTGTAGCAATGACATGAGCGATAATGCTCGAAAAATACGTTTGCCCAGGCGGCGGTAGCCAATTGCCGTAGGTCATGATGAAATTATCTCCGAAATCATGTGGCTATAGGCACTTTTTGCTTCCAATAAAAATTAGGCTTAAACCACACTGATTCATACCGCTGGGGTGGCTTAAACAAATGCCTAAGGTTTCTATTGGTGTTCCGGTTTATAATGGCTCGCCATATATACGCGACAGTCTTCAAAATTTGTGTGATCAGACCTTCAAAGATTTCGAAGTGATCATATCAGACAATTGCTCGGAAGATGATACCGCCGACATATGTAGGGAATTCTGCGAGAAAGACTCAAGGTTTCGATATATTCGTCAATCTGAAAATATAGGGATGGTTAGAAATTTTGAGTTCGTACTCAGAGAAGCAAAATCCGAATATTTCTGCTGGCGCTCGTACGACGACTACGCCGATCTGGACTATATTGAATTTCTGTCAAACGTGCTCGACAGAAGTCCGCGGGCAACCCTCGCCGTTTCTGAGTCGGTTTGGTACGACTACGAGAACAATTACGAGAAGACCTTCAAAGTAAACCCGACAGTTGGGGCTTCACGAATATCAGCACTTAAGAAACTACTCATCAGATGTGCTGGTCCCTGGTTCTACGGTTTATATCGTAGAGAGCAGCTCATTCCGCATTGGGAATACTCAAGGGACAATATCGGATTTTTTGGCCACAATAGCGACATCCTCACGATCGGAAGATTGGTGGTTGAGGAGGCAGTTGTCGCCGAATCTGGCAGCAAAGTTCATCTGCAGAGGTTTAAATGGCGCGACCTTGGAGAGAATTATCACAGCATCGAAAATAGAGTTAGATCCCTTAAGCTGGCGAAGGACCATCTCTGGCCCTCACTGAAAAAGGTGAATGTAAATCCGATCGATAAATTAGTTTTGTACGTCCTGTTTGCCCGATTTCTCGATAAGAAAATTGTTCGCATCAAGCCCCTGCTCAAGGACATGCTGAAGCGAAAATTCGCATAGAGGTGCCTCCCCTCCGGCCTTCGGGGCGGAGGGGGTTTTGGCATTCTAGCCCGCAGGAACGCGTTTCTTTTTTGTCCGGATTAGAGCCATCGGCGTTCCATCTTGGCGCGAAATTAAGGATGTTAACTCGCTACCGCCTGTCGTCTTCACATGCTCAAGCACGGCGAACTTCAGAGTCTCGCTGGCGTCGCTGTTCGCGAAATAGGCAACATCTCGCGCCACAGTGCTGTGCTCGGCCGCCCATTGATTACCCTGGTTGAAGAAGCGTAGCTCGCAGGTGTCGGCGATAGTCGGATAAGCCGCAAAATACAGAAGGCCGACGCCATTGATGTCGTGGTAGGGATTGATCTGATAATCACACTCGAAGATCGCCGGCTTCGGAGAGATATCTCGAATAGAGCGATATTCATCCAGGAAAGCCGGCTTTTCAAGCAACGAGACGATCGGCGAATCGGACGGGATGTCGGGTTGCCCCTTTAAGAGAGTTTTGTTCGAGCCCGAAGCAGCCCGTTTGGAAAAACTGGACATTGCCTGGGCCGTGAAGGACTTGCCTCCGGCCTCGCCGCGATAATCACCGATGAAGATCCCGGCACCGTATCTGGACATGCTGCCGGTTATTTGCAGGGCCTCATTTTCGGCGTAGGCGGACAGAGGATCGGAGTTCGATATCGCGATGCGAGTGAACGTCGCATAGAGCCGGTTGCCAATCTCGTCGGTTATTCTCGCAGAGGGCTGCCGGAGCCCTTGAGAGATAAGCTCCCAATGGATATCCCCCAGTTCTTTGAAGAGCCAGGACTCGGAAAGGCCACTCAGCGCCATTTGGGGCATGCCGATGGTATATTCCCGCGTAACCTTGGAACCGGCGGCGGCAGCCTTGGCCACCTCAACCGCTTTCGGATTGACGATGGCCGCGATATCGGCTGGAGAGCGCACCTTCATCCAGTCGCGATCGGGAATCGATCGACCGAGCTTAATTTCGATACCGGTCCGCAGGTTGATGAGGTCGAAGCTATCAACGCCGAGCATCTCGAATGTCGATGAAGCAAGGGCTGGCGTGTACCCAATGATTTCCGAGGCAAAATAGTCGTCGAGCTTAAGCACTGATGGCATCCTTAGGCTTCGCTACCGGGCGATCAAAATCTGCGTCCGACTTCGTGACGTAAAACCCCGAGAAGTCGCACATTTCGGCGAAATTCTCTTTGCTCCAATAAACCAGCGTGGTTGTCGGCGGGTCGCGCATCGTCACCGGGTGGAACAGATGCGGAAAGCGCAGCGATTGGTCATCCAGGGCTGAGAACCAGCCTTTGGCGAGCGGATGTTTGCCTACCTTGGTCGAGCTGCAGAAGAAGTCGGCAATGTCGATGTCGTTGCCGACGCTGAAATCATCAACGAAGTCGAAGGCAGCGGCGATGGCATCGTCGTCACCAAACAGGTCAACAACATGCAGGATCCTGATCCCCGGAACTGCATCCTCGATCCGCAATGCCACGACCGCCTGGGCTTCACCCTTGGTGATAGTAAACACGCGATATGCAAAAACGGGGTGGTTCAGGTATCGCCAGGCGAGATGCTCGGCATCACGCGCAAAACCATGATGGGTCTGCGAGAACCTATTCCAAATCTGGTCGGCGGCCGCGACATCCTCGTCGACTTGATAATTCGCTCGCCCAGCCGTCGGCGTCCACTTCTGTTGAAGTTTTCTCGCCAGCGGGTCCACTGTGCCGATCTCAGACACCGCCTGTAGGTTATACGGGCGAAGGTACCTGGGGATGGCCCGCTGGATGCGAAATCCAGATCGCAGGAAGACTGGCAACGAGAATTTGGTCACTCCCATAGCGACCAACGCGTCGTATTTTTCGGTGAGCTCGTTCATCATCAGTGCGCCGATGCCGGTCGAGCGGTAATCATCGGCGACCACCCAGGTCGTAAGCTCGGCGCCTTGCGAAGCCTTCCCGGCGAGGTTGAACGGCCGAGGGACAACGCCCGTTACACCGGCAATGACGCCGGCATTGTCATCAAAAGCAACCAGCAAATCGTCGCTTCGGCCCTGTGCAGCCGGCGGTTCCAAGAACTGCCAGCCGTAGAATTGAGCTTCCGACAATATGGTGGGTCTACCCCACGAAGCCTTATAAAATTCCCGGATCTGCTCGTCGGATACCCCGAAAAGCTCCGGCTTACCTACCAACAACGTCACCGCCGCCCCACCAATAATTCGCTTCGAATAAAAACGATGCCCCTGTTCACTTGGTACCTCTCAGTGGTCAGTTGGGCAAGTAAACTACACAAGATCGTGAACAGCAAAATTGGAGATCTCTGGGGCGTAAATGGCAACCATGGGGGGGCAATTGTCGCGGTCGCGGCGCCGGCCGCTAGGCAAGTATCAGCTGTTGAGTAAATTGAACTAGGTCAATTTCGCATGCGATAGTATGTCGCCATGCCAATGCTGGCCGAGATGACTCCGGCGCGCTCGTCCTTGGTCCTTCAGGCTCAGGAGCTCTTTTTTTGTTTCGGCTGAAGCGCAAACACACGCTCCGCACCGGGTTCGGCCGCCTCGGGGATATCATAGCCCAAAAATCGGAACCATTTATCGGCCACGCCATCTCGTGCGCGCGACCGCGTAATGATCCTGCACCCTGGATTATCCGCCTGCAGCTTGTCGACGATAGTTTTTGCATGGCGCAGCAAGGATAGTTGGAAAGGTCCTGCCGCCCAATACTCCTCCTTGCTGACAAACAGTGTCTCGATTTGATCGCCCTCTTTTTCCAGTAAAAGCAGCGCCACCGGGTCATCGTTGATCGTTATAGCCAGCCCCCGAGAGGCCTTGTGCTGCTCAATTACGCGTTTGCGGCCTCCAGAGGGCGAGAGCCCAACGTCATGAATCTCCGACTTTGACCTTGCGCTGAGCTTGCCAAGAATTTTCTCAACGTCGCGCGCTGTTGCCGGACGGCTTCCGACGGTCGGTCTTCCCCTTGTGCTTGATGATTTCATTGTTTGTCTCTCGATGACGATCTTCTATTCCCGCATCCGATAAAAGGTCGTCGCCCCGATCTTCGCGGTCCGCTCGTCGATCTCGCTGACTTCCTTACCGTTGAGCAACCAGACCAAGCCCATGACGTCGTAGCGGGTAAGCGGCGCTACAGGATGCAGCCCGAACAGCTCCTCGGCCGTCCAGCCCAGCGCGGCCGCCTGGTCGCCCCAGTCCGACAGGAATTCAATCGCGTCGCGCTTCGCCTGCTCCCAGCGCCGCGGATCCGGCGTCGGGTTCTCGCGCATCAGTTTGGCGAGCTCGTCGGCGAACGGGCCGGTATAGGATGGAGCTCGGGCAACGGCTGCGGGCATCGGCATCTCTCCGTCAAACGGCAGATCGAACAGCTGCTCAGCAGGGTCGGCCATTGTCTCTACCTCTCAACGGACTCAGCGACGGAACGGTGTAGATTCGGTTGCGGTTGCTAGGAAATTGCCTCAGCCTCTCTCGACTGCGACTACCCGGTCTAGGTCTGAGCAGTCGTAGTAGATCGTTCCGCCCTGATGGGGCTTGGCGACACTGTTCCTGAACTTCCCGGCCTTGAGATCAATGAGGTTGACGGGGGCTCTTTGCCCGCTCTCCGCAATGACCATCGCCTGTATCTGGCCGGAATTTATGTTCCGGTGCAGCATGCTGTAAGTGTCATCGTAGAGTCGCCACCAAGGTTCGTTCTCATTTACGCCGCCTCGCTCGCTGTCGTGAAATTCCGCAAGTGGGTGCGCCCTGAGATATTCTGCGCCGTGTGGAAGCTTTGAGATCAGATAGGCATGAGCCTCGAGCATATTCAGCCAGTTCTTCATCGCTACGCGGAGCTCGCATTCGCCGGCCGGGGCACGATCACAAGCTGATCATCCTGCAACGGGCGCTGCAGCGCCTTCGCCTCGCTCCACGGCGCACGCATCCAGACATCGCGCTCCTCGGCTGTCGTCAGGATCACGGGCATCGCTTTGGCGTGATGGGGTTTCACCACAGCATTCGGCTCCGTCGTCAGGAAGCCGAAGACATCGGCGGTGACCTCGCCCTCCTTCACCTTCCGCACCGACGTCCAGTTCGTCCAAACGCCTGCGAAGACGGCCAGCGGCTTGTTGTCGTTGAGAGCGAACCACTTCAGCGCCTTGCCGCCCTTCTCGTTCTTCTCGCTGTCCGAGTATTCGGAGAAGGCCGTGAACGGCACCAGGCATCGGCTTTCCGGGCCCAGCCAGCGGCGCCAGTGCGGCGAAGAGACGTTGCGGATGTTGGTCACGCCCGGATCGCTCTTCTTGCCATCCAGGAACTTCGGAGGCGTCGGCATTCCCCAGCGCGCTAGCACGAGTTCGCGGACGCCATCGGCACCATCACGAATGATCGGCGACGGGTAATCGGGATAGATGTCGACGGCATCAGGCCAGTTGACGGTGTCGCGGATGACCGGGCCCAGAAGCCGAAGTTCCTCCTGGGTCATTTGCTGGTTGAACAGATTGCACATCCCTGGTCCCTCGTTTGCAGCGAGCATGATGCGCCTTCGGACCGCGCGCAACCCCTTCCCTATACCGTGAACGAAATGAGAACAAAAGACTCGACTCGCGAAAAAAGCGAGCGTAGCCTTTTGAGCATGATGATCCCTGAATGGAGGCCGTGATGGAGGGCTTTGATTTCGGGCGGACGGATCGCCTGGACCTCTTCGATATCAATCGCACCCGTGAGGAGATCTTTCGGGATTGGGTTTTGCTCGCTGGCGGCGACTTGACGGTCGCATTGCGGGACTTGATCGAGCGAGCGATCGAGATGGACGACGAACTGGATGCTGTCCGGCTCATGCTGGATGACGCCCGAGAAAAGCTGGGACAGCCGCCTCTCGTCCATGACCGGGAGCGGCGAGAGGCACACTTCACAGCTCGCGCGAGATTAAGAGCGCGCGAAATAGAGGAAAACGGCGAGCCTGATGACGATGAGAATGACGGGCTTACCGAGCTAGAGCTGACCTATCTGCACGATACAGGCATGAGCCCTGAGGCCTATTTGGCGGAGCGGGATGAGAAGCCAGCGCCTCTGGAGCGCGCTCCAAAACTACGCGTCGTTAGAAAATGACCGTGCCGGCCACTGAGCCGGCCTCCGATGATCTCGAAACCAGTGTCGACGACGCAATCGCAGCCTGTGAGGGCGACGCGAGGGCGGCCGTGCGCGCTCTGCTGGTGGCGCTGCATCATTGCCAGGCCGAGCTTGAACACCGAAACGAAGAGATTGCGCAGCTCGCGCGGGATATCTCGCGGGGATACTCCCGAGGGCGATGGGAGGATCTCCTGATCCGCGCCGAGGTGCCGATCCCATACAAACCGGACGACTGATATGGCGCTCGACAAGCCACCCCAGACGGTGCGGGAGGCGCTCGAGCTTGGATGGACCCACCTGGAGTTCACCTGCAAGCGCAAAAGCTGCCGGCACGAGGGGCGTGTTCCTCTAGGCCCGTACGACACGCAGCGAGGCCTGCGTGCTACGACGTTATGGGACGTCTTCAACCGCTGCAAATGCCGAGCCTGCGGGCTTCGGCCAACGACTGGCTCGCTTGCGGTCGTCACCGATTTCCAGGGCCTTAAGAGTTGGCATTCAAAGCGCGTCGATTTCTACGAAGGGATGACACTCCGGCCGTCGAGGGAATGAGCAATGGTATACCGTAAGGGCGAGTTCCAGCTGTCGAGCCTGGATAGCCAGTACCCGTTTCACATCGCCCGGCACTCCCCAAATGGCAAGGTTCCGAATCTAGCGCAGGTCGATGAGTTCTCCCGTGCATTCGGCGGGGCGCCGCGGTATCGAAGCGTTGGCGACTGGGCTACGTTCCATCACATCTTCTGTTTCAAAGAAGAGCGTTACGCCAAAGAATTTCAGGAGCGATTCGGCGGGTTTCCGATCGAAGCCAGCCCGAAGGCGCGGAAGGCTTTGCTGGCGGAACTGCGGTCTCGCCCTAAAGCTTCGGAGGACGGCGGCTGAGTGCCTCGGCGATCTGGCGATCGGTCTCTTCGTTGGCCGCTTTCGCCAGCATGTGGTGATCGGCCAGGCTCTGCAGCGCCAGGGTGATCTCGATCGTGTCCCACCCTGCCCGCTCGGCTCGCTCGACCAAGTCTTGAAACGCGCGCTCCAGAGCCTCCTCGCATTCCAGCGGGCGGTCGGAGATGTCACTGATTCGCCGAGGACCGGGAATGGGTGCGCTCATGAGCGGCGATACTACACCGCCTGGGCGTGTATTGCATCCGAGGTCAGACCGGGAACATCTGCACCAGTAAAAGGCTGGTTTCTGGTGCGTTTCTGGTGCGCCGGCCGGGTCAGATCGCGGGAAAATGACGTAACCCATTGATCTATATGGTGGGCGGTGACGGGCTCGAACCGCCGACCCTCTCGGTGTAAACGAGATGCTCTACCAACTGAGCTAACCGCCCCCGGTCGCGGGGATCCACGCAGGGCCTCTGTCTATTGTGCTTGCGCGCGCTTCGCAAGGCAAAAGAAAGCGGCCATGCCTTTGTGAGGCACGGCCGCTCTTAGATCACTTCAGCGTCAGTGGGCGACGACAGTGTTGCTGTCATCCCCGACCTTGGCCGGCGGAGGCGCGTTCTTGTCCTCGTCCCAGGTGATGGGTTCGGGCATGCGCACCAGCGCCCTGCGCAGAACCTCTTCCATCCGAGAGACCGGCACCAGTTCGAGGCCGTTCTTCACATTGTCCGGGAGCTCGGCCAAGTCCTTGGCGTTCTCTTCGGGGATCAGAACAGTCTTGATGCCAGCCCGCAACGCAGCAAGCAGCTTCTCCTTCAGGCCACCGATCGGCAGCACACGACCACGCAGCGTGACCTCGCCGGTCATCGCCACGTCGCGGCGCACCGGGATGCCCGTCATCACCGACACCATGGCGGTCGCCATGGCGATGCCGGCAGAGGGGCCATCCTTGGGCGTTGCGCCTTCCGGCAGATGCACATGCACGTCGCGCTTGTCGAACAGCGGCGGCTCGATGCCGTAGTCGATGGCACGCGAGCGGACATAGGAAGCTGCCGCGGAGATCGACTCGCGCATGACGTCCTTCAGATTGCCCGTCACGATCATCTTGCCCTTGCCGGGCATCATGACCGCTTCGATGGTCAGAAGCACGCCGCCAACCTCGGTCCAGGCCAGACCCGTGACGGCGCCGACCTGATCCTCGAGCTCGGCCTGCCCGTAGCGATAACGCGGGGCCCCGAGATAGTCTTCGAGCACCGTGTTGGTCACCTTCACGCTCTTCTTCTTGGACATCAGGATGTCCTTGACGGCCTTGCGGGTCAGGTTCGAGATTTCGCGCTCGAGGTTACGCACCCCGGCTTCCTGCGTATAGCGGCGCACCAGGTTGAGCAGCGCTTCATCGTCGATCGAGAACTCGCGTGCCTTCAGACCATGCTTCTGGACGGACGAGGGGATGAGATGCTTGCGGGCAATCTCGACCTTCTCGTCTTCCGTATAGCCGGCGAGACGGATGATCTCCATGCGGTCCAGCAGGGCCGGCGGGATGTTGAGCGTATTCGCCGTGGTCACGAACATCACGTTCGACAGGTCGTAGTCGACCTCGAGGTAATGGTCGTTGAACGTCGAGTTCTGCTCAGGATCCAGCACCTCCAGCAGAGCCGAAGACGGGTCACCGCGGAAATCCTGGCCCATCTTGTCGATTTCATCGAGCAGGAAGAGCGGATTCTGCTTCTTGGCCTTGCGCATCGACTGGACGACCTTGCCGGGCATCGAGCCGATATAGGTGCGCCGGTGGCCACGGATCTCGGCCTCGTCCCTGACGCCGCCGAGCGACATGCGCACATATTCGCGGCCGGTTGCCTTGGCGATCGAACGGGCGAGCGAAGTCTTGCCGACACCGGGTGGGCCGACGAGGCACAGGATCGGACCGGTCAGCTTGTTGGCGCGCTGCTGCACTGCCAGATACTCGATGATGCGCTCCTTGACCTTCTCCAGGCCATGGTGATCCGCATCGAGGATCTCCTGGGCATGCGGCAGATCCTTCTTGATCCGGGACTTGTCGCCCCAGGGCAAGGAAATCAGCCAATCCAGGTAGTTGCGCACGACGGTGGCCTCGGCCGACATCGGCGACATCTGGCGCAGCTTCTTCATCTCGGCCTGCGCCTTGTCGCGGGCCTCCTTGGAGAGCTTGGTGTCCTTGATCTTTTGCTCGAGTTCGCCGAGTTCGTCCTTGCCTTCCTCGTCACCGAGCTCCTTCTGGATCGCCTTCATCTGCTCGTTGAGATAATACTCGCGCTGGGTCTTCTCCATCTGCCGCTTGACGCGGGTGCGGATGCGCTTCTCGACCTGCAGGACGGAGATCTCGCTCTCCATCAAGGCGAGCACCTTCTCCAGGCGCGCCGGGATCGACAGGATCTCCAGCACTTCCTGCTTGTCGGCAATCTTCACCGCAAGGTGCGCGGCAATGGTGTCGGCGAGCTTCGAATAATCCTCGATCTGGGTGACCGTGGCCACGACCTCAGGCGACACCTTCTTGTTGAGCTTCACATAGCTCTCGAATTCGGCCACCACGGAGCGGGCAAGCGCCTCGGCTTCGATCTTCTCACCATTGCCGTCGCCCAGCACTTCGGCTTCGGCCTGGTAGAAATCGTCATGCCCGGAATAGGAGAGCACGCGCGCGCGGTCGACACCTTCGACCAGCACCTTCACCGTGCCGTCGGGCAGCTTCAGCAATTGCAGCACGGTAGCCAGCGTGCCGAGCTTGTAGATGGCGTCCGGCGCCGGATCATCCTCGGCGGCATTGAGCTGCGTCGCCAGCAGGATGTGGCGGTCGGTCCGCATGACTTCTTCCAGCGCCCGGATCGACTTCTCGCGGCCAACGAAGAGCGGCACGATCATGTGGGGAAACACCACGATATCGCGCAGAGGCAACACGGGGAATGTATCGACAGTGCCAGCCGGCACCGGAGGACGCTGCTTATTCGTCGTCATTGCATATCCTTTCCTGCGCCGTACCACGCTGCAATAGCCGTGCCAGCGACGCTACCCTCCTGGCCAACACGAAGAGCGACCCCGGAGGTATTCCCAACTGCCCCGGATGGGCACAGTTGCTTCGATAAGGGTTAGGTGGAGAGCACCAAGCACAGTGTCAAGCCGGCTAATCCCGGTAAATCGCGCTGTCTCGATTTTCTTTCCCGCACCTGCAAACCTCGCTGTAAATTTCTGCTCGATCGACTTTGGATTGATTGCCGGAAGCTTCGGGCTATCCTTGAGATGAAGCCTTGAAAAGTGTCGACAATCAGCCAAATCGTGTATTTTTCTACGGAAACCGGCTCGAATCGAGCCGATCCCTCCGAACTCACGATACCCCCCTCCGACGTCCAGCGCAATCAACGGCCGCTGCGGCGAATGGTCGATCTGACTCGGAGCAAGACACCCCGGGCCAAGCCATGCATTTCAACATGTCTGCAGGAAGGTACCGACATGACAATGCCGGCCAGAGGCCGGCATTGCACTGAGAATATCGCTCCAGCCGGCATCAGCCGGTGGAGGAGACCTCCTGCTTCTCGGAATAGATGAAGAGCGGCTTGGCCTGCCCGTCGACGACCTCCTTGGAGATCACCACTTCCTCGACGCCGTCGAGGCCCGGCAGTTCGAACATCGTGTCGAGCAGGATGCCCTCCATGATCGAACGCAGGCCGCGCGCACCGGTCTTGCGCTCGATCGCCTTCTTGGCAATCGACGACAAGGCCTCGTCCTGGAAGGTCAGATCGATGCCCTCCATCTCGAACAGGCGCTGATACTGCTTCACGAGCGCGTTCTTCGGCTCGGTCAGGATCTTGATCAGCGCCGGCTCGTCGAGGTCTTCCAAGGTCGCGATGACCGGCAGACGCCCGACGAATTCCGGGATCAGGCCGAACTTCAGCAGGTCCTCAGGCTCGACCTCGCGGAAGATCTCGCCGGTACGCCGGTCCTCTGGCGTCACCACGCGGGCGCCGAAGCCGATCGAGGTGCCCTTGCCGCGGCTGGAGATGATCTTCTCGAGACCCGAGAAGGCGCCGCCGCAGATGAACAGGATATTGGTGGTGTCGACCTGCAGGAACTCCTGCTGGGGATGCTTGCGCCCGCCCTGCGGCGGAACGCTGGCCACCGTGCCTTCCATGATCTTCAGCAAGGCCTGCTGCACGCCCTCGCCCGAGACGTCGCGGGTGATCGAGGGATTGTCGGACTTGCGGCTGATCTTGTCGACTTCGTCGATATAGACGATACCGCGCTGGGCACGCTCTACATTGTAGTCGGCCGCCTGCAGCAGCTTGAGGATGATGTTCTCGACATCCTCGCCGACATAGCCGGCTTCCGTCAGGGTGGTGGCGTCGGCCATGGTGAAGGGCACGTCGATGATGCGGGCCATGGTCTGGGCAAGCAGCGTCTTGCCTGAACCGGTCGGTCCGATCATCAGGATGTTGGACTTCGCCAGTTCGACATCGCTGTGCTTGGTGGCATGGTTAAGGCGCTTGTAGTGATTGTGCACGGCCACCGAGAGTACGCGCTTGGCCTGCATCTGGCCGATCACGTAATCGTCGAGCACCTTGCAGATCTCACGCGGGGTGGGCACTCCGTCGCGCGACTTCACCAGCGAGGATTTGTTCTCCTCGCGAATAATATCCATGCACAGCTCGACACATTCATCGCAGATGAATACCGTCGGGCCGGCGATGAGCTTGCGAACTTCGTGCTGGCTCTTGCCGCAGAACGAGCAGTAGAGCGTGTTCTTGGTATCGCTGCCGGCCTTGGTCATGGCATCCCCCTTTCGGGCTCTCTCGGCGGAACGGACATTCCGCATAATCCCACGGGAACCCCCGTGGCTGTAAACACAATCGCGCAGGCGTACCTGCATCGACCAAGCTCGTCTAGCAAGGGCTATGCCAAGTGGCGGCCGCCCCTGCCATCTTCGGTGACGCTGCATCCAGCGGATCCAATGCTGGAATCTAGCGCCCCCCACGTCAACAGATCATTACCGATATCCATCGCAACGAACTGTGGCGAAACTCGTACGGGTCGCCTCCCGAAGCGTCACATCAAGCCTTGGCAGCGCCGTCGTCGGGACGCTTCTCGCTGACATGGTCGACGATACCAAAAGCTTTGGCCTGCTCGGCTTCCATGAAATTGTCGCGCTCGAGCGCGTCCTGAATCTTCTTGATGTCCTGGCCGGTATGCTTGACGTAAATCTCGTTGAGGCGCTGCTTCACGCGGCGGGTTTCCTCAGCATGGATGAGGATGTCAGTCGCCTGGCCCTGATATCCGCCCGAAGGCTGATGCACCATGATGCGCGAATTGGGCAGGGCGAAGCGCAGGTCCTTCTCACCAGCCGCCAGAAGAAGCGACCCCATCGAAGCGGCCTGGCCAACGCAAAGCGTGGAAACCGGCGAGCGGATGAACTGCATGGTGTCGTAGATCGACAGGCCCGCCGTCACCACCCCGCCCGGCGAGTTGATGTACATGGCGATTTCCTTCTTGGGGTTCTCGCCCTCGAGGAACAGCAGCTGCGCCACCACGATCGAGGCCATGTAGTCTTCAACCGGGCCGGTCAGGAAGATGATGCGTTCGCGCATCAGCCGCGAATAGATATCCCACGAACGCTCGCCGCGATTGGTGCTCTCGACCACCATCGGCACGAGGTTGTTGGTGTAGAAGTCGATCGGATCTCGCATCAAAGCTCTCCAGAAGGCGAATCTAGGCAATCCCTGTTCCCTGTCAGGGCAAGGATAGCGGGCGCATTTGTCAAGTGAACCTTCCTGCCGCCCGCTGAGACATGAAGGTGCGACGGGGGTTCGAGAGTATGGCCCTCCCCGACCGGGCCGGCCCCTCATGTCGCAAATGTGTCGTCAAGCCTCGTCCTGCAAGCCCCCGCCTCGCCTTTTGCGAGTCGAGGGTTTTGAGAACGACAATGGCCGGGGAAGACCCGGCCATTGCAGACTCGTTTCGACAGGCCATGACGGCCCGGCGCAGCCTCACTCGGCGGTCTCGGCGGAAGCCTTGGCAGCCTTGGCCTTCTTGGGCTTGGCCGGCTTGTCCTCGGCAGCAGCGGACGTAGCCTGCTCGTCGTCTTCCTTGAACAGATCCTCCTTGGAGACCTTGTTCTCGGTGACATCTGCGAGCGACAGGATGTGGTCGACGACCTTGTCCTCGAAGATCGGCGCGCGCAGCTCGGCAATCGCCTGCGGGTTCTTGGTGTAGAACTCCCAGATCTGCCGTTCCTGGCCCGGGAACTGGCGGGCGCGCTCGATCACGGCGCGGGTCGCTTCCTCGTCGGTCACCTGGATCTTGTTGCTTTCGCCGATCTCGGCCAGGACGAGGCCGAGGCGAACGCGGCGGGCCGCGATCTTGCGATAATCTTCCTTGGCGGCTTCTTCGGTGGTGTTTTCCTGCTCGAAGGTGCGGCCGGTCTGCTGCATCTCGCGCTCGACCTGCAGCCAGACATTGTCGAACTCCTGCTGGAACAGGGTCGGCGGCAGATCGAAGGAATATTTGGCATCGAGCGCATCGAGAAGCTGGCGCTTCACCTTGCTGCGCGAGGCGGCATTATATTCGCCCTCGATCGAGCTCTTGATCACTTCCTTGAGCTTGTCGAGCGATTCGAGGCCGACGGACTTGGCAAGCTCGTCGTCGACGACGAGTTCAGCCGGAGCCTGCACTGCCTTGACCTTGACGTCGAAGGTAGCGTCCTTGCCGGCCAGCGTGTCGGAGGCATAATTGGTGGGGAACTTGACCTCAATGGTCTTCTCCTGGCCGGCGGTGACGCCGATCAGCTGATCCTCGAAGCCCGGAATGAAGGTCTTGGAGCCGAGGTCGACGGAGATATCCTCGCCCTTGCCGCCATCGAACTCGACGCCGTCGATCTTGCCGACGAAATCGACGATCACGCGGTCGTGGTTCTCGGCCTTCGACTTGGCCTTCTTGTCGGCATAGGTCACGTTGCGGCGGGCCAGATCCTCGAGGCGCGACTGCACCTCTTCGTCGGCGACTTCAGCCACCGGCTTGACGATCTTGATGCCGTTGATGTCGCCAACCTCGAAGGTCGGCAGCACTTCCACGGCCACGGTCCAGGCGAGATCGGCCTTGCCGTCGAGCACCTGGGTCACGCCCTCGTCGTCGGCACCGAAGTCGAGCTTGGGCTCCATGGCCAGCTTGATCTGGTTGTCATCGACGATCTTGCGATTGGCTTCGCCAACGAAATTGTTGACGACATCAGCCGTGACCGAGCGGCCGTAGAGACGACGCAGATGCGCCACCGGCACCTTGCCCGGACGAAAGCCGTTGACGCGGACCTTGCCCTTCATGTCTTCCAACTGGGCATCGGTGCGCGAGGCGATATCGGCCGCCGGCACCACCACTTTGAATTCCCGCTTCAGGCCATCGGCCAGGGTTTGGGTCACCTGCATTATCTTGTCCCGAATCCGTGAGTTCGTAGCTGCCCCGTGTTTAAGCCGTCGAGGCCGATCGTGGTGCGGGCGGAGGGGCTCGAACCCCCACGACTTTCATCACTGGAACCTAAATCCAGCGCGTCTACCAGTTCCGCCACGCCCGCAAATAGGGCTCCCTTTCGCAAAACTTGCATTCTGCGAAACGAGTGGCGCCATATAGCATGTCATGAAATTGATGCAGCAAAAAAATGCCATCGCCTGCATGATATTTGGAATTGGGGATTCGCAGACGGATGCCTTGCTCGACCGCAACGCCGCTTCCGGCCCACCGAGCGACCTTCCCGGCAGGCGGGAATAGCCAACACCCCAGCCCGGAAGGAGCGAGCAATGACTGTCAGCCTCGATCGGCGCCAGCTTCTGGCCGGGCTCGGCGTCACCCTGGCCAGCCTTGCTCTTGCCCGCCCCGCGCTGGCGACCACGGGGTCTCTCCTGACAGCCGCCCCTGGTGAACTCGCGCTGCCAGGCGGCGCCAAGCCCACCCGCACGCAGTGCTTTAACGCCACGATCCCGGGCCCTTTCCTGCGTGCCAAGCGCAATCATCCCGTGAAGCTGCGCTTCGCCAACCAGCTCGAAACCCTTTCGACAATCCATTGGCATGGTCTGCGGCTCGCCAACGCCATGGACGGCGTTCCTGGCCTGACGCAGCAGGCGGTGAAGCCAGGCGCGGGCTTCGACTATACCTTCACGCCGCCGGATGCCGGCACCTTCTGGTACCACCCGCCGGCTTTCGGCCCCTTTCTATCCCAATGCGAGGCCGGCCTCTATGGCGTCCTCGTCGTCGACGAAGACGAACCGCCACAGGTCGACCAAGACCTGATTCTCGTCATCGACGACTGGAATATCGGCCCTGACGGACAAATTCTGGCCGCCCCAATCACCGAGAGCAAGCCAACCATTACGGTGAATTCGAAAGCGGCCGAAACGATCCGCCTAGCCCCCAATGAGCGTGTACGCCTACGTCTCGTCAACGCCACCGCAACGCGCATCGCCAGACTGGCCCTGGCCGGCTTTGAGGCCACCATCATCGCGATCGACGGCCATCCCGTCGATACGCCCTTCGCCCCCAATCGCGGCCGAATCGACCTGCCGCCCGGCGGCCGCACCGATATTGTGGTCGACGGAACACTCGCAAAGGGGAGCGAGGCCGGCATCGCGCTGGACCGTGACGGCGACGTCGTCATTCTCGCTCAGCTTGTCGCGAGCGATACGGCTCCGCTTCGCTCGGCCCCCCTGCCCCCTCTGGTGCTGCCGCGCCCCGGCCTGCCCGTCGCACTTGCCTTGCAGAAGGCCAGGCGCATTGCCGTATCGCTGCCCGCCCATGAGGGGAGCGGCTCCGGGCTGCCCGGCAAGCCTCTGTTCTCGGTCAAGCGCGGCAGCCTCGTCGATCTCGGCATCGCCAACAAAACGCCTATCGATCAGGCTGTACATGTGCATGGCCACGCCATGCGCATCCTCCATCCCTTCGACGATGAGTGGCAGCCCTATTGGGTCGACACGGTCGCGATCGGTCCGGGCGAAACCGTGCATACGGTGTTCCTGGCGGATAATCCCGGCAAATGGCTCCTGCATGGCCGCGCCTGCGGCCCCTCCCGGAAAGACGATCTCCTGGCCTGGTTCGAGGTGACCTGAATCAAGGCGCCGCCGGCTGTCACCGCGCCGGCGTCTTCGAGATGACGAGCGGCTGCCGCCGGTTCAGTCGCGATTCATGTCGGCCAGCGCGTCGCGCATGGAGATACTGGAGATGCCGAAGAAGCCGCCATAGGGAATCTTCAGGTCGGTTATCACGAACATGACGCTCGATATGCACACCACGCCGATGGCGAGCACGATCTTGCTCAACAGCCGATGCGAAATCTGAAGGCCGAAGCTGAGAAAGACGAGGGCAAGCCAGAAACTGATGATCAGGGTGAAGGACACGCCGGACGGAGCGTGGGTATCCTCGATCACGGCCCAACGTCCCGTCAGTGCCGCCCTGTAGTCCAATTGGCAGCGCGCGACGATGTTCTTGCTGATGCCATCGGCGGGCTCGAATGAATCGATCGCCAGACCGATCCGGTTCATCATGCCGGCAAGCACCTTGTCCTCGCCCATGAGCGGCATGTCCTTGGTGTCGAGCATGGTCTTGACCTGCGGCGCCGGCTCATCGGGCCAGGTGCTGGCGATCACCGCAGCGGTGTAGCGGCGCAGCAGCTGCCGTGTCGGTTCCATTTGCTTGGAGAGATCGCGCAGGCATTGATCGAGGCTCGCCAGATGCGCCGCATAGGTCGAGCGATCCTTGCTGGCTGCGTCGAATTCAGCCCTGGAGGTGGAGAGTTGCAGGCTCAGGATCAGGGCCGCGAACGACACCAGCAGGCCTGTCACCAGCCGCAGCGCCTCCATGTTCTCCTTCGAGAGGTGCTCCTCATGCAGGTGCCTGCGCAGGATCACCCCGCCGACGGCGCTCAAACTGAAAAGCACCAGGAAACTCAGGCCGTAGATTTCTTCCATGACCGGGACCGCCAGGTTTTTCTTTTGTGTCGGCAGTGTCGCTCAGCAGGCGTGACTTGAAAGTCACACCAGAATTCCGCCGCGCGCACAAAACCGTCACGCTCTCTTGCCCGGACGTGTTGCGGCGCCCCTCGAGTTCAGCGGCTGAATGGAGCGCCGCCTCGATTGCGCGCCTGTCGACGCTTGTCCGATCAGGCGATCGCCCCTATACGCGATACTCAGGAGTTTGCCATGTAACGCGCATCTCGGCCCTGTCGGTTCAGGCAGGGCCTCCGTCCCACAGCCCGCATTTTCCTACGCCGCCTGCTGGCCGGGCGAATGCGAAATCGTGTGTACAAGGTGCGACCATGTCCTTCTTCAAATATCCGCGCACGCCGCATCTCGTCGGCTCGCGGCTGCAGCCTGGCGACGACAGTCCGGGTCAGATTCAGCTCAGCCAGCTTGACGGCGGCCGTCTCGTCTTCGAAGAGAAGCTCGACGGCGCCAATGCGGCCATAAGCTTCGACCATAGCGGCAACCTCACATTGCAATCGCGCGGCCATATCCTCGCCGGTGGCGCGCGCGAGGCCCAGTTCAACCTGTTCAAGGCCTGGGCGCAAACTCATGAACGTATATTCAGGATACTGCTGGGCCGGCGTTTCATGATGTTCGGTGAATGGTGCTTTGCCAAGCACACGGTCTTCTATGATCGGCTGCCGCACTATTTTCTCGAGTTCGATATCTATGATCGCGAACGCGCGGCCTTTCTTTCGACGCCGCGCCGGCATGCCTTGCTGGCCGGGGTGCCCGTGGTTTCGGTACCGGTCGTTCATCAAGGCAACCTGCCCAGGAAGGTAGAACTACCGGCAGTGGTCGAGCCGTCGCTCTATAAATCGCGGGACTGGCGGCAATCCCTGCGGCTCGCCGCAGCCGAGGCCGGCCTCGACGTCCCGACTGTCCTGGGCCAGACCGAGGACAGCGATCTCGCCGAAGGGCTCTACCTCAAGCAAGAGGATGAGGAACAAGTCATCGGCCGCTACAAATTCGTGCGTGCCGATTTTCATCAGACCATCCATGATTCGGGTTCCCATTGGCAGGAGCGCCCAATTCTGCCCAACTGCCTGGCCGATGGCGTCGACCTGTTCGCCGAAAGCTTGGCATGAGTTGACGCGGCACGGCTCACGACAAGGCTGCGAGGGCCTTGGGCAACATCACCGGCAAGTCGTCGGCGGTGAGCCCCGGCCCGAACAGATGGGCCGCCTCGCCGTGCAGCCAGACAGCCGCGCTGGCGGCCTCGAAAGCCGGCATCGATTGAGCGAGAAGCCCGCCGATCAGGCCGGAGAGTACGTCGCCGGAGCCGGCCGTCGCCAGGGTCGGCGGTGCGTTGGCGTTGATAGCGGCGCGCCCGTCCGGTGCTGCGATCACGGTATCGGCCCCCTTCAGCACGATCACAGCGCCGGTCGCCTCGGCGGCTACACGGGCCCTCTGGAGCTTGTCAGCATGTTTTCCGGCAATGTCGTCGAAGACGCGTGCGAATTCGCCCTCATGGGGCGTGAGAACGACGGGCCCGAGCGCAGCCCGCAGCGTGGCGATGAAATGAATGCGCTCAGCGGCAAAGGCAGAGAGCGCGCCGGCGTCGATCAGCACGGCTCGCGCGGAAGAAAGAACCAAATCGACCTTGGCGCGGGTCTCCTCATCCGGCGGCAAAGCGGGCCCCACGACGAATGCATTGCGCCGGGCATCTTCCAGCATGACGGCGAGGCCTTCCGGGCCTTCGCAGCGGCGCACCATGATGGCATCGAGCGAGGCTGCGTGGATGCCGAGCGCGTCGGAAGGACTGGCAACCGTCACCAGGCCGGCACCGACGCGCAACCCGGCCTTGGCCGCCAGCCGCGCCGCCCCCGTCCCTTCGACGCCGGCGGACAGCACGACCAGATGCCCGCGCGCATATTTATGTCCCGCCGGTTCAGGATGCGGAAAACAGGGCTGCCACAGGGAAGGCTGGTTGACGAAAGTCCGCGGCCGGATGGTTGCCAGCACATTGTCCGCAATGCCGATATCCGCAACCCGGACCGCACCGCAATTGAGCTTGCCCGGCAGCAGCAGATGTCCGGGCTTGCGCCGGAAGAAGGTCACCGTCTCGTGCGCCTTGATGGCCACGCCACGGATCTGGCCGGTCGCCCCATCGATGCCGGAGGGCAGATCGACCGCGATGACCTGCAGGCCCGAAGCATTGATCCGTTCGACCAACGCGGCGAGCGGGCCGCCGATGTCGCGGGAAAGCCCGGCGCCGAGCAGCGCATCGATGATGATTCCTTCCTTGGGGAGCGACAGCGCCAGAGCATCCTCCACCGGCTGCCCCCATTTCTCGGCAGCATAGGCGACCTCTCCCCCCAGCGCCGAAACCGGGCCCAGCAGGCCGAGCCGGACCCGATAGCCCCTTTCGCGCAGGATACGGGCGGCAACGAAGCCATCGCCCCCATTCAGGCCGGTGCCGCACAAAACCAGGATCGGCGTGTTGAAGGGGTGTCGCGCCGCGACATCGGCCACGGCCCGCCCGGCCCTCTCGAGCAACTGGTCGGCAGTCATGGCCTCGGCAATGGCAAGACGATCCGCATCGGCCATTTCGGACGGGGTCAGCAACTCAATCAAAACGTCCTCCAAACCTTCCCTGGCATGCGCCACCTCGTCGCATTCGGTGGAAAAAATGCGCTCCTTCACGTCAGGCGCCGAAAATTACCCTCTCGGGGCGCATATTTTATTGGCAGGTCGCCGAAAAATTGTGCAGTCTTCCGGCACCGCTTGCCCATTTTTCAGCACCTATCGCCTCAACATCTTGAAGATAAAAGAAAATTTTCCTGTTGGCGGTTTGGCATGCGACCTGCTACCAGCAAGGAGGTTTCTGCGCACTATGTGCTGAAATCGAGGAGACCCCATGAAGAAAATTGAAGCCATCATCAAGCCCTTCAAGTTGGACGAGGTGAAGGAAGCGCTGCAGGAGGTCGGCCTGCAGGGCATTACGGTGACGGAAGCGAAGGGATTCGGGCGGCAGAAAGGCCACACGGAACTTTATCGCGGCGCCGAATATGTCGTCGATTTTCTTCCCAAGGTGAAGATCGAGGTTGTGGTGCCGGACGAGCGTGTCGAGCGCGCCATCGACGCCATCCGCAAGGCCGCCCAGACGGGCCGGATCGGCGATGGCAAGATCTTCGTCCTCAACATCGAGGAAGCCATCCGCATCCGCACCGGCGAGAGTGGCCTCGACGCCATCTAGAGCAAAGCGCGTTCATGGCTGAACGCCTATTTGCTCTAGCTTTGTATTTCGACGCGTCTTTGCGATTTCCGGTGATCCCGTCCAATCGCAAGACGCCCTGGCAATCAGCGGGCCTCGGTTCGCGCCTTAAAAGATAGTGCCCAAACGAACGAAAGGGTTGCACCAGATGAAGACCGCCAAGGATGTCCTGAAGGCGATCAAGGACAATGACGTCAAATATGTCGATTTTCGCTTCACCGACCCGCGCGGCAAGTGGCAGCATGTGACCTTCGACGTCTCCCTGGTGGATGAGGAGATCTTCACGGAAGGCACGATGTTCGACGGTTCCTCCATCGCCGGCTGGAAGGCGATCAACGAATCCGACATGTGCCTGATGCCGGACCCTACCACCGCCACGATGGATCCCTTCTTCTCGGCAGCGACGATGTCGATCACCTGCGACGTGGTCGAGCCCTCCACCGGCGAAGGTTACAGCCGCGACCCGCGTGGCATCGCCAAGCGCGCCGAGGCCTATCTGAAGTCGACCGGCATCGGTGACGTCGCCTATTTCGGCCCGGAAGCCGAGTTCTTCGTGTTCGATGACGTTCGCTTCAAGGCCGACCCCTACAACACCGGCTTCAAGCTCGATTCGACCGAACTGCCCACCAATTTTGACACCGAATATGAAGGTGGCAATCTTGGCCACCGCATCAACACCAAGGGCGGCTACTTCCCGGTTCCCCCGCTCGATTCGGCACAGGACATGCGCTCGGAAATGCTGGCTGCGATGCAGCAGATGGGCGTCGTGGTCGAGAAGCATCACCACGAGGTCGCCTCCGCCCAGCACGAGCTCGGCATGAAGTTCGGTACGCTGGTGACGATGGCCGACCACCTGCAGATCTACAAGTACGCCATTCACAACGTCGCCCATACCTACGGCAAGACGGCGACCTTCATGCCCAAGCCAGTCTTCGGCGACAACGGCTCGGGCATGCATGTGCACCAGTCGATCTGGAAGGACGGCAAGCCGGTGTTCGCCGGCAACAAATATGCCGACCTCTCCGAGACCTGCCTTCACTATATCGGTGGCATCATCAAGCATGCCAAGTCGCTGAACGCCTTCACCAACCCGGCGACCAATTCCTATAAGCGTCTGGTCCCCGGCTACGAAGCGCCGGTGCTGCTGGCCTACTCAGCCCGCAACCGCTCGGCCTCCTGCCGCATCCCCTACACCACGAGCCCGAAGGCCAAGCGCGTCGAAGTCCGCTTCCCCGATCCGGCCGCCAACCCCTATCTCGCCTTTGCCGCCCTGTTCATGGCCGGCATGGACGGCATCCTCAACAAGATCGATCCCGGCCCGGCGATGGACAAGGATCTCTACGACCTGCCGCCCAAGGAGCTCAAGAAGATCCCGACCGTCTGCGGCTCGCTGCGCGAGGCTCTCGCTGCCCTCGACAAGGACCGCGAATATCTCAAGAAGGGCGGCGTGTTCACCGACGACTTCATCAACAGCTTCATCGAGCTGAAGATGCAGGAAGTGATGCGCTTCGAGATGACGCCGCATCCGGTCGAATTCGAGATGTACTACTCGGTCTAACAACTCAAAACCATCCAGAGAGAGCCGAGCGGGGGCCGGTGCAGCAATGCACCGGCCTTTCCTTTACTCTTTGGTATTGCCTACAGGGGGCTCGAGAACGCTCGCTCCTCGCCAATATAAGGGAATTGTATCTGCCTGGGACCTTCTGCGGGCGGCCTGCGTTAGAGAGCTGCATCGAGGCCCGGATCACTGCCCGACACCGATCGGAGGAAGCATGGAGCATCCCTACACCTTCGGTATCGAGGAGGAGTATTTCGTGTTCCAGCGCCGGACCGGCGCTGTGCAGGAAACCATGTCGGCCGAGTTCTTCGACGAGGCCCGGCAAATGCTGGGCAAACACGTTACACGCGAGTTGCTGCAAGCGCAGATCGAGATTGCAACGACTCCCTGCCGCAACATGAAGGATGCGAGGCTGCAATTGGTGGGCTGCCGCCAGGCCTTGCAGGACCTCTCCTTCAAGCACGATCTCGGCATCCTGGCCGCGGGCACGCACCCTTCTGCCGAATGGTCCGAGCAGCATCCCACCCATGCTAATCGCTATGGCAAGGTCACGCGTGACCTGCAGATGCTCGCACGCCGCAAGATGATTTGCGGCATGCACGTTCATGTCGAGATTCCTCAGGAACACTCGCGAGTGGACTTGATGACCCGCATGTTGCCCTATCTGCCTTTGCTGCTGGCGCTTTCGACTTCCTCGCCGTTCTGGCAGTCGCGCCCGACCGGCCTGATGGGCTATCGCCAGAACATCTATGCGGAATTGCCACGCTCGGGCTTGCCCGACCTCTTCCGAAGCGAGGAGGACTATCGGACCTATGTCGACACGCTGGTGAGCAACCGCATCATCGACGACGCCAGTTTCCTGTGGTGGGCGATAAGACCCTCCAGCCATCTTCCCACGCTGGAGCTGCGGATCACCGATGTCTGCACGAATGTGGAGGATGCCCTTGCCATCACCGCGCTTTATCGCGGCCTGGTGCGGCACCTCATTCGAAAGCCGGACCTCAATCGTGGCCTGACATCCTCGGGGCGTGCGATCGTCGAGGAAAACAAATGGCGGGCGCAGCGCTACGGCATCCACGGCTCGCTCATCGACCTGCATAGCGGGCAGGCGCGAAGCGCCGCCAATATGCTGACAGAACTGCTCGATCTCGTCTGGGAAGATGCCGAATTGCTCGGCTGCAGCGAGGAATTGGCGACGGCCCAGATGATCCTGCGCACCGGCACCAGCGCCGATGGGCAATTGACGGTTTATGAGCAACGCATCGCCGCCGGCGCAACGACGGAAGAGGCCATCCACGCCGTGGTCTGTTGGCTTGCGGACAGGACGGCTGCGCCA
This sequence comes from Labrys sedimenti, assembly GCF_034424805.1. NCBI lineage: Bacteria > Pseudomonadati > Pseudomonadota > Alphaproteobacteria > Hyphomicrobiales > Xanthobacteraceae > Labrys > Labrys sedimenti. Next base: position 1,055,916 of record NZ_JAXOUF010000001.1, read on the forward strand.
CTGGCCGCGGGCCTTGCTGCCAGCGGCTGAAGGCCGGTTGCGTTTCGATCCGCTTCTGCTAGAGCAAAGCGCGTTTTGACGGAAACGCTTGTTTGCTCTCACTCTTTGGTTCGACGCGTCTTTGCGATTCTTGGCGTAACCTCCAAATCGCAAAACGCTTAGGTCAAGGATATCGAGCGCGATGCGGGGAAGGCCATGACTGTCACTATAGACGGGCGACGTATGACCGGTGCCAAGGTTGTCCGCGTCGCGCGCTCTGAGAAGGCAGGCCGCTTCGAGAAGGCGGGCATCGAGGCCAAGGCCCGTGCCGCGGTGGGCACGGCGCGCGACTATATCGACGCCAACTGGCTGACCGATCAGGCTCCGCTGATGTACGCTTTCAACACGGGCGTCGGCCTGTTCAAGGACGTGCGCATTCCCGTCGCCAACATGGCGCACTACCAGGATCAGACCATCCGTGCCCATGCCACCGGCATCGGCGAGCCCTTCGCGCGCGAGATCGTGCGCGCGACCATGCTGCTGCGCGCCAATGCCTTTGCCTCCGCCTATTCGGGCGCGACACTGCCGCTGATGGACCGTCTCGTCGGCTTCCTCAATGCCGGCCTGCACCCCGTGATTCCTTCCAAGGGCTCGGTCGGCGCTTCCGGCGACCTCGCTCCCCTCGCCTATCTCGCCGGCGCCATCCGAGGGTTCGAGGACGTCCAGGTCGAGTATAAGGGCAAGGTCTATCCGGCGCCCGAAGCCGCGCGCCGGGCCGGCTTCGAGCCCGAATACAAGATGGGGGCCAAGGAAGCCTCGGCCATCATCAACGGTTCCACCGTATCGCTGGCCATCGCAGCCCTTGCCCAGGAGGATGCCAAGCGCATCCTCAAACATGCCGACATCGCGCTCGCTCTGACGCTGGAGGCCCTGCGCGGAGAACTGGCCGCTTTCGACCCGCGCGTGCATGCGGCGCGGCCGCATCGCGGCCAGGCGCGCACCGCCCGCAACCTGCTGCGCATCGCCGGCGATTCCAAGCGCTGCTCGGAAGGCGCTCGCGCCATCGTCTATCCCGACGAGGCGCGCGACCCGGCCAAGCCGGTGCCCCCGCGCGTGCAGGACGTCTATTCGCTGCGCTGCGCCCCGCAGGTGCACGGCCCGGTCTTCGAGGCCCTTGCCTATGCCGATGGCATACTCGGGGTGGAAATGAACTCAGCCACCGACAACCCGCTGATGTTCGCCAATGACGACGGCGGCTATGTCTCGATCTCGGGCGGCCATTTCCACGGCGCCTATGTCGCCCAGGCCATGGATCTGCTTGCCATCGCCATGACCGATCTCGGCGCCGTTTCCGAACGCCGCATCGCCCGGTTGATCGACCCGGTGATGAGCTATGGCCTGCCGCGCAACCTCCTCGCCGGCCAGCGCGGCCTCAATACCGGCTTTGCCACGGTGCAATGCTCGATGTCGGCCCTGGTCATGGAAAACCGCGGCCTTGCCACACCCGGCTCGGTCGACTCCATTCCCGGCAAGAGCAATGCGGAGGATCATGTCTCCAATTCCACCTGGTGCGCGCGCAAGGCCCGCGCCGTGGTGGAGAATGTCGAGCAGATCGTTGCCGTCGAGATGCTGATGGCGGCCCAGGCGCTTTCGCTGGTTGCCGACCGCAGCAAGGACTACCCGATCGGCAAGGGCTCGCAGGCAGCGCTCGATGCCATCCGCGCCGAAATCGCACCGGCCCTTGACGGGGACCGCTGGTACCACCACGAAATGCAATCCATACTCGAACTTGCCCGTAGCGGCCGCATCCTGGCGGCCGTGGAAACGGCAGTCGGCGGCCTGGAGTGAGGAGACCCCATGATTCTTGTGTGCGGCGAAGCCCTGATCGACTTTCTGCCGGTCAAAAGCGCCGATGGCCGGAACGCCTATCGGCCGGCTGTCGGCGGCAGCCCGTTCAACACGGCCGTCGGCATCGGCCGGCTCGAGGGTGATGTCGGGTTCTGTGCCGCGCTGTCCACCGACTTCTTCGGCGAGGACCTTGCCGCTGCCCTGACCCGATCGAAGGTCAAGCAGCATTATGTCGCCCGCTCGAAGCACTCGTCGATGCTCGCCTTCGTTTCCGTCGGCGAAGGCGAACCCGAATATGCCTTCATCGACGAAGCCTCCTCCAATCGCCTGTTCTCGCCAGAACGCGACGTTCCGCCGGTCGGGCCGGAAGTCTCGATGATCTGGACGGGCTCGGTCGCGCTCATCAACGACCCGATCGCCTCGGCCTATGAGACGCTTTATTTCGCCAACAAGGGCAAGCGCGTGCTCGGCATGGATCCCAATGTGCGGCCGACCGTGGTGGGCGATGCCGTCGAATATCGCGCCCGCATGAAGCGCATGACGGAAGCCGCCGAGATCATCAAGATCTCCAAGGCCGATCTCAACTGGCTCTATCCGGGCATCGATCCCGCCGCCTGGGCCCAGGATCTGGTGGCCAAGGGCGCCCATCTCGTGGTGCTGACGGATGGCGGCAATGGTGCGGAAGGCTATGGCAAGGGCTTCGCCGTGCGCAGTCCCGTCGTCAGGGTCGAGAAGGTCGCCGATACGGTCGGCGCCGGCGACAGCTATTCCTCCGGCCTGCTCACCATCCTACAGCGCCGCAACGTGGTTTCCATCGACACCGTGAAGAATATCGACGAGGCCATTGCCCAGGAGGCCATGGACTATGCCGCACGGACGGCGGCAATCACGGTCTCGCGCGAGGGCGCCGATCCGCCCTGGAACCACGAAATGGCCTGATCGCCATCCCGACCGGCATCTCATCCCAGAAGAGCGGCATTGTCACCGATGCCGCTACTTCTCCAGCTCAGCCAATTTCCTGTCGAAGCGCCCGCTCTGCAGGCTGATCAGCGCGAGCAACGGCAGGGCGAACAGTGCCAGATGCACATAGCCGCCGCGGATCAATAGAAACTGCGCAATCAGCGTGCCGGCGTCGATCAAGAGCAGGAGCACGGCCGCCGCCAGGCTTGCCACGGGCACGAGCACCAGCAAGGCGGCGAGTACCTGCGTCGACGACAAGGCAACGCGCATCCAGGGCGCAAAGCCAAGCGCATCGAACTGGCGGACCATGATCCGATGCCCCCACAGGGTGAGCAATGCGGGCGTGAGGAAGATCAATGCCACAAGGATACGCAAACCCCAGGTAACCAGAATCTTGGTGCGGGACTGGGGAGAAGACTCGGACTCCATTCGTGTACTCGCCAACAACGCCTTTGACGCGGCTAAAGCACGATGAAAGCGCTTGCAGACGTCCACGAGGCCAACATTGAATAATCCGCCCGCTTCACCGTATTGGCAACTGTTAAAATTGCACGAGGGCGTGATCTGTAACCCACGAAACGCCTCGCCCCTCTTGCCGCCTGCGGTGGGCTCCACTTGCCGCAATGGTGGAACACTTTCCGTCGACGCTCCGGAGGCCCACTTCATTCTGGAGCGGCACCGCTACGGGTGCGCCGTTACCATCACGATGCGCGACATGGACACACTCCTGATGCCTGACGCCGGTAAGATCGAAACAGGCCCAAACCCGACTCTGGATCGCCGCGATAGTCCCATATAGCGAGTGGCAACCGAGTTCGAGCGCATGCTGGTCGAGCCCGTGCACAACAGCCAGCCCGGTCCTGCATCTTCAGCGATTTCTGGGAAGGAATGGCTCGGGGACCTGGATTCGAACCAAGATTAACGGAGTCAGAGTCCGCTGTTCTACCGTTGAACTATCCCCGAACAAAGAGCCTATGTGATCAAACACTTAGCAGGAATTTTTTGCAGTTCCGCCGAATGTTTTGTGGTGGGTGGCCCCGTTCCGTTCGGGCTTCATATTGAAGTCGCTGCCGCATTGCAAGAGGGCTTGTCGTTTTTCTGTGGCCAGAGCTTCCGTTTGCACCCCAGGGGGCAACGGCACCGGATAGCCTGGGCTGATCTGAAAGGAACAGGCGCCGCGAGGGCGCATGTGCGATAGGAAAAGGCTCAGTAGCCGTCATAGTCACCATCGTAATAGCGACGGTGAGGATAGCTGCGATAGCCAAACCCAAATCCGAAGCTGGGGCGCTCTTCGTAATAATAGTTGTTTGGATTCTGGCCGGGATGACGACGCAGATAGTGGCTGAGTTTACAGCCTCCATGGCTGGTCACCTTGTAACCTGGCGGACATCCACCATGATAGCGAACCTGGAGGACACTGGCACCATCGTCCGCTGGACTTGGCACGAAAGGAGCGGCGGCCACCGGCGAGGCAGCAATACCCATTGCCGCCACAAGACCTATCAGTATCGAGCGAGTCATCGGGACCTCCTTCTGAATCGATCTCCAACATCCCAATGCTCTAAAACTTTATTTTAGTGAAAACGTTCCCTTTCTTGTGGATTTCGACGAAACAGGATGCCCGAGATCACCTGGAAATCCGAGCCAATACCTGCCCGATATGATCGAAAAGGCACGGCGGGGCCATTCGCCACGACGCTGGCCGACCAGGGACCAAAGGGACCAAGACCAGCCAGCACCCAGCGCCCTCCCGAATCGGTCTTGTCGCGCATGTCTCCGCAAAGCAGGGCGCGACCTCCGGGACCAAGGCGCATCCCGGGCGTTATGGTACCACCATGGAGGCCCTTTCTCTTGCCGCCCACAAAGGTCATAACAGATCGATTGGGGTGGCCAGTCTCGATCGAGTAGCCCATGAGCAGACAAAACGCCCACCAACCGCCTCTGCGCCTGTGTCTTCTTTTGGCGAATGCCGGGAAGGGCCTGTGGCGCGGTCTCGTTCCGATCGTCTTGCTCAACAGCCTGCCAAGCCTGCCGACCCTGCTCGCCTTGCTGGTGAACGGCGGGGTGTCGCAAACGCCGACGCTCGCCGACCTGGTAGCCTTGCCTATTGCCGTGATTCTCCTGGTCTTCGCCCAGGGCGCCACCGTCACCGGCACGCACCGCCTGCTGCAAGGCTCGAACTTCGGTCTGCTTGTGTCGATGCGGCTAACCTGGCAGAGGCTTCCCACCCTGCTGGGCACGGCCTTTCTCAGCGGTATCCTCGTCCTGCTCGGCCTTGCAGCGCTGGTCGTGCCCGGCCTGATGGCGATCGCGCTGCTCTATCTCGCCCTGCCGGCCTGCATGATCGAACGCACGGACATGGTCGAGAGCCTGGAACACAGCGGGCAACTCACCGAGGGCTATCGCTGGCCCATCCTCGGTCTCTTCCTGCTGACACTGCTGCCGATTGTCGGGCTCGGCGCTGTTACCGGCGACTTCGCCCATGCGCCCGTAACCGTGATGCAGGTGCTTGGCCAGGAAGCGGGCATGATGCTTTTCAGCATGCTCGCGGCCGTGACGGCGACAGCGGCCTTCGGACGGTTGCGCGAGATTCGCGGCATGCCGGAAGCCCCACAACCTCTGCCGGAATGGGCCAGCGGCAAGACCTGAAGGCTGCCCGCTACCCTCTAGGGCGGTTCATCCCAGAGGAAGGGATGATCAGGTGGCAGCCGGACGTTGCCGATCCTGTCCCACCAATTCGTCGGCTTGCGGCCGTTGCACCAATAGGAATCATAGATGGTGTCCACCTGCCAGCCCCACAGCTGGGTCAGTCCCTTGAAATCCAGAGGATACATGATGTTCTTGGCCGTCGCCGAACCGGCATCGGATTGCTGATGATTGAGGCGGCAGGCATGTCCCATTTCATGGATCAGCAAGGTCTTGGGATTGTCCTGGTTGGTGTGGGATCGGCGATGACCCAGGGCAGCCATTCCTGGCGCAGGACCGTGTAGCCGTTCGGCCCGCCATCGATATGGGCGAACACCACGACCATCCGCGTCTCATCCGGGACGGTGCCGAGGCTTTTCCTGAGGGCGGTGAGGCCGTCGATGGGAGCCTCGCCCTCCATGGGCACATGGACCGAACCGCTGAAATCCAGGAGACCCCGTGCCGCGTGGCCCTGCTCCTCTATCGCCTTGGCGGCAGCTTCGGTCTGCTTCTTAGCGACCTCGCCCTTCGCCTTCTTTTGCCGCGCAACCTGCTTGTCTACGGTCTTGTCGAATTTGCGGGTGACCTTTTCCTTCGTCGAGGCTAGCGCTGCCGGCTCGGTTTGCAGCGGCAGCATGTCGAGCGCCAGCGTATATTTGCGAAGGATCTCGTCAGCCCCCTTGAGCAACGCCCAGCTGTTGTTCCACAGCGACACGTCCCGCCAGATATCGGCGGCCCAATAGACCTGCACCCGCACGCCCTTGCCGCCAAAATTATGATATTGCTGGGGTTTGTTGTCGATGTCGTTGGCGGGATCTTTGTTGAAGTCGAGAAAACTCGTCATTTGAAAGCCTCTCGCGCCATCGTCGCCATGAGCTGAGGAAGGCGGCGTTGACAAGATGGCACGGCGTCGATGGGAGCGCCCGCTCTGGCTCTCCGCAGGCTCGATTGGAGCACAGAAAAGGCAGGGCCACCTCCTCCGAACGCAGGATGACCTCTGCCCGCAGACTGCTCATACTGGCTCGCCAGGCAGGCATTGCCGGCGTGCTGGGGCCGCACACGATGAACCGCGGTCGCTCCGCAACGCAGGCATGCCGCCGTCACGGAGAAGACCATGGCTACACCGCTTGAAACAAAGCCCGCCAAGCTGGCTGCCATTCCGCGCGGCCGTCCCTACCGGGTGAAGGATGGCGACGACTGGCTTTCCGTTGCCAGGGTGCATGGCATCAACGTGCAATATCTGATCAGCTACAATTTCGACACGCTCAACACCCGCGAGGTGAACTGGTATCTGCGCCACCGCGTCGGCTGCGTCGTGCCCAGCCCGAAGGGCTGGAACTGGCGGTTCAGCAGCAGCGCCAATCCCGGCATCATCATGATTCCCCCCGATGATGGCCAGCTCGTCCTCAAGATAAACAGCTTCACCTATTCGATCGCCACCATGAGCTGGATCGACCCCCGCTCCGGCCTGCCGGAGCACGATGCCGGCAGCCCGGGCGAGCTCGTCGATCGCCAGCGCATCCTCGGCAGCAGCGGCTATCGCTTCGCCAATTTTCTCGAAGCCACCATCGAGAGCACCGACACCTCCTCAAAGGCGATCCGGCTGCTCCACCGCGTCGCTTACGAGAAGGACACGGGCCTCTACCGCTCGCCATCCTTCCTCGGCTTCCCCTCCTATCCCTACCCGATCAAGCTGGAGGAGCCGCAATATATCGACGAGGGCGTGGTGTTCCGCCAGACCGTCGGCGCCCGCACCCAGAGCGCCGAACTCGCCGCGGGCGTGGCCCCAGCGCCCATCGGCTTCGTCGCCGGCAAGATCCTGCAGAAGGTCATGAATTTCCCGCCGATCTGGACGGAACTGAAGCTGACGCTGCGCTATGACGGGACCTATGAGGGCGAACTCGTCGCCCATAGCCTCTATCCGAGCTGCTCCTATTATGAGCGCTCGCCGCTCATCTGCCTCAATCTCGGCCCCAAGCCCGAAGCCTGCGAGGCTTATGAACGCAAATATGAATATGACGGCCTGCCGAATTTCGACCGCTGGTTCGAGCAGAACAAGGGCTGGGGCGCCAAGAGCGGCTATATGCCGGCGGATGGCAACCCCTGGGGCGCCACGGCGCCCGATCCGGACGTGCTCTTCGGCCAGCAGCCTCCGGACCCGAACGAGGAGGCTCGGCGCCCGCGCCAGTACCCGCCCGAGACCTGGCGCCCGCCGAGCCGCTGAGGCGGCTTTCCCCGTTCTCCGCGGTTTTGGCGACGGGCTTTGCGGCGCCATCCGACCTCGCGCCCGCTCCCTCCCCTCGGCAGATGTCGTCCTCACACCAACGAGAACAGAAGTGGCATTTGCACTCCTTCATCTCGTGAAATAAGTTTCCATACGCGTCCCTCGAGGAACTTTCCTATCCTGTACTTGACGGCTCGCAAAGGAAATCGTCGTCGATGGACATATCCGTAAATATTGATCTCTTACTGCCGCCCTTGATTAATAGGATGCGCTCTCATGACCAACTCCAGCCAAGGCGCCGGCTCCGGTGATTTCAACATCGGTGCCTTGATCAGCGAAAGCTTTGCCGTTCTCCACCGCGCCCTGCCGCGATTTCTGGCGCTGGGCCTGATTCCCATCGTCCCCCTGATCATCTCGACCCTGGTCATCGGAGTTCCGACGCCGGAGAACCCATTTCCGAATGTCAGTGCCATCGTGGTGCTGATGCTGATCTACATCGCGCTGCTCTTTGTCATTCAGGGCGGCATGATCTACGGCGCCTTCAACGAATTGCGCGGGCAAAACTTTTCGGTTGGCGATGCCCTTTCCAAGGGATTGTCCCGCTTCCTGCCACTGCTGGGCCTCTCGATTCTCGTCGGCCTTGGAATTGCCGTCGGCCTGATGCTGCTGATCGTGCCCGGCCTGTGGCTGATCTGCATGCTTTACGCTGCCGTCGCGGTCTGCGTCGTCGAACAGCGCGGCGTGACGGACAGTATGTCCCGCAGCGGCGAACTCACCTCAGGCTTTCGCTGGCAGATTCTCGGCCTCGTACTGATCGTCGGCATCGCCGGCTGGATCGTCGCCATTATCATCGAATATATTGGCGGCGGCCTCGGGGGGCCGATATTCGGTGCTTTGCTGGGCAATCTGTTCCAGGTTTACCTGACAGCACTTGGCAGCGTACTCACCGCCTTGGTCTATTACCGCCTGCGCTCGATCAAGGAAGGCATCGACATCGACAGGCTCGCCGACGTCTTCGATTGAGAGCTTTATTCCGGAAGGGAGCCGGCCCTCACTTGGCCGGCTCGCCTGCCTTGCGGGTGCCCGAGTTCTTGTCGTCGCGATAGCGGCCGAAAAGCTGGCCGCGCTCGAGTTCCGCCCGCTCCGCCGCATAGAAGGCCTGCAGGAAGTCGGTCGCCGCATTGGGCTCGAATGTACCCTGCCAGCCGATGCGCCGGATGATCTTCTCGGCGATCTCGCGATGGATCCGCCAGGTCTCGGTCCCGCCGGGCCGGCGCAGAATCTCCTCCAGCACCTGCAGCTCATAGGCGCCATAAGCCTGCAACTGCGCCGAGGTGAATGTGTAGCGGGCTGCGGCTTTCGCTGCTCCCTGCGTGAGGTCGAGGGCAAGGGCCCGCTTCGGCAGGGCGATCACCAATGTGCCGCCGATCAGGTCGCCCGCCCGCAGATGATCCCGGTTGAAGAAGGGCAAGGCAGCGAGCAGCACCACCCAGGCCAGCATCGACAGCGCCTGCCAGGATTCGCCGCTGTTGGAGGCGCCGATCCACATGAAGAAGAGCTGCAGCGGCAGGAAGAACTCGACCTCTCGGGTCAGGTTGCGCGCTACCACGGCGGTCGGGGTCAGGACGCCCCCCCGACGATCGATCACCTTCAGTCCCGTGGCGCGCTTGCCTGGCGTCGAGCCCTGCCAGGCGAGCTCGAAATGGATGAAATAGAGGTTGCGCAGCAAGAAGGAGAGGAAGGAGATCACCGTCACCGCGACATCGCTGCCGCCGCGCAGGAAGGTGGTCGCCAGCGCGATCCAGATCAGGATGGTGGCGCCGAACCAGATCACCAGGTCGATCAGGAAGGCACCCAGCCTTTCGCCACGATCGGCGACCTCGACATGGATGGCAACGCCTTCCGGCGTGACGATCTCGCGAGTGCGGCGCTGCCGCCCCTCCAGCAGTTGGGATACGCGATCACGCGGAGAGGCCATGCTGTGCCCCTTTGCCGCAATAGAGGAAATAGACGCCCCACAGCACGGCGGTGACGGCGGCGAAGGCGAAGCGCCAGGACGTCACATCGATGAGCTGGCGCAGGCCTCCCTCGATGAAGCCCGCAATGAACAGCATGGCAACCGCACCGCAAGCGAGGACGGCGGCCTGCTTGCCGTGAATGGAGAGCGCTTCGAGGCGTGAATAGCGGCCGGGGAAAATGATCTTCTCGGCCACCACCAAGCCGGCGGCTCCGCACAGGATGAAGGCTCCGAGTTCGGTCACGCCGTGGATCGACAGCCAGCCGATGCAATCAATCAGGAGGCCGCGCTGATAGTGGATCGCCAGGAAGGCACCGACGATCAACCCGTTATAGACCAGCAGCAGCAGTGTCGGCACGCCAGCCATGAAACCGACCCCGAAGGACAGGATGGCGACCATGCTGTTGTTCTGGAACAGGTAGTTGGCGAAGACGATGAAACCTTCCTTGAAGCCGTCCCAGGGCGCGAACAGGACGCTGCGCAGATATTCGGCGCTGGCGCTCGGCCCCCGCCCTCCAGCCAGGCCGTCGGGAACGATGGCATTGAACCATTCGGCCTCGCTGTTCACCAGCACGAACCCAGCCGCAATGCCGAGCGCCATCGCGGCGAAGGCGATCAATATATGCCAGCCCGCCTTGCGCACGGCGTCGGGGAAGCCGTAGCGGAAGAAATGGCCCAACCCCGCCAGCAGGCTCGCGCGCGGCCCGTAGACCACCAGATAGGCCCGCAGCGTCAGGGCTTCGAGATAGCGCAGCAGATTGCGGTCGAGCGCAATGCTGCGGGCGACGGACAGCGAGGACAGAGCCGAGCGATAGAGCAGCGGCATCTTCTGCAATTCGTCGGCGGAGACACCGTTGATGCCGCGTTTTTCGACGCGCGTGACCAGGTTTTCGAGTTCCCGCCAGCTCTCCTCGCGTCCCCGCCGAAACTCGGCCGAGCGCAGCACCACGTGAGCCCGGGGCTCGCTGGACACGCCGATGATCGTCGGCGCCGGCCCGGCAGGACCGGTCGCAGGCAGGCTGGCATCCATGGTCGTCATAGCAGGCCCTCCTGCTTGATTTGGAGATAGCGATTGAGCAGAGCGACACTGAGCCCGCCAACCGGCACGTCGACGCAATGCACGCCGAGACGGGCGATGCGCTCCATCACGATCGCCCGCTCACGCGCGAAATCATGCGCCACCACCGCTTCCGCCACGATGCCGAAATCCTGCGGCTCGGCATTGACCAGCCGCGTGGTCAAAGGGTCCTGCAGTGTGACGAAGATCACGGCGTGACGGTTGGCCATGCGCTTCAGGCTCTCGATCAGCAGTTCGGCCATCACGCTGTCGACGAATTCGGTGAACAGCACCACCAGGGCCCGGCGCTTCAGCCGCGCATTCAGTTCGGCCAGGCCGAGGGTGAAATTGGTCTCCTCGGTGTGATAGGCGAGCTGGGCGGCCGAGCGCTGCAACCGGGCGTAATAGGTGCTGCCCCGGCCCGGTTCGAGATAATGGCGGATCGTGGCATCGAAGCCGAAACTGCCGACGAGGTCGCCTGCCCTCAGCCCGGTCCAGCCCAGCATCAGCCCCGCCTCGATGGCGTGGTCGAGCCGCGCTAGGCCGTCGATCGGTTCGAGCATGAGATGGCCGGTGTCGAAGGCCAGCACGATCTGGTGGTTGCGCTCGATGCGGAATTCCTTCGACAGGAGCTTGCGATGGCGGGCCGACTGCTTCCAGTCGATCATGCGGGAATCGAGGCCGGGCACATGCTCGCGCAGCGTATCGAATTCGGTGCCCTCGCCCTTCTGGTTCTGGGTCTTGGTGCCGTAGATCGCGCTTTTGCTCAGCGCCTGGATGGCCGGGCCGAAGGACATGCGGGCGGCTGGCAGAATCTCGATCTTTCGATCCAAGCTTTCCTTGAGGCGCCACTCCACCAATCCCAGCGGCCCCCGCCAGCGCAGCCACAGCGCTTCCAGCGTCACCATCCCGCGCCGCAAGGCGGTGAAGGGAATGCCGAGTCTCTCCGGCTCCCCGCCGAAATGGCCTGCCACCATCGGCGGCGTCTCCAGCGGCCCGTCGAGATCGACCACCGCCTCGATCCTCACCGGGCGTGCCGACCTGGTGCTGCTCAGGGTCACCTCGATCATCCCTTCATTGCCGACCGGCAGCCGCTTCGGGGCCTTGAGGTCGACCACCAGGCTACGACGCGGCGGGATCAGCAGCGCGTCGACGGCGATCACCACCAGGGCTAGCAGGCTGAGGTCGAAGGAAAACGGCCACAGGGCCGGGTTCCACACCACCATCAACAAGGCGACGGGAATGCCGAGGCTGAATAGCAGGACGGCACGCGGTGTCGGCCGGATCATCGGGGTGCAGCCGTCTGGTCCAGGATTTCGTTGACGATACGGTCGGGAGTGAGGCCATCGATCTCGGCATTGGGCGCGAGCACGATGCGGTGGCGCAGGATCGGCCGCGCCAACCGCTTCACGTCGTCGGGAATGACGAAATCGCGCCCGTTCAGCGCGGCCAGGGCCCGCACGGAGGCCGCGAGCGCATTGGCGGCGCGGGTCGAGCCGCCCGTCTCGATCGCCGGATGCTGGCGGGTGGCGCGTACCACGTCGACGACATAGTCGATGATCTGTGGCGTCAGCACGATCTGTTCGCTGGTGGCCCTGAGATCGGCGAGCGTCGCCGGATCGGCTTGGGTTTGGATGCCGAAATCGGACAGCTTGGGCATGGCCGAGCGATGTCCGTGCTGGGTGACGATGGCTCTCTCCTCGTCACGGCTGGGATAGGTGACATCGATCTTGAACAGGAAACGGTCGAGCTGCGCCTCGGGCAAGGGATAGGTTCCCTGCTGCTCGATCGGATTCTGGGTCGCCACCACCATGAAATCGGCACCGAGGGCATAGGTCTTGCCGTCGATGGTGACAGCCCTCTCGTTCATCGCCTGCAGCAAAGCCGCCTGCGTCTTGGGCGGGGTCCGGTTGATCTCATCCGCCAGCAGGAGGTCGGTAAAGATCGGCCCCTCGGTCAGGACGAACGTGTTGGTCTGGAAATTGAACAAATTGGTGCCGATCACGTCGCCCGGCATCATGTCGGGCGTGAACTGCACACGGCCGAACTTCAGCGACAAGGTCGAGGCGAAAGCCTGAGCCAGCAGGGTCTTGCCAGTGCCTGGCACGCCTTCGAGCAGGATATGCCCGCCGCAGAGCAGGCCGGTGAGCATCAGTTCGATGACTTCGTCCTGGCCAACGATGGCCTTGCCGACTTCCTTGCGGATGCCGTCAGCGATGTGGGCGACGCGCTGCAGTTCCATCGGAGATCTTTTCCTTCCAATCATGAATATCGCGCGCCGCCTGGAACAGGCCGGTCAGGGACGTACCCTGCCTTTCCTCCGCGCGGGCGAGAACGACAGAGGCTTTGGTCTCCAGCCCCCGCGACTCGCCGATTTTGTCGAGCCATTCCGCCAGCTTCTCGTCATCGAGCTGGCGGGGTGCGTGAAACAGCCGGCCGGCGTCGCGCAAGGTCGCGCGCACATAGCGGCGCATGACGAAGGCCTGGTGGCCGGCACGGTCGAGCAACGTGGCCGTGTTGGTGATCAGGCGCTCCTTGCCGAGGTCGAATGCCGGTGGCGCCAGGCGTGGCTTGCCGAAACGGCTCGTGGTGGCCCAGGCCAGCAGCGCCGTCGCAGCGAGCACGAGCAGGAGCACGATGACATAGGGAAACTGGAACAGTTTCTTGAAGGGGCTGTCGACATTGTTGACCATGCCATGGATGGTCTCGTCGAACACCACCTTGCCATCCCCGAGCTCGGCATCCCGCATGGCATTCAGCAGTGCAAGGGCAAACTCGGCGTTCCTGCCCTTGATCAGGCCGTGGTTCTCCACGAGATCGGGGTCGGCAAGAATCCAGACACGGCGCTCGCCGTCGAGTTTCTCGCCGATCAGCATGCCCTGGCGATTGCCGATGATCGGGGTCAACTCCTCGCTCTTGATGAGCTGGGCGCCGTCGTCGAAGGACGGGTTCACATCGAGATCGTTGCGGTCCCAGCTTTTGGGCGGATCGCCCCTGGTGACTTCGAGCTTGGGCTCGACCAGCCGCGCAATGCTGGTGACCCAGGGAATGTCCATCGGGGTGGCGGACCGGATCCAGGCGGGCTTGCTCCGGTCGGCCAGCGCCCAACGCTTGGGCAGCACCAAGAGGACGTTGCTCTCGCGTCCCAGCCGAATGATATCGTCCTTCGACAGGCTCGACGTCGGCTCGGCCATTACCAGCAAGCCGCCTTCGCCGGGGGCGACGGTGCCGTTGATGCGGCTGCGGGCGACCGGAATATCCAAGCGCCGGACCAGTTCATAGAGGCCGGCATGTCCGATCGCCGAGACCGAGCGGGTGGTGGTACTGAAGCCCTGTTCCTCGGAAGGACCGTTCAGCATCAACAGCATGGACAGGGCGAAGACGGCCGTGGCCCCTGCGACCAGCACGGCGAGGACGGGGCCGGAGAACGTGGCTTTTTCGCTCATGCCGCCCTCGCCTGCATCGCGTCGGTCAGGATCTCGTAGCTCTGCCGGCAAGCGGTGTAATCCCGCTCCTCGGCGGGGCTTTCGCCGAAATAGACGGGCTCGACCCGCCCGATGATATCGGCCAATGCCTGCTTGCCTCGGTCGGGTAGCGACAAGGCCCGAAGAATTTCGCGGCTGGTCAGCGAATCAGCAAAGCTGACATTGAGCCTTTTTCGCACCTCGATCAGGCTGCGCAGCAGCAAGGCATGCATGGCCTCGGCAAGGCGGCCCTGCCGTGCCAATTCATCGGCCTCGATCTGGGCCACCACCATACGCTCGACCGAAGCGGCCTGGGCGGAGACATCCGTCTCGACACGCGCGGCCAGCTTGCGCCGCCCGAGCACCGGCAGGCGGTCCCGCATCGTCCAGATCGCGAAAATGAGGCCCGCGGCGATGGCGGCATAGAGCAGGATGCTCACCAACGTTCCCAATGAAGGATTCCAGACACGCGGTGCCCGCTCGTCCTGCTTTGGCTCGGTCTTGGGCGTCACAACCTCGCCCTTGTTGCCGGGCAGATCGGGTTGGAGGCCAAGATCGCGCGCGATGTCCCGGGCCACGGCCTGCGGATCGGAAGCAGCGAAAACCGGCATTACCGGCGCCAACGCGAGGAGAACCGCCAGGCCGGCGACAGCCGGCATGGTTCTTCCCGTCAGATTTTTTCGACCTCGTTCCCGCACCAAACCGCCAATCAGCCCCGCTTCATATCCGCGAACATGGCGTGACGGTGGATCCGGAGCAAGCGCCCAGGGAACACATTCACATCGCCCCGGTCGAATTCTTCCACCAGCGGAAGCACGGCGGTAGGCCGTTGCCGGTGAACGGATCATTCGCGAATCCGTTCCATTTTTGTTCATATGTGCCTTCTACCTTTTATAAAGCTCGTCCGCCGAATCGCCGGGCGGATTCGTTTCTCACCACGCGAGAGCAAGGCATGAATGCGCAGGCAGCCCTTCTTGTGCCCGAGGAGCTGGTTCAATCGCCCGCCGATCTTCTCGCCGGGCTGAACGAGAACCAGCGCCGCGCGGTCGAACATGGTTCCGGCCAGCCGGCCGGTCCCCTGCTGATCATTGCCGGTGCCGGATCGGGCAAGACCAACACGCTGGCCCACCGGGTTGCCCATCTCATTGCCGAAGGCGCCGATCCCAGGCGCATTCTCCTCCTGACCTTCTCGCGTCGAGCTTCCTCTGAGATGATTAGGCGGGTCGAGCGGATCACTGCCAAGGTCATGGGAGCGAAAGGGGCGACACTGAGCGAAGGGCTGACTTGGGCTGGCACGTTCCACGCCGTCGGCGCCCGCCTCCTGCGTGAATATGCCTACCAGATCGGCCTCGATCCCTCCTTCACCGTTCACGACCGGGAGGATTCTGCCGACCTGATCAATCTGGTGCGCCACGAGCTCGGATTCTCCAAGACGGAGAACCGCTTCCCGAGCAAGGGCACGTGCCTCGCCATCTATTCGCGGGTGGTCAACGCGCAGGACGAACTCGAAAATGTGCTGAAAGAGGCCTTTCCCTGGTGCCTGGCCTGGGCGGCGGAGCTCCGCAGCCTGTTTGCTGCCTATGTCGAGGCCAAGCTCGCCAACAATGTGCTCGACTATGACGACCTGCTGCTGTGGTGGTCGCACATGGTGGCCGAGCCAATGATCGCCGCCGATATTTCGGTGCGTTTCGACCATGTCCTGGTCGATGAATACCAGGACACCAACCGCCTGCAATCCTCGATCCTCAAGGCGCTCAAGCCGGACGGACGTGGCGTCACGGTGGTCGGCGACGACGCTCAGTCGATCTATTCCTTCCGTGCCGCCACCGTGCGGAACATCCTCGACTTTCCGGCACAGTTCTCGCCGGCGGCCGAGATCATCACGCTCGACCGCAACTACCGTTCGACCCAGCCCATCCTGGCGGCGGCCAATGCCGTGATCGCCCTTGCCAGCGAGCGCTTCACCAAGAATTTATGGACGGAGCGGCAATCGAGCGAACGTCCCCAGCTCGTCACCGTGAGGGACGAGGCCGGACAGGCCGATTTCGTGGCCGGACAGATCCTGGAGAACCGTGAAAGCGGCATGACGCTCAAGCAGCAGGCCGTGCTGTTTCGCGCCTCGCACCACTCAGGCCCGCTCGAGGTGGAACTGACCCGCCGCAACATTCCCTTCGTGAAGTTCGGCGGGCTGAAATTCCTCGATGCCTCCCACGTCAAGGACATGCTGGCCCTGTTGCGCTGGGCGCAGAATCCGCGCGATCGCGTTGCCGGTTTCCGCGTCCTGCAACTGCTGCCGGGCGTCGGTCCTACCTCCGCCGCCAATGTCCTCGATGCCGTCGGCGTCGACGACATCGCAGCCTTGCCGGCGCCGCCCCGCGCCGGAGCGGACTGGCCGGATTTCGTCGACCTCGCCGCCAGCCTGCACAAGGGACCGAGCGACTGGCCTGGGGAGATCGAGCGCGTTCGCCGCTGGTACGAGCCCCATCTGGAGCGCATGCATGAGGATGCCGTAGCGCGCCGTGCCGATCTTCTCCAGCTCGAACAGATCGCCGCGGGCTACGAGTCCCGTGAGCGCTTCCTCACCGAGCTGACGCTCGATCCGCCCAGCGCCACCAGCGACGAAGCGGGCCCTCCCTTGCGGGACGAGGATTATCTCATCCTCTCCACCATCCATTCGGCCAAGGGGCAGGAATGGAAAGCGGTGTTCGTGCTCAACACGGTGGATGGCTGCCTGCCGGCGGATCTTGCCGCCGGCACCAAGAACGATCTGGAGGAAGAACGCCGGCTGCTCTATGTCGCGATGACCCGCGCGCGCGACAGCCTGCACCTCGTGATGCCGCAGCGCTTCTTCACCCATGGCCAGCATTCCCAGGGCGACCGGCATGTCTATGCCAACCGCACCCGCTTCATCCCGTCTGCGATCCTCGACCGCTTCCAGCAGGTGATGTGGCCGAGGGTGGCAGCCTCCAACGCCCGGCAACAAAGCGGCATCCACAGCTCGATCGACCTGCGCGACCGCATGCGCGGCATGTGGCGTTGAGACCAGCAGGTGGGCGTGCCATGGTCCGGCGATGTGTGGACGGATCATGCAGCGCAGCCCGGACCTGCCGGGCCTTCAGACGGAACCGGGGGCCACGCCGGAAGAGGTCGCCCGTGCCTGGGAAGCCCATTTCAATGGGGCGCCGGCCCAGCACTTCTGGGTGATCCGCCGTCAGCCTCGGTCTGCCGCCTATGTCCACGACCTCCTGCAATGGGGGCTCATTCCCAACTGGGTGAAGGACCCGGGCGATTGGCCCAAGCCCATCAACGCCCGTTGCGAAGGCATCCAGACCAAGCCTTCCTTCCGCGATGCCTACAAGACCCGGCGCTGCCTCGTCCCGATCGATCTGTTCTTCGAATGGATGAAGATCCTCGAGGCGGACGGCAAGCCGGTGAAAGGGGCGAAACAGCCCTATGCCATTGCCATGAAGGATCACCGTCCCTTCGCCGTCGCCGGTGTCTGGGAAAGCTGGGTCGACAAGGCCTCCGGCAAGATCACGCGCAGCTTCGCCATCGTCACCTGCCAGGCCAATGCGCTGATGGCGACGATCCATGACCGCATGCCGGTGATCCTCGCTCCGGAGAACCATCGGCGCTGGCTCGACAACATCGAGCCCGATCCCTTCGACCTGATGGTGCCCTTTCCGCCCGAGCTGATGGAGATCTGGCCGATTTCCTCGCGCGTCAACAGTCCGGCAAACAATGCTGAGGACGTAGCGGCACCGGTGTGAGGAGCGCGGACTTCCAGTCCGCTCTTTGAAATATCACGCTGACAGAAAGAGAAGAGCGGACTGGAAGTTCGCGCTCCAAAGCCCTCTTGACCTTCCAATGACTGGAAGGTTTACCTATCTAGGCAATGACCTGGAAAGGGATTGCCCCATGTCTCCGACTTTGAGCTCTCCAACTTTGAGCCCCGCGACTTTCGACATCGCCATCGAGGGCATGACCTGCGCGTCCTGCGTTCGCCGCGTGGAGAAGGCCATCGCCGCCACGCCGGGCGTCGTACAGGCCGCCGTCAATCTCGCCACCGAGCGGGCCCAGGTCTCCTTCGAAGGGCCTGTCAATTTGCCCCCCGTGCTGGCCGCCATCGCCAAGGCGGGTTATGGCGCCCATGTAATCGAGGACGACCATGCGGAAGATCCCGAGCGCACGGCCCGCAAGGCTGAGATCGCCACGCTCTGCCGGGACCTCGCGCTTGCGGCCGTGCTGACCATACCGGTCTTCCTGGTCGAGATGGGCGGGCACCTGATACCGGCCCTCCACCACACCATTCAGATGAATCTGGGCCAGTGGAACTGGTATGCCCAGTTCGTGCTGATCAGCCTGGTGCTGTTCGGTCCGGGACTGCGCTTCTTCGTCAAGGGCATTCCGGCTCTGTTGCGCGGGGCTCCGGACATGAACGCTCTGGTCTCCCTCGGCGCCGGCGCCGCCTGGCTGTTTTCGGTGGTCGCGACCTTCCTGCCCGCGGCCCTGCCGGAAGGCACGGCCTATGTCTATTACGAGGCCGCCGGCGTCATCGTCACGCTGATCCTGCTCGGCCGCTATCTCGAGGCACGCGCCAAGGGCGAGACCAGCGAGGCGATCCGTAAACTGGCCGGTCTGCAGGCCAAGACGGCCCTGCGGCTGCGCGATGGCTCGGAGACCGAGGTGCCGATCGCCGAGCTCCAGCCGGGAGACATCATCCGGGTCCGCCCCGGCGAGAAGATCGCCGTCGACGGCGAAATCGTCGAAGGCTCTTCCTACGTGGACGAGTCGATGATCTCCGGCGAGGCGATACCGGTCACCAAGGGCGTCGGTGCTGAGGTCATCGGCGGGACCATCAACAAGACCGGCAGTTTCTCGTTCCGGGCGACGAAGGTGGGCTCGCAGACCCTGCTCGCCCAGATCATCCGTATGGTCGAGGCGGCCCAGGGCGCCAAGCTGCCGATCCAGGCGCTGGTCGACAAGGTCACGGCCTGGTTCGTGCCCGCCGTCATCGCCATCGCGACGCTGACCTTCATCGCCTGGTTGCTGCTCGGCCCGAGCCCCGCCCTCACCTTCGCCCTCGTCAATGCCGTGGCCGTGCTGATCATCGCCTGCCCCTGCGCGATGGGCCTGGCGACCCCCACCTCGATCATGGTGGCGACCGGGCGCGCGGCCGAGCTCGGCGTGCTCTTCCGGCGCGGCGATGCCCTGCAGGGCCTGCGTGACGTCAAGATCGTCGCCTTCGACAAGACGGGCACCCTCACCCAGGGTGAACCTGCGGTCACCGATATCGAAACCGCTCCCGGCTTTTCGGAGAATGAGGTTCTCGCCTTGCTGGCCTCGGTGGAGGCACGCTCGGAACATCCTCTGGCCACGGCCGTCGTCAAGGCCGCCCGCGAGCGCAAGCTCGCCATTCCCCCGGCCGCCGCTTTCGAGGCAATCCCGGGGCGCGGCGCCTTCGCCCTCGTCGGCGGCCGGAAGGTCGCGATCGGCTCGGCACGCTGGATGGCGGAGCAGGGCATCGATGCCGGAGCGCTCGCCGCCCGCGCGGAGGCCCTCGGCGAACAGGCCAAGACGCCCCTTTTCGCGGCCGTCGACGGCAGGATCGCCGCGGTCATCGCCGTCGCCGATCCGATCAAGCCCACGGCCAAGGCCGCCGTCGTAGCCCTCAAGGCACTTGGTCTCGAGGTCGCCATGGTGACGGGTGACGCCCGGCGGACGGCGCAGGCGATTGCGGCAAGGCTCGGGATCGAAACCATCGAGGCCGAAGTCCTGCCCGACGGCAAGGCCGAGATCGTGCAGCGGCTCGCAGCCAGAGGGGGCAAGATTGCCTTTGTCGGCGACGGCATCAACGATGCGCCTGCCCTTGCCACCGCCGATGTCGGCATCGCCATCGGCACGGGGACCGACGTCGCCATCGAGAGCGCGGCCGTAGTGTTGATGGCGGGTGACCCCAACGGCGTCGTCAAAGCCATCGGCCTGTCGCGGGCGACCATGCGCAATATCGGCCAGAACCTGTTCTGGGCCTTCGCCTACAACATTGCGCTGATCCCCGTCGCGGCCGGCGCGCTCTATGCCGTCAACGGCACCCTGCTCTCGCCGATGCTCGCAGCCGGCGCCATGGCGCTCTCCAGCGTCTTCGTGGTGACCAACGCCCTCCGGCTCAAGAGCTACCGACCCGCGGATTCATCGACACAGGCTATAGGCACACATGCCTTAAATTCATCGAATTGATTCAATGGAATATTGAAGAAATCTCATCACGATTCGAGAATCGCGATGAGGCTTTCTCGGCAAGGAAAAACAGGAAGAATCGTCATGAATATCGGTGAGGCATCCGCCGCCTCCGGCGTTTCAGCCAAGATGATCCGCTACTACGAATCCATCGGATTGATGCCGAGCGCAGCCCGCACCGAAGCGGGCTATCGCGTCTATGCCGACAGCGACATCCACACGCTGCGCTTCATCCGGCGCAGCCGCGACCTCGGCTTTTCCGTCGAACAAATGGAAACGCTGCTTGCCTTGTGGAGTGACCGCAGCCGCGCGAGCGCCGACGTCAAGAGTATCGCCGCAGCCCACATCACAGAACTCGAACGCAAGGCGCGCGAGATCGAGGGGATGGCGAAGACGTTGCGTCACCTCGTCAACAATTGCCACGGCGACAACCGGCCCAATTGCCCGATCCTGGAGGATCTCTCCCACGGCGAGGAGGCCGCGCCCCCCAAGCCCAAGCTCAAACGTCGCCAAGCGTGATGATGCTGGCGAGATAAGCTAGCCTCCCACGATGCCTGCTCAACCGATTCTACGCTTTCCCGATCCGCGCTTGCGCCTTCCCGCAGCCCCGGTCACCGCTTTCGACGCCGATCTGGCAGTTCTTGCCCAGGATCTGCTCGACACCATGCGGGCCGCGCCTGGCATCGGCATCACCGCCCCGCATCTGGGCATCGCCAAGCGCCTTACGGTGCTCGAATTGCCCGGCGAGAACAGGGTGCGAGTCTATGTCAATCCAGCCATCGTCTGGTCATCGCAGGATAAGCGAGAACATGTCGAAGGCAGCGTCTCCATGCCTGGAGTGACCGAGACGGTCGAACGCCCGGCGCGCGTGCGCGTGACCTTCCAGACACTCGAAGGAACGCAGGAAACGGAAGAAGCCGATGGCCTGCTCGCCGTCTGCCTGCAGCACGAGATCGACCAACTCGACGGCATCTTCTGGATACAATGCTTGTCGCGCCTGAAACGAGAGCGGGTCATCAAGCGTTTTCAAAAGCGATCCTGATGCCGGCCGGCCCCGTAGCCCACAAAATCTTGCCGGGGCTGTCGGCTTGGCCGGGTATCGAACGTCCTTGGGAGATCGAAGCAGGAGGAAGCTGAAATGACCGATGTCGACGGTTTCGTTGTCGCCGTGCCCAAGCAGAACCTCAAGGCCTACGAGGAAATGGCTCGTCTCGGCGGCCAGGTGTGGATGGAACATGGCGCACTCAGCTATGTCGAATGCGTCGCCGACGATGTCCCCTATGGCGAAGTCACGTCCTTTCCGCGGGCCGTTCAGGCCAAGGAGGACGAGATCGTCATCTTCTCCTGGGTGACCTACCGCTCGCGCGAGGAGCGCGATGCCGTCATGGCCAAGGTGATGGCCGATCCCCGGCTGGAGGGCAGCATGGCGAACGCGCCCTTCGACGGCAAGCGCATGATCTTTGGCGGGTTCACCAGCCTGATCGAGATGTAGGCCGACATACGAACCAGCATCGACATTGTCTCGCCGAGGGGGAGAACTCCCTGGGGCCACAGGCATCCTTGCCTGCTCTTCCGGCCCCTTTATCGGCGCGCTCACATGGGGGCAGGCAAGGATGCCTGCGATCCCAGAAAGAACCGGCCGAAGCCGGTTCTTGCCTCAAGCCATCGCGGCGGCATAGCTATCCGGCTTGAATCCGACAAGCAGCTTGCCGTTGCCGAGATCGAGGACGGGCCGCTTGATCATGGTCGGCTCGGCCAGCATCAAGTCGATTGCCTTGGCCCGGTCGATGCCCTGCTTGTCGCCTTCGGACAAGGCCCGGAAGGTCGTGCTGGTCTTGTTCAGCAGGACTTCCCAGCCGACCTTATCCGCCCAGGCATCCAGATGCGCGCGATCGATGCCTTCGACCCGATAATCGTGAAAGGCATAGGCCTTGCCATGGGTCTCGAGCCAGGTCCGCGCCTTCTTCATGGTATCGCAGGTCTTGATGCCGTAGATCGTCACACTCATGTCAGGTCCTGATTCCTGGGCTGATTGAAGCCCTCTTTTCCGTCGAGAAATAAAGCAAGGCAAGCACCGGCAGGGCAAAGCCGAGCCAGGACGTTGCCGTCCAGCCGCCATGGGCATAGACCCAACCGCCCAGAGCCGAGCCGAGGGCGCCGCCCACGAAGAATGTCGCCATATAGACGCCGTTGAGACGGCTGCGATATTCCGCCCCCAGATTGTAGATCAGCCGCTGACCGAGCACGACATTGGCCGAGACGCCGAAATCGAGCACGATCGCGGCCGTGACCAAAAGGCCGAGGGATAGGTTCGATCCCGGCTCGGCCAGATGGGTGAGCAGAAAGCTGACCGCGCCGAGCGTCATGGCGAAGGCCGAGGCCGGACGGACCCAGCCGCGATCGGCAATCCGTCCGGCGATGGGAGCCGCCACTGCGCCTGCCGCTCCGGCCAGCGCGAACAGCGCGATGCCCGATTGCGTCATGCCGAAGGCGGGACTCGCCAGCAACAGCGGGGTGCAGGTCCAGAACACACTGAAGGCACCGAACATGCAGGCCTGATAGAGCGCACGCCGGCGCAGGATCGGCGTGGTGCGCATCAAGGTCGCCATCGAGAGCAGAAGCCGGCCGTAGGACGGGGCCGGCGGCGGCTGGCGTTTCGGCAAGGCGCGGGCCAGCACAACGCCCAGCACGAGCATGGCAACGATGGAGACGAGGAACACCATGTGCCAGGAGCTGAAATAGGTGATCAGGCTCGATACCGGGCGCGCCAGCATGATGCCGACCATCAGCCCGCTCATCACATTGCCGACCACCCTGCCCCGCCGCGCCTCGGGCGCGAGATGCGCGGCGAAGGGCACGAGGATCTGCACGGCCACGGAACCGAGTCCGATCAACAAGGCCGAGACCAGGAATTGCAGGCTGCTGCGGGCCAGCATGGCCCCCGCCAGGGCAATGACAGCCAGCGTCATCACCCAGAGGATGAGCTTGCGATTCTCGATCAGATCGCCGAGCGGCACCAGGAACAGCAGACCGGCGCCGTAGCCGATCTGCGTCATCGTCACGATCAGCCCGGCTGCGCCCGGCGACATGCCAAGATCGGCGCTGATCAGACCGACCAGCGGCTGGGCATAATAGATATTCGCGGCGATGAGGCCACAGGCCGCCGCAATCAGCAGGGTAATCCAGCCGGAGGCCACGGGCTCATGCGTAGCCTCGCCCGTCGTTGCAATGCGGGACATCAAATCTCACAAAAGAAAAGGCATGCAGCTACCCCGGCCGGGGAAGGCGTCATGCGGAGCTGAAAGGAATTCAGCCCCTCTTTTGTCATGGGTGATGCCGGCTTGGCCAGCCCTTGTCCGATGAAAACCCTGCGCATCAGGCCAGTCTAATGCGTTCTCCGCTCGCCGGGTCGAACAGGCGCAGATCGCCGGGAGCGATCGCCAGTCTCACGATCTCGCCTGCCTTCAAGGCGGGGCGGTCGGTCGTGAACAGCTTCAGGCCCTGCCCACTAATCTCCAGATGCGCCACCGTACCGAGACCTGTCGGCTCGACCAGATCGACGCGAGCCGGCACGTTGCCGTTCGGCGACAGCGCCGCGCGTTCCGGACGAATGCCGACGATGACCTTCTCGGGCAGGCGCTGGCCCGGCAGGACGGCAAGTACCGTATCGCCAACGCGCAGGGTCATGCCGCCCTCGCCAGGCTGTGCCTGGGCATCGAGAAAGTTCATCGCCGGCGAACCGATAAAGCCGGCCACGAACATATTGGCGGGATCGTCATAGAGCTCGAGCGGCGCGCCGACCTGCTGGATCACGCCCCCGTTCATGGCGACGATACGATCGGCCATGGTCATCGCCTCGATCTGGTCATGGGTGACATAGACCGAGGTCGCCCCGAGATCGCGGTGCAGCTTGCGGATCTCGAAACGCATCTGTTCGCGCAGGCGGGCATCGAGATTGGACAGGGGCTCGTCGAACAGGAAGGCCTTGGGATTGCGCACGATGGCACGGCCCATGGCGACGCGCTGGCGCTGCCCGCCCGACAATTGCCGCGGCTTGCGGTCCTGCAGGGCCTCCAGGCCGAGTTTGGCTCCAGCCTTGGTCACTGCGCCCGCAATGAAATCGGCTGCTTTCTTCCGCAATTTGAGCGCATAGCTCATATTGTCGCGCACGCTCATATGCGGATAGAGCGCGTAGGACTGGAACACCATGGCGATGTCGCGATCCCTAGGCGGCAGGTCGTTCACCGTGGCGCCATCGATGAGGATCTGCCCCTGGCTGGTGTCCTCCAGACCGGCGATGAGACGCAGCAGGGTCGACTTGCCGCAGCCGGACGGCCCGACCAGCACCACGAATTCGCCCGAGGCGATGGAGAGGTCGATGCCCTTGAGGATGGGCAAGGCGCCGTAGTTCTTGCGGACGGCTTTCACTTCGATATTGGCCATCGGAATAACCCTTTCAGCCCTTCACGGCGCCAGCCGTGAGGCCCTGGACCAGGTAACGCTGGATCAGGAAGAAGAAGATGCAGACGGGGATGAGCGCGAGCACGCCAGCCGCCATCATCTGCCCGAAATCCACCGCGAACTTCGAGACGAAGTTGAGCAGTCCCACCGGGAAGGTGATCACGCTGTCCTTGGTGTTGAGCATCAGGGCGAAGAGCAGTTCGCTCCAGGCCGCGGTGAAGACGAAGCCGAGCGTCGCGGCGATGCCGGGCATGGTCAGGGGCAGGATGATCTGGCGCAGCGCCCCGAAGCGCGTGGCGCCGTCGATCATCGCCGCCTCCTCCAGGTCCTTCGGGATGCCGTCGAAGAAGGACTGCATCAGGAAGGCTGCGAACGGCACGTTATAGGCGGTATAGATGATGATCAGGCCGGTCAGGCTGTTGTTGAGGCCGAGTGGCTGGAACAGCTTGAAGATCGGTGCGATGATCATCACCAGCGGGAACATCTGGGTGATCAGCATCAGTCCGACCAGCCAGAATTTACCGCGATAGACGAAGCGCGAGAAGCTGTAGCCGGCGCCTGCCGCCAGCAGCGTGGTGAACAGCGCGGTAAAACCCGAGATGATCACGCTGTTGCGGAAGAACAGCGGGAAGTCGGTATGGCTGATCACCGAAACATAGTGATCGAAGCCGAAGCGCGACGGCCACAGCTTCACACCTTCGCTGTAGAGCAGATCATTGGGCGTGACCGAGACCTTGAACACCCAGTAAAGCGGGAACAGGGCAAAGATCAGGAACAGGGCGATCAAGGTGTAATGCAGCACCCAATAGACCGAACGGCGGGTGGAACGGCGCATGGTCAAGCCCTCCGGATCAGCATTTGCCTGAGCGCGATCAGCGTGGCGGCATAGGCGAGCAGCAGCACCAGCAGCACCATCGAGATCGCCGAGGCATAGCCGAAGTCGAGGCGCATATAGGCCTGCGTATAGATGTAGCTGGCGATGATCTGGGTCGAGTCGGCAGGTCCACCGCGTGTCATCACCACGATGAGGTCGGCGGAATTGGCGATCCAGACCGCGCGCAACAGCACGGTGATGGCGATCGTCGGCGCCAGGAACGGCACCGTGATCGAGGTGAAGCGCTTGAGCGACCCAGCGCCGTCGATCTCGGCCGCCTCATAGATGTCCTGCGGGATCGATTGCAGGGCGGCGAGCAGCGTGATGGCGAAAAACGGAAAGCCCCACCAGACATTGGCGACGATCGGGCCCCAGATGGCATGGGTCGGGCTGGAGAGGATGTTGTCGGGCGTCGCCATCAGGCCGAGGCCGGAGAGCCAGTGCGGCACCGGACCGACGATGGGATTAAACATCCAGGCCCAGTTGAGACCGGAAAGGAAGCTCGGCACGGCCCAGGGCAGGAACACCAGCGCCTGCACCACGCCCCGCCCCGGGAAGGGCCGGTTGAGCAGGAGAGCCAGGATCAGGCCGAGAACGAACTGCAGGGCGACCGAAACCACCGTCCACTGCACGGTATTGGAAAGCGCATTCCAGAAATTGGCATCTCCCCACATGCTGCGGAAATGCTCGAGCCCGACATAGCCGCCGCCGAAGGGCTTCAGGAGCTGGATGTCGCGGAAAGCATAGGACATGCCGATGGCCAAAGGCACCAGCATGATCGCCACGATCAGGATGATCGAAGGCGCTGCATAGAGCCAGGGTTCGAACGCCAGCCAGGCGCTTCGGCCGCGCCGCCTGGTCGGGATGGAAAGTTCTGCCAAAGCCATTCACTATCCGATCGGGCACGGGCTGGGGACATCACGTCATCCCGCACGCATCGCGGCACGCAGTGATGCGATGCAGATGCGGGATCGCGTCGAAATTGCGCAGAATGGTCGTGCGGTCCCGGATCTGCGAAGCGGCACTACGCGCCGCATCGCGTCCGGGATGACGCAGTTGCGGCGCCCGACTACTTCTTCTTCGCCAGGAATTTCTGCTGAGCC
This sequence comes from Labrys sedimenti, assembly GCF_034424805.1. Lineage (NCBI taxonomy): Bacteria > Pseudomonadati > Pseudomonadota > Alphaproteobacteria > Hyphomicrobiales > Xanthobacteraceae > Labrys > Labrys sedimenti. The sequence continues at coordinate 1,082,825 of NZ_JAXOUF010000001.1, forward strand.
TTGGTCAAATAGTCTGCCCATTGCTCGGCAAGCTGCTCGGGGGTGAGTTGGCCGAGCAGAGCCTGCTGCGTGGTCTTCACCGCGATGGAGTCGGCGAAGAAGGCGAACTCCTCCAGATAGGTCGGCATCACCAGCGGCGAGACATTGGAATCGCCGAGCTCGGCAAACCAGCCCTTGAACTTGGGATCGGCATAGAAGGGATCTTTGGCGGCGGACTTGTAGATCGGCAGCGCACCCGTCTTCTTGTTCCAGGCGATGTTGCCTTCCGGACCGTCGAGGGCTGCGATCAGCTTCCAGGCCAGTTCCTTGTTCTCGGAATTGGCGAACATCGACCACGAGGCATAGCCGATGGTCGGGAAGGTCTTGCCGGCCGGCCCCTTGGGCATGGGGGCGACGTCGTAGTCGTCCTTGTTCATCTTGTCGGCCACCGCGATCAAGGCGTCGGGATCCTGGTCGAGCATGGCGCAGGTGCCGGAATAGAAGCCAGTAACGATCTCGTTGAAGCCCCAGTTGACACTGTCCTTGGGCGCATAGCCGTTCTTGTAGAGGTCGACCAGCACGGTAACGCCCTTGACCCAGCCGGGATCGGCCATGGTCGAGGTACCGTCGGGCTTGAAGAAGGTGCCATCACCGGCCATGTTGGCGCCCATCATCATCCAGCCATTGAGGCCGCCGGGGCCGCCGCGCAGGCAATAGCCGAACTTGCCGGGAAGGGCGGAAACCTTCTTGGCCGCCTCGACGAACTCGTCCATCGTCTTGGGCGGGCCGTCGACCCCCGCTTCCTTGAACAGTTTCTTGTTGTAAAACATCGCGCGCAGATAGAAGCCATAGGGCAGCGCATAGGCGGTGTTGTTCACATAGCGCCCCATCTCGAGTGCGCGGTCGTTCAGCTCCTTGGTGTGCTCCCACTTGGCGAGATACGGCTCGAGATTTTCGAGCATGCCATTATTGGCATAGAGCGACTGCCAGCGGTCGGGCATCTCGACCACATCAGGCGTATCGCCGGCCGAGACCATGGTGGCGAATTTCTCGAAGGCCTGGCCCCAGGGCAGAGACGTGATCTCCACCTTCACGCCGGGATTGGCATCCTCGAACTTCTTGACGATGTCCTTCAGCGTCTGGGTGCGCTCAGGGCTGGTAATGACTTCGGTCAGCTTGAGCGTGGTGTCGGCCCAGGCTGGCAAGATTTGGGCCGGCAGGGCCAAGGCCAACGAGGCCGTCGCGGCCAGCAGCAGTTTCTTGAACATTGAGATTCCCCTCTCTTGTTATTTGCACCCTACGTTCCAACCAGCACCCGAACGCTCGTCCAGTGGGCGGCGTCGCGCACCGGCTATCTCTTGGCAGCGGCCAGCGCCTGCGTGACATCGGCCCATAGCGCGTCCACGCCTTCCAGGCCGACATGGAAGCGCACGATGCGCTCCGACACGCCGAAATCGAGCGCCGAATTGGGGCCGGCATTCTGCCCGCGCGTGACCAAAGCCGGCACCACCAGGCTCTCGTGGCCGCCCCAGCTCACCCCGATCTTGAACAGCTTGAGGGCGTTACAGAAGGCGGGAATGTCGACGCTGTCGTCGAATTCGAAGGAGAACAGGCCTGAGGTGCCGCTCAACCCAGGCGGCAGGCTGTTGCCGAGGCCCGGATGGTAGACCGCCACCACTTCCGCCAGTTCGCCGAGCTTGCGCGCGATGGCCAGGCCTGCCGCCTCATGCGCCTTCATGCGCGTCGGCAAAGTGCGCAGCCCCCTGAGCAGCAGCCAGGCTTCGAACGGCGCCAGTTTGGCGCCGAGATAGGGTGTGATGGTGCGGCGGATGACGTCAACGAGTTCCTTGCGCCCTGCCACCACGCCGGCAACCACGTCCGAATGGCCACCGATATATTTGGAAGCCGAATGCACCACGAGGTCGACGCCGAGGCGCACCGGCTGCTGGAACACCGGCGAGGCCCAGCTGTTGTCGAGGATGGTGATGACGCCATGCTGGCGGGCCAAGGCCGTGAGCGCGGGAATGTCCTGCGTTTCCATCATCCAGCTGTTCGGGCTTTCCATGTAGAAGAGCTTGGCGCCCGGCAGTGCCGCTGCGACCGCATCCGCATCGCGGCCATCGACATAGACGGTCTCGACCTTCCAGCGTTTCAGCAGGGTCTCGAACAGGCGATAGGCATCGGGATAGACATGGCGCACGCAGACGATCCGATCGCCCGGCTCGACGAAAGCCAAGACGCTGGAGGAAATCGCACCCATGCCGCTGGCAAAGCCGATGGCGTCCTCGGTGCGTTCGAGTTCGGCGATCTTCTCTTCGAACAGCCGTGTGGTGGGATTGCCGACGCGCGAATAGACCGGCCGCACCTGTTCGCCGCGATAGGTTGCCGCCATCTCCTCGAAGCTGGAGAAGGTGAACAGCGACGTCTGCACGATCGGCGGCACCACGGCCTCGAAGGCGTGGGCATCGTCATGGGCGACGACGAGGCTGGCATAGTCGAGATCATCCGATGCCTGCGTCATCCGGTGGTCGGTCATTTGGACATGTCCTTGATGTCTTCTTCGACAATTTCGAGAATGGCGAGTGTCTTTTCCCGCGCCGTCTGCGGATCGCGCCGGACGATGGCGTCGAAGAGCTCGCGGTGGAAACGAAAGGAACGGCGGGCGAAATCCGGGCGGTCGAAAGGCTCTTCGAAGAAGCTTTCGAAAGCCTCCCGCATGCGCTCCAAGAGCTGGCCGAACAGGGGATTGTGGCTGGCGTCGTAGATGGCCAGATGGAAGGCGAGGTCCTCGGGGCCGGAGGTCCCCTTCTCCAGATGCACCGCTTCCATGATGTTGAGCTTGGCCTCGATGACGGCGATATCGCCAGGCGTCGCCCTGAGGGCGGCCAGCGCGCTCACCTCGGTTTCGAGCCCACGCCGAACTTCCAGCGTTTGCAGCAGGCGATCGCGCAGCAGGGCGGCATCGATCACCAGCGGCATATGGATGGCGTCGGCCGAGAACGCCCGCTTGAGATAGGTGCCGCTGCCCTTGCGGGACTCGACCACCCCCAGGGCTTGCAGCTTTCGGATAACTTCCCTCACGGTGGAGCGACCGACCGCCAGGGTCTGCATCAGCTGCCGTTCCGTCGGCAGGCGCTCGCCCGGCTTGATGCCGGAGGTGGCGATAAAGGTACCGATCGCTCGCATCACATCATCCGCCCTGTCGGCGGATGGCAGCGGAGCAAGTCCCTGGAGAGACGGCGTGCTCAAATGCGGCTTCCGGATGATGGTTTAAAATTGGTCTGACATCTGACTATTTTTCGACGCAGGTTCGATTGTCAAGGAGAAAGTCAGCTTAATTGCGATCCCTGGCGGCATGCTGGGTGCTTCCGGTCGCTCTGAAGACCAGGCGCAATTGCCTGCCATGCTCACTCCGCAATTGCATTCCGGCCCGTCTTGGCGCAAAGGAACGCGTTTCATGAGACAGACGGAAAGAAAGCGGACATGGCGGTGATCGAAGCAGCGCAAGAGACGGCCGAGGGCAAGACGGCCCCGACGGTCTCCTATGTCTCGCTGGGTTGCCCCAAGGCCCTAGTCGATTCCGAGCGCATCCTCACCCAACTGCGGGCTGAGGGCTACGGCATCACCCGCAACCACAAGGGCGCCGACCTCGTCATCGTCAACACCTGCGGCTTCCTCGATTCAGCCAAGGCGGAATCCCTCGGCGCCATCGGTGATGCCATGGCCGAGAACGGCAAGGTGATCGTCACCGGCTGCATGGGCGCCGAGCCCGATCCGATCCTGGAGAAGTTCCCCAACGTCTTCGCCGTCACCGGCCCTCAGCAATATGAGACGGTGGTCGAGGCCGTGCACAAGGCCGCGCCTCCGGCGCATGATCCCTATACGGATCTGGTGCCGCCGCAGGGCCTAAAACTCACACCACGGCACTACGCTTACTTAAAGATTTCAGAGGGTTGCAACAATCGCTGCAGCTTCTGCATCATCCCCAAGCTGCGCGGCGATCTCGTCTCCCGTCCGGCTGCGGATGTGATGCGCGAGGCCGAGAAGCTGGTAAAGGCCGGCGTCAAGGAATTGCTGGTGATCAGCCAGGACACCTCGGCCTATGGCGTCGACATCCGCTACGCCGAGAGCCCCTGGCAGGGCGAGCCTCTGAAGGCGAAATTCTACGATCTCTCCAAGGCTCTCGGCGAGCTCGGGGTCTGGGTACGCATGCACTATGTCTACCCCTACCCGCATGTCGACGACGTCATCCCGCTGATGGCCGAACGCAAGATCCTGCCCTATCTCGACATCCCCTTCCAGCACGCCTCCCCGACGGTGCTGAAGGCGATGCGTCGCCCCGGCAACCGGGAGAAGGTGTTGGAGCGCATCCATAAATGGCGCGAGATCTGCCCCGACATCACCCTGCGCTCCACCTTCATCGTCGGCTTCCCCGGCGAGACCGACGAGGATTTCGAACTGCTGCTCGACTGGCTGCGCGAAGCCCAGCTCGATCGCGTCGGCTGCTTCGAATATGAGCCCGTGGCCGGCGCCACCGCCAATGACCTTGGCCTGATGCCGGTGCCGGACGAGGTAAAGAAGCAGCGCCATCGCCGCTTCATGGAAACCCAGCAGCAGATCTCGATCCGCAAGCTGAAGAACAAGGTCGGCAAGCGCCTGTCCGTCATCATCGACGAGACCGGGCCGACCGTCGCCAAGGGCCGCTCCATGGCCGACGCGCCGGAGATCGACGGCGCCGTCTACGTCGCCAGCCGCCGCCCGCTGCGCGTGGGTGACATCATTACCGTGAAGATCGAGCGCTCGGACGCCTACGACCTGCACGGCATCGCGGTCTGACCACAGACGGTCCTACGCTCCTACCCAACCAACCTGCCACCGCGAATTTGGCGATACGACCCGCCGGGGATCCTGCACGCCTTTAGGCGATCCGCGGCAACTGAAATCGTGGTCTCTTGCATCTACCGGATCGGCCTCATCCCGGCATTTTCGGCGGCATGAAACGCCTCGGCTCTCATGGCAATACTGAGAGGGAAACTTATATCCAGCGCTCAATCAGGCCACGATGGCGTGCAACGTCGCCTCTGAGGCCAAGATTTTCTCATGCCCAATCCAACTATTCATCGTTTGGCACCGGCCTGATTTACTCCTATCCGGGTCCCAGCGAGCAAACGATCGGCGGCGCAGGAAAGCGCCGACGATGCGAGCCTCTTCCGGGACACAACCCGAAAATGGAGTTGGGAATGAATTCCTCGTTGTCGCACGGGCGGTTTGTCGCCATGTCCACATTTGCGGCGTCCATGCTCGTCGCCGCGTCGGCATGGGCTCAGACATTCCTTGGGCAGGATCGCCTCCAGCATGTCGTCGATGGCACGATCAAGCCTCTGATGGAACGCAATGCCATTCCCGGCATGGCCGTTGCCGTCATCGCCGACGGCAAGCAATTCATCTTCAATTATGGCCTTGCCTCGCAGGAAGGCGGACAGAAGGTCACGGATTCAACGCTTTTCGAGATGGGCTCGATCAGCAAGACCTTCACGGCTACCCTCGCAGCCTATGGCGTGGCCCGTGGCGCCTTCTCCCTATCGGACAAGGCGGGGCAGAGATTGCCGGCCCTTGCCGGCAGCGGCCTCGAAAATGTCAGCCTGCTCGACCTTGCGACTTATACGGCCGGCGGCCTGCCCTTGCAGTTCCCGGACGGGGTCACCGGCGATGCCAGGATGATCGCCTATTACAAGGCATGGCACCCGGCCTTCCCGCCCGGCACCCACAGGCTCTATTCCAATCCGAGCATCGGCCTGTTCGGCTACCTCGCCGCAGGGGCGATGGGAAAGCCCTTCGACGATCTCATGCAGACGGAGTTGCTGCCCCTGCTCGGCCTCCCCAACACCTATGTCAGGGTACCGCAGGAGCGGATGGCCGACTATGCCTGGGGCCTTACCAAGGATGGCAGGCCCATCCGGGTGTCGCCAGGCCCCATGGATGCCGAGGCCTATGGCATCAAGACGACGGCGACCGACCTCATCCGCTTCGTCGAGGCCAATATCAATGGGTCCCGGCTGGATGAAACGCTCCGGCGCGCTATCGCCGCCACGCATGTCGGCTACTATAAGGTAGGCGTGATGCAGCAGGGGCTCGGATGGGAGATGTACAGTTATCCAACCACGCTCGAGCGCCTGCTCGCCGGAAACTCGGCCAAGATGGCTTTCGAACCGCATGAGGCGCACAAGCTCATGCCGCCACAGCCGGCTCGGCGTGACATGCTGTTCAACAAGACCGGCTCCACCAACGGCTTTGGAGGTTATGTCGCCTATGTGCCGGCCAGGGGCATCGGCATCGCGATCCTGGCCAACAAAAACTATCCCATTCCGGATCGGATCAAGGCGGCCTGGCAGATCCTGAGCGCACTCGACGGCCAGAAAAGGCCGGCGTCCAAGCCCTGAGACGCACTCGTCATTCCTGCGACAGCTCGACAGCGCCCTGCACCTCCGCGGTGCAGGGCTTTTTCGTGCCGTTTGTCCTTCCGCCGAAACCGGAGAGCCACAACCGCCGGCCGATATCCATCTTGACACTCCCGGAGACCATTAATACCATAACTATGCCTATTATAACATAATAATGAAATATCGCATCCAAACAACGGGGAGTACAGCACTATGGAAGACTTCGCCGAAACCAGACGGAATCTGGTCAAGGGCGGCCTGCTCGGTGGCCTGGCCCTGGCAAGCGTCGTCGGCTCCGCCCGGCAGGCAGCAGCACAGGCCTCGTCCGACAGCCTGCTCCGCACCATACTCGATCGCGGCCACCTGATCGTCGGTACCGGCTCGACCAATGCGCCCTGGCATTTCGAAGACGAGAAGGGCGAGCTCACCGGGATGGACATCGCCATGGCCAAGATCCTCGCCAAGGGCCTGTTCGACGATGCCAGCAAGATCGAATTCGTGCGGCAGGATGCCGCCCAGCGCGTGCCCAACATCAACACCGGCAAGGTCGACGTCGTCATCCAGTTCATGACGATCTCACCCGCCCGGGCCCAGCTCGTCGCCTATTCGCGCCCCTATTACGTCGAGGGCGTAGCCTTGCTGACGCGCCCCGACAGCGACAAGAAGACCTTCGACGACCTCCTCAAGGCCGGCTCCTCCGCACGCATTTCCATCCTGCAGAACGTCGATGCGGAGGAAACGGTCAAGAAGGTGCTGCCCGAAGCGACGGTGATGCAGCTCGACAGCCAGCCCAACGTGGTGCTTGCCCTGGATTCCAAGCGCGTGGACGCCGCCGCCGTCGATCTGTCCAACGTCTGGTGGCTCGCCAAGCGCCATCCCGACAAATATTTCGATGCCGGCAAATCCTGGAACGCCATGCTCTACGGTGCCGCTGTTCGCCAGGGCGACCCGGACTGGCTTCATTTCGTCAACACGACCTTCGGCGTGGCGATCCATGGCCACCAGAACGAGATCTATGATGCAGCGCTGCGCGACTATTTCGGCCTGACGCCGCCGGCTCGCAAGCCCGGCCTGCCGACTTTCTAGGTGCCGGTTATTCCGGCAAACTCCCAATAGCATCGCCGGTACGGCTTGGTATCGAATCCGACCGGCGATGCGGGGATTCCATTGCGCACGATGGCTGGACCTCCGGCATGATGAACTATCACTTCAACTTCGCCATCGTCTGGCGCTATTCGGCCAAGCTCTTCGAGGGGCTGCTGCTGAGCATCGAACTGGCGGCCGCGACCATTGCGATCGGCATGCTCATCGGACTGGTCCTCGCCTTGGTCCAGCTCGACGGGCCACGCTGGGCCCGCCCCCTGATCCGCTTCTATGTCGAATTCATCCGCAACGTGCCGCTGCTGCTGCTGGTCTATCTGGTCTTTTACGGCATCCCCAGCGCCATCGACCTGCAATATGGCGCAACGACCTCCTTCGTGGCCACGCTTGCCGTCTATTCCGGCGCCTATCTCGTCGAAGTCTTGCGGGCAGGCCTGGAGGCCGTGCCAAAGGGCCTGACCGAAGCGGGCAAGAGCATCGGCCTGACGCCTTTCGGCGTGCTCTGGTACATCCGCCTGCCGACAGCGCTACGCATCGCCCTGCCCTCGCTCTCGAACACCTATGTCTCCTTGTTCAAGGACACCTCGATCGCCTCCGCCATCGCTGTGCCCGAACTCGCCTACGGCATGCGCTGGATCGAGACACAGACCTTCCGCACCGTCGAAGTCTATCTGCTCGCGACGCCGATCTATCTGGTGACCAGCTACGCCATCCTGCTGCTGCTGAGGCTGGCCGAGCGGCGCTATGCCATCAGCCGGTGATGCCATGTCCATGATTCTCGAAACGCTCCCCTTCCTGCTCGGCGGCCTGTGGACCACGCTCTTCGTCTCCGCGGCCGTGGTCGTGATTTCCCTGCTGATCGGCATTCCGCTCGGCTGTGCGCTGGTCTTCGGACCGGCCTGGGCACGACTGCCGATCCGGCTCTATGCCGATTTCGTCCGCGGCGTGCCGATCCTGGTCCTGCTCTATTTCATCTATTACGGCCTGCCGGCATTGCGCATCAATCTGCCCAGCCTGCTGGCCGCGATCGTGGCGCTCACAGCCTTCAAATCGGCCCAGATCGTCGAGATCACGCGCGGCGCGTTCCAGGCCATTCCGAGGGGGCAGACGGAAGCTGCGCAATCGATCGGCCTCGGCCTCTTCGATCGCTTCGTCTACGTCCTCGCTCCACAGGCTGTCCGGCGCTTCCTGCCGCCCTTCATCAACAGCGTGGTCGACACGGTGAAGGGCTCCTCCCTCGTATCCCTGCTCGGTATCGTCGACCTCCTGCTCTCGCTGCAGCAGGTGATCGGCCGCACCCATGTCGCCCTGCCGCTCTATGTGCTGGGTGCCCTGCTGTATTTCGCCATCAACTTCCCGCTCTCCGCCCTGAGCCGCCGGCTCGAAAAGCGCTTCGTCTGATCGGAAGAACCGCCATGTCCAACGCCGCACCCCAGCCGGTGATCGAGATTGCCAATCTCACCAAGTCTTTCGGGACCCTGCAGGTCCTGAAAGGCGTCGACCTCTCGGTCGAGAAAGGCCAGGTCATCGCCATCATCGGCCCGTCCGGCAGCGGCAAGACAACCCTGCTGCGTTGCATCAACTTCCTGGAAGAATATGACGGGGGATCCGTCCGCATCGACGGGGTCGAGGTCGGCTTCAGCGAGACCAATGGCAAGCGGCGGCGGCGTAGCGAACGCGAACTCGCCCATATTCGCGTCGACGCCGCCATGGTGTTCCAGCAGTTCAACCTGTTTCCGCATCTGACGGCAGCGCAGAACATCATGCTGGGCCTGGTCAAGTCGCGCGGCAAGAGCAAGGCCGAAGCCCGGAGCATTGCCGAGAGATGGCTCGGCCGCGTCGGCTTGTCGGCGAAGATCGATGCGATGCCGGGACAGCTCTCCGGCGGGCAGCAGCAGCGCGTCGGCATCGCGCGCGCGGTGGCGATGGAGCCCAAGGTGCTGCTCCTCGACGAGATCACCTCCGCCCTCGATCCCGAACTCGTCGGCGAGGTCCTCGGCGTCGTGCGCGAGTTGGCGACCGAGGGGCGCACCATGATCCTGGTGACCCATGAAATGGCCTTCGCGCGTGAAGTGGCCGACCGCGTGGTGTTTACAGACCAGGGCAAGATCATGATCGACGCACCGCCCGCGCTGGTGTTCGGCGAGCAGCCGAATGAGCGGCTGCGCGCCTTCCTCGCGCGCTTCGCCGGCCTGCACCAGGGAACGTAAAGGCTCATCGTCATTGCGAGCGAAGCGAAGCAAACCAGGGGCTTGAAGACACAGAGGTTTTGGCCCCTGGATTGCTTCGCTTCGCTCGCAATGACGGAGTCGGTTATTCAAGCTCTATGCTGGCGGTATGATTGCCGTCCCCTACTCCCGCGCGCTGATGACGGCACCCGCGCTGGCGATCATCACGAGTGCGATGCCGCCGATCTGCTGCGGGCTAAGCGGCTCATTGAGGACGAGATATCCGGCCAGCGCGCCGATACCGGGCTCCGCGCTCATCAAGATCCCGAAGGTGGCCGAGGACAGGCGCCGCAGCGCCATCATTTCGAGGGCATAGGGCAGCAGCGGCGTCAGCACGGCCAAACCGATCGTCTGCGCGGCAAGGCCGCCGGGAAACGTGAAGCCGGTTTCGTACAGGCCGAAAGGCGTCGATATCAGCGCGGCCGCCGCGAAGGAGATCGCCAGCCCCTCCAGTCCCTTGAACACTTTGCCGATGCGCTTGCTCAACAAGATGTAGGCAGCCCAGCCGGTCCCCGCGGCAATCGCAAACAGGAAGCCGAGCATGTCGACGCTCCAGCCAGCCTGGTTTCGCACCAGCAAGAGCACGCCGGCAAAGGCCAACACCAGCCAGATCAGGCGCCAGCTGCGGGCAAAGCCGAGAGCGGCGACGCCCAGCGGTCCCAGGAACTCGATGGCAACCACCAGACCCAGCGGCACGCGGGTGATCGCCACGAAGAAAAAGAGCGTCATCATGGCGATGGTCGCTCCCAGCGCCAGGGCAACCAGAATTTCGCGCCGGTGATAGCGGCGGATGTCGGGGCGAACGATGATGCCCAGGATGATCGCGGCCCAGGCCAGCCGGCCCCAGGTGGTGGCGAAGGGGCCATATTCAGCCATGGTGGGATGAGCCAGGGCTGCGCCGAGCTGCACCGAAACCATCGAACATGTGAGCATGAGCAGGGCCAGGCCTGTCTGCGATGTCGATGGGGCGGCCCCTGCCGCCGCGCTGCTTGAATTGTCCTGCAAAGTCCCCTCCCCAGGGCTGTGCTTCTACACCATCGAAGCGGCAAAGCGCAGAGTGGCTGGACGATGATTGTAGGCCTTACCAAAAGCAGGCCTATCCACGTTCACACCCCCTCCGCCCTTCTCGCCCGTATCGTCGAGCTTCGGAAGGATGGCATCATTCTATTTGGGCAACAGAGCGGAATATATAGCTGATGCAAGGTAAAGAAGGTCATTTATCTAATTTTGAAAGGACATTTCGATCTTTTTACATGACCTGGCAGTACCCCCCTCAATTCTTCGCCGATTCCTGCGAGGGGTCGAACTTCTCGATGAAATCGATCAGCGCCGTCACGGCCAGCCCCATGTCGCGAATCGAGGTGAATTCCGCAGGATTGTGGCTGATGCCGCCGCGGCATCGAACGAACAGCATGCCGATCGGACAGAGCGCGGCCAGCGACTGAGCGTCATGCCCGGCTCCCGACGGCAAATGAACCGCCTTGCCGCCCTGGGCAGCGATCGCTGCCGCGAATCCGGCCTGAAGCGCGGGATCACAAGGCTCCGCCTTGGCCTCATAGGTCTGCTCGATCCAGGCCGAAACACCGCGTCGTTCGGCGATGGCGAGGAACTCCGCGCGCAAGGCGTTCATCGCTTCCACACGCCTAGCATCACTCTGAGAACGCAGATCGACCGTAAACACGATTCGGGCCGGAATGACGTTGGAGGCGCCGGGCGACAGGCTCAGCTTGCCAATGGTGCCGACCATGAAATCATCGGCATGGCTTCCGGCAAGGCGTTCGAGCGCAAGCGCCATTTCGGCGCAAGCCGAGAAGGCGTCCCGCCGCAGCGCCATCGGTACCGTACCGGCATGGCCGGCTTCGCCCACGACCGTCACCGAATAGCGTATCTGGCTGGCGATCGCCGTGACGACACCGAGCCCCTCGCCGGCCTCCTCCAACACCGGGCCCTGCTCGATATGAACCTCAACATAGGCCGCCGCCTCGCCGGGCTCATAGGCGGCCGAGGGAATGGCGTCCGGATCCTTGCCATAGAGCCGCAAGGCATCCGCCAGCTTGACGCCGTCGCTGGATTCGATCTGCAGGACTGCCGGATCGAAGCGCCCTGCCACGGCCTCGGAGCCGAGCAACGTCGTCGCGAAGCGAGAGCTCTCCTCATCGCCGAAGGCGAGGACGTCGATGCCGAAGGGCATGGCGCCATGCTTGCGGACAATCTCGCGCGTCGCCAGGATACCAGCGATGACGCCGAACGTGCCGTCATAGGCACCGGCATCGATCACCGTGTCGATATGCGAGCCGATCAGCAGCCGCTGCACGGCATTGCGCGTTCCCGATGACGGCGCCAGCCGGCCTCGAACCGTGCCGAGCGCATCCTCGCTGACTTCCAATCCTGTTTCCGTCATCCAGCGAGCCACGAGGTCTGCCGCCTGGCGATGCTCCGGAGTGAGGTAGAGACGCGTCAGGCGCCCTTCCTCGGCACTGATCATCGCCAGGGCACGGATCATGCCTTCGGCCTCGCGGCCCAATGCCATCGCCCGTTCGATCAACGCATCTGCTCCCTCGACAGCAAGGTCTGGGAACGGCGAACGACATCGAGTCGGGTACGATCAAATGGCATGGCGTGTGTCGGCCTCGTCAGCAGGACATTCCGGAAGCGCTCCGAATTGTCATAGCCGGGCTGGTCCCGGCTATCCAGAGGCCGCACGCGCAACGCCGAGATCCAGGCTGGATTGCCGGGTCAAGTGTAAAGACCGGCAATGACAGGTCATGGATCGATGCGCACGCAAGTGTTGATCCCTGCGCACGCAATGGCCGATCAGTTCGGGAACTTGTCGTCGATGCCCTTGACGTACCAGTTCATGCCGAGGATCTGCGAGGCATCGAGCTTGTCACCGCCCTTGCATTCCACCGTCTCGCCCTGCTGGTTCACCACGGGGCAGGTAAAGGGATGGATCTTGCCGGATTTGAGTCCAGCTTCGGTTTCTTCTGCCAGCTTCTTCACATCGTCGGGCATATTGGTGTAGGGCGCCATCTTGACCATGCCCTTGTCGAGGCCTTCCCAGGTGTCTTCCGACTTCCAGGTCCCGTCCAGCACCGCCTTGGTGCGCTCGATGTAATAGTCGTCCCAGTGATTGATGATGGCGGTGAGCTGGGTCTTCGGGCCGAAGGCGATCATGTCCGAGTCCTGGCCGAAGGAGTTGATGCCCTTCTCCGCCGCGGCCTGGGTGGCGGCGGGACTGTCGGTATGGGTCGCCAGGATGTCGGCGCCCTGCGCGATCAATGCCTTGGAAGCGTCCGCTTCCTTGCCGGGATCATACCAGCTCGAGGTCCAGACGATCTTGATCTTCATGTCCGGGCGCACCGATTGAGCACCGCGCATGAAGGAATTGATGCCCGAGATCACTTCGGGGATCGGGAACGGCGCGACGTAGCCGACGATGCCGCTCTTGGACATCTTGGCGGCGATCACCCCCTCGACATAGCGCCCTTCATAGAAACGCCCGGCATAGGTCGAGACATTCTCGGCTCGCTTGAAACCGGTGGCATGCTCGAACTTCACGTCCGGAAAGTTCTTGGCGGCCTTGATGGTGGGGTCCATGTAGCCGAAGGAGGTGGTAAAGATCAGCTTGTGGGCGGAATCGGCGAGGTTCTCGATGGCGCGCTGGGCATCGGGGCCTTCCTGCACGCTCTCGACATAGGTGGTCTCGACCTTGTCGCCGAGCGCCTTCACCAGCGCCTTGCGCCCGACATCGTGCTGGTAGGACCAGCCGAAATCGCCGACAGGGCCGACATAGATGAAGCCCACCTTGAGCTTCTCCTCGGCACCGGCCGAGGTTACCCCGGCACCGGCCATGAGGCCGCAAACGGCCAGGGCTGCCAATATCGTTTTTTTCATCGAGTTTCCCCTCATGGCGGGCCATACGGATCGAAACGCCGGGCCATGGCCCATGCCCGGCGGCAGTGGAAATCAGCGATCGGGCACGAAAGCGGTGCCGAGCGAACCGGGCGCCACGCCGCGCCGCCCCTTGCCGGCCGAGATCATCACCAGCACGATCACCGTGGCCAGATAGGGCAGGCCCGTCCAGAATTGCGGCGGCCAGACCAGCCAGTGCGGCAGAGAGCCCCCCAGCGCCTGCATGTGCAGATTGCCGATCCAGATGGCCCCGAAGAAATAAGCGCCCAGCAATAGTCGCCAGGGGCGCCAGGACGCGAACACCACCAGCGCCAAGGCGATCCAGCCGCGGCCGGCCGTCATGCCCGTCCCCCAGAAGGGCGTGTCGGCCAGGGAGAGATAAGCCCCGCCAAGGCCCGCGCAGGCCCCGCCGAACAGCACGGCCCCGAAGCGGATGAGCCGGACGGGATAGCCCAGCGCATGGGCAGAGACGTGGTTCTCGCCAACGGCCCGCAGGATCAGGCCGCCGCGGCTGCGATAGAGGAACCACCAGACGGCGGCGACCAGCGTGATCGACAGATAAACCAAGGCGTCCTGACCGAAAACGACAGGCCCGATCACCGGGATGTCGGTCAGGCCGGGTATGTCGAGCGCCGGAATCTTGGCGCGGTTGAGCCCGACAAAACCGGTGCCGAGGAGATCGGACAGGCCGAGGCCGAGAATGGTCAGGGCTAGCCCGGAGGCGACCTGGTTGGCGGCGAGCCCCAGGGTCATGAAGGCGAAAAGCGCCGCGAAAACCATGCCGGCCATGACAGCAGCAAGAAAGCCGAGCGGCGCGCTGCCGGTCATGTAGGCAATGGCAAAGCCCGAGACCGTGCCCATGATCATCATGCCCTCGACCCCGAGATTAAGGACGCCTGAGCGCTCCACGACCAGTTCGCCGATGCCGGCGAGCACGAAGGGCGTCGAGGAGGTGATGATGGTGAGGATGATCGCTTCGGTGAGGTTCATCAGGCCACCTTGGCTGCGCCGCGCACGATACGGATGCGGTAGAGGATGAGCGTGTCGCAGGCGAGCACGTAGAACAGCAGCAGCCCCTGGATCACGCTGGTGATGCCGATCGGCACCTTGAGCGAGATCTGGGCCGCCTCGCCACCGAGATAGGACAGCGCCAGCAACAGGCCGGCGAACAGGATGCCTACCGGATTGAGCCGGCCGAGAAAGGCGACGATGATGGCGCTAAAGCCATAGCCGCTGGCGAAGGGAAGCTGCAGGAGGCCCATCGTCCCGTCAGCCACGCTGATGCCGGCGAGCCCGGCAAGGCCGCCCGAGACCGCAAAGACGAACAGGGTCATCTTCCTGGGCGAAAAGCCGGCGAACAGGGCCGCGCGCGGTGCCTGCCCGAGAAGGCGGATCTCGAAGCCCTTGAGGCCGCGCCACAGCAACACCGCAGCGGCGGCCACCACCAGCAGCGCGAAGATGGAATCAAGATGGATCGGGCTGCGCCGGAACAAGGCCGGCAGCGTATTGTCGAAATTGGCGGTGAGCGGAAAGTTCAGCCCTGCAGGGTCGCGCCAGGGGCCGCGCACGCAATAATCGAGGATCTTGTCGGCGATATAGACCAGCATCAGGCTGGTCAGGATCTCGTTGGTATTGAAGCGCGTCTTCAGGATCGCCGGGATCAGGCCCCAGAGCGCACCGCCGACGATGCCGCCGAGGAGGATGAGCGGCACGGCGTAGAACGGCGTCTGGCCCTGGAACATGAGGGCAATGCCCCCGCCCACCGTAGCGCCGATGATGTATTGGCCTTCGGCACCGATGTTCCAGTTGTTGGAGATGTAGCAGAGCGACAGGCCGACGGCGATCATCACCAGGGGCGTCGCGCGCACCACCAGTTCCTGGGCGGTACGCAGTCCGGTCAGCGGCTTGATGAAATAGACGTAGAGCGCCTCGCCGGGCGGCTTGCCATAGAGGGCGAAGATGATGGCTGCCGAAACCACCGTGAGCAGGATGGCGATGAGCGGCGAGACCAGAGCCATGCCTATGGAGCGCTCGGCCCGCTTTTCGAGTTCAAGCCTCATGATCGGCGCCCCCCATCAGCAGCCCGATCCTCTCCAGACTCATGGCCGACACGGGCTCCGGCGCTGACAGGCGGCCGTGATGGATGACCGCGATATGGTCGGCCACCTCGAAGATTTCGTCGAGATCCTGGCTGATCACCACTACCGCCGCACCACGCCGCGACAGGTCGATCAGCGCTTGCCGGATCAAGGCGGCGGCGCCCGCATCCACGCCCCAGGTCGGCTGGTTCACCACCAATACGCCGGGTTCGCGCAGCATTTCGCGGCCCACCACGAATTTCTGCAGGTTGCCGCCAGAGAGCGAGCCGGCCTCGGGGTCGGGCTTGCCCTTGCGCACGTCGAACGTGCCGGAGATCTTGGCTGCTTCAGCCGAGGCCTTGCGCATGTCGACCATCCCGTAGGACACTAGGCCATTGGCGGCATGGCCTGTCAGCAGTGCATTCTGCGAGAGTGTCATGCGCGGTGCCGCCGCATGGCCGAGACGCTCTTCCGGCACGAAGGCGGCGCGCAGGCGCCGGCGCTCGGTGACGCCAAGCGCCCCAACCGGCTTGCCGTCGATCGCAACCGCCTCCGGCCCGACAGTGCGCTCGCCGGAGATGGCTGCGAAGAGTTCGCTCTGGCCATTGCCCGCCACACCGGCAATGGCGAGAATCTCGCCGCCCCGGGCATTCAGCGTAATCTCCTTCAGCGCGGTGCCATGCAGGTCTTCGGCCGGCAGATTCAGCCCCTTCAATGCCAGGCGTACAGGCCCGTCCCGGTTGGCGAGCCGACCATGCTCGACCATGGCGACGTCGGCTCCCACCATCATGCGGGCGAGGCTGGCGGCGGTTTCCTGGCGCGGATCGCAGGTCGCGACCCGCTTGCCATGGCGCAGCACGGTCGCCGTCTGGCACAGGCGCTTCACCTCTTCCAGCCGGTGGGAGATGTAGAGCACCGCCCTTCCCTCGCCGGTGATGCGTTCGAGGGTGAGGAAAAGCTGGTCGGCCTCCTGCGGCGTCAGCACCGAGGTCGGCTCGTCGAGAATGAGCAGCTTGGGGTTCTGCATCAGGCAGCGCACGATCTCGATGCGCTGACGCTCTCCCACCGAAAGCGTATGCACTGGCCGGCGCGGCTCGAGCGGCAGGCCGTAGGCAGCAGACACTGTCGCGATACCTTCCTCGACATCCCGCAATTTCGTGCCGGGCGGCTGGGCCAGGGCGACGTTCTCGGCCACGCTGAGATTGTCGAATAGCGAGAAATGCTGGAACACCATGCCGATGCCCATGGCCCGGGCAACCGCCGGGCGCGGCAACTGGATCGGTTGTCCTTCCCAGAAGAGCTGCCCCTCGTTGGGCTGGAGCAGGCCGTAGAGAATCTTGACGAAGGTCGACTTGCCGGCGCCGTTCTCGCCTAGCAAAGCGTGAATTTCATGCGGCATGATCTTGAGATCGATGCCGTCATTCGCTCTCAGCGCGCCGAAGATCTTGACGATACCCCTCGCTTCGATCAGGGGCGTGTGAGCGTCTGCCATTGCTGCCACATTCATGGACGTGCCCAATTCATAGGCGCAAACAAGGCAGATGCGAAGAGTTCAGGCATGGTAACGCAGCTTTTCCCCAACTCAGCGACGTACCGGGACCATAGCGTTTTGCGATATGGCGGAATCGCCTCGAATCGCAAAGACGCTCTAGCCAATCTTTTGGATTGGCTTGGAACCAATGAACTAGAGCAAATAAGCGTTCACACTTGAACGCGTTTTGCTCTAGCCGAGACGCCGATGACCTTTCAGGACCGGCAACCGACTGCCGACCTGACGGGGTAATTGCAAGATCTGGGCCACGACGGAAGCCGCGATCACCGCCGGCTCCTTGCCCTCGACGCCCGCTATGCCGATCGGGCAGGTCATGCCTTCAATCAAGCGTTCGTCGAGGCTGGCTTGCCGCAATTGCGAGACGAAGCGAGCCCGCTTGGTCTGGGAGCCGATCACGCCGACATAGGCGAAGCGGTCCGCTGCCAGGGCGGCCGAAACGATGGCAAGGTCGAGCGCATGGCTATGCGTCATCACGACGATCAGCGCATGATCGGGTGCCTCGGCCAGGATACGCTCAGGCTCGGTATCACGCCGGAGCACGACATGCTGAGGCACATGGCTCGGAAAGGCGTCGGGCCGGGAATCGCACCAGACCACCTCGATCGGCAGGGGCGCCAGCGCCAGGATCAGGGCCCTGCCAACGTGGCCGGCTCCGAACAGATAGAGAGACGGGTTCACGGGCTCCAGTCTTTCGAGCAGGCGGCCGTCCGGCAGGAAGCGGCTGGCCGCACCGGCGAGCAGCCCCAATGCCTCTTCGTCGCCGGCGGGACGACGCACGAAGCCGCCCCGGTCATGCGGGATGCCGATACTGACCCGGCCTCTACCGGCCGGTGGCGTCGCGAGATCGTTCAACCAGACGAGATCCTCCCGCTCCAGGCGTTCCAGCATCAGGCCGACCCGGCCGCCGCAGCATTGGCCGAGGTCGGGTCCCAGCGCCTTGTCCATGGAACGCATGCGGCGCCCCTCCCCGGCCGACAGCAGCGCCTGTGCTTCGGCAAGCACCTGCCATTCCAGGGTGCCGCCCCCGACCGTGCCGGAAAAGGCGCCGTCCGCCCGCACGGCCATGCGCGTCCCCGCCTCGCGCGGGCTCGAACCACGTACGTCCATGATGGTGACGAGCACGGCGCGCCCATCGCGCTCGACCATGGCCTTCAGCGTCGCGAAGATCCCCATCGCTCTGCCCGCATCCATGCCGGTTTTGACGCCAGCATGATAGCGCCGAGTGGGACACGGCCAAAGCCCATTCGCAGGGCTGGTCGCCAGGCCCCAGCCCCGATTACAGGGCCTTGTCGAGCGCCTGCTCGAAATCGGCGATCAGGTCGTCGGCGCTCTCGATGCCGGCGGAGAATCGCAGCATGCCCTGGCGGATACCCATGCCGAGGCGTGCATCTTCCTCGAAGCGCTGATGGGTGGTGGTCGAGGGATGGGTGAGCAGGCTCTTGGTGTCGCCGAGATTGTTGGAAATCCGGGTGATCTTCAGGGCATTGGCAACCTTGAACGCCGCCGCCTTGCCGCCCTTGACCTCGAAGGTCACCAGCGTGCCGCCCGCCTTCATCTGGCGGCGGGCGAGTTCGGCCTGCGGATGGTCGTCGCGGAAGGGATAGATCACGCGCTCGATCGCCTTGTGAGCGGCCAGGGCATCGGCGATCTTCGCCGCATTGGCGATCTGGCGCTCGACCCGCAGTTCCAGCGTTTCCAGGCCCTTGAGCATCACCCAGGCGTTGAAGGGCGAGATCGAGGGACCGGTCTGACGCAGATAGGTATGGATGTGGTCGTTGATGAACTTCTCGGACGCCAGGATCACGCCGGCCAGGCAACGGCCCTGCCCGTCGATGTGCTTGGTGGCCGAATAGACCACGCAATCGGCGCCGAGCGCGAGCGGGCTCTGCAGCAGCGGCGTGGCGAAGACATTGTCCACCACCAGCGTGGCGCCGGCGCTCTTGGCGATCTTGGCGATGGCGGCGATGTCGAGGATCTCGAGCGTGGGATTGGTCGGGCTTTCCAGGAAGAACACCTTGGTCTCCGGCCGCACGGCCGCCTGCCACTGGGCAAGCTCGGTGCCGTCGACCAGGGTCGAGGTGACGCCGAAGCGCGGCAGCAGTTCTTCGATGACATAGCGGCAGGAACCGAACAGGGCCTTGGCGGCGACGACGTGATCGCCCGCCTTGAGCTGGCCGATCAGGGTCGCGGTGACGGCCGCCATGCCGGAGGCGGTAGCGCGGGCGGCCTCGGCTCCCTCCAGTTCCGCCATGCGCTGCTCGAACATCGCCACGGTGGGATTGGAGAAGCGGCTATAGATGAAGCCGGCATCCTCGCCCTTGAAGCGGGCCTCAGCCTGCTCGGCACTCTCATAGACGAACCCCTGGGTGAGGAACAGCGCCTCCGAGGTCTCGGCATATTGCGAGCGCAGCGTGCCGGCATGCACGAGCCGGGTCGCCGGCTGCAATTCCCGGGTGGAAGGTGCTGAAGTCAAAGGCTTGGTCATCTGCGGCAATCCTGAATAGCCGCAAGTCGAGCGCCAGCGCTCTTTCCCACGGCCCTTTAGCGAGTTGTTTTACGTGGCTGCAAGCCGGCCGGCCCAAATCCACCACGACGAAGACTGTTGAGTAGACCTACTCCCCGATGGCGTCAATGCATGGTTTCGTCTAGCAAGACCGAGATACGCCATAACTGGCAGCAAAAAGCGAGAGCCATGCCGTCCGCGAACATCCTGCATTCTCAAGGCATCCTGCATAGCCATGGCATCCTGCCCTCCCAGGCGATTGCCGGGCTGGTCGAGGCGGGTGCCGTCCGCATCGAGCAGCCTCTGGCCGCCGACCAGATCCAGCCGGCCAGCCTCGACCTGCGCCTGGGCGCCAAGGCCTACCGCATGCGGGCCAGCTTCCTGCCGGGGCCGCGCAGCACCGTGGCCGAGCGCATCGCCGACCTTGCCCTGCACGAGATCGACCTGACCAAAGGCGCCGTACTGGAGACGGGCTGTGTCTACATCGTGCCCCTGCTGGAAAGCCTGAAGATGCCGGACGGCGTTCTTGCCTCCACCAATCCGAAGAGTTCGACCGGCCGCCTCGATGTCTTCACCCGGGTGATCACCGACCATGCCCGCGCCTTCGACCAGGTAGAGGCCGGCTATGACGGCCCGCTCTATGCGGAGATCGGCCCGCGCACCTTCCCGGTGCTGGTGCGCACGGGCTCGCGCCTCAGCCAGATCCGATTTCGTCGCGGCGAGGCCCGCATCGACGACGCTTCCTTGCGCGAATTGCAGCGCCGCATGGGCCTGGTCTCTTCGCCTGATCCGGACATAGCCGGCGGCGTCGCCGTCTCCGTCGACCTCACAGGCTTCGGCGACGGCATCATCGGTTATCGCGCCAAGCGCCACACCGCCGTTGTTGACGTCGACAAGCGTGCAGCCTGCGATCTTCTCGATTTCTGGGAGCCGATCCCGCATCGCGGCAAGAACGACATGATCCTCGACCCGGACGAGTTCTACATCCTGGCGTCCAAGGAAGCCGTGCATGTACCGCCGGAATTCGCGGCCGAAATGGTGCCGTTCGATCCGCTGGTGGGTGAGTTCCGGGTGCATTACGCCGGCTTCTTCGACCCGGGCTTCGGCTATTCTCCCGACGGCATGGAGGCGGCCCGGGCAGTGCTCGAAGTGCGCTCGCGCGAAGTTCCCTTCATCGTCGAGGACGGCCAGATCGTCGGGCGTCTGATCTATGAGCGCATGCTCGAACGCCCGCAGATCCTCTACGGTTCAGGCCTCAATTCGAACTATCAGGGCCAGGCGCTGAAGCTGTCCAAGCATTTCCGATAGGTCTCGCCACGTGAAAAAGGGCGGCCCGCTGGAGCCGCCCTTTTTCGTTCGATGGCATTGACAAGGTCAGGCCGGCTTCGAGCGTCGTTCGAAGCGCGCGACGAATTTCACGATCAGCAGGAAGGTGGCCGCCTCGACCACTGCGACGATCCACAGGCCGTTCGATATGGCACCGGCATCCTTGAGATACCTCATCAGATAAGGGGCGCCGAAGCCGGCGAGATTGGCCACCGAATTGATCAGGGCGATGCCGACGGCGGCGGCCGAACCGGCCAGGAAGTGGTTGGGTATCTGCCAGAACACCGGGATCGCCGACATCGTGCCGACGACGGCCAACCCCAGGGCCAGCAAGGCGATCGGCGCACTGCCCGGCACCACGAAGCCGAGGACGGTGAGACCGACCGCCCCGGCCAACGCCGCCAGGCCGCAATGGTAGCGCTCCTCGTTGGCACGGTCGGAATGGATGCCGTTGGAGATCATGCCGGCGGCGCCGCAGGCATAGATCGCCGCCATGATCCAGCCCACCGTGGCCGAATTGGTGAAGCCGACCTCCCGCACGATGGTGGGGCCGAAAAAGGTCAGCGCGGAATTGGCCATGATGATGCAGAAGAAGATGGCGATGAACTTCCAGACGATCGGGTTCTTCAGCGACTGCAGCACGCTGTGCTCACGATGACCGAGCGCCTGGCGGTCACGCTCCAGATCGCCGATCAGCAGGTGCCGCTCGTCGGCGCTCAACCAATGGGCATGCTCGGGCCTGTCGGTCAGATAACAGAGGGTTGCCAGGCCGGCCAGGATGGATGGGATGCCTTCCAGCAGGAACACCCACTGCCAGCCCGCCCAACCGTTCACGCCGCCGAGTTGGGTCATGATGGTACCGGCAACCGGGCCGCCCAGGACACCGGCCAGGGCCGAGGCCGACATGAACAGGCCAAAGACCTTGGCGCGGCGCAGCGACGGGAACCAATAAGTGAGATAGAGGATGACGCCGGGGTAGAAACCGGCCTCGAACACGCCGAGCAGGAAGCGCAGGCTGTAGAACTGCCAGGGCTTGGTGACGAACATCATCAATACGCAGATGATGCCCCAGCCGATGGTGATGCGAGCCAGCGTCCGCTTGGCGCCGATCCGCTCGAGCAGCATGTTGCTCGGCACTTCGAAGAAGAAATAGCCGAGGAAGAACACGCCAGCGCCGAGGCCATAGACCGTCTCGCTGAACTGCAGCTCCTGAAGCATGGTCAGCTTGGCAAAGCCGGTCGCCATGCCCATGCCGAGGCCGGTCAAGCCCAGGCCCATTTCGGCCGGCAGGATCGAGACATGATGGGCGCCTGCCGCGATCGACAACAGGCCGCAACCGATGATGGCCACTCCGCCGCCGGTCATCATACGCGTACCGAGCCTTCGGCCCAGAAAGCCGGAAAAGGGCGAAACCAGGACGAACACCGCGGCCATCGGCATCAAAGCAAGGCCCGCCATCGTCGGGCTGAGCCGCCCAGCTTCCTGCCAGAACAGCGGCAGCAGGAAAAGGGTGCCATACATACCGAAGGTCATGCCAGCGGTTGCCGTGACGCTGCCACGAAAGATTTTATTTCTGAAAATATCAAGCGTAATCATTGCTCTATGGCCATTTCTTCGCTCGATAGTTATAAAGGAAAATAGGGAAAGCATGGCCAGCAATGCGACTGCCAACGCGATCGGCGGCATCTCGCGTATTGCGATGGCGGCGAAGGCGAAACCGCCGAGGGCCACCGCACCGAAAGCTTGGGCACCCCGTCGAAATGCCGCCCCTGGGGATCGGCGGATTCAGGAATGACCAAGCCTGCCAGGACCAGGGCGGCCAGGCCGATCGGCACGACGACGAAGAAGATGCTCGGCCAGCCGAAGCTATGCAGCAGAATGCCGCCGAGAGTCGGGCCGATCGCCATGGCAACGCCATTGCAGGCCGCCCAAATCCCCAGCGCTCGCCCCCGTTCGGCGGGATCGGGCTACATGACGCGCAGGATCGCCAGTGAAGACGGCATCAGCAGCGCCGCACCAAGGCCGGCCACCGCCCGCGCCGCGATCAGCACGCCGATCGTGGGTGAGAAAGCGCATAGAAGCGACGCCGCCGTGAAGACCGCGGCGCCGGCCATGAAGATCAGGCGGCGCCCCTTGAGATCGGCGAGCAAACCACCCGTCAGCAGCATGACGGCATAGACGAGATTGTAGCCGTCCACGACCCATTGCAGCGCACCGATTCCGGATGAAAAGGCTTCTCCGATCGGGTGCACCGCAAGATTCACCACGGCCGTATCCACCTGGGCAATGAGCACGGCCAAACACAATATCACCAGGGCCAAGCTCCGATGGCGCAGGCGCAAGCGAGATGGGTTCGACGTGCGAATGCGTTCCATGGCGGGCAATCTCCATAGGCTGGAGGCCCTTCTTACTGCCATGTTTGCATCGGATGCTTCGGCCGGTATCGAAGCATGCCATATCGGATTGATGCATAGTCACTCCAGAATGAGGACGCCATGCCTGAGATCCCGGATTTTGCCTTCGCCGCATCCTTGGTCGCCGATCCCGCCCGGGCGCTGATGCTGACCGCCTTGCTCGACGGCCGTGCCCTGCCGGCCGGCGAATTGGCCTATGCCGCCCGCATCGCGCCTCAAACGGCGAGCTCCCATCTGGCCAAGCTGCTTGCCGGTGGCCTCCTCGCCGTCGAGACGGAAGGGCGTCATCGCTACTACCGCCTGGCCGGCGGCCATGTCGCCGAGGCGCTTGAGCGCCTGTCCGTGCTCGCACCAGACCAGCCGGTCCGGCGCAAGGCGATCAGCGGCAAAGCGCGTGAACTGCGTTATTGCCGGTGTTGCTACGACCATCTGGCCGGGCAGGTCGGCGTCGCCGTGACACAGGGTCTTGTCGGACATGGCTATCTCGTTGCGGCCGCCGACAAGCAGTTTCACATCACGGCCAGCGGCCATGCCTGGTTCAACTCGATCGGCCTCGATGTCGCCGCGCTGAAGCCCGCCGCCCGGGGGCTTGCGCGCCAGTGCCTGGATTGGACCGAGCGCAGCCATCACCTCGCCGGCCCGCTCGGTGTCCACCTGCTGAGCACGATGTGCAAGCTGGGATGGCTGCGCCGCAGCAGGGAATCGCGGGCTGTTCAGGTCACCCCAAAGGGCTGGATCGAACTCAGACGACAACTTGGCATCGATCCCGTGTCGAGCCTGGCAGCGTAAGGCTTCCTTTCACACAACACGGACCTCTCTCTTCAGGCCATGTGGTCAGGCCACCTAGCCACTTGAATGTTCCGCTGTCGATGATAGGCTCGAAGCGAGCAGAATGACCGGCGAGGCAAGACCATGCCGTTTCAGGCCGTGGCGTCGCAGAGACTGTTCCAGCAGGTTGCCGAGCAAGTCGTCGGGCTCATCCGCTCGGGCGAATTGCCGCCGGGCACGCGCCTTCCTGCCGAGCGGGACCTCGCCCGCAAGCTGGGCGTCAGTCGGCCCGTGGTGCGCGAAGCGATGATCGCGCTGGAGATTTCTGGCTTCGTCGAAGTGAAGACGGGCACGGGCAGCTATGTCTCCGACGGGTCGCCGCGTTCCGGCGAACTCGGCGATGCCGGCCCAAGTGCCTTCGACCTGCTCGCGGCCCGCCGCATCATCGAGGGCGAGATTGCGGCCACCGCCGCCGAGATGGCCAGGCCAGCAGACATCGAGCGTCTCGATCAGGCCCTGGCCTGGTACCGGCAGGAATCTCTCAAGGGCGAAGACTCTTTCGAAGCTGATCGTGCCTTCCATCTGGGCATTGCCGAAGCCACCGGCAATCCGGTGCTCAGCCGGACGATGGAGCTCCTGTGGGGCGACATGCGCGGTCGCATCTTCGACCGGCTGGGCGAGCTGACCAAGAACTCCACCAAACTGCGGACCAACATGGCCGATCACCAGGCCATTCGCGACGCCATCGCCGAAGGCGATGGTCATAGCGCGCGCCAGGCCATGCAGACGCATATCGCCAATGTCGAAACCTATTTCCTGATGGATGCCGCGGAAGACGGCACGACGACACAGACGAGGAACGCCACAGGCGGCACGAGCCGCCGCTGAAGATCAAGAATGGGAGGATGTCATGACTGCTCGGATAACCCGCCGCCAGGCACTCGGCGCCGGCATCGGCTTTGCGGCCCTCGGCATTGCCGGCGCCAAGGCTGAAACCCCGGCCCTGCCGAAATCACCGGTCACGATCAACGTCGTCGATGTCGCCGGCAATCTCGCCCTCACCCAGAAGGCGATGCAGAATTACGCCAAGGCCAAGCCGGAACTGGTGTCGAAGATCAGCTTCACCAAGGCTCCGGCACCGGATCTTCCCGGCAAGCTCAAGGCCCAGCAGGATGCCGGCCGGGTCGACATCGATCTCGTTCTCACCGGCACGGACGCGCTGTCCGCCGGCCTCGACCAGAAGATCTGGGTGCCGCTGCTGCCGGATCTCGCTTCGGCGCTGCCCAAGCTCGATGACGTCCTGCTCGCACCGGCCGCCCGCATGCAGGGGCTGGCGAACGGGGCCGGCGTCGTCATCTCTTATTATCCCTCCGGCCCGCTGCTCGAATACGCACCCGAGCGCGTCTCCCAGCCGCCCAACACGGCGGAGGAACTGCTCGCCTATGCCAAGGTCAACCCGAACCGCTTCATCTATGCCCGCCCCGCCAATTCCGGGCCGGGGCGCACCTTCCTGATGGGGCTGCCCTACATCCTGGGCGACAAGGATCCGAAGGATCCCGTCAACGGCTGGGAGAAGACCTGGGCCTATCTGAAGGAATTGGGGGAAGCCATCGAATATTATCCCACCGGTACGGGCGCGACCATGAAGGAGTTCGGCGAGGGTTCACGCGACATGACCGTGTCCACCACCGGCTGGGACATCAATCCGCGCGTGCTCGGCGTGGTGCCCAAGAGTGCTGCGATCTCGACGCTGAAGGGCTTCCACTGGGTCACCGATGCCCACTATGCCTGCATTCCCAAGGGCCTCGCTCCGGAGAAGGTCGCGGTGCTGCTCGATCTCATCAGTTTCATGCTGAAGCCGGAGCAGCAGGCCTACACCTATGACGAGGGCTATTTCTATCCAGGGCCGGCCGTGAAGAATGTCACGCTCTCCATGGCGCCGGAGGAGAGCCAGGCTGCCATCGCCGAATTCGGCAGGCCGGAATATGAAAAGCTGATTACCGACATTCCCACCGAACTGCCGCTCGATCCGGCCAAGATGGTGGTGGCGTTCAACATGTGGGACAAGCAGATCGGCGCCGCCAAAACCAAGTGAGATTCGGACCAAAGTGAAACTCGAGCCGGAAGAGCCCGGCTTCGCGCGTTGCGGCGGAGGTCCACGATCCTCTTCAGGGATCCGGCCCGGCCTCCCCGCTTTCACCATTCCGGGCATAGCGGCAGGTTCGATGTCAGCACTGAGCAATTTCAGCCATTTGAAGCTCGACCAGGTCGGACGCGACTTCGGGGCCATGAATGCCCTGAAGGACCTGTCCTTCACGGTTCAGCGCGGCGAATTCATCGCCCTGCTCGGTCCTTCCGGCTGCGGCAAGTCGACCGCGCTCAACTGCATCGCCGGCCTGCTTCCGACCACGCGCGGCTCGATCTGGCTCGACGACAGGCGCATCGATACGCTCGGCCCGGAAGATCGCGGCTTCGGCATGGTGTTCCAGAACTATGCCCTGTTTCCGCATATGAGCGTCAGGGACAATGTCGGCTTCGGCCTGCGCATGCGTGGCGTGGCACGAGAGCAGGCTTCGGCCCGCATCGGTGATGCGCTGGCGACGGTCAGGCTCACCGACCAGGCCGCCAAGCTGCCAGGCCAATTGTCGGGCGGGCAGCAGCAGAGGGTCGCCATCGCCCGCGCCATCGCGGTCGAGCCGCCCCTGGTGCTGATGGACGAGCCTCTCTCCAATCTCGACGCCAAGCTCCGCCTGGAAATGCGCCAGGAAATCCGTCGCATCCATGCCGGCCTCGGTTCGATCACGCTCTACGTCACCCACGACCAGGATGAGGCGCTTTCGCTGGCCGACCGCATCATCGTGCTGCGCGACGGCGAGATCCGCCAGATCGGCACGCCGGAAGATCTCTATCAACGACCGGCGACGCTGGATGTCGCGGAGTTCATGGGGTTCCGCAACCGCCTGCCGGGCACAGTCATTGCCTCGTCGGAGGAAAGTGTAGCCCTGGAGATCGCTGGCGAACGGATCGAGGGCGTTGCTCGCCAAGTGCTGGCCGGCCCGAGCGCGGTCGCGGCCATTCGCCCGGACGATCTGATTGCCGGCGAACAGGGGTTCCCCGCCGTGGTGGAGATCTGCGAATATCGTGGCCACGCCTTCTTCGGAGCAGCCAGGGGACCGGCTGGCGAGGAGCTCTTCTTCAGGGCTCGGCAGCGCATGCGGCCGGGCGAACAGGTGCATCTGAAGGCCGATCCGTCACGCGTGCTGGTCTTCAACGAGGGCGCACGATGAGCGCCCCTCCCGCCACCGGCCTGAAGACACGCTTCGCCGCCCGCGGCATCGACGGCGTGACGCTGCTCGCCCTGCCGGCCGTGCTGTTCCTGCTGGCCCTGTTCATCTATCCCTTCTTCTATGGGCTGTGGCTGTCATTCCAGCCCAAGGATGGCTCGACCTTCGGCAATTACGTTACCTTCTTCAGCGATCCTGCGCTCTACGGCACCATCGCCACCACCCTGTGGATCGCGGTACCGGCCACTTTGTTCAACCTGCTTGCCGCCATACCGGTGGCCTTCAGGGTGCGCCTGCTCGACAACCAGCGCCTGCTCACCACCATCCTGGTGCTGCCGATCACCCTCGGCACCGTGCTGGTGGCGGAAGGCCTGCTCAACTATCTCGGGCCGCAAGGCTGGTTCAACCGGGCGCTGGTCCTGGTGGGTATCGGCCCCGTCAAGCTAGTCCACAATTACTGGGGCGTATTCCTGTCGCTGGTGATCACCGGCTTCCCGTTCACCTTCCTGCTGACGCTCTCCTATGTCACCGGCATCGATCCGGCCCTGGAGAATGCCGCGGCAACCCTGGGCGCCAGACCGGCCGCCCGCTTTCGCCACATCTTCCTGCCGCTGCTGCTGCCCGGCCTCGCCGTGACCTTCTGCCTGAGCTTCGTACAGGCCTTCTCCGTCTATCCGTCGGCCGTGATGCTCGGCGCGCCGGCAGGTCCCACCCGGGTCATCACCATTCCGGCCTACCAGGCTGCCACCGAGCTCTACGACTATTCGATGGCCTCGGCGATCGCCATGATCATGGGCGCGATCCTGCTGGTCGTCATCGCCATCGTGCTCGGCCTCCGCTCCCTGGCCTATCGCGGGCCGGCCGGCGGCGGCAAGGGTTAGGAGCACGATCATGGTCCGCCAGATTTCCCGCCCGCTTTCGGAACGCCTGTGGTCCACGGCCGTCTGGGTCCTCACCATCTTCTTTGTCCTCAACCTCCTCGCCGTCATCGCCGCGGTGATCGTCAGTTCCTTCTCGACGCGCTGGCTCGGCACCTGGCTGCCGCAGGGCTGGACTGGCCGCTGGTACAATTCGGCCTGGGAGGAGTTCCAGCTCGGCGGCGTGCTTCTCGTCACCTTTCAGGTCGTCTTCGGCGTGGTGCTGCTATCCGCCGTGATCGGCATTCCCGCCGCCTATGCCCTGGCGCGGCGCGATTTTCCGGGCAAGAAGCTGGTGACATTGCTGTTCCTGCTGCCCTTGCTGGTACCGCCCGTCACCTATGGCATTCCGCTGACGACGGTTCTCTACAAGGCCGGGCTCGGTAGTACGCTGGCCGGCGTGATCATCGCGAACCTCGTGCCTGCCTTGCCCTTCGTCATCCTGGTGATGATTCCCTTCGTCGAGCAAATCGATCCGCGCCTGGAAGCGGCAGCGCGCGTCTTCGGCGCCCGCACCGGCTCGGTGTTCCGGCATGTGCTGATCCCGCTGCTGCTGCCCGGGGCGCTCGCGGCCCTTCTCCTGGTGCTGGTGCGCACCATCGCGATGTTCGAGCTGACCTTCCTGATCGCCGGCTCCGACAGCCAGACGCTGGTCGTCTCGCTCTATGCCGCAGTCACCGCGTCCGGGGTCAGGGCACCGCAATCGGTGGATGCCATGGCCGTCATCTACATGCTGAGCACGCTGGTCTGGCTGGTCATCGCCCTTCGTTTCATCAACCCGGCCCAGATGGTGACGCGGGTGAAGAAAGCCCCTGCCCGCTGATCCGATGAAGCCTACAGTTTCTTGACCAGCCTCAAGCTTTCGGTGGCAAAGCCGTTCCTTTCATAGAAAAATCGGCCGCGATGATTGCTGGCAAAGACGTCGAGGGACAGGGCGGCATAGCCCTGTTCCCGTGCCCAATCCTCCGCCGTAGCGAGCAACTGCTTCGCCACGCCCATGCCCTCGGCCGCCTCGGTGACGGCCAGAAGCGCCACATAGCCAATCGCCCGGCCGGTAATGCCGTCGGCACCCGGCAGGGCATGCAGGAAGCCGAGGCCGGCACCGACGGCATCCTCGGCGATCAGGCTCAGGCTTCCTTCCTCGGGCTCCCTGAGATTGGCAGCGGAAAAGGCATCCTGGAACGCCCGAATGTCGGCCTGTTCGTGCAATTCGGTTTCAATGACAGCCGCAAGGCGGTGGCCGAGACCGAGCATGAAGCTCAAATCCCGCTCGCCCTCCGCCTTGCGGATACGCACGTTCATCAACGATAGGCGGAGGCGATGCCGAGAAAGTCCTCTGCCTTGAGCGAGGCGCCGCCCACCAGCGCGCCATCGACATTGTCGACACCCATCAGCTCGGCCGCATTGGAAGGCTTGACCGAGCCGCCATAGAGGACGCGGACGTCATTGCCCTCTTCGCCAAGCGCCTTCACCAGGCGTGCGCGGATGAAATCATGCACCTGTTTCACATCCGCCGCCGTAGGCGTCAGGCCCGTGCCGATCGCCCAAACGGGCTCGTAAGCGATCACGGTGTTGGCAGCATAGGCGCCCGACGGCAGGGAACCCGCAAGCTGGCTACCCACCACGTCGAGGGTCTTGCCCGATTCGCGTTCCGCGCGGGTCTCGCCGATGCAGACGATGGCAACGAGGCCGGCGCGCAAGGCCGCCTCGGCCTTTGCCTTGACCGTCGCGTCGGTCTCGCCGTGATCGGTACGACGCTCGGAATGGCCAACGATGACATAGGTCGCACCGGCATCCTTCAGCATTTCGGCGGAGATGTCGCCGGTATGGGCGCCCGAGGGCTTGGCGTGGCAATCCTGTGCCCCGATCTTGATATGCTGCCCCGCTGCCTGCGCCGCAAAGCGCGAAACCAGCGTAAAGGGCGGGCAGACCAGCACCTCGGCGGCACCGGCTTCGCCGGCTGCGACACCGGTCGCAATGGCCTCGAGCTCGGCGACCCCCTTGGTAAGGCCGTTCATCTTCCAATTGCCAGCGACGAGCGGGCGCGGCCGGTTTGCTGTCATCTTGCTGATCCTCTTTCTGTCAAACAGGATTGCCGAGACTGCTCGGCAGGACGGGCTCGGAAATCCTGTCGCCTGTCGAGGCCTGCGCCGGGAAACTCCGCTTGGGCCCCCTCGATGCGCCGACTTCATCTGGCGTGCTTAGCAACCCCGTTCCCGTGGAGCAAGGCGTGGGTGCTGCAAGAAACCCGTGGCCGCGCCATTGCGACGCCACGAGCTCGTCCCTATGATGCGCCGCTTTTCGTGCGCCGCCCCTTACGGGAACGTTCATGCGGCCCGAAGCGGCGAAGAAACGATGCGGGGTTTCCCGGGTTCTCCGAGACGAACCTGGAAAACCCCTTTGCCTTGATGGAACCAAGACACCGATGCTGAGCTCATTCCGCGAAGTTATGACCAAGGGGCCCGCCAAGATCATCACGGCGGGGGTCATGTTCCTCCTGAGCGGCAGTTTCGCCTTATGGGGTGTCGAAGGCTGGCTGCAAGGGCGCAGCAATTCCGATGTCGCCACTGTCGGCGGTTCCACGATTTCCGCCAACGCCTATAGCGAAGCCTATCGTGCGCGAACCTTGCAGATCACCCGTGCCACCGGCAAGGCGGTCACCCCCGACCTCGCCCGCACCTTCGGCCTCGACAAGCAGGTTCTCAACGGCCTGATTTCGGAAAAGGCCATGGATGTGCAGGCCGCCAAGCTCGGGCTCGGCCTCGATCCTCAAGCCATGGTCCGGACCGTGATGAACGATCCCGACTTCCAGGTCTCCACCCCCGGCAAGCCGCCCGTCTTCGACGCCAATGCCTTCCGCCAGATGCTCGAAAACAACGGCATGAACGAGGAGATGTTCTTCGCCCGTCAACGTGAGGTCTATGTCCGCGGCCAGATCGACCAGGGCCTGACGGCCGGCGGCCCAGTCCCGCAAGCTCTGCTGCAGGCTGCCGCACGATACGAGCAGGAAAAACGCAATACCTCCTATTTCGTGCTGCCGCAGAGCAGCGTGGGTGACATTGCCCCGCCCGATGCCGCCAAGCTGCAGGCCTATTACGACGAGAACAAGGGTACCTTCCGCACCAAGGAACTGCGTAGTCTGAGCTATATACTCGTGACGCCAGCCGAGCTGAGCGGCCGGGCCACCGTCACCGATGCCGACGTCCAGGCCGCTTTCGACAAGGACAAAACCGGCTCGGCAGCGCTGGAGCAGCGCACCGTCGAACAGATCGCCTTCCCTTCGCTGGATGAAGCCAAGGCCGCCGCCGCCCGCATCGCTTCGGGCCAGATCACCTTCGAGGGCCTGGTCACCGAGCGCAAGCTCAAGCCCGAGGACATCGATCTGGGCACCGTGTCCAAGCGCCAGCTCAGCGACCAGAAGGTCGCCGACGCCGCCTTCGCCCTGAAGGAAGGCGCGACGTCGGAGGCCGTGCAGGGCAATCTCGCCAACGTCATCGTCAAGGTCACCAAGATCGTCGATGCCAAGATCGTCCTGCGCGGTGAACTGGAGCGCCAGCGGGCATCGGAGGCCGCCAAGAATCTGCGTGACTCCATCGAAGACGAACGCATGGGCGGCGCCCCGCTCAAGGATATCGCTGCCAAGCTCAAGCTGAAGGCCGTGACGCTGCCGCCGGTCGATGCCCAGGGCCGTGACGCCGAGGGCAAGCCGGTTACCGTTCCGCTCGCCACCCAGGTCCTGCCCGCTCTCTTCACGGCCGAACCGGGTTCCGATCCCGAAGCCGTCGACGGCCGAGATGAAGGCCTGATGTGGTTCTCGCTGGACAGCGTGGTTCCGGCCCGCGACCGCACGCTCGACGAAGCCAAGAACGAGGTGATCGCCTCCTGGACCGCGGATCAGAAAGTTGCCAAGCTCAAGGAGAAGGCCGACGAGCTGGTGACTCAGCTGCAGGGCGGCAAGTCGCTCGAGGACATCGCCAAGGGCCTGAACCTGCAGGTCACGCCCGCCTGGGATCTCACCCGCAACGGCCAGAGCCAGCCCGTGCCTCCAGCGGTCGTCACCGCCGTGTTCGCTACCCCGCTCAAGGGCTTCGGAACGGCGCTCGCCGCCAACGGCACCGATCGAATCATCTTCCACGTCGAGGACAATGTGATCCCTGAGCTCGATGCCAAGGCTCCGCAGACCGAAGCGCTGTCCAAGCAGCTCGCGACCGGCATCAGCCAGGATCTGATGACGGAATATGTCAAGAAGGTCGAAGACCAACTGGGCGTGGCCATCAACCAGACCAATGTCGACCGAGTCGTCGGCACCGGCAGCCTCTGAGTCGCCAGCATGCTTCTCGAACCTTCCTTCGAAGCCTTCTCGGCCGCCTACGCAGCCGGCAAGGCGCAGATCCTGACGCTGACGCTGGTCGGCGACCTGGAGACGCCGGTTTCCGCCTTCATGAAGCTGGCGGGCGACAGGCCCAACGCCTTCCTCCTGGAATCGGTTGAAGGTGGCGCCACGCGCGGGCGCTATTCCATGATCGGCCTGGAGCCCGACCTGATCTGGCGCTGCCAGGACGGCAAGGCTTCGATCAACCGCCATTTACCGGACCAGACCTTCGAAGCGCTGGACGGCCACCCGTTCGACACGCTGCGGGCCCTGATCGCGGAAAGCCGGATCGAGCTGCCCGAAGGCGCACCGCCGATGGCGGCCGGCCTGTTCGGCTATCTCGGCTATGACATGGTGCGGCTGGTGGAAGAGCTTCCCGCCGCCAAGCCCGATCCTATCGGCATTCCCGACGCGATCTTGATGCGCCCCACGCTGATGGTGGTGTTCGACGCCGTGCGCGACGCGATCACGGCCGTGACGCCGGTACGCCCGCAAGCGGACGTTACGGCCAAGCAGGCTTATCTGCGCGCCGAACAGCGGCTGATGACCATCGTCGACGGCCTGGACCGCCCGACACCCAAGCTTGCCGAGACCGTCGATCTGGACGCCCTGCACGCCCAGCAGGTTTCCAACACCACGGAGGCCGACTATCTGGCCATGGTGGCCCGCGCCAAGGAGTACATCAAGGCCGGCGACATCTTCCAGGTCGTGCTGTCGCAGCGCTTCAGCGCACCGTTCCAGCTGCCGCCCTTCTCGCTCTATCGCGCCTTGCGCCGCATCAACCCGGCTCCCTTCCTGGTCTACCTGCAGCTCGAAGGCTTTTCGGTGGTCTGCTCCAGCCCGGAAATCCTGGTCCGGCTGCGCGAGGGCAAGGTCACGGTCCGGCCCATCGCCGGCACCCGCCCGCGCGGCAAGACCAAGGCCGAGGACGATGCGCTGGCCGAATCACTGCTCAACGATCCCAAGGAACTGGCCGAACATCTCATGCTGCTCGATCTCGGGCGTAACGATGTCGGCCATGTCTCGGCGGTCGGCAGCGTTGTTGTGACCGATCGCTTCTTCATCGAGCGCTACAGCCATGTGATGCACATCGTCTCGAATGTCGAGGGCAGCATCGGCCCAGGCCACGACGCACTCGATGCGCTGGCGGCGGGCTTTCCGGCCGGTACCGTCTCGGGTGCGCCCAAGGTCCGCGCCATGCAGATCATCGACGAGCTCGAAAAGGACAAACGCGGCCTCTACGCCGGCGCCATCGGCTATTTCGGCGCAGACGGCCAGATGGATACCTGCATCGTGCTGCGCACGGCCCTGGTCAAGGACGGCACCATGCATGTCCAGTCCGGTGCCGGCATTGTCTATGACAGCGTGCCCAGCAGCGAACATGCCGAGTGCGTCAACAAGGCCAAGGCCCTGTTCCGTGCTGCCGAGGAAGCCGTCCGCTTCGCCGGCCAGCCCGGCCGGGGACAGTAAGGCAGGCGGATCGCATCCATGGCTTTAGCGTTTTGCGATTTGACGGAATCATCTCGAATCGCAAAGACTCGTCGGAACAAGGAACTAGAGCAAATGGGCGTTCACACTTGAACGCACTTTGCTCTAGATGGCCCGGTGCCCGACGATCGGCCCTGCTGACCTTTGCAGCCGCTTATGTCGTGCTGTTCGCAGACTTCTATCTATACCACTATCCAGGCGGCTTGCAGGCCATCGCCTTGATGCTGGCTATTGCGCTGCCGGCCCTGGGCGCGGCCTATGGCATTTTCTTCTTCCATTGGCTCTTCGAGAGCGAGCGCTCTGCCCCCTATGCCGACTACGGTTTCGGCATCTGGCTGGTCTCCTCGCTCGCCTCGCTGATCTACATGGCCGTCTTCGCCGGCCTTGGAGCGCTCCTGCCCTATGGCCTGGAGAGGCTCGAACTGTTCGGGAACACCGTGCAGATGATCGCCTCGCGCATGACCCTGGCCTCGGACTATTTCGAACCCGTCGTGGGCCGCAATCTCGCGTTCTTCGTGCTGCTGGAGGTTTTTGCCTGCGCCTACGGCAAGAAGGAAGGCATGCGGGTTCGCGCATCCCATCGGAACGCAGGTCCGGAGCGGTTCGACCCCTGATCCAAAACCTGCCTCAAGGTGCGACGATCAGGAGGACATAGGCGACGAAAATCACCAGATGCGCAAGGCCTGTCAGAAGCGTCGTACGTCCCGTGCCGAAACTGACGACCCCCATGGCGAGGGCAAGAAGGAGCAAGATCGTATCGCCTGCATTGAGGCCGAGGGTCAGTGGACGTCCCGTGATGAGGCTCGCCGCCACGACTGCTGGAATAGTCAAACCTATGGTTGCACAAGCCGAGCCCAGGGCGACGTTGAGCCCCCGTTGAAGCTCGTTCTTGAACGATGCTTTTATGGCGGATATTGCTTCCGGCATCAGGGTGACAAGCGCAATCCCCGCGCCGACAATCGCGTCGGACTGCGTGATCTCGAGATAGCTAAGTCCGTCCTCCACACCAGCTGCCACCCGTTCCGTCAGTAGGACGATGCCCCCCAGTCCCAAGAGCAGCAGGACAAGATGCGTCGGCAGGGAGTAGGCGATGGCAAGATGTTCGCCCTGCACTTTCTCCAATGCACGAACCTCCGAAAAATCCTCCTTCTGGCCGTAGCTTTGCGCGAAAATGAAACTGCCATATAGCAGAATCGAAAGCACACCGACGAAAACAAGCTGTATGGATGAAAAAGTCCCGGGTGCCGCAGACAGGGTGTAATTGGGCAGAACCATAGTCAAGACGGTGAGCGCGACAAGGACGGAGAGAAAAGCACTCGTTCCCTGTCTCCTGATATCCTGTCGGTTATGGCGCCATCCCCCCACCGTCAGCGCTATCCCGACGATGCCGCAACAAACGATCATCACGGTGGAAAAGACCGACTCACGTGCCAATGTTGGATTATTGCTGCCGTGAAGCATCATTGAAACGATGATCGATACTTCAATGGTCGTTACCGCGAAGGTAAGAACCAATGTACCGTAAGGTTGTCCGACACGGTGAGCTATCGCTTCGGCATGATGCAAGGCCGCAAATACGGTCACCAGGACAAGACCGATCGAAATAGAATTCAAAACAATGACAATTGCAAATTCGCCTTGTCCCACTGCAAGCACATTGGACTGAAAGATCAGTGCGACCATAAAACAGACGACAGGCAGGACCCATGTCCATGAAGTTGCTCGGCGTAGGAATGTATCAAGCACGAGGGGCACCGAAGTTGTACTTTGCAAAAAGGCAACCATAATCAC
The DNA here is from genome assembly GCF_034424805.1 of Labrys sedimenti. Lineage (NCBI taxonomy): Bacteria > Pseudomonadati > Pseudomonadota > Alphaproteobacteria > Hyphomicrobiales > Xanthobacteraceae > Labrys > Labrys sedimenti. Next base: position 1,118,978 of record NZ_JAXOUF010000001.1, read on the forward strand.
ATATCACATCATCGAAACGATTTCGGTAGATAAGCGCTCGTCCAGAAGCTTTCGACGAAGCGCCAGTTCCATCGAGGGTTGGCGCCCATGCGACGAAAGCGGCATCGCCGAGATGCTTGACCTTGAGCGGGCGAGAGCTCGCTGCGCGCATCTCCGAACCTGCTAGCTCTGGAAAGATCGCTATCCCGGAACCGCTTGACCCGCTGCCTCCTGACGCCTAGTCGTGATGGCTTCAAAGGAGGCTAGAGCCGTGACGACAGACCGTTCCATGACCGTGACGCTGATCGACAATTATGACAGCTTCACCTGGAACCTCTGGCATTATCTCGGCCAGCTGGGTTGCACCGTCACGGTCCATCGCAACGACAAGGTCAGCGCCGACGACGTGATTGCCGCCGCGCCCGATGCGATCGTGCTCTCCCCCGGCCCCTGCACGCCCACCGAGGCCGGTATCTGCTGCGAATTGATCGAGAAGGCCAAGGACCGGATCCCTCTCTTCGGCGTCTGCCTCGGGCACCAGGCCATCGGCCAGGTCTTCGGCGGCGACATCGTGCGCCTCGCCATTCCCATGCATGGCAAGATCTCCTCGATCGACCATCGTGGCCGCGGCGTCTTCAGGGGTCTGAACGGCCCGTTCATGGGCACGCGCTATCACTCGCTCGTGGTCAAGCGCGACAGCTTGCCGACCGATCTCGAGGTTACCGCCGAGACGGATGACGGTGTCATCATGGGCCTGCAGCACAAAAGTGCGCCACTGCATGGCGTCCAGTTCCATCCGGAGTCGATCATGTCCGACCATGGCCACCGCATCCTCCAGAACTTCCTGGAGCTGGCGGCGGAATGGAATGCCAAGCATCGGCCCCTCGAAAGCGAGCATGTGTGATGGACGGTTTCAAGCCCTATATCGGCAAGGCCGCCGCTGGTTCGCTCACGCGCGACGAAGCGGCTGAAGCCTTCGACCTCCTGCTCTCCGGGCAAGCGACGCCCTCGCAGATCGGTGGCTTCCTGATGGCGCTCAGGGTCCGCGGGGAAACACCGGACGAGATGGCCGGCGCCGTGAGCGCCATGCGCGCCAAGATGCTGACGGTGGAAGCCCCCGAGGATGCCGTCGACATCGTCGGCACTGGTGGCGATGCCTCCGGCTCCTACAATGTCTCGACCGCCGCCTCCCTGATCGTGGCCGGCGCGGGCGTAAAGGTTGCCAAACATGGCAATCGCGCCCTCTCCTCCAAATCCGGCGCCGCCGATGTTCTGACAGCGCTCGGGGTCAACATCGAACTCAGACCGGAAGACATCGCACGCTGTATCGCCTTGGCTGGCGTCGGGTTCATGTTCGCACCCGCTCATCACGGCGCGATGAGACATGTCGGCCCCACCCGCGTCGAACTCGGCACACGCACGATCTTCAACCTGCTGGGACCGCTCTCCAACCCTGCCGGCGTCAAGCGGCAACTGCTCGGCGTCTATGCCCGCCAATGGCTTCAGCCGATGGTGGAGGTGCTCAAGACTCTGGGCTCGACGCGCATCATCGCCGTGCATGGCAGCGACGGGCTCGACGAGATCACCACCACCGGGCCCACCGAGATCGTCTCGCTGGAGAATGGCGAGATCAGCCACGGTGTCATCACGCCTGAGGAAGTCGGCCTGCGGGTAGCCACCCCCGACGATCTGAAGGGGGGCGACGCCGCCCACAACGCAGTGGCGCTGCGGGCCGTGCTCGAAGGCGAGAAGACGCCCTATCGCGACATCGCCCTCCTCAATGCCGGTGCCGCCTTGCTGGTGGCAGGGCGGGTGCGGACCCTGGATGACGGGGTGGCCCTCGCTCGCGAATCCGTCGACCAGGGCAAGGCCCTGGCAACGCTCGACCGTTTGGTTGAAGTTTCCAACGCGTGAGTGCCATGGCCACCATTCTCCAGAAGATCGAAGCCTATAAGCGCCGCGAGATCGAGGCAGCGAAGGCCGCAAGCCCGCTGCCGGAGCTGATCAAGCTGGCGGACCGGGCCAGTCCCGTACGCGGCTTCCAGAGGGCCCTCCGGGCCAAGCTCGACGCCGGCAATACTGCCTTGATTGCCGAGATCAAGAAGGCCAGCCCGTCCAAGGGCCTGATCCGCGCCGATTTCGACCCTCCGGCGCTTGCCCGCGCCTATGAAGCCGGCGGGGCGGCCTGTCTTTCCGTGCTGACCGACGAGCCCTCCTTCCAGGGACGGCCGGAGTTCCTCACCGCGGCGCGTGCGGCGGTATCGCTGCCCGCCTTGCGCAAGGACTTCCTCTACGACCCCTACCAGGTGGTGGAAGCAAGGGCCTGGGGTGCCGACTGCATCCTGGTGATCATGGCCAGCGTCACCGATGCCGAAGCCCGTGCCCTGATTGCGGCCGCGAAGGACTGGTCCCTTGACGTCCTGTGCGAGATCCACAATCACGACGAGCTCGAGCGCTCTCTCACGCTCGATGTCGGCATGATCGGTATCAACAATCGCGATCTCAACGACTTCGTCACTCGCCTGGAGACGACCGAGACACTGGCGCCGCTGGTGCCCGGCGATCGCCTCCTGGTCGGCGAAAGCGGTATCTTCACGCCCGGCGACGTCCAGCGCCTGCAGACGGTGGGCGTCAACACCTTCCTGGTCGGCGAGAGCCTGATGCGTCAGGGCGACGTCACCGCCGCCACGCGCGCCCTGCTGTCTGTGGACCAGGCGGCATGAGCCAGCAAAATGCAAAGCCCGTCCTTACCCATCTCGACGCCTCCGGCGAGGCGAACATGGTCGATGTCTCGCAAAAGGCGGTGACCAGCCGCACCGCGATCGCCGAAGGGCGCGTGGTGATGCAGCGCGCGACGCTCGATCTCGTCTTGTCGGGCGATGCCAAGAAGGGTGACGTCCGCGCGACCGCTCGCATCGCCGGTATCATGGCCGCCAAGAAGACGCATGAGCTCATCCCACTCTGCCACCCCTTGTTGCTGAGCAAGGTCGCCGTCGAGATCGAGCCCGATACCGCTCTGCCCGGCCTGACGGTGCGGGCGACAGCCAAGGTCGCCGGACAGACCGGCGTGGAGATGGAAGCGCTGACCGCAGTTTCCGTCGCCTGCCTGACCATCTATGACATGGTCAAGGCTGCCGACCGGGGCATGCGCATCGAGGCGATCAGGCTCATAGAGAAGTCCGGCGGCAAATCCGGCGATTGGCATGCGGAGGAAAATCCATGAGCCTGCTTCCCGTCGCGGACGCGCTGGCCAAGGTGGTTGCCGGCGTGAGCCCGCTCCCGGTCGAAACCGTACCGCTGCACGCAGCGCGGACCCGTGTCCTGGCCTCGGGCATCACGGCCCTCAGAACCCAGCCGGGCTTCAACGCCTCCGCCATGGACGGCTATGCCGTGCGGGGGCAGGATGCCCAGGAGGGTGCTGTCCTCGAATTGATCGGCGAATCGGCGGCGGGGCATGGCTATGCCGGTCGTGTCGGCGAGAACCAGGCGGTACGCATCTTCACGGGTGCCCCCGTGCCGGATGGCGCCGACACGGTGGTGATCCAGGAGCAGACCCGCCGGGAGGGCAACCAGGTCCTCGTCGAAGCCACGGCCAAGCCCGGCCAGCATATCCGAGCCCGCGGCCTGGACTTTGCCGAAGGCAAGGAAGCGCTGGCACCAGGTACCGTCATCGGCCCCCGCGACATTGCCCTTGCAGCGGCGATGAACCACCCTCGCCTGCCCGTCCATCGCCGCCCCAAGGTCGCCATCCTCGCCACCGGCGATGAACTGGTGCTCCCCGGCCAAGCCATCGGCGAGAACCAGATCGTCGCCTCCAACAACTTCGCCATCCGCGCCCTCGTCGAAGCCGAAGGCGGCGAAGTGCTCGACCTCGGCATCGCCAGCGACGACTTTCCGGCCCTGGAAGCCGCCATCAAGCGAGCTCGCGCCGAAAAGGCCGATGTGCTCGTCACCATCGGCGGCGCATCCGTCGGCGATCACGATCTGATCCAGACCGCACTGACCCGCGAAGGCATGCGGCTCGGCTTCTGGAAAATCGCGATGCGGCCAGGCAAGCCGCTGCTGCATGGGCGGCTCGGTGCCATGCACATTCTCGGACTGCCGGGCAATCCGGTCTCCTCCGTGGTTTGCGGCGTCCTCTTTCTTGTGCCGCTGCTGCGCACGTTGCTTGGCCGTTCCGACGCAGGCCCGCCACGCCGCAAGGCCGTCTTTGCCCGTTCCTGGCCGGCCAACGATATTCGCGAGGACTATATTCGCGCCCGCTTCCTGCTTGACGATACGTCAGACATCCTCAAGGTGGAGCCATTAACATTGCAGGATTCGTCGCTCGTCAGCGTGATGCAGCATGCCGATTGCCTGGTGATCCGGCCGCCCTTCGCACCCGAAGCAAAGGCGGGTGAGACCTGCGAGATCATCGATCTCCGCACGGCAGGCTATTGACCACGTCTTTAACCTGAACTTCATTGTTGCAGAACACAGTAGGAACATGTAGCACTGTTCTTGTTTTGTTTACACCTTCACCGTGATTCGCGGCCGCCACGACGGGATAGCCATGCTGACCAAGAAACAACATGAATTGCTTCGGTTCATTCATGAGCGCCTGAAAGAACAGGGTGTGCCTCCTTCCTTCGACGAGATGAAGGAAGCGCTGGACCTCAGGTCCAAGTCTGGCATTCACCGCCTGATCATGGCGCTGGAAGAGCGTGGCTTCATTCGGCGCCTGCCCAATCGCGCTCGAGCGCTCGAAGTGGTGCGCCTGCCCGAATCGGCAGTACCGAGCGGTGGCGGCCTGTCGCTGGCCTCTTCCCAGCGCGGTTTCCGTCCCAATGTGATCGAGGGCAATCTCGGCAAGGTGCGCCCCGTCAGGCCTGAAATTGACGACGAGGTCGGCCGGCCGGTCCTTGTCCCGGTGATGGGGCGCATTGCCGCCGGCACGCCGGTCTCCGCCATCCAGTCCAAGAGCCACACCATCAGCGTCACGCCGGAAATGCTGTCCTCCGGCGATCATTTCGCTCTGGAGGTCCGTGGCGATTCCATGATCGAGGCCGGTATCTTCGACAATGACACCGTACTCATCCGCCGCCAGGACCATGCCGATACCGGCGACATCGTCGTGGCTCTGATCGATGACGAGGAAGCCACGCTCAAGCGCCTGCGCAAGCGCGGAGCCTCCATCGCACTGGAGGCTGCCAACCCGGCCTATGAAACTCGTATCTTCGGGCCCGACCGGGTGCAGATCCAGGGCAAGCTGGTCGGTTTGTTCCGTCGCTACTGAGTGTGGCCGACGCCAAGGCCTGCCGGTCATGAGTGCGCTTCGCGCAATCGCGAACCGCAGCCTGCAGCGCCGCGATGTCGAAGACCTAGTCGCGACGAAGCTTCCCCATTCCGTCGTCGATTGCGAGATGGAGGAGTGCGATCTTTCGCGTCTCGATCTCTCTCATTGGGTATTCGAGCGTTGCATCCTTAGAAACGCCAAGCTGGTCGGCGCCAAGCTTGCCAATACGCTCTGGCGCAACTGCAAGGCGAGCGGCGCCGATTTCCGTGGCACGGATCTGGAGGAAGCGAACTTCCGCACCGGTGATTACAGCAATACCAGCTTCCGGCGTGCCAAGGCGGCTTCGGCGACATTCATCGGTTGCAAGCTGACGGGCGCAGACCTCTCGGAGATCTCGGCGCTGGGGCTGGTTTTCGAGGAGGTTCTGCTGATGTCGGCCAAACTGCCGGCCTTTTCCTTCCGCAAGGCCGTGCTGCGTCGTCTCGACTTCACCCAGGCCGATTTACGCCAATGCGACTTTCGCGAGGCGACCTTCGAGGAATGCAGCCTGCGCGATGCGAATCTGGCCGACACCCGCTTCGAGGGGGCCGACCTGCGCGGCGCCGATCTCGGTGGACTGAGGCTGGGAGATGCCCTCTATTTCAAGGGCGCTACGATCTCGAAAGGCCAGGCCGGCCAGTTGCTGGCCGAACTGGGCTTGCGGATTGCCTGACAAAACGTCCGGAATTTACAGGCTCATCGGCTCGACATCAGACAACCAGGGGTGCTCGAACCACTATCCGCCCGAGCACTGCCGAAAGTCGGCATGAAACGGGAAGGCAGGTCAGTCGACTGCAATCATGACATCTGAGGCCTTGATGACGGCATAGGCGTTCTGGCCGGGCTTGAGATTGAGGTCGTCGACGGCCTCGTTGGTGATCGACGCGGTAATGATGGTACCGTTGACCTCGAGTTGGATATGGGAAGTGGTCTGCCCTTTCGTCACGCTCTTGATCGTACCCTTGATCTGGTTGCGGGCGCTGATTTTCATGAAACTTCCCTTGGCGACGCGAAAAACGCGATCATCATCATTCTCGAAGCAATGTCCACCGGCAAATACTGGTGAAATTGGTGTGTCCGCCGCCCCTTCCAGACGGCGACACGATCAGGGTAACCGCCTCAAAACGCGCGGCCGTTACCCTGAAAATTGCGGGCAGAGGCCCGTAGGGGCGGCCGCCTTCTCGCTCAGACGCGGTACAGCCGATGCTCAGGAAAGACCGATGATGTCGCTGCTTTGCAAATTGACCGTGCCCTGGATCGCGATCTGAAAATCCGCCTTCTTGTCACCGTTTATATCGCCCTGGAGCATGGTCTGCCCACCCTGGAAGATATAACGCAGTTCACCCGACGAGCCGGTGAAATCGCTATTGGCGATCAGGCTGTGGAACTCCTGAAAACCGGCTACCGAACTGTTGGCGTCGATGCTGCTGAGGTCGATCTTGTCCTCGCCTTGGGTGAAGTCCATGATCGTGTCGGTTGCCGCCCGGGTCAATCCGCTGTCCTTGACACCCAGCAGCTTGAAAATGTCGTTGCCGCCCTCCCCCCAGAGGATATCGGCCCCAACGCCGCCGGCAATGATGTCGTTGCCGTCATTGCCGTGCAGCGTTTCTGCGATCGCTCCACCGACGATAGTATCATTGCCGGAAGTGCCCCACACGATCTCGAAACCCTTCACATTCTCGCTGCCGCCGGATGTGCCGAAGGTTGCGGTCTGAGCATTCAAGCCGAGAGCCGCCGTGGTGCCAAGATTGATATTGAGGGGGTCCGTCGTATCAGAAGCAACAGCGAAGACGTCTATCCCGGTGCCGCCGTCCACCTTATCGGTACCGCCGTCGTTGGAGGCGAAATAGACGTCATTGCCCGCACCGAGGCCATATATGTCGTTACCGGCCTGATCGTGGACATATTCGACACTGGCGCCACCGACAAAGGTATCGTTGCCCGCCCCCAGATAGAAATCGCCGGTCACCAGACCGGCACCGGACTCGGTGAATTTGTCGTTGCCAGCTCCGGTCTGGACATCGCCGTAGATGGTACCGCTGTTGGTGATGGTATTGCCGCCATCGCCACCATAGACGCCCCTATAGATCGTCTTGCTGTTGGTGAGGGTGTTGACACCCTCGCCCAGATCGATGCCGTCGACGCTGCCCGAATTGGTAATCTTGTCGTTGCCGTCGCCAGCCGAAATGAAACCGTAGATCACGCCGGTGTTGGTCGCCGTATCATCACCCGTACCCAGCCAGACGGCGCCATCGATCTCCTTGCCGTTGGTAAGGCTGTCATTGCCGGCGCCGAGGTCCAACGCGCCCTGGAAGTACTGGTCGCTTCCGGCGTCATAGCCATAGGCCGCGTCGCCGACGATCAACCCCGTATTGCTGATGACGTCGGCTCCCAAACTTCCAAGTATCGTCCCGTACAACTTTCCTGAATTCTTGATGGTGCTATTGCCTTGCCAGAGGCCTATCGAAACCTGGATATCCCGCTGACTATCATCTGCGAAAGTCAGGAGTTGATCATTTCCAATTACAATGCCGGAGTTCGTAACGGCATTCTTGCCCTCGTTGATCAAGATCGAACCATCGATCTCCCCAGTATTCGTGACGGTATTACCAGCGGTCGGGACTCCGAGGGAATTCAGCGGAGCCGCGCCAAAAAGACCGATATCGCCCTGAATCAGCTTGCTGTTGGTGATGCTGCCAAGCCCGCTGGACCGAATGGCATAGCCACTATCCGTAGAAATCGTCCCAGCGTTCGTCACCGTCAATATCGCAGCGCTGTTATTATAGATTCCGAAATCACCACCAGAGATGGTCGCGCCTGCCAGGTTTTTTACGGAAATTTTTGCGTTGGAATAGAGATTGCTTCCTGAACCGCCGACATAATAGACAGCTCCCGCATCCCCCCGGATAATTCCGGAATTTGCGACATCCAAGGCCGCATTTGTTCCGATGCCGTAGAGGGAACCGTAGATGGAGCCTTCCGCTCCCACATTGACCTTTGTCGTTACAAGGGTGCTCGTGGCCGGCGCGTTCACGGCAAGGCCGTCTCCTTGCAGGCCGCCGACCCCGCCATTGATCGTTACAGTCCAGGGGCCTCCGTCGAGCTGAAGCCCCAGACTGTCGGCGGAAATAATGTAGGAATCCAAATTTACCTTGTAGGTGCTTCCGGCTGCACCCGCCGCGAAGACGCTGTCATGGGTGATACCGGTTGGAAGTACAATGTTGCTCATGGAAAATTCCTGGACTGCGCTCAGTTGGCGATGGAATACCTGATATCCAAGCCACTTCACCTATCGGCTTGGCAGTGAGAACGACCGCGAGCATACATGACGTCTGGTATCCATGCGATGGCTTTACTCTGGCTCCATGCAAATATTTTCAAGCCATAGAAAAAATACCCCTTACAGCAAAATGTGAATTTTACAAAATAAAACAACGTTCAATATTTAGTCTAATTTATTTAAATCTCTCCTTGCAAAGATTTATCACTCCAAAGATAACATCAAAATTTATTATAAAATTATTTCAAGACATTGGAATTAATTACAAAAAACGGCAAGCCTGCCGTTTGCCATTTATACAAACTTGCTTGCCAATTAATGATTTGGTCCTTTAACGACCTTTCTTTGTAATGTACTGTAAAATCGTTGTGTTGTCGCAACGGCGGCGTTGTCAGTTGGTCGCAAGATTAAACCCGGATCGAATTGGCGATGGTCGGTTAGTTTGCGTTCCTTGCCACTGCGAGCATTTGCGACTACGTCCCCCGAGGTCTTCAATTCATGAATGAAATATCACAGAGCACGGGAGAGCCAGAGAAACTCGACTCCGGCCTCGCTGCGCTGTGCGGTGTGGCGAACTATTTCCGAATTGCAGCCGATCCCATGCATATGCGCCGAGAGCTTGCGCTGGGAAACAGGGAGAGCACCCATGTCGATCTGGTGCGGGCTGCAGCCATCGTGGGTCTCAAGGCGCGCACCATCAATGCGGCCAAGGCCAAGCGCCTGCAGTCCATACCGGTGCCGGCCATCGTCAAACTGCGGGACGGTGGCTATGCCATTTATGGAGGCCTGATGGCCTCCGGAGACTATCGGCTGGTCGATCCCGTCACGCGCGTGGCACGCGGCGTGTCGGTGGAAGACCTGCTCGGTCAGATCGAGGCGGACGTCATCCTGGTTGCCCGCCGTCTCAAGGGCCCTGGCATCGATCCGAAAGCCTTCAGCCTGCGCTGGTTCCTGCCGTCGATCTGGCGCTACCGCAAGCCACTGGCCCATGTCCTGGTTGCATCGATCTTCGTGCAGATCTTCGCGTTGATCACACCGCTCTTCTTCCAGGTGATCGTCGACAAGGTCCTGGTGCATCAGGGCTATTCGACGCTCCTCGTGCTGGTCCTCGGCCTGGTCATCATCGGTATCTTCGACGTCTCGCTGCAATATCTGCGCACCTATGTCCTTTCGCATACGACGAGCCGCATTGATGTCGAGCTTGGCCGGCGCCTCTTCCATCACCTCTTGCGCTTGCCGCTCGGCTATTTCGAGACGAGAGCGGCAGGCCAGACCGTCGCCCGTGTGAGGGAACTCGAGACTATACGCTCCTTTCTGACAGGCCAGGGCCTGTTCTCCGCGATCGACCTGTTCTTCACCTTCATCTTCATTGCCGTTCTCTTCCTCTATTCTTGGAAGCTGACGCTGATCGTCATCGCGGCGATCCCGCTCTATTTGATCATCACCCTGCTGGTGCGCCCGCATCTGCGCGACAAGGTCAAGCAGAAGTTCAACACGGGAGCAGAAAGCCAGCAATTCCTGGTCGAGACCGTGGTGGGCATCCAGACGCTCAAAGCCGCGGCCGTCGAGCCGGCAACCCAGTTGCAGTGGGAGGAGCGACTCGCCGCCTATGTCCGCACGGCCTTCGACGCGACGCTCCTGGCGAGCGTCGGCCAGAACGCCATTCAATATGTCAGCAAGCTGATGACCGCCGCCCTGCTCTTCTTCGGCGCCATGGCCGTGATCCGCGGCGAGATCACGGTAGGCGAACTCGTCGCCTTCAACATGATCTCCGGGCAGGTGATGCAACCCATCCTGCGCCTGTCGCAACTGTGGCAGGATTTCCAGCAGGTGCAGGTTTCCGTCGAAAGGCTGGGAGATATTCTCAACACCGTTCCGGAACATTCACCCCGGATGCCGTTGGCGCTGCCGACGCCGCGCGGACAGATCGCCTTCCGGAACGTATCCTTCCGCTACAGGGCCGGTTTGCCGGAAGTCCTCAAAACCATCACCTTGCAGATCAATCCGGGCGAGGTGATCGGCATTGTCGGTCCGTCGGGTTCGGGCAAGTCGACGTTGACCAAGCTGATCCAGCGTCTCTATACGCCGGTGGAAGGACAGGTCTTTCTCGACGGAGCCGATATTTCACAGGTCGACCCGGCTTGGCTGCGCAGCAATATCGGCGTGGTCCTGCAGGAAAACCTGCTGTTTCACCGTTCGGTTCACGACAATATCGCCTTGGCCAATCCGACCATGTCACGCGGCACGGTGATGCAGGTCGCACGCCTCGCCGGCGCCGACGAGTTCATCAGCAAACTGCCGAGCGGCTACGAAACCATCATCGAGGAACGCGGCGCCAATCTCTCGGGTGGACAAAGGCAGCGCCTCGCCATCGCCCGCGCCTTGGCGACAAACCCGCCGATCCTCATCTTCGACGAGGCCACGAGCGCCCTCGACTATGAAAGCGAGCGTGTCATCCATCGTAACATGCGACAGATCGTCAAGGGACGCACGGTCATCATCATCGCCCACCGGCTCGCCGCCGTCAGGAACTGCAACCGCATCATCAGCATGGCCGATGGGCGCATTGTCGAGATCGGCACGCATGACGCATTGGTGGCGAGGAAAGGCGGTCTCTATGCTCATCTGTGGGCGCTGCAGACCAGCCAGGCGAGTGGAGAGGACGTATCGTGAGCACGACCTCACTCTCCCCTGCACGCAAGCGGCCCGTACCGCGGCGATCCGATCAGGAGTTCCTGCCAGCGGCGCTCGAGATTCTGGAAACCCCGGCATCTCCGGCAAGGCTGGCGCTGCTACTGCTCATCTGTGGTTTCCTAGCCAGCGCCCTGGCCTGGTCCTATTTCAGCCGGATCGACATCTTTGCCGTCGCTGCCGGCAAGATCCGGCCGATCGGCCAGATCAAGACCATCGAGCCTCTGGAAACGGGACGCATTCAGGCGATCCGGGTCGACAATGGCGCGCATGTGAAGGCTGGGGACATCCTCGTTGAACTCGACACCGTCGAGACCGAGGCCGACGTCGGCAACATCGCGGCAAGCCTGGCCGCTTATCAAGCCGAAGCCGTGCGGCGGCGGGCAGCGATCGAAACTGCTGAGAAGAACATCATCGATGTGGCCCCCGCTATCCCATGGCCCGAGGCCATTCCCGCCAATGTGCGCGTGCGCGAAGAACAAGTGCTGCGCGATGACCTGGCGAGCCTGCGCGCCGAGCTGAGCAGCTTGACGGCCAAGAAAGCGGTGAAGACGGCGGAACGTGATCGGCTGATCGCCACCACGACCTCCCAGGCGGCCCTGATAGAAACCCTGCAGAGCCGGGTCGACATGAGAAACACGCTGATGGAGAAGAATGCCGGCACGCGCACAAACTTGTTTGACGCGCTCCAGGCTCTCCAGTCGGAAAAATCCGCCCTCGCCGCCAATAATGGCTGGCTGGAGCAGGCGAAGGCCGAGATGGTCACTTTCGCGGTTGAGGCCACCAAGATTCGGGATGCCTTCATCAGCGACAACTCCCAGAAAAAGGCGAATGCCGAACGCCAGGCCGACGACCTCAGCCATCGCCTGATCAAGGCGAAGGCGAGCCTCGAACACAAGACCTTGACCAGCCCGATCGACGGCACCGTGCAGTCCGTCTCCGTGACTACCATCGGCCAGGTCGTGACCACAGGCCAGGAATTGATGCGGGTGGTCCCGGCCAATGCCACGCTCGAAATCGAAGCCTATGTGGAGAACAAGGACATCGCTTTCGTCCATAAGGGGCAGGAGGCCATCGTCAAGGTGGAGGCCTTTCCGTTCACCCGCTATGGAACGATCTCCAGCCTCGTGACGCATGTCGCCGCCGACTCCATCCCTGCGCCGGAAGCACAGCGCGCAGAAGGCGACCCGACGCAGGCCATTCGACAGCAGGATATGTTTGCCGGCGCTTCGAGGGTTCAGGCACTCGTCTATCCCGTCACGCTCACCCCCTCGGCCACCTTCATCGCGGCAGACGGCAACCAGGTGCCGCTCGGAGCAGGCATGACGGTAAGCGTCGAGATCAAGACAGGCAGCCGGCGCATCCTGGAATATCTCTTCTCGCCCCTTGTCGAGGTGTCATCCCAGGCGATGCGCGAGCGTTGATCCGCGGCGCGGAGAACCAAGGCGCCTCCCCTGGAAATATGTCAGTCATCAGCATTCGGCTGCGGAGGTCCCAGATCTGCGTCGGGGATAGCGGAGCCCTGAGGCGGATCGACAAGTGGAGCCTTTGCAGCGGGCGGTGCAACACTGGAAGCCGGCCTCGTCCTGGCGGGAGCCCACGGGCGGGAACCCTCGAGGTCACGCGCCGTGACGATGCGCCAAGTGAGGCGGCCATCGTCGCCGCGGGGGCCGGCATAGAGCGCGATCGAGCCGGCCGCGCGGATCAGCTCGCGGTCCAGTGTCAGGCCAAGCGCGGCACAACGGGCACCGATCGAAACCGGCCCGGCCAGGACGCTGACGCGACCGCAATCCTCTTCGGCAGCGTTGCTGGTCTTGTCGAGCATGAAGACCCCGCCGTCCTCGATAGGCGCAGAACATCCTTCCCTGTCACAGAGGCGCCGTGCCGCCAGAGTGGGATCTTCGGGCTTGCGCCGATCACCCATCGCCAGCAGCCATTGCTGAACGGTGAAAGCGTCGGACCGCTGCGCCAGCACCGTCAACTGATCGCCCTTGCGGACGAGAGCCGCATAGCCGTTGGAGCCGAACAGAGCCACCGGCAGCGGCGCTGTCGCGGCCAGGGCAATGCCCCCGCCAAGGGGCAGCAAGGCCAGCAAAGCGAGACGCGTGCGCAGGATAGTCAGCACAACCAGCGTCAGGGCGAATAATCCGAGAGCAACGGACGAAAATTGCGGCATCACGAGGTCGGAACCGGGCCAAGTAGCAACCGAACGGGCCACCTGCATGAACAAGCCGACCGCCCAGCCCATCGCCTGCCAGAATGGAGCGCCATAGCCGAACGGCTCGGCCACCAGCGCCAGCATGGCGAGTGGCATGATCAGGAAGGAAACGATGGGAGTCGCGACGAGGTTGGAAGCCAGTGACTGCAGGGTGAGGCGATGGAAATGAAAGGCGGAAAACGGTGCCGTGGCAAGCGAGGCGACGATCGTCGTCAGCATCATGGCAAGCACCAGGGTTACCGCTCCTCCAATAGCCCTCTCCCACGCCATCGTGGGTTTCTCTCGCTTACGCCGGCTCCATTGCTCATGTGCGATCACCAGCATTGCCACCGCCGCAAAGGACATCTGGAAGCTCGGCCCCAGCAACTGCTCCGGCGTGGTCAGCAGCACGAAGCTTGCAGCGAGGGCGACGTTGCGCCGGGTGATGGCATTGCGCCCCAGCGCCACGGCCAGCAGCACGATGGCCGTCATCAGGAAGGAACGAACGGTCGCGACCTCGGCACCGGAAAACAGCGTATAGGCCGCGGCCGGCAGCAGAGAGAGCATCGCGGCGAGTTCCTTGGTGCCCCGATAGAGCACAATACGGCGCGACAAGGCCAACACGGCGCGGATGAGGCCAAACAGCCCGCCCGCAAACAGGGCCATGTGCAGCCCGGAAATCGAAACAACATGGTAGAGGCCGGAAGCACGCAGTGCATCATTGGCATCGCCGGGTATTTGGCCGCGTTTGCCGGTAACCTGCGATGCTGCGATCGCCCCATTCTCCCCCTGTATCGTCTCGACGATCCGCCCGGTCAGATGGTTGCGCTGCCGGTCGATCCAGATGGTGAAGACCTCCGCCCAGCTCGCTTCGACCGGGCTGGCGGCAGGTGAGATCTTGCCCGCTGCGAAGCCAACGCCACCAATGCCGTCAAAGAAGGCATCGCGTGCAAAGTCGTAACCGCCCGGCAAGGCAGGTGATGGTGGCGGCCGCATGATGGCCTTGAGGCTGATGCTGTCACCGGCCTCAATTTCGCTGCCCTTGCGGACCGTGAGGCGAATGCGAGCCGGCATGGCGGCAGGCTCCAGTTTCTCCACCGAGACCGGCCGGATGACGATGCGGGCACTGCTGCCCAAGCGAGGCTCGACCGAAAGGACAAGCCCCGTGACGGTTCCCGCCATCGACCGCGAAAGCTGCGGCGCGGCGACGCTCATCGTGCGAAGCTTGGCAGAACAAAAACCTGCTCCTACGGCCGCCAGGCAGACCAGGCTGACATGCAGCCACCAGCGCGCCCGCAAGCCATAGGCGAGGCAGGCCGTGCCCACGGTGAGGAGCGCGGGCAAGACAAGACTGGGCTCTTCCGGTGCGGCGAAATAGGCGATGACACCCAGGCCCAGAAAGATCGGAACGACGAGAGCAAGCTCGAAGGCGGCCATCTCGGCCGCAAGCCCGGCCGCCAGCCAGGCCAGCAGTTGTTGCAGCCCCTGCCCGAACAGCATACCGCCGGGCAGCGCCAATCCCCGCTGTCCCGGCCTTCCACCGAGGACACCAACTCGCGTGCGGCCCCGATCATTCTCAGGCAAAGGCGCCCCCGCCGCTACCGTCCGATGAAACCCTGTGCTAAAGCCCCAAGCTTATTGATGTGATCCGGGTTAGCCAAGAGCTCAACGCTCCTCCGCCCTGATCCGCCCCACCCTTCCTTGGAATTGCCAGCTTCGATGTCCACTCCCGTCGTTACCCGCTTTGCTCCTTCCCCTACCGGCTTTCTCCACATTGGCGGTGGCCGCACGGCTCTGTTCAACTGGCTTTTTGCCAGGGCCAAGGGCGGCAAGATGCTGCTGCGCATCGAGGACACCGATCGCGAACGCTCGACCGATGCCGCCATATCAGCCATCCTGGACGGCCTGGCCTGGCTCGGCCTCGACTGGGACGGGGACCCGATTTTCCAGTTTGCCCGCGCGGCCCGTCATCGCGAGGTCGCCGAGTCGATGCTCGCCCAGGGCAAGGCCTATTATTGCTACGCCACCCAGCAGGAGCTCGAGGAGATGCGCGAGCTCGCCCGCAAGGAAGGGCGTCCGCCGCGCTATGACGGTCGCTGGCGCGACCGCGACCCGGCCACCGCCCCCAAGGACGTCAAGCCGGTGATCCGCCTGCGTGCCCCTATCGAGGGCGAGACCGTCATCCATGACGACGTCCAGGGTACCGTGCGCTGGGCCAACAAGGATCTTGACGATCTCGTCCTGCTGCGCTCCGACGGCACGCCGACCTATATGCTGGCCGTGGTGGTCGACGACCACGACATGGGCATCACCCACATCATTCGCGGCGACGATCATCTCACCAATGCCGCCCGCCAGAAGCAGATCTATGAAGCCATGGGTTGGGAAGTGCCGCATATGGCGCATATTCCACTGATCCATGGGCCTGATGGTGCCAAGCTCTCCAAGCGCCATGGCGCGCTCGGCGTCGATGCCTATCGCGCCATGGGTTACCTCCCGGCGGCCATGCGCAATTATCTGGTGCGCCTGTCCTGGAGCCACGGCGACCAGGAGGTGTTCACCACCAAGGAGATGATCGAGCATTTCGATACGGGTGCCATCGGCAAATCAGCCGCGCGCTTCGATTTCAAGAAGCTCGAAAATCTCAACGGCATCTATATGCGCAACTCGACGGATGAGGAGTTGCTCGCCGCCATCGACCAGTTGCTGCCCCATCTTCCCGATGGCCCGGTGCTCGCCGCCCAGCTTGCCGCCGGCAACGGCGCCAAGCGTTCTCAACTGCTCGCGGCCATGTCGGGTCTCAAGGAGCGTGCCAAAACGCTGGTGGAACTGCTGGACGGCGCCAGTTTCCTGTTTGTCTCGCGCCCCCTTCCGCTGGATGACAAGGCCAAGGCCATGCTGAGCGAGGAAGCACGGGCGACCATCGCCATGCTGTTGCCCCGTTTCGAAGCGCTGACCGAGTGGAACGCAACGGCGACCGAGGCGACGGTACGGGCTGCAGCCGAGGAAACCGGCGCCAAGCTCGGCTCCCTTGCCCAGCCGCTGCGCGCCGCCCTCACCGGCCGCACCACCTCCCCGCCCGTCTTCGACGTGCTGGCCGTGCTCGGCCGCGAGGAGAGCCTGGCCCGCCTCAGAGACCAGGTCGGCTGAGACCAAGCGCCGCATGATCAGCGTTGCCTATCCGTCGGAATTCACGCAATAGGTGTCGCTTTCGCAGCTTTGACGCGAAAGGTTTGAAAAGCTTTCGCGTCAAGGTGGCCCAATCGGGGGAAGCCGGAGGCCTTGGGATCGAGCCCGCGACCGAACCTTCGGTTCACCTCTTCGTCATTCTTGCGGCATTGCAGCAAATGGTCTACCCAACACCGACGGATCGGCGATACGTAGGCCTTACTTGAGCCGGGGGGCTCCTTTCTGGCCAAGGCGTGACCGCGTATTTCCGTACAAGGAGGATTGCATGAGCGGTAACACGGCGACTCTGACTATTGGTGACAAGGCAATCGAATTGCCGACCAAGGCCGGCTCCGTTGGTCCGACGGTTGTTGATATTGCGCCCCTTTATAAGCACACGGGCATGTTTACCTACGATCCCGGCTTCACCTCGACGGCGAGCTGTGAATCCCAGATCACCTATATCGATGGCGATGAGGGCGTGCTGCTCTATCGCGGCTACCCGATCGAGCAGCTCGCCGAGCATGGCGACTTCCTCGAGACCTGCTATCTACTGCTCTACGGCGAACTGCCGACTGCAGCGCAGAAGGCGGACTTCGACTATCGCGTCACGCGCCACACCATGGTGCATGAGCAGATGGCCCGCTTCTTCCAGGGCTTCCGCCGCGACGCCCATCCGATGGCGGTGATGGTCGCCTCCGTCGGCGCCCTCTCGGCATTCTATCACGACTCCACCGACATCTCCGACCCGCATCAGCGCATGATCTCGTCGATGCGGCTGATCGCCAAGATGCCGACCCTGGCTGCGATGGCCTACAAATACACCATCGGCCAGCCCTTCGTGTATCCGCAGAACAATCTGGACTATCCGTCCAACTTCCTGCGCATGTGCTTCTCTGTCCCCTGCGAGGACTACAAGCCCAATCCGATCCTGGCCCGCGCTCTCGATCGCATCTTCATCCTGCATGCCGATCACGAGCAGAACGCCTCGACCTCGACGGTGCGCCTCGCCGGCTCCTCGGGCGCCAATCCCTTCGCCTGCATCGCGGCCGGCATCGCCTGCCTGTGGGGCCCCGCCCATGGCGGTGCCAACGAGGCTGCCCTCAAGATGCTCCAGGAAATCGGCACCGTCGATCGCATTCCGCAATATATCGCCAAGGCCAAGGACAAGAACGATCCGTTCCGCCTGATGGGATTCGGCCATCGCGTCTACAAGAACTACGATCCGCGCGCCAAGATCATGCAGCGCACCACCCACGAGGTGCTGAACGAGCTCGGTCACAAGGATGACCCGCTGCTCGAGGTGGCGCTGGAGCTCGAGCGCATCGCCCTGCATGACGAATACTTCATCGAGAAGAAGCTTTATCCCAACATCGATTTCTATTCGGGCATCACACTGAAGGCGATGGGCTTCCCGACCTCGATGTTCACCGTGCTGTTCGCCCTTGCCCGCACCGTCGGCTGGATTGCCCAGTGGAAGGAAATGATCGAGGATCCGTCCCAGAAGATCGGCCGCCCGCGCCAGCTCTATACCGGTGCGGCCCGCCGCGACTACGTCTCGCCGGCCCAGCGCCGCTAAATAGCGAAGGGCGGATCCTCGGATCCGCCCTTCTCGTTTCCAGTTCCTGCGCTTCCGGCTGACGCGCCCGAATCTCTTATCTCGCCTTGGCAGCAATGGTCTCCAGCACGATGCGGGCTGCTCGTTGCGAGGGCGTCTCTCCCACAACCTGCATGCGCCGATCGATCTCGTCGAAGGCGTGTATCTGGGCACGCCGTTCCTCGGTATTCCCAAGCAATCCGATCATTAGCTCGGCGAGGCGATCCGGCACGACCTCTTCCTGGAAGAGTTCGGGCACCGCCGGGCGGTCCAGAATCAGATTGGGCAGCAGGAAGAAACGTCCCTTGACCAGACGCCTCGCCAGGAAGGCCTCCCAGGCCGGAAAGCGATAGGTGCCGATCATCGGCACCTGCGCCAGGGCCAGTTCGAGCGTCACCGTGCCCGATGCCGCCAGCGCTGCCCGTGCCTGGCGAAAGGCCGCGTATTTCTCATCGGGGTCAGTGATGATGCGCGGCTTCACAGCCCAGCCGGCCGTCGCCTGTCGCAAACGTTCGGCATGGCGCGGTACCGTCGGCAGCACGGCATCGAAAGGCCCGATCCTGGTCGACAAGAGCTCGATCGTCCTGCCGAAATCTTCTGTCAGCAATCCCACTTCACTCGAGCGGCTGCCCGGGAGCACCAACACCAGCGGCCGCGCTCCCTGCCGGATCGCCTCCTCCTCGGCATCGGGCCGCAATTCGCCCAAGCGTTCCATCAGGGGATGGCCGACATAGGAACAGGGCGGACCGTTCAGCCGGCGATAGGCTTCGGGTTCGAAGGGCAGCAAGGCGAGCACATGGTCGACATAGGCCCGCATCGACACGGCCCGGCCCGGGCGCCAGGCCCAGACGCTGGGCGACACATAATTGATGATCGGCAGATGCGGCAGGCGCCGGCGCACACGCTTGGCGACGGCATGGGTGAAATCCGGGCTGTCGATGATCACCAGGCCATCCGGCGGATCGGCAACGATGGCGTCGATCACCTGCCAGGCCCGCCGGTAGATCGTGGGAAAGCGGCCGATCACGGCGGCAAAGCCCATCACCGCGATATCATCGAGGGGAAACAGGCTTTCCATGCCCTCGCGCGTCATGGCGGGGCCAGCCGTGCCCGTGAACACCACGGGCGCACCGGCCTGTGCTCGCAGGGCCTGCATCAACTTGAAACCGAGTTGGTCGCCGGAATGTTCGCCCACGACGATGGCGATCTTCAAAGGCCGATCCGTCATCGTCACACCCCGACAAGGAATAGGTTTGCCGCATCGGCTGCCGCGATGGTGGCATCACGCTCCAGCACGAGAACATTGCCCGCCTCGATGGCGATACCTGCGAGACCGGCCTTCTTGGCGAGGCGCACGGTACGCGGGCCGATGCCCGGAAGGTCGGCCCTGAAATCCTGCTCCGGCTTTGCTGCCTTCACCAGCACGCCGCCATCCTGCTCGGCCACAGGCGGTCGGCCATGGCGCAGCAGACGCCCGAGCAAGCCGGACCGGCGCAAAAGAGCCACCCTCCGGATCATATTGTCGGTGCCCTCGGCTGCCTCGACGGCCAGCACGCGCTTTTGGGCGACGACCACCCCCTGGCCGATATCATCGGCTCCCATGGCGGCAAGAGCGCGCCGGCCGACAGCGATCCCCTCGATCTCGGCCGGACTCGGCGACAAGCGGCCAAGCGGCCCCACGGGCGCCATCAGCGACGGCGCGACGTCCCGAACGCCGACGACTGCATAACCGTGCTTTTCCAGGAAGACGATCACGCCTCGCAGGAGATTGTCGTCACCGCCCTCGAGCACGTTGCGGATTTCATCGAGGTGCCGGACAGCCTGGATGCCTGAGCGTACCATGCCAAGCCCTGGCCGATGCACGGCACCGGCCAGAACCACCCGGCCAGCGCCCGCCCGAGCCAATTCCTGCAGAACCCCCTTCGGATCGATCAGGCTGACGGGATATTGGGCGTAGCCTGCGAAATCGGCGTCGGCAAATCCCTTCAAAGGCAAGATCGCGACAGCTTCGCCTCGCTTTGCAGCCTCTGCCGCGATCTCGGCCGGCAAACGCCCTGCCCCAGCGATGACCGCCAAGGCAGGCAATGCCGAAACCACCCCGGCAACAGGCGGTGTGCTCACGCCTCGCTGCCTGCGAGATCGCGCGCCGCCGCATCGCGCGGCGTTACCAGGGCACGATGGCCGCCGGCTCTCACAAAATCGACGATCTCCATGACCGCTGCCTGATCGGCGAAGGTCTCGGCAACCCTCTCGACCCGCTCATTCAACGTTCCAGCGGAGGCAAACAGCATGCGATAGGCGTGGCGCAATGCATGGATCTGTTCCCGCCCGAAGCCGCGGCGCTTCAGGCCGACGATGTTGAGGCCGGCCAGGCTGGCGCGATCGCCCAGGGCCATGCCGAAAGGAATCAGATCGTTCTCGACGCCGGACAGGCCACCGACGAAAGCATGCGCGCCGACCCGTGCGAACTGAATCACCGCCGCCGCGCCTCCGAGAATGGCGTAGTCGCCCACCGAAACGTGGCCAGCCAGCAAAACACCATTGGATAGAATGATGTTATTGCCGAGCCTGCAATCGTGCCCGACATGGGAATTGGCAAGAAAGGCGCAGCGATCGCCGACCACGGTATGCATGCCGCCACCGCTGGTACCCGGATTCATCGTCACCCCTTCGCGGATCAGGCAATCACTGCCGATGGTGAGATCCGAGGGTTCGCCGGCATATTTGAGATCCTGCGGCTGGTGCCCCAGCGAGGCGAAGGGGAACACCTTGGTACGCGCACCGATGCTGGTACGCCCGGTGACCACGACATGCGAATGTAACGTGACACCATCCGCCAGCGTCACTTCAGGCCCGACAACGCAGAACGGGCCGATACTGACGCCCTCGCCGAGCGTCGCTCCGGCCTCGATGACGGCGGTGGGATGAATGGTCTGTTGAGCCCCCCCGACCATTATTCGGTAACCAGCATGGCGGAAACCACGGCCTCGGCTACCGTAACGCCGTCGACCTTGGCCTCGCCCTTGTACCACCACATGTTGCGGCGATTCTTCAGTTTGGTCAGATGCAGGCGCATCTGGTCGCCCGGGGTGACCGGCTTGCGGAAACGGCACTCGTCGATGGTCATGAAATAGACGACCTTCGGCTTGGCCTTGCCTTCCGTGCTGAGCACGCAAATCGCGCCGGCCGTCTGGGCCATCGCTTCGATCACCAGCACGCCCGGCATCACCGGCTGTTCGGGAAAATGGCCGGTAAAATGCGGCTCGTTGAAGGTGACGTTCTTGATGCCGACGGCGGAATTGTCGCCATCGATTTCGACAATGCGATCCACAAGCAGGAAGGGATAGCGATGCGGCAGCAACGTCAGGAGCTTG
The DNA here is from genome assembly GCF_034424805.1 of Labrys sedimenti. Taxonomy (NCBI): domain Bacteria; kingdom Pseudomonadati; phylum Pseudomonadota; class Alphaproteobacteria; order Hyphomicrobiales; family Xanthobacteraceae; genus Labrys; species Labrys sedimenti. The sequence goes on from NZ_JAXOUF010000001.1 coordinate 1,140,578, forward strand.
CCGATATCTGCGGTTTCCAGCGTTCCAGGGGTTGCTTCACTCATGTAGGTCTCGTTTCCTGAACCGGCTCGGCCTTCGGCCAGAGCGCTTAAGCCAAACTCCATTTCGCCCCCTCAGGGAGCGGATCCCTCATCCGTTCCCTGCCCCGATCGAACCCGCGAATTCTTGACCAGCTTTTTCAGCAGAGCCAGTTCGCGGGCGTAATCGCCCAGCGGTTGGGCCGGCGTGCCGCCCATACGTGCGCCCGGCGGCACATCATTCTTGACATTAGCGGCGCCGGCGATCTGCGCACCCATGCCGATGCGGATATGGCCAACCGTGGCAGAGGCGCCGCCCATCACCACGAAATCCTCCAGAACGGTCGAACCAGAGATCCCGACCTTGGACACCAGCACACAGTGCCGGCCGACCATCACGTTGTGGGCGATCTGCACCTGATTGTCGATCTTGGTGCCCTCGCCGATGATGGTGTCCCGGTTGGCGCCGCGATCGATGGTGGTGCAGGCACCGATCTCGACATCGTCCTGCACAACGACGCGGCCGACCTGCGGCACTTTGAGATGGCCGCGCGGCCCCATCGAAAAGCCGAAACCATCCTGGCCGAGGCACGCCCCGGCATGGATGATGACGCGGTTGCCGACCAGCGAATGCTGGATCACGACATTGGGACTGATTGAGCAGTCGCGCCCGATCCGCACATCCGGACCGATCACGGCATTGGCGCCGACGATGGTGCCGGCCCCGATTTCCGCACGGGGCCCGATGACGGCACCCGGATCGACCGTCACGCCGATCTCGAGCCTCGCCTCGGGATGCACGACGGCACCCGGTGAAATCCCCTTGGCCCCGAAGAAGGATTGGGGGCGTGCCGCATCCGGGAACAGGGCCATGCCGATCTGGGCAAAGGCGCGATAGGGCTCGCGCGCCACCAGCAGCGGTGCATGTTTCGGGGCACGATCGACGAATTTGGGAGAGATCAGGATGACCGCAGCCTTGGACGTTTCCAGCATCGGCAGGTAGTGCGGATTTTCGAGGAAGCTCAGATCGCCCTCCCCCGCATGATCGAGCGGCGCAACCCGTTCGACCGTCAGGTCCAGCGATAGGCCTGCCACGGGTTCCGCGCCGGTGAGCTCGACGATATCGGCAACGGTGAGGCGGTTGCGCGCGTGAAAGAATACCGGATCCGTCATCAAGTCCACGCTACGGTCAGCCCCTCCAAATCCGGCTTCGAGTGGCTGCTCCGAAACCGGTGATCTTTTCCATTATGAATAGACCAGTCCCTTTGCAAAAGCGTTACCGGCCTGGACATTCATGCGCCAGCCCATACACGAGGAAAGGGCCGCGATGCAAAACACCGAATATGTCCGTTCGTTGCAACATCCAGGGGATGCCACTGTGCGAACAAAAAACCGGCCGGCCCCAAGGGACCGGCCGGCGAAAACGTCAGGTCAGATCATCAATAGTTGACGATCGTGCCGAAACGGAAGGCCTGCGTGTCGTCATGCTTTGCCTTCGTCAGGACGTAGGCGTAGTCGAAGCGCAGCGGGCCAAGCGGCGAGGCCCATAGCAGACTGGCGCCAACAGACGAACGAATCTTGTGTTCGTCGATCAAATGAAAGGTCCTGGTATTCTTGCCGCTACCAGCGCCACCACCGGCGTCGCAATCGCCACCGCCGCCGGACGTAGCGACACATGAATAAGGGGCGAATTTTGTACCGCCATATCCAAACACAGTACCGGCATCCGCAAAGATCGCGCCCCGCAAACCGACCTCACGCGGTAGGCCGAAGATCGGGAACTGGAGTTCCACCGTGCCGCCGAAATAGGTCGTGCCGCCAAGGCCATTACCCTTCGAGCCACCTGCGATATCACGCGGGCCGATACCTCCGGGAGCGAAACCACGTACCAAATCGGGTCCGGGGCTGTACTGGTCGACGATCGCCAGCTTATCGTCACCGAAGCCGTGCATATAGCCGCCCTGACCACGAACCATCACGGTGAGGTCATCTGTCAGCGAATAGTAGTACCGCCCGTCAACCGACTGCTTGATAAACTTGGCATCGCCACCCAAGCCTGCAACGTCTTGCTTGAACTGGACATAGACACCCGAACTCGGCTGTTTGAGATCGTCCAGCGTGTTATAGGTCAGCGTATAGCCTGCCATCGAAACCAAGCGGCGTCCGTCCGCAGCCAGCTCCTTGATGGCAACCGAAGCTTCGCCATTGCTGAAGTCGTTATCCGTGTACCGACGATCCGGAATAGTCACCTTCTCCGAATAGATCGTGTAGTTCACGCCGACGGTGAAGTTCTCGGTGATCGGGAAGGCAGCACGCAACGTACCACCCGTAGTCTGGTCCTTGTAGTAGCTGTAGTCGCTGTCATCGGTCGTCTTCGAGAACAGGTCGAAGCCGGCAGCGATGCGCTGACCGAGGAAATAGGGCTCGGTGAAGGACAGGCTGTAGCCCTGCGTGCGCTGGCCATACTGCACCGAAGCCTTCACATACTGGCCGCGGCCGAGGAAGTTGCGCTCAGTGAGCGAAACTTCGCCGAGGAAGCCGTCCGAGGTGGAATAGCCGCCGCCCAGCGAGAATTCGCCGGTGGACTGGTCTTCGACCTCGACGTTGACGACCACGCGATCAGGCTCCGAGCCCGGCTCGTTGGTGACGCGGATGTTCTTGAAGTAACCCAGATTCCGCAGCCGGCGGGTGGCCCGCTCGATCAGCGCCTTGTTGTAGGGGTCGCCTTCACCGATATCGAACTCGCGACGGATCACATAATCACGCGTGCGGGTATTGCCGCGGATATTGATGCGCTCGATATAGACCTTCGCGCCCTCTTCCACGACATAGTTGACACTGATGATATTGCCGCCGGCATCGCGCACCGCACGAGGACGAACCTGGGCGAAAGGATGGCCGGAAGCAGCCAGCTTGACCGTCATGTCCTCGACGGTCTTGTCCACGTCCTCGCCACGGTAGGTCCAGTTGTTCCAGGACTGGACGTCGCCCTGGAGATCGGCCGGGTTGACGTCGGAAATGCTGGATTCAACCTGCGAAGGACCGAATTTGTAGTACTGGCCCTCGTCGACCGTAACGGTCAGGACATAAGCATCCTGCTTCTCGTTCAGCGACGGAACGATGGAGACGACGCGGAAGTCGGGATAGCCGTGGTTCACATAGAACTGGCGCAGGCGCTCCTCGTCGCCAGCGAGGCGATCCGGATCGTAGGTGTCGGTGGTGCGTAGCCAGCCGAGATAGCCGCTCTCGACCGTCGCCATCTGGCGCTTCAGGCGCCAGGCGGAGAAATTGTTGTTGCCGACGAAGTTGATCGAGTCGATGCCGACCTTCGAGCCTTCAGCCACGGTGAAGACGAGGTCGACGCGATTGTTCGGCAGCGGGACTTCGCGGTAGGTAATCTGCACCGTCGAGCGACCGGTCCGGTTATAGGCCTCACGCATGCGATCGATATCTGCGTTGAGGGTAGCCTGGTTCACCTGGCTACCAGGCTTGGTCTCCATGATGGAAGACAGCTGGTCCGCGGTGACCTTCTTGTTCTTCTCGAACACGATGCGGTTGACGATCGGCGCCGAGCGCGACGCAACATGCTTCCTCGGAGCGGCTTCAGCCGTGCCCACCAAGGGAGATGCCACGAAGGCCCCGAACAACGACGGAACCGCGACGGCCGCGAGGGCAACGCCCAGCTTCAACTTGTACATTGCTGTTGCCATCGGGTCTAAATCCCACTCTTTTTACCAAACCAAGTCGAGTTCAACGCCAAACCTCGCCAGCCCGCATTGCTCTCATTGGAAATGCTTCTACAGGGTTTCCGGACGCATGCAAACCGACCCTCGGCCGCCATCCGTCCTTTTTTGGGAGACCGTTGCGAATCCGCCACGCCCTCTCAGCCGCCCGATAATTGCTGTGACAGATCATGGCCCAACACCAAAACGGTGATTGTAATTATCAACATGAGCCCGATGCCGAAGGACAACTCCTGCGCGCGCGCTCCAACCGGCCGGCCTCGGATCGCCTCGATGGCGTAGAAGACCAGATGACCGCCATCTAGAACCGGTATCGGCAACAGATTGATGAAGCCGACCGAAATCGATAGCCCCGCCGTCAGCAGGATCAGGCCGGCGAACCCGATGGTTTCGGTGATCGTCTTGGAGGCTACCGCAATGCCGACAATGCCCGTCACCTGCTTGGGATCGCCGCGCCCCGCAAAAAGATCGTAGATAAATTTCGCTGATGCACCAATACCTTGCCCCGTTTCCTTGGTACCCTGCCACAGCGCGGAGACAGGATCGAGGCGCGACATGCCGCCGGGGCCGATGCCGATGATCGCCCGCGAAATGGTCTTGCCATCCGGCGTGGTGAAGGTGCGGGTTTCCGGCGTGACACTCACGTCGAAACTCTCCTGCCCCCGCTCGATGGTGAGATTCACAGGACGTCCCGGCTCGGCCGAAATCAGCTCAGGAAGCTGGTCGAACAGTGTGACCTTGGTGCCGTTGACCTCGACGATCCGGTCACCCTTGCGCAGGCCGGCCTTGGCCGCCGGCCCATCAGCCTTGATCGGCCCGATAATGGCGTCAGAATTCGGGTAACCATAAATCGAGAATGCGGCGGCGAAGACGAAGGCGGCCAGGATGAAATTGGCCAAAGGACCTGCCGCCACGATGGCGATGCGCTGCCAGACCGGTTTGTGGAACAGGCTGACCGCCCGCTCCTCCGGCGTCATCAACTGGTTGCGCTCCTCATCGGGCAGGGAAGCGGCATTGGCATCGCCGAAGAAGCGCACATAGCCACCGAGCGGGATTGCCGCGATGCGCCAATGGGTGCCGTGCCGATCGTCATAGCCGAACAATTCCGGCCCGAAGCCGATCGAGAAGGTCACGACCTTCACGCCGCACCAGCGCCCGACCAGGAAATGCCCAAGCTCGTGAAAGAAGATCAGGATGGAAATGATCACGATGAACGGCACGAAGCCGAGGGCACCGAGACCGAAACTATCCAGAAGACCCATCATCCGTTCCCCTCACGCACCAGAAGCCAGGCCAGACCGCCCTGCTTTTTCGGCACTACCACACAATGAAGCCCTGGGCCGGGTGCAAGCCGGCATGCACAAGTCCGATCAGCAAGGCGGCCAGTGCCGCCGCCAGGAAGCCGTCGAGCCTATCCATGACGCCGCCATGACCCGGGATCAGATGGCTCGCGTCCTTGGCATCAAAGCGACGCTTCAAGGCGGATTCAAGGAGATCGCCCCCCTGAGAGATCGCTGCCAGCACCGCGCCTATGGGAACCAGAACAAGGGAGCCGCCAACCAGGCCGGCGGCCAAGGCGGCAAACACCGTACCACCGATGAAACCCGACCAGGTTTTCTTTGGGCTGACCCTCGGCCACAGCTTCGGCCCGCCAAAGGTGCGGCCGGTAAAGTAGGCCAGCACGTCAGAGCCCCAGACAATGGCGAACAGCACGAAAATGGCGCGCATGCCATAGGGCTCGTCCAACCTTAGCAGGGTAGCCGGCAAGACCACGCAGGCCGCATAGGGCAAGGCGGCCGCGACCAGCAAAGGCTGCATCGCCCCTCTCCCCCAGGCCAGCCCCCCCATCACCGCCGCGCCTCCCAGGACTGTCAGCAGGGCTGCGCCTCCCTGCCCGCTCTGGGCGAGCACGGTCGATACCGCGAGCAAGCCGGCACCAAGCGCAACGATCAACCAATCCCGTCGGCCGCCGGCGATCAGGAACAGCCATTCGCACAGGACGGCTGCGGCTGCGAGAAACCAGAACAACGCGAAGAGCGGCCCGCCCCACCAGGCGGTGGCCAGCGCCAGCCCGGCCATGACCAGGGCCGAGGCGATACGGATGGAAAGATCGGACCAGTTGGCCTTGGATACGCCCGCCATGTCAGAGACCACGGGCGGATGAAACCGTCCCCCGCGGACGGCCAGCCGTTATCCCCCGACACAAAACTGCTCTCACATCATCCCCCACAGGCACGCCGACGATATTGCCCTAGCCGGAATTGGCCTGACGGGGCGGATTGGCTTCGCCGAGCCCCCCGAAACGACGATCACGAGCATGGTATTCGGCCAACGCAGCCTCCAGGGCGCGCCTATCGAAATCCGGCCAGAGCAGGGAAACGAAGACGAATTCGGCATAGGCCGCCTGCCAAAGCAGGAAATTGGAAAGCCTCTGTTCGCCAGAGGTTCGAATGACCAGATCCGGATCCGGAATATCATGAGTATGAAGATTGGCGGCAAGGGCATCGGCCGTGATGTCCTGCGGATTGAGCGTCCCCTCTGCCACCTGCTGGGCCAGGCGCCGTGCGGCAGCGACGATCTCCTGCCGGGCGCCATAGTTGAACGCCACCACCAGGGTCAGCCCCGTATTGGCAGCGGTGAGGTTTTCGACCTCGACCAGGAGTTCGGCAAGTTCGGCGTCGAGCCCCTCGCGCTCGCCGATGATGCGCACCCGAACATTGTTGGCATGCAGGTCCGCCAGATCGTTGCGAACGAAACGCTTCACCAATCCCATGAGATAGTCGACCTCGGTTCGAGGTCTCGACCAATTCTCCGAGGAGAAGGAGTAGAGCGTAAGATAGCGAATGCCCAGTTCCGCGGCGGCGCGGACGGTCCGCCTGAGCGCTTCGACGCCCCGGCGATGCCCCTCGAAACGGGGCATCAGGCGCTTGGAGGCCCAACGGCCATTGCCATCCATGATGATGGCGACATGAGTCGGCGGGGCCGCCACGGTGGTATCGTCGATTTCGTCCCTGCCAAACATTGGTGCCTCGAAGCTTCTCCGCCGAACCGGCTGGCACGAATTCTATCGAACGATCATCGGATAGACAGTGGATAATTGGTGTCGAATTGGGGAAGTAGAATAGTCCTTGCGGATAGTCTGCAACCCTCTTCCGTCACACCTGCATAATTTCCTTCTCCTTGGAGACGAGCGTCTTGTCGATTTCGGCGATCATCGCATCGGTCGCCTTCTGCACCTGATCGGCCAGACGCTTTTCTTCGTCCTCGCCGATGGCACCGTCCTTCTCCGTCTTCTTCAGGATATCAAGGCCGTCGCGACGGACATGCCGCACCGCCACGCGTGCCGATTCTGCGTATTTATGCGCGACCTTGACCAGTTCCTTACGGCGATCCTGCGTCATCTCGGGAATACGCAGCCGGATCACCTGGCCCTCGGTCTGCGGATTGAGACCGAGATTGGAATTCATGATCGCCTTCTCGACGGCACCAACCATGCCGCGATCCCAGACCTGCACGCTGATCAAGCGCGGTTCGGGCACCGAAATGGTAGCGACCTGCGACAGCGACATGCTGGCGCCATAGGCATCGACATGCACCGGCTCGAGCAGCGAAGAAGAGGCCCGGCCGGTACGAAGTCCACCCAACTCATGTTTCAGCGCATTGAGCGCGCCTTCCATGCGGCGCTTGACCTCGGCGATATCGAATGACGCAGTCATGTTCCTGCCCTCGAAATTTCTTTGATGGAAGCGGTCAGGGAGTGACCAGGGTGCAACGCCCTTCTCCACGCAGCACGGCTGCCAGGGATCCGGGTTGTTGAATCGAAAAAACAATTATCGGCAAGCGAGCCTCGCGGGCAAGCGCAAACGCCGCCGTATCCATGATCTTGAGGTCTTTGCGAATGACCTCGTCATGGGTGATGTGATCATAGCGGGTCGCAGCCGGATCCTTCTTGGGATCGGCGGAGTAGATGCCATCGACCTGCGTGCCCTTCATCAGGACATTGCATTCCAGCTCCGCAGCGCGCAACGCGCCACCGGTATCGGTGGTGAAGAAGGGATTGCCGGTGCCGCCCGCCAGCAGCACGACACGGTCCTTGGCGAGGTGCTCCATCGCCTGCTGACGCGTATAGGTCTCGACCACCGACGGCATGGCGACGCCGGACATGGCGCGGGCGGACTGGCCGAGCGATGCGAGCTGGGCCTCGAGCGCGATGACGTTCATCACGGTGGCGAGCATGCCCATGGAATCTGCTGCAGGCCGCGACAGACCCATGCCCGCGATCTGCGAGCCGCGGAAGATATTGCCGCCGCCCACCACCACGGCGACTTCGACGCCGAGCTTGACGGCTTCGATCACGTCCTCGGCAATGCGACGCACCGTGGCCCGGTCGATGCCGAAGGCCTCGCCTCCCATCAATGCCTCGCCGGAAAGCTTCACCAGGACGCGTTTGTAGGGAAGGACCGCCATGATTGCTCTCCGATTCGCTGGCCACTTATACAACAGGCGGCCCATGGCCGCCTGTTGTCGATCTCCGTCATCCACATGGCCGAAATACGGCCAGCGGCGATTCCTGGAAGAAGAGGCTCAGGCGGCGTGGCCGGCCTGGGCAGCGACTTCGGCCGCGAAGTCGCTTTCCTGCTTCTCGATGCCATCGCCGAGGGCGTAACGCACGAAGCCCGCCACCTTGATCGGCGCGCCGGCGGCACCTTCGCTCTCCTTGACGGCCTGGCCGACCGACTTGGAGGGATCGAAGATGAAGCCCTGCTCCAGCAAGGTCACTTCCTTGAAATAGGTCTTGATGCCGCTCTCGACGATCTTGGCGATCGCCGCTTCCGGCTTGCCCTGCTCGCGATACTTGTCGGCGAGAACGGTCTTCTCCCGCTCGATGGTCGCTGCATCGACGCCGGCGGCATCGACCGCAACCGGGTTCGAGGAAGCGACATGCATGGCGATCTGACGGCCGAGCTCGGCCAGCTTCTCGGCATTGCCGGTCGATTCGAGCGCCACGATCACGCCGATGCGGCCCTTGTTGGCAATCACGGGATTGTGGACATAGGTTGCCAGCACGCCCTGCCCGACCGAGACGATCTTGGCGCGGCGCAACGACATGTTCTCGCCGATCTTGGCCACCGTGTTGGCGATCTTCTCATCCACCGAACCGCCGCCGGGGAAGCCGGCAGCCTTGATGGCCTCGACATCCTCACCAGTCTTCAGGGCGACTTCGGCGATACCGGAGACGAGATCCTGGAACTCGGGGTTGCGGGCGACGAAGTCGGTCTCGGAATTGACCTCTACGGCAACGCCCTGATTGCCGTCGACCAGAACGGCAACGAGCCCTTCAGCGGCGACACGGCCGGCCTTCTTGGCGGCCTTGGACAGGCCCTTCTTGCGCAGCCAGTCAACGGCGGCTTCCAGATCGCCGGCGGTCTCGGTGAGCGCTGCCTTGCAATCCATCATGCCCGCGCCGGTCTGTTCGCGCAGCTCTTTAACCATGGCGGCGGTAATGTTCGACATCGCAGGATACCTCTTTGGGAAACCGGAACTAGTCCGGTGATGGGAAGCGGCCCGGCGCTTACCACTCCAACATCACAATTGGAAGGCGAGCAACCGGGCCGTGTTCAGGAATAGATAGGAAGGCTGCAATCAGATTGCAGCCCAAAAAACCACAGACCCTGGAAGGTCAGGCGCCGGCAACCAGATTGCGAGCCAGTTCCACCCAGCCGTCGCGATCGATACGGCCGTTGAGCTTGAGCTCGGCATCGACCTTGGCGACGTCTTCCGGGGTCATGGCAGCGACCTGCCAATAGTGCCAGATACCGCCCTCGTTGAGCTTCTTCTCGAGCTGCGGGCCGACGCCGGTCAGCTTGGTCAGGTCGTCGGGCGCACCGCGCGGAGCCGACAGCAGCTCGAAGAGCTCGCCAGCGGGGGCAGCCTCGTCGGCGACCGGCAGTTCCTCGACCAGCGGAGCTTCTTCGGCGCCGATGTCGAGACCCATGTCGCCATGGGCGCGGGAGATGCCGTCGAGAGCGGCGCGGGCGACGAGATCGCAATAGAGCGACAGAGCGCGGCCGGCGTCGTCATTGGCCGGAATCGGGAAGGTGATGCCATCCGGATCGGAATTCGAATCGAGGACAGCAGCCACCGGGATGTTGAGGCGGCGGGCTTCCTTGATCGCGATGTCTTCCTTGTTGGTATCGATGATGAAGATCAGGTCGGGGGTGCCGCCCATGTCCTTGATACCGCCGAGGGCGCGCTCAAGCTTGTCGCGCTCGCGGGTGAGGTCGAGGCGCTCCTTCTTGGTGTAGCCCTGCTGAGCACCACCGGAGAGCAGCTCGTCGAGCTTGCGCAGGCGCTGGATCGAGTTGGAAATCGTCTTCCAATTGGTCAGCGTGCCGCCGAGCCAACGCGAATTGACGTAATACTGGGCCGAACGGCGGGCCGCATCGGCAACCGCGTCCTGGGCCTGGCGCTTGGTGCCGACGAACAGCACGCGACCGCCACGGGCAACCGTGTCCGACACGGCCTGCAGGGCGCGATGGAACGCGGGAACCGTCTGGGCGAGGTCGATGATGTGGATGCCGTTACGCACGCCGAAGAGATAGGGCCCCATCTTGGGGTTCCAGCGGTGCGACTGATGGCCGAAATGGGCTCCAGCTTCGAGCAGCTGGCGCATAGAGAAATCTGGCAGTGCCATAGAGTTGTAACTCCGGTTTGATAAGGCCTCCGCGGACATCTACCGTGCCTGCTTCGCCGCGCCATTGCGGACGAAACAAAACACGGCACCGGAGCGGCAGGGCCGCTTCGTCCGCGTGTGGAATGGCGCGCTCTATAAGCGGATGCGGCCGATTAGGCAAGCCCCCTAGACATCCGCCATCACGATGAAGTCCGATCCTGCGCTCGCTCCACCGCCACGGGCTATGCCTCCGCTGTGTCTTTCGATCGGCGGAGGTGGCCTTCCATCGACCTCAAGGCCCGGTAGTCGCCTGCTCGCCAAGCAGTTCCGTCAGGCTGGCGCGCTGATTCTGCCGGATGTAATCGTCGAGGCGAAGGATGCTCGTCCCGCGGACCAGTGCCAATACCCTGCGCGGTTCCGTATTGGTGACGAAGCGGCCGTCCGGTGCCAACGCCAGTGTTTCGGCCCTGCTGCTGGTGGGAGACTGGTTGGCATGGAGCGTCACCAGCAATGCTCCGCTACGGCCGTCGCGCAGTTCGACGCCGCCATTTTCATCTCGGGACTTGATGGCCTTCCAGCGCCCGTCCCGCGAGACGACCGCGCCATCGGCCGGTGACGAGCCGACATAAGCGAGCGTGCCCTGCCCCGTAGCCAAGTCCCACTGGACCAGGCTGCTGCCTGAGGCAACTTGCAAGAACTGGCTGTTGGGCCCGAAACTCAATCGGGTGATACTCGGGTTTCCGGCCAGCGAAATCTCCCGCCAGGCGTTCTTGGCTTCCTGACCGTCCTTCTGATCCACCTCTTGCCAGAGCCGCACCGGATAGTCGAATTCCGCGGACAGTACGCTCTGCCCATCGGGCGCAAACTGGAAATTCCGCTTGAAGCTGCTTTGAGGGATAAAGCGCGATGTTCCGTCGATGGTGGACCAAAGATAGGCGTCGCCTCCATCGGCCTTGACGGCAATCAGGCCACCATCGGCCGAGAAATCGAGAGCCTGCGGCCGGTTATTGGAATCGCTCCCGGGCCACGCGGCAAGGCGGATGCCGGTCGCGACATCCCAAAGGACCAGCGAGGAATCGGGCATCCGCGACAAGGCGCGTGGATTGCGGGCGGATGCGGCGACAACCGGACCCGGCGGAGCGCTTCGCGCCGTCGCAACGCAGCGCCCGACCTCCCACGCCACGGCATCGCCGCTGCCCGCGTCCAGGAGCAGTACGCTGCGCCCGTCGAGCGAGAAAACCCTGCCGGCCTCCTGCCGTGCCGCCTGAATCTGGCAATAGCGTCGATCGCCCTCGACGAGGCAGGAAAGCGCAGGGCGTTGATTCGGCATGACGCAGGTCTTGCCGCCGCTCTCTGCGTCAAAGGACGCGGTTTCCCACCGCGACGACACCGGATCCTCCCAGGAGGCCAGAATTGCGCGCCCATCCGGAGAGAGGGCGACGACGTCGGCCGGCGCGGCGCGGCCGGGGTCGCCAGCAAGAAAGGACGCACCAGAGCGCCGGTTTGGACGTCCCACAAGACGATGCCGCCCTTGCTGCAGGCGATGACGGCGCGCCGTCCATCCCGACTCAATGCCATTGTCGAAATCTGCGACGCCTCGCAGGGCACGAACGTCCGGATCACCTTTCCGTCGCGCGTATCAAACAGCGTCAGATCGTCTTGCGAGCGTGCCTTGTTTCGGTACCAGACGAGGAAGGCATCAGCGTCGCGGAGGAAGTCCAATCCCTTGATGACCTTGTAGTTCTGTTCGCCTGTGTCGGGAAATCGGCGCAGCAATGTCGCCGTGGCAACATCCCATAGTCTGAGATCGTCGAATTGATTGGCGGTCAGCAGGAGGCGCCCGTCGCGCGACATCGCCGTCCAGCCATTGCCAAAGGCATTGCCGGCCTGCACCACGAGACGCGGCTCGCTTTCGCTGGGCGGATCCGCGGCACCTGACCTCGGGCTCCCTCCACCGACGCCGGCTGCCTCGAAGGCCAGGTTTCGCGCCACCATCTGCGCTGCCTCGCCGTTGAGGCGCAGCAGTTCGGCATGCTGGTGCTGCCTGAACCAATAATAGACCACCGAGGCCGCGAGCACGCCGAGAACCAGCAGGATGCCAAGCACATGACGTCGAGACCGAACAACCTGGCCCATATCGTTCAATGCGCGCCTCTTATCGAAGGTTGTCCCGGACAGGCTAGCACCCATGTGCTCTGCCGATCTGTGCCCTTCGAAACCATGGCCATGGTCGGAGCGCGCGGCGAACCGCCATGCAGCCTTACATCTGCATGACGGTCGCCACGCCCGGTATCGCCTTGATCGCGCCCGCGACCTGGGGCGTGACCAGGAACTTGCCGGGCAGCTTCAGCTCGACCTCCCGCATGCCGCCATCGAGCTGGAGAATCAGGAAGACCTCCCCTTCCCCGCGCTGACCCAGCCGCTTGGCGACGGATTCGAGCGCCTGCTCGCCCTGCAGGAAGACCTTGATGCCGCGCTGGGTCTTGGCAGTGGCGTTGTCGAGTCTCTCGGCCGTCACGATGCGAATGCGGACGTCGTCTCCTTCATGCGCAGCCTGCACGCCTACCAGCACGGCCGTGCCAGGCTCGAGCAGGTCGCGATATTGCGCCAACCCCTCCGAGAAGAGCACGGCCTCGAACTGGCCCGAGGCGTCGGAGAGCATGATCACCCCCATCTTGGAGCCGGTTCGGGTCTTGCGCTCGGAGCGCGACAGCACGGTCGCTGCCAGACGTCCTGCTGTAGCGCCCTGCTTTACCTTCTGGGTGAACTGCGCCCAGGACGGCACCTGCAGGCGCTCCAGGGCCGTGGCATAGGCATCGAGCGGATGGCCTGAAAGGAAGAAACCGATCGCGTCGAACTCGCGCTGCAGACGGTCGGCAGGCTCCCAGGGTTCGACGACCGTCCCCTTGAGCGGTTCCGGCGTCGAAGCGGAGCCGAACATGTCGGCTTGGCCGTCGCTCTTCTCGGCGTGGGAGCGCTGCGCCTGCGCCATGATGGCGTCGATGGACGCGGTGACGCGAGCCCTGTCACGGTCGAACTCGTCGAAGGCTCCCGCCGCCGCCAGGTTTTCGAGAATGCGCTTGTTGATCGCCTTGGGATCGATGCGCCGGGCGAAGTCGCCAAGGTCGAAGAAGGGCTGGTCACCGCGGATCTCGACCAGGCGCTCCATCGCCGCCAGGCCAACGCCCTTGACCGCGCCGAGCGCATAGCGGATCGCGCCGCCATGGACCTCGAAGTCCGGTCCCGAACGGTTGATCGAAGGCGCCTCGACCTTGATACCCAGCCGACGCGCCTCCAGGCGGAATTCAGCAAGCTTGTCGGTGTTCGACATATCCAGCGACATCGAGGCAGCCATGAACTCGACCGGATAGTTGGCCTTGAGATAGGCGGTCTGGTAGGAGACCAGCGCATAGGCTGCCGCATGGCTCTTGTTGAAGCCGTAATCGGCAAATTTCGCGAGATAGTCGAAGATCTCGTCGGCCTTGGCCTTCTGGATGCCCCCTTCGACGGCGCCCTTGACGAAGCGAGCGCGCTGGGCGTCCATCTCAGCCTTGATCTTCTTGCCCATGGCGCGGCGCAGCATGTCGGCCTCGCCCAGCGTGTAGCCGGAGAGGATCTGCGCGATCTGCATCACCTGTTCCTGGTAGATGATGACGCCATAGGTCTCTTCCAAGGCCGGCTTGAGCTGGTCGAGCATATAGTCCGGCTCTTCCAAGCCCTTCTTGCGGGCATTGTAGACCGGAATATTGGCCATCGGGCCCGGGCGGTAGAGCGCCACCAGGGCGATGATGTCTTCGAAACGGTCGGCATTCATGTCGAGCAATGCCTTGCGCATGCCCGCACTTTCCACCTGGAACACCCCCACCGTCTCGCCGCGGCCGAGCATCTCGTAGCTCTTCCTGTCATCGAGCGGCAGGGCGGCAAGGTCGAGAGCAATGCCGCGCTGCTTGAGGAACATCAAGGCACGCTCCAGCACGGTAAGCGTCTTGAGGCCGAGGAAGTCGAACTTCACCAGCCCCGCCTGCTCCACCCATTTCATGTTGAACTGGGTGGCCGGCATCGGCATCGAGGTCTTGGGATCGTGATAGAGCGGTACCAGCTCCACCAGCGGACGATCCCCGATCACCACGCCGGCGGCATGGGTCGAGGCGTGGCGATAGAGCCCTTCCAGCTTCTGGGCAATGCCGAGCAGGCGCTCCACCACCGGATCGTCCTTGGCGGACTCACGCAGTTTCGGCTCGTCCTCGATCGCCTTGGCCAAGGTGACCGGATTGGCCGGGTTCTGCGGCACCAGCTTGCACAGCTTGTCGACCTGGCCATATCCCATCTCCAGCGTGCGCCCGACGTCGCGCAGCACGCCGCGCGCCTGGAGGGAACCGAAGGTAATGATCTGGGCGACGCGATCCTCCCCGTATTTCTCCTGCACGTAGCGGATGACCTCGTCACGCCGCTCCTGGCAGAAGTCGATGTCGAAGTCCGGCATCGAGATACGTTCGGGATTGAGGAAGCGTTCGAACAGCAGGCTGAAGCGCAGCGGATCGAGATCGGTGATGGTAAGGGCGTAGGCAACCAGAGAGCCCGCGCCGGATCCGCGGCCCGGCCCGACCGGGATGCCCTTCGCCTTGGCGTGCTTGATGAAGTCCGACACGATCAGGAAGTAGCCGGGGAACTTCATGCGCTCGATGATCGACAGCTCGAATTCGAGCCGCTTGGCGTAGCTTTCATCGGTATGGCCAGGAGCCGGACCATGCGCGGCCAACCTGGCCCTCAATCCCTCTTCAGCCTGGCGACGCAGTTCGACGGCCTCGTCGACAGGCGCACCCGTCTCGTCAAGGCCCGTGGAGAAGCGCGGCAGGATCGGCTTGCGTGTGCGCACGCGGAAGGCGCATCTTTTGGAAATTTCAATCGTATTTTCAATAGCCTCTGGAAGATCCTTGAACAAGGAAATCATTTCGGAGCGGCTCTTGAAGTAATGGTTCGGCGTCATTCGCCGCCGGTCCGTCTCGGCGAGGATGCGGCCTTCGGCGATGGCAAGCAGCGCGTCATGCGGTTCGCTATCGGCGCGCGCGGCGAAATAGACCTCGTTCGTCGCGACCAGCGGCACGTCGGCGGCATAGGCGAGTTCCAGAAGTGGCGCCTCGACCTGCTGCTCCTCCGCGCTATCGTGGCGCTGGACTTCGACATAAAGCCGATCGGCGAACATCGCCTGCAAGCGTTGCAGCCGGGTGCGCGCGAGATCATCGAGCCCCTCGCGCAGGGCCATGTCCAGCGGGCCGGCGGGACCCCCGGTCAACGCGATCAGGCCTTCCTGGAATTCGGCCAGGCGTCCGATCGAGATATGGGCCTCCTCGCCGCTGGCGGGATCCATGTAGCAATGGGAGGACAGCGCCATCAGATGGCCGTAGCCCACCTCGCTCTGAGCCAGCAGGATCACGCGCGGCAAACGTCGCTGGTGCAGGGGCCGCCGGTCCGAGGCATCCTCACGGTCGGCAAAATTGATCGCCATCGAGATGCCCATGATCGGCTGGATGCCGCTGCCCGCGAGCTTTTCGGAAAACTCCAGCGCCCCGAACAGATTGTTGGTATCCGTCAGTGCGAGGGCCGGCATGCCGTCGGCCTTGGCGAGATCAGCGAGCTTGGGGACCTTCATCGCCCCTTCGAGCAAGGAATAGGCCGAGCGGACATTCAAATGCACGAAGCCCGGACCGTTCACCTTCCCGTCCGCCATGACACCTCCGCTCTGCGCTGGCGGGCAGCGCGACTCGCGACCTGCCCTTCCCTATGGTCCAAGCAGATTTCTCTTGATCGAGCCATGGGCACGATCAAGAGAAATCTGCAAGACATAGATTTTTGCAGAGTTTCCGGGCGAGTTCGCGGCCGGGTTTCACCGGGAAACTCTGCTGGGGCAATCCAGTCGGTCGCCAAAGCTGACTCTGCATCCTGAGCCCGGATGGCCACATCGGCGTCACATCTTCGCCACCGCTCCTTGTTGAGAGCCTGTGGACAAGTGTGGACAAATCTGGCTTAAACACCGCTCAGGAAGCCGGTCCACATGGCGAGCATGACCAGAAACAGGCTCATCGAAGCAATGGCGGCGAAATCTTCGGCGAAACGCGTAAGCATGATGTTCTCCTCTCTTCGATAGAGACATCTTGTTCACGTTTTGTTCCGAGTCAAGCGCGACGTCGCGGAACCGCCATCTTATGTCGCTCTTATGTTCCGCTCGCATGGCGCAATTTCACGCCGCTCCGGATGCCAAAGACGTCACATTCTCAAGACGATTCAAGGACTTAAAGAGAATCCTGCGCGGTGTCTGGCTTTGCCCTCGGCAGCGTTTACCATAGCGTGAAGCTGTCATGGTACCGAGGCTGCTAATGTCACAATCGTCAGTCGAGCTCGACGATGTGGCCGTCGCGCAAGGTGACGCGGCGATCCATGCGCGCCGCCAGATCGAGATTATGGGTCGCGATCAGGGCCGCAAGGCCTGACGCGCGCACCAGAGCCGTCAGCGTACCGAAGACGTGATCCGCGGTGCCCGGATCGAGATTGCCGGTCGGCTCGTCGGCCAGGATGAGATGCGGCGCATTGGCGACGGCGCGGGCAATGGCAACCCTTTGTTGCTCGCCGCCCGACAATTCGTTCGGCCGGTGGCCAAAGCGCTGGCCAAGGCCAAGGAAGGTCAGCAATTCCTCGCTGCGCTGGCGCGCCTCGCGGCGCGACAAACCGCGGATCATCTGCGGCAGGATCACATTTTCCAGCGCTGAGAACTCCGGCTGGAGATGGTGGAACTGATAGACGAAGCCGATCGAATTGCGGCGCAGGCGGGTGCGTCCCGTATCGTTCAGATCGGCAGTCGAATAGCCGGAGATCAGCACGTCGCCGCCATCCGGTCTCTCAAGCAGGCCGGCTGTGTGGAGCAGCGTCGACTTGCCTGCCCCGGAGGGCGCGATCAGGGCTACCGACTGTCCCGGCATCACCATGAGGTCGACGCCCCGCAGAATATGCAGTTCCGAGGGACCTTGCTGGTAACTGCGTTCGACCCCTCGCAGTTCGAGGGCCGGAATTTCACCCGACAGGCTCATGACTCAGCCTCCCCTCAACGCTTCGACCGGGTCGAGCTTGGCAGCCCGCCAGGCGGGGTAGAGCGTGGCCAGGAAGCACAGGATCAAAGTGGTGATCACCACCACGGTCACTTCCGTCGGGTCGGTCTTGGCAGGCAAGCGCGAAAGGAAATAGATCTCGGAGGCGAACAATTGCGTATTGGACAGCCAGGAGATGAACTCCTGGATGTTCTCGATATAGCGGCACACCAGCAGCCCGAGCAGCAGGCCGAATATCGTACCGAGCAAGCCGATCGCCATGCCGGTGATGAAGAAGATGCGTAGCATAGCCCCGCGCGTCGCGCCCATGGTTCGCATGATGGCGATGTCGGTCTGCTTCGACTGCACCAGCATCACCATGCTCGAAACCACCCCGAGCGCAGCCATGATCACCAGGATCAGCAGGATCATGAACATGACGTTGCGCTCGACCTGGAGCGCCGTGAAGAAGGCCGAATTGCGCTGGCGCCAGTCGACTAGCGAGACAGGACGCCCGGCCGCCGTCTTGATCGCCTCGCTCTCAGACTGCACGTGGTCGGGGTCCTCGATATAGACCTCGATCGCCGTCGTATCGCCGTCGCGATTGAAATAAGCCTGCGATTCCTGCAGCGGCATGATCACGAAGCCGCTGTCGATATCGGACATGCCGACCTCGAAGGTGGCGACCACCGGATAGACCTTCATGCGCGGCGTGGTGCCAAAGGCGGTCTGGTCTCCCTTGGGCGAGATCAAGGTGATGCCGTCGCCGATCTGCAACCCAAGCGAGGATGCCAATTTGGCACCGATCACCACGCCCTGCCCCTGGTCGAAATTGTCCAGCGTTCCTTCCTTGATATTGTTGGCTAGGCCGGGCAGGCGCTTGAGATCCTCGAGCTTCATGCCGCGCACCAGGGCGCCGCTTGCCGAAAAAGGCGAAGACACCAGCACCTGCCCTTCCACGAAGGGGACCGCCAGGGTCACACCGGGCACCTTGGCGATGCGGCTAGTGACTGCATCATAGTCGGTCAACGGCGTCTCATAGGGAGAGACGACGATATGGCCGTTGAAGCCGAGAATCTTGGATTGCAATTCGACCCGAAAGCCGTTCATCACCGACATCACGATGATGAGGGCTGCAACGCCGATGAGGAAGCTGAGAAAGGACAGGACGGCAATCAGCGAAGCCACCCCACCCTTGCGGTGCGGCATGAGATAGCGCAGCGCCACCATCCACTCGAAGGCAGAGAAGGGCGGCGTTCCGGTCGGTTCCGACGATTTCGTGGCTGAAGCAGACGCGTTCATGGCATTCCAGGTGGGGCGCGAGGCCCTTTACTCCGCGAGAATCGCGGCGTTTGCACGGCAAAAATTCAGCGAGGCCCAGCTTTGCCACGGCTTTTTGACGCTCCAATCGAGGCAGCTTCGATGAAGAGAGACACCTTACCTTGAGATTATCCCTTGCAATTCAACTGGATACGGGGATTTCTTGATCAATTACAAAAATGCCGCGAGCGCAAAAGCACCCGCGGCATCGATAATGGCCCTTCCGGCTGAGGCAAGGCCAGGTCAGCCCACCAGCACAAGCGCGTCCGATGGCGTCAGCAATTGGCGTTCGCCGGTGCGACGGTTCTTCACCTCGACCTTGCCCTCTGCCAGGCTCTTGGGACCGACGATGATCTGCCAAGGCAAGCCGATCAGGTCCATCTTGGCGAATTTGCCGCCGGGCCTTTCATCGGTGTCGTCGAGCAGCACGTCGACCCCTTTGGCGCCAAGCTGCAGATAGAGATCGCCGCAGGCCGCATCCACCGCGCTGTCGCCCGGCTTGAGGTTGATCAGGCCGACCTTGAACGGCGCGATCGCCTCCGGCCAGATGATACCGGCCTCGTCATGGCTGGCCTCGATGGCCGCCCCGGCGACGCGGGTCGGCCCAATGCCGTAGGAACCGCCATGCACGGGAATGAGGGAGCCGTCCGGACCGGCGACGACGGCCTTCATCGGCGTCGAATATTTCGTGCCGAAATAAAAGATATGTCCGACCTCGATGCCGCGCGCCGAAACTTGCTTGTCGGCCGGCAGGGCGTCGAAGGCAGCCTTGTCGTGCTTCTCCTCGGTCGCGGCATAGAGCGAGGTCCACTGGTCGACGATCGCCTGCAGCCCGGCCTTGTCGTCGAAATCCGTGCCGGCAGAGGGTGGCGCCATCGACAAATAGTCGCGGTGGCAGAACACTTCGCTCTCCCCCGTCGACGCCAGGATGATGAATTCATGGCTCAGATTGCCACCGATCGGGCCGGTATCAGCCACCATGGGAATGGCCGTCAGGCCGAGCCGCGCGAAGGTGCGCAAATAGGCCACGAACATCTTGTTGTAGGAATGCTGCGCGCCGGCCTGGTCGAGATCGAAGGAGTAGGCGTCCTTCATCAGGAACTCTCGCCCGCGCATCAGGCCGAAACGGGGGCGGATCTCGTCACGGAACTTCCATTGTATATGGTAGAGGTTGAGCGGCAGATCCTTGTAGCTGCGCACATAGGCGCGGAAGATCTCGGTGATCATCTCTTCATTGGTCGGCCCATAGAGCATCTCGCGCTCTTGGCGATCCTTGATGCGCAGCATCTCCTTGCCGTAATCGTCATAGCGGCCGCTTTCGCGCCACAGATCGGCCGACTGGATGGTCGGCATCAGCAGCTCGATGGCACCGGCGCGATTCTGTTCTTCACGAATGATCGTATTGATCTTGTTCACCACGCGCAGGCCGAGTGGCAGCAATGCGTAGATTCCGGCCGCTTCCTGACGGATCATGCCTGCACGCAGCATCAGACGATGGGAAACAATTTCTGCTTCCTTCGGCGTCTCGCGCAGAATAGGCAGGAAATAACGGCTCAAACGCATAGGACAGACCTTCTCCAAGCTGCCGGCGAACCTTGGCTGCGCCGGGTAACACATGTGGCTAAATCGCGATTCAGGATAAAAAGGCGCGCCTGATCGAAACCTCGGCACGCCTCTCCGGCAAATCGCTTCCGATCGCCAGTCCGTGCCAGCTTGACCCGATCCCTCGCAAAAACACAAGGGTAAGACCAGCAAAAGCGCCATTATTTGGCGGTTTTCGCGCCCGCCGCGGTCAGTGCGATTCTACCCACCTGCTCATCTGCCTGCCCACGAACAGCGCAGCCTAGAGAAATGACGCGCACAAATTTTAAGCAAAGATATTAATTTTGTGCCGATCGCTGCACAAAGACGTGACAAGCAAAAAAACTTCGTCTAGCGTCCCTCCCGTCAACGACAGGGCATCCGAACTCAGCGATGAGTAGAAGGAAGTCAGGGTCCAAGTCTTGGGAGGAAGCCCGCAGGCGCCGCCGGTGAATAAACCGTTGTCGAGCAGCCGTCCTGACACTTCAAACAGCACAAAGATGCGTGAAGGAAGTCTCAGCGAAGATGGGTTAGGACGAGGTCTAGAATAAGGCGAGGCTCACGAGAGCCTCGCCTTTTTTCATTGCCGTTTGCGTAATGGCACCTTGCATCATGCGGATTCGACATGACAACCGCGTGACAATGTCGGATCGGCTGAACCCCCGTCGTAATGGCGATAGCATTGCAACGGAGAATCGGGCTTTCCGGATGCTGATTCTCCCAGATCGAACCGCCTATTCGATCAGGAGGAATTTGCTGGGTCTCCAACTCCGTTTCACTTCACATTGTCTGCCCGGCCGATTTACTTTAGCCTTTGAGGGCTGTGTGACGTGCGGCAGAACTGTGGCGAAGGCCGGCAGTTATCAGCGCCTCCCAGACTGTATTGAGCACGTTGAGCCTGTAGATCGATGAGCCGTAACCCTGTCTCGCAACCCGCGCGCATCGCGCCGCTGGCGGTATTGCCGGTATTCTATCGCCTGACCGGCAAACCCGTGCTGGTCATCGGCACGAGCCAGGCCGCGTTGTGGAAGGCCGAGCTTCTTGCCTCGACCGGCGCCGAAGTTCGCATCGCCGCACCTGAGGCGAGCGATGCCCTGGCGCAGCTGTGTGCCCGCGAGGACGTGGGTGTCCGCCACCTCGCCCGCTCCTGGCACGAAGCCGACCTCAATGGCATCGCGCTTGTCGTCGCCGACGTCGAGGACGACGAGCAAGCCGCCGATCTCGCCGCAGCCGCACGCCGGGCCCGAACGCCGGTAAACATCGTCGACCGGCCGGCCTTCTGCGATTTTCAGTTCGGTGCGGTGGTCAATCGCTCGCCGCTGGTGGTGGGCATTTCGACCGATGGCGCCGTTCCCGTCTTTGCCCAGGCGATCCGCAGCCGAATTGAGATGCTGTTGCCGACGGGGTTTCAGAAATGGGCGGAGGCCGCCCGCAACTGGCGCCCTCTGGTGCAGGCGCGGGATCTCTCCCTCCAGGCCCGCAGAGCGATCTGGGAACGTTTCGTCAATGCGGCCTTCCGGCATCCCGACCGCACGCCAGGCGAAGCCGAACGCGCCGACCTTCTGGCCGGCATCGAACAGCAGGAAAGAAATCCGGCACAGGGCAGCGTTGCCCTGGTGGGGGCAGGCCCTGGAGATCCGGAACTGCTGACCCTGAAGGCGGTGCGGGCCCTGCAATCGGCGGATGTCATCCTGCACGACGACCTCGTCTCCCAGGAAGTGCTCGATTTCGCTCGCCGCGAGGCTGAGCGCATCATCACCGGCAAGCGCGGGCATCGCCCGTCCTGCAAGCAGGACGACATCAATGCGCTCATGGTCTCCTTGGCCAGGGACGGCAAGCGGGTGGTGCGGCTGAAAGGCGGCGATCCCTTGATATTCGGACGGGCCGGCGAAGAAATCGCGGCCTGCCGCGCGGCTGGCGTGGCCGTCGAGGTCATTCCCGGCATCACCGCGGCATCCGGCGCCGCCGCGAGCCTGGAGGTCTCCCTCACCCATCGGGACCATGCCCGACGCCTCCAATACATCACCGCCCATGCCAAGAACGGTAAGCTGCCGGACGATCTTGATTGGAAGGCACTTGCCGACCCAGTCGCCACCACCGCCATCTATATGGGCAAGCTTGTCGTCGCCGAAGTCGCCACGCGCCTGCTCGAGGCAGGCATGGCCGCGGATACGCCGGCCATCATCGTCGAATATGCCACCCATGCACGCGAGCGCCGCTTTCACACCACGATCGGCGAAATGGCCGCCGTTTTTGCCGCCAACCAGCTCGACGGCCCCTGCATCATCCTGTTCGGCCAGGCCATGTCCGAGGCGAGACCCGACCGTCCAAGCTGAACGGCGGCGGTCTGCGCGGTACAGCTTCCGTTAAGGAAACGTTTGCGACCATGGTTCAATGGTGAGCCGCAGATTCGCGCGCCCGCCGGGCGAATGAACGACAGGAGTATTTGATGAAGAGATTGATTCTCGCGGCCGCCCTGGCCACGATCGGTTTTGCGGGCCTCTCGAGCGGTGCCTCGGCAATGCCGGCCTCGCCTGGCGTCCATGCCGACGGAAGCCTGGTCGAGAATGTCGCCTATGGCTGTGGACGTGGCTATGCGCCCAACCGTTGGGGCCGCTGTGTACCCAACAATTACGGCATCCGCCCTGCCCCGGCCTATCGTCCTGCCCCCAATTACGGCCGTCCACCGGTCTATCGTCGTGGGTCAGTCCCGGCCAATCGCAGCGGCTATGGTCGCGTCTGCCCGCCGGGCACGCGCCTCGGCCCCCGTGGCGCCGCCTGCCATCCGGCCTATTGAGCCACCCCATCTATTGAGCCACCTGCCCCACTGAGCCGGCAAGTGGCACGAGATCTCACCGTCTCATCGAACCCGGCAAGGTCTGTCCTTGCCGGTTTTTTTGGGTCACCAGGGACACCCGCTTCAAGGCAAACCCGTGCTCTCACGCCGGGGAAGCCCACCTGCGGACGCTCTTTGCCAGATAGTCAGTCGAACCGAAATCACCAGCCCGACGCACAGCGGCCGTACAGGCCCGGATACCTGCTGGGGGGACAGCGCCGCGGAGCAGCCCAATAGCGCGGGCCGTCATAATAGCCGGGGCCGTCGAAGTAGCCCGGACTGTCATAGTAGGGACGCACATAATATCGCGGTGCGCCGGCATAACCGTCGCCGTAGCGCGGTCCCCGATAACCGCGGCTGTTGGGAACGCAGCGTCCATAGCTGCGATAATAGTTACGCGGGCAGCCATCAGCCACCGTTTGCAGCAGGGGATTTTCCACGCCAGCCGCAGGCGCCAACGGCATGGCTGAAGCAGGCGCTGAAGCAAGGCCTGCTGAAGCAAGGCCCATGGCTGTTGCATAAGCGGCAATAACCCATTGTCTCATCACACGCTCCTCGAGCGAATCCAGCGCGGTATAAACGCAGCGCGGGAAATGTTCGTTCCACGCCAGCGGCGATCCCCCTTACCAATCTATGGCGGCAGCCGGAGCATTCATAGACAGCGGGAAATTCTTCCTCATATTTGTGGTGCGCGCGCTTCCACCTGACCGGCCTGTGCATTTCGTGGCTCTCTTATGTCGAGAAACTGAAATCGGGGCTTGCGCATCAGAGCGAAAAACCCTATTCAGCCCACGCTCAATGAGCGTCGGAGCGTAGCGCAGCCCGGTTAGCGCACTAGTCTGGGGGACTAGGGGTCGGAGGTTCAAATCCTCTCGCTCCGACCATTTTTTCCTGAACATTTTGGATATGTCAGCTCTTCTTTGCCTGGGCGAAGGAGCGCATGCTGCTTGCGGGTCCCGGCCATGGGACACCTAGAGCTGAACCCCTCAGGTTCCCGATGCTGAAAGTCATTGCCCGGGATTTCATCAAGCCCGAGCATGTCGCGGCCGTGCTTCCTCTCTACAGGGAACTGGTTGCCCGGACGCGCCTGGAAGAACATTGCATCGCCTACGACCTTTTCATCGACCAGAAAGACCCGGCCATTTCATCTTCATCGAGGCATGGCCCGGTCGTGCAGCCCTCGACGCCCTTTGCCGCACCGGACATTTCAAGCGGCTGGTGCCGCAGATCGATGCACATCAGCGCCAGCCGGATACCTTTATTCTGATGGGCTCCTTCGAGACCTGAGTGAGGTATTCCCAACCCGTGCCGATTCTCCGTCCTTGCACAACAAGAACAAAAAGAGAACAAAATACTGGACAAGCACCATGTCAGGGCATAGGCTCCTGCGCTCAACCGAAGGTAATCGACATGCTCGACGGTTATTTTGACGGCACGCATATGCAGGCTGCCCGGCCGGAGGAAGTCGCGGAGATCGCCCGTTTGGTCGAAAAGGCAGGCGGCAGCGGTACAGCTCTGCTGGTACTCTACCGTTATGCCCGGCAAGCCCAGACCTCGCTGATCAACCGGGACCGGCTGATCAAGGAATTGAAGCGTCAATCCGATCGGCTCGAGGACGAAGACCTTCACGAAAGAGTGGATGGTGACGCCCAAGGCGTATCGATCGACTGGATCGTCAGCCGCGAACTGAAGCGGACTGATGGCAATGCCGTCACAGCATTGCGCAGGGCCATTCGCCGCAATGTCCGGCTCGACGACGAGCTCGACCGTCTGGCGAGCCTGCTGGAGGCAGCAGGCAATCCTCTCAGCCTGTCCGGCAAGCCATGAATGGGCGGTCCGCAAGCCTGGAGCCTTTTCTGCCCCGGAATGCCGAAGTCGCGCAGCGCGAAGCCGACCAAGCGATCGCCGCCTGCCAAGGCGATGCACGCGCCGCAGTTCGGGCCCTGGTCGTGATGGTCGATCATCTCAGGGCCGAACTCGTCGAGCGGGACGATACGATCGCGATGCTGACAGCCAGTGTATCACGCGGCTATGCACGCGGTTTTGGCGAACGGCCTCTGCCTGGCTCGAGGGACAAGCTACTTTACAAGCCAGGTGAATGAGACCGAGTCTCTGTTTCAGGCTAGGGCGGTTTCAGGCTAGGGCGATCCCTCAGGGACGAGATCCCAGCAGTCGCCATTCATGAAAACACACAAAAGCCGTATCGCCATGCGGCACTCCTGCCACTGCAGCAGTCAAAAACGATTATGCTGTGCGTGCGGTGCAATCACCTGACCGCACAACATACAAACTTCCCCGTTCGCCGGACGGCTCACGTCGCGGTCGTCGCGTCACAGTGCGTGGGCGTTCAGCACCAGACGATGTCACAGCCGATCTTCGGATCGAGGCTGTGCTTGCCCGGAGCAGCAATCTGTCTCGCTTGCTTCGCGGCCTTGGCCGGCGAACGCCAATCAATCACCGTATCGATAATCAAAATTGCGATCACCAGGATAACCAGAAAACCCGTGATCATTTCACTCAGATCCATGACGAACCTCCATCAGCCGGCTTCCAATCCGGCCATGAGGGACTCAGCCCCTGACTTGAACGCCTGAATTCTGCGCTTGTTCCTACTATCCTTCAAGTTTAAATCGCCGTCGACTGCCGGAACTCAGCGCCATCTCGCAATGCACACACGTTGCTGCGGCGCAACTAAAAGAAAAGCCGGCTGCTGCCGCGCCGGCTTTTCCTGAAAATCTGACGGTATACCGAAAGACTCTATGGGTCGCTTAGGCCGCGGCCTGGAGCTGGTCAGCGGCCAACTTGCCCGAGCGCCGATCCTGGACCAGCTCATAGCTGATCTTCTGGCCTTCGCGCAGTTCATACAGGCCGGCCCGTTCAACCGCACTGATGTGGACGAACACGTCCTTGGAGCCATCATCGGGCTGAATGAAACCGTAGCCCTTCTGGGCGTTGAACCACTTCACGGTACCTGTGCTCATCGTGAGCTATTCCTTCAACGTAGTGAGAGCCAAAGCCCGCAACGAAGCGGACCCAGCGAGTGTCGAGTTTTGGTGAGAGCTTGTCAGCGCGCATCCAGCTTTTGCCGTGACGCGAGGCCAAGTCGTTCGGCCGAAAATCGATGGCGACAGGCTGCCCGATTGAAACCGGCCGGTCAAGACAAACCTGCGACAAATTGTACGTTTCTGCGATCTACCCCGCATTCTTGAAACGCCAATAACAATATAGTGGCAATTCAGCCGAAATCTTCCGAGCAGAACATCGAGGCGGCAATTCCCCAGCACATGCTTGATCCTATTCTTATGGATTCACTACGCTTCAAATCACTTTCCTGCCACACAATCCTCTGACTTTTCGCTGGAAGAGCATTCGCACAGACTCAAAATCGGCCCTGGGGAGCGCTCACGTCATGTTCTTCCTGCGGCCAGATACAAGCAAATGGCCTTAACCATGGCGCAGGGCGGTTGGCGCCTTGGTCTCGCTTGCGACTATAAGGACGGGACCGGGCAGGCAGGCAAAGGACCGAAGGAACGATGGAGGGGGCGGATCCAGCGATCGCGATATTGGTGCCCTGCTACAATGAGGCGGTGGCCATCCAGGCGGTCATCCAGGGGTTCCGCGCCCACCTGCCGTCAGCTGTCATCTATGTCTATGACAACAATTCCACTGACGATACGGCGCGTCTGGCACGGGAAGCCGGCGCCGTGGTGCGGCATGAAGCCCGCCAGGGCAAGGGGCACGTGATCCGCCGCATGTTCGCGGATATCGAGGCCGACATCTATATCATCGTCGATGGTGACAACACCTACGATCCCGCCAGCGCCCCAGCACTGGTCGCGGCACTGCGCGCCGGACCTCTCGATCTCGTCAACGGGGTGCGCGTGGCCAACGGCGAAACGGCCTACCGCCCCGGACATCGTTTCGGCAACCGGATGCTCACCCGCCTGGTCACGCGATTCTTCGGCTCGTCCTCACGTGACATGCTGTCGGGCTACAAGGCGATGTCCCGGCGCTTCGTCAAGACGTTCCCCACCCTCTCGACCGGTTTCGAGATCGAAACCGAGCTGCTCGTGCATGCGCTCGAAATGTCGCTTCCGCTTGGCGAGATCGAAACGTTCTATAGGGAGAGGCTGGCGGGCTCGCAGAGCAAGCTGCGTACCGTGCAGGATGGCGTGCGCATTCTCAAGCTGATCGCCAAACTGGTGAAAGAGGAAAGACCGCTGCTCTTCTTCAGCCTGGTGGCCGGCATCCTCGCCTTGCTGTCGCTCGGCACCGCAACGCCCGTGGTGCTGGAATATCTCGAATTCGGCTCGGTCAAGCGCCTGCCGACGGCCGTGCTGGCCACAGGCCTGATGCTATCGGCCATCATCGCCTTCTTTTCCGGCATGATCCTCGATACGGTCACGCGCGGGCGAAGGGAACTCAAGCGGTTGCATTATCTGCATTATGCCCCCGTCCGCTGACCCCGCCTCCGGCAGGTCCCTGCGCCGCCGGCTATGCTGTTTTGCCCTGGCTGGTTTCGTCGGCTTCGCCTTCGATGCCGGCATCCTGACTATCCTGGTCAATCTCGGCCTCGATGCACGCCTGGCGCGCCTTGCCTCCTTCGCCTGCGCCACGGTGGTGACCTGGCTGATCAACCGCTCGCTCACCTTCGGCGACCGGGCCGGTACCGACATCGCGGCCGAGTTCCTGCGCTATCTGTCCGCCAGCGCGCTGGCTGCTCTGGTCAATCTCGGCGCCTTCATGGCGTTGGTCACGCTCGGCGGGCCTTTTGCACGCTGGCCGGTGCTGGCGGTGGCAATTGCCGTCGCGCTATCGATGACCTTGAATTTCTGGAGCTATTTCAAGATGGTCTTCACGCCGAAGACCCGGGATCCAGACGGGCCCGCCTAAGGCCGGCTCCGCCATAGAACCTCGTGCGACTGGCGAAATCGTCACCTGTCGCGCATCATATGGAAAAGAGGGATCGCGGCAAAGAAGCACCCGAGGCCCGGGCGCTTCCTGGTTTGCCGCTGAACCTGTTATCGGCCGAAGCCCGGAATACCTGCGGTCATGCCGCGCGCGAGCTGCGTGACGAAGTTGAGGTCGCCGCCAGCCGTCGGCGTCGTACGGGTGATCGAATCAAATACCACGCCGTCCTTCAGGCCGTAATTGGCGACGCGTGCCACCCGGCCATTGGTGAAGTAGACGGCCAGCACGTTACGGTCGGTCACATGCGGAGACAAAAAGGCCACCGGACGGGACGTGGTCTGAGACACATAGTACCAGGCTTGGCCGTCCAGCGTGGACTGAGTCGAGGGCGTGCCGAGCGCGTCGAGCACCTGGGCCTGGGACGTGCCAGGCTTGATCGCCGACAAGGTGCTCTCCGTCACCACAATGCCGTGCACATTGGTCTCGCCGATCGAACCGCAGCTTTGCAGCAGCCCGGCCAGGGAGATGACGACAGCGGCCGCCAACGCGGGAGACCGGAAACGGGGGGGCAACACAACTATACTCACTTTGGCCTCCATCGGGCACACAGGCTCGTTCGCCACATCGTCGCGTGGGTTCTGGCGTAACCCGCTCGCGCACGAAATTCAACCTTGGCGCTCAGAGAGCATCCACTTATATGGAGCATCCGTTATAGAGTGCGGTCTTCGACCGGATCGTGCCAGGCCACCGACATGGTCGCGCCCCGGAACCCCGGTCGAATACCCCTGCTGGTGAAGGAGCTCATGTTCGGCCTGTTTCGCAATAGAGCGCGCGATGCGCAGATTGCCCGTCTCTACGACCAGATCGTGACCCAGGGTCGCGATCCCGCCTTGTTTGTCGAGGGTTGCGTCCCCGACACGGTGGAAGGACGTATGGACATGATGCTGCTGCATCTGTTCCTGCTCATGCATCGGCTCAACGATGAGCAGGGCGAGATCCGCGAGATCGCCCAGGGCGTTTGCGACCGCTTCTTCGCCGAGCTCGACCGAGCCATGCGGGAAATGGGCGTCGGCGACCTCGCCGTCCCCAAGAAGATGCGCAAGATCGCAGACATCTATACGGGATGCTCCTCATCCTATGGCAATGCCCTGCATAAGCCGGATGACGAGGAACTCACCCAGGTCCTCCTGCGCAACGTCTATGCCCGCGACGAAGAGAGGTTGCCTCAGGCGCGGGCCCTCGCGGGCTATGTCCGGCGCGCCTCCAGGGCCCTTGCCGACGCTTCCCTGGCAAGCCTTGCCAGCGGCTCCCTACCCTTCCCCACTCCAGCACTAGGTGAGAGCGCATGACCAATCCAACGCCCCACTTCTCGCGTCCGGTCCATCTGCGCGAGATTCCGGCCACGGGCCGTCACTTTGTCATCGAGACGAACGAAGAAGAGCGCAGGGCCGTGGCCCGGCAGCTCGGCATTCCGGATGTCGCAGCCCTGACGGCCAAGCTGCATGTCACGCCCTTCCGCAAGGATGGCCTTGCGGTCGAAGGCTCCCTTCATGCCCTGATAACCCAGATCTGCGTCGTCACTGCCGAAGCGTTCGAGAGCAAGGTCGAGGCGCCCGTCGATATTCGCTTCTCGCCGGATGGGCAGGATCCCAATGCTGAATTCGATCTGGCCGAATTGAACGATCCGGAGGCCGAAGATCCGCCGGACCTGCTGACGGGCGATACCATCGATCTCGGCGCCGTCGTCTGCGAATTCCTCGCCCTGGCGCTTGATCCCTATCCTCGCAAGCCGGGCGCTACGTTTGAGGGCGACGAAGACGAAGCGGGCCTTTCCCCTTTCGCCGCCCTCAACGGGCTGAAGGACAAGGATTCCTGAAGGCAAGGCCTGTTCTGCCGAGAACTGGCAAAAGCTCCGCGAATGCCTTTGATCGAACACGATTGTGTGAGATCGCACGTCCTTGAGCCGCGATTCATTGATCCGTTACGGGCCTGGACCTATCCACGTCCCAAAGCGTTTTGTGGTTTGAATGACGGACGTCAAATCGCAAGGACGCGCCGAACCAAAGAATGAGAGCAAGGAGCGTTTCGCCAAAACGCGCTTTGCTCCTGGGATTTCTGCCTGTTGGAGAAGTATATGTCTTTGAAGCGTCTGATGGCCGGGGTTTCACTCGGCATTGGCTTGCTCGCATCCGGCCAGCCTGCCTTCGCTGCCGAAGCGCTGGACAAGCCGGCGATCGAGGCAATCGTCAAGAATTACCTGATGGAGCATCCCGAGGTCATCGTCGACGCCATCAACGCCATGCAGGCCAAGCAGGAAGCGGCGACGGCCGAGCGCCAGAAGAAACTGCTCTCCGACAGCATGGACACCATCCTCAACGGGTCGCAGAACGCCGTGCTCGGTAACCCCGAAGGCGATGTCACCCTGGTCGAGTTCTTCGACTACAATTGTGGCTACTGCAAGCGCGGCCTGGCCGACATGGTCAAGCTGCTCGATACCGACAAGAAGCTGAAGGTGGTATTGCGCGACTACCCGATCCTGAGCGAAGGCTCCAAGGAAGCGGCCATTGTTGCCCTCGCCGTCAAGAAGCAGTTGCAAGGCGACAAGTTCCTGGAGTTTCACCAAATCCTGCTGGGCACGCGCGGCGCCGTGGGCAAGGACCGCGCCCTGCAGGTTGCCCAGGATTCCGGTGTCGACATGACCAAGCTCCAGGCCGACATGAAGGATCCGGCCCTGCTGAAGGGGCTCGCCAACACGATGCAGCTCGGCGAAGCGTTGGGCATCAACGGCACGCCCTCTTATGTGCTCGGCAGCGAGATCACCCCCGGCGCCGTCGGTTACGATGCCCTGAAGTCCAAAATCGATTCGCTGCGCAAATGCGGCCAGACCGCCTGCGGCTGAGCCGGGCAGCCCCTTCTCGGACAAAGCTGGCGGTTTTTCACCGTCGGCTTTGCCTTCCTGGATCGAGCGCCCTATAAGGGGCGTTCGCAGCAAAAGGCCCGTTGCAGCAAGCTTCGGGCTTTCAATTTATGGTCCTGATGGCAAGCATGGCGCTCGTCTACATTCTGAATGGCCCCAATCTCAACATGCTGGGTGTGCGTGAAACGTCCGTCTACGGCACGCTCGACCTCAACGGCATCGAGAAGATGGCCAGGGCGCGCGCCGAGCAATTGGGCCTTACCATCGAATTCCGGCAGACCAACCACGAGGGCGTGCTACTCGACTGGGTGCACGAGGCCTATCACAAGGGGGCGGTCGGGTTGATCATCAATCCCGGAGCGCTCACCCATACCTCGATCGCTCTGCACGATGCGATCAAAGCCGTTAGCCTGCCGGTAATCGAATTGCATCTATCCAACGTGTTCGCGCGCGAAAGTTTCCGGCACCATTCCTGGGTCTCGCCGGCAGCCAAGGGCGTGATCTGCGGATTTGGCCCGAAGGGCTATGAACTTGCCCTCGAAGCATTGGCTTCGAGCGTATCGGCTCAATGAATGACGGGGCCTCGGCCCCGCGGAAACGCAAGGCATGACGATGTCGCGAACCAAATCGGGGATTGACCCCGAGATTATCCGGGAACTCGCCAATCTCCTGACGGAGACGGATCTCACCGAAATCGAGGTGCAGCAAGCCGACCTGCGCATTCGAGTGGCGCGGCAGATCAATGTGACCGCGACCGTTCCGGTCGGCGCGCCGGCTGTCGCCGTCGCTGCTCCGGCTGTCGTCGCCGCTCCGGCCGCTGCCGATCCGGCCAATCATCCCGGTGTCCTGAAATCGCCGATGGTGGGCACCGCCTATCTCGGTGCTGCGCCGGGCGCCAAGGCTTTCGTCGAGATCGGCAGCAAGGTCAATCAGGGCGACCGCGTGCTGATCGTCGAGGCGATGAAGACCTTCAACGACATTATCGCGCCGCGTTCGGGAACGGTGACCACCTTGTTCATCGAAGACAAGCAGCCGGTCGAATACGGCCAGCCGCTGATGATCATCGAGTGAGCGGAATGTTTGACAAGATCCTGATCGCGAATCGCGGCGAGATCGCCCTGCGCGTGCTGCGCGCCTGCAAGGAGCTCGGCATCAAGACGGTGGCTGTCCATTCCACCGCCGATGCCGATGCCATGCATGTCAAGCTGGCGGACGAGAGCGTCTGCATCGGCCCGCCGCCGGCTCGCGAAAGCTATCTCAACATTCCCGCTCTAATTGCCGCTTGCGAGATCACCGGCGCCGAGGCCGTGCATCCGGGCTATGGCTTCCTGTCGGAAAATGCCCGCTTCGCCGACATCCTCGATCAGCACAACATTGCCTTCATCGGCCCCAAGGCCGAGCATATCCGCATGATGGGCGACAAGATCGAGGCCAAGCGCACTGCCAAGCGCCTCGGCATTCCCTGCGTGCCCGGCTCGGATGGCGGCGTCACCAATGACGTCGATGCCGCCCGCATCGCCGAGGAGATCGGCTATCCGGTGCTGGTCAAGGCCGCTGCCGGCGGCGGTGGTCGCGGCATGAAGGTGGCTCTGACGGCGGAAGACCTGCCCGACGCTCTCGCCACCGCTCGCGCGGAAGCGCTGGCTGCCTTTGGCGACGATGCGGTCTATCTGGAGAAATATCTGCAGAAGCCACGCCATATCGAATTGCAGGTGCTCGGCGATGGCCAGGGCCACGCCATCCATCTGGGCGAACGCGACTGCTCACTGCAGCGCCGGCACCAGAAGGTGTGGGAGGAAGGCCCCTCTCCCGCCCTCAATGCCGCCCAGCGCAACAAGATCGGCGACATCGTCGCCAAGGCGATGATCGAGCTCGGCTATGTCGGCGCCGGCACCATCGAGTTCCTCTATGAGAACGGCGAGTTCTATTTCATCGAGATGAACACACGCATCCAGGTGGAACATCCGGTCACCGAGATGATCACCGGCATCGATCTCGTCAACGAGCAAATCAAGATCGCCGCGGGATCGCCGCTGTCGATCAAGCAGTCGGACGTGCAGATCGAAGGCCACGCCATCGAATGCCGCATCAACGCCGAGAATGCCGCGACCTTCCGGCCCTCGCCCGGCACGATCAGCTATTTCCACCCACCCGGCGGGCTTGGCGTGCGTGTCGATTCGGCTGTCTACCAGGGCTACAAGATCCCGCCCTATTATGATTCGCTGATCGGCAAGCTGATCGTACACGGCCGTACCCGCACCGAATGCCTGATGCGCCTGCGCCGGGCCATCGACGAATTCGTGGTCGATGGCGTGGAGACCACCCTGCCGCTGTTCCGCACCCTGGTGCGCAACGCGGACATCCAGAACGGCCTCTACGACATTCACTGGCTCGAGAAATTCCTCGAGGCCGGCGGCATGAGCGACAGCGCCTAGGCGGTTCCGCCATGTCGGGCGCCGAGCTCAATCTGGAGATCACGCCGCAGGTCCTGCTCAAGGCCTATGCCTGCGGCATCTTCCCGATGGCCGAAAGCGCCGACGATCCAGGCCTCTATTGGGTCGAGCCCGAGTTTCGCGGCATCGTTCCACTCGATGGCCTGATCATCTCCCATCGCCTCGCCCGCACCATCCGCTCCGACCGCTTCGAGGTGGTGGTGGATCGCGATTTCGAGGCGGTGATCGATGGCTGCGCCCAATCCGGGCCGGGACGTCGCACCACCTGGATCAATGCCTCGATTCGCCGGCTCTATGGCGAGTTGTTCCGATTGGGCCATTGCCACACCGTCGAGGCCTATCGAAACGGCCGACTGGTTGGTGGCCTCTACGGCGTCGATCTCGGCGGCGCCTTCTTCGGCGAAAGCATGTTCCATCTGGAGAGCGATGCATCCAAGGTGGCCCTCGCCCATCTGGTCGCGCGGCTGCGCCATGGCGGCTACCAATTGCTCGACGCCCAATTCGTCACCGACCACCTCGCCAGTCTCGGCGCAATCGAATTACCGCGTTCCCTCTATCATCGCCTGCTGGACGACGCCTTGGGCGAGGACGGCGATTTTCTCGCCTGGCCAAAGGAAGAGGCCAGGAGCGGCGCCGAAATTCTGGCAGCTCTCGCCGATTGAGCCGGGCGCAAGAGGTCGGCGAAACTGCCATACAGGCGACCAAGGTCATGCGCTGGCGGATGCAGTGGAGCCCGCTACCGCCGTGACGGATCGTCAGTCCCAGGCTGGCCGGGAGAAATCGGCTCAATCCTGCGGCGCGTTGGGATCCACCGGCTGGTCGAAGAAATCGGTGTTGCCGTCGCCCGTTTCGGGCGGCGGAGCGACATCGGGCTCGGGTGCCGCGGCCTGCCCCTTCTTGCCCTTGGCGGGCTTGGTGCCCGGCTGCGCCGTCACGACGGGCGGTGGCGGCGGATCGCTGGTCTTGCCGCCCTTGCAGTCCTTGAGCCAGACGTCATAGACGGGATGTTCCACGCCATTGAGGCCGGGGCTGGACGCAAACATCCAGCCATTAAACAGGCGCTCGACCTTCTTGCTGAGGGTCAGTTCGTCGATCTCGACGAAACTGGTGGTTTGCGGATCTTCGCTGGCGGAACGGCTGTAACAGACGCGCGGCGTCACGCTGAGCGCGCCGAACTTCACCGTCTGTCCAACCGGCGCCTCGAAGGTGCTGATTTCACCCGAGATCTTGTCGAGGCCGGTGAACACCGCGGTGGGATTGGCGACACGTTCGGCCCGGGCGGCGGTACTACCCAGGATCAAGCCGAGGCAGGCCACGCTTGCCATGGCAAGGCAGCGCGAGCGGCCGGTCGGGGGAAAGAAGGCAAGCGGGCGCAAAAGCAAATGGATCCGTATCTGGACGAGTCGAGAAGCGATAGCGCCCCATCGGGGCAAAAAGACGGCCACAGGCATGGCCGCGCCCCAGCCATGTGGCCGCGTCAATCCCCCGGCGACCAGGCCTGGTAGTCGCCGGTCGCGGACTGGCGATGGCCATGGGAGAGCATCGAGCCCTTCGGGTGATAGGCGTTCACCGTACCGGTCTGGTTCGGGCGATGCGGCTTTTGCCATTCGCGCGGCTTGTATTCGGTCTCGCTCGGCGGGGTGTCGACCTGATGGTGCATCCAGCCCCACCAGCCCGGCGGAATCGCCGTGGCCTCGGCATAGCCATTATACTGCACCCAGCGGCGCTGCACGCCGATGGTCGGATCCACGGCGCCACCCTTGGTGCGGTAATAGACATTGCCGAACTCGTCCTCGCCCACGCGCTCGCCCTTCCGCGAGGTCCAGAAGCGGGTTCCGATCGTGGAGCCGTTCCACCACGTGAAGATCTGCAGGAGCGTTTTCATCGAGGGCTGCCGTTTCGTATTCCGTTGCAAGTCTTATGGCCAAGCGCGGCGGCGATGTCCACCATTGCGCATGGTCTCATCGGTGATTTCTGACGCAAAGCGCCTGCCGGCGGCCCTAGAGCCGCGCAATCGCCTGCGCGATCAGGTCGAAATAGCCTTCGGCATCGATGCCGCCCAGGACGAAGGCATTCTTCGGACGGTCGGTGACGCCCCACCAGTCGATCACCGTCATGCCCTGGGTGAGCTGAGATTCCGTCTCGATCTCGACATTGCAGGAACGGCCGGTGAAGAGGTCGGGCTTGAGCAGCCAGGCGATCACGCAGGGATCGTGCAGCGGTCCCCCTTCCGAGCCATATTTCTGCACGTCGAAGCGCTCGAAGAAATCGAGCCAACCCACCGCAGCATCGGAAACTCTGGTACCGATCTTCCGGATCCTGTCGACGCGCGGGCGCGTGGTGAGTGCCTTGTGAGTTACGTCGAGCGGCGCCATGGTGATCGGAACACCGGAGGCGAAAACCGCTTTGGCGGCATGGGGATCGACGAAAATGTTGAACTCGGCTGCCGGCGTCATGTTGCCGCCCTCGAAGCAGCCCCCGCCCATCAGCACGATCTCCTTGATGCGCGGGGCGATGCGCGGCTCGCGCAGCAGCGCCAGCGCGATATTGGTGAGAGGACCGAGCGGGCAGAGCGTGATGGTGCCGGAGGGGCGGGTCATCAGGGTCTCGACGATGAAGTCGACGCCATGGCGCTGGCTGAGCGGCATGGTGGGCTCGGGCAGGTCCGCGCCGTCGAGACCGGTCTTGCCATGCACATGTTCCGCTGTGACGAGCGGGCGCAGCAGCGGCCGGTCCGCGCCGGCGCACACCGTGATGTCCGATCGACCCGCCAATTCGCAGACCACGCGCGCGTTTCGGCTCGTCAGGGCCAGCGGCACATTGCCCGCCACCGTGGTGATGCCCAGCACCTCGAGCTCGGGACTTCCCAGCGCCAGCAGCAGCGCCAGGGCGTCATCCTGGCCGGGATCGGTGTCGATGATGATGGAGCGGGACATGGCAGACTCGGGAGTATTGAAGAAGGCGGGACCATGGACCGACGGCAGCCGGCACGCAAGGCGCCGCAGCTCCATGCTTATCGCTGGTTTCAGGCCGGTGGCGCTCGACCGGCGGCATCGAGCTTCTCTTCCAGTCGCTTGACCAACTGCATCAGCTCCGCGACCTGGGTCTCGCGCAGGAAATCGATCTTCTCATGTAGGAGTTCGATCTCGAGTTCCGCCTTGGTATTGACGTCGTAATCGTGCGTGGCGGCAGCGCGATCGATGGCGGCCTGCCGGTTCTGGCTCATCATGATGAAAGGAGCGGCATAGGCTGCCTGGAACGACAGCGCCAGATTGAGCAGGATAAAGGGATAGGGATCCCAATGTTGGATGACGGCGGCGACATTGAGCACCACCCAGGCCGCGAGCACGCCTGATTGCACGATGATGAAGGGCCAGCTGCCCATGGTGGCCGCGACGGCATCGGCGATGCGGGCTCCGGTGGGCAAGGCGGCCGGACCCGGCTGCCGATGGGAACGCCGCTCCTGGCGCAATCGGTGCAGGAGCGTGCGTTCCTCGTCATGGAGTTGATGGGCTTTGGCGATGAGGCTCATCTTCCCGTTCTTTCCGACTCTGCTTGCGGGAATGGAATGCTACAAGCTTCTGTGCGTGGACGCAGGACCCTGTCGGACATAATCCATGCGGCGGCATGGGATTATCGCGATCTGAAACCATCGAGCAGGAGGCTATGTCATGGCGGGAGAACCCCACCGCATCGTGGTCGTCGGGGCGGGCTTCGGAGGGCTGGAGGCCATCCATCATCTCAAGGGCGCGCCGGTCGAGATCACGCTGGTGGATCGGCGCAACCACCATATCTTCCAACCCCTGCTCTACCAGGTCGCCACCGCCTCGCTGTCCACCTCCGAGATCGCCTGGCCGATTCGCCATCTCATGCGCGGCCGGCCGGAGGTGACCACACTGCTCGGCGAAGTCACCGGCATCGACGCGTCGGCGCGCCAGGTGCGCCTGAAGGACGGAGCGCAGCTTGCCTATGACACGCTCATCCTGGCGACGGGCGCTCGCCATGCCTATTTCGGCCATGACGAATGGGAGCCCCACGCCCCCGGCCTGAAGGCGATCGAGGACGCCACCACCATTCGCCGGCGCATTCTTCTTGCTTTCGAGAAAGCGGAACGCGAGACCGACCCCGCGGTGCAGGATGCCTTGCTCACCTTCGTGATCGTTGGCGCCGGACCGACCGGCGTGGAGCTTGCCGGCACCATCGCCGAGCTGGCGCGCGACACGCTGGCCCCGGATTTTCGCCGCATCGACACGCACAAGGCGCGGGTCGTGCTGGTGGAAGCGGGCCCCCGCGTACTGGCGGGTTATCCGGACGACCTGTCCGACTACACCAAGCAATCGCTCGAAAGCCTTGGTGTCGAGGTCGTTCTCGGCGCCGCAGTCACCGAATGCACGGCCGAGGGTGTCGTCTATGGCGGCAAGCTGCTGCCGGCGCGCACCATCGTCTGGGCCGCAGGCGTACGCGCATCCCCGGCCGCCGAATGGCTCGGCGTGCCGGCGGACCGCAACGGCCGAATCATCGTCGAGCCGGATCTGAGCGTGCCCGGTCATCCCGAGATCTTCGCCATCGGTGACACCGTCAGCCTTGCCGGGCCGAACGGCAAGCCGGTTCCCGGCATCGCGCCGGCTGCCAAGCAGGCCGGTGTCTATGTCGCCCGCGTGATTCGGGCTCGCCTGGCGGGTACCCCTGCTCCGTCCCCTTTCCACTACAAGCATCAGGGCAGCCTGGCGCAGATCGGCAAGAAGCGCGCGGTGATCGATTTCGGCTGGATCAAGCTGCGTGGCGCGCTCGCCTGGTGGATCTGGGGTATCGCCCACATCTATTTCCTGATCAGCGTGCGCTCCCGCCTCAGCGTCGCCCTGAGCTGGTTTTGGATCCACACCCGCAACCAGCGCGGCGCCCGCCTGATCACCCAGGGCGGCGACGAGGACGATTCGCACGCTCAAAAGGCGTGAGGGAATCACGGTCCCCTCGATTCGCCCCCGACGCCCCCCAGGCTTGCCCTTACGGCAAGCCTTCGGCGACCTCACCACAAGGGCTTGTGTGCCATTTTGGGTCATCCACCGGGGATGGTAAATGAAACATGACTGGAACATGGCAATTCAAAGACAGGTTGAAGGCGGCGATTTTGCCAGGGATTCCGGAAGCTTGAGGGCTCTCGCTCAAGCTTGTCCCCGATTTCCACAGCTTCTACTATATGTAGATAGCCACTCATTTTGCCGGCACTAAATCTTGACGCCCCTGCCGGCGAGTCATACCTATTGAGTCATAGTCGGAAACGTCGGCGGCGGGGGTGACCTCGCGGAATTGCGGGGCACGAGCCCGGCATTCGAACGTTGGCAGGGCCATGTACTCACCGACGAGTAAACAGGATGTCAGACAGATTTCGAACCGAGCCGTAACGATGGCACGGCGCGGATTTTTGCGTCTAGTTTTCGGGGCAGAACGCAATGCGGATTGAACGGCAATACACCAAGAAGGGGCAGTCCCCCTACGCGTCCATCGCGTTCCGGACGGCGACGAGCGAGATCCGGAATCCGGACGGCTCGATCGTCTTCCGGCTGGAAGGCATCGCCGTACCGGAGGCCTGGAGCCAGGTCGCCGCCGACATTCTGGCGCAGAAATATTTCCGCAAAGCGGGCGTGCCCGCCCGCACCAAGAAGGTGGAAGAGAACGCCGTGCCGTCCTGGCTCTGGCGCACCATCCCCGACAAAAAGGCTCTGGCCGCCCTCCCCGAGGCCGAGCGCTATGTCGGCGAGACGGATTCGCGCCAGGTCTTCGATCGCCT
Organism: Labrys sedimenti; assembly: GCF_034424805.1. Classification (NCBI taxonomy): domain Bacteria; kingdom Pseudomonadati; phylum Pseudomonadota; class Alphaproteobacteria; order Hyphomicrobiales; family Xanthobacteraceae; genus Labrys; species Labrys sedimenti. The sequence goes on from NZ_JAXOUF010000001.1 coordinate 1,179,896, forward strand.
CGCCGGCACCTGGACCTATTGGGGCTGGAAGGGCGGCTATTTCGATAGCGAGGACGATGCCCAGGCCTTCTTCGACGAGCATCGCTACATGCTCGCCATGCAGATGGTGGCACCCAATTCGCCGCAATGGTTCAACACCGGCCTGCATTGGGCGTACGGCATCGACGGCCCCGGCCAGGGCCATTTCTATGTCGACTACAAGACCGGCAAGCTGACCTCCTCGACCTCGGCCTACGAGCATCCCCAGCCGCACGCCTGCTTCATCCAGTCGGTTGCCGACGACCTCGTCAACGAGGGCGGCATCATGGACCTGTGGGTGCGCGAGGCGCGCCTGTTCAAATATGGCTCGGGCACCGGCTCCAACTTCTCTGCCCTGCGCAGCGAGGGTGAAAGACTCTCGGGCGGCGGCCGTTCCTCCGGCCTGATGTCGTTCCTGAAGATCGGCGATCGCGCCGCCGGCGCCATCAAGTCGGGCGGCACCACCCGTAGAGCCGCCAAGATGGTGGTCGTCGATGCCGACCATCCCGATATCGAGACCTATATCGACTGGAAGGTGCGCGAAGAGCAGAAGGTCGCCGCGCTCGTCACCGGCTCCAAGATCGTGCAGAAGCACCTCAAGGCGGTGATGCGCGCCTGCGTGCAGTGCGAAGGCCCGGGCGATGATTGCTTCGATCCGGAGCGCAATCCGGCACTCAAGCGCGAGATCAAGGCCGCGCGCCGCGCTTTGGTGTCCGACAACTACATCAAGCGCGTCATCCAGTTCGCCAAGCAGGGCTACAAGGATATCGCCTTCGACACCTATGACACCGACTGGGATTCGGAGGCCTACCTCACGGTATCCGGCCAGAACTCCAACAATTCGGTGCGCGTGGACGACGACTTCCTCAACGCTGTCGAGAAGGACGGCGACTGGGAGCTGAAGGCCCGCATCACCGGCAAGACCATGAAGACGCTGAAGGCGCGCGACCTGTGGGAGAAGATCGGGCACGCCGCCTGGGCTTCCGCCGATCCGGGCATTCAGTTCCACACCACCATCAACGACTGGCACACCTGCTCGGTCTCGGGGCCGATCCGCGCATCCAATCCATGCTCGGAATACATGTTCCTCGACGACACGGCCTGCAACCTGGCTTCGCTGAACCTCCTGCAGTTCCGCAATGCCGATGGCACTTTCAACCTGGCCTCCTACGAGCATGCCGTCCGCCTGTGGACCATCGTTCTCGAAATCTCGGTGATGATGGCGCAGTTCCCGTCCAAGGCGATCGCGGAACTCTCCTATCGCTACCGCACGCTGGGCCTGGGCTATGCCAATATCGGCGGCCTCTTGATGACCTCCGGCATTCCCTATGATTCCGATGCCGGCCGCGCGCTCGGCGGTGCTTTCTCGGCGATCATGACCGGTGTCGCCTATGCGACCTCGGCCGAAATGGCCAAGGAGCTCGGCCCCTTCCCCGGCTTCGAGCCGAACCGTGAATCCATGTTGCGCGTCATCCGCAACCATCGCCGCGCCGCCCATGGCGAGAGCGCGGGTTATGAGGCGCTGGCCACCACGCCCGTCGCCCTCGACCATGCCTCCCTCACCGCTCTCGGCGATAATGGCAAGGCCATCGTCGAGCATGCCAGAGCCGCCTGGGACAACGCCCTCAAGCTCGGCGAGGCCCATGGCTACCGCAACGCCCAGGCAACCGTGATCGCGCCCACCGGCACGATCGGCCTGGTGATGGATTGCGACACCACCGGCATCGAGCCCGATTTCGCCCTGGTGAAGTTCAAGAAGCTGGCCGGCGGCGGCTACTTCAAGATCATCAACCGCGCCGTGCCCTCGGCCCTGCGCACCCTCGGTTATTCGGAAGCCGACATTGCCGAGATCGAGGCCTATGCCGTCGGCCATGCCTCGTTGCGCCAGGCGCCGGCCATCAACCACACCACGCTGGCCGCCAAGGGCTTCACCGAGGAGAAGCTGGCCCAGGTAGAGAAGGCCCTCGCCGCTGCCTTCGACATCAAGTTCGTCTTCAACAAGTGGACGCTGGGCGAGGACTTCATCACCGGCAAGCTCGGCGTGCCGGCCGAGAAGCTCAACGAGCCGTCCTTCGACCTCCTCGTCCATCTCGGCTTCGCCAAGGCGGATATCGAGAAGGCCAACATCCATGTCTGCGGCGCCATGACCCTCGAAGGCGCGCCGCATCTGAAGGCCGAGCACTTGCCGGTGTTCGATTGCGCCAATCCCTGCGGTCGCCTCGGCAAGCGCTTCCTCTCGGTGGAAAGCCATATCCGCATGATGGCGGCGGCGCAGCCCTTCATCTCGGGTGCGATCTCCAAGACCATCAACATGCCCAATGATGCAACGGTCGAGGATTGCAAGGCCTCCTACATGCTGTCCTGGCGCCTGGCGTTGAAGGCAAATGCGCTCTATCGCGACGGCTCCAAGCTCTCCCAGCCGCTGAACTCCCAGCTCCTCGCCGACGAGGACGAGGCCGATGCGGTGGAGGAACATCTCGAGCGTTCGGTGCCCGCCCGCGCGGCCCAGGTCGCCGAGAAGATCGTCGAACGCATCATCGAGCGGGTTGAGGTGGCGCGCGAGCGCGAGAAGATGCCTGACCGCCGCAAGGGCTACACCCAGAAGGCGGTGGTGGGCGGCCACAAGATCTATCTGCGTACCGGCGAATATGACGATGGGCGCCTGGGCGAAATCTTCATCGACATGCACAAGGAAGGCGCCTCCTTCCGCGCGATGATGAACAATTTCGCCATCGCCATCTCGCTCGGCCTGCAATATGGCGTGCCGCTGGAGGAATATGTCGAGGCTTTCACCTTCACGCGCTTCGAGCCCTCGGGCTTCGTGCAGGGCAACGACTCGATCAAGAACGCGACGTCCATCCTGGACTATGTGTTCCGCGAGCTCGCCATCTCCTATGTCGGCCGCTACGACCTCGCCCATGTCGTGCCTGACGAGGATGGCCATGCCACGCTCGGCCGCGGCGACGGCGAGAGCAAGGCCCCGGCCCAGCCGGTGACCGTGCCGGTCTCGCGCGGCCTGGTGCGCTCCAAGACCGAGCGTTTCGTGGTGATGCCCGGTGGTGCGACAGCGGCCTCGAACACGCTCGCCCCTGTTACCAGCGATGCCCGCGGCGCCATCACGGCTTTGTCGAGTGCCGTGAACACCGGCCTCAGCCGCGGCGTCGTGGCCGGCCCGGGTGCCCAGACCGTCGGTGCCACGGCGCTGAAGGAGGAGCCCGCGCTCGATGCCCTCGCCTGGGAAGCCCCGGCCGCCCCTGCGGTCAAGCCGGCCTCCGAGCGGCGCAAGGAAGCCAAGCTCCGCGGCTATGAAGGCGAGGCCTGCCCCGAATGCGCCAATTTCACGCTGGTGCGTAATGGCACCTGCCTGAAGTGCGATACCTGCGGCGGCACCACGGGCTGCAGCTGAGGATAGACTGAGAAAGTCCCAAGGTGCGATGGATGTCCTTGAACATCCATCGCCGCTGACGAAGATGGCGTAATTTCAAAGCCTTGGAAAATTCGGATGATGCACCCGCCAAACCTGTTTGGCGGGTGCATTTTCTTAAGGCAGCGCCCGATCGTGGCTCTTGCAGCCGCCGACCGGCCTGCTTACCGCCAACCGAGCGCGGGGGCGATCTCGGTCAAGATCGTCTCGATGACATGGGCATTGTAGGCAACGCCGAGCTGGTTGGGGACGGTGAGGAGCAGGGTATCAGCCTCGGCGATCGCCTCGTCCTGCCTGAGTTGCTCGATGAGCACCTCGGGTTTGGCGGCATAGCTGCGCCCGAAGATCGCGCGAGTCTGCTCGTCGATGAAGCCGATCTGGTCCTCTCCATCGCCGCCCCGGCCGAAATACAGCCGGTCCTCGTCATTCGTCAGCGCGAAGATGCTGCGACTGACGGAGACCCTGGGCTCGCGTGCATGGCCGGCCTCTTTCCACGCCGCCCGATAGGCGCGGATCTGCTTGGCCTGCTGGATATGAAAGGCCTCGCCCGTCTCGTCGTTCTTCAGGGTCGAACTTTGCAGGTTCATCCCGAGCCTGGCGGCCCAGACCGCGGTTGCATCCGACGAAGCCCCCCACCAGATCCGCTCGCGCAGGCCCTCGGCATGCGGCTCCAGACGCAGCAGGCCGGGTGGATTGGGAAACATCGGCCGCGGATTGGGCTGGGCGAACCCTTCTCCACGCAACAGGTTCAGAAAGACCTCGGCATGCTGGCGGCCCATGTCGGCGTCGCTCTTGCCCTCCGCCGGCTGGTAGCCGAAATAGCGCCAGCCATCGATCACCTGCTCGGGCGAGCCACGGCTGATGCCGAGCTGCAGGCGCCCTCCTGCGATGAGATCGGCGGAACCGGCGTCCTCGACCATGTAGAAGGGATTCTCGTAGCGCATGTCGATCACGGCCGTGCCGATCTCGATGCGCTTGGTCCTGGCTCCCACGGCCGCCAGCAAGGGGAAAGGCGAGGCAAGCTGGCGCGCAAAGTGATGGACGCGAAAATAGGCGCCATCCGCACCCAGTTCCTCCGCCGCGACGGCCAGGTCGATCGACTGCAGCAGCGTATCGGCGGCAGATCGCGTTTGCGATTGGCTTGATGGTGTCCAGTGTCCGAACGAAAGAAAACCGATCTTCTTCATGCGAAATGTCTGCCTGCTGAATGCCCAAATGCGTCCGGCGGCGGGAAACGGCGCCGCTGCGTTTCAGATATAGGGAGTTGAAGTCCATTCCAGCAGTCCCCCGGACCGGATCATCGACTCGCGGCCCGTGACGGCAAATGGCCCCCGTCGACCAGACAGACTTTGTCTGGCCATATCGAGCTCTCCTTGTGCCCCTAACGCTCCCAGCCTTGGCTGAACGGGAAACGCTCCGCCCAGATGGCCGCCAGCCGGGGATCGGCGTCCACCCGGCGTATTACCTCCGCCAGACCGGGCGCGACCTCATAGAAGCGCCGCCGCCCGGGCGACCAGCGCGACGCCGTTGCCACATAGAGGTCGAGAACCGATAGATCCTCACCGAGGAGATACTTTCCTGGACGCAATTGTGCCTCCATCAATTCCCAGCAGCGGGCAATGCGGTCGAACAAGCGAGCCTTGACGCCGGTGTGGTGCTCGGCGTGGTCGATGATGCGAGAAGGATTATCGGCAACCCAATAGAGGGCATAGATTGCCGAAGACACGAAGGTCATCCAACGCAGGAAGGTCGGCCGCGCTGGCTCGTTCAATGCCGGTGCCAATCGTGCTTCGGGATAGCGATCGGCCAACCAGATCAGGATCGCGGCGCTTTCGCTTATCACCTCGCCCGTCGGCAGGGCCAGCGCCGGCACTTGCAGCATGGGATTGATAGGGGCGAGTTTGTCTGCTTCCTCTTGCCCTTCCCAGGGAGAACATTCCTGCACGCGATAGGGCAATTCGAGAAGGTCGAGAGCCGCCTCGATCGGAACGGATCCCGAGCCAGCCGCTCCATAGACGACGAATACCTCGGTCACCGCTCTTCTCCTCACAGGACGCGCTCAAGCGCCGGCCAACAAGCTCACCCGCCCCGAATCAAGACTCGGGGCTCATGGACTCCGACGTGCCTTCATTGAGAGGATTTGCCAATATCCTGGGCTTCAACGGAAGATATTCTATGTTTTGAGCTCAAAAAAGGGGCATTTCCGGGCCAATTTCTGCCCTTTTGACCTCAAGCTCTTTACATCCCCGGCCATCGCCGCCATGCTCAAGGGGTTCGCAACCCACGAAAGGAGGTGATCCAGTGTCTAACCTTACGAAGATCCTGGAAATTTGCGCTGGCTCAGCCAAGGTGGTCTCCGCCACTTGACGTTCCAGCTACCGAAAACCTGGATCATCCCCGGATGACAAGGTGAGCGCTTCGGTGCTCCCGTCATCCGCAAGAACCGGCCGGCGCGCGAAGCAATTCGCGCGCCGGTGCCGTTTCAGGGTCTCACGGCTCCCTTCGCTGGCAATCATAGGCAGGATTAAAGCTGCTCCTTGAGATCGCCGGGCATGCAGCCACAATCTGGAAGCATCGTGTTTGTCGGGACGAGCCCCCTCCTCCACCTCTCGCACAGCACTCCCCCGGACGCATGGTCGCAGAGCGGTTCCTCGGCAGCACCGATCCTTTACAGAAGAAGGCGCCTTGGCTACGCAGGTTTCGCGGCTCCTGCCCCGCGCTTCTCAACGCAGCGTCGGCGACGCGCCTTTCCGAGGACCTCCCATTGAGCCCAGCCGTCACGACCTATGCCGCCTTGGTGATCGCGGTGGTCCTCGAAATCATTGCCACCTCGCTCCTGAAGGCCTCGGAGCAATTCACCCGGCTGTGGCCGACGGTGATGATGGGGCTGTGCTATATGGCCGCCTTCTATTTCCTCTCCTATACGCTGCGCACCATGCCGGTCGGCATTGCCTACGCTCTATGGAGCGGCATCGGCATCGTGTTGATCTCGCTGGTCGGTCTCGTCATCTTCAACCAGTCGCTCGACTTGCCGGCCATCATCGGCATCGGCCTGATTCTCGCCGGTGTGGTGATCATCAACCTGATGTCGAAATCGATCAGCCACTGAAGCGTTTTGCGATTTGGCGGAATCGCCAGGAATCGCAAGGACGCGTCGAACCAAAGAGTGAGAGCAGACAAGCGTTTCCGTCTAAACGCGCTTTGCTCGCGGCAGGCTCAGGCGCCCCAACGCGCAGGACGCTTCTCCAGGAAGGCCTCGACGCCCTCGGCGGCATCCTCCTCCATCATGTTCTGTGCCATCACCTCGCCGGCAAAGGTATAGGCCTCGCTGAGCGCCATCTGGTGCTGGCGGTAGAACATCTGCTTGCCATAGCGCACGGCCGTGGGGCTCTTGGCCAGAATGTCCGCCGCCTTGGCCGCAATGGCGGCATCAAGGTCGGTTTCGGCCACCGCCTGGTTGATCAGGCCCCAATCCGCCGCCGTTTCAGCATCGACGAAGCGACCGGTCACCAGCATGTCGAAGGCGCGCTTGGCCGAGACATTGCGCGACAGGGCGACCGCCGGCGTTGAGCAGAACAGTCCGACATTGATGCCGGAAACCGCGAAGCGAGCCGCCTGCGAAGCGATGGCGAGATCGCAGCTCGCCACCAGTTGGCAGCCGGCGGCCGTGGCGATGCCGTGTACCCGGGCGATCACCGGCACCGGCAGCGCCTGGATTGCCTGCATCACCCGGCTGCATTGGGCGAACAGCCCCTGATAATAATCGAGCCGGCGATTGGCGTGCATCTGGCGCAGATCATGCCCCGCACAGAAGGCCTTGCCGCTCGCCGCAAGGACGACGCAACGTACCGTGCGGTCGCCGGCGATCGCGTCGAGCGCCTGCTGCAGCGCCTCAAGCATGCCCTCCGAGAGCGCATTGAACTGCTGCGGCCGATTGAGAGTGAGAGTCGTCACGCCGGCCTTGTCCTGACGCAGCAGGATCGGCTCAGAGGGACGCTCCAACGGCGCGTTCTGGATCGAGACGGCGACAGTCATGGCAACACTCCGCAGCGGACTGACCAGTCTACGCGCCTTGCCGTCACGCCCGCAATGTCAGACTGTTTTTCTCAGGCCGGCTTGCGAATACGCAGAACAGTGAACAGACGCACAGGCGCTACTTCACGGCGCTCGAGCAGCTGCGCCTCGGGGCGGCTGGCCAGCCAGTCGGTGATCACGGCATAGGGGAAATAGGGCCGCCAGCCGAGCCAACCACCCGCGCCGATCAGCGCCTTCTCCGCCCGCACGCGCCAACCGTCTTCGGCCGAGAAATGGTTGAGAATGATCATCTCGCCGCCCGGCCGGGTTACCCGCCACATTTCCTCGAGGACTTGCTGGGGCGAAGGCGCTACGCTGAGAAGATAAGGCGCCAGCACCACGTCGAAGCGGCCTTCCTGGAATTCAAGGGCCTGCGCGTCCATCACCCGGAGCGCCTTGACCTGGTCGAGCCCCTTGCGCTTGACCCGTTCGCGGGCGATGTCGAGCATGGGGCGGGCGAGATCGATGCCGAGGATGCGCAGATTATCCGGCATCAACGCAAGCTCGAGACCCGTGCCGACGCCGGCGACCAGCACCTCGCCATTGTTGCCCGCCGCCTGGGCGACGGCCCGCGCCGCCGCCAGGCGCCCGGGATGGAACGGCCAATCGAAGAAGAGGTCGTAGAAACGAGCCCAACGATAATAGGTGCGCGCATAGGACGGCTCCGCAGCCGTATTGCTATCTCTCCCAGCCCATTCCATCGGGAAAAGCCCTTTCACCTTGCCGACCACGGCACCACCCGGCCCAGCCGAAAGGTGTTCATGATCTTTGGCGCAAAACGTGCTTCGTTGAAAACGACGCCTTGCCGCCCCCTTGTTTCAACGCCTCGCCGATTATGCCAAATCGCAAGACGCCTTCGCGGATGATGGCCGGTTCCGTCCGGCGCCCGCCTCCCGAGCCGAATGCCGATTTCCGAGGCACCCGAATGGTGCCTCCTGCACAACGGCATGGCACCTAGTCTGTTTACGCCTCTTTCTTTTCAAAATATGACGTGGAGAGTCAAGGATTCGAATGTTCGCCTTCCCGATGCAACGTCGCAGCCGGGCAGATTACTGGAAAAACTCGCAGAGTCATCCGCAGTTCCCTATCGAGGCTGCACCACCCGCCTTCCGGTTCAGCGCAGGAGCTTCAGCGATCCGGTCAGTGAGCCGATCCATTTCGTAGGGCCAGCAAGGCCGAGGCCGTCGACCTCCTCCTCGGCGAGATCTCGCTCGGGCATGGAGACGCCATACTCGGCGAACACATGCAGACTGCGGGCAAAGGCGGGAAACGGCACCACTGCCCGTTCATCGGCGGCAGGCAATGCCTTGAGCATGATCGCGCGGATGGTTTCACCATCCGCCTGCAGCACGGGTACGGGCCGGTTGGCGCTGACGTCGATGCGTCGCGCCCGACGGTCGGCGAGTTGGGTCGCTCCCAATCCCGGCATCCGGGCACCGAGACCAACACAGACGGCGCCGACCGTATTGGCCACCAGGCCAATCGGCAGAGCGGGGTTGACGATGATGGCCAGGCGGATGTCGTCGCTCACGGAGGTTTCCTCGCTGCTATCGAAGAGGCAGGGATAGCGCAGTTCCACCGACCAATCTTACCTTTTTGTTCTTTTATTTTAGAAATTCTGGTAGATTATACCTAATTTATCATATCATAAGGTAGATCATGCCTCATCCTGGTCTCGAACCCGCCGATACTCGAATCCTGACAGCGTTGCAGGAGGACGGGCGCCTCACCAATCAGGACCTGGCCGACAAGGTCGGACTCTCGACCTCGCCCTGCTGGCGGCGCGTACGAAAATTGGAAGAGGATGGCGTCATCCAGGGCTACAAGGCCGTGCTGGACCGCCGGAGGCTTGGGCTCGGCGTGCTCGCCTTCATTCGCGTGAAGATCGACAGCCACAGCGAGGCGGAAGCCGAGGCCTTCTCCAACGAGGTCCTGCGGCTCGAGGAGGTCGTAGCCTGCTATTCGATCGCCGGCGATGCCGACTTCCTGCTGCAGGTCGTGGCGACGGATCTCGATGCCTATGCGCAATTCGCCATGGCCACCGTGCGCCGCCTGCCCCGCATCAAGGAAATGCAGACGACCTTCGTGCTCAAGGAAATCAAGCCGCTCCGTTCCCTACCGGTCGGGCTGGCGGCACCCTGAAGCCTGCTCCTCTCATCCGGCTTGCAAGCCTCCCGCCGATGCCGAGCAAAGGCGGGAGGAACCGCTTCAGACGACAGCGCTGACCTGGATCTCGACCAGCAACTCGGGCGCGGCCAGCCGCGCTTCCACGGTGGCGCGCACCGGCAAATTGTCCTTGTCGACCCACTGGTCCCAGACTTCGTTCATCTGGTCGAAATGGGCGATGTCCCGCAACCAGATGCTGGCGCTGATCAATTTGGACTTGGAAGTGCCAGCCTCGGCCAGCAGCGTGTCGATCTGGGCAAGAATGTCGCGGGTCTGGCCGACAGTATCGGCGGTCTCGTCGCGGCCGGTGATACCGGCGGTGGTGATGATGCCGTTGACGATGACGGCCTCGCAAAACCGCTTGCCGGGGTGCAGACGCTTGATCATGGAAGTCTCCTGTTGGAACGGGGTGTCAGAGAATGGTCTTACCGAAAGCCGAGAGGATGAAATTGGCGCATTCGGCACCAATGGTGGGGGGCAGATCGCGATCGATGCCCGAGACGCTGAGCGAACGCAGTCGGCCACTGAGCGCCGCCATTTCCATAGCCGAATGGGTCTCGCGCACGGTGATGCCGCCAATGCCTCCGCTCCAGTCCGACATGTCGGTGGCAGTCGGCGAATAGCAAAGATGGAAGCCGCGCGTGCCGGCGCAGGCGATGGCGATCGCCTCGCGCATGGCATGGCGCAGCCCCACCGCGTCGATCTCCGCCATGGTGAAGATACGCATGCGCGAGGCCTTCAACGCCTCGACCTCGCCCGGACCGGCCTCCCGCAAGCCGAGCAGCACGACATTCTCCGCCGCGATATGAGGCGGCAGGCGCGTGAGCAGGCGGCGCAGCACGGCATTTTCCGCAGGCCTCCCCTCGCTTTCGTCGGGCATCATCGCTGCCTCGGAGTCGATCCAGATCAGCCCGAGCGCATCATGGCGCCGCCCCGCAGCCTCGACGAAGGGGATGAGATCGGCCCGCCCGGCAGCGGTGGAAAGCACGATCGAGGCGCCGGCCGCGGCCGGCTCGAAACCGAGGCGCTCGATCCGCGCGCCAACATTGTGGGCGAAAAGCAGCGCATCGCCAACCTCGTCGGTTTCGACCGCATAGCCCCTGCTCTGCCCTTGCTCCATCACGTCCCGCATCGGAACCTTCTCCACATATTCCGACGTCATCACCGTCAGCAGCGCGCCGTAGTTCAGGCGGAAGCTGACATCCTCGCCCACCTTGAGCGGCGGGTCGGCCTCGGTGAGGTCGAGCACCAGATGGTCGCTGGAGGCACCCAGCACCCGGACGCCCGGCCGGGTCGGCATCAGGCCTTCGGCGATGACGTCCTCTCGCCCGATATTGGCGATGCCCCTGAGGCGATCGCCCTCGTCGATGAAGACGGGCACATTGCCGAAAGCATCGATGCCGGACTTGCCGATCGGCATGGAGGGTTTCACCTTCACCTCCAGCAATTCGCCCGTCAGCTCGAAGGCATCGCGGTCGAGCGCCTCCCAGGGCTGTTCCAGGAAGGTGTCGCGTCCGCCCTGCAGGATGGCTTCGCCGATCCTGAGATTGTTGACGCCGGCCGGCATGCCGCCCGCCAGCAGCAGTGGCAGCGAGGAGGAATTGCCGCCCGAGACCCAGTCGAGATGCCGCCCGGTGACGCTTTCGACCTTGTAGGCATGGGCGACGAGCTGGTCGAGATTCTCCCTGGTAGGGATGATGGCACCGAAACAGGTGAGATTGGTGCCGACGCCGGCGATGCGCACGCCGGGCAGTTCCATTACCGCTTCCACGGTCGGGATCAGGTCGTTCGGCCAGATCCCTTCCCTGAGATCGCCGAGATCCACCATCAGGATGACGTCGTGCACCCGCCCCAGCCGCTCGGCCACGCGCGAGACCTCGCGCATGAGTTGAAGCTCGGACTGCAGGCTGATGTCGACCGTGCGCACCAGTTCCTCGACACGTGAGGATGGCGGACTGCGCAGCAGCATGATCGGGCAGTCGATGCCGGCATCCCGCAGCCGGCGGATATTCTCGAAACGCGACTCGGCGATGCCGGCGACGCCCCCTCGCAGCATCGCCCGCGCCACCTGCGGCATGCCGCAGGTGCCCTTGGTCACGCCGAAGGGCGTGATGCCTGCCTTGGCGCAGGTTGCCACGATGGTGCGGGCATTGTGTTCGATCCGGGAAAGATCGATGGCAATCTGAGGATCCGGCATGGCGTCAGTTCCGGTAGAGCAGGCCTGCAGTGTCGATCTCCGGGCTGCGCCCGGCAACGAGATCGGCGGTGAGCTTTCCCGAGCCGCAGGCCATGGTCCAGCCGACATGGCCATGGCCGGTGTCGAGATAGAGATTGGCGTAGCGTGCCCGGCCATGCACCGGCACCGAGCCCGGCATCATCGGACGCAGCCCAGCCCAGAGCACGGCCTTGCTCTCGTCGAGCGCGCCGGGGAAGAGGTCATGCGCCGTCCTGAACATGGTGGCGAAATCAGCCGGCTTATAGGTGCGGTCATAGCCGGCGAATTCGGCCGTGGAGGCGATGCGCAGCCGGCTGCCGAGGCGCGAATAGGCGATCAGCCTGTCCTCGTCGACCCCACCCATGGTCGGGCCCTTGTCGTCGTCAACCGGGATGGTGGCGGTATAGCCCTTCACCGGATAGACGGGCACGTCGATGCCGATCTTGTGGGCGAGCAGCGAGCTCTCGGGCCCGAGCGACACCACCACGGCATCGCAGGCGACCGGTCCCTGATCGGTCAGCACGGCCTTCACCCTGTCGCCTTCGACATCGAGGCCAGTCACAGTGGTCTTGAAGCGGAATTGCGCGCCGTGGCGCTCGCGGGCGAGCTCGGCAAGGCGGCGGGTGAACAGGCAGGAATCGCCTGTCTGGTCCATCGGCGAATAGACACCGCCGGCGATCTGATGCTTGACGGCGGCGAGCCCCGGCTCCAGCGCGACCAGGCGCTCGCGGTCGACCACCTCGATCTTCAGTCCGCGCTCGGCGATATAGCCCATATGCTTGGCGCCGGCCTCCAGGCTCTGCTGGGAGCGGTAGAAATAGAGGATGCCCTTGCGCTTGTCGTCGTAGCTGAGGCCCGTCTCTTCCTGCAGCGCATTGATGCATTCGCGCGCATAGAAGGCCAGCCTGAGCTTCACCTCGGTATTGGCATTGGCGCGAGCCTGCGTGCATTGCAGCAGGAAGCGCCAGGTCCAGACCAGGAAATTCGGATCGAGGCTGAAGCGAACCTTGATGCCCATGTCGGGCTTGTAGAGGGATTTGATGAAGGTCACGAGTGCCGCCGGCGATGCCCAGGCGGTCGAGTCGCCCGGCGATACCAGGCCGGCATTGCTCTGGCTGGTACCGCGGGCAACATCGGCATGCCGCTCGATCAGCGCGACCTCGTGGCCGTCCTTTGCCAGATACCAGGCCGCCGCCGTACCGACGACACCGCCCCCCAGAACGACAACCCTCATTACGCCTCCCTTACGGAGTTTTACTCCGTATTATCAACTTATTATCGCGCCAGTTGGATCTTCTTTCTTATCCTTGGCAGCAGAGGCGCTCAGCTCACCGTCCCTTGCTTGAAGGTCGGCGCAAAGCCACCGGAATCGCCGTCGTTGAAGCGAATGACGCGCGCCTCCTCCTGAAACTCCGCACAGGACTGCCGCCAGATCACGCCGGGCCAGACCAGCTCGACCGAGGCGTCCTGTGGCCGGTAGAGCGCCGTATAGAGCGTGCCGTAGCCCCTGCCATAGGAGGTCTGGTAGACGGGCGGCCGCAGGAAACCGGCCAGGACGTTCTCGGTGCTCTGGTGCACGGCCAGCGCCTTCTCCAACGCCGCCTCCCGTTCCACCGATTTGGTGGTCTGGGCATGGCGCGCCCATTCGACGCCGTGCTGATGGTTGGTGCTGACGAGCTTGGCCACCACCTCGGCGGGACGGTCGGGATTGACATAGACGGTGGCGTGATGCCCTTGGCGATCGATCAGTGCCACCGAATAGGACATGTGCACCGGAATGCGCCGCAGCATCTCGATCGCCTCGGCGGTATCAGAGGCGAATTCCAGCACATAGCGCAACACGATGGGAATGCCGAAGCCAGGCCCCGCCGCGGTCCGCCCGCCGAACGAGAGCGAGACGGCAAGGCCGTCCTCGTTGATGCCGTCGAGCACGCCCCACAGGCAATCGACCACCGCCACCACCCGCTTGCCGTTGAGGCGGGTGGCGAGCCAGGAGCCTTCCAGGAGACGCGGGCTGTAGTCGTAATTGCGGATGAGGGCCGGCTCGGGACCGGTGATGAGCGCCTGCGAGCAGCCGCCGACATAGACCGGCGGGCACCACATCGACAGGAAGCGCGCCTCCAGGTCGCCATCGCCTGCCGCCGAGACGATCGCTTCATAGGCCGGCAGCAATTCCGGCATATGGGCACGCATCGCCTTCAGGCTCGCCAGATAGGTCGGGCGGGCCCTGATGCCGTCCTGCATGAACCAGCGGCTATAGGCATGCCAGTGACGATCGAACAGCTGGCGCCATTTGGCACCGGGCTGGTCTTCGTCCACGGCTTCGAACAGGAGATCCATGATCGCACTTACAGGATCTTGAAAGAGCTGGCCGATGGCGTGTCGTCGCGTTGGACTTCCGTCAGCGGCTTGGTGGCATAGAGCCGCTTGATGCCCTTGATCCAGTTCAGCGCCCGCTCGTTCAGGTCGAACTCGTCGTTCATCACCCGGCCTCGCGTGATCAGGATGCCGAGATCGGCCCCCTCATAGCGATAGTCGCCGGGGCCTGTGATGCGCAGGAAGAAAGCCTCCTGTTCGTTCTCGATGGCCTGGCGGTGATAGTCGAAGCGGTCATAGGACACGCTGCCGTCGGGCGCCATGTGATAGATGCCCGACGAGGGCGCATGGGTGACGATGTCGACGATGTCGTCGGTCGCCTTGATCACCACCTGCGACCAACTGTCGATGAATTCCTTCTGGGCCCAGCGATTGTTCAGTTCCTCGACATCGATCTTGTACTTGATGCCGGAGAATTCCATCAGGTGGAACATGAAGAGCGGCGCATCGGCATAGGCGAAGGCCGCATGATTGGTCATCGACGAGGCGCCGCAGATGCGCGGGTTGAGCTCGCCCAGATAGACTTCGTTGTCCTTGACGTCGATCAGGAAGTCGAGGTCGAAATAGCCGCGGTACCCCTCCTTCACCAACTGGTTGCCGAAGCGATAGGCCATGTCGCGCGCCTTGGCGCGGATGGTCTCGGAGAAGGCTCCGGGAAAGATCTCGTTGCCGCACCAGCCGCCCTTATAGGGCGTCAGCTCGGGCTGACCGACGACTTCGGTGAGCAGCGGACCGACCAGCGTACCGGATTTGGTGGCGCAGGCTTCCATGGTGGCGCCGCGGCACTTGATCCGCTTCATGATCTTGACCTCGTCCTCGGCCGAGATCTCCTTGGCGTATTTGTTGTAGTCGTCCTCGCTGGCGATGAAGAAGGTGGTGTGGCCGCTGTCGCCGAAGGCAGTCTGCACCACGAGATCGGTGCCGATACCGGCCTTCTTGGCAGCGGCCAGCAGTTCCTCATAGCTCTTGGCGCCGGCCAGCGTGTTGGGCACGGATGGCACCTTGGCCTTGTTGCCGATGCGCACCGTTTCCATCTTGTTGTCGCAGCGCTGGCGCAGCGACGCCTTGGGGAACCATACCTCGATGCCGAGATCGTTGCAGATCTCCTCGGTCGTCTCGTCGAACATCAGGAAGGTTGCCACTGCACGTCCGCCGCGGCGCTTGATGTAGTCGATCACTTCCTTGTGCTGGAGGAGATAGTTGTTGATGTCCTCGATACTTTCGAATTCAGCGTGAGGGATCTCGCTGGGAACGAAGACATTGGGGTGCCGGCCGTCGAAGCAGTCGATATAGCTGATGAATTTGAAGTTCCTCACCCATTCATCAATGCCGATCAGGTTGAAATTCGTCGCCGATATGAAATAGATCGGCTGCTCGTTGCGATGCATGACAACGCGCAGATCGGCAACATTACGAATGGTCTTCATTGCGAACCCCTTATGCTTTCCTGATCTTATCTTGTGCTTCTTCTTATGCTTTTTCTTGGGCATACAGTCAGAACCTAGCAAATTTGCTCGCTACCGTGTCAAGCGTGTCGTGACGTGCTTGACCTCGAGATAGGAAGACATCCCCCACGGCCCGAGCTCGCGCCCGATGCCGCTTGCCTTGAAACCACCCCAGGACGTCTGGACGAAGATCGCCTGCGGGCTGTTGATCCAGACATGGCCTGATTCCAGCGCATCGGCGACGCGATTGGCCTTGTCGAGATCTTCGCTGACCACGGTGGCGACCAGGCCGAAATCGCTGTCATTGGCGAGTGCAACGGCTTCGCTTTCACTGCCGAAGCTGCGCATGCACAAGACCGGGCCGAAGATTTCCTCGCGCCAGAGCGGACTGTCGACGGGCACGTCGCCGAAAATGGTCGGCTCGACGAACCAACCCTGGTCGAGCCCGGCCGGCTTGCCGCCGCCGGTGAGCAGCCTGAGGCCATCGGCCTTGCCGCGCTCGATATAGGACAGCACCTTGTCGTGCTGGGCCTTCATGGTGATCGGGCCGATCTGCGTCCCCTCGTCGAGAGGGTCGCCCGGCTTGAGGACGCGGGCCGCCGCCACCACCGCCTCGATCAGCCTGGGGGCGATCGAGCGCTCGACCAGGAGGCGCGAAGTCGCCGAGCACATCTGACCGGCATTGAAGAAGATGCCGCCGAGAACGCATTCCACCGCCTGGTCGAAATCGGCATCGTCGAAGACCACGATGGGCGACTTGCCGCCGAGTTCCAGGCTGACCGATTTGGTGCCGGGCGCCCCGGCTGCCATCACCCGGGCGCCAACCGCATTGGAACCGGTGAAGGAAATCTTCGCCACGTCCGGGTGCACCGTCATCGGTGCCCCCACCCGCTCGCCCGTCCCCGTCACGATGTTGAGCACGCCGGGCGGCAGGCCGATCTCCGCGGCGATCACGCCGAGTTCGAGCTCGACCACTGGTGTGATCTCGGACGGCTTCAGCACCACGGTGCAGCCGGCCGCCAGCGCCGGCGCCACCTTCCAGGACGTGGTCACCAGCGGGAAATTCCAGGGCACGATCAAGCTGGCGATACCGGCCGGCTCGCGGCGCAGGCGCGCGGCGAAGGCCGCATCCGGCACAGGCACGGTTCTATTCTGGCTGGCTTCGAGATCGGCGGCCAGTTCGGCATAATAAGCGAAGGATGCGGCCGCATCCGCCATGTCGATGCGCGCCTCGCCGAGCGGCTTGCCATTGTTGCGCGAGGAGATGCGAGCCAGTTCCTCCGTCCGTTCGGTCAATCGATCGGCGATGGCTTTGAGATAGCGCCCGCGCTCGCGCCCGCCGACAGCGCGCCAGGTCGGGAAAGCCACCTTGGCCGCCTCGACAGCCTTGGCAACATCGGCGGGGCCGGCCGCCGCGACCTGATGATAGGCAGTGCCGCGATAGGGATCGAACACCGGGATCTGCCCAGGCTCGACCGGATCCTGCCAGCGCCCGTCGATGAAGAGCTGGTGCTGCATGGCCGGCCTCACGCGTTGAGGGCTTGAGCCAGCGGCGAACCGGCCCGGATCTCGATCACGGTGGGCACGTTGCGCGTGGCGGAGGCGGCAAGTTCCTGCGTCAGTTCCTCGATGGTGTCAGGCAGTGCCGCCGCACATCCAAGTGCACGCGACAGGCCGACAAAGTCCGGCGTGAAGATGTCGACGCCGATCTGCGGGATGTCCCTGTCTGCCATGAAGGCCTTGATCTCGCCATAGGAGGTGTTGTTCCAGATGATCACCGCCGTGGCGATCTTCGCTTCGACGGCGCTCGCCATCTCCTGCAGCGAGAATTGCAGGCCGCCATCGCCGATCAGGCAGACGGAGGGCCGGTTCGGGGCACCAAGCTTGGCGCCAAAGGCTGCCGGCAGGCCGTAGCCGAGCGTGCCGTAGCCGGTGGAGGAGTTGAAATAGGATCGGGGCTGCGGTGCCTGGTAGAACTGGTTGACGGCGTAGACGGGCTCAGTCTGGTCGCCGGCCACCACCGCGTCCGGTAGCGTCCTGGTCACGATCTCCATCAGCTTGCCGTGAACGCGGCAGGCCGGCCACAGACCCGCCTCGACCTTGGCTCGCACGGCCTTAGCACGTGCTTCGCCGTCCCCCGCCGGACGTCCTTGGCCAAGAGCAGCCAAAAGCGCTGCCGAGGCGAGCTTGGCATCGGCCGCGATCGGCAGGTCGCAGCGCAGGCCGGCCGCGAGCTGGAGCGGATCGATGTCGATGCGGATCAGCGGCCCGCCGAAAGTCAGCGGTTTGGGCTCGGGATACATTTCCGTCTCGCCGAACTCGGTACCGATGGCAAGGATCGCGTCGCTGGCCGCCAGTTCCGCCAGCAGCGGCTCCATGCCGAGATTGCCGTTGAGGGCGAGAGGATGGCCGGGTTTCAGGATGCCGCGACCATTGATGGTGGTGAAGACAGGCGCATCGAGCCTGCCGGCGATGGCAGTGATCTCGGACGCCGCATCGGCCGCGCCGCCTCCAGCCACGATAAGCGGGCGCTTAGCGGCTTTGAGGATGGCGGCGGCCTTCTCGACATCGGCGGCGGAGGCGGAGGCCTTGGCCGGCAATGGCCAGGCCTGTGTCGACAGATCGCCGGCGGGCGCAACGATCACATCGAGCGGGATCTCGATATGTACCGGTCGCGGGCGCTGCGAATTGAACACGGTGAAGGCACGCGCCATCACCTCGGGAAGCTGGGCGGGATCGAGCAACGTATGGCTGAAGGCAGCGACCCCGGCCACCAGGTTGCGCTGGGAGGGCAGCTCATGCAGCCGCCCCTGCCCCATCGCCAGTTGATCCCGGGCATTCACCGCCGAGATGACCAGCATCGGCACCGAATCCGCATAGGCCTGGCCCATGGCGGTGGCGATGTTGGTCATGCCGGGACCGGTCACGATGAAACACACGCCGGGCTTGCCCGTCACCCTGGCATAGCCGTCGGCCATGAAGCCGGCGCCCTGCTCGTGGCGCGGCGTGACATGGCGAATCTTCGTGGCTGGCAGGCCCCGATAGAGCTCCACCGTGTGCACGCCTGGAATGCCGAAGATCAGCTCGACGCCATAGGACTCCAGCAGCCTGACAAGGTATTCGCCGGTGGTGAGGGACGAGCCTGACATGTGATGCACCGATTTTTGAGGTCTATCGCCGCTGCACGCCGGGAAGCACGCAGAGCATTTCGAACAGGAGATTGGCCGCGGTGATCGCGGTATTGCCAGCCGGATCA
Source organism: Labrys sedimenti (assembly GCF_034424805.1). Taxonomy (NCBI): domain Bacteria; kingdom Pseudomonadati; phylum Pseudomonadota; class Alphaproteobacteria; order Hyphomicrobiales; family Xanthobacteraceae; genus Labrys; species Labrys sedimenti. Next base: position 1,198,870 of record NZ_JAXOUF010000001.1, read on the forward strand.
TAGGGTGGCGATACTTCGACGAGATCGCAGCCGACCAGGTTGAGGCCCCAGCAGCCGCGAATGATCTCGAGCGCCTGTATGGTGGTGAGGCCGCCGATTTCCGGCGTGCCGGTGCCGGGGGCGATGCTGGGATCGAGGCTGTCGATATCGTAGGTCAGATAGACGGGCCCGTTGCCGACCTGGGCGCGAACCTCTTCCATCAGTGGCGTCAGTGACTTGTGCCAGCACTCCTCGGCCTGCACCACGCGGAAGCCTTGCTCGCGCGGCCAGTCGAAATCGTCGGCGGCGTAACCGGTGCCGCGCACGCCGATCTGCACGCAGCGCTTGGTATCGAGTACGCCGGCCTCGACCGCCCGGCGGAAGGGTGTGCCGTGGGCGATCGGCTCGCCGAACATGTGCTCGTTGATGTCGGCATGGGCATCGATATGGATCAGGCCGACGGGACCGTATTTTTCGGCCATGGCACGCAGGATCGGATAGCTCAGCGTGTGGTCACCGCCCAGGGTGAGCGGCCGGCAGCCATTCTTGATGATGTCGCGATAGGCATTGGTGATGATGTCGACGCATTTGGGCAGGTTGAAGGTGTCGATGGCGACATCGCCGATATCGGCCACCTGCAGGCTGTCGAACGGTGCGGCGCGGGTCGCCATGTTGTAGGGGCGGATCATGCAGGATTCGGTGCGGATCTGGCGCGGCCCGAAGCGCGTGCCCGGCCGGTTCGAGGTGCCGATATCCATGGGAATGCCGACGAAACAAGCGTCCAGCCCCTCCGTGGTCGGCTGCGTCGGCAGCCGCATCATGGTGGCGGGGCCGCCGAAACGCGGCATCTCGTTTCCACCGAGCGGCTGGTTGAAGGATTTGGCTGTCATGACTTCCTCCGATGGAGCCGGCGCTCGCCACTCCCGCGACCGCCTGCATCCTGAACTTCGAGTAACTGGGGCGAGGGCCCCAGTTTCTGGTAGCCGGTAATCCCCTACTCGTCCACGCGCGGCAGGATGAGGCAGGGCACCGGGGAATTGTGCGCGATCTTGCTGGAATTGGAGCCGAGGAACACCCGCATCACAGGTCCGAGGCTGCTTGATCCCACCACCAGCAATTCGGCATTTGCCCAGAGCAGCGAATCGAACGCGGCTTTCCAATTCTTGCCGTCGCCGATCTCCCCTGAGATTGCGACCGGGCCGTCCCAATGATCAAGAACGGCGGCCTGTGCGGCGCTCGCCTGTTCGCGCAGGGTGTTGGAGACGATATTCTCGGCATCATAGCCTGCACCGGTCGGATACATCTGCTTGTCGCGCACCACCAAAGTCACCAGGCGCAGGGGAACGCCGAGCAACTGGGCAAGCTCAGCACTGCGCCGGGCCAGCCCCGGCGAGGTGGCGCTGCCGGCAAAGGCGCAACTCAGCCGCCGCACCTGTGTCCTCACATCGGCCGAATACCCCCTCGGCGCCACGGCAACCGGCAGATGAGCCGAGCGCAGCACATCGGTGGTGACGTGCCCTTCCCCGAAACGGCCGAGCGGAGCGGCACGGGTCGACCCCAACACCAGGCAATCCGCATCGATGTCGGAGGCGACCTGCAGCAGACCATCACGCGCCGATGGGGCGGAGACGATGACAAATTCGGCCTGGACGTCGGGAGGCAGGCTCGCTCTGGCTTTCTCCTGCGCCTTGGTGGCGTGCTGGTGAAGGAAGTTGCCGTATTCACCATCGACACGAGCCGGCGAAGGCGGCCCCCAGGTATCGGGTGTGACGGTGCACACGACCAGGGAGGCGCCGCAGGAACGCGACAGTACCGCGCCGAGGGCGAGCGCCTCGCGCCCGCCCTGATCGGCGGAAAGGCCAACCAGATATCTCATTGGGCTGCCTCGCCGACTGCATTGTCAGGGGCCTCCAGCCGCGAATGGCGGGCCGAATAGGTAAAATAGAGCAGAGCGGCGATGGCGATCCAGACGCCGGTAATGGCGAAGACGATGCCGCTCAGCCTCAGGATGAGATAGATGCAGGCGACGATCGAGAGGATCGGCAGCACGGGGCCGAACGGGACCCGGTAGCCGCGCTGCATGTCCGGCTGGGTATAGCGCAGGATGAGCACGCCAGCGGAGACCACGGTGAATGCCACCAGCGTGCCCATGCTGGTGAGATCCCACAGCAGCCCGGCCGGGACGAAGGCGGCGATCAGCGCCACGAAGACCGAGACGATGACGGTGCAGGCGACCGGGGTCATGGTGCGCGGGCTCACATCATGGAAGATGGCCGGCAGCATACCATCACGGGACACCGCGAACAGGATGCGCGACTGGCCATAGAGCACGATCAGCGTCACCGAGAAGATCGAGATCACCGCACCGGCCGCCAGAAGATTGGCGGGCCAGCTCTGGCCCGTAATGTTCTGCAGGATGGTGGCAAGGCCGGCTTCCTGCCCGCCGAACTGGCTGGCCGGCTGCACGCCAAGGGCCGCGACGGCCACCAGCACATAGAAACTCGTGACGATCACCAGGGCAGAAATGATGGCCAGCGGCAGGTTGCGCTTGGGATTGATCACTTCCTCGCCCGCCGTCGACACCGCGTCGAGGCCCACGAAGGTGAAGAAGATCGAGGCCGCAGCCGCCTGCACGCCGTTGAAGCCCTTCTCGCCGAAGAAGGGCGTGAAATTGGTCGCGTTGAAGGCACTGCCGGCAATCACGATGAACAGCGTCAGCACCGCCAGCTTGATCAGCACCATGATGGCATTGGTGCGCGCCGATTCCTTGGAACCGCGCAGCAGCAGCAGGCAGCACAGCGCCACCAGGATCACGGCCGGCAGGTTGATCAGGCCGGAACCATCGGCGAAGAAGGCCATGGCAAAGGGGTTGTCGCTATCGGGAAGGGTGATCGGTCCCTTGGTCATCCAGCCCGGCAGCACGATGCCCGTCAGGTTGCTCAAGAGCTTTTCGACATATTCGGCCCAGCCGACCGCGACCGCTGCGGCGGAGATGCCATATTCGAGCACCAGGCAAGCCGCCACAAAGAAGGCAACGCCCTCGCCCAGCGTGGCGTAGGCGTAGGAATAGGAGGACCCGGAGACCGGGATCATCGAGCTCATCTCGGCATAGCACAGCGCCGACAGCCCTGCCGTGACGGCCGCGATGACGAAGGAGATCACCACCGCCGGGCCGGCCACGGGCACCTGCTCGCTCAGCACGAAGAAGATGCCGGTACCGATCGTGGCACCCACGCCGAACATGGTGAGCTGAAACAAGGTGATGGAGCGACCGAGATGACCATGGCCATCGCCGCTGTCGGCAGTATCGGCGACCAGTCGACTAACCGGCTTCTTGCGGGTGAGCCGCTCGATGAGGGATGACGCCATGCTTTCACTTCCCCTGGATTGCCTTTGCGGGTGCCTTCTTATTGTGCGCCAGTGTAGCTCCGGGCCCAGCAAAAGTGCTGCCAAATTTCCGTCACATTTCAACACTTGCTGCTGCCGGAGCATGGCGGCACGCAAGTTTGTGCCGCTCGGGTGCCGTGCTCCGTCTTGACGAGATCACCCGCAAGGTATCCTCATGCCGCCTTGAAAGTGGGCCCGCTGGAATCGCGGCGGGCGGCCGAGCGGCAGGGAGCGAAGCATATGAAAGACGACGATGGCTCGATCCGGCTCGACCAGGTCGACCTGCGCATCCTGGCGCGTCTGCAATCCGATGCCCGCGCCACCAACCAGGAACTGGCCGACGCGGTTGGCCTGTCGCCCAGCCCCTGCCTGCAGCGTGTCAAACGTCTCGAAAAGGCAGGCGTGATCTCCAGTTATCACGCCAGCATCGACATCGCCAAAGTCTGCCGCCATGTCGACGTTATCGCCGCCGTGACCTTGAACAGCCATGGCCTCGACGACTTTCTCACCTTCGAAAAGATGGTGATGGGCATGCGCTATGTGGTGGAATGCACCAAGGTAAGCGGGCCGATCGACTATCTGGTGCGCTTCGTCTGCCCCGATATCGGCTCTTACCAGATGCTATCGGACGAATTGCTGAAGCTCGGCCCCAAGATCGGCAATTTATCGAGCTATATCGTGCTGAAATCGACCAAGCCGTTCAAAGGCGTGGCGCTCGACGACCTCGTCGCTCCACAGCCTCGCATGACGCCCCGCTTGGATTTCTCGGCGAAAACCGCTACCCGGCAAGCGGAGTGAACCGATGAGAGCTGGAAAATCATGTCAGGCCTTCACGCCGAGGTGAACGATCTCTCGCCTTCTGCCCCGCGGCGCGACAATTCCCGTTTCCTGATCGCCGGCATCCAGATGCCGGTGCCCGTCACCGGCCAGAACATCGCGGCAATGGCTGCACAACTGGAAAAGGCGATAGCGCTTTATCCCGGCGTCGACATGGTGGTGTTCAGCGAACTCGCCGCCCACGGCCCGCTGCATGCCTGTGCCTCCCCCGACCCGCAGGCCGACGAGGCCATCTTCCAGGCCCTGGCCGCCAAGCACCGTATCTGGATCATTCCGGGCAGCGTCTTCGTCGAGCGCGAGGGCAAGACCTTCAACCATGCCGTGGTGATCAATCCCGCCGGCGAAATCGTCGGGCGCTATGACAAGATGTTCCCCTTCATGCCCTTCGAGGCGGGGGTGACCGGCGGCAGCGAGTTCCTGATCTTCGACGTGCCTGGCGTCGGCCGTTTCGGCTTGTCGATCTGCTACGATATCTGGTTCCCGGAAACCACGCGCACGCTGACCTCGGCCGGCGTCGAGGTGCTGATCCATCCCGTGCTGACAGGCACCACCGATCGCCAGGCCGAGCTCGCCATCGTGCAGGCCACGGCGGTGATGTTCTCCTGCTACGTCTTCGACGTGAACGGCCTGGATGGCGGCGGCATCGGCCGCTCGCTCGTCGTCGATCCAACCGGCGTGGTGCTGCATCAATGCGGCCAGGCCACCGAGATCTTCCCGATCAACATCGACCTCGGCCTTGTCAGGCAGGTCCGCAATGAAGGCGCCAATGGCCTCGGGCAGGTGCTGAAGTCCTTCCGCGACAAGAATGTCGTGCTGTCGACCTACGCCGACAACGGTGCCTCAGCCTATCTCGACAGCCTGGGGCCGCTGGTCGCGATGCGCAAGCGCGACTGGGCCTGAGCGGTTCAGAGCATCTCCAACCCCTGCTTGCGGCGTGGCGGCGGAAAGGCAGCGTCGAGGCTGGCGCGATCGGCATCGCTGAGCTTGATCGCCAGCGATCCCAGATTCTCCTTCACCCGATCGGGATGACGGCTCTTGGGAATGGCGACGATACCGGGCTTGTCGAGCACCCAGGCGAGCGCGATCTGCGCAGAGGTCGCCCCATGGTCTCGCGCGATGGCGTCCAGCACCCGGTTCCTGGCCAGCGCTCCCTGCTCGATGGGGGAATAGGCCATGATCGGCATGGAGCGCTCGCGGCAATAGCCGATCAGGTCGTACTCGATCCCACGCCGGGTCAGATTGTAGAGCACCTGGTTGGCTTGGCAGTCCGGGCTGATTGCCTCGACCTCCCGCATGTCGTCGACGTCGAAATTGGAAACGCCCCAGCGCAGGGTCTTGCCGGCCCGCTTCAGTTCGTCGAAGGCAGCAATCGTCTCTTCGAGGGGTGTCGAGCTGCGCCAATGCAGGAGATAGAGGTCGATGCGGTCGGTGCCCAACCGCTTGAGGCTCTCCTCGCAGGCGCGAACCGCCTGGCGACGACCAGCATTCGAAGGCAGGACCTTGGAGACGAGATAGACCTGGTCGCGCCGTCCCGCGATCGCCTGTCCGACGACCTGCTCGGCACCGCCGCTGCCATACATCTCGGCGGTGTCGATCAGGCCAATGCCGAGGTCGAGCCCGGCGCGCAAGGCGGCGACCTCGGCTCCGGCCTCCCGCCTCGCCTCGCCCATGCCCCAGGTGCCGAGCCCGAATACGGGCATAGCGGAACCATCCGGCAGCCGGGTGGTGGAAATCGTCATGATCTTACTCCCCGTATCGGCGCCCGGGATACTGCGATCCCTGCCGCAGCGACGATCCTACCGTCCGCTCCGCCGGATTTCGACCCCTATCCGCCGGTCACGCGCGACCAACTGTCAAAAGAGAGTAACCGGCACGGAAAGCGGCAATTACCCTCGCTTCTTGCCTCGATACCACCGATTTCCCCTACCTCTTTGCGGTAGATGAAGAAGAAAAAAGGAGTGACGGAAAGGCCATGCCGGCGATCGGAACCGACAGGCTGCGGCGGTCGCTAAACCCCTCAAGGCCTCTCCTTACGTCATCCGGCACTATGACGGCAGCATGACAGCTACGTCTCCTAGCCGCATGGTGGAATGGATTGCTACTTTCGGCCGAGGCGAAAACCGTTTTTCCCACACCACCCCAAAAATACCCCGCAAATTTGCCGGTCTGCATTTTGAGATCGATTTCATTAAGTTGTGTGAGAGCAATCTACCTTCCATTCGCACGACCCCAGTGAGCTAGGCATCCATGAAAGAGCCGAAAGACCCGGCCATCGCAGCGGCACTCGAATATGAGTTCGCGACGCATGACGCGATGGCCAATCTCAGGGACCGTAGATCCCCGGCAAAGGTCAAGGCCTGCCTCCGCTGGGCCGACGCCCTGCTGCAACTCGAAGCCCTGCCCGAATCCGACCATCGCCGCGCCGGCGATTTTCTGGCCATGCGCGGCAAGATTCCGATCGAGGCCCGCAGGATCATCACCGATGCCATGGTGCGCCTGGATGCCGCTGCCATGGCGGCCGAGTGCCGCTTCGCCAAGACGCAGACCAAGCACTGATCCCGATACATTTGAACCGTCTCCGAACCGCACCGCGCGCCCTCGCACGCGGTGTCGTCGTGTTTGACGGCCTATGATGGGGTGTCGAGGCAGGCAGCAGAGATCGGAATGTCGGCTCGGCCGGGCGGACCTAAAGTCATCGTGAACCCATCATGATGACGAAAGGACGAGCCTATGTCCGGCCTGCCACGCCCCCAGCCTGCTTCCTTGCCTGTTCCAGATGACTATGGCGCCGACCGGATCGCCTCCTATGATTGGCAGGGGCTGACCCGCCAACTCGACGATTATGGTTGCGCCGTGTTGGATGGCCTGCTCTCGCCGGAGGAATGCCGGGGCATCGCCGATCTCTATACGCAGGAGGCGCATTTCCGCAGCCATATCCATATGGCAAGGCATGGCTTTGGCCGCGGCGAATATCGCTACTTCGCCTATCCCCTACCAGCGCTGATCGGTCAGCTCAGAACCGCGCTCTATCCCCGCCTTGCTGCCACCGCCAACGCCTGGAACCGGCGCATGGGCATCGAGACAGGCTATCCGGCGGCCCATGCCGATTTTCTGGAGGCCTGCCATGCGGCCGGCCAAAACCGGCCGACTCCCCTGCTGCTGCAATACGGGCCCGGAGACTTCAACTGCCTCCACCAGGATCTCTATGGCGACCTCGCTTTTCCGATCCAGGTCGCCATTCTGCTTTCGCAACCCGGCCTGGATTTCACCGGCGGCGAGTTCGTGCTTACCGAACAGCGTCCCCGCATGCAGAGCCGGGTCGAGGTCGTGCCCTTGCACCAGGGCGATGCCGTTGCCTTCGCCGTGCACAACCGGCCAGTCCAGGGCAGCAGAGGGTCCTATCGCGTCAATCTACGCCACGGTGTCAGCCGCGTTCGCTCGGGACAGAGGCACACATTGGGCCTCATTTTCCACGACGCCCGATAAGGCTGCACCGGGAAGGCGGCATGCTCCGCCTTCCCGGTGCCTGGCGATCAAGGTTGCGCCGAGGCAGAAGAACGCGGCACGATCTCCTGGCCATTGGGCGCTGCGCCGACGCGATCCACTCTCACCACGTCGCCGGGATAAACCGGGTCCGCTTCGTTCGCCTCGATGGTCTGCGTCTTGTCCCCGACCCGCCGGATGATGGCAAAGGTCAGCTTGCTGTTGATGTTGCCGATCTGGGAGACAACGGCCTGCGGCGCCTGCACCTCGGCGTTGTAGATGAGCCCCTGCGTCGTCGTCGTCTTCTCGGCATTCACCGAGATCTTGCTGCGGACGTCCGAGATCTCGGTCAGAATGTCGTTGCGCCGCTTGTTGTGCAGGTCGACGACATCGCGTTCTGCCTTCGAGATATCCTGCTGCGCACGCAGGATCAGCAGATCGATATCCAGGCGGTTGCTTTCGAATTGCGAGACGTTCTGATCCAGCGCCAGTTTGCGCGAGGCGACGGCCAGCCCCTTGGACACCAGGCCGTTGACGTTATCCAGTTCCTGCTTGGCCAGGTCGAGCTGGCGCTCCAGGGACTGGCTCTTGGCCTTGAGGGATTCGACCTCGGAACCGAGCAGCTTCTTGGTCTGGTTGATCGCATCCTCCTGCGAGCGCAATGCCTGCTTGCGCGCCTCGAACAGGAGCTGCTCCTCCTTCATCATCTGGGCAATCTGCGGCGTGTCGGCCTGGCTCATCAGCTCCTTGGGGAAGGTAATGGTGTCGCTATCCCGCAATTCGGCGTCGAGGCGCGCTTCGCGCGCCAGCAGCCCCAGCCGTTCCACCGCCAGGGTCCGCAGATCGCCGCGATTGACCAGGCTCTCGCGCTGGAAGCTAAGAAGTCCGAAATCGGAGACACGCAGCACGCCCCCCGCCGTACTGATGGCCTGGAGTACTGTGAGGCCGGGCTTGTAGGGATACTGGCCAGGCGTTGTCACCATGCCCAATATGTAGAAAGGCCGGTAGGTCGACACCTCCACCGAGGCATCCGGCCGGTTGGAGAGGCCGATGCTGGCCTGCAGCTTCTCGCCGATCAGGACAGACAGGTCGCCCGTGCTCTTGCCGGCCGCCGGGACCTCGCCGATGAGCGGCAGGGATACGTTGCCGGACGCGCCCACGACGAATTCGCCTGTCAACGCGGCCCATTCATGCACCTCGCTCGAGGAGGCGCGCCAGTCATAGACCCTGATCTTGAGCTTGTCTTCCGGCCCAAGCAGATAGGGCTCGGCCAGCGCCGTCGTCGCAACACCCATCGTGGCAACCACTGCGGTCAACAAGCCTGTCACCAGGCGACGCAGGCTTGCGCGTCGTGATTTGCGGCAAAACGAGGCCCTGTGAAATGCTGAGAAACTCATGAGGTTCAATACCGTCCTTCAATGAACAGGCCTTACGGGAAGGCCTGATCCGGTCTGCTTTGAAATAACGCAGTGATGCAGTCACATCGACTATGCCTGCATGCTTTTTTCATGCACGCGCCGCTCGACATAGGCGCGCATTTTCTCAGTGAAGACTTCCTTGCCGAAACCCGCCGCATGGGCCGTAATCGCCGAGGGGTCGATATCCGTCTTTTCCAGGCGCTCGATCGCATCGATGATGGCTTCCACGCTCTGAGTTTGAAAGAACACCCCGGTCCTGTCGGCAATCACGGTTTCCGTCGCCCCTCCCCGCCCATAGGCGATCACGGGACGCCCGCTGGCCATCGCTTCCACCGGCACGATGCCGAAATCCTCCTCGCCGGGAAACACCAGCGCCCGGCAGCGGGCATAATGGTGCTGCAGTGCGCTGAAGGGCTGCGGTCCCAGGACCGAGACGGTCGGCCCGGCCATGACCTTGACCTTGGCGAACATCTCGCCGCCGCCGATGATGACGAGTTTCCTGCCGGTTCGGTTGAAGGCCTCCACCGCAAGGTCCGGCCGCTTGTAGCTGACCAGTTCGCCCACCATCAGATAATAGTCTTCGAGTTCGGACGTCTCGACGGGGCGAAACGCCGCCGTATCGACGGGTGGGAATATGACATCTGAATCGCGTCGATAATAAGACTGGACGCGGCGAGCCACGGTCTTCGAATTCGACACGAAATGATCGACGCGTGACGCAGAGGCTGCATCCCAGTTGCGAATATAATGCGCGATCGGGGGCATCATCATGCGAGTCAGGAAGCCGCTACGCTCACGGTAGTCGTGGAACATGTTCCAGATATAGCGCATGGGCGAATGACAATAGCAGATATGGACTGCATCCGCCGGCGGAACGATACCCTTGGCTGGTCCGGATTCGCTGCTGATCACCAGATCGTAACCGCGAAGGTCGAGATTCTCGAGAGCCATCGGCATCAGGGGCAAATAGGATTTGTAGAGGCGATGGGCAGCCGGCAGACGGCCGATGAAGGATGTCGACACCTTATGGCGGCGGATCACCGGCGATACGACATCGGGCCGATAGACATGGGTGAAGATGTCGGCCTGCGGAAAAAGCTCGCAAAGCGCTTCGATGACCTTTTCGCCGCCGCGCATGCCGACGAACCAGTAATGTACGATTGCAACTCGCATTGCACCAATTCTTCCTGCGGGCCCCAAGTCGAATGCCCAATTCAAAGCACAAATACAGTTTTCGCAGCTCGCACCAAAGCATTCGGGCGTACGACGAAGGGGGTAATCCGCCCCATCCCGCCGGAGCACGAAACGCCCGGCAAACTGTGACGGGGTGACCGCAAGCCTTGCGGATTAGCACATGCGTTCCGGCCACGATGTGCGTTCTAGCACACATCCCGCCTGGGTGGGCTATTCGGCCATTTTTGGCCTGAAACCCGCCAAATTCCTAGCGAGTCCCCGCAAGACTGCGCTTTCGATACTATCCTTTCTCTCCCTTTGAAGGCCCCCTCCGCGACCATGATGCACTCGCGGCGGTTCCGAAAGCGGGGCGATCCTATTCGAGAGGCTAGGATAGGCTACCTATACACTCCCCCGGGATAGGGAAAAATACGGCGGAGAAGCAGAAAATTAGACCAGCCTACCTTCCAAAGAGACAAGCCTAACTCGTTTCTGCGACGCAACATCCCCCTTTACCTACCTCCTAAACGGTATGAATTTAATCAAACTCTATCCTTTTTGGATAGGGGTATGCCTCCAACTCAACGCAACGGTAGGTACTAACCCCCCCAAATTCCAATAGCCCTAATCCTTGATTTCCAACACGAAATTCAGCAATTCAGGATCAATAAATTCATCCAAATCAAAACACGCTTCGGCTTGTGTTTACAAACGTCGGCAAAAACTTCCAAACGCCGCACCAAGCCCGATTTTGTTTTGGCTGCCGCAGCGCAACATGCTGAACGGCAACTCCACCCGGGATGAATAACATAGCGTAACGCAGCACTCTGACCGAGGCGAGAGATGGAAAACTTGGCTAGCTCGAACAGTCTTAGCCGTATACCCGGCAAGGACGATGCTTCCTTGTTCAAATCAAACAAGCAAAGAAGCGGCCTATCCCTTGAATTGGCAAAGGGAGGCAAGCGCGTGCTCGACATTGTCACTGCCTCAGCTGCACTCGTCTTCCTGCTGCCACTTTTCATGCTGCTGCTTGGTGTGCTGCTCGTCCTTCAGGGCCGGCCGATCTTCATTCGACACAACCGTGTTGGTCGTGGCGGCGCACTCTTTCCGTGTCTCAAGTTCCGCTCGATGGTGACGAACTCGGACGAGGTGCTGCGCGAGCATCTGACCGCCAACAGTGCGGCCCGCCAGGAATGGGAAGAAACCCACAAGCTCAAGAACGATCCGCGCATCACCCCGCTCGGCCAGTTCCTGCGGAAGTCCAGCATCGATGAACTGCCCCAACTCCTCAACGTTATCCGTGGCGACATGAGCCTCGTTGGTCCCCGGCCTATCGTCCGCGACGAAATGGTGCGCTATGGCGCCCATATCGAGGACTATCTGAAGGTACGGCCCGGTCTCACCGGCTTGTGGCAGGTCAGCGGCCGCAGCGACGTGTCCTATCAGCACCGTGTCAGCCTCGATGTCCGCTATGTGCGGGAATGGAGCCTGTGGAGCGACATCGTCATCATCCTGAAGACGATTCCCGCCGTGTTGCGTCCCTCCGGCTCCTATTGAGCTTGGTTCAAGAGTCGGCCGCAGTTCAAGCGATCGAATAACTGTCAGCCTTGCGCCCGAAGCACCACCGACTTCGGGCGTCTTTTTTTGACCGCAGCGGCTTGCTCAGCCACCGTCCCGCACGCTGGTCCTCAGGTCGCTTGCATCGAAAGGGAAGGCCTGCGATGAACGTCGACACATTGCCGCAACCGAGCGCCATTGACCCGGCCTTCGCCTCACGAACTCCTTCGGCAACCATGATCGAGCCGCTTTCCTTTGCGATCAACGGGCGCTTCCTCACCCAACCGGTCACCGGCGTGCAGCGCTATGCGCGGGAAATCACCGCCCATCTAGACGAGCTCCTGCATCAGCAAGGAGCCCGGGCCAGCCTCTATCTGCCTGGCAGCAGTGACGTTCCCGCCTATCGGACCATCCAGACCAGACGGTCCCAGCGCTTGCGCGGGCATTTTTGGGAACAGATGACACTGCCCCTGCTCGATCGCCGCTTCCTGCTGAATTTATGCAATCTGGGACCGGTCGCTCGCAGCAAGCAGATCGTCTGCATCCATGATGCCAATGTCGCCAACATGCCGACGAGCTACAGCCGGGCCTTTCGCGCCGTTTACGGGACGCTCCTGCCCCTGCTCGTCCGGCGCGCCGCCGCGATCACCACGGTCTCGCATTTCTCGGCAGGAGAGCTTGCCCGCCATTTGCCGATCGCTCGCGAAGACATAGTCGTTCTGCCCAATGGTCACGAGCATGTCTTTCGCTGGAACGCATCCCGCTCCTCGATTCGCACCAAGCACCGGTTCGAACGGCCCTACGTCTTCATCATCGGCAGCCGCGCCCGCCACAAGAATGTCGCGATGGTGCTCGATCTCGCACAGGCTCTCGACGAGCGCGGCATCGACATTGTCGTGACTGGCGGCCAATCCAGCATTTTTGCCGCGGAGACACACCAGACTCTTGCGCCGAACGTACGTTTCATGGGTTTCGTCGACGATGACGACCTGGCAGCCTTGCTGCAAGGTGCCTTGTGCCTGCTGTTCCCCTCCTTCACCGAGGGATTCGGCCTGCCGATCGTCGAAGCAATGGCGCTGGGCTGCCCCGTGATCTCATCCGATCGAGCCAGCATGCCGGAAGTGTGCGGCGATGCGGCATTGCTGGCGCCGCCCGACCAACCCGCCGCCTGGCTGCGGCATATCGAGAATCTGGCCGCGTCCGAAACCCTGCGTTCGACGTTCGCCGAACGAGGGCGCAAGCGCATCGAAGCCTATTCGTGGCGGAAATCGGCCCAAGGCTATCTCGACCTCATCCGCGAGAGGCAGTCCGGAAAAGCATGACGTATTCCAGGAAGTCATGCCGTCGCCACAACATGTTTTCAGCGTATGATTTGAGCTTGGCCTGCCCCGAACGGGCGTGAGCCAAACCTTCCACCATCATGACCAATAGTATTGCGAGCCAAGCATTGCGACTTGCCTTCCCTAACTCTATAAGCGCGACATTCGACCTGAACTCTGCATTGCCTGCGCGGAACCACCCGCGCGGCAGCGCTCTGCCTCCAGGCTTTCCGCAATGTGACATGTTCGAGCGCGCTCGAACCGGATCGTTGGGATTGCCCGCGATCCCGTCGTTCCAATGTCGCCCTGTTCATGGATTTTGTTGAAGGTTCGAGGCCGCTGACATGCTCTATCTCAGGCCGCTGAATGATCAGCCCACGAGTTTCGGCTTGCGCGACATCCTTGTCGAGATCATGCGCTATGCCCGCGGCCTGGTGCTGTGGTTCATCCTCTGCGTTGTCGCCGCGATCATCTACATCGTCAGCACCCCGCCGGAATATTACGCAGCTTCCTTCGTGATTCTGGAGCCCAGAAGCTCGTTCTCGAGTTCCCAGGGGGTGGATCCGGGCCTTCTGCAGACCAATCTCGATAATTCGCAGATCGAGAGCCAGATCCAGATCGTGAAGTCCGAACGGGTTCTACGCCTGGTGTTCCAGACGCTGAATCTGCAGAACGATCCCGAATTTGTCGGCCCGCTGCCGGCGCAGGGCGTGACGCCGGATCTGGTCAAACGCCATGATGCAGCCGCCTTCACCACGTTCAGCGACCGCGTCACAGTACGTCGAATCGGGCAATCCCTGGTGCTTGAGATCGGCTATCGCTCAAAATCCGCCTCCAAGGCCGCTTCGATCGCCAATTCGATTACCGCCGCCTTCATCCGCGACCAGATCGATGCCAGGTCGCTATCCATGCAACGCAACAATGAATGGCTGCAAGGGCGCATCGACGAGATCAAGGGACAGCAACAGGCCATCGAGGAAGCGGTACGCAAGGGCGTCCTGCCTGATCGCCAGTTCTCTGCCTCCGACGCCCGTATCATCAGTTCTGCCGCAGAACCCCTTTCGAAGGCCTATCCGCAAACGAAACTGATTCTGCTGCTGGCGGCTTCCTTCTCCCTACTGACGGGTCTCGGCGCGGTCAGTATTTTTCACACGCTCAACCGCACGCTGCGCGCCAAGCGGCACGTGCAGCGCGAGCTCGGTCTCAATTGTATCGGCATCATCCCCTTTGCGACCGACGAGCGCGGCTCCGGCCTGCCGCACAGCCTTGCCGACCTTCGCCGGGATCTGGCCAAGCTGCCGAAAACATTGATTGCCGCGATCAAATCGCTGCGGCTATTCAGGCGGCGCCAAACCGATTCCGGCGACAACTACTTCTCCTACGCCACCTCGAAAGCCGGTACGCTTTCCCCTTTCGCCGAAAGCCTGAGAGCCGTGCGCACGGCGGTCATGGGCAAGGAACAGAATTCCGGCGCGCGTGTGATCGGTATCGCATCGTGTCTGCCCCATGAAGGCAAATCCACCATCGCTGCCAACCTGGCCCATCTGTTTGCCGCGAGCGGCCGCCACACCATGCTGATCGACTGCGATCTGCGCGACGACGCGCTAAGCCGTCACTACGCGCCGGATGCCCGTTATGGCCTGAGCGAAGTCCTGCAACAGCGCGGCAAGCAGATCACCGCCTCCGCGATCAATCTGGTTCCTCGTCTCGACTTCATTCCCGCGAACAGGGCTGGTGGCTCGGTCGATATCGATCTCTTCATCGGTTCATCCGTCATGCAGGAACAACTCAACGCGCTGAACGCCTATGATTGCGTCATTGTCGATCTGCCTGCGATGAGCCTGTCTTCCGACGTCAAGGCGGTGGCACCGCTCCTTGATACGATGATCTTCGTCATCGAAGCGGGCCGTACCACCAGTGACGACGTAACCGAGGCTCTCGATACCTTGCAGCAGGCCAATGGCAAGGTGATGGGCGCCGTGCTCAACAAGGTGCCGAGGCGCGATTGGCCGGTACTCCTGCGCCGCCCGCGCGCCTGAGCTGGCACACCGGATCTATCGGGGTCGTTCCCTCAGCGTTGCATCTTTCGTCAATTCAGAATCGCTACTTTGTCATCCTGCGATCCGGGCCAGCATCCCTCTCGGGGATCCTGCTCGCACGGCCGCAGCAGCAAGAAACGAACTCGCTTGCCGTTTGGCCGATGGATGCCAGCGGTGACGCCATTTGCCATCGCAACCAAGCCAATCGGCTTGCCTATTTACCCCAACGTTCGCCTCCGCCTATTTCGGGGTACCGCCTTCGAGTTAGAGAGTACCTAAATCGGTCCCGACTTTCACTCGCTTCCTATCAACATTGCTAGATTGAATCAGAGCAGAGCTTGCAACATTCTGCAGATGCTCATGATGGCATTGCAGTGCTCTAGACCAAGGAAATACCAGACTGAATCGTCGAGGTGGCGGCAATTCACAAGTCTTTCCTTCGCGGAACATCCTGGTTTTGTCAGGCATGACCAACGGACATCGGTCGAATTCATGATCCCAGGGACGTGTTCTTCATTCTGTCATCCCTGACAGTAGCTGCCTGCATCTTGGACAGAATTCAGTCATACCCTATCCGTTCATACGTTGTGTGAAGTGTACGAATTGAAGCCTAAAAATCTATCTCCCTCGGTGCCCTTGAGGCAGCTTGGTCAATCATATGGCCCCACCATGGTAGTAAACAGTCCACCAGGACAAATAGCTCTTATAAACCATAGGACATTACAGCGCGACTGCATCAGTCGTGTCCTGGCGGTAGAGTTTCCTGACCGAAAAATTTTACCATTCGCTCGCCTGGACGAATGGAATGCTGTTGCGGATGCGCATGAGGAGGTCTCGCTCGTCATCATCTGTGAGGGTGAAGCTCCGAGTGATCTGACCTCGCTGGCTGCAGCAACCGCGCATATGCCCTCAGCCGCGATCATCATCCTATCGGACTCCGAGGACCCAGCCAGTATTTTCAGGGCTCTCGACCTCGGTGTGAAAGGCTACATTCCCAGCACACTCGGTGCCGAGGTCGCCATCGAGGCAACGCGTCTGGTCATCGCCGGGGGTATTTTCGTGCCTGCCGCCAGTCTGATCCGCGCTGCGGCCGAGCCGGCTCTCGCCCGTCAGGAGCAGTCTGGCCGAAACTATCCACGCATTTCCCCCCGCCAATTGTCGATCATCGCTGCGGTCAGTCGCGGCAAGTCCAACGCCGCCATTGCGACGGAGCTCAACCTGCGCGAAAGCACGGTCAAGGTCCATATCCGCAACATCATGAAGAAGTTGAAGGTGAAGAGCCGGACGGCAATTGCGCACAAATCCCGCGATATCCTGCGTGCCGAAGGCTATGAGCTCAACAGCGCATCGGACATGCAGCGCCTCACCTTGGATATCGCCCGGTCCTCCTGACAGGTAGCCATCTTTCTTCACTCCGTCGGAACTGAGAAGGGCATCGGCGGCAGACCCCAATGGCGGCTGTCCGCCTTCAGACGTCAGAGCCGCAGCCTATCGGCGACTGGCTCTGTCCTGCTCTTGCCGTGCTTGTGGCGTCGGTCAGCCAGCACGGCCTCATATCGGTTTTCCCGGCAGCTTTCCTGCCCCGCCCTGTCCCAGCGGAAGGAAGAGGCCTTCCTTTTGTCCCTGCCAGACCAGCACCCGGTTGCGTCCCTGCTGCTTGGCCCGATACAGCAACTTGTCGGCCCGGCCCAACAATGCAGTAGGCTTGTCCGTCTGTGACACGAACGCCACCACCCCGCCGCAGCTGATGGTTACCGCTTCGGCAGTCCGTGACCTGGCATGCGGCAGATCGAGATCGAGCACCGCCTGCCTCAATCTCTCCAGCAGTGGCTCCAGTTCATGGAAACCCGGCAGCAGCATCACGAATTCCTCGCCACCATAACGGGCGACGACGTCGTAGGGGCGGCCGACGGCCCGCGCGAGCGCCTGGGCAATCTGCCGCAGCGCTTCGTCGCCGGCGCCATGACCGTAATGGTCGTTATATTCCTTGAAATGATCGACATCGATCATGGCAACGCTGAGCGGATCGCCGGAACGGACGGCATGCCGCCAGGCCAACTCGAAAGCCTTGTCGAAATAGCGCCGGTTGGCGATCCCGGTCAGGCCGTCTCTTTCGGACAGGCGCTCCAGCTCATTGCGTTGCGCTACCAATTTGAGATGGTTGCGCACGCGGGCCCTGACGATGGCGGGACTGATCGGTTTGAAGACATAGTCGGCGGCGCCTAGCGAAAGCCCACGTTCCTCGTCCTGTTCATCCGTGAGGGCAGTGATGAAGATCACTGCGATATTGGCGGTCCGAGGCTCGGAGCGCAGTCGGCGCAGTACCTCGTAACCGTCCATGCCGGGCATCGAGACATCGAGCAGGATCAAGTCGATGCTTCGTTCGTCCTGCGCACGCTGCAGAGCGGTTGGCCCATCCTTCGCCAGGAGTATTCGACATTCACGCTGCAGCAGCTCTGCCAGTATCGTCCGATTGATCCGGTCATCGTCGACGATCAGCACCGTCTGCGGAAAAACATCACTCACTCTTGAGATCTTTCAAACACCCGTTGTTCCAGATCGGCGTTCAATTGCCGCAATAGGGTTTCCGCTTCAACCAGTTCAAGTTCCTCGAAATGGCTCAGGATCGCTCTTGCTCTTTCGACTTCGATGGTTCCGGAGAGCTCGGCGATAACCTCATCCAGAATGGCATATGCGGCATAGTCACCGCTTTGCAACAAAGGCTTTGCGGCTGCGATGAGGTCAAGAACCTTGCGCAGACCGCCGCGCACCGGCCCTGACCTTCCGGCTGTAGTTTGTGCTGCAATACGATCGATCTGGCTAAGCAGCAATGCCAGATCGTTCCGGAACGCGGGAAGAAGAAGCCGGACCTCATCAAGGTCCCCATCGCGAGAAATCTCCTCGATATTAGCTGCGGCCGCACACAATTCATGGGCATCCAGATAGGAGGCAGCCCCTCTGACGGCGTGCGCCAGTGCCGCAACGGCTGCGACATCCCCTCGCAATGCCGCCTGATCAAGCTGCGTGGGAGCTTCTCTGAAATCGCGAACGAACCCTTGTAGCAGGCGTTGCAATCGCTCGCGGCTATTGCCCAGGCGTTTCTGGGCCGCAGATAGATCCACGCCGCTCATTGACGCGAAAATATCCCCCGAAACAGGCCCTTCCGTCATGTCGGGTGTCTCGTTTTCGGAATCCTGTGCGAAGGAGGACGCAGGAAGCAATTCCATCAATGTCCGGTAGAGGGCCAATTCGTCGATCGGCTTGGTCAGATGCGCGTTCATGCCTGCCGCGAGACTGGCTTCGCGATCCTTCGTGAGGGCCTGAGCGGTCAAGGCAATCAGGGGCAGACAAGCCCAGCGCTCTTGTGCGCGAATCCTGCGTGTGGCGGTCAGGCCATCCATTTCAGGCATGTGGACGTCCATCAGGACGGCGTCGTAGGCCGCCGTTTCCAGCTTGTCCAGGGCGTCGCGACCATTCACTGCGGTGTCCACGTGCATGCCGGCCAATTGCAGGAAGTCGCCGACGACCTCCCGATTGAAGGCATTGTCGTCCACGACCAGAATGCGCCGGCCCGCGAGTGCCACCCGGATCTCGTCCTGCGCCTGCGGCGGCAAGATCTCGCCCGCCTCCTCGCCAAGAACGCCAGAGGTCCCGTTCGCGGCATCGTGAAAGACCCCGACGATGGTGTTGAACATCACCGACACGGTGACCGGCTTGACGAGCACGCCGTGCAGACCGAGCTGCTCGGCTCGTCGAAGCACCTCTTCACGACCATAGGCCGTCACCATCAGAACGGCCGGCGTGCTCTTGAGCCTTGCATCGGTCTTGATCCGCGCCGCGGTTTCCAACCCGTCCATTTCAGGCATGCGCCAATCCATCAGAACGACTTCGAAGGGCCGTCT
Source organism: Labrys sedimenti (assembly GCF_034424805.1). Lineage (NCBI taxonomy): Bacteria > Pseudomonadati > Pseudomonadota > Alphaproteobacteria > Hyphomicrobiales > Xanthobacteraceae > Labrys > Labrys sedimenti. Next base: position 1,217,964 of record NZ_JAXOUF010000001.1, read on the forward strand.
CTCCTCGCGGGCCTGGCTCAGCGCCGCCAATGCGGCCTTGCCGGAATCGACGACATGGCTCTCCATGCCGAAATCATGCACCATCCCTGCCAGTGTTTCGCGGGCGCTGGCATTGTCATCGACGATCAGGACTCTTTTGCCCTTCAATTCCCCCGAACGCAGAGTCCCCTCATAGGGGGCGGCGCGCCGGGGTGACCTGAGCTCGACCGTGAAATAGAAGGTGCTGCCCTTGCCCAGAGTGCTCGACACCCAGATTTGCCCGTCCATGCCTTCGACGAGGCGTTTGCAGATGGCCAGCCCGAGGCCCGTGCCGCCATATTTGCGCGAGACATGCCTCTCCGCCTGGGCAAAAGCCTGGAACAAGCCGGAGACCTGATCGGCGCCGAGGCCGATCCCGGTATCCTGCACGGCAAATTGCAGCCGTACGGCGTTTGAGGCATCCGCCTGTCTGGCGTCGACCGACACCACGATTTCACCCTTATGGGTGAATTTGACGGCATTGTTTACCAGATTGATCAGCACCTGGCCGAGCCGGAGCGAATCGCCGACAAGGCGGGAAGGCACATCCGGCGCCACGGCGTAGATGATCTCGATGCCCTTCTCCTCGGCTTTCATGGCGGTCACGGCGGAGACTGATTCAAGCACGGCCTCCAGCCTGAATTCGCTTTCCTCCAGCTCGAGCTTGCCCGCTTCGATCTTTGAGTAGTCGAGAATATCGTTGAGGATGGAGGTCAGCGTTTGTGCCGATGCGCTGATCTTGTCGAGATAGTTGCGCTGCTTGGGGTCCCGCTCGGCCTGGAGTGCCAGCCGGGTCATGCCGAGCACCGTGTTCATGGGCGTGCGGATTTCGTGGCTCATCACCGCCAGGAACTCGCCCTTGGCTGCCTGGGCAGCTTCTGCGGCCTTGCGAGCCTGGATCAGAGCCTGGGCCGTGCGCCGCTCCTCGGTGACATCCTGGTTGATGCCCAGCGCGCGCAATACCGAGCCGTCATCGGCACGAAAGACCTCGGCCTGGCCTCGAATGTGCCGGATGGCGCCATCGGGAAGCACGATCCTGAATTCGCTCTCGAATGTGCCCGTCCTGGCGATGGCCTCCTGCCATTGTGTCAGCACCCGGTCGACGTCGTCGGGATGGAGCAACGAAAGCCAGCGCTCGAGGCTGCCGTCGAAAGCGTCGTGCTCCAGCCCGTAGAGCACATACATCTGGTCATCCCAGATATATTTCTGGTCCCGGGCATTCATGTCCCATATGCCCACGCCACCGACCTTGATCGCAAGCTCCATACGCTCCTTGAGGGCAACGATGAGATCCTCGGCCTGCTTGCGGGCGGTGATGTCCTGCATGACACCGTCCCAGATCACCGTGCCATCGGCCTGGTAGCGGGGAGCGGAACGGCAGTGGAGCCAGAGAATTCTGCCATCGCGCGTGCGGGATCTGAACTGGCAGTCGAAGACACTGCCACGCGAGAGCGAATCTTCGAGCAATGCGTTGTAGCGCGGCAGATCGTCTTCATGGATCGTTTGAACGAAGGCCCCTCGCCGTTCCATGATCTCGCTGGCCGGCACGCCGGTCAGCGCCAGGATGCCGGCGCTCACATAAGGCAGCGACAATTTTCCGTCGGGCGTCTGCACCAGGCGATAGACGGCCCCATGCGGCAGGTTGTCGACAAGGGAGCTGAGCTGGGCTTCCAGTTCCTTGCTCTCCGTGAGGTCGCGCATGAGCCAGATGGCATGATCGCCAACCTGGGTTGCCGCCACTTCCACCAGGCGCGGCGCTCCGTCCTTGCGGAAAAAGCCAGACTGACCGGTGCGATAGGGCCGGGCGGCCCGATCACCGCTCGAATCGGAGACAAGAGCCTCAAATAGATCGCGACCGAAAAGCCGCGACCACGCATCAAAAATCGACAGCTCTTCCCTATGGTACCCGGTGAGTTCTTCGGCAGCACGGTTGACCAGGATCCCGTCATCGGTCACGAAAGCGGCTCCGATCGGCAGGTTTTCCATCATCTCTGACAACCACCGGACGCGCGCCGACAATTCCATTTCGATCTGCTTGCGCGCGGTAATGTCGGTGTGGGTTCCGATGATGCGCAGAGGCGAACCATCCTCGTCGCGCTCGATGGCCTTGCCGCGATCGAGAATCGTGCGCCACGATCCGTCCTTGGCCCTCATGCGCAGCTCAATGACGAAGTCCGGAGCCACGCCGCTCATGTGCCGTTCCACTGCCGCCCAACTCGCCTGCAGGTCGTCCGGATGGATGCGATCGATGAATTCTTTGAGTGTAGGCTCGATTTCGTTCTCGGCATGACCCAGCATTGCCTTCCACTGCCGAGAGTAGAAGACATTCCCGGTACGCAGGTCCCAATCCCACAATCCGTCGCCCGCACCATTGAGCGCAAATTCCCAGCGCGCCTCGCTATGGCGCAAAGCCGTCTCCGTGGCACGGACATCCGTCATGTCGCGAGAAACACCGATCAAGCCGATTACGTCGCCATTCTCGTCGCGCCTTGGAACCTTGGTCACGAAGAAATGGCGCCTGGTGCCGTTGACGACGAAGGTTTCCTCCATGGTCACGACCTTGCCGCGCGCCATGATCTCCCGATCGGTCCGCAGGATGCGGGCCGCATTTTCCGGATCGATCACGGCCGCAAGATCCCGCTCCAGAATTTCCGACGCAGGCCGCCCCAGGAAACGGGCCGTCGCCTGGTTGAGCATCACGAAGCGGCCTTCTAGATCCTTCAGGAAAATGGCATCCGTGGTACCATCGAAAACCGTCTGCAGTAGATCGGTGGTCTTGCGCAGTTCGGCCGTGCGCTCAGCAACCCTGACCTCGAGCTCGGCGTTGTGCCGGCGATTGGCATTCTCGGCCTCGACCCGCTCGCTGATGTCGCGCACGGTGGCAAAGAAGGTCTTCCGAGCCTGATAGAGATGGCAGGAAAGCCGAACCTCGACCGGGAAAACCGAACCATCCTTGCGGCGATGCCTGGCATAAAGTGTCGTCGCAACGCCCGGCTCGGCCTCGGCCCACACACGCCTCGCCCATGCCTGATCGAAGTCCTCGACGATGTCGGGCACCGACATCCGCAAGAGTTCCTCCCTGGTGAAGCCAGTGCTGAGGGTTACGTGATGGTTGACGTCGAGGAATCTTCCCTGATCGTCGTGGACGAAGAAATCGTCAGCCACGTGTTCGATCAGCAAGCTGAAACGATTGTCGCCAAGACGCTTTTCGGTTTCTATCCGTTTGCCGTCGCGCTGCACTTCACTCCCGCTGAGGAAGAGCAGCCTTACATCATGCTCGATCTCGTTCCGGAAACGGATGAGTAGGCGCTGGTAGGTTGGCGAGACCCCTGCCTCACCTTGTTTTTGAACCACCAGCGCGCCAAAGATCTCTCCCTTCGGCCCTCGGATCGGAGCGCCGAGGAAAGTCTGCCCTGCCGCGATTTCGATGACAGTTCCTGCTCGTCGGCTTTCCCGATCGGAAGCGTTTGGTCCATGTTCGCCAGTTTCGCGTGCGACCGCTGTGCTGAAACGCTGGAGAGCAACCTGGCTTGCGGTCGGACCGACTCGATGTGCTTGACCCGGCCCATGGCTGACTGCGATGATCTCGCCGCCTTCGCCGACCCCTTGCATGATAAAGGCAGCCGCGTGCTCCAGGAGACCGACCAAGATATCGGCGGCGGCGGCCCATCCTTCGAGAACAGCGGCCGGAATGGCCAGCTTGCTCTTGTCCGCGCTATTCCCTTGCCGATCGTTGCTTCGCCTGTTCGAAGACATGCCTGCTTCCCTTTGAAACGCACTGCACGGAGAAGCTGCTCATCACGCAAGGCACGGCGCCAGGGCCAATCGATCATGACATCGAGCCATCGCCATCCGGAGCAAAACGCCTTCAAGCCTGAATGCGCCTTGCTCCAGCTTCCTTGTGTGGCCGCATCCTTTTCCAGGCGGCTACATCAACTCGCAAAACGTTTCAGCTTCCCAGGGCCCTGAGCCAACGCTCGAACGACGGCAGGCCGTCTGCGTCCCGGGTCCCCTCCTTCATCAGGCGGCTCGGCGCCGGCGCGCTGCGAGCCTGGCGTGGACTGTAGCTGAACTCCCGGCTGAAAGCGCGGCTGAAATCGGCTGCGGAGGCAAATCCGAAACTCTCGGCAATTTCAGCGATCAGGCGACGGTCCGAGGGATCGCTGAGGGCGGCATGGGCAGCAAGCAGGCGTTGCTTCTGGATATAGTGAACCACGCCGCCGCTCGGTTCGAACAATTGGTAGAGATGGGTGCGTGATATGCCGAGCTCCCGGCACAGCAGTTCAGGAGTAATGGCGGTCGTCTGCAGATTGCTGCGAATGAAGCGGCGGGCACGTTCCATGGGTGCCACCGTTCCTTGCTTGCTGGCCACCACCGCCCGCTCTTCGGTGGAAGCCACGCAAGCCAGGATCATATCCCTAGTGGCATTGACCACACCGAGTAGGTCATCCTTGCTGAACTCGCTCAGACGTGCCTCCACGCTGTCAACATGACTGACCAGCAGGCCAGCAAGGTTGCGCGACAAAATCCGGTTGTTGTTGGCATCGAGAATCGCAGTGGAATCGGCAAAAAGATCGCGTGGCAAATACAGGGCCAGGCTCTGCGATTCGAGCATCCTGCCCCGGAAAGCATGGCCCAGAGAACGGATCTCGACCGTTCCCGGCTGGCTCTCGGCGACACGCCCACCGACTTCGGTCCAGGCTTTTCCCTCGCGCCGGAAGGTAATCACCCAGTGGTCGACGAGACTGGAACGAAGCTTGGCCGCGGAGCGATGGTAGCTGTGGGCAGCCGCCTTCTGCTGCACAACCAGCATGCCACCGAGATTCCAGGCGACTTGACGTGCGACAAATCCCTCCTGCGCCGTTACGCCATCGGGCAATGTCAGATCGGCAAGCGGCGCATTGAGTACCTGCCAGGCATCGAACTGCTCGCCAGGCGGGAATTCGTCGGTCGAAAAAATCAAGGGCGTCAGTGCAGGCGGCGGCGGGCTGTCATTTTGCTGCGAACTGGGTTGCCGAGACCAACGACGGCGTTCCTTGCCGGAACGCGACGCCTGGGCTCCTGAAGCCGGCCGCTGATCGTTGCGGGACGCGCCATCGTCCATTCTGCTTTTCTCGCTTTCGCGGCAGGCTCACGCAAAAGCGGGAGCTCACATATTTGCCGACGGCGCCTCGCGGTGGCGGCCGCACTTGTTATTATGAACAACAACGGAAATCTTCAAAAGAGAGTTTTCAGCACGCCTCGCCCACCCTCCTTTATCTTATGCACAAGTGAACTGCCGCATCCTGCCTGTTGCCGAAAGCGGCATGTCGCACGGTAAGGTTGCGTCTCGCCCAAGGGATATTTCATAAAATCATACCGCTCTGACTGCCAGATCATAGAAATTCTTTTCGATTATACAGAAGCGCAATTCCGTCGCAAATTCCGCCCGCCCCCGCGCTGCAGCCACTGCTGGCGCACGCGAACAGGAGGTAGATATACGGCAAAAGGGCTCGAATCCTCGATCTCCTATCCCACACCAGAACTGGCAAGGCGTAGGGGACCCTACGCCGTTGGAGGCACTTCTCTACCAAGTCCGAGCCTGACTGCCTCGGAATTTGTACTCACTGCTATGTCTGCGGACTCCAAGCTAACGACCAAATCATCGATCTCGCATAACTTGCCCCTTAGTCAGCATAGTACCAACACGTTGCGGATTGAACATGAACATCGCCCTCACAAACGCTTCCACCATCCTCGACAGGCGGCGGCCCCTGCAGTACCAGCGCGACAGGCGGGTCTTCGATGAGGGCGGTGTCGAAGCTTCTTCCGTCCGCAAGGACAAGGACGCCGCGGCTGAGAAGGCCACGATCAGCATTATCAACGACAACACCTTCACGCGCGACTGCCTGACCCGCTGCCTAGGCGACGCCGTCAGCGAATTTCAAGTCCGTGCCTATGGAAGCATTCGCGAATGGCAGGATGCAGCGGCCAAAACCGCTACACCGATCATCCTGCTGTGCGCCACTGGGCGCCAGGCAACCGAAGCCGCGCTTCACCAGGGCCTGGATAGCATTCTGCAGGCAGCGGCCGACGCCAGGGTGATCGTGATCTCCGATGTCGAGGATCCAGCCGGCATGGTCGCTGCGTTGGAACGTGGCGCCAAGGGCTATGTCCCGATGAGCCTCGATCTCGACGTGACCGTCGGTGCCGTCAATCTCGTCAATGTCGGCGGTACGTTCATTCCCGCCAGCAGCCTGCTTTCCGCGCGGAGCGCCAGTTCGCCTGCTGCGGAAGCCAAACCGCAGAGGCGTGCCTCTGCCTTGCTGACTGAACGGCAGCTGACCGTACTTGAAAATCTTCGCAAGGGTGACCCGAACAAAGTCATCGCTCACAAACTCAACATGAGCGAATGCACTGTTAAAGTTCACGTACGGAACATGATGAAGAAGATACAGGCCCGCAACAGAACCGAACTCGTCTGCATGACCAGCGAGCTTTTTCAGTCTTGAAATCACGATAAAGCGCGATCGAAACCTGGAAACTACCGACACCGAAAGTCTCGAATAGCCTGACAAACGCTGACCCGACCTCGGATCCTGATGCGCCCAATGCCGATCACCGATGAAGTCTTAACAAGACCACTGACGTGCTATAGCATTATTGGCGACCTCTATTTCGTAGTCTGCTGCACCGAGGTGCGCCAATGATTGTCAGGCACGACAAGGGTACATTGGGAAGAAGCATGCCGCTTACGCGTGACAGAGGCATTCATCTCCTCGGGCGTTCTGTTCAGGAGAGCGACAAGGCAGTGGCAGTTCTCAATGCCAGGCGCGAAATCGTCTGGATCAATCCCAGCTTCAAAAAGATGCTCGGATATCAATCCGAGGACGTGATCGGCCGCCCGCTGATTTCAGTGCTCGTCAGCAAGGCCACCCCTTCGGCGACTCGTCTCAGCCTCGAACGACTCGTCAATGCCAAGCGTGGCGGCCTGGAGGAAATCAACGGTCACGACAAGTTCGGCAACGAAATCACACTTCTGATCTATACCGATCATATTCGCGATATCGACGAGAACGTCTCGGAGACAATCGTCACCATTCACAGCAATACCCCTGCACGCATGATCCAGACACTCCAGAACACGGTGTTGGAGGAGCTGGTTTCCGGCGCTTCGCTGGAGAATGTATCGGAATTCATCTGCAAGAAAGCCGAATTCATCACGCGGGACGTCATCTCGACCATTTTGAGGGTGGATCAGAACGGCCTGCTGCATCCCCTCGCTGCCCCGAGCCTGCCCCAATATTATTCAGACGCTCTGGATGGGATCGCGATCGGTCCCAGCGTCGGCTCGTGCGGGACGGCGGCCTATTTCGGCGAACCCGTGCTCGTCGACGATATCGAAACCAATCCGCTTTGGGCGCCTTACAAGGGCCTGGCGTTGCCCTTGGGCCTTCTTGCCTGCTGGTCCGTCCCGATCAAGCTGCGGGATGGCCGCGTTGCCGGCACTTTCGCCTTCTACTTCCGAGAAAAGCGAGGGCCCAGCTATCTGCACGAGGAGATCGTCTCGGCCTGCGTCCATCTCTGCGCCCTGGCGATCGAGCAACATGAGGCCAAGGAGCACATCAATCGCCTTGCCTATTTCGATATGCTGACGGGCCTGCCCAATCGCCGTCAGATCTATCAAAAGGCCAGCCAGACGATCGCAGAAGCCAGCGAGAAGCAAGGTAAGATGGCGCTGCTGCGCCTCGACATCAAGCGCTTCAAGGACATCAACGATACGTTCGGCCATTCCACGGCCGACCAGATCCTCGGGCAGATCGCCACCCGCCTGCAGAACCAGCTTCGGCCCATCGATATTGTCGGACGCTTTGGCGGCGATGTCTTCGTGATTATCCTGCCCGACGCGGACAGCGCCTACGCCACAATGGTCGCCAGGAAGCTCGTTGACGCTGTCGCCAAACCCTTTGCGATTGCGGATCTGCTGCTGCCGATCTCCATCAGCATCGGCATCAGCCTTTATCCCGACAACGGCACCGATGTCGAGACACTGCTGAAACGAGCCGATTCCGCCGCCTGCAAGGGCAAGGCAGCCGGGCACGAAGCCATTTTCCTGTACGAGCACGAGGTTGTCGACGGCGCGCAGGAGCGGGTGATCCTGGGCGCTGCCTTGCGCGAAGCTGTCTCGCAGGAGCAATTGCGCTTGCTCTATCAGCCCCAAATCAATCTCACGGACGGCACTCTACACGGTGTCGAAGCTCTCATACGTTGGGCACATCCCGTCCTGGGCGACATTTCCACCAGCCGTTTCATCATGATCGCCGAGCAGATCGGCCTGATCGATGAAATCGGGATCTGGGCTCTCAGCGAGGCCTGCCGCCAGATGGCTGTCTGGCGCGCTGCCGGCCACCACATCCCGGCGATTTCCGTGAATCTGTCCCCCTTGCATTTCCGCAACAGAAATCTGCCGGACGTGGTGGCTCATCTGATGCGCCAATACGATATTCCCAAGCACACCTTGATGCTTGAGATCACCGAGGGCGTGATGATGGACGATCATCCGACCACCCTGGCAACCATCGCTGCCATCCAGGCGCTCGGTGTCGGGTTGTCGATGGATGATTTCGGCACCGGCTATTCAAGCTTGAGCCGCTTGACGCATGTCCCTTTCTCCGAGTTGAAGATCGATCGCAGCTTCATCGAGGGAATGGTAACCGACCCCAGCGCGCGTGCCGTGGTGACGGCAATCAACAGCATTGGCCGGAGCCTCAACATCGCGGTCGTCGCCGAAGGCGTGGAAACCGAAATGCAGCAGCAAATGCTGCGGGAACTGGGCTGCGAGATCGCCCAGGGATATTTGCTGAGCCATCCCTTGAAAGCCGCCGATCTCGAAGCCTGGCTGCAGGAGAAGCAAGGCGGCGCACCGCCGCCTGCTTCGCGACGGATGAAAACAGAGACCCTGCCCGCCTAACACAGCCCGCACAACTTGGCCGGCCTGACTTGTTTAGTCACGGAAAGCCGAACCTTCATGTCGATGGTCGATGCGGGACTGCTCCGCCACCGAAATGCGCCGCCCCCTGCTGCCCGCAAGTATTCCCGATCCGAATTGCTGCACAGCGCACGCCTCCCATCAGGGCCGGCAACCCGACCGCCAAAACGAATCCGCCCCGATGCCATTACGGCATCGGGGCGGTGTATCGACGTCGGCGACTAGAGCAAAGCGAGTTCACGACTGAACGCCAATCGGCTCTAACTCTTTAGTTTGACGCGCCTTTGCGATTCTTGACGACTCCGTCAAATTACAAAATGCTATAGGCGCGGCGTCTCAGAACAACTCATTGGTCAAGAAGGCAATCTCGGTGCGATTGCGCGCCTTGATCTTACGCATGATGTTACGAACGTGCACCTTGACGGTGCACTCTCCCATATTGAGCTTGTAGGCAATGAGTTTGTTCGACTCGCCTTGGCGCAAGCGATCGATCACCTCGAGCTGCCTCTGCGTAAAGACGGTCTGGCGAGAACGACCGCTGGTTTCGCCTTCCTCATTAGCCTGGGCGCCTTGAGACCGCGACGACAGCAGACCGCTCGCCGGAACGAAAGTACCGCCGGCACGCACCAGTCGAATGGCGGCAATCGCAACATCGAGATTGGAACTCATCGCGATGTAGCCTTTCGCGCCCCGTTCCAAGGCAGCCACGATCTCCGTCGGTTCCTCATAATCGGAAACGAGGATGACCCGGGCTTCCGGTGCCGTCTGGATGACAAGATCCAGATCGCGCCGTATGGCCGTGTCAGTGGCCTTCCGTCCCGTCGCGCAGAGAAGGACGATCGGCATGGTCACAGCTACACCAGCCGCTTCCCAATCCGCGATACGCGAATACCCTTCCGTAAAGAAATTTCCTTCACTCGCAGCAAGACAACGCATCAAGCAGCTGCGCGAGAGAGCATTCTCATCAATGATGACAATCCGGGTTTGCAAATCCTGGTCGAGTTTGCCAGAAGCGGAGTCATCTTGAAGGCTGTCTTCCATACGTCCCTCCCTCCTAAGCTCAACAACAGAGGAAGATGACTTCAACGGCAGCACTGAACCTACCGCAAATGGCATCAAAGCTTGGCTACTCGCGGAATAATCAGTCACAGTCTCAATCTCCAAACAAGTCATCCGACAAATACCACGCGCATGCTTGAAAAAGCGGCACCATGGCAGTCAATATTCTGGCAACCAGCATGCTCAATTCTGAGCATTTTTTGTTCTATGCTTGGATTAAAATACCCATATGCCGCCAATCGACGCAGCAACAGTCAAGCATAGTTTTTCAAGCTACTTACTACTATGTATCGGCCTCTTTGTAAACTCCGTAAGAATGCCAAGTAGCACATGGAGTTTTGTATGATGCGTTACGTTAGACCCCAGGCTCCGTGACACCGACGTGATACTTTTAGGAGGCCAATCCGTCCAAAGTACGGCGTCGACGTATTAGCTCGCCTTATGCCGTTAGGGAAGCATTGTGTTACCTGTCGAACAGGTAAAATTGCACTTCCCGCCAACAAGATATTCCTGTTTGTCGAAGGCACAGCACCAAGCATGCGAACAGCAGCGACCTACTGACCCGTCTCGCATGCGCTCAAGAAACACTCTTTCCTTTCAACAGGTTAGAAGAAAAACCTTTCGAAATCACAGTGGGAGCTTCCGGGCTTTGCTCGTTTGATTGCCCCAACCAACCGCAGACTTTGGGGAAAATCATATCCTTCATTTCCGACATCGACGCGCCTGCCGTCGACGGCGAAGGCGCCATCGAACCGGAACATGTCGCTTCGTGGCGATTTCGTGACCCTCGAATGCGAGTTGCGAATCACATCCGCGCATCGATCGTGACTCCGGCGCGATACGGCTGGCCGCTCTCTCATTGCGTCGCCTCCATCACCGGTGACTTGGCGAATACGATCTTGACGCGATCATCCTGCGAAGCGATCAGCTTGCCGAGATCGGATTTTTCACCGGCGACATACTGGTCCAGAAAGGCGCCGGCATAGATATTCACCGCCTCGACCGTGTTTCTGGCGCTCGGCAACAGGGACGCAATCCGCGCCAGGAACGATCGTTGGGAGACATCGACGAAGCTCTGGTGCCGGCTCCCCGCCATGACGAGGAAATATCCGCCATATCGCTCCATATTGGCCAGAACATGCGTGTAGTCTTCGTCGGTCAATTTGGACGTCATACGCAGCACGGTATCGCCTGAATTGAGATCGGCTGCCGTCGGCAACGGGCTATCGTCGCTGATTTCGAGAAAAGGACGACTCAAGCCGAGCCTGCCAACATCCCCGAACAGCCAGCCATCGAGGTTGACTGCCGCCTTGAAACGCGGGTCCTGCCTGCTGGTTTCCGCAGCGACCGCACCACCAAACGAATACCCCATGATGCCGATCCGCTCGAAATCGAGCCTCCTCAGCACGAAGGCGACATCGCCGTCTTCAGCACAGGGGGCAGCTGCCCGCAAAATATCGAGGACGACGCTATTGTCCCTGGCAAACGCACCGGCTTTGAGGTTGACGGCCGCCCGGGTGCGCACGAACGCTTCCTCGCCCGAAAAGTCGACGAACTGCCTGTAGGCTTCGGGATCTATCTGATCGACTCCGATCACCACATAGCCGCGGTGAACGAGCGCGTCGATCTGGTTCATATGACCTTCGACACTGCCGCCCCAGCCGGCATTGAAGAATATGACAGGCGATCGGGGCGTAGCCCCAACACCAGCGGTTTGCTTGGCATACCAGGCTCTGACAGCAAGGCGAGCAGCGACCTCGCGCGGCAGAGCGTCGGATTTGTCGCCACACAACCCCGACAATGGCACCAGCGTAACTGCAACCTCGGGATCGCCGGCTCGAGCGAGGCTGGCGACACCGAGACCGACTGCGAGCAATGCAGCCCCGAGGCAAAGCACTCCCACGAGCCCCTTTCTTCTGCTCGACCATACCGGCGATCGGATGAGAGAGGTTGGCATGGAGATCCTCAGCGGCCGGGGAGCTGTTTGAGTGTTGCGTTGATGACGTCGCCGATCGTCCTCGATGCCGTGCGGCGAATAAGCTCCTCATGGGTCGCTGCCACCGAAACCATGGTGACGCCCCTCGATGTCAGGGCATTCCAGCCCATGGTTCTGTCAAGGAAGTAGCCGAGCGGCATGTTCTCGTTGTGGAAGGCAAGGATCGGCATGGGAAGCGGCGTACCGCCTTCGTCCCGGCCGGCCTCGACCACCCAATGGCCGATTCGTGCGTCGTCATCCGGCCCATCCTCGAATGATTTCCGGCCGAACACCGCTTTCAGGAAGAGGCGAATGCGCCTCAAGGCGTGTCGGCGCTGTTCTGCGCCGCCGACGAGGCAACGGGCATAATAGAGCCCCGACTGGATCTGGTAGGAATATCGTCCCAGCATTCCCTTTAGCCGCGACTGACGCTTCGAATAGCCAGGCGCCCAGGCATCGAGCGTCACGAACAGCTCGATTGCGTGCCCCCTCTCGATCAAGCGGCGGGCGACGGCGACATTGAGCCGAGCCGCAGCGCAAAAGCCGAGCAGGATATAGGGGCCGTGCGGGCGCACTTCCTCGATGATGCGCACGCAGTGCTCCACCATCTGCGCCCGGCTGGTTTCCGCGCCTCCCTCGACGAAAGCCGGCAACGGAACCGAAATGAAGGGCTGATCCTCTCCCAGATGGTTGACCAGCTCCTGGTAAATGAAGGTGTCATGCAAAGCGAAGATGGGCGTACTCGCGCCATGCGGCTGCATGACCACGGCCCCCCTCGCCTCGGTAACAACAGGTCCGCCCAGAAGTTTGGCCAACTCGCCAATGGTGGGATGGCTATGCAATTCGTCAAAGGAAATGCGTTTGCCGAAGACCTTCTCGACCCGCGAAAGCATGCGGAACGCCGATAGTGAATGCCCGCCAAGCGCGAAGAAATTGTCCTTCAGATTCAGGATCGGCACCTTGAGGATGTTGACCCAGATGTCCGCAAGCTCGGCTTCCACGCGCACATGGCCATCGGGAAGCCCGGATGCATGCGCAGATGCCAACTGCGGGGCAGCCGCGCGAACGGGCGCGGGGCTGGCCCCCTCACCCACCGGCCGATCCAGGTCGGCAACGAGGCTGCCGAGCAGATCCTGCAACTGGGCAAGAAATCCCTCCACCGTCTCCTTGTTATAGAGCGAGGCGTCGTATTCGCAGGACATGCGCCAGCCATCGGGGCGCTCGACGAAGAAGAAATTCAGATCATAAAGCGCGCCCGGCGAAACGGACGGCATGTCGATCAGGCTGAGTTCCGGGCGCTCATCGGTGGGTATGAACGAGCGCTGGCAGATCAGATTGACGGAGAACAGCGGATTGCGGCCGGGCTCGCGCGCCGGTTTGGCAATGGCGATGATGTCTTCGATCGGCATATGCTGGTTGAGCAGCGCGCCCTCGATGACGTCATGCATCTGGGCCAGCAATTGCCGGAATCTCGAATTTCCGGAGATCCTGGTGCGCAGGGGCACGGTATTGATGAAAGGTCCGACAATGTTGTTGAGCTCGACCCGGTCTCGCCCGGCGATCTGCGTACCGACCGTAATGTCCTCGGAGCCGCTGTGGCGATGCAGGAGACACATCAGCGCGGCTGCCCCGACCATGAAGAACGTGCAGCCTTCCGCCGTTGCCAGGGCCGACATCGCATCGGTCAGCGTGCGGGGCAACTGGCGCCCCACAATGAGCGCGGGCGCAGCCCCTGCTCCCCCGCGTGGCTTGTCGGCAGGTAGATCGAAGCGCTTGAACCCGGCCAGTTGCGAGGTCCAATAAGCCCGCTCGCTTTTGAGCGTGTCCGCTTTCATCCATTCGCTCTGCCACGCCGCGAAGTCGGCATATTGCAAAGGAAGATCGGCCAGGTTGGGCGCGCGCAGCCGCAGCCGGGCCTGGTAGAACTCCATCATGTCACGCGCGATGATCCCCACCGACCAGCCGTCACAGGCAATGTGGTGAACGGTAACCAGGATGATGTACTCCTCGGCCCCGACTTTCAGCAGGGTCGCACGAAGATTGGGCACCCGCGTAAGGTCGAAAGGCTTGCGCGCCTCGATCTGGCTGATGCGCTCTCCTTCCTCGTGACGGCTCGCTTCCGGCAGCAAGGTCAGGTCGATGACTGGAAGCTGGATCGATGCGTCGGGATGAACAAGTTGCTCGGGCTCGCCATCGACGTCGCGATAGCTGGTGCGCAGGATCTCGTGACGGTCGATCACCGCATTCAGCGCTTGCTGGAGCACGGCGACATCAAGCCGGCCACGCAGGCGCCAACGCACGGCAACATTCAGCGCCGGGTCTTCCGGGGTGATCTGGTCCAGGATCCAGAAGCGTGCCTGGGCCAGCGAACAAGGAAAGGCATAGAGGTCCGTGTCGGCCTCCTGGGGGCCGATACCGATGTCGTTGCCTGTTTCAGAACCTGCCATCGGCGTCACCGTTCCGGAGATTGCAGAGCGCTGGCGGCAACACGACGGCTGCTCCTGGCTACGCGAACGAGTTGCGGAAGCTCCGAAGTCTCCGCGACCGGCGACACCCCGGCGAGCGTGGCTGCTGCCTTGGCGATATTGCGCTGCTGCAGCAGGGTCTTGGCCGACAGGGCCAGTCCGGCCTGGTTCGCCCGCGCCACGATCTGGAAGATATGGATCGAATCCGCACCAAGCATGAGCAGGTCATCCGCCACGCTGATTCTCCCTTGTCCAAGGACCTCGGCACAAATGTCCGCCAGGATCGTTTCGGCTTGATTGCCGGGGGCGACATAAGTGCTCGACAGCTCGTTCGCGGATGCCTCGCTCGGCTTGGGCAAGGAACGGCGGTCGAGCTTGCCGCTCGACCCACGCGGCATGGCATCAAGGCGAACCCACTGGCTGGGTATCATATAATCAGGCAGGTCCCGGCCGAGGGCATTGCGAAGAGCCTCGATGCTGGGTGCGCTGGAGGCTGGCGCCTCGTAATAGGCCACAAGCCTGGGATCCCCCGGATTGTCTTCGCGCAGGATCACCGCATTGACGCCGAGACCAGCCTTGCCGATCGCGGCCTCGATCTCGCCGAGCTCGATGCGAAAGCCCCGCAGCTTCACCTGATGGTCGTTCCGCCCCAGGAGTTGAAGGCGGCCACCCGGCATGAGGCGGGCGAGGTCGCCGGTACGATAGAGCCGCGCCCCAGGCGTGCCTGAAACACCGTCTGCAATGAACTTTTCGGCAGTCAGGTCGGGGCGGTGGAAATAGCCGCGGGCAACGCCATCACCACCGATATGGAGTTCGCCCACCACGCCGAGCGGCTGCACGCGATCGAACTTGTCGAGCACGTGGAATTGCGTGTTGGCGATGGGATGGCCGACCGTGATCGGATCCGGGCCCGGACGGATATGGGCGACCGAGGACCAGATCGTGGTCTCGGTCGGGCCGTACATGTTCCAAAGCTCGCCGCCATTCTGGACCAATTGATCCGCCAGGCTGCGCGGCATTGCTTCGCCGCCGCAGAGCATCTTCAGCTTCAGCGAGGGCTTGAAGCCGGATTCCAGCAGGATCACCCAGGTGATCGGGGTTGCCTGCATCACGGTGGCGCCGCAGCTTTCCAGACGCTTGAGCAAGGCCTGGCCGTCGGCCGTCTCGCTTTGGGGCGCGATGACCACGCTGCCCCCGCAAGCCAGCGGCAGATAGAGCTCGAGCGCCGCGATGTCGAAGGAGATCGTGGTAACGGCCAGCAGCCGGTCCTCGGCGGTGAATCCTGGCACCTGACGCATCGAGGCCAGGAAATTGGCGACGCAAGCGTGCGTCACTTCGACCCCTTTGGGCTTGCCCGTCGAGCCGGAGGTGAAGATGACATAGGCAAGATCCTCGCCGGTCGCCCTGGCGCCCGACACCGGCAAGGGTTGGCGTGCAGCAATCGCGTCGCGATCGCGATCGACCAGGACCGTCACGGCGGCAACCGAAGCAATGTCTTCATAGCCTGCCTGGGTCACCACGGCGGCAACCTCGGCCTCGGCCAGGATGCCGTTGAGCCGGGCTGCCGGATGATTGGTGGCGAGCGGAACATAGGCACAGCCGGCCTTCAGCACGGCCAGCAGGGAAACAAGCATATCGAGCGAGCGGTCGACCAATACAGCGACACGCGCGCCCCTGCCGAGGCCGTGATCGTGCAAATGCGCCGCGAGCTGGCCGGCTCGCCGGTCGAGTTCGCCATAGGTGAGTTGCTGGTCCTCGAAAAGCGCAGCCAGGGCCTCCGGATTGGCCGCCGCCTGGGCTTCGATCAGCCCATGAACGGTGAGCAGGCTCGGATCGGATGGCGCAGGCAGGGAGGGGCCGGCCAGGGAGGCCGGCACATCGCCAGCAGCCAGCAACGGCAAACGCTCGATCGGGGTCGTGACGTCGTCGGCGATCGCTTGCAGCAAGGTGCGGTAATGCCCCAGCCAGCGGCGGACCGTCGCCTCGTCGAAGAGATCGGCATTATAGTCGCAATCGATGCGCAAGCCGTTGGCCGACTCCGTCACATTCGCGAAGAGATCGAAGGTGGAGAAGCGCTTGGGGTTGGGAACGACCTCGGTCGTCAGGCCCGGAAAAGCCAGATCTCCGCCCAGGCGTTCCAGATTGAACTGAACTTCGGCGAGCGGCAGCCTGCTGGCGTCGCGCGGGAGCGTCAGCTTGCGCAGGACGGTGCCGAGCGTGCAACTGCGATGGTCATAGGCCTCCAGCACGCTCTGCTTGGTGGCAGCCAGAAAATCGGCAAAGCTCGTGCCATCCTGCCAGCTCGCACGCAGCGGCAGCAGATTGACGCAATGTCCGACCAGAGCCCTGTCGTCCTCGACCAGCGACTGGCCGGCAGCCGGTATGCCGACCACCACTTCATTCTGGCCGGCAAGGCGGCCCATCAGGATCTCGAACGCGGCAAGCAGCGTGGCAAACAAGGTACTGCCGCGCTTGGCCCCGGCCTTGCGAACCGCCTCATAGAGCGGCCTTTCGATGGCGAACTGGACCGACCCGCCATTGAAGGTCTTGATCGGCGGCCGAGCGCGATCGCTCGGCAGTTCGAGGGGCGGTGGCGCGGTGCGAAACTGCGAGACCCAATAGGCTTCATCGTCAGCCACTTCCTTCACGGTCTGAGCGTAGCTGCTGAAGGGGAGCGGTTCGGCCAGCACGGGCTGGCTGTTCTCGACCCGGGCGCGATAGAACTCCGAGAGTTCGCCGATCAGCACATTGATCGACCAGCCATCGCAGACGATATGATGGGCGGTGAAGACGAGGACGTGCCGATCCGGCGAGAGCCGAACCAGTTGGCCACGCACCAGCGGGCCGCAGACGAGGTCGAAGGCTGTCCTGGCGTCCTGTTCGATCCGCGCCTTCAGAGCCTGTTGCGGCGAGGCCTCTCCGGAAACATCCACGAGGGGCAGTTCCAGACGGAGCTCGGGCGCAAAGCTCATGCGGGTACCGGTCGCATCGAAATGGATGCGCAGCGCATCGTGACGCGCGATGACATCGTTGAGCGATGCGCGCAGGGCTTCCGTGTCGAGAGGCCCTTCGAAACTCAGGCTGATGGACTCGTTGAAGCCACAGGAGGCCTCGTCGCCAAGCTGCGCCGAGAGCCAGACCTCTGTCTGGGAAGCGGTCGGTGCAATGGGGCCCGTAGGCGTGGCCGTTTTGGCTGCCTCTCCGGTCTTGCCGTCACCGCCCGCAACCGGCGGACCGCCGGGAAGCATGCCGTCGGCCTGCATGGCCTCGATGCTCTCGCGGAAAGCCTGCACGATCCGCGCGACATCCTCGTCCGTATGCTCCGTGGTCAGGAAGCAGGGGAAACCCTCATGCACATAGATGCCGCGGGCACGCAGATGATAGTAGAGCAGGCTGCCAAAGCGATAGTCATGGCTCGGATTGATGTAGAACAGGCTGCCATAGCTCGGGACCGGCAGGGACAGGCCGCACTCGGCGAAGCAGGCTGAAAGCTGCTCGGCCAGGCGTCCCATGCGGGCCGAAACCTCCTCCTGCAAGGCCGGTCCCCTGGATTTCAGATGCTCGAGCACTGCCTCGAGCGCGGCCAGAACCAGCGGATGGCGGACGAAAGTGCCGGCGAAGAAGGTGACTCCGACCTCCGGGTACGAATCGTCGCCGTAGCGCCAATCGCCACCGTCGAGCGCATCCATGAAGCTTGCCTTGCCGGCCAGCACGCCGACCGGCAGCCCGCCGCCGACCACCTTGCCGTAGCAGGCGAGATCGGCCTTGATGTCGAACAGGTGCTGCATACCCGCAGGGTGCATGCGGAAGCCCGTGACCACCTCGTCGAACACCAGCGCGGTGCCTGACGCTTCGGTGACGGCGCGAACCTGCTTGAGGAATTCGACCGGGCGCAGGTCTGGGCGGCGGCTCTGCACCGGCTCGACCACCACGGCGGCGAGTTCATCCGCGTGCTCGCGGATCCAGGCGAGCGCTTCGTCCGAACCATATTCCAGTACCGTGACGTTCTCCACCGACTGCGGCGGGATACCCGGTGCCACCGGCAGCGAGCGATGTTCGCCCTGGCGGACCTGCCCCCTGACCAGCACTTCGTCGAACTGGCCGTGATAGTCGCCGGCAAACATGACGACGCGCTTGCGCCCGGTGACCGTACGCGCCACCCGCATGGCGGCCATCACGGCTTCCGAACCGGTATTGCAGAAGGTGGCGCGCTCATTGCCGGTCATCTCGCAGAAGAGAGCCGCAACCTTGCCCGCCCTGGCGGATTGTGGGCCGATGGCGAAGCCTTCCTGCAACTGCCGGTCGACCGCCTCGACCACGAAATCGGGGGCATGGCCGAACATCGTCTGGCCATAGCCGTTGACCAGGTCGATATATTCGTTGCCGTCGACGTCCCAGATCCGCGAGCCCTTCGAGCGGGCGGCGATCACCGGATAGACCATCTCCTTCCAATCCGGATTGAAGCCGGAGGCGGCGCGTGGGTCGGCCAGGACGTTGCGATAGTCCTGCGTCAGCTGCTTGGAACCCGGGCTGCGGGCATTCCAGAGCGAGGTGAGCGCCTCGATATGGCTGCGCTGGCGGGCATCGAGCCCCTGGTCCTGCGACTTCTGGCTGTTCTTGTAGACGGCAAAGCGCGAAGGCAGTTCCTTGACCGGAGCCGCATCGGCCTGGGGCGCCGCGGCAGGCTGCGGGGTGTCCGCTGCCTGAAACGCTGGCGCGGGAGAAGGAGCTGCGGGCGGCGCCATCACGGCCTGGACGGCAGGAGCCTGCAATACTGCCCCACCGCGCAGCACCTCGAGCTGCTGCTGCATCAGATGCGCCATGACCTGAAGCTGGTCGCGCATCAAGCCCTCCACGCCAGCTCCCGTACCGGCAAGCGGCAATGCTGTCGAAAGGAGAGGCGCAGGTTGGCCGATCGGCAAAACAGCGCTGGGAGACGGTGCCGCGGCCGGCGCCACCGCAACTGGCGCCGATGCAGCCGGTGCAGGTGCGAATTTCTCGGGCGGCAACGCCGCTGCAACATGCTCCGTCAGGGCCTCGATACTGCCGAGATCCCCCAGGAGGGCACGGAAAGTGATCTTGAGGCCGAACTTGTTTAGGAGCTCCTGAGCAGCCTGGGTCAGGAATAGGGAGTCGAAGCCCATTTCCAGGAAGGTCGTGCCGGGTTCGGCAGAGGCCACATCCTCGCCGGACAGGTCGGCGAAGATCGAGATGATGGCGGCCTTGATGGTATCGGTGCGGGCGGTCATGTCGGACATCACGGTTTGCTCGGGGAGCGGCATTGCGGGGGTTTCAGCAGGCGGCGTACTGGCGGTAAGCGCCGGTTCGGATCGTGGAGCGGCCGGCGGGTTGGCCGCAGGCACGGAAGCCGTCTGGCGCGCGGGCGGCTCGATCCAGTGGCGCGTGCGCTCGAAGGGATAGGTCGGCAGAGGCACTCTGCGCCGCGTCGTCTCGGCCGACTGCAAGGCCCAGTCGACGGCCACGCCGGCGGTCCACAATCGGCCCAGGGCCTCGGCCATGACGTCCTGGTCGGGCCGCTCACGCGCAGCGTCAGGCAGGCAGGAAACCACCACCCTGCCCCTCGCCGCGCCCTGCAGCGACAGCGTGGTCAAGGTGTTGCCGGCACCGACTTCGAGCAGGACCGCCGCCGTATCGCCGAGCAGGAGCGACAGGCCGTCGGCGAAGCGTACCGGCTCGCGGAAATGCCGGGCCCAATAGTCGGGCGACGTGGCGGCCTCGGCCGTGATCCACTGGCCCGTCACGCCGGAGACGTAGGGAATGGTAGGCGCCCTCAGTCCGATCTTGCGCACCTCCTCGCTGAAGGGCCCGATGATCGGATCCATCATGGGGGAGTGGAAGGCGTGCGAGGTGTGAAGCCGCCGGCTGACGACTGCGCGCGCCTTCAATCGCGCTTCCAGCGCATCGATGGCATCGTCCGGCCCGGACGCGACGCATAAAGCGGGGCCGTTGATCGCAGCGATGGCGAGATCGGCACCGAGCATGGGCGCAAGTTCCGCCTCGGCAAGCCTGACCGCCAGCATGCCCCCCGAGGGAAGGTCCTGCATCATGCGACCACGGGCGGCGACGAGCGGCAGCACCTCTTCGAGCGTAAAGACGCCGGCAAGGCAAGCCGCGACGAATTCACCAACGCTGTGCCCGATCATCGCGCGCGGCACGATCCCGCGGCTGATCCACAGCCGTGCCAAAGCATACTCGACCGCGAAGATCGCAGGCTGGGCATAGCAGGTGGCTGCCAGGCGCTTGTGATCATCGGCTTCGCGCCTGGCCGGATAGAGCAGCTCCTTGAGATCGCGTTCCAGATGAGGGCGCAGGATCGCCGCACAACGGTCGATGTCGACCCGGAAGCCCGGCTCGGCTTCGTAGAGGCCCCGTCCCATGTCGGGATATTGCGACCCCTGTCCGGGGAACATGAACACCACGCCGGGATCGCCGGCGGCTTTGAAGATGCGGGCCGCCGGGTCGTTCAAGGCAGCGACCGCTGCCGGACTATCGCTGGCAGCGGCCGACCAGCGATAGTCGAAGGCTTTGCGGCCGAGCTGCAGCGTATGCGCAACGTCCGCGAGTTCCAACCCGGGGTTGGCCGCCAGATGCCCGGCCAGGGCCGAGCGGGCCTTGCCCAGAGCTGCTTCGCTGCGGGCCGACAAAGTGAGAATCTCGACGCCCTTACTCGCCGGGCGCGGCGCCGGCATCGGCGCCTCTTCTAGCACCACATGCACATTGGTGCCGCCGACCCCGAAGGCGCTGACGCCCGCACGGCGCGGCTCCGGCCCCTCCTGCCAGTCGCTCAGCGCCGCATTGACGAAGAACGGGCTGTTTTCGATGCCGAGACGCGGATTGGGCTTCTTGAAGTGCAGGGTCGCCGGCAATTGGCGGTTCTCGAGGCTGAGCGCCGTCTTGATGAAGCCGACCACGCCAGCCGCCGCATCGAGATGGCCGATATTGCTCTTGACCGAGCCAATCGCGCAATACTGCCTGCCCTCGTCGCCCGTGGCGCGGAAGGCCTTGGTCAGCCCGGCAATCTCGATCGGGTCTCCGAGCGGCGTTGCGGTGCCATGGCACTCGACATAGCTGATCGAGCGGGGATCGACGCCGGCATTGGCATGCGCCATCATGATGGCGGCAGCCTGGCCGTCGGAGCTCGGCGCGGTATAGCCGACCTTGGCCGAACCGTCATTGTTGACGCCGCTGCCACGTACCACGGCGTAGATATGATCG
Source organism: Labrys sedimenti (assembly GCF_034424805.1). Lineage (NCBI taxonomy): Bacteria > Pseudomonadati > Pseudomonadota > Alphaproteobacteria > Hyphomicrobiales > Xanthobacteraceae > Labrys > Labrys sedimenti. The sequence goes on from NZ_JAXOUF010000001.1 coordinate 1,239,685, forward strand.
CCGTCGGCAAGCGCATCCTCGAGCCGCTTCAACAGCACGGCGCCGGCACCGCTCCCGAAGACGGTACCCCTGGCGTCGGCGTCGAAGGTACGGCAATGCCCATCCTCCGACACCATGCCGCCTTCCTGGGTCAGATAGCCGCGCTTCTGCGGGAAGGTGATCGAAACGCCGCCGGCAATGACCATGTCGCTCTGGAACAGCAGCAATTGCTGGCAAGCCTGCGCGATCGCCATCAGCGAGGTCGAGCAAGCCGTGTTCAGGCTGAAGCTCGGTCCGTTCAGGTTGAACTTGTAGGACACCCGCGTCGCCAGAAATTCGCGGCTGGCGCCGAGCAGCATCGGATATTGCGCGACCTGGAAGGCGTTGGTGAAATCCTCCGACACGTTGCGATTGCCGACGACGTGGTGGAGGAAATAGGTGTTCATGCTGCAGCCGGCGATGACGCCGATGCTGCCGGGATAGCTCGCCGGATCGTAGCCACCGTCCTCGAGCGCTTCCCAGGCGCATTCGAGAAAGATGCGGTGCTGCGGGTCGGTCAGTTCCGCCTCGCGCGGATACATGCCGAAGAACTCCGCGTCGAAATACTCGACATCGGACAGGATCGGCCGGGCCCGGACGAAATTGGGCGCGCGCCGAACGTCTGGCCCGAACGTGTCTTCGAGTTCGCTGTCCTCGAAACGGGTGATCGATTCCACGCCATTGCGTAGATTCTGCCAGAACTCGCCGACGGAGCGGGCACCGGGAAAGCGGCCCGCCATGCCGATTACCGCGATGGCGTTGAGGGGAGGATCGGAGATGGAGCTCACCTTGCCGCTCCCATCTGGCGCTGGCGCATGCGCTGGAGGGCCTCGGCCTGCTGGCGCGCGCGCAGATTCTCCGGCCTGGCGGCCGGGCTCGCGGCAGGCTCGGAACTCGAGCGGATGAAATTGGCGAGAGCCGTGATGGTGGGACGCTCGAAGACATCGCTCAGGCGAAGCTCGGGATGAATGCTCTCCTGGATTTCGTTGAGAACGGTCAGGATCTGCAGCGAACTCCCGCCCTGGTCGAAGAAATTGATCTTGGTGCTGACGTCGGGCACGGACAGAACACGCGACCAGATGACCGCGATCTTCTGTTCGAGCTCGTCGCGCGCCTCCGGAACGATCGGGCTGGCCGCGAAAGTCGGGCTGGGCAGCGCTTTGCGGTCGAGCTTGCCATTCTCGGTCATCGGCAATTCGCTGAGATCGACGAAGGCGAAGGGAAGCATGTAGTCCGGCAAGGTCTGGGCCAGATGGGCCTTCAGGATGGCAGCTTCCGCCGGCGTCGTCGAAGGCACGATATAGGCGACCAGCTTCGCCTCGCCGGGGCCATCTGTGCGAGCGATCACGGCACAAGCCGTCACGGCAGGATGGCGCATGAGCTGGTTTTCGATTTCACCCGTCTCGATGCGGAAGCCGCGGATCTTCACCTGGTGATCGCTGCGCCCGAGATATTCGAGATCACCATCCGCCGTACGCCGGACGAGGTCGCCGGTCTTGTACAGCTTCTCGGCGGCCCGATCTTCCGAGGGCTGCCAGTCGATGAAACGTTCCGCCGTCAGCTCCGGACGGTTCAGATAGCCCAGGCACACACCCTCCCCGCCGACATAGATCTCGCCTTCCTCACCCACCGGGACAGGCTTGCGGTTCTCGTCGAGGACATGGATGGTCAGATCGGGGATCGGCACGCCAATCAGGCTTGCCCGGTTGCTGTCGAGCTCGGCTGCAGACACGGGACGATAGGTGACGAACACAGTGGTTTCCGTGATGCCGTACATATTGATGATGCGTGGCTTGGCATCGCCATAGCGGTTGAACCACGGCCGCAGCATCTGGAACTCCAAGGCTTCGCCGCCGAGGATCACGTAGCGCAGGGCCAGGGCCGAAGCCTCCGGGCGGCGGCGCTCCACCTCGATCAAAGTGCGGAAAGCGGATGGCGTCTGGTTGAGAACGGTCACCTGCTCGCGAATGAGCAGGTCCAGGAAGTCCTCGGGCGAGCGGCTGACGCGATGAGGCACCACCACCACGCGGCCCCCATAGACCAGCGCTCCCCAGATCTCCCACACGGAAAAGTCGAAGGCGTGCGAATGGAAGAAGGTCCACACATCCTGCGGGCCGAAGCCGAACCAGTGGTCGGTCGCGTGGAACAGCCGGACGACATTGTGGTGCGTCAGCCGGCATCCCTTCGGCCGGCCGGTGGAGCCCGACGTATAGATGACATAGATGAGCGACTGGGGATCGATGGCGATGTCAGGATTCGTGACCGGCTCGGCACTGAGGCTATTGGCGTCCTGGTCCAGCAGAATCATCGGCAGATCGCTCGGCGGCAGCGTCGCGCGGCTGCTGGCCGTGGTCACGAATGCCAGCGGCCGGGCATCTTCCAGCGTGAAGGCCAGGCGCTCGCGCGGATAGCTCGGATCGAGCGGCAGATAGGCAGCACCCGACTTCATGATGCCCAGCATGCCCACGATCATGTCGATCGATCGCTCGAGGCCGATGGCGACCAGAGTGTTGGGCTTCACGCCCATCTTGAGCAGGCGATGAGCGAGCTGGTTGGCGCGCGCATTCAATTCCCCGAAGGTGATCGAAACGCCGTCGCAGGTCACCGCAAGGCTGTCGGAGCGAAGCGCAGCCTGCTCGCTGATCAATCGATGGACGGAAAGGTCGGTTTGAAACGTACTCACGGAGCCCCCATGCAAAATCGTGTATAGTGCCCCGGAGGATCGTTCCGCCGCAGGCCGTGCCACCAGGCCGCCGCCTGCAGCACCGATGTGATATCCATTGCTTTCCTTCGGCCCGTCGGGGCGGCCAGAGGTGCCGGGCTTACGATTGCGTGTGAACCGGAATATCCCGGCTTTCGGACGCTTCGTGTGTGTTTTCACACATTCCCCAGCAAACCAGCCCCATAATTGCGCCGAACATTCCCAGATCAGCTATTGCCTTTCTTGCTCCAGATATTCGTGAAAAATACTTCAATATCCAGATAAACTTATGTTTCGAAAACATGCGTGAATTTACCGTGAAACGAAAAAATCTTCACGCATAGATTTCAAAAACTATAAGGCACATTACATTCTACGAAGGAATTATTAGAGTGGTATACCTCTTTCGCCTTCCTGACACCGAAAAGCCAAAATGACCTTTGCGGCAACCAAGAAAACAGGTGGGGCTCAATGCAGACTCAAAGAACCCATCCAACGAAACACTGCGATTATTGTAGAGTTCGAAGATCACGGTCTCAATTCGGGAAATTGAATGCCCTCCCCCCACCCGATAGGCAAAAACGGACCAAAAGGAGTAGGCTCCATCCATCCCGGAGACTCACGCCTCTACCCCGATAGCCGTAAGACACAGCGCTGAAGGTGGGAGTGACGACCCAAACGCCTCTGCCATCGCTCAGCCCGGGAGAGGTTGCGCGACGGTCTCGATCCTGATCGAGTGGAATCAGTCAATCGCCACACCAGTTGAATCCAAGCTTTCGATGCCGTTTCGCCTGCTCACACCACCCACCCCTCACGAGGTTCACGTCTGGCAATGGGACCTTGACGCCGGCGAAGACGACTTCGAGCGCTACTGGCAGGTCTTGTCGGGGGAGGAGCGCGGTCGCGCTGATAAATTCCGCTTCGAACGGCATCGCCGCCGCTTCGCGGCGGCGCGCGGAAGGCTTAGGCAAATTCTCGCCGATTATCTCGCGGTTTCGCCACAAGCGGTTGGTTTCGGCTACGGTACAGAAGGCAAGCCCTTCTGCACGACCCAACCTTCCGGATGGCGGATCTGCTTCAATCTAAGCCATAGCGAAGACGCGGCAGCCCTTGCCGTCGCGAACGACTTCGAAATCGGCATCGACATCGAGCATATCCGCCCGATCGAGGACAGCATCACGTTGCAGGTATTTTCACCTGACGAGCACACACAATTCGAGGCACTGCCATCCGGCACGCGGCAGAACGTCTTCTTCGAAAACTGGACGCGCAAGGAAGCGTGCCTGAAGGCGCTCGGCACGGGCTTTGCACACCCGCCAACCCATTTCGAATTCGATCTTGCCATCCGGGGTGACACGGCACCCCGCTTCGTCGGTGGCGATGCCGACGAAGCGAAATGTTGGCGCATTCGCGCTCTGAGATCCGCTATGAACCGCACTGGCTCGGTGGCAGCACGGCACCTCGATTGGTCGATCGTCGAAATGACTTGACGCACAGCATCAGCCACTCTGCCGATACGCCAGACAAGCAATATGCCGAGGGCTTGTGGCCCTTGCCCGCCCCATGACACCTCAGAATGTGACGCCGGTTCCTGGCGACGGCATCCGGCCCACATTCACGAGGCGACTAAGATGAGCCCTGAGCCTCGACTGGCCTCGGGCATCGAATTTGCGTTGTTCCAGCCAATTGGCTCGCAAACACAACAACTGCGGCTTAAGCTGCAGCCGCGTGGACTTGCGTCTCGGAACGCAGGACCGAACCAGTGATCTGGCCGGCTGCAGCGATCCCGGCGCGCATCTCCTCGCTGATCTCGAAGAGACCGGCATAAGTCATCACGCGGCCGATTCTGGTGGGCACGCCAATGACATCCGCAGGGCAGTTGGCCAGCTTGAAGATGCGGGCCATGCGGGCATCGTAGACAGACACCACGAAATCGATGCCAGCAAGCATGCCGACCTCGACGATGCCGCACAGCAGCTCCGTCGTCACCGAATGCAGGCGGCGGTTGCCGTCATTGGCCAGATCCGGATCGATCGCGAAGCGGGAGCTTTCCCAAATGAGCGGGCTCTCCACAATTTCGCCATCCGGCAACAGGACTGAGAAGACATCGCGCAGCATATTCGGGCCGGTCGTCGGCAACAGGCGCAGACCACCTTCCACACGACCCGTGTATTGATTTCGCGATATCAAGTAGACAGGATCGCAGTCGTCGAAATAATCTATCTCGCGACCATTGGAAACATTAACGTCCCAATCAAGCCTGTCTTTAAAGACCCTCGCACGCATCTGGTAAAGTGCATCCAGGGTTTCAGTATGTAAATGACGTTCGTAACTTTGAATGACTTCAATCATCGAACAGACCCTCCGTCGGAATCTGCTCGAATTTATTGGTCACTTATTCCCTTAGAAATACGGCGTATTTGACGGGTTACCTCGATCCGAAAAAAATGCTCATATTCATTGCCTTGGCGACGGCATGAGTAACATTGGTTGCATTCAGTTTTGCTCGAGCCAGGTCGAGGTAGAACCGCACCGTGCGGTCCGAAAGGGAGAGTATCGTCGCAGTTTCCGAGACCGTCTTGCCGCGGGCAACCCACTTCAGGCATTCGATCTCACGCGGAGAAAGATGGACTTCCTCTTCTTCAACCGCTTCCGTACGCAGGATGGCATTGTGGATGTGGTAGGCCAAGACCTGGAAGTCGCGCTGGAACGCCCCCAACGTCTGATCCCATTCCTGATCGGAGACGTCGCTGGTGATGGTGAAGAGGGCACGTTCGCCATGGCGGCCGCGGATAGGGAAAGTCAGGCCCTGGCGCCCCAGCCCGAATTCGGCAGCCTCGCCGAAAAAGGCCCGGAGCTTCGACCCCTTCAGGTCGAATTTGCGCCAATCAATGGGCAAGACGGCCGAAAACCCCTCTCTTAGAACAGGGTCTATTCTAACATAATTCTCGCTCTTGTAGTGCTCAACCCAATCATCGGAGTAAGTAACAGCCAAATAGGGATCGTCACCATTAGAGCTAGGAATATTTACAGCAAAATAGGCCGCTGTACGCAGCCCGTAACTCTGAACAACGCGATTCAACATCCCTTTTACGTCACGGGACGTCGGTACACTGCCAATTTCATCGACAATATCATAATATATCTTGTCGAGCGCTCTCATATGCCGCCCCCTAAACCTCGGGGCGGTATGATAGTGCAAAACGTAGCGGGACGCTAGTTCCTAGATTACTTCATGGGCGTTCGGCTCGATAGAATGAAGACTTGGATTATATACTTCGATGTCTCTTTAAATCTCAAAAGAATAATGGCAGCATCCTGAGTTCATTCCAGTCTGATGCCAGTTAGTAGCCAACCAACCAAGGTTGATCGGTTGAATATCTGTCAAGAAACGACGACCGTTCCAACCTTCGATACGACAATGTTTCGCCATTCCCGCGAACGGTGGGGTCGAACCGATGATAAACAAGGGTCACGACGCAATGCCTAAAGTTCAACAAGGTCAATCGATGGTCACCATCGATGACGACACCGGCACGATCACCATCGATCTGGTGGCTTATGGGCCGGTGCGAATCGTGATGACGGCCGATGGCGACATTGAGGTCGAGGGACGTAGCATCCTGAACACGGCTCATTGGACGAGTTTTGGCAACGAGCTTCCCAAGCGAGCCTGAAAGTCGCCGCCGGAAAGCTGGCTGAGATCGACACACTATGACATGAAGCCCGGGCGGTCATGCTGCCGCGGGTTTCCGTCGTGCGTTGATTTACAGGGCGCCGCCAAGGATGCCCATGTAGCAGGTCCCTCCTTTAGGTATCGGCAAGGCCGTCATGCACGGATATGTGCGGCCCGCCTCGCTCCCTGACGATTTCCAAGGGCAGGCTACTTCATCGTCTTTCCGCAGACATCCAATCCCGCCAGCACTCTATCCGCGAGGACGCTCCGAACCGGGCTCTCGCGCTTGGTTCGGAGCGCTTAATCGCTCCTGCCCCGCCCGCTGTCACATACCCCGCATGGGTGCAATGCTATCGACAGACGCAGGCCTCATGGCTTCCATGTCGCGAATACGGCACCACCATGTTTGCAGTGTCTAGAGGCTTCCCTGGCATGGCTGCGCCGACTTGCCGATCGCGCGCATGGGCGGTTGGGCGGTATGGCCTGAAGGCAATGTGCGAAATCGCACATCGCAACCCTTCGCCATGGTGTTTCTCACTTGGAGGGTGGGTGTCTACCCATGGTGTTGAGGAAGCGTGTCGAATCCGAGTCATGCCGCGTCGTTTCCATGCGCCACGACGATGGCATGTTTAATATTTCCCCAAAAAGGAAACTGTCCTCGCCTTGGGTTTGCGAGAATATGGAAGTTTGACATTTCGCTGAAAGTCCTTGCCTATTTCGTGACTGAAGGAGGGGAAGCAGGTGAGATCGATCGGTGAAAGTGGCCTGACACACGAGGGAGAGCGTTACTTGAAAATCCCCGTTTGTGTAATCGACAAGCGAGCCTTCTGGCGCGATTGTCTGACGATGTGCTTGACGGCCTCTTCCGCAAAGCTTGCTGCCGTCGGCTACGACACTATCGACGATTGGCTGACAGCCTCCACGCAGGCCCCTTCGACGATCATCCTGCTATGTGCCACCGGGGAGGAAGGTACGGTCCGGGCCATACAGTCTGGGCTCGATCGCATCCTCTCCAGCGTGCCGGGTGCGCGCGTGGTCATCCTATCCGACATCGACAACCCGGCGACGATGGTCTCCGCCCTGGAACGCGGCGCACGCGGCTTCGTAACCATGAGCCTCAGCCTGGAGGTGGCGATCGAAGCAATCCGCATCGTGAATGTCGGCGGCACCTTCGTTCCCGCCAGTGGCCTGTTGTCGGCACGCCAGGGCTTTACAGCCCCGCTCGATGGCCAACCGCCAGCTGTGGAGGGGCGGCCGCATTTCACCGAACGGCAGTTGGCAATCATCGCGTGCGTACGCAGGGGCGAGCCGAACAAGATCATCGCCCATAAGCTCAACATGACCGAAAGCACGGTCAAGGTTCACATCCGCAACATCATGCGCAAGATCAAGGCCAAGAACCGCACCGAAGTTGCGTTTCTGACCAACGAACTGCTGCTTCCCAACGAAACCTCGAGCGACTGAGACAGACCAGCGGATGTGGAATGGGCCGGAACAGGATCGCTTCCTGGCGACGCCGGCGCCCCGTCTTGCAAACACAACTCCCCTGCTCCGCTTCTTCAGTAACGCCTTGTTCTCCTGCTCGAGGATGGCTACTGGCTTGTCCATCATCGTTGGAGTACGTGACATGCCCGGAACCATCCGGATCCTCGACGGCGGCATGAGCCGGGAACTGCTTCGCCTCGGCGCCGAGTTGCGCCAACCCGAATGGTCGGCCCTCGCTTTGACGGAGGCCCCCGACATCGTCCGCCGGGTTCATGCCGAGTTCATCGAGGCTGGAGCCGAGGTGATCACCACCAACAGCTACGCCCTGGTCCCCTTCCATATCGGCGAGCAGCGCTTCCGCGAGCAGGGACCTGCCCTGATCGACCTCGCCGGCCGCCTCGCCCGGCAGGCCGCCGACAGCAACTTCGGCCGCAAGGTGCTGGTGGCAGGATCGCTGCCGCCGATCTTCGGCTCCTACGAACCCGAACGCTTCGATCCTTCCCGCGTCCAGGACTATCTGGAAGTGCTGGTCGCCGGCCTTGCACCCCACTCCGATGTCTGGCTCGGCGAAACCCTCAGCCTGATCGCCGAAGGCGAGGCCGTGCGCCAAGCCGTGGCCGCCACCGGCAAGCCATTCTGGGTCTCCTTCACCCTGTCCGACGAGGTAGGCGCCGAGGACGGCGAGCCGCGGTTGCGCTCCGGTGAAAGCGTGGCCGATGCTGCTGCCTGGGCGGCCGGGTCAGGGGCCGAAGCACTACTCTTCAATTGCAGCCGGCCCGAGGTGATGGGGAAGGCCGTGCGCGTGGCCGGCAAGATCCTGCGCGAGCGGCAATCAGATCTCGAAATCGGCGTCTATGCCAATGCCTTCGAGGAGCAGGACGGGGACGGCGCCGCCAACGAGACCCTGCACGGCACGCGCGAGGACCTGACGGCCATGGCCTATTCCCGCTTTGCCTGTGACTGGGCCGAAGCGGGCGCCACCCTGATCGGCGGCTGCTGTGGCATCGGCGCGCGGCATATTCACAGCCTCGCAACCGCCTTGAGACGTTGAACCTGGCACCCGGGGCGGCGGACCACGCCGGCCTCCGGTGGAGAGGTTCGCCGCAATATCCTCGGCTTATCCGGCTCGCCCCAAGGCAATGGCCGATCCGGTAAAGGGCAGGACGAGATCGTAACCGGTCGGAGGCGGCGAGATCGGCGTAGTCGCCGCGGTACCGAACTGGGTGATGCCGGATCCAACAGCCTCGGCGAGATCGTAGTGCTTTCCCGCAAATTCGAATGCATGGCTCGTGATCAGGCGCGCCGAGAACATGTTGGTGCCTATGATGGCTCCGCTTGTTTGCGTGAGGGAAGCGTCAACCGTGGTGCCGACCACCAGGCTGGTGCGGCGGAAGGTGGCAATGCACTCGCCCTGGGCGAAGGAGGCTGGATCGGCAAAGGTCGCGCCTGGCCGGCGCTGCAGATATAGCGAGAATTCGCCGACCGGATCGAGGCCAAGCGAAAGTGCGCCATTGTCGATCCCGTTCGCCTTGAACGGCGTGGCGGCGAAGGTGAAATACGCCGTCGTCTCTGCCGGCTTGCCATCGAACAGCGGCGCATCTGCAAACGGCAAATGCAGGAAGTAGCCGTAGTCGGCCAGTGAGCCATCATTGGCGCGGTAGAAGCGCCCGGTGGCGTACCAGGCAAGTTCGGCTGTCATCAAGGCGGTCATGAAGAGTCCTCTGCAGGAAAGGGACGTTACTTCATAGACCGAGAGCAAAGCGCATTCACGACCATATGTTTGTTTGCTCTGAATTTGGGAACTTGAAAGATCGGGGCGGCACCTCCGTTGCCGATGCCGCTTCGTCGTCTCTCCTCAGGACTTGGTCGTTCCGGCCGATCCGCCCGCGCTGGCCTGCGGCGGCTTCGATTTGACGGTGACGGTTGCCGTCTGGCCCGCCACCAGGTGGAAGCCTTCCGGCAGCTTGTCGAGTGCCACGCGGATCGGCACGCGTTGGGCCAGGCGCACCCAAGAGAAGGTCGGGTTGATGTTGGCCAGGAGGTTCGAACCATCGCTGCGTTCGCGATCCTCGATGCCGCCGGCAATGCTCTCGACATGACCGGTGATGACGGCCGGCTGGCCCATCAGATGGATGTCGACCGGATCTCCCACGGCGATCCGGGGCAGCTTGGTCTCCTCGAAATAGCCTTCGACCCGTAATGAATCGGTATCGAGCAGCGCCGTCACCGCCTTGCCGGCCGAGACATAGTCGCCGGGATTGAGGTTGAAATTGGTGATCACGCCATTGACCGGCGCCTTGATCTCCGAGCGTTCGAGATTGAGCTTGGCCACGGCCTGATTGGCGAGGGCCTGCTGGTAATTGGCGCTCGCAACATCCTGGCTTGCCAGGGCCTGCTCGATCTTCTGGGCCGACGCCACGTCCTTGCCTAGTTCGCTGTAGCGCACATAGTCGCGCTTTGCCTGTTCCAGCGTCGCCTTGGTGCCGGAGACGGCCGCATCGGCCTGCTGCAGGGCAAGCTCGAAGCGTTTGGGATCGATACGGATCAGGACGTCGCCGCGATGGACTTCCTGGTTGTCGCGGACCAGCACTTCACTGACCAGGCCGGACACGTCCGGCGTGATGCCGACGATATCGGCGCGGACATGACCATCCCGGGTCCAAGGGTCGTTCATGTAATAGTCCCACAACCGCCAGCCGAAGCCGGCAGCGATGACGACGACAATGAGGGTGATGAGGACTCGCCCCAGCGAGGCAAAAAAGCGTTTCACGACACGAACCGTTGAAAGATGGAAAACAACCCGCTCAGCACGATCACGAATAGTGCGAGATCGAACAGGGAGCGGTGCCAGACCAGGCGATAGACGCCAGCCCTGGCCAGTACAGAACGAAGCAGAAGATTGGCGATGATGGCGACGAGCGCGAGGATCATCAGGCTCGGTACATAGACGCCAAAGATATCGATGTCGGCGTTCACGATGCGAGCTCCAGTTTGGGAAGGATGGGCATGGCCACGGGCGCAGCGAGGTTCACGGGTGCCGGCGAGGCGGGAAAGAGGGCGCGCCGCAGGCCGACGAGCGCCTGCACCGCATTCCGCCGCACGCCCGGCTCGACTCCCTGGGCGAAATCCGACAGGGCCTCGTCGATGGCGCCCAGCAGCGAAGACGGCGGATCGACCGCCCTGCCCGTCGCGGCCCGCGTACCATAGAAGCGGGCGATGGCGTCCAGCACTTGCTGCAGGTGCCGACGTTGCGCCGATGACAGCTTGCCGCGCAGCCTCTGCAGGTCGAGCACGTTGATACCGACACGCAGTTCCACCAGGAGGTCGGCCGCTGCCACGTCCTCGCTGACGCCCTGTGCCAGTCGTGGCACCAATTGACCGAGCCGGTCGAAGACGCGCCCGGCAAAGGCCTCGGCATCGGCGTTGCGTCCACCGCGCGAGGTCGCGGCGATATCCGCCCAGCCGGCCCTGACCAGGCGCGTGGCGACCAGTGCCGCCCCGAAGGGCCTGGTGGCCAGGGTCCAGACCAGGGCAAAGCCACCGCCGAGGATCGAGGCGACGGACGAGTTCATGAAAGCCGCGAATTCGGCGCTGTAATTGGCCTGCAGCCCAACGAAGGACGCGGTGTTCACCGCCAGCAACATGGCGATCATGTTGAATTGCGGGCGCGAAACCAAGGTTCCGACGAGGATGAAGGGCACGGCAAACATCACCACCAGCCCGACATAGTCGTGGGCGAGCGGCAGGAGGGCGAAGAGATACACGGCCGACAAGCCGACGCTGACGGTCATCCACACGGTGAAGCTGCGGATCTGGCTGACGGGATTGTCAATGGCGGCAAAGAAGGAACAGCCGACCGCCGTCATGATCACGCAGCCCGACCCCTCGCTCCAGCCGGTCCATATCCACATCAGGCCGGACAGAATGGTGGCGAGCACCACCGAGCCGACCTGGAAGGCCAGCAGCGCATAGTCGTAGTGGCTGACCTTGCCGACGGTCCGGCGCATACGGAAGGTCGGGCGCCAGCGGCTGATGCGATCGCCGAGCTCGATCTGCCGCTGCAACTGGCGGCAGTCCTCCCACAGATCGACCAGTTCCTTCATGCGCTCCAGCGTGCTCGACAGCACCAGGGCCGGCCATTGCGCCTCCTCGGCGCTTCCCTGGCCGGTCTTCGGCTCCAGCGCGGCGATGTCGGCGAGCAATTGATCGGCTTCGCCGCGTTCATTGCCCTCGCCCGAGCGCATCCATGCAAGGAGGCGGGTGCGCAAGGCATCGATGCCGGCAATCTCGCCGCCTGCCTCGCGCAAGGCCGCAAGGCGGTCGTCCAGGGAAGACAGCAGCGGCAGCAGCAGCGCCATGCGTCCCCGCAATTCATGGGCGACGCGCACGGTCGCCTGGTTCGCCGTGTCGTAGCCGAGCTGGCTGATCAGCATGTCCATCGCGCGAATGTCGGTGGCAAGGCGCTGGCGCTCGCGCGTGGCCCCGGTTCCGGTGCCATCGGTGAGCACGGCGCTCGCCCAGGCTCCGGCATCGCGCAGCCAGCCCTTGATCTGCTGCCCGAGCACCGGGCCGATCCGGGCCGGAAAGAACAGGGAATTCACCAGGGCGGCACAGACGATACCGAGCGTGATCTCTTCGGCGCGTGAGACGGCAACGTCGAAGATCGTGTCGGGTGCGCTGACGGTCGGCAATGCGATCAAGGGGAGCGTGTAGCCTGCGAGCATGAAGACATAGCTGCGCGGCGTGCGGTCCAGGAGGGAGACGAACAGGAAGACGCCCGTCCACAGGCCGACCACGATGATGAACAATTCGGGCGCCGACGAAAAAATGGGCAGCAGCAGGATCGATCCTGAAGCGCCGATGAAGGTGCCAAGGGCCCGATACAGCGCTTTCGACGTTGTGGCGCCGGCCAGAGGATTGGCAACCACATAAACGGCCGCCATCGCCCAATAGGGCCGCTCCAGCCCGGCGGCCAGCGCGATGTAGAGCGCCAGCATCGAGGCCGAGAAAGCCTTGAGAGAAAAGACCCAATCCCGGACGGTGGGCAGGGCGAAACCTGCGGTCATGTCGCCGCCTCCGCCTGCTGGCGGGCCGACGCCTCTTCGATGGCGCGGAAAACGCGCAGCGTGGCCTCGATATCGTCTTGCGAAAGATGACCGAGAATGCGGGTACGCAAGCCGACGAGTTCCTGCTCGATCACGCTTGTCACTCGTTCGCCCTCGTCCGTGAGCCAGAGTGTCTTGGCCCGGCGATCCGCACCTTCGCGCCTCTCGATCAGGCCGCTGGCGCAAAGCTGGTCGAGCAGGCGCACCAAGGAGGCTCCTTCGATGCCGATGGCATCGGCAACCTCGGTCTGATTCACGCCGCCGCCCATACGCTCGATCTGGATGAGCGGCACCGCCGCGGCGTCGGAGACGCCATGGGTCGCGACAATGTCATGCACCAGGCGGCGCCAATGGCGGCCGATCTGCTGGGTTTTGCCGGTCAATGCGAAACGCAAGGTGTCAATCTTTTCCATGCCTAATAATTAGCATCCTAATTAAAAGCATGCAAATTATTTATTGCAACGGATATCATCAACCGGCAGAAAGCTTCCTGACAGGATTTGTCAGCCAGGCGTATAGAATGATGGCTCGATATATCAGATGAGACGCCATGGCCCGAACGAGCCGCCTCCTCTCGCTCCTGCAGATCCTGCGCGGCAAGCGCCGCCCGGTGACGGCCGCCGCCCTGGCGCAGGAACTCGCCGTCTCCGAACGCACGCTCTATCGCGACATCGCCGAGCTAGTCGCCCAGGGCGCGCCCATCCAGGGTGAGGCCGGCATTGGCTATATCCTGCGCCCCGGCCTGTTCCTGCCACCACTGATGCTCTCCGAGGACGAGACCGAAGCCATCGTGCTTGGCCTGCGCTATGTCGAGCAACGCGGCGACGACACGCTCGGCCGCTCAGCCCGCGAGGCTCTCGCCAAGATCGAGGCAGTCCTGCCGCCGGCCGCGCAGGAAATCGCCCGCAATCCGGTCGCCCTGCCAGGCCCCAGCCATAAGGGCTTTCCCGACAACAGAGTCGCGATCGAGGTGTTTCGCAGTGCTATCCGAGCCCAGGCCAAACTGCGCATCGACTATGGCGACCTCAACGGCCAGGCGACCACCCGTGTGATCTGGCCGATCGCCATCGGCTTCATGAACGAGGCTCGCATGCTGGCCGCCTGGTGCGAGTTGCGTGAAGACTTTCGTCATTTCCGTACCGACCGCATCGCGGCCGCCAGCGAGATCGGCGAGCGCTATCCCGGACGGCGCAGCCAATTGGTGAAGGCGTGGCGTGCCACGATGGATGAAATCGCCAAACGCTAGCGCCCTACTCCGTACCAGCCCTTCTTCTTCCTTGCCTCGCCACGGCAAACCGGGCAAACGGCCCTCATGCGCATTCTCGTTCCCGGCGGTTACGGTCTGATCGGCTCGGCCATCGTCTCGGCCCTGCTGGCGGCCGGCCACGAGGTCACGGGTCTCGGTCGTTCCGTGCATCAGGCTCGTCTGCGCGAACCTCGTGTGTGCTGGCTTCAGCATGACCTCGGGGATCTCGTCAGTGCCGAGGCCTGGCGCCCGCTCCTCAAAGACATCGACGCCGTGATCAATGCCGCCGGCGTGCTGCAGGACGGCCCCGGCGACGACGTCATGGTGACCCAATCGCTCGCCATGGTCGCCCTTTTCGAGGCCTGCGAGCAGGCCGGCGTGAAACGCTTCGTCCAGATCTCCGCTGTCGGCGCCTCGCCCGATGCCGCCACCGTGTTCATGCGCAGCAAGGGCATCGCCGACGAGGCGCTGGAAGGCTCGTCGCTCGACTGGACCATCCTGCGCCCTGGCCTGGTGCTGGGCTCTTCGGTCTATGGCGGCAGCGCCCTGCTGCATGCGCTCGCCAGTCTGCCGGGCTTCATTCCGCTGCCGCCGGCGCCGTCGATCCGCAGCGTGGCGCTGGATGACGTCGCCACGACGGCGCTGGCTGCGGTCGAAGGACGGCTACCGCATCGGCGTATCTATGATGTCGTCGAGGACAGGGCGCGTAGCCTCCGGGAGATCGTCGCCGCGCTGCGGGCGAGGCTTGGCCTGCCGCCCGCCCGTTTCGCCCGCTGGCCCCTATGGATCTTTCGCCTCGGCTTTCGGCTCGGCGACCTCGCGGGCCTGCTGGGCTGGCGGCCGCCGATGCGCACCACCTCGCTCGACCAGATCCTGACCGGCATCGATGGCGACCCGACACCGCTTGGCGCCGCCAATGGTCGTTCCCTCAAGGCCCTTCCGGAAATCCTCGAAGCCGTCGACGGCACCGTGCGCGAACGCTGGTTCGCGCGACTTTTCCTGCTCAAGCCGGTGATCGTCGCGACGCTGGGCCTGTTCTGGCTGCTTTCGGGCCTGATCGGCCTCATCGCCGCGGACCAGGCCGAAGCCGTGCTGACGGCGCGGGGCTTTTCGCCGGCACTTGCGGCCCTCTTCGTGCATGGCGGCGCCATCGTCGACGTCCTGCTCGGCGCGACCATGCTCTGGCGACGAACCATGCCGGCCGCTGCATCAGGCATGATCGGCGTTACCCTTGCCTATCTCCTCGCCGGCAGCCTGTTCACGCCCGACCTTTGGCTCGACCCGCTCGGGCCCTTCCTCAAGACGCTACCGGCAGCCCTTCTCGCTCTGGTCGCGCTCGCCATCAAGGATGCGCGATGACCTATGCCGACCTGCTGCTCTGGCTCCATGTGATCGGCGCGACCGTGCTGCTGGGTACGGGAGCGGGCATCGCCTTCTTCATGCTCGTCGCCCATCGCACCGACGACGCCAGGCTGATCGCCCATGTCGCCGGCACCGTGGTTACGGCAGACCTCCTGTTCACCGCCACTGCCGTGGTGCTGCAGCCGCTCACCGGAGCCCTACTGGCGCAAGAGATCGGCTGGCCATTGAGCTCGCCCTGGATCGTGCTGTCGCTGGGCCTCTATGTTTTCACCGGCCTGTTCTGGCTGCCCGTCGTCGTCATTCAGGTCAAGATGCGGGACCTCGCCAGGAAGGCCGCGCAGGAGAATTCAGCCCTTCCGCCAAGCTATTACAGGCTTTTCCGTATCTGGTTTGCCTGCGGTTTTCCGGCCTTCATCGCCGTGCTCGCCATTCTCTGGCTGATGCTGACCAAGCCGCAATTCGGATAAGACAAGCGCAGCTTGCTTGTCCGCAATCCAGCGCCGACCTATACCTCCTCAAGCTCGAACACAGCCATCCAATGGCGGAGGAATCATGCGCATCCTGGTTGTCGGCGCTGGAGCGACGGGCGGCTATTTTGGCGGCCGGCTGATGCAGGCGGGCCGTGACGTCACCTTCCTGGTTCGGCCTGCGCGAGCAGAAAAGCTGCGGGCGGAAGGCCTCAAGATCGTCAGCCCCTTCGGCGATGCCGAACTGGCGCCAAAGCTCGTCACCACCGGCAGCAATAACAACGCCTACGACCTCGTGCTGCTCACCGTGAAGGCCTACGGGCTCGAGGCCGCGCTTGACGACATCGCCCCCGCGATCGGCTCCGAGACGATGATCCTGCCGGTGCTCAACGGCATGCGGCATGTCGACGTCATCAAGGCCCGCTTCGGCGAGAAGGCCCTCGTCGGCGGCGTCTGCCTGATCGCCGCCACCATCGACGACCAGGACCGCATCGTCCAGCTTACGCCCATGCACAACCTCATCTATGGCGAGATGAACGGCGAACGGTCCGAGCGCATCGAGGCGGTCGATGCGGCCATGCAGGGGGCCGGCTTCAACGCCAAGCTTTCCGACGACATCGAGCGCGACATGTGGGGCAAATGGATCACGCTCGCCAGCCTTGGCGGCATCTGCTGCCTGATGCGCGGCTCGGTGGGCGAGATCGAGGCGGCACCGGGCGGCCTGGCCTTCGTGCTGCGCTTCTTCGACGAGGTGGTCGGCGTGGTGAAAGCCGTGGGCAAGCTGCCAGGCGAGCCCATCCTGAACATGGCACGCTCGATGCTGACCCAGAAGGGCTCGGCCATGGCTTCCTCCATGTATCGCGACCTGCAGAAGGGCGCGCCGATCGAGGCGGACCAGATCATCGGGGACCTGCTGGCTCGCGCGCAGAAGGCAAGCATGGAAACACCCCTGTTGTCAGCGGCTTATGCAAATCTGGCGATCTATCAGAACAGATAGTTGAGATCGAATATCTGCCGCCTTCCGCCCGGATAGTGACCGCAGGCACATGGCGGATCGCGCCGCCTCCCGCCTAGCCTGTTCCCCGACATCATCCGGGACGGGAACAGCGATGACAACGGCAGGCGCGCAGACAATCGGCAATCCCATCATCATCGGCATCGATGCCGGCGGCACCATGACCGACACGATACTGGTCGACGGCGACGGCCGCTTCAAGATCGGCAAGGCAGCGACCACGCCGCGCGATGAATCGGAAGGCTTCATAGCCTCCGCCGCCGATGCAGCCGAGGCTTGGGGCATCTCGCTGGAGAGCTTGTTCTCCGGCATCGACGTGGTGCTGTATTCCGGCACCGGCATGCTCAATACCTTGCTTTCGCGCACGGGACGCAAGCTCGGCCTGATCACCACCAAGGGCCTGGAGGACATGATCCTGATGGGTCGCGGCCTGCAGGCCTGGGCGGATTATTCCTATGCCGACCGCCTGCACGCCATCACCCACCACCATCCGGATCCCCTGGTGCCGCGACGGCGCACCCATGGCGTCACCGAGCGCATCGACCAGTTCGGCGATGTCATCATCCCGCTTTACGAACATGAAGTCGTGGCGGCGGCGCGCAAGCTGATCGCCGACCAGGTCGACGCCATCTGCATCATGACGGTGTTCTCCCACGTCAATCCGGCGCATGAGAAGCGCATCGCCGAGATCGCCCGGGAGGAGATCGCCAGGGCCGGCGCGGAAATCCTGGTCTACACCAGCCACGAGGTACGCCCGGTCATCCGCGAGCAGTCCCGCCTCAACTCGGTGCTGATCGAAGCCTATGCCACCTCGCGTGGGCGCAGGCAGCTCAAGGGCATCGAGGACATTTCGAAGAAGCACGGCTATCGCTATCGCGTGCAGACGCTGCTCTCCTTCGGCGGCCTCACCTCGATCGACCATCCCCGCCTGCACGAGACCATGATCTCCGGCCCGATCGGCGGCATTCTCGGCGCGGCCTATGTCGGCAAGCTGATCGGCAACGACTCGCTGATCTGCTCGGACATGGGCGGCACCTCCTTCGACATGGGCGTGATCACCCGCGGCCAGACCCGCATCGAGAACGAACCGATCATGGACCGGTTCAAGCTCAACGTGCCGACCTTGCATCTGGACACCATCGGCGCCGGCGCTGGCATGATCCTCAAGGTCGATCCGCTGACCCGGAAGATCAGCCTCGGCCCGGAGAGCGCCGGCTCGGACCCCGGTCCGATCTGCTTCAATCGGGGCGGCACTCGCCCGACCATTGCCGATTGCGACGCCATTCTCGGCCGTCTCAATCCCGACTATTTCCTCGGTGGCAAGGTGAGGCTCGACGTGGAGAAGGCGACCAGAGCCTTCAAGGAGCAATGCGCCGATGTCCTCGGCGTGCCCATGCATGAAGCCGCCGAGGGCATGATCCACATGCTGGAGGATGACGCCAACAACGCGCTGCGACGCGTGATCTCCGGCCAGGGCATCCATCCCTCCGAATTCACCTTGCTCTCCTATGGCGGCTCCGGGCCGCTGCATCTGGCCGGCTGCAGCCGCGGCATCGGTTTCCGCGACATCATCACCTTCCAGTTCGCCGCCGCCTTCTCGGCCTTCGGCTGCACCACGGCCGACTATATGCGCCGCCACTCGATCTCAACCCAGATCGATATTCCCAGTGCCGCCGGCGAGGACGAACTGGCCGCTCATGCCACACGCATATCGAGCGTTTGGAAGGAACTTCGCGAAGCCGCGATCGCAGAGATGGTGGCCGATGGCCATCCGCGCGAGAAGGTCCGTACCGTTCCCTTCCTGATGATGCGCTACACCGGCCAACTCGAGGACGTCGAGGTCGCTGCCCCGCTCGACCAGGCTCAAACGGCCGACGACATGCGCCGGATCATCGAGGCCTTCGAAATAGTCTATGGCAAGATTAACCACCGGGTCTCGCGCTACGGCGCCGTCGGCTATTCGGTGATGGAACTCGGCCTGATCGCCACCGCCGACAAGGTCAAGCCGGTGCTGATCAAGCGCCCGCTCGGCGCTACCGATCCGGCCATCGCCCATAAGGGCCGGCGCGAAGCCTATATGGGCGGGCGCTGGCACAAGGCAGATCTCTACGAGATGGACGATCTGCAGCCCGGCCACGAGGTGAAAGGCCCGGCAATCATCGAGCATCCCGCCACGACGCTGGTGGTCCATCCCGGTGACAGCGTCTTCGTCGACGAATGGACCCTCCTGCATTACCGCCACGCTTGAGCGAAGAGGAACAACACCATGCTGGATCACGTGAAAGCCCACATGCCGCTTCGCGAAAGGATGCTCAAATCCGAACGGCTGATGGAGGAGACCGGCTGCTATGACGGCATCACGTCACTGCAGCTGCGCAAGCAGGACCTGCTGAAATTCGAGACCCTGCACACCAAGCTGCGCGCCTTCTGCGTCTCCGCCCGTGAAATGGCGCGCCGCATCTCCGCCTCGCCCGGCGTGCGCGAGGTCGGCGAGATGGTGGTGGCCATCTACACCCCGGAGGGCGATGCCATCGCGCTCTCCAACGGCATCATGGTGCATGTCCATACCATGAGCCGCTTCATCAAATGGATGATCCGCGAGGGTTACGAGGCCAATCCCGGCATCCGCCCGGGCGACATCTTCGCCAACAACGATGCCTTTATCGGCACGGTCCAGGTGCCCGACGTGATGGACGTGGTGCCGATCTTCCACTCGGGCGAACTGATCGGCTGGGCCGGCGCCGTCTGCCACGAGCTCGAGGCCGGCGGCATCACCCCCGGAGGCGACGTCTGCCTCGCCCAGGAGCGTTTCACCGAGGGCCTGTTCGTCTGCGCCGAGAAGATCGGCGAGAATGACGAGATCCGCCGCGACTACGTCATCCGTTGCGAACGCAATCTGCGCATGCCGATCTACTGGGTGCTCGACGAGAAGGCCAAGGTCGCCTCCTGCATTGACATGCGCGAGAACCTCATCGCCCTCGTCGACGAGATCGGCCTCGACTACTGGAAGCAGGTCTCCAAGGAATTCATCGAGGAAGGCCGCATCAGCCAGCTCGCCCGCACCCGCCAGCTGACCGTGCCCGGCATCTATCGCGGCCACACCTTCTATGGCCATGTCACCGAGGGCAAGCCGGGCTTCCAGCCGCTCGCCGATCCCAACTGGCTCTACAACATCCCGGTGGAGATGGAGATCACCACCGAGGGCAAGATCAAGCTCGACTTCGAGGGCACCCAGCCCTGGGGCTATCATTCGATGAACTGCACGCCCGCCGGCATGGATGGCGGCATGTTCGTCACCCTCACCCAGCACATGAACTTCGAGGGGCTGGTGAATGACGGCGCCTGGCTCGCCACCGAGCTGAAGATCCCCAAGGGCACCTGGACCAATCCCGACAATGAGATGGTGGCGACCGCGACCTCCTGGGCCCTGCTGCTGCCCGCCTATGGCGTGTTCCAGCGCCTGCTCTCGCGCGGCTTCCTCGCCCGGGGCTTCATAGAGGAGGTGTTCGTCGGCCAGGTCAACTCCCCCATGATCGAGATGGGCGGCGAAAGCCAATACGGCACTTTGTTCGGCATGGCCCATTTCGAATGCGCCGCCGCCGGCTCCGGCGCCCTCGCCATCAAGGACGGGCTCGACACCGCCTATGTCGGCTGGAACCCCGAATCCGACATGGGCAATATCGAGATCTGGGAACAGAACATGCCGATGCTCTATATCGGCCGTTCGATCCTGCCCAACTCCGGAGGCGCCGGCAAATATCGCGGCGGCTGCGCCTTCATCTCGACCTGGCTGGTGAGCAAGTCCAACCATCTGCGCCTGGTCACCTCGGAACATTCCTCCCGCGTGTTCGACAATGGCGGGCTGTGCGGCGGCTATCCCGCACCGACCTGCCAGATGCACCGGGCCGTGCGCGATACCAATCTGGCCGAGATCATCGCCGAGAATCGCCCCCTGCCCCATACCATCGGCACCGACCCGGCCCATTCCGATCTGGAGAAGCTGGTCGAGGGCCGGCACGTCACCGAGGAAGGCCCCTACATCACCGCGCCGCACAAGTCGGGCGATATCTTCACCCACTCCTATAATGGCGGCGGCGGTTACGGCGACGTACTGGAGCGCGATCCGATCAAGACCGCACAGGATGTGGAGAACGGCTTCCTCACCCCGGAGGCGGCCGAGCAGGTATTCGGCATCGTCATCCGGGAAGTCTCGCAGACGGATCGGCTGGAGGCCGATCTCGCTGCCACCGCCGCCTTGCGCGAGAAGATGCGGGCCGAACGCATCGCGACTTCAGTGCCTGTCTCGGCCTGGATCGGCGAGGAGGCCAAGCGCGTCGCCGCCAGCGATTTCGCGCCCGAGGTCGCCAAGATGCACGCCAATGCGATGAAGCTCTCGCCGCGCTTTGCCGCCGACTTCCGCAAGTTCTGGGGCCTCGACGCCTCCTTCACGGTTCACTACTGAGGTCAGCATGTCCAGCTATCCCAAGGAAACCATTCGCGAACTCGTTGCAGGCACCCTGCCCTGGCACCAGACCCGGCAGATCATGAGCGCCTACAAGGACGACGACCGTTTCCAGACCTATATCCAGGTCCTGCAGGAGCGGATGGCCTGGAAAGACCCGATCCTGCTGCCGGTCGGCGATCATCTCTTCATCGCCGACACGCCGAATGGCCGCGTCACCAAATGCGAATGCGGCCAGGAGTTCGGGCATTACAGGAAGAACTGGAAGCTCGGCGCCCATATCCGCGTGCGCCGGACCAAGGAGGCCCTGCGCGAGATCTATCCCAACTCCGACATTCCCGATCCGGAATGGATGGAGATCCGCGAATTCCTCTGCCAGTCCTGCGGCACGCTGCACGAGGTCGAGGCGGCGGCCCCGGGCTATCCCATCGTCCATGACTTCGAGCCGGACCTGGAAGGCTTCTACCGCGACTGGCTCAAGCGGCCTCTCGAACCGGAGGGAGGGAACAGATGAGCAGGCGGCCCAATATTCTCATCCTGATGGCCGACCAGCTGGGCGCTCCGGCGCTCGGCGTCTACGGCCACCCGATCGTCAAGACCCCCAACCTCGACCGCATCGCCAAGGGCGGTGCGGTCTTCGACAATTTCTACTCCAGCTTTCCCCTCTGTGCCCCAGCCCGCCTGGCCCTGATGACCGGGCGGCTATGCTCGAACATCCAGGCCTGGGACAATGCCGCGCAGATTCCGTCCGATGTTCCCACCTTCGCCCATTATCTGCGCGTGCTCGGCTACCGGACCTGCCTGTCGGGCAAGATGCATTTCATCGGGCCCGACCAACTCCATGGTTTCGAGGAGCGGGTGACCACCGATATCTGTCCGTCCGACTTCAACTGGACGGCCGACTGGGACGATCCGTGGCGGACCATGGACTGGTTCCACAACATGAAGAACGTCAGCGACGCCGGCATTGCTGAACGGGCCCTGCAACAGGACTATGACGAGGAAGTCGCCCACAATGCCAGGCGCTGGCTGTTCGACCAGGCCCGCGACGGCGACGACAGGCCGTTCCTGCTCGTGGCTTCCTTCACCCACCCGCACGACCCCTATGTGACGCCGAAGCGCTTCTGGGATCTCTACGATCATGACAAGATCGACATGCCGCGCGTACCCTTCATTCCTCCGGCCCAGCGGGACGCCCATTCCCGGCGCCTGTGGGAGCAATATGACCGCGGTGAATTCGGTGTGGGGGACGAAAATGTTCGCACCGCCCGCCACGCTTATTACGGCAGCGTGTCCTATCTCGACGAGCGCGTCGGCGAGGTGCTCGATGCGCTCGACCGCTCCGGGCATGGCAAGGACACCATCGTGATCTTCCTCGC
Source organism: Labrys sedimenti (assembly GCF_034424805.1). Classification (NCBI taxonomy): domain Bacteria; kingdom Pseudomonadati; phylum Pseudomonadota; class Alphaproteobacteria; order Hyphomicrobiales; family Xanthobacteraceae; genus Labrys; species Labrys sedimenti. The sequence continues at coordinate 1,262,601 of NZ_JAXOUF010000001.1, forward strand.
CGATCACGGCGACATGCTGGGGGAGCGCGGGCTCTGGTACAAGATGAGCTTCTATGACTGGTCGTCGCGCGTCCCCCTGCTCATGTCCGGTCCCAATGTGCCGGTGGGCGCCCGCATCAGGGCCAACGCTTCGCTCGTCGATATCCTGCCGACCCTGGTCGAGATCGCCGCCGGCCTGGAATGGAACGACTATCCCGAACGGCCGGACGGCCGGAGCCTGATGCCGCTCCTGGGCAAGGATGCCGACGATCGCATCGCCGTCAGCGAACTGATGTCGGAAGGCGTAGCGGCCCCCTATGTGATGCTGCGCAAGGGCCGCTACAAATTCACCTTTGTCGAGCACGATCCGCCCCAGCTCTTCGACATGGAAGCCGATCCGGACGAGGTGCATGACCTCGCAAGTGATCCAGGCCATGCGGATCAGGTGCAAGACATGCTCGCCGAGGTCGAACGCCGCTGGGACATGCCTAGGCTCAAGCGGGAAATCATCGCCAGCCAGCGCCGGCGCCGCCTCGTCTACAAGGCGCTGAGCACCGGCAAGGTCACGCCGTGGGATTATCAGCCCTGGAGTGACGCATCCTTGCAATATTATCGCGGGACGAAGTCGTATCACGAGGCAGAAGCCCGTGAATTCATCCGGCCATAAGGGAAGACCATGACCAGCTTGAAAGGCCGTGCCGCACTCATCACCGGCGGCCTCACCGGCCAGGGCCTCGCCATCGCCCAGGCTCTGGCGAGCGCCGGCGCCAATGTGGCAGTCGGCTCCTATATCGGCGAAGGCGCGCGCCTGGGCGATGCTGCCGCCTATCCTGTTGAGGCCGAATTGCAGCGCGTACGCGCCATGCTCGAGGCAGGGGGCGTCAAGGTGCATGCCGGCCATCTCGACGTGCGTTCCAGCGAGGTCATCGACGCCTTCATCCAGGCTGCGGAAGCCACCTGCGGCCCTATCGATATCCTGGTCAACGCGGCTGGCACCACGGCCGAGCAACCGGTCAGCGGTCATTCGGACGCGCTCTGGGAGAAGATCCTCGACACCAACCTCACCGGGGCTTTTCGCACCACGCGCAGCCTCCTGCCGGGCATGATCGCGCGCGGTTGGGGGCGCATCATCAATATCGGCTCGACGGCCGCCAGCGTCGGCTGGAAGGACAACCCGGCCTATTGCGCCTCCAAATCCGGCCTGCTGGGCCTGACGCGCTGCGTCGCCCTGGAAGGGGCGCCCCATGGCGTCGCGGCCGTGATGATCTCGCCGACCTGGGTCGAGACCGAGCTGATGCGCCGCAACGTCGCCCAGGTCGCCGAGCGCGAGGGCACGGGCGAAAGCCTGGAAAGCGCCATGGTCCGGATTGCCGCACAGAACCCGCAGCAGCGCATCATCCAGCCCGGCGAAGTGGCTGGCCTCGCTGTCTTTCTGTGCAGCGAAGCTGCGAAGGGCATCACGGCCGAGAACATCCAGATTACCGGAGGCGCGCTCTGGTAGAAACGGTCGGCGGACGCTGGCCCAGTGGGTGCACTCAGGGAAAAACCAGGCTTCCCGGTGGCTTGTCATGCCGGGCTTGATCCGGCAACCCAGTCCAGGCCTGTTCGTCACCGCCCCTGGATACCCGCGACAAGCCCGCGTATGACAAATTCTGAACCGTACTTTGTTTAAGTGAGCCGCGTTGGCGCGCTAGCCTGCCTTTTTTCACACGGGTGCCGAGTGCGACTTTCGGCGTGGAATGTTGCGGATGAAATCGACCCTGATCGCTTCCGGCCTTCCGCTCGCCACCGTCAATGCCGCCATCGGCGGGGCCGCCCGCCTGGTGGGGACGTCTGATTTCTATGCCGCCCTGCTCGCGGCCTTCCGTTCCCTGGTCTCGCACGATATCGCCACCATGGTGCGTTATTCGGCGGTGGGGCGGCCAAGTTTCCTCATGCATCACGGTTTCTCGGACGCCCTGGCCCGCCAGTATGAGACGACCTTCCACGTCTTCGATCCATTCCATCGCTATTGGGCGCAAACGGAACGGCCTGGTGTCGTCAGCCTCGACATGTTTCCGGCTACGGCGACCCGGCAGAGCCGCTACGTCCGCGAATTCCTGCAGGAATCCAGCATCACCGACGAGCTCGGCTACTTCCTGCCCGCCATGGGGCGGGCCAGCGTCGCCTTGTTCCTCGAACGTCGCATCGGCCGCTTCCTCGACAGCGAGCGAACAGCGATGGAGGATTTCTATCCCCTGTTCGCTGGTCTTGAGAGTGCGCATGTCAGCGCCGTTCTGGCGGCGGCGATCGGGCGTGGCACAAGCGGCGTCTCCCTGCCGCAGGCCATCATGCTGCGCGATCTCGAAGGCTGCGTCATCCACGCATCCGAGACCTGGCGGGCGATGGAAGTCAGGGATGCCGGCCTGCCGCGGGCCGTCGAAAGGCTGACGGCCGAAAATGCCGGCGAGGCCGTGCTGGATGACACGAGCGTCCTGCACCGGACCCGGATCTCGCCGGCCCACGGCTCCGCGCCGGAAGGCTGGCTCTTCACGGTGGAGAAATCATCGTCCTCCTCAATGGATTACGATCAGGCGATCATATCCGAGCTCAACCCGGCCCTTACGCCCCGGGAGATCGACATCGTCAAGCTGGTACTCGAAGGCCATCCCACGGCGACCATCGCCCAACGCCTCAAGCTCCAGCGCGGCACGGTGAAGAACCACCGGCTTCGCATCTATGAAAAACTGGATATCACGTCGGAGCGCGAACTCTTCCTCACCTACATCCAGGCCCTGCAGAGGCATCGGGGGAGCGGATAGGTTCGGCGGGCAATAAAAAACAGAATTTACAGAATGATAACCATAAATCTGGAACCAGATCATTCGCTTACACGGGAAGAATGAGGCGGAGCGAGACGGCTATTGGAAAACAACCATCAGCTGAGGAAGCCAGATGAAAAACAAGCAAGAATATCAATACACTACATCGATATTCAAAACACTCTTCCCATCGAGGCACAAGTCGACACCTCCAGCCGCACTCACCAGCGCAGCAGACGACGGCCGGCAAGATATCCGACGACCATGACGATACCCGTGGCCAAGCTGTACCAGGTGGCGACGAAGAGCGGGCTGTCGTCTACGCAATGGCTGGCATAAAGGGTCGCCGCAATGCCGCTGGCGGCGAGGCCCGCCACCGCCCCGGCCCGGCCGGGATTTGCGGGAGCGCCCTGGCGCAAGGCATAGAGAATGCAGGCCAAAGGCCCGAGCGCCAGCAGGGGTATCAGCATCAGGCAATAACGGGCATTCACGCCGATCCAGCGCGTTCCCCAGCTGGCGGACGGCATCACCATCATTTCCACTGCGACCGCGCCAATCAAAAGCAGGGGTGCAACGACCAAGGCAAGGCGCCATCCTCCTGATTGCGCACCCGGCCTGACCAGACGCAGGATCAGGCCACAGGCCGACACGGCTAATGACGCCGTCACCACGAATTTGAACAGGAAGCGCCATGTCTCGGCTGCCGCCGCGATATCGGGACGAGGCCGGAATCCCACGAAGAAAAGCACGGCCGAAAAAGCCGTACCGACGATCACCGCCAGCGCAAAAACCCTGCCGAGGGACCATTTGACCGGCGCGTCCTCTGAAATGGCGTTGATGAGATCGTCGGTCTTCACGACTGGTCACTCCGATAGAGCGCTGCGAGCTTCTTGAGGCCCCGATGCAGGGCGACGCGAACGGCCACCTCCGTCATCGCCAACCGACCTGCCATCTCCCGGATGCTGACGCCGCCGAGCGAGATGCCTTCCACGATATCACGCTGCGGCGGTTTCAGATGCGCCAGCATTTTCTCGGCCTCATGCTGCGACAGTCCGGATGCCGGCTCCTCTGCCTCGAGAACCTCGATCACGTCCTCGATCGGCACCATCACCTGCCGCCCCCGGCGGCGCATGGTATCGATCATCTTGTTGCGCACGATCGCCGACAGCCAGGGACCGAGCGGGCGCGAGGAATCCCAGGTTCCGCGCTTGAGGTGAATGGCGAGCAGCACTTCCTGGACGACATCCTCGACCTCCGCCGGCGGCGCGCCGAAGCGCTCGCAATAACGGCGCGCTGTGCCGCGCAGATAAGGGGTCACCGCCTGCAGGAACCGCCGATAGGCCGGTGCATCCCCGGCGATCGACTGCCGCAACCATGCCGCCCACTCCTCTTCGCGCATGGGATTATGCACGAGCCATCCTCTCTACGGCCGGTCTCACGGCTTTGTTACCGAATGCCGGATCGACTCAGTCAATCACTGTCGCCCCGGCATAATCGTCCAGCACCGCGCGTATGGCCAGAGAGAGGCAGGCCTTCATGTCCAGTGGGCCGACATGTCCCGCCGCGACCGGCACGAACTGGTGCACCAGGGTCGGCGGCAAGGTGCGCCCCGCCAACGCCAGCGACAGGCGCGCCACGGCAGCGGCGGCAGTCGGATGCGGCCAGTAATAGCGGATGCGGTCGCTGTAGCTATAGTGGCGCAGCACATGCTGGCTGGCGGCATCGCCCTGGTAATAGCGCTGCCAGTAGCCGGGCTCGGCCAGCATCAGGGCCTCCATCGCCTTGGCCAGCGAGCGTTCGCCATAAGAGGCATCAAGCTCCCCGGCGATGAGATCGAGCCCATAGAGCGCCTCGCGCCAGGCGAAGGTCAGGCCAGGCCCGACCTTGAGGATGGCAAAGCCGTCGGCCACCAGCCTCGCCAGCTTCTCCCGCGGCTGATAGTCGGTTGAATGGGCCTCGAACACGAGGGAAGGCTCGGTATCGAGCACGCCGACGAGATCACGGGCCTTGTCGGGCTGGTAGACCACCACGTCCTCATGCCCGAACTCGACACCGGGCTGCACCACCAGACCGATCACGCGTTCCAGCGCCGCCTCGACGCCTTGCTGGCGGAAGATGGCCCGATGCGTCTCGATGGTCTGACGCGCCGCACCCACAGCGGTCGGCTGCAGGCCGTCGAGCGCGTGCCAGGCGCCACCAGGCACCGGCACCTCGGTGCCGATGATATAGACCGGCAAGGGCAGGCCGTTGTCGCGCGCCGTCTGCTCCGCCACCCGGGTCAGCCGGGCGGCGCGCCTTGCCGTGGTTTCGTCATCGAGCGCTTCGGGCTCACCCTTGCAGCCCATGCTGGCATCGAGATGGATCTTGCCGAACCCCGCCGCGACATAGGCGGCCATCATCGCCTCGGCCTTGGCCATAGCCTCTTCCGCCTCGAGTTGGCGCCAGGGATTGGGACCGAGATGATCCCCGCCAAGGATCAGCTTGGCGGTGTCATAGCCGGAGGCTTTCGCCTTCTCGAACACGAAACGCTTGAAATCGGCCGGCGTCATGCCGGTATAGCCGCCCTCTTGGTTCACCTGGTTGCAGGTCGCCTCGATCAGGACCTCCCGCCCGCGCTCGCGGCCATGCGCCAGCGTCGTCTTGATCACGTCCGGATGGGCCGAGCAGATCGAGGCGATGCCTCGCGGCTTTCCGGAGCGCCGTGCAGGGGCAAGGTCGAGAAGGGTGGTCATGTCGGGTCTCCGTGAACGATGGATCGCGATCAGGCCGAAGCCCGCATCATCAGTTGGGCTTCGAGCCGCAATTGCTGCTGGCCTTGTGAAGGTTCCTCGCCCTCGACCTGGGCGAGCAGCAACTCGACACCGAGATTGCCGAGGCGGAAGAAGTCCTGCGCCACCGTGGTCAGGGGCGGGCAGCCGAAGCGGCTATAGGGCTGGTCGTCATGGCCGGCGACGCGCAGCCGGCAATCGGCGTCGCGCCCGACCTTCAGGCCGCGCTGGAAGGCCGCCGCCATCACCCCCACGGCGATACGGTCATTGGCGCACAGCACCGTCGAGGTCGGAAACCCCGCCCCGTCGATCACCCGCAGGGCTTCGGCATAGGCGATTTCCTCGAAACGCCAATCCGGCTTGCCTGCCACGGTGATGATCTCCGGCTGGAAGCCGAGCTGCTCCATGGCCTGGACATAAGCATTGCTGCGCTCGGCGGCATTGTGATTGACCGCCGGCATTTCAAAGAAGCTGGGCGGCGTCCCCGTGCGGCAGAGATAATCGGTGATCAGGCCGATGCTCTGCTCATTGTCGGTGCCGACGAAGGGCGAGCCGTCCTGCAGCGAAGAATCGAGATAGACCACTGGAATATGGGCGCGCAGGGTCTCCATGCGCGTGGCATCGGTATAGGCGCCGAGGGGGGCGATGATCGCGCCCGCGATCTTGAGCGACAGCAGCGTCTCCACCGAGCGCGCCTCATGCAGGGCATCCCCGCGCGAGGAAAGCACCAGCACGAAGTAACCGTCCTGCGCGCAACGCCGCTCGATGTGACGCACCATCTCCGAATAGAACATGTCCGAGGTGTCGGGCACGATCACGCCGATGATCTTGGGGCGCTTGCGGTTGAGGTTCACCGCGAACAGGTTAGGCCGATAGTCATATTTGGCCAAGGCCCTCTCGATGCGGAGGCGGATCGACTTGCGGACGCTGCCGGGGTCGTTGAAATATTTCGAGACCGTCGGCCGCGAGATCCCGCTGAGTTCGGCGAACTCGGCCATGTTCCTGATCTTTCGCACCGCCCTGATGCTCCCTCACCCGCCCGATCGGTTCCTAATTTTTACACGAGTAAACAATATTGTTTTTTACACGTCGTAAAAATCAGTTCGGTGAATTCATTCCCATGCTATCCGCGACAAAAATTTATCGTTATTTTTCAATATATTGATCCTAATTTCCTTCAATTAAAGGAGGCGCATTTTGTCAATCTTATCACGCGCAATATCTTTAATTGACGCCTACGGCACGAAACCATAGTCTGACAATTCATAAAAGACAAAAACAAATTCAGGGAGGGAGACGGCCCGCAGGCGCAACCGCACCTGTAGAGCCCGGCCACTATCGGCACCCTTTCCTCAACTCGATCGGCGGCCCTGCCCGCCGTAACCGGCTGGATACCTCGCGCTAGAGGAGGATCTGTGCCGGAGGGATCGACCACTTCGTCAAACCGAGGAAACGATATGAGGAAACTGCTTACGGCCCTCGCGGCTCTCGCCATCGGGGCCAGCGTGCTTGCCGCTCCGGCACAGGCCCAGGACAAGAAATACACCATCGCCCTCATTCCGGGCCTGACCACAGACGCCTTCTACATCTCGATGCGCAAGGGCGCGGAAGCGGCCGCCAAGGTGGTGGGAGCCGAGCTCGTGTTCCAGGGCGCGCCCGATTTCAATCCGGTGACGCAGACGCCCGTGCTCGACGCAGTCATCGCGCGCAAGCCCGACGCCATCCTGATTGCGCCGACCGACAAGGTTCAGCTCGTTCAGCCCCTGAAGAAAGCGGCCGATGCCGGCATTCCGGTGATCACCGTCGATACCTTCATCGGCACCGGCAAGTACCAGACCGGCGCGGGTGACGCCGACTTCCCGCTTTCCTATGTCGCCTCGGACAACATCCTGGGCGGGCGCATCGCGGCCCGCGCCCTTGCCAAGGCCATCGGTGAAAAGGGCAAGGTCTATGTCTCCAACGTGAAGCCGGGCATCTCGACCACGGACCAGCGCGAGGAAGGCTTCAAGGATGAGATGAAGAACTATCCCAACATCACTGTCCTTGAAACGCAATTCAACGACAATGATGCCAACAAGGCCGCCTCTCAGATGCAGTCGGTCTTCGCGCGCAACCCCGACCTTGCCGGTGTCTTCGGCGCCAATCTGTTCTCCGCGCTCGGCGCCGCCAACGGCGTGCAGCAGGCCGGCCAGAGCGGCAAGGTCCGTGTCGCCGCCTTCGACGCCCCGGCGACGATCGTCGACAACATCAAGTCCGGCCTGGTCGATATCGCCATCGCCCAGCACCCGGCGGAGATCGGCTATTTCGGCGTGCTTTCCGCCTATGCCCATCTCACTGGCCAGTCGATCCCTGCCTCGATCGGCACGGGCTTCACCGTGATGGACAAGTCCAACGTCGACAAGCCGGAAGTCGCCGCCTTCATCTACAAGGAATGAGGCCTTCCCCGCTTCTACGCCGCCGGAGCTGTCAGCCCGGCGGCAACCCTTTCTGTCCCGAACGGAGCGCCTGATGTCGGCAGCCCAAACTTCCCTCAGCCGGGCGCAGCCCGCGGCAGGCCCCCATCCCATCCTTCTGCGCATCGCGGAGCTCAGGGCCTGGCTCTTCCTGGTCCTGCTCCTGGTCTTCTTCGAGTGCTGGGCCCGGATCGCCTATGGCTCGACCTTCGTCTTCTCGGTCCCCACTTTGCAGTCGATCTCGATCTATGCGGTGGCACCGCTGCTGCTGGCACTCGGCTCCACCTTCGTGATCATCTCCGGCGGCATCGACCTGTCGATCGGCTTCATCATGGGGCTGTCGGCGGTGGTGGCAGCCCACACGGCCAATCTCATGGGCACCTCCATGCCGCCCTTCCCGGCCATGCTGATCGGCATCGTGGTCGGCGTCGCCGTGGCCACCATCCCCGGCTACATCAACGGCCTCCTGATTTCGAAACTCCGGGTTCCCCCCTTCATCGGCACGCTCGGCATGTATGGCGTGGCACGCGGCATTGCCTATCTGCTCGCCGGCGGCACCACGGTTCCGGTTTCGAACGCCTGGTTCGCGGCGCTCGGCAATGGCCGCTTCTACGGCGTGCCCGTCGTGGTGATCGTGGCCGCCCTCTTCCTGATCGCCATGCATTATCTGCTTTCGCAGACGCGCTTCGGCCAGCACACCTACGCCATCGGCGCCAGCGAACAGGCTGCGCTTCGAGCCGGCATCAATGTCTCCAGGCACACCCGCAAGCTCTATGTGCTGTCGGCCGTGTGCGCCGGCATCGGCGGCGTGCTCTACGCGGCCCGCTTCACCGCCGGCGCCGCCCAGGCCGGCGAGCCCCTCCTGCTCGATTCGATCGCCGCCGTGGTGATCGGCGGCGCCAGCCTGTTCGGCGGTTCGGGCTCGATCTCGGGCACGCTGGCCGGGGCGCTCGTCATCGCCGTGATCCAGTTCGGCCTCGTCTACATCAATGTCGAGCCGTTCTGGCAATTCGTCTCGGTCGGCGTCGTCATCATCGTTTCCGTGCTGGTCGACCAGGCCCAGCGCAGCATCGCCGGAGGCCGCCGTTCATGAGCACCCAGCCGCTCCTCGACATCCGCGACGTCTCCAAGCATTTCGGCGGCGTCACCGCACTCAACGGCGTCTCGCTCCAGCTCAATGCCGGCGAGGTCGTGGCTCTCGCCGGCGACAACGGCGCCGGCAAGTCGACGCTGATCAAGACCATCTCGGGCGTCTACCAGGCCGATGGCGGCGAGATCCGCCTGAAGGGCGAGGTCGTGAAATTCGCGACGCCCGAAGCCGCGCGCGGCCATGGCATCGAGACGATCTACCAGGACCTCGCGCTGGCCGACAATCTGTCGATCGGCGCCAACATCTTCCTGGGACGCGAGCCGATGACCAAAGCCTTCGGCTTCCTGCCCGTGCTCGACCGCCAGAAGATGGCCAAGGCGGCGCAGGAGACCATGGCGCAACTCGATTTCCACGTGACGCGCCTCGATGCTCCCGTCGGCAATTTCTCCGGCGGCCAGCGCCAGGCGGTTGCCATCGGCCGTGCCGTCTACTGGAACGCGCAGGTGCTGATCATGGACGAGCCCACAGCTGCCCTCGGCGTACCCGAGCAGCGCAAGGTCGTCTCCCTGATCCAGACCCTCAAGGCCCAGGGGCGCGGCATCATCTTCATCTCGCATAATCTGCAGGACATCTTTGCGGTCTCAGACCGCATCGTGGTGCTGCGCCGCGGAACCCTGGCGGGCGAGCGCAAGATCGCCGAGACCAATCATGACGAGATCGTCAAGCTGATGGTGGGCGGCTAACCCTCTTCCAGGTCGCGCCTCAGCGCAGATCCATGCTGGCCTCGAGCTTGTCGAGGCCCCGCAAGAGCGCCTCGGCCTCCGGGCCGAGGGCTGCCAGCAAGGCCGCTTCGAAGGCCAAAGCCCGCGGCACGATCTCGGCATAGACGCGCCGCCCCAGCGTCGTGAGGCTCAGGATCTCCTCGCGGCGGTCCTGCGCACTCTCGCGGCGCTTGAGCCAGCGGCGTTCCTCCAGTGCCCGAACGGCACGGCTGACCTTGGTCTTGTGCATGGAGGAATGGGCGCCGATCGCCTTGGCGCCCATCTCGTCGAATTCGCCCAATGTCGCCAGTACCCGCCATTCGGGCACGGTCAGGTCGTGCTCCGGGCCGTAGACGGTGCGAAAGTCGCGTGACACGACGGCACCGATGCGATTGAGCCGGTAGGGCAGGAAGTTCTCGAGCGTGAGCTTGGCCATGCTTTGATAGTTACATTATCGACAGTTACAGTTGCAACTTCATAAGCAAGCGCCCTCTCGACAACGGAGCGGGAGGCGGCCAACGATGTGCAACCGGGAGGATGATGATGACTTCGATGGCGTCCCGCCTGAAGGTGATGCTTGCCGCCACCCTAGGCTCGACACTGGAATGGTATGATTTCTTCATCTTCGCCGCGAGCACCGTGCTCGTCTTCAACAAGGTGTTCTTTCCCGCCGACGATCCCTTCGTCGGCACCATGCTCGGCCTCGGTACTTTCGCCGCCGGCTTCCTGGCTCGCCCCTTCGGCGGCATCGTCTTCGGCGTGATCGGCGATCGGCTCGGCCGCAAGAACACCCTGATCGTCAGCCTGCTGATGATGGGGGTGGCCACCGTCGCCATCGGCCTCCTCCCGACCTACGACACCATCGGCATCGCAGCCCCGCTCCTGCTTCTGCTCATCCGTATCTTCCAGGGCGTCGCCGTCGGCGGCGAGGCAACCGGCGCTCTGACCATCGTGGCCGAATCCATGCCGGCCCAAAATCGTGGCTTCTGGACCAGCTTTCCAATGGCGAGCGGTCCGGCCGCCAACGTCCTCGCCCTTGGCATCCTCGGCCTCGTGCAGCTCTGGCTTGGCGAGGAAGCCTTCCTGGCCTGGGGTTGGCGCATTCCGTTCCTGCTGTCGATCGTGCTGATTGCCCTCGGTTTCTGGGCTCGTCGGCAGGTGGATGAATCGCCGGCCTTCCTCGAGATCAAGGCGGAAACCGAAATCGCCCATGCGCCACTGGCCGAAGCCTTCGCCACGCAGAGGATTTCGATGGCCAAGGTCTTCTTCGTCAAGGCGGCCGAAAACACTCTGCTTTATCTGTTCTCGACCTTCGTCCTGCTGCTCGCGACAACCAGGCTCGGGCTCAACCGCGCCCAGGCCATCGATGTCGTGCTCGTCGCCTCACTGGCCTCGCTGCCGGTCATCCTCGGTTCGGGCTGGCTCAGCGACCGCATCGGGCGCCGGCCGGTGATGATCGCCGGCTTCATCGGCGCCACGATCGCCGCCTTCGCCCTGTTCACCCTGGCGCAGGGTGGCTCGCCATTAGCTCTTTATCTGCGCGCGGTCTTTGCCTTGTGCGCCCATGGTTTCCTGCTCGGTGGCCTGGCGCCCTATGTCACCGAAATGTTCCCGACGCGCGTGCGCTACACCGCCCTTTCCGCGTCCTACCAAGCCGCCTCCGTGCTCGGCGGTTCGGTTGCGCCCCTGATCGGGGCCCTCCTGATCGAACGCACGGGCACGCCGATGTCTGTCGCGGTCTATGCGGCGCTGATGGTGGTGCCGGCCTTGCTCGTGCTCATATTGACGCCGGAGACCCGTGGTGGAGTCGTGGATGGGGACGTCTCCGGCCAGCCCAATGCTGGTCCGTTCGGGCAGGAGGATCCGCAGCACAGGCCGTAGCTTTGATAGTTACAAACGCAACGATTACAGTTGAAACGTTCGAATGCAGGAGGCGATCATGAATCTCCAGTCTCCCCGACCAGACGGCGATCAGAAGAGCGAAGTGGTCAGTGCCATCCAGGCCGGCTACATGTCGGGCTTCGGCAACGGCTTCGAAACCGAGGCCCTACCCGGCGCCCTGCCCCTTGGCCGCAACTCGCCGCAGCGCTGCGCCTATGGCCTCTATGCAGAGCAATTGAGCGGCTCGCCTTTCACGGCGCCGCGCACCACCAATGAGCGCTCCTGGCTCTACCGCATCCGGCCGACGGTGAGCCATTGGGGTGAGTTCACCAAGGCCGATGTCGGGCTCTGGCGCACGGCGCCCGCACCCGAGGTCGAGGTCCCGATCGCGCCGCTGCGCTGGGATCCGCTCCCGATCCCGGAAGAAGCGGTTTCCTTCCTCGAAGGCGTGCGCACCTTGACCACGGCCGGCGACGCCGCCACCCATGCCGGCATGGGCGCGCATGTCTACCTGATCACCCGCTCGATGGTGGACGAATATTTCTACGATGCCGACGGCGAATTGCTGTTCGTGCCGCAGCAAGGCTCGCTGCGCCTGTGGACCGAATTCGGCATCATCGACATCGAGCCGGGCGAGATCGCCGTCATCCCGCGTGGCGTCAAGATCCGCGTCGAGCTCAAGGATGGCCCGGCCCGCGGCTATCTGTGCGAGAATTACGGCGGCGCCCTCACTTTGCCCGAACGCGGCCCAATCGGGGCCAACTGCCTGGCCAATCCGCGCGACTTCCTTACCCCGGTCGCCGCCTATGAGGACAGGGAGGTGCCCTCGCGCCTCCATGTCAAATGGGGTGGCACCCTCTGGTCCGCCGCGATCAACCAGTCGCCTCTCGACGTGGTGGCCTGGCACGGCAATTACGCGCCCTACAAATATGACCTCAGGCGCTATTCGCCGGTCGGCCCGGTGCTCTACGACCATGCCGATCCGTCGATCTTCACCGTGCTGACCTCGCCCTCTGAAACGCCCGGCACCGCCAATATCGATTTCGTGATCTTCCCGGATCGCTGGCTGGTGGCCGAGAACACTTTCCGCCCGCCCTGGTACCACATGAACGTGATGAGCGAATTCATGGGCCTGGTCTACGGCCAGTACGACGCCAAGACCGGCGGCGGCTTCGTGCCGGGCGGGGCATCCCTGCATAATATGATGCTGCCGCACGGGCCCGATCTCGACGCCTTCGAGAAGGCCAGCCATGTCGAGCTCAAGCCCCACCGGCTGGAAAACACTTTGGCCTTCATGTTCGAATGCCGCTTCCCGCAGCGCGTCTCGGCCTATGCGGCCGGCTCCGAGGCGCTGCAGAAGGACTATGGCGGCTATGGCCACAAGATGACCAAGCATTTCGATCCGAGCAGGCCGTGATGATGGAACTCGACCAGACGCATGATTCCAGGCTGACGAGTTGGGTCGCCTCGGCGAACGGCCATGCCGATTTTCCGATCCAGAACCTGCCGCTCGGCATCTTCAGCCCGGGGGGCGGCACGCCGCGGGCGGGCGTCGCCATCGGCGATGCCATTCTCGACCTGCGCGCCGTGCTGGATGCGGGCCTGCTCAGCGGCACCGCCGAGCGAGCCGCGGAGGCGGCGCGGGGAAACGATCTCAACAGCCTGCTGGCGCTGGGCCCTGGTCCGCGGCGTGCCCTGCGGCAGGCGCTCTCCAACCTCCTGGCCGAAACCTGTTCGCTGCGCCCCAGGGTGGAGCCCTTGCTGTACAAGGCATCCGATTGCCTGCTCCAGTTGCCGGCCCGGATCGGCGACTACACCGATTTCTATGTCGGCATCCATCACGCCACCGCCGTCGGCAAGCTGTTCCGCCCCGACAATCCGCTCCTGCCCAACTACAAATATGTGCCGATCGGTTATCACGGTCGCGCCTCCTCCGTCCTTCCTTCGGGGATCGCGATCCGGCGCCCCCTCGGGCAGGCAAAACGGCCCGAGGCGGAGACACCGACCTTCGGTCCCAGTGCGCGGCTCGACTATGAGCTTGAACTCGGCGTGTGGGTGGGACCCGGCAACGACCTCGGCACCCCGATCGGGATATCGGCTGCGGGCGACCAGGTCGCCGGCCTGTGCTTGCTCAACGACTGGTCGGCTCGTGACATCCAGGCCTGGGAGTATCAGCCACTCGGCCCCTTCCTCGCCAAGAGCTTCGCGACGACCATATCCCCCTGGATCGTCACGGCCGAGGCGCTTGCTCCCTTCCGCATCGCCCAGCCGCCACGCCCTGAGGGCGATCCGACGCCGCTGCCCTATCTCACCGACCCAGACGATCAGGCCGAGGGCGCCTTCGACATCGGGCTCGAAGTGCTGCTGACGACGGCCGAACTGCGTGCTCGCGGGCTGGCAGCCCATTCGCTGGCTCGCTCGAATGCCCGGTACATGTATTGGACCGCGGCGCAGATGCTTACCCACCACACCTCGAATGGCTGCAATCTGCGCCCGGGCGATCTCATCGGGACGGGCACCCTTTCCGGGCCGGAACAGGACAGCTGCGGCAGCCTGCTCGAAGCGAGCCAGGGCGGCCGGAATCCCATCCGACTCGAAACGGGCGAGGAGCGCCGTTTCCTCGAGGATGGCGACGAGGTCATCCTCAAGGGCCATTGCCGGCGCGAAGGCTTCGCCTCCATCGGCTTCGGGGAATGCCGTGCAATGATCCTGCCGGCACCATAAGGTTGGCTCGATATATCGCCATTGCAGGGAGGCGGCACGACCATGAAACTCTACACCTATTGGCGCTCCACCTCCTCCTACCGGGTCCGGATCGCGCTCGCCCTCAAGAATCTCGAGGTCGAGCAGGCGGCCATCCATCTCGTGCGCAATGGCGGCGAACAGCATGGTGAGGCCTATCGGGCACTCAATCCGCAAGAACGCGTGCCGACCCTTGTGCTCGACGACGGCTCGGCCCTGACGCAATCCCCCGCCATCCTCGAATATCTCGAGGAGACTTATCCGGCGCCACCGCTCTTGCCTGCCGACCTCACGCAGCGCGCCAAGGTGCGGGCCGTCGCCGCCATCATCGGCTGCGACATCCAGCCTCTGCACAATCTCGGCCCGCTGACCTATCTGCGCCGGACGCTCGGCCAGGGCGAGCCGGAGGTCAGCGCCTGGATCGCAACCTGGGCAGGCTCGGGGCTGAAGGCGGTCGAGGCGCTGATCGGCGACGGCCCCTATTGCTTCGGCGATGCACCGGGCCTGGCCGACGTCTACCTCATCCCGCAGCTCTATGCCGCCCGCCGCTTCGGCGTCCCGCTCGATGCCTATCCCCGCATCCGCCGCGTCGAGGCCGAGGCCGAAGGGCATCCCGCCTTCGTCAAGGCGCATCCGGCAAACCAGCCCGACAGCGAGTAAAGAGAGGCAACGAGCGGTGCGCCCTAGATCTTCACCCCCTCGGTGACCAGCCCGCGCGTGATGCTGCCGGTCGCGGGCAGCAACGGAATTAGGCAGGCCTGCAGGGCGTGATAGATGTCAACCTTGCCGTAGAACGGGCCGGTGTTGGGCTGGAGATCATCGCCGAGCTGGGGGAACCAGCCGCCATGCGCCTTGTCGATGAAGCGGGCGGCGCTGAAGTTCCAGATGGTGCGATACCATTCCTCGTAGAAGCGGTCGCCATCGGTGGCGTTGAGGAAAGCCGCCGCGCCGATGCCCTCGCAGCAGGGCCACCAATAGCGGTCGCGAATGCGCGCCGCACCGGTCCAGTCGAGCGTATAGTAGAAGCCGCCCTTGTCGTGGTCCCAACCATCCTTGACGGCCTGGCGGAAGAGGTTCGCGGCAGCGTCGGGCAGCCACGCCAGCTTGCGCCCGCCCAGTTCCCAGAGCTGCAGCAACAAGCGGGCCCATTCCAGCCAGTGGCCCGGCGTGGTGCCATAGGGACGAAAGACCGGGCTACCGGAATAGTCCTTGTTGAGCTGCCAATCCTGGCTGAAATGCTCGGGCAGATGCCAGCCATTCTCGGCGGCATGGCGGCGCACGATCAGGTCGGCGATGCGCTCGGCCTTGCTGAGATAGGTGCTGTCGCCGGTCGCCTCGAAGGCCGCCATCAGGGCTTCGGTCAGATGCATGTTGGAGTTCTGGCCGCGATAAGTGTCGAAGGGCTGCCAGTCCCGCGTGAATTCCTCGGCCGTGGCGCCGGGGCCTTCTTCCCAGAAATGTTCCTCCAGAACGGTGGAAATGTCAGCCAGCAGGCGGTCGGCATCGGGATGGTCGGCAACCTTGGCGCTGGAGGCCGCGAGCAGCACGAAGGCGTGACCATAGGCCTGCTTGGTATCGTCGGTCGGCCCCTCATAGCCGACGCCCCAGAAATAGCCGCCCTTGTCCTTGTCGCGATGGCCGTTCCAGATGAAATCCATGCCGTGATCGATCATCACGTCGGCGCCGGGGCGGCCCATCAGATGGGCGATGGCAAAGCAATGCACCATGCGCGTGGTCGCGTGGATCTGCCGTGTCGGCCGGCTACCGGGCGGCTGCCCGGGCACGAACGGCTTGCAGGCCATGTCGAGGTCGTAGAAGCCGCCGAGGGGATTGAGGCTGTTCTGCTCGAACACGGAAAACAGCGCTTCGGCCTGCTGCAGCAGCCAGGCCCGATGGCTCGACAACGTCACCCATTTCGGCGTGGTGGGAGCGGAAGCGGCTGATGTCATCGGAAGTCTCCTCGATACGGTACGAATTGGGGCCCTGACCCAGCCTTTGCTTAGAACAGCTCGTTTACTCGCGCCACTGATTGGTATGAAGAAACCCGCTTTCGTCACCGGGGTTGACGCGCAGACAGCCTCCCTTATGCTCGGGTTCGTCATGATGATGCACACGCTCAATATCGCCACCGTCTTCTTCCTCGCCAACTGACGGCTGACGGAAGACCAGGAGCCTGTCCGGCCTTTGTGCCGGGTTCTTGTCATGGACGGCACTGGCTTGCGCCCCCCAAGAGCAAAGCCGTTTGGACGGAAACCCCATTCGCTCTCGCTCTTTGGTTCGATGCGTCTTTGCGATCCCTGGCGATTCCGCCAAATCGCAAAACGCTTTAGCGGGCGAAGCCATGCGACGATTGTGAGCCATCATGCCCCGACATCCCGACTATCGCGCGCTCGACGCCGCGCAGATCGAACGCTTCATCGAAGACGGTTTCGTGCGCGTGGACGACGCCTTTCCCCGCGAATTGGCCGAGCAGGCGCGGGCCATCATGTGGCGCGACCTCCCTTGCGACCCGAACGATCCCGCTACCTGGACAAAACCGGTGATCCGGCTTGCCGGCTATGGCGGAGGCCCGTTCGAGAAGGCCGTCAATACACCGGTCTTGCTGAACGCCTTCGACCAGCTCGTCGGCCAGGGACGCTGGCTTCCACGCGACGGCCTCGGTTCGTTCCCGGTACGCTTTCCCCATCCCGACGATCCCGGCGATGCGGGCTGGCACGTCGACCTCTCCTTTCCGGGCGAGGATTGCGACCCCGATGAGCGCAGCGACTTTTCGGCCTGGCGCGTGAACGTCACCTCGCGGGGACGTGCTTTGCTGATGCTGTTCCTGTTCTCCGATATCGGGCCGGAGGATGCCCCAACCCGCATCCGCGTCGGCTCGCACCGGGACATGGCCCGTTACCTCGCTCCGGCGGGCAAGGCCGGCCGTTCGCACATGGACCTGGAGCAGATGGGGGTCCAGCGGCCTCAGAGCCTAGCCACCGGCAAAGCTGGCACGGTCTATCTTTGCCATCCCTTCCTGGTGCATGCTGCCCAGAAGCATCGGGGCTCGACGCCGCGCTTTCTGGCGCAACCTCCGCTGATGCCGAAGGAGCCTTTCCGGCTGCAACGCGACGATGGAGACTACTCGCCGGTCGAGATTGCCATCCGGCGCGCCCTCACGGAGACCGAGCGCACCTGACGACAATCGCTTTCCCCGGCCTACCGGGGAAAGCGGCCACACAGCCTCCCCTTCAGGAGGACATCATGGTCCAAGCCTTGCGTCTCGCAACCACCGCCGATCTTCCGGCCATCGAACGCATCGTCGAGGCTGCCTATACGCCCTATGTCGCGCGCATAGGGCGCAAGCCCGGGCCGATGCTCGACGACTACGCAGCGCTGGTGCGTGCAGGACATCTGTTTGTGATCGCCCTCGACAGCGACATCCAGGGCATCCTCGTCCTGATCCCGCAGGACGATGCGATGCACCTGGACAATATTGCCGTGGCGCCCGCGGCCCAGGGGCAGGGATTGGGCCGCCGCCTGCTTCAGATCGCCGAAAGGCGCGCTCGTGAAGCGGCCTATCGTCGGATCAGGCTCTACACCAATGAGGCGATGACGGAGAATATCGCGCTCTACACCCGCTGCGGCTATGCCGAAACCCATCGCGCCGAAGAAATGGGCTTGCGCAGGGTCTATATGGAGAAAGATCTGGCCTGATGCAGGTGCCTCCTGGTCAGCCTGCTTCGCCACTTTCCAGCCTGGCCTCGAGGGCATCGATTTCCGACGGTGTGAAAACTTCGATGCCTCCCGTCCGAAGGAGCGCAGCCGTTACACCGGCACCGGCATGTTTCCGCCCTGCAAATGCTCCATCATAGATGAAGGCACTTCCGCAGGAGGGGCTGCCATCGATCAAGAGGGCGAAGCGGCAGCCCTGGGACTGTGCCAAAGCCAGGGCGCTCCTCGCTCCGTCGAGATAGAGCGCAGTCACGTCGGCGCCCGTAACATCGACCACACGAGCAGTGCCTGCCAGGACGTCGCTACCCGACAGTCCCTCGGCGATCTCGGCCGGCGGCCGGGGCACACTGAAGCCTCCGGCGAGCTCGGGGCAGACCACGACAAGGCGTCCTTCATCGCGCCAGCGCGTGAGAGCCGGGTGATCGAGCGTTTTCGCCATCCCGTCATAACGTACCGGCCGCCCGACGAGGCAGGCGCTCACCAGGATCTTGGCCGTCATCGCTGCCCCGCATCGCTCTTGCGCATCAACGCTGTGATAGGGCCAAGCACGCGCCGCGACAACCGCCAGCCCCGATTTGGGCCTCGCCGGCTGCCAACGCCTCCAGCCTGCGGCTGAACAGTCGTCTTGGTATCACCCTGGTATCAGTCCAGTCACATCCTGGTTCTATTCTTGGAGAGTTCGCGATGGGATTCGGGGATGCAGGCCGACCCCAAATAGCACGAATCGTCTTAGTATTCTCATATATTCGCGCCTTCATGTCAGACAATTCTCGATCATCCAAGCAGTTAATCGATTTATCCGATGAAAGCATCCGGGATGGCTATTTTTTGTATTGATGAGCATAGCCAGCTTTGTTAGGGGATGGCGCAAGCTTGCAATGAAGTTATGGAGTTGCAGACGCTTTATTTGCCAAGAGATGCTTAACTTTAGCATCCAAGTGCAGATTTCGATTGCGAAAACTTAACGTCATGCAAGTAAATGCATGCCGGAGGAGGAAGACAGGCGCTCCCTTCTCCGGCCTTTCTTTGCTTGGCGCCCCAGGACCTGGCGCCCCTGAACTCGGCGCCCCATCGGCCGCGCAACCACCTCAATGCCCGCCCTGCCCCTATCCGTGAGGCGTGTTGATGCCGCCTCTCAGGAGGCGCGCTGTAGACGCTTGAAGGGCAGACCGTCGACACCCGCAAAGCGGGCCTGGGATCCCAGGGCCTCTTCAATGCGCAAGGCCTCGTTCCACTTGGCCATGCGTTCGGAACGGGCGAAGGATCCCACCTTGAGCTGTTCCGCATGCCAGCCGATGGCGAGATGCACGATGGCGACATCCTCGGTCTCGCCGGAACGGGCCGATACGATCGTGCCGAAACCGGCACGCCTCCCCGCCTCGCAGGCAGCCTTGGCCTCGCTGACCGTGCCGGCCTGGTTGACCTTCACCAGCACCGCATTGACGGTCTCGTTCCTCGCCGCCTGTTCGACCAAACCGGCATTGGTGACCAGGAAATCATCACCGATGACCTGGATGCGATGGCCCACTGCCGCGGTGAAGCGGGCAAGGCCTTCGGCATCGTCCTCGGCGAAGGGATCTTCGATCGAAAGGATGGGATAGCGCTCACACCAGCCCAGGAGATAATCCGCCATGCCGTCCCGATCGAGTTCGCGTCCCTCCAGGCCGAGCCGATAGCGCCCGCCGCGGCCGAATTCGGAGGCGGCGATATCGAGCGAGATCGCAACGTCGTCACCCGGTGTGAAGCCGGCCCGCTCAATGGCCAGCACGAGCGTATCGAGCGCCTCTTCGTTGGAACCGAATGCGGGCCACCAGCCTCCTTCATCCGCAACGCCCTGCAGCAGGCCGCGCTCGGCCATGATCCTTCCGGCCGCCAGATAGACCTCGGCCGTGATCTCGAGCGCCTCGGCAAAGCTCGCCGCCTTCGGCGCCATCACCATGAAATCCTGGATGTCGGTGCGGCGGCCGGCATGGACCCCGCCGCCGAAGACCTGGATTTCCGGCAAGGGAAGGCTGACTGGCCCCTCCCCGGCCAGATATCGCCATAGCGGCTGGCGACGGCTGGCAGCGGCCGCGTGCAACACCGCGAGCGAAACCGCGACGGTCGCATTGCCGCCGAGTCTTTGCTTGGTCGGCGTGCCGTCCAGTGCGATCAGTGCCGCATCCAGCCCCACTTGGTCGAACGGATCGCGACCGATCAGAAGCGGTGCGATCTCCTCGCGCATGCCGGCGAGGGCTCCCTGGACGTCGAGGCCGCCCAGCCTCTCGCCGCCATCCCTGCGCTCGAGCGCCTCGCGGCTGCCCCGGGAGGCACCGGCCGGGGCAATGCCTCGCGCGATTGTGCCATCGCTGAGCTCGATTTCGGCTTCGACGGTCGGACGGCCGCGGGAATCCCAGATGCGGCGCGCATCAAGTCTACGAATGGATATATCGGTCATTGGCGGGTCCAGGCATTGGCGATGGCGATCAGGTCCTGCTGCGGGTCGGCGATCAGCGGCCTGGCAAAGCGGCGCACGGCTTCCCGTTCGTCCTCATGCGTCAGATATTCGACAGGCGACTTGCCATCCACCCGCGCCAGGAACAGCACCGGCAACAGGGCGGCAGTCCTGGCTTCGAGATCGGCGCGATCTTCCCAGTCGATCCTGGCGAAATAGGCGTTGACCAGGGCTTCGAAGGCATCCCGATAGGCCTTGCGCGGGACACCTCGCCGTGCGCCCTTCAACAGGAGATGATTGAGGCAGAAGGCGAGATCGAAAGCCGGATCGCCAAAACAGGCGCATTCAGCATCGAGAAAGATTGGGCCCTTCTGCCCGCACAGGATGTTCTTGGGGCTGACATCACCGTGAATCAGCGCCTTCTTGGTGGCCAGCGTGCGGGCGGCGATAGCCTCGATCCGTCCTACCAGGTCGGGATGGGCGCGGGCCGTGGCGATGAGATAAGGCTCGATGCGGATCGCCTCGAACGTCGCATCATTGGCAAAGCGCTCCGCCAGTCCGGCCTCTCGCGCACTGGCCGCATGCAGGAGGCCAAGGTCGGCACCGACACGCACCGCAAAAGCCACATCGACGATCTGATCCAGCAACAAGGCTTTCCACACCGGATTGCACTCCGGCGGCAGGAAGCTCATCGCAAACAGGCCTCGCTCCTCATCTTCGCCGAGAATGGCCGGGACGCCGTCCGGCAGCCAATGCGCAACCTGGCGCATCCAGGCGACCTCCGCGGCATTGCGGCCCGTCGGGACTTCCCAGACCGCCGCCACCTTCAGACGGGCCAGAGCCCGCTTGACGCAAAGACGCCGGTCCGATGTCTCGACCAGGTGGATATCCGACGACACGCCGCCCGTCAGGGGTGTCAAGCGTGCCTCTTCTCCGGGGCCAAGCAGCCCCATTAAGCGCAACGCGACGAGGATTGCCGTTACGCCGTCATCTTGTTCGGGATCGAGTTGGGTCATGTCGCTTCTCAACCGTTTCGCTGGCGCAAGCCGTCGAGCACGGCGCGGATAAGCAGCCGCCATTCCCCCGCCAGCCCACCGGCCGCGATCGAAAGCGCCGCTCTTTCATAGACGGCCGAGAGCAAGAGCGCCCCGGCGTCGATTGGCACGACCCGCAGCGCATCGGCCGCGATGGCGGCTGCAAGGCCTTCACGCAATGTGCGTCCGCCATGATCGGCATCGATGGCATCCACGACCTCGCGTCCCAGCACGGCCGGTGCCTCGATCAGCAACAGCCTGGTCCGGCCCGGCAGCGACATCGCGGCCAGAAAAGCCTCACCGCCTGCGGCCAGCGCCTCGATGGGGCCAAGCTCTCCGGGAGCTGCCCTTTCGATCTCGGAGGCCAAAGCGGCATTCTCGGCTTCGACGACGGCTCGGAACAGGGCCTGCTTGTCGGCAAAATGATGATAGAGCGCGCCGCGCGTCACGCCGGCTTCCGCCACCAGCTCGGGTGTTCCGGTCTCGGCATAGCCTTTTTCCACAAACAGCCTGCGCGCCGCCGCGATCAGGGCGGCCCTCGTTCTCAGCGTGCGATCCTGATTGGAACGTCGGCCTTCCTCTTGCATACATGCAGCCTGTATGTTATCTAAAAACATTCAGTGTGTATGTTTATAGAGGGAATGCCAAAATGTCCATGAAGGTCACCAGCTATTACCCTGTCATCATGACCAGGCAGGTCGCCGCCACGGCGGCCTTCTATGTCGAGCATCTCGGTTTCAGGAAGCTGTTCGCGGCCGACTGGTATGTGCATCTGCAGTCCATGGCGGACGCGAATGTCAATCTCGCTGTCCTCGACGGCGATCACGACACCATTCCGGCCCCGGCACGCGGTGGGCAAGTCGGCGGCCTCCTGCTCAATTTCGAGGTCGACGACGTGGATGCCGAATATGCAAGGTTGAAGCGCGCCGGGCTGCCGATCCTGCTTGATTTGCGCGACGAGGCTTTCGGGCAGCGCCATTTCATCACGGCCGACCCGAACGGCGTGCTGATCGATGTCATCAAGCCCATCCCGCCGTCACCGGAATTCGCCGACGGCTATGCCGCCGCCCCGCCGCAGTGAGACCGGCAGGCAAGCCATCCGGGCGGCAACCCGTTCAGGAAGGGAACAATCCGGCCCGGCAATGGTCATATGGATTCAACAAGCTTGCTGGATAAGCAGCTTTCACGACGCCCAAAATGCGTCATCACAGGTGAACACAGGAGCTTTTGATGTCCGATCTTATTGTCGTCGGCTTTGATTCCATCGATGAAGCAGACAAGGTCCTGCTCAAGCTGGACGCGCTCAAGAAAGAATATCTGGTCGATCTCGAAGACGCGGTGGTGGTCACCCGCAATGCCGAAGGCAAGGTTCATCTCAAGCAGAGCATCAACCTGACCGGCATCGGCGCGAGTTCGGGCCTGCTGTCCGGTGCGTTGTGGGGCGGACTTGTCGGCCTGCTCTTCCTCAACCCGCTGGCCGGTTTCGCCATCGGCGGCGCTGTCGGTGCGGGCGTCGGCGCCCTCTCCGGCTCGCTGGCCGATTACGGTATCGACGACGACTTCATCAAGTCGCTCGGCCAGACCATTCCCAACAACTCCTCGGCCCTATTCGTGCTGGTCCGCAAGGTCCAGCCCGAAAAGGTCCTGGCCGAGTTCCACGGCCTCAAGGGGCGAGTGATCAAGACCTCGCTGTCGCCGGAACAGGAGCAGAAGTTGCAGGAAGCCCTGTCGGCAACGCCCGCTCCGACCAACGGCTAGGCCCCGCTTTCTTCCCTGCAACGGCCAGCCCGACAGTTGGCCGTTGCACACCCTGGGCTCCGTTTCGTAACCGGCACCGGCCGCCTCAACGCCCTGCGGCTTCGAGCGAGGCGAAATCGCTTCGCGTTATCTGGAAGCGTCTCCAGATCGCGCCCTGATCATGGTGCATGCCGGCATCGGTGAGGCCCAGCTTCTGAGCAACGCGCAACGAAGCAGCGTTGCGGGGAGCGATCTCGGCCACGATCCTGTCCGCCTTAAGCGTAACAAAAGCGTGCCGAACCACCGGTATCGCCGCTTCGGTCGCATAGCCCCTGCCCCAGGCCTCCCGTACCAGCCGCCAGCCGATCTCGATCTCGGGGCCGGTACCGTCAGCGGGAATGAGCAGGATCCACCCCAGGAAGCGACCGGAGTGAAGCTTGTCGACGACGGTGCCGTAGCCCAGCCCCGGTCCGTAATCGGCCTGCATGCGCTGCCTGACGAAGGCCTCGTGCTGTTCCGGATCGTGCCAAGGCCCCGGGATATGCTTGGTAACCTCGATATCCCGATCCATGGCAAGGCAGGCTTCGAAATCGGCCATGGTGCGCGGCCGCACCAGCAGTCGCTGCGTTTCGAAATTCGGCAGCACGACATTTCTCCCCTACGCCGATGCGATTGGCAGGCCCTTCGTCCACTCCCCCGCCACGCGACAAACGGCAAATCTCATCCATGCAAATTTGCATCACGCCGCGCAAGGATTGCTGCCCCGCGGATACGAGCAACAATCCTCGCGAACGGAAAACTTTGCACTGGTTTGAAAGATTTTGATCGTATATGAGTGTCATTGAAATGAATGCGACTCGCCGCAGCGAGGAAGCGGCGGCATTCATCGCCAGTCCAAGGAGCATGTGCGATGGCCTACCCCCAAACCCGACTCGACCAGAAACTGCGCAATATCCGAGCGGGCAACTACAAGCGTTCCGACTTCATCATCGCCGATGCCAAGGACGGCGACATGGGCTCGGGCCTCGCGGCAACCGGCTTTGCGCGCAGCGCCGATGGCGGCCAGGGCCGCGTGCGTACGCGCGCCGAATTCATCGACCAGATCCAGACCATCGTCGAGCAGGACATCGTCGATATCATGCTGGTGTCGGCCTCCAATCTCGAACTGCTGCATGAGCGCGGCGTCTTCCGCAATTCGGCGGTCAAGCCCGCCATCCGCGCCAACGACACCACCGATTGCTGGGGCGGCGTGCGTCACCAGGCCTACACCAAGCATCCCTCCCGTCATTTCCGGACCGCCAACATCTCGCGCGCCATGTACGGGACCAACGAGCCCGCCATCGGCGCGCCGGTGAGAGGGACCGACCTCGGCCTCTATTCGGTGACCTTCCTCAACGACATCGATCATGACTATGAGGCGCTCGACGCCTTCGCCGCCTTCCGCGAAGAGGCCGCCGACAACGATTTCAAGTATTTCTTCGAAGTCTTCAATCCCAATGTGGATTGCGGCCTCGACCGGGCCCAGATCGGCGAGTACATCAATGACAGCATCCTGCGCTGCCTCGCCGGCGTGACCAAGGCGGATCGCCCCGAATTCCTCAAGATCGTTTATAACGGGCCGAAGGCGCTCGAAGAACTGTCGAGCTTCGATCCCGATCTGGTGGTCGGCGTGCTCGGCGGCGGCGCCGGTACCACCCGCGACACCTTCGAACTGCTCCACCAGGCCGAGAAGTATGGCGGCCGTGTCGCCCTGTTCGGCCGCAAGATCAACCTGGCCGAAGATCCGCTTGCGCTGCTGGTGCTGATGCGCCAGGTCGCCGACGGCACCATCGCACCGGACGAAGCCGTCAAGGCCTATCATGGCGAACTCTCCAAGAGCGGCCTCAAGGCCAAGCGCAGCCTGGACGATGATCTGGCGATCACCGAGGACGTGCTCAAGCCGGCAGCCCTGAAGAAGGTCGCCTGACGATCTTCCCCATTCGGCCTGCCAAGTCGATCTGGCAGGCCGGCCGGCAAGGCGGATCCCGTCGATCCGCCTTTTGTCCATCTGGGAAGCAACGCGCTTCGATGGCAGAATCTGCAAGATTGTGCCTAAGTCCGGCCTGTATCGTCGGTCAGCGCCGAGGTGGTCCATCCGCCCCGGGGCCGTATCGATGATCCACACGCCCAAAGGAGCCCGCTTTATATGGAAGCCCCCACCAAACGCGTCGAGATCATCCCCGCCAAGCGGCGGGCGCTCATTCTGGAGCATCTGCGCATCAACGGGGCGGCCTCCATCCAGGAACTGGCCGACTCGATCGGCGGCTCGCAATCGACCATCCGCCGCGACCTCGAACATCTGATGGAGGGCGGCTATCTCGAGCGCACCCATGGTGGCGCCCTGCTGGTGCCGCCCTTGCAGGCAACGTTCGAACGTGAATCCCAGATCAACGCGCATATGCAGCGCGCCCAGAAGATTGCCATCGGCGCCGAAGCGGCCCTGCGCATCAACAATCGCGAGAGCGTGATCTTCGAGGCGAGTTCCACCGTGATGGAAGTGGTACGGGCCGCGGCTCTGCGCGATCTTTCCCTCACCGTTGTCACCAACAGCCTGGAGATTGCCCAGGTCAGTTCCGACGTGCCGAGCTGGCGGGTGATCATGCCGGGCGGCACCATCCGGCCCGGCGGCTGGCGCTCGCTCTGGGGCGAGCCGGGCGAGAGCTTTTTCAACACCGTGCATGCCGATGTCTGCGTCACCGGCGCCTATGCCGTCAGCGGCAATGTCCTCACCGATGCCGCGCTCGAGGTCGCTTCGCTCAAGCGCAAGATGATCCAGTCATCCCGTCGCACCATCGTGGTGGTCGACAGTTCAAAATTCTCGGCACCGTCCTTCTCGACCTTCTGCGAGCTCTCCGCCATCGACGAACTGATCACCGATGACGGCATCAAGCCCGAATATCTGGACGCGCTGAACAACTATGGCACCAAGGTCACGGTCGTGCCGATGAAGGGTGCGGCACAGCGATAGGCCGTCTTCATCCGCGCTCTTGGTGCCCCGTAAGCCTGGCCGGCTTCCTGGCGGCGCCTATGCCGCGCTGCGCGCAGCGGCGAGTGCCTCGCCGGTCTCGTCCAGCGCCGCCTTCAGCCTGGCAAGCAGCCAGCTCGCAGCGGGGCCGAGGGCGGTGTCCGTGCGCCGGATGCTCTGCAGGGGATAGAGATTGCGGTCCCAGCCCGTCATGGCCAGGCGCACCAGCCGGCCCGCTGCGATATCGTCGTTCACCATGTCCTCCGGCATGCTGCCCCAGCCTATACCGGAGCGGAGCAGCATGAACTTGGCGCCGAGATCGGCAATGCGCCAGGTCTTCGAGCTGACCACGCCGAATTCCTGTCCTTCGGTGAATTTGGAGCGATCGGTGAGGACGAGTTGGACATGCTCTTGCGCCCTGACATCGGCCTCCTCGCTGCCAAGCCCGGCCAGAGGATGGGAGGGAGAGGCCACCGGAATCAAGCGGATCGAGCCGATGCCGCGCCGCTCGATGCCGATGATGTCCCGCGAGAGCGGCCCGCCGACGCCGAGATCGGCGATACCATCGAGCACATGCTGGGTGACGGCGCCCAGTGCCTCGACATGCAGGCGTAGCGACACGGTGGGGAACTCCGCCTGGAAGGCGTTGAGCACCCGCACCAGGGCACAAGGCGGCAACATGACATCGACCGTCAGCGTGACCTCGGCCTCCAGCCCCGAGGTCAACCCCTTGGCCTTGGCGATCAGGCTGCCGATGCCGCGCGCCACGACGCGTGCCTCGGCCAGCATAGCCTTGCCCCCTTCGGTGAGCTGGGGCTTGCGGGTGGACTGGCGATCGAAGAGCTCCAGGCCAAGCTGGGCTTCCAGATTGGCGATGGTGTAGCTGACGACGGAGGTGGCTCGCCCGAGCTGGCGGGCCGCGCCGGCAAAGCTGCCGGCCTCGACGATGGCAAGGAAGACCTGGAGCTGGTCAAGCGTGGGGCGCGGATCAGACATATCAACCTTCTCGAACCTAATTGTCTATATTATCCATATTTTCTTGAACATCAATCTCTGAGATAAAAGCGGCAAGTTCAGATGAGGTGCTCGCCATGTTCATCGCCACCCTGTTCGATCGCATCCTCGGCCGAAAAGCCAACCCAGCCTTGGCGGCTCTGCTGCTCAAGGAGCAGGCCCAACCGCTGCCGAGAATCCATGTCGTGGCCCTCGCCCCCTCGGGTGCCACGGATGCGTTGGCCAAGGCGCTGGAAAGCGCGCACTTCACCGACATCAAGGCCTGAGCGGACAAAGCCGCTCGTCGCCCTCAAACAAAAAGAGAAACTGTCATGTCCTCAGACGTTCGCTACACCCCCTTGCTCGGCCGCATCCTGATTGCGGCGATCTTTCTTCTCAGCGGCTTCGGCAAGCTGACGGCGCCCGCCGCCACTGCCGGCTATATTGCGGCCGCTGGCCTGCCGCTGCCTTATCTCGGCGTCATCATCGCCATCCTGGTCGAACTCGTCGGCGGCATCCTGCTGATCCTCGGTTACCAGACCCGCCTCGTCGCCCTCGCCATGGCGGTGTTCTCCGTCGCCGCCGCCGCATTCTTCCACAACAACCTGGGCGACCAGAACCAGTTCATCCACTTCTTCAAGAACATCGCCATGGCAGGCGGCCTGCTCCAGGTGGTGGCCTTCGGCGCCGGCAGCCTCAGCGTCGACGCCGCTCTCAACCGGAAAAACGTTGCGACCGCCTGAGGAGGAAGGCCGGGCCAGCCCGGCCTTGCGTCGCCAACTGCCAGACGGATCGAAAAGATCCGTCTGGCCTTTTGGCAAAACCGACCGAAGCGCTACGACATCTCAACCTTTTCGCATCTAACCATCGAAATTATCCAGATTTCCATCCCGTCACATTCGAGGCATGGAGGACTGCGATAAAAGTGCCGCAAGCGACGGCCCTCCTCGACGTCACACAGATAGAGAAGACCCCTCATGTCCAAGACCTTTATCGATCATATCAAGACCCGCCGCACGCAATATGCCCTGGGCAAGACGCTGCCCAAGAGCGAGGAAGAGATCAGCAGATTGATCCAGGACGTGATCAAGCATGTGCCTTCCTCCTTCAATTCGCAGAGTTCGCGTGCCGTGATCCTGTTCGGCAAGCAGAGCGACAAGTTCTGGCACCTGACCAAGGAAATCCTGCGCAAGATCGTGCCGGCCGACAGCTTCGCCTCGACCGAGGCCAAGATGGATTCCTTCGCCGCCGGCGCCGGTACCGTGCTGTTCTTCGAGGACCAGGACGTGGTGAAGAGCCTGCAGGATAAATTCCCGCTCTATGCCGACAACTTCCCGATCTGGTCCGAGCAGTCCGGCGGCATGGCCCAGTTCGCCGTGTGGACGGCGCTGGCCGAGCATGGCATCGGCGCCAGCCTGCAGCATTACGCGCCGCTGGTCGACGAGGCCGTGCAGAAGGAATGGCATGTGCCGAAGTCCTGGAAGCTGCGCGCCCAGATGCCCTTCGGCTCCAATGAGCAGCCCTTCCCCGAGAAGAGCTTCATGAACGACAATGACCGCTTCAAGGTCTACGCTTGAAGACACGAACAAGGGCCGGAAGTAATTTCGGTCGATGACATGAAGGAAGGCCGCCGCATGGCGGCCTTTTTTCTGGGATCGCAGGCGTCCCCGCCTGCTCTTGGCAGCGTTCCTTCTATGGAAAAAAGAGGCAGGCGAGGACGCCTGCGATCCAAGGAGGGGCGCTACGCCTTCGGCAGGTCCGGGCTCGCCGTCCGCGCCACCATCGGCTCACCGTCGATCAGGATGGGCGTGCGCACGGAGGGGATGGAGCCGCCCTTCACGCCCGGATGCGGCAGGTCGACGATCATGCCGCGATGGGTGGCCTGGACATCGTGCAGGGCGTCGGCGACCGAATTGATCGGTCCGGCCGGCACGCCGACCTTTTCCAGGGACGCCAGCAGATCCGCCCTGGTCCGCCGCCTGGTCAATCCGGCGATCAGGGCCGCCAGGGCGTCTCGGTTGCGCACCCGGTCCTTGTTGGTGAGGTAGTCGGGATGCGCGGAGAGGTCCTGGATGTTGAGCACGCCGCAAAGCTTGACGAACTGGCTGTCATTGCCGCAGGCGATGATGATGTGCCCGTCGCTGACGGGAAACACCTGATAGGGCACGATGTTGGGATGGGCATTGCCCATGCGCGTCGGGCTCTTGCCGGAGGCGAGATAGTTCATCGCCTGGTTGGCGAGTACCGAGAGCTGCACGTCGAACAGCGACATGTCGACATGCCCGCCCAGTCCCGTCATCTCGCGCCGCCGCAGGGCCGCCTGCACGCCGACCACGGCATAGACCCCGGTGAAGACGTCCGCAAAGGCGACGCCGATCTTCTGTGGTTCGCCCTGGGGATCGCCGGTAAGGTCCATGATGCCGCCCATGCCCTGGATCATGAAGTCATAGCCTGCCCTGGAGGCATATGGACCGTCCTGTCCAAATCCCGTGACCGAGCACGTCACCAGGCGCGGATTGATCGCCTTCAGGCTTTCATGGTCGAGGCCGTATTTCTTGAGGCCGCCGACCTTGAAATTCTCGAGCACGACATCGGCCTCGCGCACGAGCGCGCGCACCTGGTCGGCCCCTTCGGCCGTCTCGAAATTGAGTGCAACCGAGCGCTTTCCCCGGTTGCAGGAATGGAAATAGGCAGCGCCAAGATTCTCGCCATCCTCCGTGGTGATGAAGGGCGGTCCCCAGGTGCGGGTGTCGTCGCCCTGCCCCGGCCGTTCGACCTTGATGACCTCGGCGCCGAGATCAGCCAGCAGTTGTCCGGCCCAGGGCCCCGCCAGGATACGGGCGAGTTCGAGCACGCGCACGCCATAGAGCGGCTTGGGCGGATTGTGGGCGGGAAGATCTGACAGGGGAGTCCACATGATGGCTTGCTGGGCTTTCTTGAAAGATGTGTTCTGGAGCGCGTCAGGCGGCGGACGGGAAAGCGGGAGGCCTGAGCCTTTCGACCCATTTGGCCAGGGCCAGCACGCCGCGATCGTCATGGCGATGGCCGACGATCTGCACGCCGGCCGGCATGCCGCTGGCGCCGAGACCCATCGGCACGGAAATGACGGGGCATGAACTGGTCAGGTTGAAATGGCCGGTCATGTCGACCGACTTGAAACGGCCGTCGGGCAGGATTTCGTCACGCTCGCGCCGGGCAGGATCGGCAAAGGGCGCGGTCGTGCAGGTGGTGGGGCACAGCAGGGCATCGTAGCCCTTGAGCACATCGGCAAAAGCCCGCCACAGGGCGGTACGCCGGTGCTCAATGGCGCGCAGCTTGACCGCATCAAGCTTGCGGCCAGCCTCGATCAGCGCGACCACGTTCGGGTCGAGGTCGCCGCGATGCTGTTCGAGGAGATGGCCGACATCGCCCGCAAAGCAATAGGCCCACAGATCCTCCCAATCGAGCACCGACTGCACGCTGAATGGGGTCTTCACCCAGGTGATCTCTGCGCCAGCCTTGGCAAGATCGTCGACGAGCCGGTGGAACAGGTCGGCGACCTCGTCGGAGATCGCATGGGTATCGAGATCGAGCGAAACGGCAAGACGCGGCCGGGCCGGCGCCGATGCGACGGGGAAAGCCGGAGGCAGAGCCGGCAGCGACAGGGCATCCGCATCGTCGGGTCCCTCGCTGACGGCAAGGAACAGGGCCGCGTCGTCGACACAGCGCGCCAGCGGCCCGAAATGAGCAAGCGTGTCATATTGCGTGCGCAGGATGTCCATCGGGATACGGCCGAAGCTCGGCTTCAGCCCGACCACGCCGCAGAGCGAAGCGGGAATGCGCACAGAACCGCCCATGTCGGTGCCTTCGGCCAGCATCACGCAACCGGCAGCGACCGCCGCCCCCGAACCGCCGGACGAGCCGCCTGTACTGAATTCGGTATTCCAGGGATTGCGGGTGATGCCCCACAGGGGGCTCTGGGTATTGCCGGAATAGGCGAATTCCGGCGTGGTGGTATGACCGACGATCACGGCGCCGGCCGCCTTCAGCCGGCGCACGATTACCGGATCGTGCTCGGCGACATGGTCGCGGAAGACCTTTGAGCCGAAGGTCGTCAGCTTGCCGGCGATCGGGGTGAAATCCTTGATGCCGATCGGCACGCCGCATAAGGCCAGTCCTGCCCGCTCGGCAAGAGGCAACGCGTCGATGCGGGCGGCCTGCTCGCGGGCCTCTTCGGCATAGATCTCGGTGAAGCAATTGATCCGCGGCTGCGCCAGGGTCGACCGCGCCAGGCTCGCTTCGACGGCTTCAAGCGCGGAAGCCTTGCCGTTCCTGATCGCCTCGGCCAGTGCGACCGCGCTGTTCAACTCCGCCATGGCTCCCCCTCCTTCAGACTCAGCGGCCTCAACCTAGCGGCAGAACCGTTGCCGCGGTAGGGGCTGCGACGTCGCTGCAGATCCTGGTTCAGGCCTCGGCCATACAAGCTTTAGCTGCGCAGCGAGCGCCATGCCGCCAGCGCCCTTTCGCGAGCGACCTTGTGATCGACGATCGGAAGAGGATAGGCCCTGCCGAGGCGGATGCCGGCCGCATCGAGCTGCGTGGATGAGGCCGTCCAGGGCCGATGAATGACGGAAGCGGGCAGCCGAGCAAGTTCAGGCACCCACCTCTTCACGAAGACACCGTCGGGATCGAACTTCTCGCCCTGGGTCACCGGATTGAAGATGCGGAAATAGGGTGCGGCATCGGCACCCGAGCCGGTGACCCATTGCCAGCTCGCCGGATTATTGGCCGGATCGGCATCGGCCAGGGTTTCCCAGAACCAGCGCTCCCCCTCCCGCCAATCGATCAGCAGATGCTTGACCAGGAAGGAGGCCACGATCATGCGGGCGCGGTTGTGCATCCATCCCGTTGCCCACAACTGGCGCATGGCCGCGTCGACGACCGGATAGCCCGTCATGCCCTGCTTCCAGGCGACGAGATTCTGATGGTCTCCACGCCAGGGCATCGCGTCGAAATCCGGCTGCAGGTTATGCTCATGCAAGGGCGGGCAGTGATAAAGCAGGGAATAGGAAAACTCGCGCCAGCCGAGTTCCGAGCGGAACTTCTCGACATCGCGGTCTCCGGCCGTCATGCCGCCATGCTGCCGCCCCGAGAGGGCATGCCAAAGTTGCCGCACGGATACATTGCCGGCGTGCAGGTAGGGGGAAAGCCGCGACGTGGTCGGCCCGTCGAGACGATCGCGATTGTCGGCATAGCCGGCGAGATCCTCGTCGAGGAAATCCTGGAGGCAGGCAAGGCCCGCCTCCTCCCCGCGTGTCCAGTTGGCGCGCATCGCCGCCGCCCAATCGGGACGCTGGGGATCGGGTTCGAGACCGAATGGATAGGCCAGGTGCTGCTCAATTTCTTGCGGAAGCGGTGCAAAGCTGAGTTCGGCGGGTGCCGGCAAGGGCGGCTCGACGGCGCCCTGCTGGAAAGCCCGCCAAAAGGCTCCGAAGACGCGATAGGGCGCACCTGATTGGGATGAAATCGTCCAGGGTTCCCGCAGGAGCGAGCCATTGAAGCTATGCGCCTCGATGCCGCGATCCCGCAGCCTCGCCTTGATCCCCGTGTCGATATCCCGGCCGACCGGATCATAGCGCCTGTTCCAGTAGACGGCGCCGGCCGAGATCCTGTCTACGACCGTATTCAGGACGTCCTCGGCTGCGCCGGCAAGCACATGCAGCCGCCCGCCTCTTTCGCGCAAGGCGGCATCGAGCGCCGCGAGGGAGCCGTGCAGCCACCACAGCGCCGCGCCCTCCGGTTGGCGCCGCCCTGCACCAGCGGGTTCATGGATATAAAGGCAGAGGACGGGAGCGCCGGCCTGGCAGGCGGCATGCAAAGCGGGATTGTCGCGCAGGCGCAGATCGTCGCGAAACCAGACGATGCCGGGTTTGACCACGGGGGAAGCCATTGCCGCCATGCCTCTGCCCCCCGCCTGTCAGCCCGCTTTCACGCGCGGCTTTCTTCCATCTGCACCCCGAGCGAGGCCAGCGCCTGCCAGTAATCGGGATAGGTCTTGGCGACACAGCCGGGGTCCTGGATCGAAATGCCGTGGATCTTCAACCCCGCCAGGGCAAAGCTCATGGCGATGCGATGGTCGGCATAGCTGTCGATCGAAGCCGGCAGGGTCTGGCCTGCGAGGCCTGGATCCGAAGCAACGATCAGATCGTCGCCCTCCTCGCGGGCGAGACCGGGACGGATGCGGGTCAGGCCGTCGGCCAGCGCCGCCACCCGGTCGCATTCCTTGACGCGCAGATTGGCGATGCCGGTGAAGCGCACCGGCGTCTGGTTGAAGGCAGCCAGGACGGCCAGCGTCGGCACCGCATCCTGCATCTGGGAACCGTCGATCACCGGCGGCAGATGCGGAAAGGCTGCGATCAGGGCATGGGCCTTGGCGTCCGGCTGGGTAAAGGCTTCGGCGGGTACGCCGAGGTCGATGGCGCCCCCCGTCAGCACCTCAGCGGCCCACAGATAGGTCGCGGCGGAGGCGTCCGGCTCGATCAGATAGTCGGTGGCGCGATAGCCCGTCGGCGCCACGCGCCAGGTCCGGGCATCAGGCCGCTCGATCTCGGCCCCGAAGGCGCGCATTGTGGCCAGCGTCAGATCGATATAGCCACGGGCACCGATCTCCTCGCCCTCCTTGCCCCCCGCCAGGACGATGTCGACTGATTCCTTGCCGCAGGCGGCCGCCATCAGCAAGGCGGAGACATATTGGCTCGACAGGCCCGCATCGATCTCGACGCGCCCTGCCCCGAAACTGCCCTTGCCATGCACGGTGACCGGCGGGCACCCCGTCGGCGCTTCGGCTGCGATGCCAAGCGTCCCGAGCGCTGCAACCAGCGGCGCGATCGGGCGCTTGCGCATATGGGCATCGCCATCCACCACGACGTCCCCCTCGACCAGGGCCGCGGCGGCGGCCAGGAATCGGGTGGCCGTTCCGGCATTGCCGAGGAAGACCGGCGCTGCCGGTTTTGCCAGGCGGCCGGAACTGATGACGGTGAAGCTGGTCGCATCGGGCTCCTCGACGGTGACCCCCATGGCCTGCAACGCCACGGCCATGTAGCGGGTATCGTCACTCTTGAGCGCCCCGGTCAGCCGGCTGGTTCCCTTGGCCAGCGCCGCCACCAGCAGGGCCCGGTTGGTGATCGACTTGGAGCCCGGCGGCACCACGCGCCCCCGCAGCGGGTGATCCGGCGGAACCACCGTGGTCAGATCTCCGCTCCAATCCGTCGACATCCTCTATTCCTTCACATTCCAAGAGCAAAGCGCGTTTAAATGGAAACGTCTCTTTGCTCTAGATCTTTGTTTCCAAGCCAATCTGACAGATTGGCCAGCGCGTCTTTGCGATTCTTGGCGATTCCGCCAAATCACAAAACGCTCTTGCCTCGCCGCAGCGGCCAGACAGACGCAATCGCGCCCTCTCTACGATTGTTGCGCGATTGCGCCAAGTAAGAACCAATCCCACGGGCTCCAGCCTTGTCGATTGCGCGGTTCGCCCACCGGCAGGTAGAAGGACAGCCCTGACATGGTCGGGTTCTTGCCGGTTCCGCGATACGGCGGGGCAGCCCAGCACGACAGTTGCGTTTCGGTTTGCCTGTGTCTTCGGCCGTCGCGACAAGCGCAACCCAACTGCAGCTTTCGCTGAGATAGGCGTCATCATGAGCGAAGCCAAGACGATTGAAAGCCGGAGCAGTCCTCACGCCCTCACTTTCGTGCTGATCACCGTGCTGATCGACATGATCGGCCTCGGCATCATCATTCCCGTGCTGCCGCGCTTGATCGAAGGCGTCGCTCATGTCGATATCGCCCGGGCCTCGGTGATCGGCGGCTGGCTGTTCGTGGCCTATTCGGCCATGCAGTTCCTGTTCGGCCCGATCCTCGGCAATCTCTCCGATGCGCATGGACGCAGACCGATCCTGCTGCTCTCGATCGGCGGCCTCGGCATCGACTATCTGCTCACCGCCTTCGCGCCGACCATCGCCTGGCTCTTCCTGGGACGGCTGATCGCGGGCATTTGCGGGGCTTCCTACAGCGCGGCCAATGCCTTCATCGCGGATATCACCAAGCCTGAGGATCGCGCCAAGGCCTTCGGCATGATCGGCGCGGCCTTCGGCGTCGGCTTCGCGCTGGGTCCGGCACTGGGAGGCCTGCTCGCCGGGCTGGGCCCGCGCGCGCCCTTCTTCGCTGCCGCGGCGCTGTCGATCGCCAATCTCGTCTATGGCTATTTCGTATTGCCGGAGACATTGCCGCCCGCAAAGCGCCGCCCCTTTGTTTTGTCCCGCGCCAACCCGCTCGGCACGCTGATCGCTTTTCGCCACCATCCCTTCCTGCTCGGCGCCGGGTTGGTGCTTTTCCTGCATTTCCTGGCCAACAATGTCTACCCGGCCATCTGGGCCTACTACACGATCTACCGCTATGGCTGGAGCGAGTTCGATGTCGGCCTGTCGCTGGCGGCCTTCGGCGTGATCACCGGCATCGTGCAGGGCGGCCTGGTCGGCGCCATCATCCGGCTCCTCGGCGAATGGCGGACCGCTGCCATCTGTCTGGCGCTCGAGGCGATCGTGCTGGTTGCCTATGGGCTAGCCAGCAAGGGCTGGATGATCTACGCACTGCTCGGCTTTTCCAGCCTCGCCGGCATCGCCATGCCTGCCATCAATGCGATGATGTCGCATCAGGTCGACGACGATGCGCAGGGTGAGTTGCAGGGCGCGATTTCCGGCCTGATGGGCATCACCGCCATTCTGAGCCCGGCCATGGCGACCCAGCTTTTCGGCCTGTTCGCCGGCAAGGAAGCGGCGCTCGAACTGCCCGGCGCGCCCTTCTTCGCCGCGGCGATCATCGCGGCGCTTGCCCTGATGGCTTTCCTCGCGGTGCCGGAGAAGCGGCGGGCGTCTTAGCGCGATAGTCGCAATTAGGCAGGGACATCGACTTGCGTCATTGCGAGCGCAGCGAAGCAATCCAGGAGCCATGAGCGATAGGTTTTACTAAGACTGGATTGCTTCGCTGCGCTCGCAATGACAGAGGAAACGTTATCGCAATTGTCATTACGACTATTGCTTAAAGCAAAATGCGTCCGGGCCTGAAAGGCTATTTACTTTAACTATTTGATTCGACGCGTCTCTGCGATTCGAGGCAACTTCGTCCAATCGCAAGACGCTCTAACCCTCCGGCCTGAGCCAAGCCCTGACGGCTCGCGCCCCCTCCGGCGCGTGTTCGTAGACGACGCTGTTGTGGTTGCCCGCGGTCCAGATCATCTCGATGCCATGGCGCTCGGCGAAGACCTTCATATGGCGCCCGCGAATGTCGTCGCGGCCGCACCACATCAGCACCGGCGCCTGGCCGGACAGCAAGGCATCCGCCAGGCCGTCCATTTCGGCGAGCGCATCCCAGCTCGCATGCAGGCCAGGCTCGTCGGCGGGAGTCACCCAGGAAACCAGATGCGGCACGAAGGCCCGCGCCAGTTCGAAGGCCTGCTCGAAATGCAATGGCCCCTCGAAACCCGGCGGAAAAGCCGCCGAGACGCCCTTTACCGGGTCCCAGCCACCGAGCGTCAGGGATTGCAGGCGATCGGGGCAGTACTTCGCCATGCCGGCTGCGGTCCACGCTCCCATCGAATGGCCGATGACGTCGGCGCGCTCGATGCCGAGGGCGTCCATCACGGCCACCACTTTGCGAGCCTGGTCCTCCAGACCGTAGGCGGCCGGATCCGCCGGCTTGTCGCTCTGGCCATGGCCGAGCGCATCCACCAGCACCACCGTGTGATCGGCCAGGAACGCTTCGGCGAAGCCACCATCGAGCCAGCATCGGGAACTCAGCAAATGCCCATGCAGCAATATGACGGCCGGACCCGCACCGACTGTCTGATAATGGGTGCGATGACCGTTGTGGGCGATGAAGGGCATGGCGGATGTCTCAAAGCAGAATAGGGCTCTGCATTTGTCATAGCCGGGCTTGACCCGCCTATCCAGAAGCCGCCCGTGCAACCCGAAGATCCAAGCTCGATTGCCGGGTCAAGCCCGGCAATGACAAGTGGCGTACAATCCGGGCCGATCCCGAAACTACATCGTGGCGCCGACCTGCCAGGGCACGAACTCGTTGGAGCCGTAGCCGAGTTCCTCCGACTTGGACTTTGCGCCCGAGGCAACGGCCAGGATCTTGTCGAAGATCTCCTTGCCCTTCTCTTCGATCGAGACGCCCTCCAGCACGTCGCCGCAATTGATGTCCATGTCGTCCTGCATGCGGCGATAGATGTCGGAATTGGTGGCGAGCTTGATCGAGGGCGTCGGCTTGCAGCCATAGGCCGAGCCACGGCCGGTGGTGAAGCACAGGACGTTGGCGCCACCGGCGACCTGCCCGGTGGCCGAGACCGGATCGTAGCCGGGTGTGTCCATGAAGACGAAGCCCTTCTCCTTCACCGGCTCGGCATATTCATAGACGGCCGTCAGCGTCGTCGTGCCGCCCTTGGCAGCAGCGCCGAGCGACTTTTCCAGAATGGTGGTCAGGCCGCCGGCCTTGTTGCCGGGGGACGGGTTGTTGTCCATCGAGCCGTTGTTCTTGGCCGTATACTCTTCCCACCACTTGATACGCTCGACCAGCTTCTCGCCGACTTCGCGGCTGGCGGCGCGGCGGGTGAGCAGGTGCTCGGCGCCGTAGATTTCCGGCGTTTCCGACAGGATGGCCGTGCCGCCATGGTGCACCAGCATATCGGCGGCAGCGCCAAGGGCGGGATTGGCTGAAATGCCGGAATAGCCGTCGGAACCGCCGCATTGCAGCGCCAGGATCAGCTCGGAAGCGGGGATCGTCTCGCGCCTGGCCTGGTTGGCGAGCGGCAGCATCGCCTTGATACGCTCCATGCCCTGCTCGATGGTCTTGCGCGTGCCGCCGGTATCCTGGATCGTCATGGTCTGAAAATGGTCGCCCTCGACGATGCCGTATTCGCTCTTCATCCGGCCGATCTGGAAGACCTCGCAGCCCAGTCCCACCAGCAGCACGGCTGCGATGTTGGGGTTGGAGGCATAGCCCCATTGCGTGCGCTTCATGATCTCGAAGCCCTCGCCCTTGTCGGCCATGCCGCAGCCGGTGCCATGCACGAAGGGCACAACGCCGTCGATGTTGGGATAGTCGGCCAGCATGCCGGACTGGTTGAAGGCATCCGCCATGAAGCGGGCCACCGAAGCCGAGCAGTTCACGCTGGTGAGGATGGCGACATAATTGCGCGTGCCCGCCTTGCCGTTCGGGCGGCGATAGCCCTGGAAGGTCGCTTGGCTGTCGAGCGGCAGGATGGCTTCCTGCCGCGCGTCCTGCGCAAAGGCATAGTCGCGCTCGAAGGCATGGAACTCGCAATTATGCGAATGGACGTGGGAACCCGGCACGATCGCCTGCGAGGCGAAGCCGATGATCTGGCCGAACTTGACGATGGGCTCGCCCTCGCCGATCGGCGCGACGGCGATCTTGTGCCCCTTGGGCACGCGCTGCAGCGCCGCCACGCCCTCGACCTCCGCCCCGGGCTCGATCACGTCGATGGCGACGAGCACATTGTCCCTGGCATTGAGGCGCAAGGTCCGGGCGGTTTTGGGAACGATCTGCATGACGACATCCAGTTGAAAAGGAGCTGTAGCGTTTTGCGATTTGACGGAGTCACCAAGAATCGCAAAGACGCGTCGAAACAAAGAGCTAGAGAAAAAGTGCGGTTCGGAGAAACCGCGCTTTGCTCTAGGCAAAGCCAACGGGCATTGCTAACATGTTAGCATGTCAGACGTTGCGGTCAAAGCCTCTTATGCCTTCCTCGAGCCGCTCGGCCTCACGGGCCGCGGCGGCACGACGGAGCGCGTCCTGGCCGTCTTGAGGGAAGCCATCATCGGCTTCGAGCTCGCGCCGGGCGAGGACATCGACAAATCAGCCCTCTGCGAAAGGCTGGGCGTATCGCGTTTTCCCGTCTCCGAGGCCCTGGCCCGCCTGCAGGGCGAGGGCCTGGTGGAGATCCTGCCGCAGCGCGGCACCCGCGTGTCGCGTATCCGCCTCGCCGAAGTGCGCCAGAGCATGTTCATCCGCCGCGCGCTGGAATCGCAGGCGGTTCGCAGCCTGGCCCTTGACCACGATGACAGGCTCCTGCCGACGCTCGAGCGCAATCTGCGCTATCAGCAGGCGGCGGCCGAGGCCGGCGACCGTCGCGGCTTTCACCTGCTCGACCTCGAATTCCATCTCACTCTGCTCGACGCCCTCGGCTTCGCCCGCGTCAAGGCAGCCGTCGAGGCGGCCCGCGCCAATCTCGATCGCGTCCGCCGCCTGCTCTCCTCGCCCCGGCACATAGCCCTCACTTTGGTCGATCACCAGGCCATCGTCACGGCCCTGCGGGCCGGTGACGCCGATGCCGCGGCCAGCGCCATGGAGGCGCATCTCGATTCCGTCATCACGGAACTGGTGGCCTTAGCCGCCGGAAACCCCACCTTGTTCGAAGATCTGTGAAGAGAGAGGCCATGACCAACAAATCGCCCGACAGCAAATTCGCCATCCGCAAGCATACCAGCCGTTCCGGTGCGGTAATCCCCTTCACCGAGCTCGGCTTCGGCACCGCTCCGCTCGGCAATCTCTACCGCGCTCTCGACGAGGACGTCGCCGCCCTCACCGTCAACGCGGCCTGGGACGCCGGCATCCGCTATTTCGACACTGCGCCGCTCTACGGGCTCGGCCTCGCCGAGACGCGCCTCAATCCCCTGCTGCGCCGGCGCAAGCGCGAGGACTACGTGCTCTCCACCAAGATCGGGCGCCTGCTCAAGGTCGTACCGCCGGATCAGCGTACCGGCATCGGCAAGTTCTTCGACACCCCGTCACGCCGAGAGGTCTACGACTATTCCTATGACGGGGTGATGCGCTCAGTGGAATTCTCGCTCGA
The DNA here is from genome assembly GCF_034424805.1 of Labrys sedimenti. Lineage (NCBI taxonomy): Bacteria > Pseudomonadati > Pseudomonadota > Alphaproteobacteria > Hyphomicrobiales > Xanthobacteraceae > Labrys > Labrys sedimenti. Next base: position 1,302,902 of record NZ_JAXOUF010000001.1, read on the forward strand.
GCGCCTCGGCATCGACACCATCGACGTGCTGCTCGCCCATGATGTCGACATCTTCACCCATGGCTCGAAGGAGGCTTCCGACCAGCGCATCAAGGAACTGATGGAGGGTGGCTATCGCGCGCTCGAGCAGTTGCGCAGCGAGGGCACCGTCAAGGCGATCGGTGCCGGCATCAATGAATGGCAGGTGGCCGAGACCCTGGCGCGAGCCGGCGATTTCGACGTCTTCCTGCTCGCCGGCCGCTATACCCTGCTAGAACAGGACGCCCTCACCAGCTTCCTGCCCTATTGCGCGGAGAAGAAGATCGGCATCGTGCTGGGCGGCCCCTACAATTCCGGCATCCTGGCGACGGGCCCGCGCCCCGGTGCATTCTACAATTACGATCCGGCGCCCCCCGCGATCCTCGACCGCGTCGCCCGGATCGAGCAGGTCTGCGCCTCCCATCACGTCAAGCTGGTCGAGGCCGCATTGAAATTCCCGCTCGGCCATCCCCAAGTGGTTTCCGTCATTCCCGGCGGCCAGTCGCCCCAGGAAGTCACCCGCAATGCCGAGATCATGGGTGCCAAGATCCCGGCGGGACTCTGGGACGACCTCAAGGCCGAGGGCCTGCTGCGCGAGGATGCGCCGGTTCCGACCTGACCGGGGAGGTCATCCCGTGCGCGATGCAGCATGAAATGCTGCTTCGCAGACACGGGACCGCTCACCAAATCCGGTACTATGACGCGGTCCCGCATCTGCATCGCATCACTTCGTGCTGCAATGCGTGCGGGATGACCTTTCCCTACTTCCCAGCTCCGGCCTGGACCTTCTGGCTCAGCCAAACACTGCCGATCACCACCGCCATGCCAAGAAGCTGCAGCAGGGTGAGCAACTGGCCGAGCAGGCCCCAGCCCAGCACGACGGCGGTCAGAGGACTGAGGAAACTCAGGGAAGCCACGGCCGAAGGGCCCAGCCTGGCGATGCCACGAAACCAGAGCATATAGGTCAGCGCTGCGCCGATCAGAGTGAGATAGGCAAAGCCGGCCATATTCTGCAGGCTGAGCGCCGGCAAAGGCGGCTCGAGCCAGAACGCCACCGGTATCAGAAGAACGCCGCCCGCCGTCAGTTGCCAGGCCGTGAAGGTCAGGGTCGAGACCGGCGGTTGCCAGCGCCGGCTCATCACCGTGCCCAGCGCCAGGGAGACCGCCCCGGCGAGGCCCGCAAGGATGCCGACGGGATCCAGCACCACGCTCCTGGGAGCGATCAGCAGCAGGGCGACACCGGCGAGGCCCGCCAGCGCCGCCGCGATCGCCGCCAGCCGCACCGGCGTGCCCAGCACGGCGCGGGTCAGGAAGATTACGATCAGGGGCTGGATGGCGCCGATGGTGGCCGCCACGCCGCCGGGCAGCCGATAGGCCGCGATGAACAGCATGGTCAGGAAGAAGGCGATATTCAGGGCACCCAGGAGCACGACGCGCCACCACCACTGTCCCGTCGGCAATTGCCGGACCAGCGCCAGCAGCAGCAGGCCGGCGGGGAGCGCCCTCAGCATCGCCACGGTGATGGGATAGCCCTGAGGCAGAAGCTGCGTGGTGACGATATAGGTGCTGCCCCACACGGTTGGCGCGATCGCCGTAAGCAGCACGTCGAAAGAGCGGCCATAGCCCATGATACCGCCCGGGGAGGCCTGACTGAGACTGCTCATGACAGCACCATCACCTCTTCCAGGGGTCGCCTCGGCTTCTGGCGCCAGTTGCCGTCAGCCGCCCGGCCGACGGCGACCAGCATCACCGGAATCTCGTACGGGTGGAGGCTGAATTCTTTCCTGACCGCCTCGGCGTCGAAGCCCGTCATCGGTCCGGAGGCAAGGCCGAAAGCGGACGCCGCCAGGATCAGCGTGGCCGCTGCGAGGCTGGCGGAGCGGATCGCCTCGTCGCGCTCGGCCTGGGCGTTGCCCGCGAACTGCCGGCGCACAGCTTCTACCCAGCCTTCCGCCATGCCGGCCGGCATCAGGCCCGCCTCGACCGACGGACGCAGCCTCGCGTCAAGATCGACGCTGCCCGCCGAGGTGCCGCAGACGATGAAGGTAACGGCCGCCTCGCTTACCTTGGCCTGGCCATAGGCGGCTTCACGCAGGCGTGCCTTGGCTTGCGCCTCGCGCACCGCGATGAAACGCCAGTTCTGCAGATTGTAGGCGGACGGAGCCAGCGTCGCCAGCCTGACCAGTTCGCCGATCTCCAACTCGGACAGGACATGCGAAGGATCGAAATGATTGGCCGAAACCCGGTTCTCGATCGTCGATTTCCAATGAGCCTCGATCATCGAGGCCTCGGCAACGGGGATCTGGGCAAGAATGGTCATGGCGTACCTGCATCATGAAACGGAATCGCATGCCGCGATCGATGCAGTGAATTTATGCCTCCACCATCAAGTGATAATATGCCATCAGATTATGATATTCACGACCAATGGTATTCAATCGATGGACCAGTTGACGGCTTTCAAGGCTTTTCGCCAGGCGGTCGAGCGTGGCAGCTTCGCCGAGGCGGCTCGCGCCCTCGGGCTGTCGCCGGCGGCGATCAGCAAGAATGTCGGCGAGCTCGAGGCCCATCTTTCCGTACGCCTGTTCAACCGCACCACCCGCCGCATGAGCCTCACCGAGGCGGGTTCGCTCTATTATGAGCGCGTGCGCCAGATTCTCGACGATATCGACGATGCCGGTGCTTCCATCGGTGCGCTCATGCTGGCACCGACCGGGCTGCTGCGTGTCAGCGCCCCCATGACCATGGCGCTCCGCCATCTCACGCCTGCCCTGCCGGCCTTCCTCGATGCCAATCCTGGCCTGTCGCTGGACCTCAACATGGACGACCGCCGGATAGACATCATCAGGGAAGGCTATGACGTCGCCATTCGTGGCAGCGACATCCTGGAGGATTCCAGCCTGGTCGCCCGCAAGTTGATGGCCGTTCCCCATATCGTCTGCGCAGCTCCGTCCTATTTCGCGCGGGCGGGCCTGCCTTCCGTCCCGGACGATCTGCGCCAGCATAATTGCGTGCAATTCAGCCTGTCAGGTCACGTCAATCATTGGACCTTCGCCAGGAACGGGGAAACCGTCGGCGTGCCGATCAAGGGACGCTACAAGGTGACATCGAGCGTTGCGGTGCGCGAGGCGCTGCTGGCCGGCTTCGGTCTCAGTCTCATTCCCCGCACCTATGTGGAAGACGACCTGCGCAGCGGCCGCCTGCAGCAGGCTCTGGCTGACTGGTCCGGGGTGGAGACGGCGATCTTCGCCATCTATCCGTCGAAGCGCCACCTCGTACCGAAGGTTCGGGTGTTCCTTGATTTTATCGTCGAGCGGTTTTCCCGCCCGGCTCTTCTCGATATTGTGGGAGGCGGGACGGCCGGGCCCGAGATAAAGATATCGCGCCCATCAAACGCGACACCGCATCAATGACGACAAGACCGCCTGCCCTGCTCCTGCTCGGCACCTCCCATGTCGGCAAATCGACCTGTGCCGCTCGCATCGGCGGAGCAATCGGATGGTCCGTGACGTCAACTGACCAGTTGGGACGCCATCCGGGTCGTCCCTGGACCGGCGTGCCGGATCCGGTCACGGAATTCTACCTGCGCCTGACAGACGACGCCATTCACTGGTTTCTCCTGGTCCACCACGAGAATATGCGGCCGATCATCCAGGCCAGGATAAAGGCCCTGCGCGAGGCAGGCGGCGGCTTCATCCTGGAAGGAGCAGCCCTCCGGCCGGACTATCTTCCCGACTGGGAAATTGGCGACACCTTGGCCATCTGTCTTCACATCGAGCCACGGGCCCTGCGGGAACGCATCGAACGAGAAAGCCGCTACATTCAGCGAGAAGAGCGGACCAAAACCGCCATCGACAAGTTCGCGGAACGGTCCGTTCGCGAGAACGATGCCTTCATCGAATCAGCAATCCGGCACGACATCCCCTTGATGGACGTCACCGATCCGAACACCGCCGATCGGCTGACCGAGGAGCTGATATCCCGTCTCGCTGGCGGATCAGAACTATGATCGAGCGGAACGAGGCGCTCGCATCGGCTTTCAGGGTCCGAGACAACCGCCAGGGAGCGAGGTCGCACGATCAGGCGCCCTCAATCCTTCATGGCTTCCTTAAGGGCATCGATGATCACCGCGCTCGACCGGATGCGGGCGACGCGCGGCAGGACATGATCGATCGAGAAACGATGCATCTCCGCCGTCATGCTGCTGGTGGCGTCCTCCACCACGATCGCGGCATAGTTGTTGGCAAAGGCATCGCGTGCCGTCGCCTCGACGCCGAAATTGGTGGCGATGCCGGTGATAATGACGGTATCGATGCCGCGGCGACGCAATTGCAGATCCAGTTCCGTGCCGTGAAAAGCACTCCATTGGCGCTTGGTGATCACCACATCGGCCTTTGACGGGTTGATCCTCTCATCGAAGGCGACCGCCTCCGCAGGCATTTTGTCCTCTGGCAGGATGAGGGGCGCATCCACGGGAACCTTCACCACATCGCCATAACCATCGGAAAAAGCCACGCGCACCAGGATCACCGTACCGCCCGCCTTGCGCAGCGCCTTGCCGATGCGCAGGGACCGCTCGATGACATCCCCACCCGAATGCGGCGCCACCGGCCGGCCCACGATCCAATTCTGCAGATCGATCATCACGAGGGCGGTATGGCGGGGGTCCAGACGCAACATGGCAAGCTCCGATAAACGTCAATGCGCTGGAGCAAAGCGCGTTCACGACTGAACGCTCGTCTGCCCCAGTTCCTTGTTTCCAAGCCGATCCAACGGATTGGCTGGAGCGTCTTTGCGATTCCAGGCGAGTTCGTTCAAGCGCCAGACGCTCCAGGGCGTGTCGTGGGTCCATGGTCTGGCTATGATCCATGACCCACGACACGCCTTGGGTAGCCAGCCTTGTAGGGGCAGCTTGCCGCAAAGCTCAAGTCGACCAACCGGTCAAGCCTGGGCTACAAAAGGATAAGTGGTCCGGCATCGAGAGACGCGCCTCACCGGCGCCCTACGCGCGGACGATCAAGGATTCAACGAGCAGGCAGTGCATACAACCATGGCAGACAACAAGGACGTGCTGGCGCGGCGGGTGGAAGAGGCATGCCTGAACGGCTGGCCAGCCTTGAAGACGATATGGCTCGACGGCTGGCTGCTGCGCTTCTCCCACGGACATACCAGGCGGGCCAACTCAATCAGTCTCCTCTGCCCCGGCTTGCGACAGCCGGGAGACCAGATTCGCTCAGCCGAAGCACTTTACACCCATCACGGCCTGCCAACCATTTTTCGCCTGTCTAATGTTTCGTCGCAGGATATCGGGAGTGCTTTAGACGAGGCAGGATATGGCCCGGGCGAGGATGAGACTTGCGTGCTCTATCGCGACCTCGCTGCCGCACCGCCCCACGGCGAGCACGGCACGGCCTTCGTGCGACCCGGCCTTGACGATACCTGGTTCGGGGCTCATGCCCGCCTTCAGAAGTTCTCCGATGCGACCGCCGCCCATGCTCGCGCTCTGTTCGGCGCGGTGGCCGTGCCGACCGGATATGCCATGTCGCCGGCCCATGACGGCAGCCCCGCGGCGCTGGCCTTTGGCGCGGTGCATGACGGCATCGTCTGCATCAACGCGGTGGCGACCGATCCCGCCTTCAGGCGCCAGGGCCATGCCTACAATGCCGTCAGCGCCCTGCTCGCCTGGGCTCGCGACGATCAGAGTGCGAACGGGGCCTGCCTGCCCGTGGTGGCCGGCAACGATGCCGGCCGGTCTCTCTACCGCTCGCTCGCCTTTTCTACAGAAATCAGCCGTTATTCCTATCGCCGCAAGGTTGCATGACCGCCGATCAGCGTTGCCCAGGATGCATGCCTTTTTAGCCATCACATTGATCGATATATCGAATTTCTTTAGTCGCCGTAAATTACATTATTTTTTTGTATTGAAATCTATTTGACAAATTGCGCGCGAGAACCGATATCGTGGACGAATTCCAAAAAGGGGTTTTTCGTCATGCCGCTCGCTATCACAGCCAACCGCCTCAAGGATGGGCGTGTGGTGTTCCGCACCCCCAATGGCAACTGGTCGCTCGACGTGGCCGACAGCGCCATCGAACCCGATCAGGCCACTGCCAATGCAATCCTTGCCAGCGTCACCGCCGCTGCCAATGAGCAGGACGTGGTCGAGATCTATGCCGTCGAGCTCGATGTCAGCGGCGAGAAGCCCCGTCCCGCCAAGCTGCGCGAGGCCATCCGCGCGCTCGGGCCGACCATCGCCTATCTGCCCAAGACCGAACTCGCCGAGGCTGCCGAATAATGGGTGCCCTCTACCGTTATGACGAGTTCGACCACGCCTTCGTGAACGCGCGGGTCGCCGAGTTCCGCGACCAGGTGCAGCGCCGCATCAAGGGCGACATCACCGAGGAGGAGTTCAAATCCCTTCGGCTGATGAACGGCGTCTATCTCCAGCTGCATGCCTATATGCTGCGGATCGCGGTGCCCTATGGCACGTTGTCCTCCAAGCAATTGCGCACCCTCGCGACCATCGGCCGCCGCTGGGACCGTCATTACGGCCATTTCACCACCCGCCAGAACCTGCAGTTCAACTGGATCGCCCTCAAGGACGTGCCGGACGTGCTGCAGGCCCTCGCCGATGTCGAGATGCATGCCATCCAGACCTCCGGCAATTGCATGCGCAACGTCACGGCCGACCATTTTGCCGGCGCCGCCGCCGATGAGGTCGCCGATCCGCGCGTCTATGCCGAGATCATGCGCCAGTGGTCGACGGCCCATCCGGAGCTGTCCTATCTGCCGCGTAAGTTCAAGGTCGCCATCACCGGCGCCGAGGAAGACCGGGCTGCGGTCAAGGTCCACGACATCGGCTACCAGATCGTGCGCAGCGAAGCCGGCGAGATTGGCTTCCGTGTGTTCGTCGGCGGCGGCCAGGGCCGCACCCCCATGGTCGGCAAGGCCTTGCGCGATTTCCTGCCCGAAGCGGATCTCCTCACCTATACCGAGGCGATCATGCGCGTGTACAACCTCGAGGGCCGCCGCGACAACAAGTACAAGGCGCGTATCAAGATCCTGGTGCACGAAAAGGGCCTCGACCCGATCCGTGAGGAAGTCGAAGCCGAGTTCGCGCGCATCAAGGACGGTGCCCTCAAGCTGACGCCGGATTCGGTAGCAGCGATGCAGCAGTATTTCGTCGCCGGCCCGTTCGAGACCATCGGCGAGACACCGGTCTTCGACAAGGCCAAGGCGAAGGATGCCGATTTCGCGCATTGGGTGTCCGTGAACGTCCATGCCCACAAGCAGTCGGGCTACGGCATCGCCACCATCTCGCTCAAGCCGATCGGCGGCATTCCGGGCGACGCCTCCTCCGACCAGATGGACCTGGTGGCTGATCTCGCCGACCGCTATTCGCTCAGCGAGATCCGCATCAGCCATCTGCAGAATCTCGTGCTGCCGCATGTGAAGCTCGACGACCTGCCGGCGCTGTTCGCGGTGCTGCAGGACGCGGGCCTCGCCACCGCCAATGAGGGGCTGATCACCGACATCATCGCCTGCCCGGGCCTCGACTATTGCTCGCTCGCCAATGCCCGCGCCATTCCGATCGCGCAGGGCCTGTCCGAGCGTTTCGGCTCGCCCGCACGCCAGGCGGAGATCGGCAGCCTGCCGATCAAGATCTCGGGCTGCATCAATGCCTGCGGCCACCATCACGTCGCGGCGATCGGCATTCTCGGCGTCGACCGCAAGGGCGTGGAAAACTACCAGATCACGTTGGGCGGTTCGGCCCGCGAGGATTGTTCGATCGGTGAGCTCGTCGGCCCCGGCTTCGGCGCCGATGGTATCGTCGACGCGGTCGAGAAGGTGGTGGACACCTATCTGGACCTGCGTCTCTCCCCACAGGAAACATTCCTGGAGGCGGTGCGCCGTGTCGGCCTGCCGCCCTTCAAGGAGGCACTCTATGGACAGCGTGCTTGATTTTTCGGACGCTCCGATGAACGTCGGCTTGGCCAGCCCAGCCATCGATCCGGAAGCGCAGGCGCTCGCTTTGGCGGCGCAGTATCACAACGCCGATGCGCAGACCGTGCTGCGCGCGGCGCTGTCGCTCTACAAGGGTGGCATCGCCCTCGTCTCGAGCTTCGGCGCCGAATCGGCTGCCCTCCTCCACATGGTGGCGGAGATCGATCGCGCCACGCCGGTGATCTTCCTCGACACCGGCCGGCTGTTCAGCCAGACCCTGCTCTATCGCAACGAACTCGCCCGCCGGCTCGGCCTTACCGATCTGCGCACGGCCTCGCCGCGCCAGGTGCTGGTGCAGCAGGAAGACCCGGACCGGCTGCTGGCCTATAGCAATCCCGATATGTGCTGCTGGATCCGCAAGGTCGACCCGCTCGACACTGCGCTGGAGCCTTTCTCGGCCTGGATCACCGGGCGCAAGCGCCACCAGGCTTCGACCCGCGCCGCCCTGCTGCCTTTCGAGGCGGATGCCGGGCGCATCAAGGTCAACCCGCTCGCGGACTGGACCACCAAGGACGTGGCGGACTATCTCGAACGCTATGACTTGCCGCCTCATCCCCTGGTGGCGGACGGCTATCCTTCGATCGGCTGCATGCCGTGCACCAGCCGCGTCGCCGAAGGCGAGGATGCCCGCGCCGGACGTTGGCGCGGCAAGTCCAAGGTCGAGTGCGGCATTCATGTTTCGCCTGAAAAGGCCGGAAGTGGTATCTAAGAGATAGCTTCCATACCGTTGAGAAGCCTGCGCTTTGCGTAGGGATTTAGGAGACGCGCGTGCCCCTCTGGAAGAACGGCCAATTCGAGGCTGACATCTATAAGCTGGCCGGCGACGAAGAGGCCCTGCCGGACGGGGCCGTCATCGTCTCGCTGAAGCGCTTCCTGGCCGAGAAGGACAGCCTTGCCACCCGCAACGCCCCGGTCGGGGTGGTGCTGCAGCCGGCCGACGACATCGAGCTGCTGGCCGACGCCCTGCCGAGCCTGCCGCTGCTGGCCCTCGCCTTCCCCAAATTCGGCGACGGCCGGGCCTTCTCCCTGGCGCGCATTGCCCGGGAACGCTACGGCTTCGCCGGCGAGCTCAGGGCCGTCGGCGACATCCTGTTCGATCGCATCGCCTATATGATCCGCTGCGGCTTCGACGCCCTCGACATCAGCAACGCCCCGACGGTCGCCGCGCTGGAAGCCGGCAAGGTGCCGATCTCGCACACGCGCTACCAGCCGACCGGCGGTGATGGGACAAAGCCCGACAAGCTCAAGCCCTGGCGGCGGCTGGGATAGCACGGATCACGTGGCACGGGAGGCCGGCCGCCTCCCTCCGCCACGACGACTTCCAACCATCAAGCTTGCCCTTGGCGGCATATCGGCCCAAACTAGCCGGGAATCGGAGGCTGCATGCTCTCATTCCAGGTGATGTTCATTCGGGCCATGTCTTCGGCCCTCGAAACCAGCCAAGCCAGCGCCGTCACCATCGGCCATCGTATGCCCATCCTGGCAACGCTGCCATTCTGGCCCCACCCCGACAATCTGATCGAAGCCAGCCGCATGGTGACCGAGAAGTTCGAGGCCCTTGCGGAAGGTGCGGTTGCGGCAACCGACGAAATGGCACAACTGGGATTGCGTGCCGCCTTCGGCAAAGCGGATGTGCATGATCTGGCCTCCGGCCTGATGTCCGTCGCCGTCGCGGCAGCCCAGCCGGCCCAGCGGCGCGTCCGGGCCAATGCCAGACGCCTCTCGCGGCATTGATGCCATGCGCTGGTGCTCGGATAGCCCGCAAGCGGTTTTACCGGCTCTCCCATAGCGTGCGCGAGCCATGGAAAAGGTTTCTCTGAGCCAGGAGAAGGAAACCCTTCTCATCACCCTCTACGCCAAGGGCGAGGAAAGCCGCCTGTCCGACTCGCTCCTGCAGGACCACTTCGCGGCCTCGGCGATCGATCGGATCGATTACGATTTCTCCCGCCTCGGCATCAACCGCGACCTCATGATCGGTTTGGCGATGCGCGCCCACATCCTGGATGGTTGGGCCCGCGCCTTCCTCGCTTTTCACCCCGAGGCGATTGTGCTGCATCTGGGCTGCGGCTTGGACTCGCGTGTCTTCCGCCTCGATCCACCGGCCAGCGTGCGTTGGTTCGATGTCGACTATCCCGAAGTCGTCGAACTCAGACGCAGGCTCTATCCCGAGCGCGCAGGTTACCAATTGATCGGAACCTCCGTCACCGATCCCGCCTGGCTCACAACGATCATGCCCGAAGGCCGCCCAGCGCTGATCATCGCCGAAGGCATGTTCCCCTATCTGCAGGCCGATGAAGCCATCCCGCTGCTCGCCCGGCTGACTGGGCACTTCCCCACCGGAGAGATCGCCTTCGATGCCTATAATCGTCTTGGCCTGCGCCTGATCCGCAAACAGCACTCGGTTCGCGTCACCGGTGCGCAGGTGCATTGGAGCCTTGACGATGCCCATGAGATCGAACGCCAGGTGCCGCGCCTCAAGCTGATGCAGGAACTGCTCTCCTACGGTCGGCAGGGCTATCATGCCGCCCAGATCGCCAGAATGTCCCTGTCGGCTCGCACGGTCATTCCATTCTTCAGGGCCATTCCTGCGCTCGGCCGCATCGGCCGGCTGCTACGCTACAGGTTCTGAAACGAGCATCACGCGCTCACCGGCCTGCCACCAGTCCTGCCCGGCAAGGTACGCTGTTGCGCTTCGACCGCTTCGAGCATCCAGTCTCGAAAGGCCAGGATAGCAGGATCTTCGCTGCGCTCGTGCGGATAGACGAGATGATAGGTCTGGTCTCCTGCCACCGGGACCTCGATGTCGAATAGACGCACCAGTCGCCCTTCGGCGATATCATTGGCGATCATGGCAAGATCGGCCAGACCGATTGCCCCGCTATCGATCACGGCCTGTACGACATGGCTGGTATCGGCAAAGGCGACGCAGGCGCTTTCGTCGAACGTATCGACACCGGCAGCCGCCATCCACATGCGCCAATCCGGCCAGGTCAGATCGCGCCGGCGCCAATCGCGATAGCACAGGGTGCGGCCGATCAGATCCGTCGGCGTTTTAAAATGCTGGCCGGCTTCGAGCAGCCGCGGACTGCAGACTGCCACCATGACCGTATCGAACAGCCGCACCGAACTCAGCCCGTAAAAGTTTCCGTCGCCGAAACGGATGGCCAGGTCGATATCGTCGATTTCGAAATCGCGGACCTCGTCGGTAATGTCGAAGCGTAGCTTCAGTTCGGGATGGACAGCGTGGAAGGCTGGCAATCTCGGCAGCATCCAGTTGGTGGCGAAACGCGCGCCAAGCGACAGGCAGAGCTGCGCCGAGGCGCGCTGCGATCTGCTGGCCCGGGCGACGGCGCGCTGCAGACCGGCCAGTGCCTCGCCCACCGCCTCGAACAATAGGCCTCCCGCAGATGTAAGCTGGATGCTGCGGCTGGTCCGCGTGAAAAGCACGATGCCAAGCCGATCCTCGATCTCCTTGATCTGATAGCTGACGGCGGCCGGCGTCAGGCCGACCTCCTCGGCTGCGCGGGTGAAGTTGAGATGCCGGCCGGCCGCCTCGAAGATCTTCAGGGCTCGAGTCCCCGGCATTGTGCGCGCCATCAATCTTCAAGCCAATTTTGATGTTCTATCGAGAATTACTCGTTTTTCAATATCCTATCAATCGGCCATGACAGTCAAACTTGACAATCAGGGAGCCTGGAGCTGGGCGACAACCGGCTTTTATGCTCCGTTTTGGAGTGACCTCATGTCCGTCAATACCGCCCCTGGCGAGACCAGTCCGGATGATCTCGCGCGTGCTTCCTCGTCAGGTCCGGGCGCGGCGTTTCGCTGGTCGGCACGCCTGTGGATCGTCCTCCTCGTCTCCAGCGGGGTGATCCTGCTCGATGGCCTCGACGTCTCCATGATCGTGGTGGCGATACCGCAGATTCAGCGGGAATTCGGCTTGAGCGCGGCGACCGCGCAATGGCTGGCCGGCGCCTATATCCTGGCCTTCGGCAGCTTCCTGCTCCTGGGTGGGCGCTGTGCCGATCTGTTCGGCCGGCGTCGCATGCTGGTCGCCGCCATGGCCGTATTCATCCTCGTTTCTGTGTTCGGTACCTTCACCAGCGATCCCGCCCTGCTGATCGCCTCGCGTTTCGTCAAGGGCGTGGCGGCAGCCTTCACCGCACCGGCAGCGATGTCGCTGCTGACGACCACCTTTCCCGAAGGTCCCCAGCGCAACAAGGCGTTCGGCATCTTCAACGTCTTCGAGGCCTCCGGCTATTCCTCCGGCCTGTTGATCGGCGGCCTGCTCGCCACGCTGAACTGGCGGGCCGTGTTCATCCTGCCAGTACCCATAGCTGTGCTGATCCTGTGGGCGGCGCTGCGCTATGTGCCCGCCGACCCGCGCTCCGACCGGCCAATGCGGCTCGATCTCGGCGGCGCGCTGACCTTGGTCGCTGGCATGCTCACCCTGGTCTTCGCGCTCGTCCTCGCCGCCGAAATCGGCTGGCTGTCGCCATGGACCCTCAGTGGCCTCGTTGCCGCGGCTCTGCTGCTGGCTGGCTTCGCCGCCATCGAGAGCCGCGTCGAGGCACCCCTGATCCGTCTCGGCCTGTTCCGCAACCGCAAGCTGGTGGCCGCGAATGCCAGCGCCGCCCTGCTTTATGGCGGTGCCATGGGCTTCCAGTTCCTGCTCAGCCTCTACTTGCAGAACCTCCTCGGCTGGCGGCCCTGGCAGATGGCGCTCGTATTGCTGCCGGCGGGCTTGATGGTGGTTGCGATCGGTCCCAGGCTCGGCGGCTTGATCGACAGGTTCGGGGTGGCGCGTACCCTGGTCGTCGGCCTCGCCGCCTTCGTGCCCTGCTATCTGCTGGCACTTCGCCTCGGTCCCGAGCCGGACCTGTGGACCCTCTTGCTGCCGGTCTCGCTGCTCTGGGGCTTTGGCTTTGCTTTCAGCATCTCGGCCTTGATGGTCGCAGGGACCAGCGGCGTCGCCGACGAGGAACAGGGCCTTGCCGCCGGCCTCCTCAACAGTTCGCTGCAGGTCGGCGGCGCCTGCGGCCTTGCCGTGGTCACCGCGGTCATCATGCCGGCGACGGAATTGGCCATGCTTTCGTCCGGCGTCGTGGTTAGCCTGGTCTTCGCCTTCCTGACCCTGCTGGTTCAATTGCCCTTTCGGCGCGGCTGAACCCGCAAGGTCAACGAGACGCCGGGGTCTCCTCAATTGGCCTGCTTCTGGAACTCGAAGATCTTGCGCAGGAAACCGGGCGCGATGGCCGAGAGCGGATTGACCGTGAGCACCGGTGCGTTGATCCGGCCCGACACCTTGAAGTTGATGGCGAACAGGCCGCCATATTGGCCCCCGCTCAGCAGACCGCCGATGAGCGGGATCTTGGAGAAGATGTTGTTCAGGGCATAAGCGGGCACAAAGGTGCCGGTGAGGTTGACCCTGTCCGTGCCGTAGTCGAGGGCGCCCGACAGGCTGACGCCGACGTCGGGTCCCCAGACGACCGAGTCCAGGATGCCGATCCGCGAGGCTGTCCGGGTGAAGGCGAGTTCGAGCCTGGTGAACTGGGCGGAGTCGCCGCTCCCGGGCGCGTAGGAAGACAGCTTGCCGGCGTTCTTCAGCGTGTCGCGGTATTGCCCCAGGGCGGTCTCGTTCTCCACCGAGAAGCTGCGCATCACCAGGCGGCCGCGCATATTGTCGATCACCGGCGAGAAGCGGGCACCGAGCGCCCCGCCACGCAAGCGGGTGTAGAGATCCAGGAAACGCATGACGGCGCCGGCATTGGTGGACTGCACAGTGACCAGATTGCCGCTGCCCCCCTCATTGCCCAGCGAGGCGGTGACCTGGCCGTTGGCCAGCCTGCCGCTGAGATCGAGCTTGCGGATCGTCGTACCCTTGCTGTCGAGCATCAGGCCGAGATCGGCCAGGGACTCGTCGTTGAAGCCGACCACCTGGCCGACCCTGATATCGGCATTGATGCTGGTGCTGGCACTGCTGCCCTTGGCACGCTTTTGGAGCATCGACAGCAGAGGGCGGGCATCGAGCCGGTTCCCGCGCACAAAGACCTTCCAGCCATTGCCGAGTGGTTCGAAAACGCCCTGGAAATCATCACCCGGCGACAGGCTGATCACATCCATCATCGCCTTGCGCAGCTTGTTGTCCGGGCCGAGCGTCACGGTGCCACGCAGCGACACCGATCCGCTCTCCACCGTCAGCTTGTCGAGCGTGCCGCCGCCCTTGTCGGCGGGGTCCCAACTGAAACTGACCCGCCCCGGCACGCCGGCCGCCTTTTGCCAGCCCGGCAGCAGGTCCTTGATACGCACGGCGGCCAGATCGATATCGACATCGTAGCGCGGGTCGCGCGGATCGGCGACCGGATGGATGTCGGCCTGGATGGGCCCCGTCAGTGCATCCCCGAAATCGAAGCCCTTCCGCTTCCTCGTGGCGTCGTCCAGGATGACGCTGAGGGCCGTCTGCGGTTCTTGGCCCTCGGCCTTGCGCAGGTCGAAATTGGCCGGCAGCCCATCGAACACACCCTTGCCGGTGAGCAGCATCAGCCCCGGCTCGAGCGAGAGCTTCATCGTGCCGCTCTGCAGGCTGCTGCCGGCGACATGATCGATCGACATTCCCTGTACGCCGCCCGTGATCGCATATTTGATGTCTTCGGGGCGAGGATGGTCGATCAGCGGCAGGTCGAGCTTGACCTTGAGATCGGCAGTGCCGTTGACCTCATCTGGCCTGATATCCATGCCCTTTGCGGCATCGGCCAGCGGCGGCATGGTCATCAGCCTGGCCACGGCCTGCGCGGGGCCCTTCACCCCGAAGACCGCGGACTGGTTCGGCGGTTTCAGGGCGAAATCGTCGATCTTATAGGACCCATCGGCGAGGTTGAGTGTGCCGGTGTCACCGGTCTCGACCACCGCGCTGTCGACACTGACGATGAGATGGCGTCCGGAGAAATCGACCCTGCCCTCGACGTCGCTGATCGGCGGCAGCGTATCGATGATCTGGACGATGCCCTTCGACATCGGCACCGAGCCCGAAAGAGCTTCGTCCGGCAGAGGCGGCGTCTTGCCATTGACCGAAGCCAACGCCCCTTGCGGAATGGCGAGCTTGAGCGTCGCTCCATCGACGACACCAGCCTTGATATGGTCTTCCAGCCAGATCTTGACCTCGGGTACCGAGAAGACGGGCCATACCCGGTTCAAGGCCACCGCCGACAGGGTCTTGGCCTTTGCGGTCAGGTCGATCGCCGGGGTCTTGCCGCCGAAGCCGACGGCACCGTTGAAATCGATGGCGACTGTCGGCCCCAGCACCTCGCCCTTGTCCAGGCTGAGGCGATTGGTGGCTGGATCATAGCGGCCGGCAAGGTCGATACGGTCGAGCTTCAGCGGCGGACGTTCCTCGCGGCGGCTGGCCAGCAGCACGTTCGGCGCCTGCAGGCCATAGGTCCACACCGGCCCCGTCGCATCGGAAGGCGGAATGACCTTTCCCTTGAAATCCAGGATGCCCTCGCCCGACTTGACCATCGCCTGGTCGATCTGGACGGCACCGACCGTCTTGTCCCAGTTCAAGCTCATCTGAGCGCCGTCGAAAACGAAGGGAGGCTCCTTCGGCTCGACATTCCAGCTGCCCCCGGCGCTGGTGATATTGACCCGCGCCATCTCGACGGAACCATCGGGATTGATGCTGGCACGAGCCAGTAGATCGAAGGAGGCTTTGACCGATGGCTGCTCGACGCTCGGCGCCAGCGCCGCCACGAGTTCGGTGACACCGATATTGCTGGCCTTGATGTCGATCGAGCGCGGTTCGCCGTCGCCACCTTCCGTGGTGGCATTGATGGAACCACCCGCAGCGGCAAGAGCCACCGACAGGCCACCGGCCGTGGCGGTACGGCGGACCGTCAGGTCGATACCGCGATGGACGATGTCGTGGCCGATCGCCTGGTCATGCACCGCCAGCGCGGCGTCGCGCAGCTCGACCCTGTCGATGGAACCGATCGAGGCGATCATCGTGTCGAAGCCGTTTAGGACTGCCGCAAGCGAAAGGGCTCCGCCCGTGGCAGGCGCCGGGCTGTCGACGCCGGCCTGAAGCGTGAACCGGCCGTCGATGCTGACATTGACGGTTGCCGCCGCCCCCTCGACCACGATCGAACGGGCCGTGACATCGCCAAGCAGCAGAGACGCCAGATCGAAACCGGCAAAAATACGCGGCGCCGAGGCGATCACGACGTCATGATCCCTCACGGTCACACCGCGGATCATCGCAATCAACCCTTCCGGGCGTCGTTCGATCGCGACATCGTCCAGGCTGAGACGATAGCCCGGCGGTAATTTGGCGGCGATGGCCTGATGCACGGTCTGGGTGATGAAGGGCAGCGATAGAGGACCATTGCCGAGCCGCCAGTAGAAGATGCCGATGGCAGCCCCGACCACCACCGCTGCCGTGGCCGCCACGGAGACGGCGCTGCGCAGCAATACGCGGCCGCTGCCAGGCCGCCGCCGGGGCGAAGGATCCGCCAGTGGCTCTTCCACAGGATGGTCGTACGGCAACTGGTCAGCAGCGGTCTCCAGGGATACCTGCTCATCGGCGGCAGCCGTCGCTTCATGCACTGCGTTATGTGCGTCCCTCGCCATCAACGATTCGCCAGCCCCTTGCGATAAATCCTTCATGCCCCACGGCAATGCCGGCGAGATGATGGCCTCACCCAGGTTGCCGTACCGTTAAGGAGACGCAGTAGGATGAAGATGCAAATTGTTGAGATAAGCCGACAATTCCAAATCGTCTTATCCCAGGATACGCTGGGCAAACACGCATCGGGGCAATCCATCGCGAGAGACGAGTGCCCGGATGCAGAACGGCCTGGACCGCGCCTGTCCCGAAACATACACGATTGTGCTCTGACGTACCATTTTGCCAAAAGGAAGGCATATGCATCCCCTGCAGGTCGGCGAGGTCGCTCCCGCCTTTTCCCTCCCCCTCGCCGATGGCGGCACCGTCCGGCTCGAGGACTTCAGTGGCCGCAAACTGGTGATCTTCTTCTATCCCAAGGCGGATACCCAGGCCTGCACGCGTGAGGCCGTGGAGTTCTCGGCGGCCAAAGCGGATTTCGCCGCCGCGGGCGCGGAATTGCTCGGCATCTCGCACGATCCTGTGCGCAAGCAGCAGAAATTCGTGGCAAAGCACGGATTGACCACGGCAATCGCCTCCGACGAAAGCCTCGACATGCTCAACGCCTATGGCGTCTGGGGCGAAAAGCAGATGTATGGCCGCACCTATCTCGGCATCGAGCGCACGACCTTGCTGATCGACGGCAAGGGCATCGTCGTCCGCGTCTGGTCCAAGGTGCGTGTGGCGGATCATGTCGCCGAGGTGCTGGAGGCCGCCCGCGCCCTGCCGGGATGATGCGCATGCGAGCCATTCCCCGTGTGAATGGATCGATCAATTCTCGCAATGCCTGCACGCAAGGCTGGCTCTTACGGCCTCCTCGCCCTACGATGCGACGGTGAGATGACGAGATCCCGATGAACAAACCGCTTGGCCCGATCCGCAGGGCCTCTGCCTGCCCGCATGATTGCCCCTCGACCTGTGCCCTCGAGATCGAGGTGCTCGACCGCAACACCATGGGGCGGGTCTATGGTGCCGCCGACAACAGCTTCACCAAGGGCGTGATCTGCGCCAAGGTCGCCCGCTATGCCGAGCGCGTGCACCACAAGGATCGCCTGCTCCACCCCCTGATGCGCACCGGCCCGAAGGGATCTGGCCAGTATACACGCATCGGCTGGGACGAGGCGCTCGACCGCACCGCCGAGGCCATGCTGGCCGCCGAGCGCGATTTCGGGGCCGAAAGCGTCTGGCCCTATTACTATGCCGGCACCATGGGCCTGGTCATGCGCGACGGCATCAACCGCCTGCGCAATGCCAAGCGCTATTCGGGCCAGTATTCGACCATCTGCACGTCGCTGTCCTGGTCCGGCTATCTTGCCGGCCATGGCCGCATGACCGGCACTGACCCACGCGAGATGGCCCAGTCCGACTGCATCGTGCTGTGGGGCACCAATGCCGTGGTGACACAGGTCAATGTGATGACCCACGCCGCCTCCGCCCGCAAGAAGCGCGGTACCAGGATCGTGGCCGTCGATGTTTACGACAACGCCACCATGCAGCAGGCTGACGTCAAGA
Source organism: Labrys sedimenti (assembly GCF_034424805.1). Taxonomy (NCBI): domain Bacteria; kingdom Pseudomonadati; phylum Pseudomonadota; class Alphaproteobacteria; order Hyphomicrobiales; family Xanthobacteraceae; genus Labrys; species Labrys sedimenti. Next base: position 1,321,092 of record NZ_JAXOUF010000001.1, read on the forward strand.
TCATCCTCAAGCCCGGTACGGACGGGGCGCTTGCCTGCGCCCTCATGCATGTGATGTTCCGCGACGGCCATGCCGACCGGGCCTACCTCGCCAAATTCGCCGACCATCCCGCCGAATTCGAAGCCCATCTCGCCAGCCGCACGCCGCAATGGGCTTCCGACATCACCGGCGTGCCGGTGGCCGATATCGAGGCCCTGGCCAAGTTGCTGGGCGAGCGGCCCCGGACCTTCTTCCGCCTCGGCTATGGCTTTGCCCGCTCGCGCAACGGCGCGGCCTCGATGCATGCGGTCAGCGCCATTCCCGTGGTGATGGGCGCCTGGCAATATGAGGGCGGCGGCGCGCTGCACTCCAATTCGGGTATGTTCGGCTGGCGCAAGACGCTGATCGAGGGCCTGGACGTGCGCGACCCCAAGGTCCGTGAGCTCGACCAGACGCGTATCGGCGCCATCCTCACCGGCGATGCCGAAACCCTGTGCGGCGGCGGCCCGGTGAAAATGCTCTTGATCCAGAACACCAATCCGATGTCGGTCGCGCCCGACCAGGACAAGGTGAAGCAGGGCTTTGCCCGCGAGGACCTCTTCACCGTCGTACATGAGCAGGTGATGACCGATACCGCCCGCATGGCCGACATCATCCTGCCGGCGACCATGTTCGTCGAGCATGACGACGTCTACCAGGGCGGAGGGCAGCAGCACATCCTGCTCGGCCCCAAGCTGATCGAACCGCCGGGCGAATGCCGCAACAATCACGAGGTGATCAGCGCCATCGCTGCCCGCGTCGGCGCCGAACATCCCGCCTTCGCCATGGATCCGCGCGAGTTGATCGACCGCACCCTCCAGGCCTCCAAGCGCGGCACGCTGGCTGAGCTCGAGGAAAAGCGCTGGCTCGACGTGCAGCAGCCTTTCGAGGACGCTCATTTCCTGAAGGGTTTCGGCTGGCCTGACGGCAAGTTCCGCCTCAAGGCAGACTGGCCGAAGAACCCCTATGCGGCGCCCGCCAAGTTCGGGCCGGTGCATGACATGCCCGCCTTCCCCGATCATTGGACGGCGATCGAGCTGGCGGACGAGGCCTTCCCCTTCCGCCTGACCACCAGCCCGGCCCGGAATTTCCTCAATTCGAGCTTCACGGAAACCCCGACCTCGCTCGCCAAGGAGGAACGGCCCGATGTGCTGATCCATCCCGACGATGCCGCCGCCCACGGCATCGAGGATGGCGACAAGGTCGAGCTTGAAAGCCCGCGCGGCAGGGTCCGCCTGCACGCCAAGCTCTTCGAGGGCCTGCGTCGCGGCGTGCTGGTGGCCGAGTCGATCTGGCCGAACAGCGCCTATGAGGACGGCAAGGGCATCAACACCCTGACGGGGGCCGATGCGCCCGCGCCCGTCGGCGGCGGTGCTTTCCACGACAACAAGGTGGCGATCCGCAAGCTCCCAGCTTTGGCGGCATGACCCACGAGGAGTACAACGCCTTCTGCGGCGCGCTGCCCGCCACCAGCCATGTGGTGCAATGGGGCGGAGCCCATGTCTGGAAGGTCGGCGGCAAGGTCTTCGCCATCGGCGGCCAGCAGGACGGCGAGCCGCGCTACACCTTCAAGGTGAGCGAGATCTCCTATGAGGTGCTCAGGGAGCAGCCCGGCCTGCGTCCCGCCCCCTATCTGGCTTCGCGCGGCATGAAGTGGATCCAGCATTATGCCGAGCCAGGCCTGAGCGACGAGGAACTGCGCGACTATCTGCGCCAGTCGCATTTCATCGTCTCCCGCGGCTTGTCGAAAAAGGTACGGGCGGAACTCGGCCTGCCAGGCTAGAGCTACAATCATGGTCCTCTTGCTCGACCGTCATTGCGAGTCGAGCGAAGCAATCCAGCTGGTGCCATGCGTGAAAGACTGGATTGCTTCGCTCGACTCGCAAAGACGAAGGGAACCGCCACGAGGTTGGAACTGCGGCCATAGCGCCAAAGCGCCTTGTGATCGACGGAACCACCAATTGTCGCGAGAACTCGTCACAACGCGGGCTTGGAGCCAGGCTACCCGACTCCCGAGAACAACTATGCGTCCTTTTTTCACAAGCCCCGAGGCTTGCGGTTTTCAGGACCGCCGGCCCATCATCCGCTGCCGCAGAAAGATCTCATCGTGCCGATTGAGACCGGAACAGGAGCAGTGACTTGACCGACATCATCTTTCGCACCGGCGAAGCCACCGTGCTCGCCAAGGAAGGCCAATACACGGACGCCATGCCGGAAGTGCTGATCGGCTCCGTCGACGGGCCGGTCGGCCACGGCTTCGCCGCCATGCTCGGCCAGACGGTCGGACATACCCGCATGTTCGTGGTGCGTGACCTCAACCAGCTCGTCCGTCCCGCCACCATGATGACGACGAAGGTGACGATCCACAATGCCGCCTATGTCGAGCTTCTCGGCGGCGTCGTTCAAGGAGCGACCGGCGACGCGATCGTCGACTGCGTCATCGAGGGCGTACTGCCGAAGGACCAGACAGACAAGATCTGCATCATCATCACGATCTGGCTCGATCCGCGCTGCCCGGCGGACCCCAATCTCGACAAGGCCGACCTCTATCGCACCAACTACGAGGCGACCAAGCTCGCCATCCGTCGTGCCATGACCGGTGAACCCACGATCGACGAATTGATCGCCAACCGGAAGACCATCAAACACTACGCGCTCGATGGCGTCGTCGAGTATTGAGCCGGCATGAAGCACCCGACGTCGTTGCAGCCTTCCTGGCAACGAAATCGAGGTCCTGATGCCCTCCCAATTCGCCGAAGGAGTCGATCGCTCCAGCGATCGACTCCTTCCCTTTGACAGACTTCATGGCCGACCGCACCATACGCGCCACACCACCGCTTCCGACGTCACACGTGAAAGGAGCCGGTCATGGCCGTCGATCGCAGCCACAAACATATGCTCAACAACCACGCCCTGCATCCCGAGACCCTGATGCTGGGCTATGGTTATGACCCGGCCCTCTCGGAAGGTTCGGTGAAGCCGCCCGTGTTTCTCACCTCCACCTTCGTGTTCCAGTCGGCCGAGGACGGGCGTGATTTCTTCGACTACACCTCGGGCCGACGCGCCCCGCCCGCCGGCAGCGCGGCCGGGCTGGTCTATTCGCGCTTCAACCATCCCAATACCGAGATCGTCGAGGACCGCCTCGCCATCTATGAAGGCGGCGAAGCCGCCCTTCTGTTCTCCTCGGGCATGGCCGCCATCTCCATGGCGGTGCTGGCCTATGCTCGTCCCGGCGATGTCGTGCTGCACAGCCAGCCGCTCTATGGCGGCACCGAGACACTGCTCGCTCGTACCCTCGCCGATTTCGGCATCGGGCATGCGGGCTTCATCGACGGGCTTCATGTCGCTTCGATCAATCAGTCTGCCGACAAGGCGATGGCGACAGGCCGGGTCAGCGTCATCCTGATCGAGACCCCGTCCAATCCGGTCAACACGCTGGTCGACTTCTCCCTCGTCGGCGCCGTTGCCGATCGCATTGCCGACATGCAGGGTGCACGCCCGGTGATCATTTGCGACAACACGCTGCTGGGGCCGCTCTTCCAGCGGCCTCTCGGCCATGGCGTCGATATCGTGGTCTATTCGGCCACCAAATATATCGGCGGCCACAGCGATCTCATCGCCGGCGCGGCGATCGGCAGCAAAACGGCGTTGAAGCCGGTGCGAGCCCTGCGCAGCGCCGTCGGCACCCAGCTGGATCCCCACACCTGCTGGATGCTCGGCCGCTCGCTCGAAACCTTGTCGCTGCGCATGCAGGCCGCCGCGCGCAATGCCGTGGCCGTCGCCGACTTCCTGGCCGCCCATGCCGGCGTCGTCGCCGTGCATGCCCTGCATGCGCTGCCGGAGGACAGTCCGGCACGCCGGGTATTCGAGCGGCAATGCACCGGTGCAGGTTCGACCTTCTCAATCGAGATCAAGGGCGGCCAGGCCGAGGCCTTCCGGATGCTCAACGCGCTGAAAGTGTTCAAGCTCGCCGTCAGCCTCGGCGGCACCGAGTCCCTCGCCAGCCATCCCGCCTCGACCACCCATTCGGGCGTACCGGCCGAGCTGAGGGCGCAGCTCGGCGTGACCGACGCCACCATCCGGCTGAGTGTCGGCATCGAGAACGCCGAGGACCTGATCGCCGACCTCGCCCAGGCGCTGGAGGCCTGAGCGGGCGCGCTTGCCGAAGCGAGCGGTATCAATCGTAGAAGTGGGGCGCCTGCCTGAAACCGGCCCAGGCCTCGGGATCATGGCCCGGCACCACCGTCGCTCCCATCCGGTCGGCGAGAAAACGCAGCTTGCGTACCGAGCGCGCCGCGTCGCTGGCCGAGCTCATCAGGCCTGGCAGTGCCTTCTCGTTCCAGTGGTCCCAGGTATAGGCGGCATCGATCGCCAGCAGGTACGGCCCGCTGTGCGGAAGATCGACCATGACGGATTGGTGGCCGGGCGAATGGCCCGGCGTAAACAGGATCCGGATGGCGCCATCGCCATAGAGGTCGAAGTCGTCCGTGGCCTCGCCCTCCAGGAACTGCCAGGCAAGGTCCGGCCGGTCGAAATCCCGGCGGACATAGGCGGCCGCCGAGAACCAGTCCGGAGCGAAGGCATATTCATATTCCCGGCGTTGCACGATGTGGGTGGCATTGGGAAAGCGCCCGACGGCACCAGTATGATCCGAATGCAGGTGCGAGAGCAGCACGAAGCGGATATCGCCGGGCCGGATGCCGAGAGTTTCGAGCTGGGCGAGGCAGCCTTGCTCCGGTGTCATCACCGGGCGGAAAACCTCGACGCTGCCGCCCCAATAGGCTCTGGGATCGGCAAGGCCTTCCGCCGCCAGGCCCCCGTCGATCAGCACCGCGCCTTCCGGATGCATCACCAGGAACCAAGGGACCGGGATCTCGTAGTCGGCTCCCTCGCCCTGGTTCATCTTGATGTGGTGCAGCTTGCAGCGCTGGGTGCCGGACTGGAACATATACAGTCGTAGACTAGACATTCGAAACTCCGACGGGCCGTCGGCTCCTTCAACGCGGATCACGGTTGTATAAGGGCATGCTTCCAATCGGAAAATCGGGAATATATGATATCATCCATCAGAAAAATGGATGGATAAATGCGCCCTTTCGACCTCGATCTCCTGCAGACCCTCGTCGCCATCGCCGAGGCAGGCAGCCTGTCGGCGGCGGCGCCACGGGTCCATCGCTCGCAATCGGCCGTCAGCGAGCAGATGCGCAAGCTCGAGCAGCATTGCGGCGTGCCCTTGCTGGTGCGCGGCAAGCTCGGTGCCAGCCTCACGCCAGCCGGCGAGCGTCTGGTCGTACATGCACGCCGGCTGCTGGCACTCAGCGAGGAGGCTTTCCGCGATGTCATGGGCATGCCGCTCACCGGAGATCTGCGCCTGGCCATCACTGACTATTTCCGCCCGGCGACGATCACGCTCCTGCTCAAGCGCTTGCGTGAGCGCTATCCGCAGCTCAGGCTGCATGTCGCGACCCGCCAGAGCCTGATGATCGAGAACCGTCGCGACTTCGACATCGGCCTGTCCATGCGCCTTCTCGACAAGGACAGTGCGTCCGACGAAGACGGCCGCATCCGGCTCGGCCGCGAGCCGCTGTCGTGGGTGGCTTCTCCCGCCGTCGAGCTCGATGCAGCCCAGCGCCTGCCGCTTGTCGTGCTTCCCGAGGCCTGCGCCCTCCAGCGCCTAGTCATCCGCACGCTCAACCAAAGCGATATCGATTATGAGATCGCCCATTCGGCCGCCGGGGTCGCCGGCCTGCATCTGGCGCTCGGCGCCGCCCTGGGCGTGGCCTGCCTTAACCGTTCCGCCATACCGGCCGGCATGGCCGTTCTCGATACCAGTCTCGGTCTGCCGGCCATGCCCGACGTCGAATTCTCCATCCTGCCGCCCCAGGCCGGCGAATCCGCCCTGATGGCGAAAGTCCGCCATTTGCTGGCGAAAGAACTCGCCTGATCGAACTGCTTCAGACGCGAAGAGGGCGGCCTTTCGGAAAAGGCCGCCCTCGGAATCCTGCTCGCCGCTTGGGAGCTCCCTATTTCTGCGCCCCCGGCCCGAAGGACTGGCCATTCACCGTGACCTTGCGGGCGAGACTGTCGAAGTCGATGTCCCAGGTCAGACGGCCGTCCGGCCCGGTCTTGGCCAAACCCTTGAGGAAGGCGATGCCCATGGCCGCACGCTGAGGGCCGGGACCGGCGGCGCCGGCCTTGCCGAGAGCCCCGGCGATCGCATCCAGATTGGAGGCGGAGACCGTCGCCTTACCCTGCTGGGAGGGCAGCAGAGAGGTCTCACCCTGCCCCTTCACATCATAGGCGGGAGCCGCGAGCGTCTGGTCGAAGGCAAGCTTGGGCTGGCCTGCCAGAAGCAAGGGCAGCAGAACGGCTTTCAGGCTGTCCGGCTGGGGAGGCTTGGTATCGGTAGTGGCCTCGATCACCTTGCCCGCGATGGCATCGAGATCGAGCCCCGTCACCTTGAGATTGAGCGTTGCCTGCTCCGGCACCAACGTCTTGGCCCAGTCCGGCATCATCCCATCCGGCAGGGTGAGGCCGCTCATGGCGAGGTTCAGGCCGACATTGCCTGTCGTCACCAAGCCGTTCGAAGCCAGGTTGGTATCCACGGTGGCAATCCGGATGATGCCCTTGGGCGTCCCCACCGTCATATTGTCGTAGCGGATCTGCGCGGCCAGTGTTTTCCACAGCGGCAACACGGCCTTCAGCTTGGCCCGCGCCTGCTCCTGGGCCGCCTTGCCGTTGTCGCCAGCCTTGCGGGCCGCGAAATAGGCCAGAGCCTGCATGAATTGCTGGCTACTGAAGCCATTGGCCGCAAAGGTCTCGTGTATGCGATCGGCGCGCAGCACCATCGGCGGCGCCGGATTGGCCGGATCCTTCACGGTAACCGTCTCGACGAGATCCAGCAGGTCTCCCGTCATCGTCAGGTCCGACTTGCCAGCCTCTCCGACTTTGCCAGTCATGGTGAAATCGATCTTTCCAATGCTGGCGTCGATGTCCTCGATCGGCGAACGCATGGTGAAGACGGCCGACTCGCAGCTCATGCTCTGATCGGCAAACTGCTCGGCCTTGGGATCGAAGACACCCTTTCCGGTGCAATTCTTCAGGCGCTGGACCAGCTCGCTCTGGGGACCGGCTTTTCCTGATTTATAGGTGAAATCGAGCGAAGGTGTCGTCTGCTCGAAAACATATTTGCCACCTGCCTCGGGCTTCACGTGTCCGGTGAACGGACCGAAGCTGAATTGGGCACCGTCGGCAGGCAAGCCGAGCTTGGTGCTGCTGAAATCGTAGGTGAGGTCGTAGCCATCGCCATTGGGTTTGATCGTGAGAATGCCCTTCTCGATCACTTTCGGGCCGAAATAGCGGGTAATCTCGTCACGAATCGCCTTGGCGCCCTGCTCGGTGGCGGGCTCGGCCATGGCCTGCGAAGAGGCCAGCCCTGCAAGCGCCACGCTGGCCAGAATGACCCGGCGACGAACGCCGCTTTTGCGCTCAGATGTCATCAAGAAAGCCATAAAATACCCGGTCCGCTCAATGGAAGATCCCCAACTCCCTATGCCATAAGCAGAAGCAGGCTGCCTGTGAATTTTTTCTTCAGGTCCTCGCACCGAAGCCTGTTCGAGGTTTCTCTCGCGTACAGTTTACAATTCCTCCAACCATCTGACATGCCCCTGTCATGTCGATGGCCAAGAAGGAGCGCAATTCAAGCTGGAGAGTCGCCATGCGCTTCATCGAAAGACCTTTGTCCCGCCGCCGCTTCCTCACTGCAACCGCAGCAACCGGCCTCCTCGGAGCCACGGGCACGTTCGCCATTCCGGGCCTGTCCCGCGCTGCCGACCGCCCCGAGGTTACGGCCGGCCTGCAGTCGGGCGACGTTGCCGGCGACAGGGCGGTATTGTGGTCGCGCACGGACCGCCCGGCCAATGCGATCTTCGAATGGTCGACGACCGAGAGCTTCAAGACGGTGAACCGGCTGCCGACGGTGACCGCCTCCCCCGAGACCGACTACACCGTGAAGATCCTGGCCGAAGGCCTGCCGGCGGACCAGGAGATCTTCTACCGCGTGCGCTTCCAGGACCTCGCCCATACCAGCGTCGAGAGCGAGGTGGTCACCGGGCACCTGCGTTCGGCCCCGGCCGGGCTGCGTGACGTCTCCTTCGTCTGGTCCGGCGACACCGCCGGCCAGGGCTGGGGCATCGATGCCGACCGCGGCGGCATGAAGATCTATTCGGCCATGCTCAAGCACAACCCGGATTTCTTCATCCATTCCGGTGACAACATCTATGCCGACGGCGTGATCAAGCCCGAGGTGAAGCTACCTGACGGCACCGTCTGGAAGAACATCGTCACGCCGGAAAAATCCAAGGTCGCCGAGACTCTCGACGAGTATCGCGGACAGTACAAATACAACCTGATGGACAAGAACTTCCGCGCGCTCTACCGTGAGGTTCCGGTCATCACCCAGTGGGACGACCATGAGGTGACCAACAACTGGTCCTCGTCCAAGGACCTGCTCAGCGACGATCGCTACAAGGAAAAGTCGATCGCGGCCCTGGCGGCACGCGCCGCGCAGGCCTTCCACGAATATATGCCGATCGCCACCACCTTGGCCGAACCGCGCCGCGTCTACCGCAAGATCCCCTATGGCCCGCTGCTCGACGTCTTCATGCTCGACATGCGCACCTATCGCGGCCCCAACAGCGACAATCTGCAGACCGCGGAAGGCGGGGGAGCGGCCTTCCTCGGCGCCGAGCAGCTTGCCTGGCTCAAGCGCGAACTCGCCAACTCCAGGGCGACTTGGAAGGTGATCGCCGCCGACATGCCGCTCGCTCTGGTGGTGTGGGACAAGGCCGAGCAGAAGAAGGGCTTCGAGGCTGTCTCCAACAACGACAATGGCAAGCCGCTCGGTCGCGAGCTCGAATTCGCCGATCTCCTGCGCTTCATCAAGGCGGCCGGCGTGAAGAACACGGTGTGGCTGACAGCCGACGTCCACTACACCGCCGCCCACTACTACAATCCGGACAAGGCGGCCTTCCAGGACTTCGATCCCTTCTGGGAATTCGTTTCCGGCCCGCTCCATTCCGGCACATTCGGCCCCAACGACCTCGACATGACCTTCGGGCCCGAGCTTAAATATGTGAAGGCGCCGGAAGGCGGCCAGCAGAACCTGTCGCCCGCGGCCGGCCTGCAATTCTTCGGCCATGTCGCCATCGCCGCCGACACGCGGGTGATGACCGTCACGCTACGCGACGCCGCCGACGCCTCGCTCTGGTCGACGCAGCTCGAGCCGAAGCTGGGCTGACGCGGAAATCGCGCGCGCGATAAACCTTCTCCCCTTGTGGGAGAAGGTGGCATTGCGCAGCAATGACGGATGAGGGGTGTTGGCGCATACCTTTCAAGGGTGCGTTTCTCCCCTCATCCGCCCCTTCGGGGCACCTTCTCCCACAAGGGGAGAAGGCTTTCACGCCTCACCCCCGCGCGTAGAGATCGCGATAGGTCGTCTGCAACACGTTCTTCTGGACCTTGCCCATGGTGTTGCGCGGCAATTCGTCGACGAAGAGCACGCGCTTGGGCTGCTTGAACTTGGCGAGGCGCCCCTCCAGGGTGGCAAGGATCGTCCTTTCCTCCACGGTAGCGCCCGGCTTGCGCACCACGATCGCCGTGACTCCCTCGCCGAAATCGGCATGCGGCACGCCGATCACGGCGCTCTCGAACACGCCGGGAATGCCGTCGATCTCCGTCTCCACTTCCTTGGGATAGACGTTGTAGCCACCTGTAATCACCAGGTCCTTGCCGCGTCCGACGATGTGGACATAGCCCTGGGCGTCGATCTTGCCGAGATCGCCGGTGATGAAGAAGCCGTCGGGCCGGAATTCCGATCTGGTCTTCTCCGGCATGCGCCAATAGCCCTTGAACACATTGGGGCCCTTCACCTCGATCATGCCGATCTCGCCCTGCGGCAAGGCTTCGCCCGTCTCCGGCTGGACGATGCGCAGCGAGATGCCCGGCAGCGGCATGCCGACGGCGCCGGCCACGCGCGCGCCCTCATAGGGGTTGGAGGTGATCATGTTGGTTTCGGTCATGCCATAGCGTTCGAGAATGGCGTGGCCGGTGCGCGCTCTCCATTGTTCATGGGTCTCCGACAGCAGTGGCGCCGATCCTGATACGAACAACCGCATATGGGCGGTCGCCTCGGCGGTGAGGCCCTCCTGCTGCAGGAGGCGCACATAGAAGGTCGGCACGCCCATCATGCAGGTGGCGCCGGGCAGGTGGCGTAGCACCTCCGCCGCATCGAAACGCGGCAGGAAGATCAGCGAGGATCCCGCCATCAGCGTGGTATTGATGGCCACGAACAGGCCATGGGTGTGGAAGATCGGCAGGGCATGCAACAGCACGTCGTCCTGGCTGAAGCGCCAATAGGCAGCCAGGGTAACGGCATTGGAAGCCAAGTTGCCATGTGTCAACATCGCACCTTTGGAACGCCCCGTGGTGCCGGAGGTATAGAGCAGCGCCGCCAGATCGTCCTCGCCGCGCGCGACATCGTCGAAGCTCTCCGGTGCGGCTTTCGCCGCTTCGGCGAGCGAGCCGTCATCATGGCTTCCCAAGGTCGCGACGGCAGCACCGAGCCGGGTGCCGATCTCGCCGAGTTCATCCGCCTTTTCCGGCGCGCAGACCAGGAGCCGCGGTTCGGCATCGCCGACGAAATAATCGAGCTCGGCCTTGGTATAGGCGGTGTTGAGGGGCACGAACACCGCGCCGGCGCGCAGGCAGGCCAGATAGAGAAACACCGCCTGCGGGCTCTTTTCGACCTGGACGACCACGCGGTCACCCGTTTCGACCCCATAGCCGCGCAGGGCATTGGCATAGCGGCCCGACCAGGCAAGCACAGCGCCATAATCAAAGCCGCGGCCATCGGCGAGAGTGAGGAAGGGTTTTCCCGCTTCCGGCATCCGGGAACGGATCAGGCTGAACAGATGGTTCGACACGCAAATTTCCTCAAGAATTGGGACGAGACCGCTGGGCCGCATCGGCGCTGCGGGCGGGCGGCGGCAAGGCCGGTACGGCTGGCTTGCGACGCGCCGGTTTCGCTTCCGTGGCTTTCAGCAGCTTGCGCACGGCCGCGCTGGCGGCGATTACGCCCTGATTGGCGAAGGCCTCATGATTGGCTTCGATGGCATCGAGGTCATAGAGATAATTGACCATGAGGCCGCCGGCCTGGCGCAACCCGTTGGCCGAGACGTCGCCCCGCCAGTTGATGCGCTCGAGGCGGGCGCCATTGCCGAGATGGAACCGCGCCACCGGGTCGATCGGCGCACCCGACGGGGTCCTGGCCACCAGGAAATAATGAGCGGCGGCCGCCAGCTGCGCCTCACGCATGGCTTCCGTCGGCCCGGTGCCGCCCTGTTCGGCTGGCTGGAACAGCCCCTCCAACACCGAGAGGTCGGCGACACCCGGAATTTGGGGGTCCTGCTTGGCGAGCTCCCGCTTCAGCCAGCCCATGAAGCCGGGGACCGGCGACAAAGTCACGAAGGTCTTCAGCTTCGGCAGGTCGCGCCGGAGTTCCTCGACCACCTGCTTGATCAGGAGATTGCCGAAGGAGACGCGGCGCAGGCCGGTCTGGCAATTGGAGATCGAATAGAACACCGCGGTGGTCGCATCCTCGGCCCGGATCGGCTTGCGTTCGAGAGCGAGCAGCGGCGCGATCGTCGCCGGTATGTCCTGCGTCAGCGCCACCTCGACGAACACCAGCGGCTCGTCGGCCATCTGCGGATGGAAGAAGGCAAAACAGCGCCGATCCGAAGGCTCCAGCCGGCTGCGCAGATCCTCCCAGCTATGGATGGTGTGCACGGCCTCATATTGGATGATCTTGGCAAGAATGTTCGCCGGTGTCGTCCAGTCGATCCGCTTCAGCATCAGGAAGCCCCGGTTGAACCAGGACGAGAACAGATGGGCAAGGTCTGCATCGAGGGCCTCCAGCTTCGCATTGCCCTGCAGGTCGGCGAGTACGTCCTCGCGCAGCCGCACCAGGGCGGCCGTGCCGCCGGCGGGGCGGTTGAGCCGGCGGAAGAGCTCCTGGCGTCTCGGCTCTGCGGCCACGCTGAGCTCGGCCATCGCCCGGGGCGACTTGTCCTGCAGATAGGCCTCGATCGCCGCATCGAGGCGCTGCTGGTCGGGACCGAAGCCGTCGGCCAGCGCCGCCAGATGGCGCCGCCTTTGCTCCTCGTCGGCCGCGGCATAGGCGTCGAGCCATTGCTGCGCCAGGGCGACGCCGGAAACCTCGCCCCGGCCCGTCAGCAGCGCATTGCTGAGCGCCAGCAGATCGCCCGATCGCACCGGGGATGCAGGGCGCTCAAGACCGATGAGCCCCCTCCCCCGCTCGGCCACCGCTTCCAGGAATTCCTGCAGGAAATTTCTGCTCATCGCTGTTCACCATGCCAATTCATTGGATTACCCCATGATCAGACCGGGCAGCCAGGTGGCGAGGCCGGGGATCAGGCAGGCCAGCACCACCGCCAACGCCATCAATCCGACGAAAGGCAGCGTCCCGCGCATGATATCCCCGAGCGGGATGTCCGGCGCGATATTCTTGATCACGAAGATGTTGAGCCCGACCGGCGGATGAATCAGGCCCATCTCCATGACGATGGTCATCACCACACCAAACCAGATCAGGTCGAAGCCGGCCGCTTTCAAGGGCGGCAGGATGATCGGCGCCGTCATCAGGATGATCGAGACCGGCGGCAGGAAGAAGCCGAGGACGACCACGAAGAGCAGGATGGCGGTAAGCAGCAGCCATTTCGACAGGTTCAGGCTGATGATCCAGGCCGCCGCCGACTGGCTGATCTGGAGATAGCTCATCACATAGGAATAGAGCAGCGACATGCCGATGATCATCAGGAGCATGGTCGATTCCCGCAGCGTGCCCGAGAGGATCGGCATCACCTTGGAAGGCCGCCAGATGCCGTACATGGCCGAGATCACCACCAAAGCGAGCACGGCGCCGACGCCGGCCGTCTCCGAGGGCGTCGCCCAGCCGGCATAGAGCACCACCATCACGCCGGCGAGGATCGAGACGAAGGGCACCACCCAGCCGATCATCCGCAGCTTCTGGGCGAAGGTGTAGCTCTCCTCGAGCAGGATGGCCGAACGAATGCCGGTGCGCTCAGCCTGCACCAGGGCCTGCCGCTTCTCCTTGCGGTAATGCAGCATGGCGTAGACGGCGAACATCGTCATCAAGAGCAGGCCAGGGCCGATTCCGGCCAGGAACAGCTTGCCGAGCGAAACCTCCGCCGCCACCGCATAGAGCAGCATGGTCACCGAGGGCGGCAAGAGGATGCCGAGCGTGCCCCCTGCCGCGATGATGCCGGCGGCAAAGCCCCCCGAATAACCGCGGGCCCGCATCTCCGGGATGCCGGCTGCACCGATGGCCGAGCAGGTGGCGGGCGAAGAGCCCGCCATGGCGGCGAACAGGCCGCAGGCGACCGTGTTGGCGACGCCGAGGCCGCCTGGAATGCGATAGAGCCAGGCATGCAAGGCCGAATAGAGATCCTTGCCGGCATTGGAACGACCGATCGCCGCGCCCTTCAGGATGAAGAGCGGGATGGCGAGGATGATGACGTTGGCCAGTTCCTCGTAGAAGTTCTGCGCCAGCGTATCGATCGAGGCCGCCGGCATGAACAGGATCATGAAGGTCAGAGCCACCACGCCGAGCGCGAAGGCGATCGGCATGCCCGAGAACAGTACGATCAGCGTCGCGGTGCAGTAGGCGACGCCGATGCCCCATTGCGGCAGGCCGGTCAGTAGTGGCAGCGGCGGCCGCGACCACAGGGCGAAAGCGGCGAAGGCGAGCAGCACGATGACGAAGACCGGCAGCGAGCGTTCCGCCACCTGCAGGGCGACCTGCGCCGCCAGCAGCACCATGCCTGATGTCAGCAGGGAATAGGGAATCCACAGAGGCGGCCCCCAGGCCGAGTGCGAGGTCTGCTCGTCCACCCAGGCTTCATGCAAGAGCGAGCCCGATTTCCAGGCGAACAGGAGGCAGAAGAACAGCACCAGCGCATCGACCACCAGCCGCCTGGTGCCGGCGGCAGCCGGCAGCCAATGATCGAGGATATCGATGCCGACATGGCCGCGCACGGCCTGCACCGAGGCCGCCGACAGGAAGATGGCGCCGGCGATCAGGTAGATGGTGACCTCGTCCTGCCACAACACCGACTGGCGGGTGATATGGCCGGTGATGACGCCGAAGGTAAGGACAACAGCCGCCGCCAGCAGAGCCACGGCCGAAAGCCGGAAGGCGACGGCGTTGACCGCGGCGAAGGCACGATGCACGACCCCCGCGCGCTCGGCCGGACCGGCTTCGTCGCCGGCGAGGATGGCATCGTGCTGGATCGAGCCGCCCATCTCACGCCACCTTCTGCGCGAGCTTCAACAATTCCGCGGCCTCGCTCGAACGGGCCGCATAATCCTTCCAGGAACTGGCTTCGGCAATCTTGCGCCATTCGGCGAGATCGGCCGCGCTGAAATCGGCGACTTCGACACCCTTGGCGGCATAGACCTTAGCGACCTCCTCGTCGTCATGCTGCGCCTGCTTGGTGGCCCAGCCCTCCATCTCGGCGCCGACATCGAGGAGCGTCTTCTGCTGATCGGCAGGCAGGGCGTCGAAGATGGTCTTGGACATCAGCAGCGGTTCGAGCATGAACCAGAAGGAACCCTTCCGCGCCGAGGTCAGCGATTTGGCGAGTTCTTCCAGGCGGAAGGAGATCAGGCTTGTCGAGGAAGTCACGGCCGCATCGAGCGCGCTGGTCTGCATGCCGATATAGATTTCGTTCGAGGGCATGGTGGAGACCTGCGCCCCGGCGGCGGTGAACATCAGGTCCATTTCCCGGCTGCCGCCGCGGATCTTCAGCCCCTTGGAGCTGTCCGGCGTCAATACCGGCTTGCCGCGCGAGGCCACGCCGCCGCCCTGCCAGACCCAGGCGATGATCTTGATGCCCTTGGCCTCCAGAATGCCGGAGAGCGCCTTGCCGATCTCGGCATTCTTCCAGGCCGCACCTTGCTCATAACTCGTCACCAGGCAGGGCATCAGGCCCAGATTGGTGGCATGCAGTTCGCCGCCGGCATAGGCGACCGGGAACAGCGACATGTCCAAGGCGCCGCGGCGCATGGCCGAGAACTGTGCGTTGGTCTTCATCAGCGAGGCATTGGCATAGACGTCGAATTTCAGGCCGCCGCCGGTGCGCTTCTCCACTTCGGCGGCGAAGATGCGGCAGAGCCGGTCGCGAAAATCACCCTGCTCGATGGTGCCGCCGGGAAACTGGTGCGACATCTTCAGCGTGGTGGCGGCGCGGGCAGCCCCGGCGGACCGGATGACCAATGGCGTTGCGAGTGCGGCAGTCAGGATCTGCCTCCGGGTGAGCGACATGGCGTTTTCCTCTTCAATCCATCCGAGGCTGGCTGGTTCCGCCTGCGGTTGCATTCATCATTATTGCAATTTTGAAACAGTTACAATAAAATTGTATACAAGTTTTACGAGATTGACTCCCTCGTGCCGGGAGTCGTACGAAATTGCGGAGGATATCGGCCATGAGCGAAAAACCCGCGACCCGCCTGCGCAACCAGATCGAAGAGGAAATCGCCACCGGCGTGTTCAAGCCCCGCGACAGGCTCGACGAGGTCTCGCTGGCGGCCCGGTTCGGGGTCTCGCGCACACCGATCCGCGAGGCTCTCCAGCAATTGGCGGCAGCCGGCCTGGTCGAGATTCGCCCGCATCGCGGCGCCATCGTCAGCGCGCCCGATCCCAAGCGCCTGATCGACATGTTCAGCCTGATGGCCGAATTCGAGGCGATCTGTGGGCGCCTCGCCGCCCGCCGCCTGCTGCCGAGCGACGAGGCCGAACTGAAGAGCACGCTCGAAGCCTGCCGCAAGGCAGCCGACAGCGGCGACATGGACATCTATTATTACGAGAACGAGCGCTTCCATCGCGCCATCTATGTGGCGAGCGGCAACGATTTCATCGCCGAGCAGGCCACGGCCCTGCATAAGCGCCTCGCCCCCTTCCGCCGGCTGCAACTACGCGTGCGCAACCGCATGCGCACCTCGCTGGCCGAGCATGAAGCCATCGTCGATGCCCTGCTGGCCGGCGACAGCACCCTCGCCTCCACGCGCCTCTATGACCATGTCGCGGTGCAGGGCGAGCGCTTCACTGACCTGATCGCTTCGCTCAATCGGGCAGCGGCGGAATAGTTCCGCTCTTTTTCCCAGGCTATCTGCCGGAATTCCGACGTCGCGTTCGCCGGCCGAACCGCCTCGGCCAGGCTCGACGATGCCCCCTTCTATTCTTCATATTATTCATACTATTGTCACGAGCGATCTCTATGAAGCATCTCGTCGAGCAAGCACTGGGCCAGGCCGCTCATCGGACTGTGCATCGAAGCAGTCTGCTCGCGACCGCGCATAATGACCATCGATAGGAAATTCTCACTCAGCTCGCCATTTCGCCGGGATCCCCCTCTCCGCACTGCGGATGACGGTACGCTTCAGCAAGCCGAAGCTCTGACTGCACCTTCCTCGCGCCGATACGAATTTGCCCGTAATGGCGCGCCTCTTCCCAGTCCCTGCCAATGTCCAAGGCCGGGCGGTTAACGCCCCGGCCGGGTCACGTCGCCTTAGCCAAATTTTCGAACGTCATCGCCGACCTACGGGCCGGCGGATGCTGCCGCGCGCCTGCCGCGCAACCACAAGAACCCTACC
This sequence comes from Labrys sedimenti, assembly GCF_034424805.1. NCBI lineage: Bacteria > Pseudomonadati > Pseudomonadota > Alphaproteobacteria > Hyphomicrobiales > Xanthobacteraceae > Labrys > Labrys sedimenti. Next base: position 1,337,859 of record NZ_JAXOUF010000001.1, read on the forward strand.
CCGAGAGATCGAGACCATGTCCGTGACAACGCCTGACAGGCCGAGCAAGCCGCCTGAAAACGCTGCTCCTTGCCCTCCCCTTGCCTGTGCCCACCCCAAATATCGGCTGCGCAGGGCCGCATGGCCATACCTTGCCGGCCTGTCGCTGTTGGGTGCCACCAGCCTGCCGGCCCTGGCGGTCGAGCCGTGGATCATGGTCGAAAAGACGATGTTCTCGGGTGTGGACGCCTCCCGTGGGCAAGGCGTCACCACCGATGGCACCAATTGGTATTTCTCCGGCACCAATGCCCTGGAAATGACCAATGGCTCCTTCGATCCCAAATTGCTGGTCACGCCCGCCATTCCGGACATCCTGAAGAACCCCTCCCAGTTTTCGGATATCGGGCTCAACCATATCGGCGACATCGATTATGCCGACGGCAAGCTCTACATCTCCCTGGACACGAGCAACCGCTCGCCGACCACCAACGGGAAATACGAACGACCGGTCTTCGCGATCTATGACGCCAAGACACTGACCTATCTCGGCCAGGCCTTCGCCCTCAACCCACCCCACGGTACGCACGACATTGCCAGCTGGGTTGCTGTGGACGCCAAGAACGGTGTCGGCTACGGCATGGCCTATGAAAATGCGACCGAACTCGCCGTCTATAATCTTTCGGACTGGTCGTTCCAGAAATACATTCCCCTGTCGCAGACCATCGATCAGGCGCAAGGCGGCAAGATCTTCAATGGCTGGATGTATTTTTCGACCGATAACGATCAGAAGCTGATCTACCGCGCCAATCTGCTGACGGGGCAGGTCGAGCTCATCGGCAATCTCAAGATCGATGGCGAGCAGGAGATCGAGGGGCTGGTCTTCAAGAACACGCCCGACGGCTGGTCAATGCATATTCTGAACCGGGAGGAAGACCCGAACCATCCCGGTGAGACCGCAATCGGCTTCTACCGCTACGTGCGCCCGTTCGGAAACGCACTTTCGGGCGAGATCCACGCCGATATCAAGGGTGCCCTTATCGAAGACAGCCGCTACCCGCGTGATGCGGCCAACCGGCGCCTGCGCTCGGCCTTCGGCGGCATCGCCGGAACGTCCGGCGGGGCCGCCACTGGCAGCACCGACGGCATCGTCGTCTGGGGCACGCCCTTCGCTGCCACTGGCAGGGCCGAAGGCTCGGGTGACGCCGCCTCCTTTGACCGCACCAGCGGCGGCTTCATCGGCGGCATCGATGCGCCGGTCGGGGACTGGCGCCTGGGCGTCCTCGCCGGCTACAGCCACACCAACTTCGACGTCTCCGCCCGGAGTTCGGACGGGTCCAGCAACAATTACCAGCTCGGCCTCTATGGCGGCACGCAATGGGGGCAGCTCGGCTTTCGCACCGGCGCCATCTATGGCTGGCACAATGTTGACACCAAGCGCAACGTCGTGTTCCCCGCCTTCCGCGAAACGCTTTCGGGGCATTACAACGCCGTGACGGCGCAGGCCTTCGGTGAACTCAGCTATCGTTTCGATCTGGGGCGTAACGTCTTCGATCCCTTCGCCAATCTCGCTTATGTCCATCTGGACACGAATGGCTTTGCCGAGAAGGGCGGCACCACGGCTGCGCTGGCCAGTCCGAAGAGCTCGACGGACATGGTTTACACCACATTGGGGCTCCATGCCTCGACCGCCTTCGACCTTGCCGGGACCACGCTGACCCTGCGCGGCACGCTTGGCTGGCAGCACGCCTTCGACGACGTGACCCAGAACGCAAAGCTCGCCTTCAACAATGGCTCGTCCTTCACGATAGCCGGCGCGCCACTCGCCAAGGATGCGCTGGCAGTCGAGGCCGGCGTTGACGTCGCGCTCTCGGCGAACGCAACCCTGGGCGCCACCTATTCCGGCCAGCTTGCCAGCCACACCCAGGGCCATGCCTTCAGGATCAATCTCGACATGAAGCTGTGAACTGAAGGATGTCGCCACGGTGGGGATTGGACGCGGCAGCTTTACCAAGGCAAGCTTGCCGTTCCATCCCACCGCCATATCGTCCTGAGATACGCATCAGCGGCATGATATGTTGCCAACAAGGATAGAATGAAGAATGCAGTCCCTCCTTCCAAGGTTTCGCCCATGACTTCGCGGGGAGGGAATGCCACCGGCACAAGCCTCTATTCGCGCCTCCTCAACGACATCGGTCAAAGCATCGTGCGGGGCGAACTCGCGCCCGGCGATCAATTGCCGAATGCCGATGACTGGAGCGCGGCCCATGGCGTCAGCCGCACGGTGCTGCGGGAAGTCGTCAAGGTGCTTGCCAACAAGGGCATGGTGGAAATGCGCCCCAAGGTAGGCACTCGCGTACGCCCCCGCCAGGACTGGAACTTTCTCGATCCCGACGTGCTGGTCTGGCGCTACGGGTCGAGAACCACGGCTGAAGAGGCGCGCTCCCTGTTCGAACTGCGCCGCGCCATCGAGCCGATGGCAGCCGCTCTCGCCGCCGAGCGGGCCAGCGCCGAACAGATTGCGCAGCTGCAGCGGCTGATCTCACAAATGGAACAGGCCGGCGACGACAGCGAACGCTTCGCCGTGCCGGACCTGGCATTTCACCAGGCCATCCTGCGCCTATCCGGCAACGAACTGATCGGCTCGCTCGCGGCGCTGATCGAGACGGCCCTGGTGATCAGCTTCCGCCTGACGGACGACAATCCCGAGGGCCAGAGCCACTCGCTCGCCTTGCATCAGGCCGTCGTCGACAACATCGCCAGGCGAGATCCGGCCGCCACGGCCAAGGCCATCACCTCCCTGCTCGACGAGGCGGAGGAAGACGTCAGGCGCTCCCTGCTGGCAAGGCGCGAGCGGAAATCGTGACCAGTGACGATATCGACCGGCGGCATCGCTTCGCCCAGGACTGCGCCCGTGAGGCCGGAACGATCGCCCGTCGCTACTTCCGCTCCTGCGAGGCCCCGTCCAGCATCGAAAAAGGCCGGCACGATCCGGTGACCCGGGCCGATCTGGAAATCGATCGTTTCCTCATCGACCAACTTGCCGGGGCGTTTCCGGCCGATGGCATCCTGACCGAGGAAACCGGCGGTGTTCCTGCGCGGCATCTTTGGGTCATCGACCCAATCGACGGCACCCTGAACTTCGCCCGCGGCATCGCCCATTTCGCCGTGTCGATCGCCTTTTGCATCGACGGCCGGACGGAGAGCGGCATCGTCTACGATCCCATCAGCGACGAGATCTTCACGGCCCGGCGCGGCCATGGCGCCTTCTGCAACGGCCGACCCATCCGGGTCCGGACCACGCAGGGCCCATGGGATGCGATCGTCGATGCAGGATATTCGAGCAGGCATCCCGCAGCTGATTATGTACGGCTGGTCCATGGCCTCCTCGCGCAGGGCTACGCCTTCGTCCAGAACGGCTCTGCGGCAATGGGACTGGCAGCGCTCGCCTGCGGCCGCATCGACGGCTTCTGCGAACTCTCGCTCAAGAGCTGGGATGTTCTCGCCGGCCTGCTCCTGGTCGAAGAGGCCGGCGGCTGGACCGGCGGCTTTCCGCACGGTCCCGGCCTGCTGGAGGACCACGAGGTCCTCGCCTGCACCCCGGCCATCCGCCAATCCCTGCAGGATCTCCTGCTGGAGGCGTCGCCCCTACGCGGGAAGACGCCGCTTCCGTCCGTCCAGAGCGTTATCCAGAAAAGTTGATAGACTTTTCGATTAAGAAAACGCGTCAAAACAATATGTTAGAGAGAAAGTCCGATTCAAAGAAATCGCACTTTCTCTAGAATGGGCGGGACCTTGCCCCGGCGTATCTCGGCCCCAGCACGCCGGATACGGGCCGTCCAAAAAACTTTGCACCGCGCGGGAATAATTCCGCGCTCCCTCGGGTCTGGTCACTCAGCGGAGGCACTGATTGCCAGTGCGCCGTCCGGCATGAGCCGTTGAACAGGAGTGACCAGAATGCTGAAGATGACGCGCCGTACGGTGCTGGGTTCTGCGGCGGCCGCCGCGGCGTTCGGCCTGGCGGGAAGACTTGAATTCATAGCCCCTGCCCTCGCCCAGACGCCGGTCGAGCCAAGCGTGGGCTTCTACAAATACAAGGTCGGATCCATCGAGGTGACTGCCATCTATGATGGCATCTGGCGCAAGCCCCACGACCCGGCCTTCATCAAGAATGCCTCGGTGGAGGATACCAAGGCGGCCTTGTCAAAGGCCGGCCTGACCACCGAGTTCATGCCGATCCCCCTCACGGTGGTCGTGCTCAAGGTCAACGGCAAGCTGATCATGATGGATGCCGGCTCGGGTGTCGGCCAATGGCAGGCCAATGCCACGCATCTGCCAGCCAACATGGCCGCAGCCGGCATCGACTACAAGGCCATCGACACCATCATGATTTCGCATTTCCATCCCGATCATGTCTGGGGGCTGATGGAAAAGGGCACCAACGCGCCCGTCTTCCCCAATGCGGAACTGATCGTCAGCGCCACGGAGTATAATTGGTGGACGGACCCGTCGCGTGTCGAGAAGCTCGCCGAGGGGCGGCGGCCCGCCGGCAAGCGCATCGTCGAGAACTTTCCGAAATGGAAGAACTGGAAGCTGGTGCAGGACGGTGCGGAAGTCGCGCCCGGCATCCAGATCCTGTCGGCACCAGGCCACACGCCGGGGCATTCGGTCTACCTCCTCGGGTCCGGCAACGAGCAGTTCATGGTCTCGGCCGACATCATGTACGTGCCCGCCCTTCTCGCCCCGCATCCGGACTGGCAAGGCGCCTATGACCAGGATGGCCCCATGGCCATCGCCACCCGGCGCAAGCTCATCGACCGGGTAATCGCCGACAATGTCAGGATCTGCGGTTCGCATTTCCCGTTCCCCGGCAGCGGCACCTTCGTAAAGGACGGCAATGCCTATGGCTTCACGCCGACCACGCAGCTCTGAAACCCGATATCCCTGCCCTCAGGAGAGAAAACCATGCTGAAATATGCAGTCGCAACCGCGGTGGCCACGCTGGCTTTGGCCGCGGTCACCACCACGCTGCTCTCGATACCGGCCTATGCCGTCGACAATATCGAGTCCACCGATGCCCCCGACCTGACCTCCGTCAAGGCCAAGATCGAGGCCAAGAACTATACCGGCGCGCTGGAGGAACTGCGGGGCCTGGCCGAAGACACCCAGCAGGCCGACGTCTACAATCTGCTCGGCTTCACGCTGCGCAAGACCGGCGACTACCAGACGGCGCTGACCTACTACACCAAGGCGCTGGAACTGCAGCCCGGGCACAAGGCCGCCCGGGAATATCTCGGCGAGCTCTATGTCGAGACAGGCGACGTCGACAAGGCCAAGGTGCAGTTGTCGGAACTCAGCAAGCTTTGTCCCCAAGGCTGCGAGGAACTCGAAGACCTGCAGAAAGCCATCGACACCAAGGTGACGAAGTGACGTGTGAGCCGGCAGGCGCCAAGGCACTTGCCGGTCCTCTCCCCCGGAGGTGGCTGCAATGACCCCAATCAGCAAGATCAAGGCCGGGCTCGCCGATGCCATGCTGCTCGCCGGCAGGCTGCTGCTCGCCCTGATCTTCGTTCACGAAGGCACGACCCTGGCGCTGCATTTCACGCGCACCGTGGAGGCCATGGCGGTGATCGGCATCGGCGCGCCCCTGGTCGTCGGCGTCATCGCGCTGCAACTGGGTGCAGGCCTGGCCCTCGCTTTGGGCGTGCTCGCCCGCATCGGGGCCATCATGCTCGGCCTGTTCTGCCTCGCGACGGCAACGCTTTTCCACATGGACTTCTCAAGCCAGAACGAATTGCTGCATTTCGAGAAGGACCTCGCCATCGCGGGGGGCATGTTCGTTCTATCGATTGCCGGATCCGGCGGCTTGTCGCTGGACAGGTTGCTGCGGCATATGTCCTCCCTACCCGGTCCTCTGAGGCGGATCCTGTTCTAGGACGAAAGCCGTTTTGATGGCCGAGCTGGATTTTCGTCATTGCGAGCGCAGCGAAGCAATCCCGTGCTCGGGATGAGCCAAGTCTGGATTGCTTCGCTGCGCTCGCAATGACGGCTGCTTCACTCCTGCCGGACCCGCAGCCCGCCGATCTCGCAACCTAGCTGTTCCCTCGGGGCAGCAAGTGCCGTAAACCCCGGGGCATCGGAACTGCGACTGGAACGAAGCGATGGTGAGTGTAAAACGTGTCCGGGGGCCGGCAGCCCTGCGTGTCTTGGGGCGTAGCTTCCTCATCCTGGGCTTCGTCGGATTGCTGGCCGCTCCCGTGCTCGGCATGAACGAATGGCGTAGCCCCCGCACGGCTTCTGCCTCCGGCACCATCGTTTCGGTCAATCCCTATCCGGTCGTCAGCTTCTCGACACCGCAGGGCAGTGTCATCCGCTTCACCAACCTCGTGCGCAGTTCCTTCCTGCACGAAGGCGACAGTGTGACCGTCGCCTATAATCCGGCCGTTCCGACCGACGCCACGCTCGACGGCCTGCTTGGGCGCTGGTTCTTTGCAGGCCTTGCCGCCTTGCTCGGCGCGGCATTCCTGCTGGTCGGCGGCCTCTCGACCGTCATCGGTCGCAGGCGCATCGCCCGCTAGGAGCTGTGGACTCTTGGGATTCCCAAGAGTGCGGGTATGTGATTCAAAGCTGTCTTTTGGAGGCAGCGATGGTTGTTTTGGACCGCCTGATACTTCGAGACGATCAGTGGGACCGGATTTCGCCGCATATTATCGGTGACGAGCGGACGC